>NZ_JH114303.1:226061-245777 GCF_000224635.1 Desulfovibrio sp. 6_1_46AFAA
AACGGCGGGAAAGACGCCCGCCGCCGCGGGGCGAGGAAACAACGCCCGCCGCCGGACCCGCCGCCAACGCCCATAATGAGGAGCGTTGGCGGCCCCTGCCGCCGCACGCCTGGCCCGCGCCCTGGCGGGAGCGTCTGGCGGCCAGCCGACCCGGCCTGGTGGCCTGGACCTACTGGAATCTGGGCAGGGATCTCTGCGGCGCGCAGGACGAGCAGCGTCAGGCGCGGCGGGCTTTTCTGCAACGTCTGCTGGGCGATCTGGGGCACCCGGCGGGCACCCATACATTCTGGCCCGCCTGCCTGCCGAGGGGAGACGCGGACAACGCTCCGGACGCGGAGAACTACGCGCCCCATGCCGACGCCTTCTGGTCCGGCGTGAGCACGCTGGGCGCGCGCGGCGTGGTGGTCATGGGCTCGGCGGCGGCCAAGGCCCTGGCCCTGCCGGGCGGTCTCCGCCCCCTGCAGCAGACTCGCCATCGCGGACATCTGATCTGGGTGCTCTGGGATGTGGAGTATCTGCTGCACGAGGAGCAGCGCTATGGGGCCATGCTGGCCTTTTTGCGGCAGGCATTGCGCCATGTAATCCGGACCTAGAGGTCCTTCCTGAAATAGATTCTTTTGGCTTCCGAAGGAAAGAGAGAGAAAAATCATGTTCATCGCCATGGGCCTGATGCTGCTGGGCATGACCCTGGGCTGGCTGCTGCGCGGCCGGGCCTGGCTCGGCCTGCTGACCCGCTGCGTCTCACCGGCCATCATGCTGTTGCTCTTTTCTCTGGGCGTGGCCGTGGGCGGCAATGAGGAACTGATGAACAACCTGCCGTTGCTGGGCGGCAAGGCCCTGTTGCTGACCCTGGCGGGCGTGGCCGGGTCCCTGGCCTGCGTGGCCGTGATCCGGCGCTGGTTCCGCGATTTCCCCGCAGCCCCGGGCGCGGGCAATGCCCGGAACTCTCCTGTTAATGCCCACCCGCCGCACGGCGGCGTGTAACGGGCACCGCCCGGCAAGTTTTTCTGAACATGAGCCGATGGCGGCGCAAACACCGCGTCAGCGGGGTTTGTCATCCGTCCATAAAGACCCGAAGGGGCTTTTTTCCGTATGTCCGGCAGTCTGCTGATTCTGGCTTTTTTCGGCGCGGGGCTGGGTCTGGCCCGGCTGGGCCTGATTCCCCGCTATTTTGTGGAGCACGACGCCACGCTCTATGTGCTCTGGCTGCTCATGGGGCTGGTGGGCCTGTCCATCGGATCAGACCGGCGGCTGGGCGAGATTCTACGCACCCTGCGCCCGCGTGTGCTCCTGCTCCCCCTGGCCACCACCGTGGGCACGTTCGCGGGCGTGGCCGCGGCCAGCCTTTTTCTGGCCTACAGCCTTGCCGACTGCCTGGCCGTGGGCGCGGGCTTCGCCTACTACTCCCTTTCCTCCATCTTCATCACCCAGTACAAGGGCGCGGAACTGGGCACCGTGGCCCTGCTCAGCAACATTCTGCGCGAAATCCTGACCCTGGTGGGCACGCCGCTGCTGGTGCGCCTGCTGGGGCCGCTGGCCCCCATTTCCTGCGGCGGGGCCTCCACCATGGACACCACCCTGCCCATCATCGCCCGCTACGCGGGCCGGGACTGGATTTTCGTCTCCATCGTGCACGCCATGATCTTGGATTTCAGCGTGCCGTTCTGGGTTATCTTCTTCTGCACGCTGTAGGCACGGCGGCTTGCCAGACGCTGAAAAAGTCGTAACTCTGAATGTGGCCGCATTTTAACCCGGCGGAGGAAAGCCATGCCCAGGATGCGTTCAACCAAACAGCAATTGAAACAATATTTGCAGAGTCCGCGGTGGCGGGATCATTTGGAAGAAATCGCCGCGGGCGGCGCGTCCCATGTGGGGCCGCTTTTTTCCTTCCTGCTGCTGGGCCCGCAGACCATGCACCGGGCCGCCGTGGCCCTGGGCCTGACCACGGCCCGGCTGGCCGAGCGCGAGCCCGAGGCGGCCCGCAACATCATCCGCCGCTTCATGTGGCATATGAATGAAGAATCCGGCAACATCGGCTGGGGCATTCCCGAAGCCTTCGGAGAAAGCCTGGCCGCCAGCCCGCTCCTGGCCAAGGATTTTCATCGCGTGCTGGCTTCCTATCTCATCGACCTGGGCCGGGACGACAATTACTGCGACAACGATCTGTTGCGCCGCTCGTGTTACTGGGCCGTCGGCCGTTTGGCCCAGGCCCGACCCGAACTCTGCGCGGGCGCGCGGCCCTGGCTGCGCAAAGGCCTGGAGGACAACGACGTGATCTGCCGGGGCATGGCCGCCTGGGCTCTGGCCCAGTTGCCGCCGGACTTCATGGACACGCCCGCCCTGCGCCGCCTGGCTGACGCCGGGCATGAAGAAATCTGCGAACTTTTCGACGGCGAGCAACTCTACGAAAAAAGCGTCAGCCAACTGGCGCGCGAAGCCCTGGCCCACGAAGTCCCGGCCGCGGCCGACCCGGACAGACCTTGATTGGTCCGGACCGGCCCTGAGCAAGCTGCCTCCGGGCCGGCTTTCCGGCAGTGCTCTCAGGGCTTCTTCCCATTTGATTCGCTTAAAATACCTTCAGGCCGTGCAGCAAAATAATGGTGATGAGCAAAGGCGTCACCGTACGGCAGGCCAGACGCAGCAGGCGCGCCAGCCTTTGCAGCGGCAGGCTGCCGTTGTTGGTCAGGGCCGCGACGAATTCCCGTTCTGGCCAGACATAGCCCGCGAACAGGCTGGTCAGCAGGCCGCAGACCGGCAACAGCAGGTTGGACGTGGCGAAATCATACGCGTCAAAAGACGTCAGGCCGAAGACGGTCTCCGAGGCCCAGATCCCGGTGGAGAGCGTGGGCGGAACGCCCAGGGCGGCCACGCCGAGAGCCACCAGCAGTGTGGCCTTGGGGCGGGGCAGTTTGCAGGTTTCCAGCAGCCAGGCCACGGGAATTTCCAACAGGCAGAGCATGGCCCCGATGGCGGCCACGGCCGAGAGCACAAAAAAAATCGCCGTAAAGAACTGCCCGCCCGGCATGGAGGCGAAGACCGCCGGAATGGTCAGGAAAAGCAGGCTGGTGCCTGCCGTGGGCTCGAAGCCGAAACTGAACACCGCCGGAAACACGGCCACGCCCGCCAGCAGGGAGACCAGCAGATCGCAGACCATCACCCGCAGGGCCAGGGCGGGCACGCGGGTGTCGGCCTGGAAATAGCTGCCGTAGGTGATCATGCAGCCGAAGCCGATGGACATCTTGAAAAAGGACAGGCCCATGGCCATCAGCACCACTTCGCCGTTGATGCGCGCGAAGTCGGGCATGAAAAGAAAGCGCAGGCCCGCACCGGCATTGGGCAGGGTCAGGCTGCGAATGCAGACCGCCACCAGCAGCAGAAAGAGCAGGGGAATGAGCACGCGCGTGACGCGTTCGATGCCCCCCGAGGCCCCGCGCATGATCACGGCCGCGATGAAACCCAACACCAACCACTGCCAGAGCAGGCTTTCCCACGGGCTTGCCAGCAGCTCTCCGAAAATGCGGGCCGCCACCAGCGGGTCCGTGGTGGCCACGCCGCCGCTCAGGGCCTTGGGCACATAGGCGAAGACCCAGCCCGCCACGTCGCTGTAAAAGGCCAGAATCAACGCGGCGGCCAGTACCGAGAGCGCGCCCGTCACCCACCAGGCCCGGCGCGGGGTCAGCAGGGTGAAGGTTCTATAGGCATTGGCGCGGGTGCGCCGCCCCATGATCATTTCCACGATCATCAGGGGCAGGGCTACCAGCATGGTGGAAAGCACGTAGATCAGCAGGAAGGACGCGCCGCCGTGCTGTCCTGTGAGGGCGGGCACCTTCCAGATATTGCCCAGGCCCACAGCCGAGCCCAGAGTGGCCGCCAGCATGCCGAGCCGGGACGCGAAAAGGTCCCGCGCTCCCCGTCCCGTCCCGCCAGCGCCTGATCCCGTTGCCGATGCCCCCATGCATTCTCCCCCAAAACTGTCGTCAGACGGCGTGGTCGTTCACATGCGGCGTTAGAGCATTTCAAACGTGAATTGCTCTACACCGCCGCGTCCAGCAGCAGATTGTCCCTGTGGATGACTTCCGGATAGTGGGCGTCGCCCAGAATGGCCGCCACTTCGTGGCGCTTGAGCCCCATGATTTTCTTGAGGTCAGCCGCGCTGTAATTGGAAAGGCCCACGCCCAGGCTTTGCCCTTCGTGCAGCACGCGCACCAGGGCTCCTTTCTGGAACGCGCCTTCCACCCGGCGCACGCCGCCGGGCAGCAGGCTGCCGCCCTTGCGCAGTAAAGCCTGCGCCGCGCCCGCGTCCACAGTCACGTTGCCCGCCGGTTCCGACTGGTAGGCCAGCCAGAACTTGCGGCGCGGTATGGCGTGCCCCGCGGGACGCACCCAGGTCCCCGGCGTTGCCGTCGGGGTTCCGCCCGCCGCCTCCAGCGCCGCCGCGTCAAAGACGCGTGCCAGCACGTCGGGCTCGCGGCCCGGCAGGATCAGGGTGGGCACGCCGATCTGGGCGGCGCGCCGGGCGGCCAGCAGTTTGGAATACATGCCGCCCGTGCCC
The DNA here is from genome assembly GCF_000224635.1 of Desulfovibrio sp. 6_1_46AFAA. Lineage (NCBI taxonomy): Bacteria > Pseudomonadati > Thermodesulfobacteriota > Desulfovibrionia > Desulfovibrionales > Desulfovibrionaceae > Desulfovibrio > Desulfovibrio sp. 6_1_46AFAA. The sequence continues at coordinate 230,614 of NZ_JH114303.1, forward strand.
ACGGAAGTTTTGCCGCCGCAGAGTTGGCTAAGATCCAGGGCCGCCACGTCGTCGATATGGTCCATAACCGGCGCGTCGGGTTGCCGCTGGGGATTGGCGGCCAGCACGCCGGGCGACGAGGTCAGATTGACGAACAGGTCCGCGCCCGTGAGGTTGACCAGCAGGCTGGCGAGGCAATCGTTGTCGCCGAACTTGAGTTCGCTCACCGAAACCGTGTCGTTTTCATTGACAATGGGCAGCACGCGCCACTGCAGGAGTTCCGCGAAGGTGTTGCGGGCGTTGAGAAAACGCTGGCGTGCGCGCAGGTCGTCACGGGTCAGCAGCACCTGGGCCGTGGGCATGCCGTGGGCGTGAAAAGCCGCGTCCCAGGCCCGCATCAATTGTCCCTGGCCCACGGCGGCTGCGGCCTGCCGGGCAGCCAGGCCCGTGGTTTCCACCTGCCTGCCGTGCACGGCCAGAGCCGCCCGCCCGGCGGCCACGGCGCCGGAAGAAACCAGCACCAGCCGCCGCTCGCCGGACTGATTGGCCTGCTGACCCGCTTGCGAGCCGGGCGGGCGGCGCAGCCCGGCCAGTTGCCCGGCCAGGCTGTCCAGCACGGCGGCGCTGAGCCCCATAGCGTCGGTCAGCACGGCGCTGCCGACCTTGACCACCACCACACGGGCCTGCGCCAGTACCCGGGCCCGTTCCTGCCGCCAGTCCTCCGGCCTTTCCATCACCGCCTCCGCTGCAATTGCCCGCACAACGCGGCCGCTTCCGCCCCGGCCGTCCGTCTTTTCCGCCGGACAGGCCGTCAGAACAGCCTCACTCGCGCGTGTAGATCACTTCAATGTCCGGGAATTCCTCGCCCGCTTCCGCCTCTTCCTGCTCGTAGCGCAACAGGGGCTCGTGGCGGGCCAGCTCGTCGCGCAACCGCCAGAGTTCGGCCACCAGTGGTTCCAGGGCCTGCTCCTCGCGGGCGGAAATGAAGAAAATCTTCCGGCCGTCGGCTTCGGCACGGGCTTTCAGCGTCTCCAGGCGTTCCTCGTCCACCAGGTCTATTTTATTGACCACTTCAATCTGCCTCCGCTCGGCCAGTTCCGGATCGAAACGCCGCAACTCCTCATTGACCAGTTCAAACCCGGCCCAAGGCTCCACGTCATCCACATCCTCAATGCTCAACATATGCACAAGAAAGCGGGTGCGCTCCACATGCTTCAAAAAGCGGTGCCCCAGGCCCTGTCCGGCGTGCGCGCCCTCAATAAGGCCGGGGATGTCGGCAATGACCATGCGCTTGTCCGGATCCACCTCGTCGATCATCACGCCCAGATTGGGCGTCAGGGTGGTGAAGGGATAGGCCGCGATCTTGGGACGGGCCGCCGAAACCCGCGAAATGAACGTGGACTTGCCCGCATTCGGCAAACCGATCAGTCCGGCGTCGGCCAGGATTTTCAGCTCCAGCCGCAGGTTCAGCTCCTCGCCGGGTTCGCCGGGTTGGGCAAAACGCGGCGCGCGCATGGTGGCGGACTTGAAATGCTCGTTGCCTTTGCCGCCGCGCCCCCCGCGCGCCACCAGCGCAAGGCTGTCCGGCTCGCTGAGGTCGGCCAGCAGGCGCTCGCCTTCCGGCCCTTCGGCAAAAACCAGGGTGCCCACGGGCAGGCCCAGCACCAGATCCGTCCCCTTTTTGCCGTCGCATTGGCTGCCTTGGCCGGGCTGGCCGTTCTGGGCCTCATACAGGCGCTTCAGACGGAAATCATAGAGGGAAAGCAGACGGTTGTCGGCCCGCAGATAGACGGAACCGCCCTCCCCGCCGTTGCCGCCGTCCGGGCCGCCGCGCGGCACAAACTTCTCGCGCCGGAAGGACACGCAACCGTGGCCGCCCTTGCCCGCCCGGACCTGAATTTTCGCTTCATCCACAAATCTCATACTATTTTGCCTCTGACCGGGGCATCACGGCCCCGGATTTATGTTATTCAAACGAGATAAGCAACGCTTGAAATGCCCGTTTACGGCGAGCAAAGCCCGCCGCGAGCGGCAGCCATTGGCGGCTGTGCCGCCTTCGGATGACGACGGCAAAGATCGGCATAAGCGCAAGTTATTTGCGCTGTTGCACACCGAAGACCAACCCGAAGGACGACCCGCAGGGCTGTGGCCGTAGGCGAGCAATGCGAGCCGTACGGACATCGAGAGCAGAGCGAGCGTCGCCGGAACTTTGAGAATGCCGATTCTCAAAGGTGATCTGCGCTACTATGCCTGGAAAAAAGACAAAAGGGAAGGAACCGCCCCTGAGGGCGGCTCCTTCCCTTTGAAATTTTCACGCGAAGGGGCTTTATTGAGCGGGCGCTTCCACATGCACGCGCGTCAACACGCGGCGCTTACGGACATATTTTTCAAAGCGCACTACGCCCTCCACCTTGGCGAACAGGGTAAAATCCCTGCCCATGCCCACATTGGCGCCGGGATACACAACGGTGCCCAGCTGACGCACCAGAATATTGCCCGCCAGCACGTGCTGACCGCCGAAACGCTTGACGCCGCGGCGCTGACCCGCGCTGTCGCGACCGTTGCGCGAAGAGCCGCCTGCTTTTTTATGAGCCATGATAGCCTCCTGAACGCTGAATCATCGAAACGCCTTGCCAATCCGCTCCGACTCCGGCCCGCAACCCGAAGGATCGCTTCCGGAAACCAGCCGAAAAACGGACGGCCCGCCTCGAAAGACCAGCCTAGCTGTTGATGCTTTTGACGCGAATGGTGGTGCAGTCCTGGCGGTGACCGCGCAGCGTTTTGGAATCCTTACGCCGCCTGCGTTTGAACACCATGACCTTGGGGCCGCGCCCCTGTTCCACCACTTCCGCCGTCACGGCGGCGCCGGCCAGATACGGAGCGCCCACTTTGCAGTCCGCGCCGCCGACCATCAGCACCTTATCCAAGGTAACATCGCTGCCGGCCTGGGCCGCGAGCTTTTCCACAACAATCTTGGAACCTTCTTCGACGCGGTACTGTTTTCCGCCGGTCTCGATAATCGCGTACATGATCAACCTCCAAAAAGAGAAAGGCATATTTGCCCGATGGAACGGAAAATGTCAAGGCCCGGACCCCAATCTTTTTCATCCGGGCGTTTCTCCCGGCCGTAATGCCGGACAAATCCGGCGGCGTGGCTTGGCAAAACCGCCCCGGCGCTGCTACCGTGCCGCCATGAGCGAAATCCTCACCCTGACAGTGGACAGCTTGGCCCACGACGGACGCGGCATCGCCCGTCTGCCGGAGACAGGCCAAAACAGCAAAACCCGTGGAAGCGGCACGGCCGTCTTTGTGAGCGGCGCGCTGCCGGGGCAGATCGTCCGAGCGCGGATCGTCAGGCGCAAGGCCCGCCTTGTGGAGGCCGACCTGCTGGACGTGCTGCGCCCGGCCCCGGACGCCGTACCGGCGCTCTGCCCGCACCAGCATGTCTGCGGCGGCTGCCCTCTGCAGATCATGCCCTACCCGGCGCAGCTGCGCTGGAAGGAGGATCTGGCCCTGGCGGCCCTGACCCGCATCGGGCACCTGGACCGGGACATGCTCACAGCGGTTTTGGAGCCCCCGCACCCTTCGCCTGAACGGACGGCGTTCCGCAACAAGATGGAATTCGCCTTTGGCCGGGACGCGGGCGGCAATCTGATCCTGGGGCAGCGCCGCCGGGGCGGCGCCGGAGTCATCGCGGTGCCGGGCTGTGTGCTGCTGCCCGCCGGGGCCCAGGACATTCTGGCCGCTGCCCGTCGCTCGGCGGAACAGAGCGGCCTCGCCCCCTATGCCGCTCCGCTCGCACGGCGCGGCCCTGGCCGGGACAAAATGACCCATGCAGCCGGATCGCACGGCTTCTGGCGCTTCCTGGTTCTGCGCAGCGGCAGACGGGAAGACGACCCCGCGCCACGCTGGTGGGCCCTGTGCGTAACCAGTCCCGGCGGTGCGGACGGACGGGCCGCCGCGCGCTCTCTGGGCGAAGAGCTGCTGGGCGGCTTTCCGGACCTGGCCGCCTTTGTCCATGAGGAACGGCAAAGCCCCGATGCCCTGGCCGCCGGTGAGCGGCGCGTGCTCTGCCTTAACGGGAGCGGCGGGGAAGATCCGCAAGCCGCCCTGCTCCACCTGCCGCTGGGCGATTGCCTGTTCGCCCTAGACGCGGCTTCTTTCTTTCAGGTCAACACCAGAGCCGCGCAGAATCTGGCCCGCCTGGCTCAGGACATGCTCCGGCAGACGCGCGGCGGCGCGGAAAACGGCGCATCCCTGCTGGACCTTTACTGCGGCGTGGGCGCGCCGGGGCAACTGCTGGCTCCTGACTACGATCGGCTTCTGGGCCTGGAATGCGACAAACGCGCCGTGGCTCTGGCCCGGCGCAACGCGGAACGCGGCGGACTGATCCGGTGCCGCTACGAAGCGGGCGATGCGGCGGCCCTGCTGGACCGGCTGCGGCGTGAGCGGCGCGGTCCCGGCTGGGACACGGTACTGGCCGACCCGCCGCGCGCCGGTCTCGCCCCTCGGGTTCTGGACGGCCTGCTGGCGCTACGGCCCCAAACTATCCTCTATATATCCTGCAACCCGGCCACCCTGGCCAGGGACGCGGACGGCCTCCAGACGCGCTACAGCCTGGAACGGCTGGCGGCCGTGGATCTTTTTCCGCATACGCCGCACCTGGAATGCCTCAGCCTCTGGCGGCTCAAGTCCTGAAAAAGTCACCCCCCCCCGGCAGGCCCGCGCTTGCGGCGAAAATATGCGCAGATGCCGAATGTTTCGGCGCAAAGCCGTTGACGCGCCGGGGAGGCTGTGATAATTTACACAGCGTTAGGGCAAAATCATAGCAAACATAGGATTTGCCGGGTGGCAGCGGGAACTGACGCCCACACCTGAGAGGGCGGCTTTTCCACCAGGGTTCCAAAGCGCGGATGTAAAAGATGTGCGCGCCGCTGACACAACGCGGAGGCGGCCCATGTCGTTCAAGGATATTCTCAAACAACAGCAGAGCGGCATGGAAGCCCTGGCAACCACCGGGGTCATCGGCCTGCATCTGGTCAGCGGGCCGCTGGTGGGCTTCGCCATAGGTTACGGTTTGGATTACTGGCTGGATACCAGCCCTTGGTGCAAATTGTTTTTCCTGCTGCTGGGCATTGCCGCCGGTTTTTTGAATGTCTACCGGGACACGCGGCATCTGTTGAAAAAAATGGCGGCTGAAGACGCCCGCCGTAAGGGCCTCAGCCCGACGTCCGGCATGCCGACGCGGCAGACCGGCACCGGGGCGGGCGCAACGCAGGGAACCAGAGAGACAAATGACCGCGCAGACGCTGAAAACCATGACGCACAGCCTTGACGCCTGGCTCTGGCGGCGGGGCATCGGGCATCCGGTCATCCGGCCGCTGGTGCGCAACGAGCTGCTGCTGACAGCCCTGTTTCTGCTGGGCGGCGGCGCGGCTTTCAGCGCGACGCCCTGGTTTTTCTGGTTCGGCGTGGGATTGGGCATTATGACCCTGACGTTCTGGAGCTTGGCGCGCTTTTTCCTGCGCGCGGGCCTGGGCGAATACAGCACCGCGTTTTTACGCGTGGTATTGTTGCGCTGGGGCGGCAGGCTGCTGCTGCTGGGCGGGCTGCTCTACTGGGCCCTGATAGTCTGCAAAGCGCCGGTAACGGCCATTCTGGGCGGCCTGACCGCCGGAGCGGCCACGGCCCTGATAACCTTTGCCGTGGCTTCGCGTAACGCACGGCGTTGAGACAGCGGGCGGCGGAGCCGCCGGACGGAACACTTCATTGGGGGAAAGGCCTCGGGCATTTGCGCCGCGCGGCCTTTGAAAACACGGTTCAGCTTGTATCCACACAGGAGGCTGGCTCATGGCAGGTGGTTTGCCGCATCCGGTATTGCTTTCCACATTTATGGGCATGGACGAGATCACCATCGGCGGACAGGTGATTGAATTCAAACACGTCTTTTATTCCTGGGTCTGCATGGCCATCCTCTTCACGGTGGCCTTGATCATGCGCCGGCGGCTGACGCTTGTGCCAGGGGGCCTGCAAAACTTCTTCGAAGCGCTCGTCGACACTATTGAACGCTTCGTCTGTTCCACCATGGGCGAAGTGGGGCGCAAATACGTGCCCCTGCTGGCCGGTATGTTCATCTACATTTTCGGCATGAACCTCATGGGCCTGATCCCCGGTTTCGACGCGCCCACGGCCAACCTGAACACCACGGTCTGCATGGCGCTCTTCGTGCTCGTCTACTACAACGCCGTGGGCCTGATGCGCTGGAAAAGCCATTACATCAATCAGTTCACCGGCCCGTCCAAATTCCTCATTCCGCTGATGTTCCCGCTGGAAGTGGTTTCGCACCTCTCGCGCCCGGTTTCTCTCTCCCTCCGTCTTTTCGGCAACATCCGGGGTGAGGAAATCGTCATGATTCTCTTCTTCGTCATGGCGCCCCTGCTGGGCACCCTGCCCATCTACGCCCTCTTCCTTCTGGGCAAGACCATGCAGGCTTTCGTGTTCTTCATGCTGACCATGTTCTACATCAAGGGCGCTCTGGAAGGCCCTGAGCACTAAACCGACACGCCGAGATCTCCCTCGCGGTCCGGAATCCGGGCCGCGGGCGGAGCCGCCGCCGGAACCGCCTGAGCATGCGGCCCGGATTCCGGAATGAAACTGCTCGCATCATTTGGGGGAATGGTCGTACGCGACCCAACTATAAACCAGTGTAAGGAGTGCTCTCATGCGTAAATTTCTGATGATCGCCCTGAACACCGTGGCGCTGCTGGGCTTGGCCAGCATGGCTTTTGCCGCCAACCAGCTCGACTCCGCCGCTCTGGGCTACACCTGCCTGGCCGCTGCCCTCGGCATCGGCATCGCCGCTTTCGGTTGCGGCATCGGCATGGGCCTGGGCCTCAAGGGCGCCTGCGAAGGCGTTGCCCGCAACCCCGACGTGAGCGGCAAGATCACCGGTACCATGATTCTGGCCTTCGCCTTCATCGAATCTCTGGCCATTTACGCTCTGGTCATCAGCTTCATCCTGCTCTACGCCAACCCTTACGCGTAGTTCGCGTTCGATCGCACAAAAAAAGGGAGGCCAAGGCCTCCCTTTTTTTGTGCGCGCCCATCACGGCAAGCCTTCATCCTTTACCGCGGACCGCGCCCGGCGCCGGCAGGCTCTAGTTGTTTCGTCCCTCCCGAACACGCAACTCCGCGTAACGGCGGGCAAAACAAACAGGCAAACGGTCAGCGCGCCCACAGCCGGACCTGCGCGGCAGCCCTCTTGCGCAATGCTCCGTTTTCAAGTATTCTGAATAATACTTTATTTCACAAGTCAACATTAACGGATTTGCTCCGAGCTATAAGGCACCGCACATGGTCACTCAACCCAAAAGCAAACACATTCCCCGCGCCACCATCCAGCGTCTTGCCACCTACGTGCAGGTGCTTGAAAATTTCGCCCGCGACGATGTGGAAGTCATTTCCTCCAACCCCCTGGCCGAAGCCTGCGGCGTCAACGGCTCGCAGGTGCGCAAGGATCTGGCCTATTTCGGGGAATTCGGCATCCGGGGAGTGGGCTACCATGTAACCTCGCTCATCGCGGCCATTACCTCGGCACTGGGCGTGGACCGCGAATGGCGCATGGCCCTGATCGGCGTGGGCAACCTGGGCAAGGCCATTCTGAACCACGGGGAATTCCGCGCGCGCGGCTTCAACATCGTGGGCATCTTTGACTGCGATCCCTTCAAGATCGGCGAAATCGTGCACGGCCTGGAAGTGCATTGCACCAAGGATCTCAAGGGCATGGTGGCGGAGCTGAACATTGAAATCGGCATCATCACCACCCCGCCGGAACGGGCTCAGCGCGCGGCCCAGCACCTGATGGACGCGGGCCTGATCTCCATTCTCAACTTCGCGCCCGCGCGGATCAAAGTGCCGGAACGCGTTCACGTGGAATACGTGGACTTTTTCCACCACCTCTACGCCCTGGCCTTCAATCATACCCAGGCCCGTTATTGAACGGACCCGGCATGTCTCCAGCCGCATGGGGCGGACGTTTTCTAGATGCCCTGGCTTTTCTGACCCGCCTTGCGCCGCCCCGGAGTTTCACCGCGCAATCTCTGGCGGCCAGCGTGCCGTGGTTCGCGCCCGCCGGTCTGGCCTTGGGCTGCCTCTGCACGCTGGCGGCCTGGCTGGCCCTGACCATTCTTTCCACCGCAACCGGAGCCTCCCACGCTATGGGAACTGCCTGGCCCGCCGCCGCTCTGGCGGCCTGGCTCTGGTTGGCCCTGGAACTGTGGAGCACGCGCGGCCTGCACTGGGACGGCCTGGCCGATCTGGGCGACGCCTGCGGCAGCGGCGCGAGCGGCGCACGTTTCCGGGAAATTCTGCGGGACAGCCGCCTGGGTGCCTTCGGCGCGTTGAGCCTGCTGCTGATTTTCAGCGGCCAATGGCTGGCCCTCGCCTGGCATCTGGCCGCCGGGCAGTGGCTCATGCCGGTGCTCGCACCGGCATGGGGCCGGGCCTGCGCTGTCTGGCTGGCCGCCTCCGCGCCGCCCCATAACCCGGATTCTCTGGGCGGCCTGGCCTGCACCGGGGCCGGTCCGACAGTGCGTCGCGTCTACCGGCTGGGGGCGCTGCTGCTGGTCTGCCTGCTGGCGGCTTTGGGCCTCTCCCTTTGGCAGGGTTTGGTCCTGATCGTCGCGCAATATTGTCTCACACGCCGCCTGGCCGCACAGGCCCGATCACATGGCGGGCTTTCCGGCGATTTTTTGGGCGCGGCCATCGAGTTGGGGCAGTTGTGGTTTCTGCTGGCAACGCTGTAAGATGGAGCAGGCATATCCCCGCATAATCCAGAGCAATTCTCATTTGAAATAAGTGAATTGCTCTGGTGGCCGCGTGCGGACGCCGCCTCCTTGCACTTGGGCGGCGTAGCATTTGAAATGTGCAATATTTCAAACGCAAAATACGTAAGGAGCGGAACATGGACTTCAAGGAATTGGCGGAGGCGGCCCGCACCTGCCGCCGTTTTGAAGAGGGCAAGCCCCTGAGCATGGCTGACCTGGACTGGCTGACGGAGTGCGCCCGCCTGGCACCCTCGGCCCGCAACGCCCAGGAGCTGCGTTTTATTCTGGTGGGACCGGGCGAGACCTGCCGAAAACTGTTCACCCTGACCCGCTGGGCCGGAGCGCTTAAAGACTGGGGCGGCCCTCATCCCGGCGAGCGGCCCACGGCGTTCATTGCCGTGCTGATGCCTGAAAACGGCAAGGAACTGCTCTGCTACGACACAGGCATTGCCTGCCAGACCATCCAGCTTGCGGCCGCCAGCCGGGGCTGGGGTTGCTGCATCATTCAGTCCTTTGACCATAAGGCCGCGCCGGAATTGCTGGGCGTGCCCGAGGGCATGAAGATCGCCCTGGTGCTGGGCCTGGGCGTCGCCAAAGAAAAACGCCGGATCGCCCCCATGCCCGCCGACGGCTCGTTCGGCTACTGGCGTGACGAACAGGGCGTGCACTATGTGCCCAAACGCGCGCTGGACGATCTGGTGCTCAAGCGTTTTTGACAGGCCACGGCTTCCACGGAAACAAAAAGCGCCGCCGGATAGGCGGCGCTTTTTGTGGCATCGGAGCATTTCAAAGCTGAAATGCACTAGTTCCGAATTTTGCCGTAGTCCAACAGCCAGGCGTTAAGCAAATCGGCCAGAGCCGTGTCGCCGTCGGCATAGGCCTTGCGCCTGGCCGCCTGGACAAAGGCGTGCCGCAAAGCGCTGCCTCCCTTGGCGTCTCTGTCCTCTTCCAGGCCGTGCATGAATTCCACCATCTGTTCCTGCAGGCCCTCTTTCCGCAACAGGCGCAACAGGCGGCTCTGCACATCCGGCGAAGAAAAAAAAGACAGGGCGCGTACGCCCGCACGCAGGGCGTCAGGCCCCCGGCCCTGGGCCTCCAACTGGTCCATGAGTCGGAGCCAGCCCCCGCGCCAGAGCGGTTCACGCTCCAACTGCGCGACGCAGGCCGCCGCGTCGAATGCGGCACCGGCAAAGGCCGCGTCCAGTTCCCGCTCCCGCACCTCGGGCAGGCCCAGTCGACAGGAAAGCGTGGGCCCGATGCGCAGCTCATAGCCGTCCATACGGGCCAGACGGTGCATATCCGCCGTCACATCCTGATGCCAGCGTTGATAAAAGAGCTTGCCGTTCTGCAAATCATGCTCAAAACGGCCCGGCGTCTGGCTGGTGTGGTGATATAACACGCTTTCCCCGATCACGGCCAGACGGAAGCCCTGCCGCCGGACGGCAAAACAGAAATCCACATCCTCACAGCCGTTGCGGTAGCCTTCAAAAAAGCCGCCGCAGGTCTCAAATACCTGCCGCCGCAGCATCAAGGCCGCGCCGGTAATGGCCTGCAAAGGGCGCTTTTTCCGTAGTACGGGATGGTTGCCGGGAAAATGCTCGTAAATATGGCTGACTTTGTAGAAAGGTGAGAAGCTGATGCCGCAATGCTGCGCCGTGCCGTCGGGATAGAGCAGCAACGGCCCGGCCGCGCCGAGGCGGGCATCCTCAAAAGCCGCGCGCAACGGCGGCAGCCAGCCCGGAGTACAGGTGGTGTCGTTATTCAGAAAAAAGAGCAGGTCGCCTGCGGCGGCGCGCGCCCCCAGATTGCAGGCCTTGGCGAAACCCAGGTTTTCCGGCAGGCGCAAGGCCTTGAAGCCCGCGCCCCAGAGGCTTTGCCCCAGAGGCTCAAGCTCGCCGACCGTGGCGTCCGTGGAGCCGTTATCCACCACCAGCACTTCCAGGTCCTGGCCGGCGGAATGCGTCGCCAGGGAGCGCAGGCAGGCTGCCGTCATCTGCCAGAGATTCCAGGCCGGGATGATTACGGAAACGCGCATGCCGCCTCCCTTGTCCACTCAGGCCGCGCCGTTCCGCTCTTGGCGGAAACGCCGGGCAGCAGCCACAAAATTATCCGCCCAGCACGGCACGGCTGGTGCGAAAATATGGGTATAAGCGGCCCAGACCCGTCCCCGCGTCAGGCCGTCGCAGGCCATGCCGCCGAGATGGCCCATCCCCTTGCCCCGCGAGAGCTCCAGAGCGCAGGAAGGCGCCGCGCCTTCCCACTGGCAGCGCGAATAGTGAAACTCATGCCCGCGCAGGATCAGGCCCGGCGGGAAAAAAGGATTTTCCGCCCGCACCGTGCCCTGTACGTAGCCCAGGCCCTGAGGCTTGGCGCAAAAGCGCGCCGTCACCGGAAAGACATTGCTCATGGGCCAGAGCCCGTCCTCCCGCTCTATGCCCCGAGCCAGGAGCATGAAGCCGCCGCACTCCGCATAGATGGGCAGGCCTTCGCGGGCCAGACGGGCCAACAGGGGCAAACGCGGCGAGCGGCTCAGCTCCGGCGCGCAGTCTTCGGGGAAACCGCCGCCCAGATACAGGCCGTCCAGCCCCTCCCAGGGATCAGAGCCGGATTCCGGGCCGCCGTCCAGAAGGGAAAGCCGGACCAGCTCCGCCCCGGCGCGGGTCAGCGCCTCCAGATTTTCCTGATAGTAAAACCAGAGCGCCGCATCACGCACATACCCGATGCGCGGCCGCGGAAGAAGGCTGGTCACAACGTCGCCGCGCTCGCTCGGCGCGGAGAGAAGTGCCACGCCGTCTTCGGCATCCTTTTCCCGCGCGGAATCTTCCCCGCCCAGAAGGGAGACCTCCCGCGCCGCCGCCAGTACGGCCGAAAGATCCAGATGCGCGCGCACCAGGGCGGCCAGATCGTCCAGACGGCGTTCCGCGTCCCCGGCCAGAGAATCCCCGCAACAGGCAATGCCCATATGCCGTTCAGGCAGGGGGTTTTCCGCCAGGCGCGGCAGCGCGCCCAGCACGGGCACATCCGTGTAGGTTTCCAGAGCGCGGCACAGCACGCTTTCATGCCGGGCCGAGCCCACCTGATTGAGCACCACGCCGCAAAAACGGAGGCCTTTTTCAAAATGGAGCATGCCCTGGACCAGAGCCGCCGCCGTGCGGGTCATCTTGGTGCAGTCCAGGCTGAGCAGGATGGGGCAGTCCAGCGCGCGCGCCAGTTCCGCCGTGGAGCAGGAGCCCTCCACGTCCAGGCCGTCGAACAAGCCCCGGTTGCCTTCCACGAGGCCCAACACATTTGGCGTGCCTGCCTCGACCGAATCGCTACGAAGCAGCGCCTCCATGGCCTGGATAAAAAGCGCGCGCAGCCGCGCGGGCGGCAGAAAGTAGGGGTCCAGATTGGTAGCGGGCCGCCCGGCGGCCAGGGCCAGCCAGGCCGCGTCAATATAATCCGGCCCCTTCTTGAAGGGCTTGACCGCCACCCCGGCGGCGGATGCCGCCCGCGCCAACCCCAGGGAAAGCAGGGTCTTGCCGCCCCCGCCGGACAGCGCGGACACGCAGAGCCGGGGGAAAGCCGCTTGGGGTGGCGCTGTGCTGAGGGAGGTGGGAAGCGGCATACGACTCCTTATTCCCGGCATGGAAATTTTTTGTCGCTGGCAAGAAAGGCAAGCGGCCCGGCGCGGGCGCGTAGCCGTCTACGTAACCAAGCCGGGCCGCGACGCCTGACGCCGCCAGCGGCAAAAAGGTTCCATGCCGCCTAATGTTTGAAGGAGCGCTGCCCCGTAAACACCATCGCCACCTGCGGCCGCGCCTCGTTGCAGGCCATGATCACCTCGGCGTCGCGCAACGAGCCGCCGGGCTGGGCAATGGCCGACACGCCCTGGGCCACGGCGGCGTCCACGCCGTCGCGGAAGGGAAAAAAGCCGTCGGAAACCAGACGCGAACCGAGCAGGCCGCCGCGCGCCTCGCGCGTGCGCAGGCCGATGTCGGTCAGCTTGTCGTTCAGGGCGGCGTCGCTCGCGGCCTTCTGCTTGAGCTCGTAGAGCGATAGCCCCAGTTCTTTGAAGGCAAGAGTGTCGGCGTACTTGGTGTAGGCCTTGTGCACGGCCAGTTCCACGCAGCCCACGCGGTCCTGCTCGCCGGTGCCGATGGCCAGGGTGGCCCCGTCGCGGACGAAAATCACGGAATTGGAGGTCACGCCCGCTTCCACGGCCCAGGCAAAGCGCAGATCGGCCAGTTCGGCCTTGCCAGGCGCGCGCGCCGCCACCTCAAGGCCTTCCTTGGTGGAGGCAGTGGCGGGCAGGAAGTCGGCATCCGTGAGGATGCGGTTCACAAAGGATTTCTGCACAATGACGCCGCCGTCGGCCAGACTCTTGATATCCAGGAAGGCCGAACGGGTCAGCTCGTCCAAACGGCCCAGGCCGGGCAATTCCATGATGCGCAGGTTCTTGCGGCGCTTGAGGATCTCCACCGCGCCTTCTTCGAAAGCGGGCGCGGCCACCACTTCGAAATAATTGGCCGCCACCATTTCAGCGGCCTCGCGGCTGAAGGGCCGGTTGACCACCACCGCGCCGCCGAAAGCCGCGATGCGGTCGCACCAGAAGGCCCGCTCCAGAGCGACGGCCACGCCGTCGTCGGCCCAGGCCGCGCCGCAGGGATTGTTGTGCTTGAGAATCACGGCCGCCGGACGTTCGGCGAGGTATTGCAGAATGTTGGCCCCGTTGTCCACATCGGTGAGGTTGGTCTTGCCCGGATGCTTTCCGGCCTGGATCATCTGCGCCTCGGTAAGGGCGGAGACGATGCCGTTGCCCGGCCCGCGCCAAGTCAGGCCGCCGCAGGCCAGGGAGCCCTGCTTCAGGGCATAAAGCGCGGCGGGCTGATCGGGATTTTCGCCGTAGCGCAGGCCTTTTTCTTCCTGGTCCAAGGTCCAGACGCGTTTTTCGTAGACGAGTTTTTCCTCGCCCAGGATGATGGTCATGGTTTCGGGAAAAGCGTCCTTGCGGACAGTGCTGTACATGGCCTTGAGATCCGACATGCTGCCTCCGATGTTGTCGCCGGTCGCGGAAGCGCCTGCATAGCACAAAAAGCCTCCAGGGGCCAGACCCGCCCTTCCGAGCGCTGCGGGGGCGGCGGGCGCGTTGACGAACCGGGCGCAACAACATACATAACAGCCCGATGGGAAACGGGCTGTGGAGCCCGGCGCGGCGACAAGAGCGCCGCGAGCACGGCAAAAACCGCGTTTTTTGCTGTGCGGTCTTCACGCCGAACCGGCAGGCGGGGGGGCATCCCACTAGAGCGGGCGACCGCAAAAGTGGCGGCGCGGGAAGGCACTTTTTCGCGGGACTCGGCGAGAGCACGCTCTTGCCGACGGTGCCGGGAAAAGGTCATACGGCCTTTTTCATCAGTCTGACACTGTCACCACACTGCCCAGGAGGTCACATGGAAAAGCTGCTCGCCCGGCTGGCGCAACAACTGGACGCCATTGATGAAGCTTCGCTCATGTCGCTGTGGAGCAAATACGCCACGACCGCCAGCCGCTTCGAGCCCACCAAGCGCTGGGAGGAAGCGGCCCTGATCTTTTCGCTGATCCAGGCCAAGCGCTGGAAGAATCAGCTTTTCAATTACTACTGGTCGCAGCAGAGCCGCCCCGGCGCGCAGGATCAGCTTGAGGCCCCCGAAAGCCTTGCCCCGGACTTCGGATTGGAGCCCGCGGAAGCCCCCGCCGCCGGACAGACAGGCGGGCAACGCATTCAGGACGGCCGACCCGCGCGGCGCTGCCGGGTCCTGGCGTTTCACCCCGCGCCCGGCGACAGTTCCGCCGAGGCTGACGATATCCCAACCGCCCCTGAGGATTCCGGCAAGCCGGGTACGGACGACTAGGGCCTGTTAACACTATTTGACAAAGAGCGAGTATTCCGTAAGAATGTCTTATGCAAATTACTCGCGAACAATATGAGAGAATCGCTGACTGCTTCCCGCGCCAAAGAGGTAATGTCCATTTTGACAATCTCCAAGTGTTGAATGCGATTCTGTACGTTGCGGAGCATGGGTGTAAATGGCGTGGACTGCCGAAAAATTTTGGCTGTTGGCACAGCATCTACACGCGCATGAACCGCTGGAGCAAGAACGGAGTTCTTGACCGTATATTTGAACGCCTTCAACAAGAGCAGATACTCCGCCTTAAAATAGAAGCAGTTTCTCTCGACAGTACTATTGTTAAGGTTCATCCCGATGGAACAGGGGCCTTAAAAAAACAGGTCCGCAGTCCATCGGAAAGTCCAGAGGCGGCTGGACGACCAAGCTTCATATGGTTGCCGCGAATGCTGAATGCGCGTTGAATTTCAGCCTCACTCCCGGCAACGCCGGCGAT
>NZ_JH114303.1:246030-249384 GCF_000224635.1 Desulfovibrio sp. 6_1_46AFAA
ACCGCCTTAAAATAGAAGCAGTTTCTCTCGACAGTACTATTGTTAAGGTTCATCCCGATGGAACAGGGCCTTAAAAAACAGGTCCGCAGTCCATCGGAAAGTCCAGAGGCGGCTGGACGACCAAGCTTCATATGGTTGCCGCGAATGCTGAATGCGCGTTGAATTTCAGCCTCACTCCCGGCAACGCCGGCGATGCCCCCCGAGGGGCGCAGGCTGCTTGTCCAGTTGGGGCCGATGCCAGCGCCGTGCAGCTTGCTTATGGATGGCGCATATGAGGGTAATGAAACGACTCGCTTGGGACGTGAGTTGGGCTTCACTCCGGTGGTGCCGCCCAATCCCAACCGACTGAAACCGTGGGAGTATGACAAAGAGCTATACAAAAGACGTAATGAGGTAGAACGGCTTTTCAGGAGGCTCAAAGGCTTCCGCCGTGTTTTTACTCGGTTCGATAAGCTCGATGTCATGTTCCTGGCCTTCGTCGTCTTTGCGTTAATTGTTATAGCTCTGAAATAGTGTTAACAGGCCCTAGGGCATTTCAACTTTGAGAATGCACATTCTCAAAGTTTTTAAGACGCCCGCCCTGCTCTCAATGTCCGTACGGCGCGCTTAGCTCTGCTGTCCTCGCCCATAAAGCTCGAAGACTCGCTAACGGGCGAGGCAACCGCGCAAATAAATTGCGCTTACGCCAACGTCTGACGCTCGTGGCGGGCGTCTGCTTACGCAGCCGCCAGAGCAATTTCAAAGTGAAATTACTCCAGCGCCGCGTCAAGCGACGCCAGCCCCTCTCCCTGAAAACGCTTTGCCCGTTCCAGCGTCTTTTCCGCATCCGCGGACGATATGCTGGACTGACGCCACCGCCGCCATTTGACTTGCCTTGCCATCCGGGATAGGTATCATTACGGTTTTGCGTGTTGTGTCCGCCCTTGCGCGGACGCCTGCGAGCGGCCCGGATTTCCAGCGCCGATCCGCTCTTGTTGCACGTGACGCCCATTTTACAACCAGACCGCCGCAGGCGGATTTCAGGCAGGTGAAACAATGGCGAACACGGTCATCATCGGCGCGCAGTGGGGCGACGAGGGCAAGGGCAAGATTGTGGACATGCTCAGCGCCCGGAGCCAGGTCATCGTCCGCTTTCAGGGCGGCAACAATGCCGGGCACACCATCAAGGTCAAGGGCGAGGAGACCATCCTGCACCTCATCCCTTCCGGCATCCTGCACGACGGCAAAATCTGTCTGATCGGCAACGGCGTGGTACTGGACCCGGCGGTCTTTCTCAGCGAGGTGGACCATCTGGCGGCCCGCGGCATTGACGTGGCTCCCACGCGCCTGGGCATCAGCAAAAAGACCCATCTGATCATGCCCTACCACAAAAGCCTGGACAAAGCCCGCGAAGCCAAGCGCGCCGGGCACAAGATCGGCACCACGGGCCGGGGCATCGGCCCCTGCTACGAGGACAAGGCCGCCCGCGTGGGCCTGCGCGCCGGGGATTTGGCCGATCCCGGCCTGGTGCGCGAAAAAGTGCGCCACGCCCTGCTGGAAAAAAACGTCCTGCTGCGCAATCTCTACAAATTCGAGCCCCTGGACGAAAACGCGGTCTGCGACGAACTGCTGGGCCTGGCCCCGCGCCTGCTGCCCTATCTCACGGATGTGGACGCCCGCATCCATGAGACCATGCTGGCAGGACAGAACGTGCTCTTCGAGGGCGCCCAGGGCATCCATCTGGACATCGACCACGGCACCTACCCCTTTGTGACCTCCTCCAACACCGTGGCGGGCAACGCGGCGGCGGGCAGCGGCGTGGCACCCGGCACGCTGAACCGCATCGTGGGCATCGTCAAGGCCTACACCACCCGCGTGGGTTCCGGGCCCTTCCCCACCGAACTGCTGGACGACACCGGCAGCTACCTGCGCACCAAGGGACATGAATTCGGGGCCACCACGGGCCGCCCCCGCCGTTGCGGCTGGCTGGACGCCGTGGTGCTGCGCGAAACCGTGCGCCTCAACGGCCTCACGGATATCGCGCTGACCAAGCTGGACGTGCTCCAGAATCTGCCCGCCCTGCAGATCTGCGTGGCCTACGAGCTGGATGGCAAGCGCCTGGAATACCTGCCGCAGGAAGAAGGCGCGCTGGGCCGGGTGACGCCCGTGTATGAGGAACTGCCCGGCTTTGAGGACGACATTTCCGAATGTACCGCGTTTGAGGAATTGCCGGGCACTGTGCAGGGCTATATCCGGCGTATTGAGGAACTCAGCGGCGTGAAGGTCTCCATGATTTCCGTGGGCGCGGACCGCCGCCAGACCATCGTGCGCTGAACGCGCGCCGCGCGGCAGCCATGAACGCAAGTCTGCTCCCCGCTGTGGCGGACCCGGCCTTTGACCGCCTCAAGGCCGTGCTGGACCGTCTGGGCCAAGCCCCGCCCCAGGTTCTGCTGCTGGAAGGCGGCAGCGAGGAGCAGCGCCTGGATCTGGCCCGCTACTGGGCCGCGCGCTGCAACTGCCCTCAGGCCGCGCACGCCGAAAACGGCGCGCCCTGTCTGGCCTGCCCGGTCTGCCTGCAGATCGCCTCGGGCGAATATCTGGATTTGGCGGCCTATGACGGCCGCATCAGCAACCGCGAGGATGAGGAAAATCCCGGTCTGGTGCGGGCCTTCAACATGCAGCGGGTACGTGAGCTGAAAAGCCGTCTGCGCGACGCGCCCCACGGTCAGGGCCGCCGGGTGGTCCTGCTCATGGGCTTGAGCCTGAACCGCGACGAGGCGGCCAACGCCCTGCTCAAAGCCCTGGAAGAACCCTCGCCCACCACTGTTTTCGTGCTCCTGGCCCCGCAGCGTGAACAGCTCCTGCCCACCCTGGTTTCCCGTTCCTTCTGCCTGACTCTGCCCTGGCCGGACAGCCGGGCGCGGGATACGGCTCTGGCTCCTTGGGAAGAAGCTCTGGCCGTTTTTCTGCGCGACGGGCAGGGCTTTCTGGACAAGGTTTCAGCCCGTGGGGCCATGGACGCGGCCCTGGCGGGCCGCCTGCTCCTGGCCGGACAAAAATCCCTGAGCCGCGTACTGGCCGACGAGGCCGAGAGCCCGCTGGATATGCTCCTGGCCGATCTGGACGCGCGCGGCCGGGCCGTGTGTTGCCGCTGGCTGGCCGAAGCCCAGGATATGCTCCAGTACGGCGTCACTCCGGCACGCGTGCTGGAGGCCCTGGCCGCGCGGCTCTTTGTGCTGCGCTTCCAACGATACCATGGTTCTGATTGACAGGCGCGGCATTCTTTCCCGGAGCCAGGCGCTTCAAGAACCGGAGGAGCCGATGTCCAGAGAGAGAGAGAGAGAGAGAGAGAGAGAGAGAGAGAGAGAGAGAGAC
>NZ_JH114303.1:249654-268182 GCF_000224635.1 Desulfovibrio sp. 6_1_46AFAA
GAGAGAGAGAGAGAGAGCATCCGCAGCCATTATTCAGGATGCCGAAAATCTGCATGAAGATAACAGAAAAAATACGTTTGGCCGCATCCGCGAAAAGTTGCGGCCGGCCCGCCGCTCTGCTCATCCCGGCTCTGGCTGTCGTCCTATGCCTTCAGTGCCTCCCGGCCCAAGCGACCACAATACGGGTGGGCTTTTACCCCCAAGCCGGCTTTCACGAGTACGATCATGGTCGGCCTGCGGGCTATGACGTGGAATATCTGGAGAAAATCCGCAGACGCACCGGCTGGTCCTTTCAATTCGTGCCCGCTCCCACCTTCAAGGCCGCCCTGGAAATGCTCGACATGGGCGAAATCGACCTGCTCGGCGGCGTCCAGTGGACTTCAGAGCGCGCCGCCCGCTATCGTTACTGCCCCTACGCCAGTGGCACCACCTCCGTGGCCCTGATCACTCTGAAAAAAAACCGGGAGCTCATCTTTGAGGACTTCCAGCGCCTTGCCGGGCTGCGCATCGGCAGCGTCAGAGGGTACGAGCGCGCGAAAGGCTTTGCGGACTATATGCGGATGCAGGGCTGCGTCCCGCCCCGGCTGACGGAATACGACGATATTGCCGAGGTGCGGCAAGCTATGCACGCCGGAAAACTGGACGCCTTCCTATACAGCATCACCCATCTGAACGACGATGAAAAGGTGCTGGCCCGCTATAATCCCACGTCCTTTTTCTATATCACCGGCAAAGAGCACTTCGCTCTCATGACCGCGCTGGAAGAAGCCATCGGTCAGTTGAAGCTGAATCAGCCGGGTTTTGAGATCCAGCTGCTTCAGACCTATTTTCCTCAAATCGCCCGGACCCCGCTGAACAAAACGGAACTGGACTTCATCGCGCACAGCCCCTCCTTGCGCGTGGGCTATGCTCCGGCGCGCAGGCCCATCTCCTGGATGGACGAAGGCACGGGACAGGCCATGGGCATTCTACCGGACCTGTTGCGCCTGCTGGCCCAAAACAGCGGGCTTCGGTTCACCTTTGTGCCCATGTCCGACAAAAACGCCACGCCAGCGGACCATCTGGCGCGCGGCGACATCGACCTGGCGGCGGGGGTCATGATCAACACGGTCGACCAAATGGATCCGGCCTTCATCCTTTCGGTTCCGGCCCTGCGCAGCAGCATGTTTTTCTTCGGAAAAAAGGGACTCTCCTTCTCTTCCGGGCGACACCTTCGCGTCGCCTTGCCCGAGGACTGGCACGACGGCAGGCAATACGTGGCCGCTGTCTATCCGGCCTTCCACGTTCAGCTATACGCCGATACGGAGGCCTGCCTGAAAGCCGTGGAGCAGAACGAGGCCGACGTCCTGTTCCAAAACGCCTTTGCGGTCAATTACCTGCTGGCCAGGCCGCGCCACGCGAACATCATTTCGCTGCCCCAAAGCCAGGCCTTTGAAGACGCCCGTCTGGCCGTGAGCGCCGCAGCCCCCACGGAGCTGCTCTCCATTCTCAACAAAAGCCTGATTGGCCTGGATGAAAAACAGAAAGACCAGATCATCTCGGACAACATTTCCATCGTGACGGCCCCGCTGGACCTGACCGACTTTTTCCATCAGTATCAGGGAGCGCTCTTCATTATTGCCGCGCTGCTGCTGGCCGTGGGCACTGTTACGATCTACGCCCTGCGCCTGCGCCGCCGGAACGAAAAAGCCGCCCTGGAAAATGAACGCCGCCTGGCCTACATCACGGACAATATCGACGGCGGCGTCATCAGCCTGCGCATAAACGAAGCACTGAACATTCTGGACGCCAACCACGGCTTCTGGCAGATGCTCGGCTATGCCGAAGTCCCGCCCGGACATCCCGGTCTGGCGGCATACATTCATCCCGAGGATCTGCCCCGGGCAAGAAAACGTATTCGCGCCAAACAGTGCGGCGAGTCAGCCTCGGGCCTGGAATTGCGCCTGCGCCGCCGGGACGGCGGCTGGCTGCCGGTTCTGCTGCGCGGCAGCGCCATCAAGGAGGGCGACATGGACACGCCCATGCACTGCCTCGTGATGGACATCACCACCCTGACCGACATCCGGGAACGGCTCGCGCAGGAAGAGGAACTCTACCGCACCGTTCTGGAGCAATCCGGAGAAGTGGTCTTTGATGTGGATATGCGGAAGAGGCAGTTTCTGACCTCGCCCAACTTCCACACCAAGTTCGGACGGGAATGCGTGCCGTTCTATGGGGCGGACGGCAAGGTATGCAACAATCAGGCCGTGCATCCCGATGATGTGGATATCCTGGAAGAGCTGCGGCAGCGCATCCGCAACGGGGAGCGCACGGTCTTCGCCGTGCTGCGCATTCCGGCGGCCGACGGCCGCTTTATCTGGTGCCGGGTACAGACCACCCGCATCAGCAAGGACGGCGCGCCGCTGAGGATGGTAGGCAAAATAGTGGACATCGACGACGAAGTCCGCAAAAATACGGAACTGGAACGCCGCTCCCAGCGGGACAGCCTTACGGATCTTTACAACAAGCAGGCCTTCCAGGAAAAGGTGCGGCGTTGTCTGCCCGTGTCAAAGGAGTCCGGCAAGGAAAGCGCCCTGCTTTTCGTGGACCTGGACAACTTCAAGACCCTGAACGACACACTGGGGCATATGGTGGGTGACAAGGCGCTCGCGGCTGTGGGCAAAATCCTCAGCAGCGTGTTCCGCAACGCGGACGCTGTGGGCCGCTTCGGCGGAGACGAATTCTGCGTCTTTGTCCGGGGCATTCCTCGCAATGTTCTGCGGAAACGGGTGGAAAGCCTGCGCACGGCATTGCGGCTACATTTCGAGGAAAACGGGCAACATGTAGATCTGAGCAGCAGCATCGGCGTCTACCTTTTTGACGGCAACGAATCCTCCTACGAAGAAGCTCTGCAGCGGGCCGATCAGGCGCTATACCGGGCCAAGCAGTCCGGCAAGGACCGCTTCACCTTTCATGGCGAAACGGACGAATCTGGAAGCGCCTGAAACGAGATAAGCACTATTCCCCCGCTTACCCTCCCCGCAGCTTGAGCCAGCCCAGAAAGGCCACCCCTGCCACCAGGCAGGAGATGCTGCCCGCGGCGGTCACCGGCCCGCTCCAGAACGGCAGGGAACAGAGCAGCATGGACAGGCTGCCGCAGAGCAGGGCTCCGCTGTTGATGAGCGAGGTCACCGCGCCGTTGTCTCCCCGCACGCATTGCATCAGCAGCACTGTGGACGGCGGCCGGATGGCGCTGCCGCAAAAACTCACCGGCACATAGAGCAGCGCGAAATGCCACGGCCCCGCGTTGCCGAAGAGCAACAGCAGGCCCCCGGCCACGCAGACCAGCAGCAGATGGACGGCAATAACAAGGCCGCGCCGCCAATGCCGGAAAAAACGCATGTGCAGCAGCGGCCCCAGCAGGCTCATGCCCGCGTTGAAGGCGAAAAACCAGCTGTATTCCTGGGCGGACAGGCCGAACCGGGTCTGGAAGACATAGGACGAGACCGCCAGATAGGCCATGAAGGGCATGCTCATGGCCGAGAATAGCAGCAGGGGCGCACCGAAGCCCGGCGTGCGCAGAACCACGAAAATCCGCCCCAGGGCATTGAAGACGGAGCCCTGCGTGGCCCTGGCCCTGGTTTCCCGCAGGGCCAGGCCACCGGCCAGGGCCAGAAGCCCGCAGCAGGCCAGACACCAGAAAATGCCGCGCCAGTCGGTGAGCAACAGCAGGCTGCCGCCCGCCACTGGGGCCAGCATGGGGGCCAGGATGGTCACGGTCTGAATCCAGGTGACCACCTTTTCCATGGCCGAACCCCGCAGAATGTCCTTGACCACGGCCAGGGACATGGAACTGATGGCACCGCTGCTCACGGCCTGGAGGCCGCGCCAGAACAGCAGCGGGCCGATGGAACCGGCCAGGGCGATACCCACGCTGGACAGGACGTAGAACGCGCCGCCGGTGAGCAGCACCGGCCTGCGGCCGTATTTGTCGCTGAGCGGGCCCCAGATCAGCATGGACAGGGCAAAGAGCAGCAGAAAACCGCTCACCGTGAGGCTGGTCAGGCTGTAGGTGGTGTTCAGGGCCTCGGCCATGTGCGGCAGGGCGGGCAGATACATATCCGTGGAAAGCGGGGCAAAGGCGCTCAGAAACGCCAGATAGGCGATCAGCCGGCGGTTGCCCCATGCGAAAACGCTCCTGGGCATAGTCTTCCTTACAGCACTGTTATTTTCCGGGCCGCGACGGCCCGGCGCCGGACAAAGCAGACAAAAAAGCTCCCCGCCACGAAGGGAGCTTTTTTGCGATGCAGGTTTCAGGAAAACCGGCGGTAAAAAACCGCGCGGCTTATTTCCACAAATTGCCGTACTTGGCCGCAATAGCGTCGGTGCGCTCCACCAGCTTGTCCACTTTGGCGTCAAGGTCGTCGTAATTGATCGTGCCCACTTCCCGCGCGAGCAAATAGCCGAGATAGCCCTTGCCCTGGCTGAAGACCCAGCACACGCTGTAGACCGATCCCACATTGGGGCGGTCCTTGAATTCCGGGGCCGTACTCAGCAAAAGGCGCAACTCTGGCGCGTCCTTTTCTTCATCGGCATTGAGCGTGAACAGATTGCTCTGGTTGAAACGCTCCTTGAGCTTGGTGCTCAGGCGCGCGCCGATGCTGTCGTCGCCCTCGATCTGCACGCTGATCAAGGTGACGCGGTCCACGCCTTTTTCCGGCTTGTCCTGGACGGGTTTGCCCGCCTGAGGCGCGGCGGGCGTGGCCGCCAAGGCCGTGCCCGCAAGAGCCAGAACGCAGATGAAGGCCAAGGCACCGAACAATTTTTTCATATGGTTTTTCCTCAGTACAACAGAAATTATGACCAGCCGCCGTTGACCATGCCCCAGGCAGAGATGGGCGGCATATGCTCATGTGAACCAATTCTATACAATCTTTAGAAAAAGGCCAAGAGGGATGGACGCTCCGGACAGAGGTGACCAAGACATCATAATTTATATATTATTTAAAATAGTTACATGCACAACTACTTGTAAGGCCGCTCCACGCCAGCGTTGAGCAAAGTCACTCTGCCAACGAGCGGAAAGCAGATTGACGCTGCGCAAGGCCCGCGAAACGGGCTTTGCGGTCACGCTGAAGGGCCTGAGGTTTTCAGCTTAAGTTTCCACGAGCTCAACAGTGCTGTACACATCCTGGATCTTGAAAAGCAGATCCCCGATGCGCTGTAATTCGCGCGCCAGAATATGAATCACGAAGCCGTCCACTTTGGCGGCCTCATCCATCAATTCCAAGAGGGAGGCAAAGGCCATGACCGAGGAAGAGGCCATGGAAACCAGTTCCCGCAGCCCTTCCGCGTTCTGTTCCTCCAACAGCTCTTTTTCGCCACGCAACGCCAAGGGGGAAAAGCGATAAGAGCGAATTTCCTCTCGGGGCCGGTCGTCGCCTTCATCGTCGGGGGAAGGAGATTCCCGTGGGGCGGGGGAGCTGAGCAGGGCCTGGGCCGCATTCTGGAGCATAGCCGCCAGAGCGATGGGGTGAGGTGGGGCGGGCTGGACCTGTGAACGCTGATGGCTCGGGGAAGAACTGGGCATACGATGCCTCCAAGGATTTTTTTGATGGGGCCTTCAATATGAAAAGCTCCGGGTGCTCAAAACCGTCCTTGGAACGGCGGGCATATTTCCGGCAAGCCGGTATTGTATTAGCCCACACCCGGAAGAGATGACAGAGAATGCGCCAGAAGAAAGGCGCAAAAAAAGCCATGCTTTCGGGACGGCGGGCCGCCAAGGAATAAAGGTGTTTTGAAGCACCTGTGAAAGGCAGGGCAACACATTTTTGGGCGGTAGTCAAGGATCCCTTGGGCCTGTCGCAAAGACGACGTTTTGTGTGGCCCGCGACGGAGGTTTGCCGCGTCCCGCCCTTGAGCCGCGCGCGCGGAAAGGCTACACTACCAAGGTTCTTCCTGAGCGAAATCCATCCGCAAGGAGCCATCCCATGCAGCGAACCCTGATCATCGACGCCCTCAACGCCGAAAAGGCGCAAAACGCCATTACCATCTGCGGCTGGGTGCGCACCCGCCGCGACGCCAAGGGCTTTTCCTTTGTGGAGATCAACGACGGCTCCTGCCTCGCCAACATGCAGTGCATTGTGGACGAAGGCACCGAGGCCCACGCGGCTCTGGGCGAAGCCAATACCGGCGCGGCCCTGGCCGTGGTCGGCGAGCTGGTGCCCTCGCCGGGCAAGGGCCAGACATGGGAAGTGCGGGCCAAAAGCGTGACGGTCTTCGGCCTGGCCGATCCGGAAGCCTTCCCGCTTCAGAAAAAGCGCCATTCCGACGAATTTCTGCGCGGCATCGCTCACTTGCGCGCGCGCACCAACAAATACGGCGCCGCCTTCCGCATCCGCTCCGAAGCCGGACGCGCCGTGCACGATTTTTTCCACGGGCGGCGCTTCGCCTGGGTGCACACCCCGGTGCTCACCGGCTCGGACTGCGAGGGCGCGGGCGAGATGTTCCGCGTGACCACCCTTGCGCCGGGCGAGAAGAACACGGACGGCGACTTCTTCAACCGCCCGTGCAACCTCACCGTGTCCGGCCAGTTGGAGGCCGAGGCCCTGGCCCTGGGCCTGGGGCGGGTCTACACCTTCGGGCCCACGTTCCGGGCCGAGAACTCCAATACCCCGCGCCATGCCGCCGAATTCTGGATGATCGAGCCGGAAATGGCCTTCGCGGATCTTTCTGATCTCATGGAGCTGGGCGAAAGCCTCACCCGCCACGTCATTGAGCATGTGCTGGCGCACTGCGAGGCGGACGTGAAGCTCTTCGACAATTTCGTGGACAAGGGCCTGCTGGAACGCCTGCAAGGCATGCTGCGCCAGCCCTTCGCCCGTGTGCCCTATGTCGAGGCCATCCGGATTCTGGAGGACAGCGGCAAGGAATTCGCCTTTCCCGTGACCTTCGGCGTGGACCTGCAAACCGAGCACGAGCGTTACCTGGCCGAGGAGCATTTCCAGCGGCCGGTCATTGTTTACGATTATCCCAAGGAAATCAAAGCCTTCTACATGCGGGCCAACGACGACAATGAGACCGTGGCGGCCATGGACATGCTGGTGCCGCGCATCGGCGAACTTATCGGCGGCTCGCAGCGCGAGGAGCGCCTGGACCGGCTGGAAGCCCGCATCCGCGAGCTGGGCCAGAATCCCGAGGATTACTGGTGGTATCTGGATCTGCGGCGCTTCGGCAGCGTGCCGCACGCGGGCTTCGGCCTGGGCTTCGAGCGCCTGCTGATGCTGCTCACGGGCATCACCAATATCCGCGACGTGATACCCTTCCCGCGCACGCCGGGCAATCTGGAATTTTAGCGTCAGCCAATATGCCGTACGCGCAGTCCGCCCGCCTCATGAACGACCATGAGGCGGGCGGAGGGCAAAAAGACCGGCAATCAGCGTTTCCTTAAATATTCTTGTACCGCGCGCCGTTGGCCGCCGAGCTGACCAGATGGGCATAGCGCCGCAACACCGGATAGGGGCAGTCCTTTTGGGGCCTGACCAGTTCGGCGCGGCGTTTTTCCAGTTCGGTCTCGTCCACCAGCAGGTCCAGCTTACGGCCCGGAATGTCGATGTGGATAGTGTCGCCCTCTCGCACCAGGGCAATGATCCCGCCGTCGGCGGCTTCCGGCGAGATGTGGCCGATGGCCGCGCCGTTGGTGCCGCCGGAGAAGCGGCCGTCCGTGAGCAGGGCCACGTCCTTGCCCAGGCCCATGCCGGTGATGGCCGCGGTGGGCGAAAGCATTTCGCGCATGCCCGGCCCGCCGCGCGGGCCTTCATAGCGGATCACCACGCCGTCGCCGGGCTGGATCTTGCCGTCCAGAATGGCTTGCATGGCATCCTCTTCGGATTCGAACACCCGGGCGCGCACGTCGCGGCGCATCATTTCCGGAGCCACGGCCGACTGCTTGACCACCGCGCCGCCGGGCGCGAGGCTGCCGCGCAGAATGGCGATGCCGCCCTGCTTGGAATAGGCCTGGCCGATGGGATGGATCACGTCCGGGTCCTCAATGCGGGCGTTGAGCGCCTTGAGGTTCTCGCCCACGGTTTTGC
This sequence comes from Desulfovibrio sp. 6_1_46AFAA, assembly GCF_000224635.1. Lineage (NCBI taxonomy): Bacteria > Pseudomonadati > Thermodesulfobacteriota > Desulfovibrionia > Desulfovibrionales > Desulfovibrionaceae > Desulfovibrio > Desulfovibrio sp. 6_1_46AFAA. Next base: position 257,727 of record NZ_JH114303.1, read on the forward strand.
CGGTGACGGTCAGACAGTCCTTATGGATCAGCCCCAGCTTGTCCAGTTCGCTCATGACCGCCGGGATGCCCCCGGCATTGTCCAGGTCGACCATGAAATGCTTGCCCGCCGGGGAAAGTTTGCAGAGATTGGGGCTCTTGCGGCTGACCTCGTCAAAAACTTCCAGGCCCATGTCCAGGCCCGCCTCGCCAAACACGGCGGGCAGGTGCAGCACCGTATTGGTGGAGCAGCCCAGGGCCATGTCCACGGCCACGGCATTGGCCACGGATTCGGGGGTGACGATGTCCAGCGGGCGGATATTGTTCTTGAGCAGGTCCATGACCCGCATGCCCGCGGTCTTGGCCAGGCGCACGCGCGCCGCGCTCACCGCCGGGATGGTGCCGTTGCCGGGCAGGGCCACGCCGATGGTTTCGGCCAGGCAGTTCATGGAGTTGGCCGTGAACATGCCCGCGCAGGCCCCGCAGCCGGGACAGGCCCGCTCGGCCATGCGCTCCAGCTCGTCTTCGCTCAAAGTGCCGCTGCGCACCCGGCCCACAGCCTCGAAAACCGTGATCAGGTCGCCGCGCGTGTGCGGCCCGAGATTGCCGGGCAGCATGGGGCCGCCGGAAACCAGCACCGAGGGCAGGTTCAGGCGCATCATGGCCATGAGCATGCCGGGCACGCATTTGTCGCAGTTGGGGATGAAGACCAGGGCATCAAAGGCGTGGCCACGGGCCATGATTTCAATGGAATCCGCGATAAATTCGCGCGACGGCAGGGAAAAGCGCATGCCCTCGTGGTTCATGGCGATGCCGTCGCACACGGCAATGGCCGGAAACTCCAGGGGCGTGCCGCCGGCCATGCGCACACCGGCCTTGACGGCCGAGGCCAGGGCATCCAAATGCATGTGGCCGGGCACCACCTCGCTGGCGGCGTTGACCACGCCCACCAGGGGGCGTTCCATTTCCTCCCTGGTCAGGCCCAAGGCGTAGAGCAGGGAACGGTGCGGGGCTTTTTCCAGCCCGCTCTTCATCTTTTTGCTGCGAGCATCATCCATGGCGGCAATCCTTTGAGGTAAAAAACAACACGACCCGGCGCGATCTCGGCATGCCGGGCAACGGATTTGTCATACGGCAAAAGTCCGCGCCCGTAAACACGCCCGGCGCACGGGCCGGACTGCCGCCGCGCCCACCGGACGAAACCCATGCGCGGCCGGCGGACGGAAACAAACTCAGGCCGTGGCCGCCGGGCCGGAATAGTGCACATGCACGAGCCGCCATCCCCGGCCGGGCCGCCGGACATAAATCTGGCTTTCCCGGCCGCTGGTGTGCCGCTCGCCGTTGTCGGCGCGTCTGGTGGCCGTGAACTCCCAGTCGAATTCCGCCACGGCCGCGTCGCCGTAAAGATGGATGATCGGCTCGCCCGTGAGCCTGAGTTCACGCCTGGAAAAGGTATTCGCCATGGTTTTGGTATAGAAGTTGTCCCGAATGGCTTCCCAGCCGCGCTCATGCCCGCGCGGATGGATAAAGGAAGTTTCCGGCGCAGTGTCCCAGACCTGTTCCGCCAGTTCCGGCTTGTCCGCGTGGATGATGGATTCGCGGTACATCTCGATTTTGTCGCGCAGTTCTTTTCCGGCATTGTCCTGATCTATCATGGCTGTTCCTTCGGATACGCGCGCGGTTCCGGCGTCAAAGCGGAAGCCGCGCCTTTGGTGCGGTTAAAACATGCCCTTGCGAGGCGGGTTGCCGGAAAAATCGGCAATGACGTATTCGCCGTGTTCAAGGCAAAGCGAGGCGAACACCGGGTTGTCCGCGCTGCCGTAGATGCCCTTGATCAGCGGCTGGGCAGCCAGGACGCGCTCCTTCACGGCCATGTCGTCCGCCAGCGCCATCTTGCCCGTCAGGCGCAGCCAGGTCATGTCCTGCTTCACGGCGCAGATTTCCACCGCCGGATTGGCCTGCAACTGCTTGAACACATCCTTGTTTCTGGCCGTGCAGAACCAGAGCTTCCCGTCCCGCTCAAACTGGAACTGGAAAGCGCGCACTCTGGGCTGCGTGCCGTCCATGGTGGCGATGAAGCACATGGGCGCTTCCGACAAAATCCGCGAAATTTCCTGCAATTCCTTACTCATGACATTCTCCTTGCGGCGGGGGCATTGCGTCCCGTTTCAGATTTTCCAGTACAGCGCAAAGGCCCCTGACGCAGGCCTCCCGCTCTTCCCGGTCCATGCCGCGCCAGGCCGTACGCAACATGGCAGCGGAGATTTCCTCCTGCATGCCGCGCAGGCCCTCGCCCCTGGCGGTCAGCACGATGCGCTGCACCCGCGCGTCCGCAGGATCGGGCTCCCGGCGGCAATAGCCCCGCTCTTCCAGGGTTTTGATCAGGCCGGTGACGGTGTTTTTCCGCCTGTCGATGGCCTCCGCCAGGGCGCTCATGCTCAGGGGGCCCTGGCGGAACAGCGCGTGCAGCACCGCGCCGTGGGCGGGCAACAGATCCGTGACGCCGCGTTCGGCCAAAGCCCTGAGCAAAAAGGCATTGGCCTGCTCACGCACGGCGGCGGCCAGGGCGATGACGGCATCCGTACTCTGTTCCATAGTCTTGCCACTCCAGTTTATTCGTGGGCGAACTAACCCGTGCAGCCAAATTAATTCGCCCACGAACCAATGTCAAGATTTTCCTCCCACCGCAAAAAATCCGCCGTTTCCCGGCCCGGTTCCCGCCGCTACGGGCGCGGTCGGGCGACGGCGCTTTGCGCAAAAAGCCCTTTAGGCTTTTTGAGAAAATGTGTAGATTGCCCGCATGCAAAGCTCCACGCCCACCCTGGCCCGCCGCTATGCCTTCAAGCTGCTGGCCAACGTGGCTTCCGTGCCGGTGTACCTGGCCATGGAGGCCATTCTGCCGCGCGCTCTCGGCCCGCGCATGTACGGCAACTACAGCTTTGCCACCAATCTCTTTCAGCAGCTTTCCGGCTTTCTGGACATGGGCACCTCCACCTGCTTTTACAACGCCCTGTCCCGCCGCCAGAACGAAACCGGCCTTATCGGCTTTTACTTCCGCATCAGCCTGCTGGTGGCCCTGATCAGCCTGTTGGCCGCCCTCTGCATGCTGATTCCGCCGGTGGGGGGGCTGCTCATGCCCGACGTGCCGCTCTGGCTCGCGCCCCTGGCCGCGCTCTGGGCTTTTCTGACCTGGTGGGGCCGGGTGCTGCGCTCCATGAACGACGCCGTGGGGGCCACAGTCTCCTCGGAAATGGTGCGCACCGTGATCTCCCTGCTGGCCGTGGCTCTGCTGGGCGTGCTGTTCTGGGGCGACTGGCTGAACATCCACAGCCTCTTCGCCCAGCAATATCTCATGCTCGGGGCCACGGCCCTGGGCTACTGGCTGGTCACGCGCCGCCACTGGCGCGAGCGCGAGGAAAGCCTGCGCTTCCATCTGAGCAAGGCGCAGAACCGGGCCTATTGCCGCGAATTTTTCGACTACAGCCACCCGCTTTTCGTCCAGGCCCTGCTTTCCTTTCTGCTGCTCACCGCCGAGCGCTGGCTGCTGCAATGGTTTGACGGCAGCGCGGAACAGGGCTTCTTCGCCCTGTCCCAGAAAGTCAGCATGGCCTGTTTTCTTTTTGTCTCCGCCATGACCCCCCTGATCATGCGCGAGCTTTCCATCGCCTGGGGCCAGAAGGACCGCGTGGCCATGGCCCGGCTGCTGACCCGTTTCGCCCCCCTGCTTTACGTGGTGGCGGCCTATTTTTCCTGCTTTACCCTGGCCGAGGGCCCGGCCCTGGTGAACATCTTCGGCGGCGCGGAATTCACAGCGGCCATCCTGCCCGTGCAGATCATGGCCCTCTATCCCCTGCACCAAGCTTACGGCCAGCTGGCCGGCTCGGTCTTTCACGCCACGGGGCGCACCCGCGTGCTGCGCAATATCGCGGCCCTGGAGTGCGTGTACGGCTTTGCCACGGCCTGGTTTCTGCTGGCCCCGCCGGACCTGTTGGGCCTCAACCTCGGGGCTGTGGGCCTGGCCCTGAAAACCGTGTGCGTGCAATGCCTGACCGTGAATTTGTATCTCTGGCTGGCCTCGCGCTTCATTCCCCTGAACTTCTGGCGCAACTTCGCCCATCAGATCTGGAGCCTTGCCGCCCTGCTGCTGCTGGCCTTTGCCTGCCGCGAGCTGACCATCGATCTGGGCTTCGGCGATCTGGACTCCTTCCGCCGCTTCTTCATTTCCGGCGTGCTTTACAGCCTGCTCTGCCTGGGCCTCTGCCTGGCCGTGCCCCAGGTGCTGGGCCTTTCCCGCCGGGAATTGCGCGAGCTGTTCATCCGCCTGAAAAAATCCCGCCGGGGTGCGCAGGGCAGACATCTATAATGCTATGTTCCTGCCATCGCTACATGCCGTGATGATCCAGAAAAACCAGCCTTTCGTGCGCTGCCTGAAGTGCGTAAACATCCCTTGCATTCTTGCGGCGCAGAGACTATCGTTTTTCCCACCGGCTGGGGGAGCCTTTACGGCTGAGAAAGGGTGTTAGCGCCCTGACCCCTAGAACCGCGCAAACGCGCGGCTCTGCACCTGACGCAGATAGTGCTGACGAAGGGAAGCTGGCCGACCTGCCGCCGCAGGTTCGCGCTCGCCCGCAGACATTCCGGTCCGCGGGCTTTTTTTGTTTTCGGGAGGTTCGACATGGATGTGATCGTCAACGGCGAAACCGAAACCTGCACGGAGGCCGCCAGCGTGGCGGATCTGCTGCAAACGCGCGGTCATGACCCCAAGACCGTGGTCGTGGAGCACAACGGGAACATTGTCCCCGCCGACGCTTTCGCGGCCACGCAACTGCACGGCGGCGACGTGCTCGAAATTGTGCAGTTTGTGGGCGGCGGCTAGAACGGCTTTCTCTTTTCCCGCGGGCGGCACGGTCCGAGGGGAGAGGTTGAAGCCGTTTTTCCCTTTTCCGACATCAGAACATCCTGACGGAGAAAGATATGAATGATCCCTTTGTGGTCGGCGGCGTGACCCTTAAAAGCCGTCTGTTCATCGGCACGGGCAAATACAGCGCCGACAGTCTGATTCCGGCGGTGGCCGAGGCCAGCGGCGCGGAAGTCATCACCGTGGCCATGCGGCGGGTGGAAAAAGGTCAGCAGGGCATCATGGGCCATATTCCCAAGACCATGCGCCTGCTGCCCAACACTTCGGGGGCGCGCACCGCCGATGAGGCCGTGCGCCTGGCCCGTCTGGCCCGCGCCGCGGGCTGCGGCGACTGGGTCAAGATCGAGGTCATTTCCGACACCCGCCATCTGCTGCCCGACGGCTATGAAACCGCCAAGGCCACGGAAATTCTGGTCAAGGAAGGCTTCACCGTGCTGCCCTATATCAATCCGGATCTTTACGTGGCCCGCGCCTGCGCGGAGGCCGGTGCCTCGGCGGTCATGCCGCTGGGCGCGCCCATCGGCACCAACCGGGGCCTGCGCACCAGGGAAATGATCGCCATCCTCATTGAGGAGCTGGATCTGCCCGTGGTGGTGGATGCGGGCATCGGACGTCCCTCCCAGGCCTGCGAGGCCATGGAGATGGGCGCGGCGGCCTGCCTGGTGAACACGGCCATTGCCTCTTCCGACGATCCCGTACGCATGGCCGGTGCCTTCAGGGCCGCCGTGGAAGCCGGACGCAACGCCTGGCTGGCCGGAGCCGGCGCGGTTATGGCGCGGGGCGAGGGAGCTGAGGCATCGTCGCCGTTGACGGGATTTCTGCGATAGGGGATATGCCAGATGGAAAATTTTCAGGAATTTTTGCGGGCCTGGCCCGCCGAGCGCCGGGCCGGGGGCGTGGCCGACGTCACCCCGGCCAAGGTGCTGGCCGTACTGGACAAGGACGTGCTGCAGCCCGCCGACTTTCTGACCCTGCTCTCGCCCGCCGCCGGGGAATGCCTCGAAGCCCTGGCCCGCAAGGCCCATGACCTGACCCTGCGCTATTTCGGCAGGGCCGTGAACATTTTCACGCCGTTGTACATTTCCGACGTGTGCACCAATCAGTGCCGCTATTGCGGCTTCAACGCCAAAAACAAGCAGCCGCGCCGCCATCTCAGCGTGGAAGAAGCCTATGCCGAGGCCAAGTCCATCGCGGAGATGGGCTTTCAGCATATCCTGCTGCTCACGGGCGACGCGCCCAAGCTCTCCTCGCCGGAATACATCGCCTCGGTGGCGCGGCGGATCAAGCCGCTGTTCGCCTCCGTGGGCGTTGAGGTCTATTCCCTCACCGTGGAGGAATATTCCCTGCTGGTGGAAGCGGGCGTGGACTCCATGACCATGTTCCAGGAGACCTACAATCCCGAACTCTACGCATGGCTGCATCCCGTGGGCCCCAAGCACAACTACGGCTTCCGCCTCAACGCGCCGGAACGCGCCGCGCGCGCGGGCATGCGCTCTCTGGGCGTGGGCGCGTTGCTGGGCCTGGAATCTTTCGAACAGGACGCCTTCGGCACGGGCCTGCATGCATGGTGGCTGCAACGCAATTTCCCCGGCGTGGACGTGAGCGTGTCCATCCCGCGCATCTGCCCGCACGAAGGCGATTTCGACGTGCAACATGCGGTGGACGACCGCCATCTGGTGCAGTACGTCACCGCGACGCGTTGCTTTTTGCCGCGCGCGGGCATCACCTGCTCCAGCCGCGAAAGCGCCTTCATGCGCGACCATCTGGTGCCCCTGGGCGTCACCCGCGTGTCCGCCGGGGTGTCCACGGCCGTGGGCGGCCGGGCCACGGAGGACATGCACAACCCCGGCCAGTTCGAGATCACCGACCACCGCAGCCTGGAACAGATGAGTTCCGCTCTGGCGGGCATTGGTTATCAGGCGGTGATCAAGGATTGGGAAGACCCGGCGGCATAATCGTTCAGCAAACGGCGTGTTCGTGGACTCTTTCCGTGCACACGCCGTTTTTAGAGCATTTCAACTCTGAAATGCTCTAACCCCGAACACGGTGAGGCGCGCCGCGAAGACCGACCCGACGGGCGGCCCGTAAGGCCGTGCCTGTAGCCCAAAGGGCGTACAGGCATCGAGAGCAACGCGGCGTGGATTCCGGCAAAGCGACCGAAGGCAGCCCGAAGGGCTGTCCCCGTTGGCGACAACGGAGCCATACGGGGATCGACAGCAGCGATAACCGCACTTTTTCCGGAATGCCCCCTTTGAAACGCAAAGCGTTTCAAAGGTAATCCGCTCTAGACCAGGATTGCACCCATGCGGACGCCGGATCTGGAAATTCTTCTGAAGCGGCATGGCTTCCCGCTGTATGTCTATGACAGAAAAGCGATATCCGGGCGGATCGCCCGGCTGCGGGACATCTTCAACGGCTTCGACATCCTGTATTCCATGAAGTGCAACAGCAACCGCGAAATCTGCCGGCATATGGCGGATTGCGGTGCGGGCATTGACGCGGCCTCGAAAAATGAGGTGCTCACGGCGCATGCTCTGGGCGTTCCCAGGGAAAAAATCCTGTTTTCAGCCCCCGGAAAAAGCGATGACGATCTGCGGGAAACGTTGGATAAATGCCTGATTATCGCTGATTCCTATACCGAGCTGCAAAGGATCGACGCCATCTGCGCAAGCCGGAACATAACGTGCGCGGTGGGCCTGCGCGTCAATCCGGATTTTTCCTATGGGCCGGGACCCTGCCCGGCCATGCGGCCCGGCCTGCCCGACAAATTCGGCGAAGACGAGGAAGGCTTGCCCGCGCACCGGGATTTTTTGCACCGCCTGGAGCATGCGCGCCCGACGGGCATCCATGTCCATGCGCGCAGCCAGGTGCTCAGCGCCGATGCCCTGGGCCGTTGCTTCGAGCATGTGGCGCGTCTGGCCCGCGTCTGGAATCACGGCCTCGGCATGCCCCTTGAGTTTATCGACTTCGGCGGCGGCCTCGGCATTCCCTACGCCGGGGAAATGCGATCCCTGAACATGGAACGGCTTCGCGGTCATCTGGCGGGCCTGCTGCGTCTTATTCCGCAAGACGGTCCGGTTCCGGCGCGCCGCTATGTGGAAAGCGGACGTTTTCTGGTGGGCGATGCGGGCGTCTTCGTCACCCGTATTGTTGACATCAAGCGCTCGCGAGGCAAAACTTTCGTCATCGCGGCGGGCCTGCTCAATCATTTTCTGCGTCCGGCCATTGCGGGCCTGTTTGAGGCCCTGCCGCTTGAACCGACATACGCCGGACCTTGCGAACCCTTGTGGAGCGGGCGCGGTACATATGTTCCCAAAGCCCTCGGCCTGCCCGCGCCCGCTGAAATAGTCACCATCTGCGGCAATCTGTGCACCGGCATGGATACTGTGGCCAGAGACGTCGTTCTGGAAAACGCCGTTGTGGGCAATATGCTGATTTTTGAAAACGCGGGCGCGTATGCCGCCGCGCTGAGTCCGCACGGTTTTTCCAGCCATCCGGAAGCCAGGGAATTCCTGTGGGGCTGAACCTCACGAAGCCTCTCCGCACAACGCAATAAGGAAACACCCATGATCAACAGCCTGCGCCAGGGTCTGACCCGCTATTTCACTCCGGAACAACTGGCCAGGCTGCGCGCCGCGCGCGTGGGCCTGGCCGGGGCCGGCGGCCTGGGTTCCAATACGGCGCTCATGCTGGCACGTTGCGGGGTGGAGGATCTGCTGCTGGTTGATGACGACGTGGTGGAGCCGTCCAATCTCAACCGCCAGCAGTTCTGGCCGCGCCATCTGGGAAGCCCCAAGGTGGAAGCCCTGGCTGAGTTACTGCGCGAGCTCAATCCGGACATCCGGGTGGAGACGCGGCGGCTGCGCCTGGGCCCCGCCGATCTGCCGGAAATCCTGCCCTCCTGCCCGATCTGGGTGGAAGCCCTGGACGATCCGGAAGCCAAAACCATGCTGGTGGAGCGTGCCCTGCTGGACGGGCGCATGGTGGCCAGCGCCTCGGGCATGGGAGGCTACGGCGGCCCCCCCATGCAGAAACGCCGCCTGGGCCGCCTGACCCTGGTCGGGGACTTTACCACCGACGTGCTCGCGGCCCCGCCCCTGGCCCCGCGTGTCACCCAAGCCGCGGCCCTGCTGGCCGACGCCGTGCTGGAATTTATTTTGGGGGAGGAAGCATAGAGGTGTGCTGCGGTCAGGGCAAAGGCTTGACGGAAATTTCGCGGTAGACGCCCCTGGCCGGGTCAAAGGCAATGACGCGTTCCGCCCAATGGCGCAACGGCTCGTCAGACTCGCAGGAACCTTCCAAGCCTATGGGCAAATCCGGGGCGACGACGTGGAAAGCGTCCCAGGAGCGACCGTCGATACGGCGTTGTTTGACCGTCACCGCCGGGCCTGCAGAGCTGTAGCCCGCGTTGAAAAAACCGAGCGGGGTGTAGAAATTATCCCCGCAACCCAGAAAAAGCTGACTGGCCCATAGATTCAAGAGCGGGTCTTCGTTGAACATGAAATCCATGATGCCGTCATGGTTGAGATCCGTGGGGACGATATTACGGGTTTCGCCATGATACGCGGATTCCAGCTGCTGCTGCCGGGGCCAGTCTTCCCTTTTTTCATGCGCCGCCGTGAGCCGCTTCGGGTCAAGAGGCAGAACAGTCATGATTTCCAGTTCTCTCCAGCGTTCCTTGGCTTCTTCCACCCCGATGCGGGCCTCGGGCGTTCCCACCCGCCGGATGCTCGCCGCAAGCCGGGCCGCTTCAGCGGACTGCCCGGATGCGTCCTTCTTTGCCTTACGGCCGGACTCCCGCTCTTTTCGCTCCTCGTCGTACTTCAGGCTCTCCAGCTCCCGCGCTTTTTGGGCGTCGTCATAGGGCATCAGCTCCAAATAAAAGAGAGGGGCGTCGGCGGGCATGCCCGCCCCCCGGCACTGCGGCGGCTTGAAGGCCGCATTGGCCGCACAGAGCGGCAGCACAGCCGGTGCGAGCAGGGCCGCCAGCATCAGCGGAACCAGCAGGGCCGGAACAAGGCCGCGCAAACGCCGGATATGGGCAAAACGCAGACGCCCCATGCGGGTTCCCCTTCGGAGGACGGATTAGGTCCTGTTAACACTATTTGACAAAGAGCGAGTATTCCGTAAGAATGTCTTATGCAAATTACTCGCGAACAATATGAGAGAATCGCTGACTGCTTCCCGCGCCAAAGAGGTAATGTCCATTTTGACAATCTCCAGGTGTTGAATGCGATTCTGTACGTTGCGGAGCATGGGTGTAAATGGCGTGGACTGCCGAAAAATTTTGGCTGTTGGCACAGCATCTACACGCGCATGAACCGCTGGAGCAAGAACGGAGTTCTTGACCGTATATTTGAACGCCTTCAACAAGAGCAGATACTCCGCCTTAAAATAGAAGCAGTTTCTCTCGACAGTACTATTGTTAAGGTTCATCCCGATGGAACAGGGGCCTTAAAAAAACAGGTCCGCAGTCCATCGGAAAGTCCAGAGGCGGCTGGACGACCAAGCTTCATATGGTTGCCGCGAATGCTGAATGCGCGTTGAATTTCAGCCTCAC
>NZ_JH114303.1:268607-287963 GCF_000224635.1 Desulfovibrio sp. 6_1_46AFAA
CCGCAGTCCATCGGAAAGTCCAGAGGCGGCTGGACGACCAAGCTTCATATGGTTGCCGCGAATGCTGAATGCGCGTTGAATTTCAGCCTCACTCCCGGCAACGCCGGCGATGCCCCCGAGGGGCGCAGGCTGCTTGTCCAGTTGGGGCCGATGCCAGCGCCGTGCAGCTTGCTTATGGATGGCGCATATGAGGGTAATGAAACGACTCGCTTGGGACGTGAGTTGGGCTTCACTCCGGTGGTGCCGCCCAATCCCAACCGACTGAAACCGTGGGAGTATGACAAAGAAGCTATACAAAAGACGTAATGAGGTAGAACGGCTTTTCAGGAGGCTCAAAGGCTTCCGCCGTGTTTTTACTCGGTTCGACAAGCTCGATGTCATGTTCCTGGCCTTTGTCGTCTTTGCGTTAATTGTTATAGCTCTGAAATAGTGTTAACGGGCCCTAGGGCATTTCAACTTTGGAATTGGCACAATTTCAAAGCGAATCTGCTCTGGCGTTGAACCGTTTGCAAAAAATTCAGCACGCCCGCATCAGCGGGCAGAAAGCCCAGCTCCGGGGCCTCGGCCGGAGTCACCCAGCGCAGATTCTGGCCTTCCGCCGGGCAGGGCTCGCCGCTGAAGGCCGTGACGTGGAAAAAGTGCAGACGCACACGAAAGCCGCGCTCCGCGTAACTGTGTTCCAGGCTCTGCCAGAAGCGGCACTCGCGCACGCCGATGCCCAGCTCCTCGGCCAGCTCGCGGGCAAGGGCCTCGGCCGGGCTCTCCCCTGCCTCCAGCTTGCCGCCGGGAAATTCCCAATAGCCTTCCAAAGGCTTGTCCGTGGGCCGCTGCGCGGCCAGAAAGCGCCCGCCGCGCCAGATGATGCCCGCAGCCACTTCAATGAGCCGCGGGCCGTCGCTCTTTTCCGTCATAATACGCCCTTGTCTGAGACAGATTTTTTGCAGCCGCTTAATGCGCAAAACCTTTGGCAAACCCCATCAAAAACCAAAGGGCAATCAGACCAAGCAAGCCCTCGGCGATCAACATACAGGCAAGAGTCATGTACCTAGTTCGCCAGGCAAGAAGAATGCCCCCCATAAACCAAGCCAGAGGCGTCACATAGGGCGTCACACAGCGAAGGCTCTCCAGTGTCCCCACAAAAGCAAGCGGATAGGCTATAACGGCCATGATCACCAGTTGCCATAACCACGAAGGTTGCTCGGCAGGCGCACTTTCTCTGTCCTGCGCAGCATCTTTTTCGTCGGCAGGCATCACATCCTCACTCAGCCCCGACTTTGATAGCCGTTATTTTTTCTTCCAGCCCCGCCATTTCTTCCAACAGGTCCTCGCCGCGCCGCTTGCATTCCTCAAAGCGCTTGAGCAGTTCGCCGGAGCGGCTGTGGTCCGCATAGACCTCGGGATCAGCCAACCGGCCTTCCACCGCGCTCTGTTCGTCCAGCACGCGGGCCAGCTCCTCTTCCAGAGCCGTATACTTGCTTTGCAGGGGTTTGAGTTCCTTGTGCAGGGCGTTGCGTTTCTCGGCCTGCTCGCGCTTGAGGCGCTTCTGCTCCTCACGTGAGAAACCGGGCGCGACCTCCCGCGCCGCTTCGGAGCTCATTTTCGGCAGGCCCGCCGCGCTCAGGGCCGCGCCGCCCCGGCTGTCCGTTCCGGCCCCGGCCAGGCGCGCCCGGCGGTCGGCGTCATAGGCCGCGAATCCGGCATGGATCGTAATGCCGTTTTCATTCAGTTCCCAGGCTTCGACCCCCACCTGCGACAAAAGCCAGCGGTCATGGGCCACCATCAGCAGGGTACCGGTGAATTTTTGCAAAGCCAGGACCAGGGCTTCGCGGCTTTCCAGATCCAAATGGTTGGTGGGCTCGTCCAGCAACAGAAAATTGCAGCGTTTCAGAAACAGGCTGGCCAGGACCAGGCGGCTTTTCTCGCCGCCGGACAGGGCGCTGACCTGGCGGTCGAAATATTCCTGCCCCAGCAGAAAGAGGCCCAGCACGCTCATGAGTTCCTCTTCCGTGGTGTGCGGGTCCGAAAGGCGGCGGATTTCGCCCAGCACCGTGGTGTCCGGGCGCAGGGTGTCCATCTGGTGCTGGGTATAGTAGCCCAGGCGCATCTGGGAGGCCGTGACCAGATTGCCGCCGCAGCGTTCCAGCTGCCCGGCCAGAATCCGGAGCAGCGTGGATTTGCCGCAGCCGTTATGCCCCACCAGGGCGATGCGCCCGCCCCGGTACAGCGTGAAGGTCAGGGGGGGCCACATGCTCTTGCCGTCCGGAAAATGAAAGGCCAGATCAGCGGCGGCCAGCACTATCTTTTCCGAGTGCGGGGCCTCGGGCCAGCTGAAATTGAGCTCCTTGCGCTTCGGCTCGGGCCGGTAATCCTCCAGCTCCTTTTCCAGCTTCTTGGCCATCTTCTGGCGCGAACCGGCTTGGCGGGCCTTGGTGGCCTTGGCCCGGAAGCGTTCCACAAAAGCCATTTTACGGTTGATCTCGTCCTGGAGGGCGCGGGCCTCGCGCTCGCGCTGGGCGTTGTATTCCTCCTGCAACGCCAGAAACTGGGTGTAGGTGGCCTTGCGGAATACCGGACGGGACAAGCCCAGATAGAGCACATGGGTGCCCACATTGTCCATGAACATGCGGTCGTGGGCCACAAAGACCAGCGCGCCCTTAAAGTCCAGCAGAAAAGACTCGAGCCACTCCACGGCTTCCATGTCCAGGTGGTTGGTGGGCTCGTCCAGCAGCAGCACGTCGGCCCCGGCCGTGAGCACGCGGGCCAGCTTGGCCCGTTCGCGCCAGCCGCCGGACAGCTCCCGCAGGGTGCGCCCCCACTTGGCCTCGGAAAAACCCAGCCCGGACAGAACGGCCTTGGCCCGGTGCTCGGGATTATAGCCGTACGTGGCTTCCAGTTCGCTCTGGCGGTGCATGAGCGCGGTCAGGCGGCTTTCGTCGCCGGATTCGGCCGCCTGCTCCCACTCGGCCCAGAAGTCGTTCCAGTCGTGGAGCACGTCCAGCACGTAGGTCAGCAGGGGCGTGTCCAGGGCTTCCTCGGACAGCTCCTGCTCCACAAAACCCAGGCGGCAGCCCTTGGGCAAAAGCACCCGGCCCCCGTCGGCGGACTCCACCCCGGCCAGCAGGCGCAGCAGGGTGGATTTGCCCGTGCCGTTGGGGCCGCAGACGCAGAGCCGCACGCCGGAATCCACCTCCAGCGAAAAATTGCTGAAGATGTCCCGGCCGCCGAATGATTTGGAAAGTTCCTGAATGGTTATCTTCACAGCCACCCCTCGCGCCGGTAGCCTTCCACGGCCTCGGCCATGCCCTCGGCCAGACTGACCCGGGGCTCGTAGCCCAGCTCCCGCCGGATGCGGGCGGCGTCGCAGAGCCAGCCCGCCTGCCGGGCCTCGCGGTATTTGTCCAGGTTCCAGTTGGGCGCGCGTTGCGGGGCCCGGCTCGGCAGGCAGCGCGACAGCCGCGCCCACAATAGTCCCCCGCTGGAGGCCAGTCCCGCCGTCACGGCCATCAGGGGCAGAGGCAGATGAATCACGCGCAGCCGGGGACGGCCCAGGGCCGCGCCCATGACGCGGCAGAAATGGGCCATGCTGTACAGGCCGCCGTCGTTGATATGGTATACGCCCCGCGCCGTATCCTTGCAGCAGAGCAGCACGGCCTGGGCCATGTCCCGCGCGTGCACGGCGGACACGGGAAAATCGCGGAACGCTCCGGGGCTCACGGCAAAGCCCCTGGCCGCGCCCTTGAAAACGGGCAGCAGGCCCTTGTCGCCGGAGCCGTAAATAATGGGCGGACGCAGGGTCACCAGCCTGTCCCCCAGGGCCCGGCCCAGAATCTGCTCCACCAGCAGCTTGGACCAGCCGTAGGCGGAAACCGGCGCGGGCACGGCATTGTCCGCCACGCCGGGCGGGCAGTCGGAAGGGCCGGTGGCCGCCAGACTGGAAACCAGCACGAAACGCGCGGGCAAGCCCTTGCCGGAGCCTTGAGCCGCGGCCTCCACGCCGGCCAGCGCCACGGCCAGAGAGCGCGCGGCCAGCGCGTTGGCCCGCAGATAGTCCTGCCAGCCCAGGCCGAACAGCAGGGCCGCCATGTGGATGACCACATCCTGCCCGGCCAGGGCTTCGGCCAGCCCCTCCCCCGTGTGCAGATCAGCGCGCGCCACGGCCACATCCGCGGGCAGATGCCCGGTGCGCGAGGCCGCGCGGGTCAGGCAGGTGACGTGCGCGCCCGCTGCCAGCAGGCGCGGCAGCAGATGACGGCCCACAAAGCCCGTGCCGCCGGTGACCAGCACCTTTTTGCCGCTCAGATGGGAAAAGCGTTCGTCCGAGGGCCGGGTCATGCGCTGATCTCCCGGCGGTATATGCGGTAGCGCTTGGTGATCCGGCCCGAAAAATCCTCAATAAGGTCGTCCACGGCCACATTGTCCTCCAGCACCCAGGAGCCTTCCACCCACTGGAAATCCGGCTTGTTGCGGGCTTTTTCCAGCATATAGTCCAGCAGCAGCAGGGGCAGGCCCAGCAGGCGGAACTCCTCCTTGATGCCGAACAGCATGATGCGGTAGCCGCCCCGGATTTCCTCCCGCGCCTGCCACCAGTGCCAGAGCGCGGACAGCCCCAGTTTGCCGTTGAGGCGCTTGAGCAGGGGGTTCATGTCCGGCAGGGCCACCATGCCCGCGGCGGGTTCGTCGTTGTGGAAGAAGAGCACGAAAAATTCCGGATCCAGGATGCCTTTGAGCTCTTTGACATGGTGCTCGGCCTCTCCGTCGGAAAGCGGCGAAAAGCCCCAGTTTTTGGCCCAGGATTCGCGGTAGATATCCAGCATGGTCCGGATGTCAGCGGCCAGTGTGGCCTTGCTGGACGTGCGGCAGGTAAAACGGGCCTCGGCCTTGAGCCGGCCCACTTCCTCCCGCAGCCAGTCCGGCGGCGACAGGCGATCGCGCTCAATGAGGTAGGCGAAAAGATCCTGTTCCTTGCGCAGATGCCAGCCTTCCAGCAGTTCCGCATAATAGGGAGGATTCCAGGGCATCATGATCACCGGAGGCAGGTCGAAGCCGTCCACCAGCAGGCCGCAGGTGTAATTGGCGGAGGGGTTCAGCGGCCCGCGCATGAAGCTCATGCCCTGGGCGGCCAGCCAGCTCCGGGCTTCGCCCAGCAGGGCGTGGGCGGCCTCCGGATCGTCCAGGCATTCGAAAAAGCCGAAGGCCCCGCAGGCCTCTCCGGCATAGGCATTGTACTTCTCGTCCACAATGGCCGCGATGCGCCCCACGGGCAGCCCGTCGCGCAAAGCCAGAAACAGCTCGCGCCGGGCCGACTCCCAGAAAGGATGCGCGCCGGGCGTGAGCAGCTCGCGGTCCTGGCTTTTGATAGGGGGCACCCAGAGAGGCTGATCCGCGTAGACGGTCCAGGGCAGGTCCACAAATGTGGTCAGCTCCTGTTCGGAGCGAACCGGAATGATACTGACGGCCATGGGCCTAGTCCATGCGCAACGCGCCGCGCAGTTCGGCGGGCGAGCGCGCCCCCAGGCGTTCGCAGGCCGCGGGCAGCTCCGCCGCCAGGGCAAAGGCGCTGTCCGGGCGCATAAAATTGGCCGTGCCCACCTGCACGGCGGCCGCGCCCACCAGAATGAATTCCAGCGCGTCCTCGGCGCTGGCGATGCCGCCCATGCCCACCACCGGAATCTTCACGGCCTGTGCCGCCTGCCAGACGCAACGCAGGGCCACGGGCTTGATGGCCGGGCCGGACAGGCCGCCCACCACATTGGCCAGGGACGGACGCCGGGTACGCAGATCCACGGCCATGCCCAGCAGGGTGTTGATGCAGGAAACGCTGTCCGCGCCCGCGTCTTCCACGCTGCGCGCCATGAGCGCGATGTCCGTGACATTGGGCGAGAGTTTGACCATCACGTGCTTGTGCGGCGCGCCCTTGCGCACGGCGGCGGTGACGGCGGCGGCCAGCTTGGGATCCTGGCCGAAGAGCACGCCGCCCTCCTTGACGTTGGGGCAGGAAACATTGACTTCCAGCGCGGCCACGCCTTCCTCGCCGTCCAGACGCGCGGCCAGTTCCCCGAATTCCGCCGGGGAGGTGGCGTACATATTGGCGATGATCGGCGTTTCCCGCCAGGGCAGATGGGGCAGCTTGTCCCGACAGAAGACCTCCACCCCGTCGTTCTGCAGGCCCACGGCATTGAGCATGCCCGCCGTGGTTTCCACAATGCGCGGGCAGGGATTGCCCTCGCGCGGCTTGAGGGACAGACCCTTGACCACGATGCCGCCCAGGGCCGCCAGATCGCCGTAAGGCGCGAACTCCACGCCGTAGCCGAAGGTGCCCGATGCCGTGAGCACCGGATTTTTCAATTTGAGATCGTGGGTTTGCCCCTTGAGGGTGACGGAAAGGTCCATGCTGTTTCCCGGTTGTAAAAACGCTTGAGCTTCAGTTTTGTTCCATTCTGGCATACCCAACAAACCGCGTCGGCATGATCGGCGCGGCTGTTTTTTGTTCGCTGGCAAGGAAAACGAGCTTTTTTACGGAGGGAGTGTACTCTTATGGTACTCGACCGAAATAAAAAGCGAAGTTTGACAAAGCCAGCGGGCAAAAGGCAGTTGCGCCTACAATTCGATGTGGTGGGACCAGAACACCGGCCCCTGATTGCACACCTGAATCAGGCCGCCGCGCTTGGCGGGCACCGGCCAGGCATCCGTGGTGCGGGCCACGCAGCCGAGACAGGCGCCCACGCCGCAGCCCATGCGGTTTTCCAGCGAAAGCTGGGTGCGCACGCCCAGTTCCCCGGCGAATTTCCGCACAGTGCGCAAAAACGGCAGGGGCCCGCAGGCCAGCACCAAGCCGTTTTGTTCGGCGTATTCGCGCATGCGCTCCTGCAGGGAAAAAATGAAATTGTCCAGATCGCCGGACGTATGCTCGCGCAGGCTGTCCAGAGGCACATGCTCGTTGATGCTGTCCACCGGATAGCAGCTGATGGGCTCGCGGTGGCCGAAGAGCATGGTCACGTTCCAGGGTTTGGGATGCTCGTTGACGTAACCCACAAAGGGGACGATGCCCATACCCCCGGCCAGCAGCAGGGTGGGCGTGTCCGGCTCCACGGCAAAGCTGTTGCCCAAGGGCCCCCAGACCCGCACCATATCGCCGGCCTTGAGTTCGGCCATGCGCCGGGTGCCGCGCCCCTGAACCTGGAAAAAACAGATCATGTGACGGGCGGTCATGTGGCAGATGCCCAAGGGACGAGCCCAGGGAATTTCCAGGCCGAACGAGGTGGGCCGGACCATGACGAACTGGCCGGGGCGCCACTGCTCCCATTCGGGATGGGTCAGACGCAGGGCGAAGAAGCGGCTTTCCTGGCCGGTCTGGCCGAAGGGCACCAGATCCAGCACCGTGAGCAATGAAGAACGCGGCTGGGACATGTTCTGTTCTATAAACCCACTTGCCGGGACGGTCAACCGAGGCCCGCGGGCCTCCCAAGACAATCGAATGGCTGTTTCAGCCGTCGGATATTCGTAAAGCGGGTCTTCCTTGCTTGTTTCCGCGAACTCAGACGGCACTGTTGGCAAGAGGGCGGGGGCTGATTTTGCGGGAATTTTGCAAAATCGGCGGTTTTTTCGTGCGGCCAAGGCAGCGGCGCCCGCGCGGGAAAGACAAGAGGTCTGCCACAGATGCGGATATGCTTGAGAAGGCAGCGGCGCCCGCGCGGGAAAGACGGATTTTGTTAAAATAGCCGTAAAGTGACAGGAAGGCTGACGCAGGCATACTCTTCTCTTTCGCTCCGGGACAACAATGTTCATCCCGTTCATGAGATTGCCCCGGCCCGACCCCGGCGCGGGGCTTTTCATGCGCGGCCCGACGCTGTAGCATAAGCCCCGTTCCCCACCAGGAACAGGAGATACGCCATGCAAGCCATATACGCCGCCCGCCGCGAACGTCTGCGCCGGGCCATGCGCGCCAGAGGCCTGGACGCCCTGCTGGTCAGCCAGGCGGCCAACCGTTTTTATCTTTCAGGTTTTGAACTGCACGATCCGCAGTGCAATGAAAGCGCGGGCCGACTGGTCGTCACGGCCGACGGCTGGGACTGGCTGGCTACCGACGCCCGCTATCTGGATGCGGCGGCCCGGCTCTGGGATCAGGAACGCATCTTTATCTACGGCGGCGACGCCGCCAAAGACCTGCACAGCCTGCTGCGGCGCTGCGGCGGGCGCGTGGGCCTGGAGGCGCGGGGCGTCAGCCTTGCCTTTGCCCGGGCACTGGACCAGGCCGGGGCCGGCCCTCGGTTTGAAGCCGCCGACGGCCTGGTGGAGCACTTGCGCCGGATCAAGGAGCCCTGCGAAATCGCGGCGCTGGAACGTTCTTTCGCCCTCAATCACAAGCTCTTGCAATGGGTGGAGGGTCAACTGGAACCGGGCAGGACTGAAAAAGAACTGAGCTGGGCTATTGAGCGCTTTTTCCGCGAGAACGGGGCCGGGGAACTGGCCTTTGCCAATATCGTGGCCGTGGGCCGCAACGCGGCGCTGCCCCACGCCATCCCCGGCGAGGACGCGGTCACGGAGAACTGCCTGGTGCTCATCGACGTGGGGTGCCGGGTGGACGCGTATTGTTCGGACCAGACGCGCACGTTCTGGGCGGGCGACGCGCCCGCGCCGGAGTTCAGGCGCACCCTGGCCCTGGTGCGCGAGGCCCAGGAAGCGGCCCTGAAAAAAATGCGGCCCGGCCTGTCCCTGCGCGAAGTCTATGCCCTGGCCCGCGCGGTCTTTGAAAAGGCCGGGGTCGCGGAGGCTTTCACCCACGGCCTGGGCCACGGCGTGGGCCTGGAAACCCACGAGGCCCCCAGCCTGTCCCCGCGCGCCGAAGGGGTGCTGGAGCCGGGCATGGTGGTCACGGTGGAACCGGGCCTGTATTACTCCGCCTGGGGCGGCGTGCGCTGGGAATACACCGTTCTGGTGGAGGAAGGCGGCGTGCGGATTTTGTGACGCGTGTCGTCACGTCATGACGAGACGCTCGGGGGAGCGCCCCTGAAAGTTTCGGTGCAAAGGAGCCCGCATGGCGGCGATTTTTCTGGTGGGAGCCCGCGCGGCGGGCAAAACAACGGTAGGCCTGGAACTGGCCCGCCTGCTTGATTGTGCTTTTGTGGACACAGACCGGCATTTGCGCGAGCGACTGGGCCGCTCCGTGGCCGAGGTGGTGTCCGCCGAAGGCTGGTCGGGCTTCCGGGCCCATGAAAGCGCGGTCCTGCGCGAAGTGGCCGCCCTGCACGCCCAGGGCGGCGCGGTCATCGCCACAGGCGGCGGCATGGTTCTGGATCCGGAAAACCGTCGTTTCATGCGCGCCCAGGGTACGGTTTTCTATCTGGCCGCCCCGGCGGAAGCCCTGGCCCGGCGCCTGGCCCGCGATCCCCTGGCCGAACAGCGCCCCTCCCTGACCGGACTGGGTATTGCCGAAGAAATGCAGCTGGTTCTGGACGAGCGCCGCCCACTCTATGAAGACGCCGCCCACCATATCCTGGACGCCACGGCGGAACCGGCCATCGTCTGCGTCGAGGCGTTACGTCTCCTGGGCCGGAACTGAAGGCGGCCCGCCGCATGTCCAGCGCCGCCGCGCCGCTTGTCTCCGTCATCCTGCCTGTGTACAACGCCGCTTCCGGCCTGGGGGCGGCGTTGAGCAGCCTTTGGGCCCAGCGTCCCGCGCCGGGCGCGCCTCTGCCGCCCTTTGAAGTGCTGGCCGTGGACGACGGATCCACGGACCACAGCCCCGCCCTGCTGGAAGCCGCGGCCCGGCGCGAACCCCGGCTGCGCGTGCTCCGCCGTCCCCACCAGGGCATCGCCGCAACGCTCAATGCCGGACTGGCGGCGGCGCGGGGCCGTTATCTGGCCCGCATGGACGCCGACGACACGACCCATCCGGAACGCCTGGCCCGACAGGTTGCGCATCTGGACGCCGATCCCGGCCTGCACCTTTCAGCCGGTATGGTGGATTTCGGCGGCGACGCGGTCCGGGCCGGGGGCTTCGCCCATTTCGTGGACTGGCAGAACAGCCTGCGCTCATCAGAGGATATCGCCCGCAACCGCTTCCGGGATACGCCGGTCTGCCATCCCTCGGTCATGTTCCGGCGCGCGGCCGTGGAACGCTGGGGAGGCTACGCGGACGGCGATTTTGCCGAGGACTGGGAACTCTGGCTGCGCTGGCTGGACGCGGGCGCGCGCCTGGAAAAGTTGCCGTTGCGCCTCCTGGCCTGGAACGACCCGCCCGGACGGGCCACCCGCGCCGACGCCCGCTACCGCGAAGCGGCCTGCAATGAACTGCGCGCCCTCTGGCTGGCCCGCGAACTGGCCCGCAGCAATCCTTTCCACCCCGAGGTCTGGGTGCTGGGCGCCGGGCGCGTGGCCCGGCGGCGGCTGGCCCCGCTCCGGCGACTCGGCGTGCGGCCCGCGGCCTATATCGACATTGATCCCCGCAAAATAGGCAACCGTCCGGGCGGCATAGCCGTTTTGCCCCGCGCGGCCCTGCCAGGGCCGGGACGCTGCCGCATCCTCAACGCGCTCACGGCCCACGGCGCGGCCGAAGAGGCGGCTGGCTGGCTGTCGGAGGCCGGGTACGGCCCCGAGGACTGGTGGCTCTCCTGAAAGGCTCGCTCGCCCCCTTTTGGCACACAGCCCGCAATGCCTTGTTACGCGCGACTTTTCAGACTTTTTTCCACTTTTCCGGACAAACTTTTTTGTGAACTTTGCGAAATTTGTCACCAATACCCTTTGACATAACAGGGCTGTGGCGCTATGGTGCAAGGGCTTTATGTATCAAATCCTTCACACCGCCATTTTTAGGGAGGATGCGGCATGCTGGATCTCAATATCACCCTGGTCTTTCAGTTGGTGAACTTCTTTATCGCCATCTTTGTACTCAACATCCTCCTGATCCGACCCATCCGCGAAATAATCAAAAAGCGCAACGGCGTCATGGACAACCTGGCCGGCGAAGCCGACAGCTTTGAGTCCCAGGCCGCCGAACGCCTCGCCAACTACGAAGCCGAACTGGCCCGTGCCCGTCAGGACGCCGGCCTTACCCGTGAGGAAGGCCGCAACGCGGGCCTGACGGAACAGCAGGGCATCGTGGGCACGGCCCAGAAGAGCGCCCGCGACATCCTGGCCGACACCCGCCGCAGTCTGCGGGGTCAGGCCGAGGCCACGCTGAGCGAGCTGCGCAATCAGGTGAGTGATTTTTCCGCCCGCTTGGCCGACCGCCTGATCAAGGGCTGATCCCGGTTTTTCACTGCGGCCCGCCGGTACCCTTTTGCGGGGTTGCCCGGCTGTCGCGCCCGGCGCACGGGCACGCTTTGGATCATTTCTCAGACCGTTTAGGGGGTGTGTTTTGAGCAAATGGAAACACTTCGGGCTTGTCCTGCCGCTGGCGCTGGTCTTTGCCGTGGCCGCCACGCAAGCAGTCGCCGCTGAAGCCGGGCACGCAGCGCCGCGCTGGGGCGATTTCGGCTGGCGCGTGCTCAACTTCGTGATCTTCGCGGGCATCCTCTGGTATTTCGTGGGCGGGCTGGCCAAGAAGTTCTTCAAGGGCCGCCGCCAGTTGATCCGGGACACCCTGGACGACCTGGAAGAGCGCCGCGCCAAGGCCAGAGAGCATCTGGCCGCCGTGGAAGCGCGCATTGCCCGTCTGGATGAGGAACGCAAGGCCATCCTGGAAGAAAGCCGGGTCCAGGCCGAAAACCTCAAACAGGGCATCATGGAAGAGGCGCGCCGCCAGGCCGAGCAGATCGTGGAACAGGCCCGCCTTACCGCCGAGAACGAAGGGCGCTCCGTGCTGGCTGAAGTGCGCGCCGCCCTTGCCGACGAAATCGTGGGCGCGGCCGAAAAAGCCCTGCGCGACAAGCTGGGCGACGGTGAACACGACAAACTTATCGCCAACTCCCTTAACAAGGTGGTGCTCCATTGACTGACACCGTGGTTGCACGCAGATACGCCAACGCCATCTTTGCGTTGAGCCGTAAGGAAGGGGACGACGCCCTCACCCGGCACGGGGATTGCCTCGCGACCCTGGGTGGGATGATCGCCGCCGCGCCGGGACTGGACATGACCCTGAAAAGTCCGGTCATCAGCGTGGAAGAGAAAAAGGCGGTCATGGGCAAACTGCTGGATAAGCTCAAAGCCGACCAGATCATGCGCAACTTCTGTTTCCTGTTGGCCGACAAGGAACGCCTGGCCTTCCTGCGTGAGATCGCCAACTGGTACGGCAAACTGCTGGATGAGGCCAAAGGCGTGATCCGCGGACGGCTGACCACCGCCGTGAAACTTTCCGCCGCCAAACAGGCTGAGCTCAAGGCCGCGCTGCAGGAAAAAAGCGGCGCCGACATTGAGCTGACCTTCGCCGTGGACAAAGACATCCTTGGGGGTATGGT
Organism: Desulfovibrio sp. 6_1_46AFAA; assembly: GCF_000224635.1. NCBI lineage: Bacteria > Pseudomonadati > Thermodesulfobacteriota > Desulfovibrionia > Desulfovibrionales > Desulfovibrionaceae > Desulfovibrio > Desulfovibrio sp. 6_1_46AFAA. The sequence continues at coordinate 281,003 of NZ_JH114303.1, forward strand.
GCTCAACATGGGAGATCGGGTGCTGGACGCAAGTCTGCGCGCACAATTGGGGATCCTGCGGGAGACTTTCAAGAGGGGTGAATAGCACATGCAGATCAAAGCGGAAGAGATAAGCAAGATCATTGAGGATCAAATCCAAAACTACGAGCAGCGCGTGGAAATGAGCGAAACCGGCACCGTCCTCTACGTCGGTGACGGCATCGCCCGCGTCCACGGAGTGCAGAACGCCATGTCCATGGAACTGCTGGAATTCCCCGGCGGCGTCATGGGTATGGTGCTCAACCTCGAAGAGGACAACGTGGGCGTCGCCCTGCTCGGTTCGGACGTGGGCATCAAGGAAGGCGACCCGGTCAAGCGTACCGGCAAGATCTTCTCCGTGCCCGTGGGCGACAAGGTCATGGGCCGCGTGCTCAACCCCCTGGGTGAGCCCATCGACGGTCTCGGACCCATCGAAGCCACGGAAGTGCGTCCTGTGGAAATCAAGGCCCCCGGCATCATCGCCCGCAAAAGCGTGCATGAGCCCATGCCCACGGGCCTGAAAGCCATCGACGCCATGACGCCCATCGGGCGCGGCCAGCGCGAGCTGATCATCGGCGACCGCCAGACCGGTAAAACCGCCGTGTGTCTCGACGCCATCCTGGCCCAGAAAGAGACCGACATCCACTGTTTCTACGTGGCTATCGGCCAGAAGAAGGCTTCGGTGGCGCTGGTGGCCGACACGCTGCGCAAGTACGGCGCGCTGGAGTACACCACCATCATTTCGGCCACGGCCTCCGACCCGGCCCCGTTGCAGTACATCGCGGCCTACACCGGCTGCACCATGGCCGAGTACTACCGCGACGGCGGCAAGCACGCCCTGATCATTTACGACGACCTTTCCAAGCAGGCCGTGGCTTACCGCCAGATGTCCCTGCTGCTCCGTCGCCCGCCCGGACGTGAAGCTTTCCCCGGCGACGTCTTCTATCTGCACTCGCGCCTGTTGGAACGCGCGGCCAAGGTCAACGACAGCCTGGGCGCCGGTTCCCTGACGGCTCTGCCGATCATTGAAACCCAGGCCGGCGACGTCTCCGCCTACATCCCGACCAACGTGATCTCCATCACCGACGGTCAGGTTTATCTGGAGCCGAACCTGTTCAACGCCGGTGTGCGTCCGGCCATCAACGTGGGCCTTTCCGTGTCCCGCGTGGGCGGTGCGGCCCAGATCAAGGCCATGAAACAGGTAGCGGGCACCATGCGCCTGGACCTCGCCCAGTACCGCGAACTGGCGGCTTTCGCCCAGTTCGGCTCGGATCTGGACAAGGGTACCAAGGCCAAGCTGGACCGCGGCGCGCGCCTGGTGGAGCTGCTCAAGCAGCCCCAGTACCAGCCCATGCCCGCCCAGGAACAGGTGGCTTCCATCTGGGCCGCCACACGCGGGCACATGGACGACGTGCCGGTGGATCAGGTCCGCCGCTTTGAAACCGAGATGCTGACCTTCCTGCGCGACACCAGGAAGGACGTGCTGGACGCCATTAAAGACAAAAAAGTCATTGACGAGGCTGTGGAAAGCGCGCTCACCGAAGCCGTTGCCGCCTTCAAGCAGGGCTGGCAGGCCTAAGGCCGCCAAACGGGAGACCTAGCATGCCTTCACTCAAAGACGTAAAAATGAAGATCGTAGGGGTCGGCAAGACCAAGCAGATCACCAAGGCCATGAATATGGTGGCCTCGGCCAAGCTGCGCGGCGCCCAGGCCCGTATCGAGCGCTTCAGACCCTACGCGGCCAAATACCGCCAGGTGCTCGGCGAACTGTCGCGCAAGGTGGAGGGCAACGCCCATCCCCTGCTGGCCGAGCATGAGGAAAAGAAAAACTGCGCCATCGTCATGGTCACCTCGGACCGCGGCCTGTGCGGCAGCTTCAACGGCAACATCATCAGTGCCGCCCTGAAGCTCGCCAAGGAGAAAACAGCGGCCGGCATGCAGGTCAGTTTCGCCTGCGTGGGCCGCAAGGGCCGCGACACGGTACGCAAAAGCGATTACGCCATGCTCTCCTCCTATGGCGACCGCATGGGCAGCATTGACTTCGCCCTGGCCAGCTCCGTGGCCCAGGAGGTCATTCACGGCTATGAAACCCTGGCCTTTGACGAAGTCTGGCTGGTGTACGGCGAATTCGTGTCCATGGGACACCAGCCGCCGCGCACGCTCTGCCTGCTGCCGTTGAAGACGCCGGAGGCCGAAGAAATCGCTGAGGAGGCCGGTGAAGCCCGTTGCGAGTATGTGTACGAGCCGCATGAGGAAAAGCTGCTGGCGGAACTTCTGCCGCGCTACGTCAAAGTGCAGGTCTACCGTGGCCTTCTGGACACCTCGGCCAGCGAGCACGCCGCCCGCATGGCCGCCATGGACAACGCCACGCGCAACTGCAACGAGATGATCAACATGCTGACCCTGCTCTACAACAAGACGCGGCAGGCTTCCATTACCAGCGAACTCATCGACATCGTCGGCGGCGCGGAAGCGCTGAACGGTTAAGGAGCCCAAACATGAGCAAAAACATCGGTAAAGTCGTTCAGGTTATCGGCGCCGTGGTGGACGTTGAGTTCAGCGACGGCAACCTGCCGGATATCTTCACCGCCCTGGAGATAAAAAACCCGAACAACAGCGACGCTCCGGATCTGATCTGTGAAGTGGCGCAGCACCTGGGCGACAACGTCGTGCGCACCATCGCCATGGACGCCACCGAAGGTCTGGTGCGCGGCATGGACGTGGTGGACACGGGCCAGCCCATTATGGTGCCCGTGGGCAAAGCCGCGGTGGGCCGCATCCTCAACGTCATCGGCCGCCCGGTGGACGAACTGGGCCCGGTCAATGCCGAAAAGTACTACCCCATCCACCGTCCCGCTCCCGGGTTCACGGACCAGAACACCAAGGTGGAACTGCTGGAAACCGGCATCAAGGTCGTGGACCTGCTCGTTCCCTTCCCCAAGGGCGGCAAGATGGGCCTCTTCGGCGGCGCCGGCGTGGGCAAGACTGTTATCCTCATGGAGATGATCAACAACATCGCCAAACAGCACGGCGGCTCCTCGGTGTTCGCCGGTGTGGGCGAGCGCACCCGTGAGGGCAACGACCTGTACAACGAGCTCAAGGAAGCAGGCGTTCTGGAACGCGCCACGCTTGTCTACGGCCAGATGAACGAGCCTCCGGGAGCCCGCGCGCGCGTGGCCCTCACGGCTCTGGCCTGCGCCGAATACTTCCGTGACGAAGAGCACCAGGACGTGCTGCTGTTCATCGACAATATCTTCCGTTTCACCCAGGCGGGTTCGGAAGTGTCCGCCCTGCTGGGCCGCATGCCGTCGGCCGTGGGCTATCAGCCCACCCTCGGCACGGACCTGGGCGCTCTGCAGGAACGCATCACCTCCACCAACTCGGGTTCGATCACCTCGGTGCAGGCCGTGTACGTGCCCGCCGACGACTTGACCGACCCGGCCCCGGCCACGACCTTCTCGCATCTGGACGGCACCTTGGTGCTTTCCCGCCAGATCGCGGAACTGGGCATCTACCCGGCCGTGGACCCTCTGGACTCCACTTCGCGCATCCTTGACCCCAATGTGGTGGGCGAAGAGCATTACAGCGTGGCCCGGCGGGTGCAGATGGTGCTGCAGAAGTACAAGGAACTGCAGGACATCATCGCCATCTTGGGCATGGACGAACTCTCGGACGAGGACAAGCTCACCGTGGCTCGCGCCCGGCGCATCCAGCGCTTCCTCTCCCAGCCCTTCCACGTGGCCGAAACCTTCACGGGTACCCCCGGCCAGTATGTGAAGCTGGAAGACACCATCAAGGGCTTCAAGGGCATCCTGGACGGCGAGTATGACCACCTGGCCGAAGGCGACTTCTACATGCTCGGCGGTATCGAGCAGGCCGTGGCAAAGTATGAGCAGCGCAAGCTGCAAGAGGAAAACTAAGGGGCGCCGCAAAACGCGCCTTTTGCCCCTTGGGCCGCGTCCGGTTTCGGGCGCGGCCCAAGGAACAAAATGTATTTTGTGAGCGCACCTGGAAATTTTCAGGACGTGCCGGTGTAAAATGGTTTGCATGTCCGGGTATCGGGACATCAGGAGCGTAAGGAGTGACTATGGGCACGCTGCAACTGGAAGTGGTGACGCCGGACAAAACCGTGGTCAGCGCCGAGGTGGAAATGGCTGTCTGCCCCGGGGTGGAAGGCGAATTCGGGGTGCTGCCGCAGCACGTCTCCATGCTCTCGGCCCTGAAAATCGGCGATCTGCGCTATCGGGTCAACGGCAAGGATGAGAACGTCTTCATTTCCGGCGGCTTTGCCGACGTGAACAATAATGTGCTGAGCGTGCTTGCCGAATCCGCGGAACTGGCCACGGACATTGACACCGCCAGAGCTCAGGCCGCCAAGGAACGGGCCGAAAAACGCCTGTCCGCGCACGACGACAGCCTGGACGAGACGCGGGCCGAGGCCGCCCTGCAACGCGCGGTCACGCGCCTGCAGGTGGCGCAACTGCGCTGACGTACATTGCCTTAGATGCATAAAGAGCCGGAGGCATTGCCTCCGGCTCTTCTTTTTAGAGCATTCAGCACTTGAAATGCCCGTTTACGGCGAACAAAGCCCGCCTGCCCATATTTCGAGGCAAGGAGTTGCAGGCAACTCCTTGCGGAGCGGTTGACGCATTTCAAGTGTGAACCGCTTTGCCACGAACCGCAGGCCCAATTTCTAGCGGTATCTCCCGCAGCGCGCACTTTCCGCCGTTTCCTTCCCTCCCCACACCATCGACCCGCAACTGTGCGGCCCGAAAAATGCCGCTCCACCAAGTGCCGCGCCGGTCATGGACTTCGCGTAACTTTTCGCCTAAAATATTCTGTTTTCATACTCCCAGCCCTTGCAGGATAAACTATGCCCACACAGGATCGCATCCGCAATTTTTGCATCATCGCCCATATTGACCACGGCAAATCCACCCTGGCCGACCGCATTCTGGAACTCACGCGGGTGGTCAGCGCGCGTGAGGCCCGGCAGCAGTATCTGGACAGAATGGATCTGGAGCGGGAACGCGGCATCACCATCAAAGCCCAGACCGTGCGTATTCCCTATGTGGCGGCCGACGGCAAGGAGTATGAGCTCAATCTCATCGACACGCCCGGCCATGTGGACTTCAACTATGAAGTTTCGCGCTCCCTGGCCGCGTGCGAGGGTGCGCTGCTGGTGGTGGACGCCACCCAGGGCGTGGAGGCCCAGACCCTGGCCAACGTCTACCTGGCCCTGGACCACGACCACGAAATCGTCCCGGTGCTGAACAAGATCGACCTGCCCAGCGCCGAAGTGGAGCGGGTCAAGGCTGAAATCGAAGAAAGCATCGGCCTGGACTGCTCCGAGGCCCTGCCCGTGTCGGCCAAGACAGGCATGGGCGTGGACGCGGTGCTGGAAGCCATTGTGAAGCGACTGCCCGCGCCCAGGGGCAACCCGGACGCGCCGCTCAAGGCCCTGATTTTCGACTCCTGGTACGACAGCTACCAGGGCGTGGTGACGCTCTTCCGGGTGGTGGACGGCGCGGTGCGCCTGGGCGACACTATCCGGCTCATGAGCACCGGCAAGGAATACGAGGTGCTGCGCCTGGGCGTCTTCTCGCCCGAGGCCGCGGATGTGCGCGAGCTGACCGCCGGTGAAGTGGGCTTTTTGTGCGGCTCCATCAAGGAACTGGGCGACGCCCGCGTGGGCGACACCATCACCCTGGCCGACAATCCGGCCGCCGAACCCGTGCCCGGCTTCAAGGAAGTGAAGCCCATGGTCTTCTGCGGGCTCTACCCCACGGAATCCGACGACTACGAAAATCTCAAGGCCGCGCTGGAAAAGCTCCAGCTCAACGACGCGGCCTTCAGCTTTGAGCCGGAAACCTCCCAGGCTCTGGGCTTCGGCTTCCGGTGCGGCTTCCTGGGCCTGCTGCACATGGAGATCATTCAGGAACGCCTGGAACGCGAATTCGAGGTGGGCCTCATCGCCACCGCGCCCTCGGTGGTCTACAAAGTGGACACCGTGGACGGCAAAACCCTGGAAATCGACAACCCCAGTCATTTGCCGGACCCGACCAAGACCAGTGCCCTGTACGAGCCCTATGTGAGCATGGACATTCACGTGCCCAACGAATACGTGGGCAACGTCATGAAGCTCTGCGAGGAAAAGCGCGGCACGCAGAAAAACCTGCACTATCTGGCCGCCAACCGGGTGGTGGTGACCTATGAGATGCCCTTTGCCGAAATCGTCTACGACTTTTTCGACCGTCTCAAATCCGCCACGCGCGGCTACGCTTCCATGGACTATCAGCCCATCGACTACCGCGTCTCGGATCTGGTGCGCCTGGACATCCTGCTCAACGGCGAGCCCGTGGACGCCCTGGCCGTCATCGTACACCGGGACAAGGCCTATACCTACGGCCGTTCCCTGGCCCTCAAGCTCAAGCGCACCATTCCGCGCCAGCTCTTCCAGGTGGCTATTCAGGCGGCTATCGGCCAGAAGATCATCGCCCGCGAAACGGTCTCCGCCTTCCGCAAGGACGTGACCGCCAAATGCTACGGGGGCGACATCACCCGTAAGCGCAAGCTGCTGGAAAAGCAGAAGGAAGGCAAAAAGCGCATGAAGCGCATGGGCAATGTGGAATTGCCGCAGGAGGCCTTTCTGGCGGCTCTTAAAGTGGGCGACGAGTAGAACTCACGCCGTTGCACCGCCGACTCTGACAAAGAGATCCGGCACAAGCCTTTTTTCGAAATTGAGGCAGCCTCTTGAGAGGCTGCCCTTTCTTTTATCGACAATATACATTCCCAATAACTAGTATAGACCGCTATGCCAGGGCTCATACCCATTGAATATGAATATTTTTTGCTATGAATTTATATAAGCATACTGTATTTTTCCGTAAGAGAGAGAGAGAGAGAGAGAGAGAGAGAGAGAGAGAGAGAGAGATAAGTTAAA
>NZ_JH114303.1:288136-347347 GCF_000224635.1 Desulfovibrio sp. 6_1_46AFAA
AGAGAGAGAGAGAGATGTAAAAAAATTTTGTAATATGCATGAATTATAAATATAACTATAAAAATTATATAAGTATATTTCGTTTGATATCTCAAAATACATTTTTTACTTCCTTCAAGGCTGGAAAAATGCCTTTTCCCCTAATTTTTTTCTTTCTTCAGCCGAAAATGAGAGTATCTTCCACATTCATAAGGCATCTTCCGCTACGCCACCGACAAAGCCACTGAAAAACTACAGCCGGGGCGCGACGACCAACACCGTTTCTGTGGTGAAACTTGCGAGGCCTCTGGAGAAGGCAAAGGGCGGACCGTATGGAAAATCTGAAAATCTGGCAAAAAATGACCATGGGCATCGGCCTCATCCTATTGCTGGCCGTGGTCATCAGCGTTGTGTCGCTGAACGTGATGAAAACCGTGGACGAAGAAACCACCAATATCAAAATAGCGTTCGCGCCCCTGCAACAACTCGCTAATAACCTGGACCAGCAGGTGACCGCTATTCCCGGTCAGATGCTCGCTTTCCAGAACGGCAACGCCGAAGCCTGGGATAATGTGCGGCGCCTGCTTGAGCAGACCGACCAGAGCCTGACCGGACTGGCGGCTCACCTCAAGGCCAATCCCGTCATCCCGGACACGGGCAAGGCAGCGGCGGGTCGCGCGGCCTTTGAAAATCTGAAAAAATCCCTGCTCGAAACGCATACGGCCCAAGAGAGCCTGGTGGCCCTGCGCAACGACATGAACAAGACCGGGGCGAAACTGCTGGACGAAACCCGGGATTACGTCCAGCGGATGAACACGGTGCTCGACCGGTTCGTGGCGGATCAGGATACCGCGGAAGCCGCCAGGGCCCTGCCCCTGGTCCAGGTCGGCCAGCATGTCATGGACGCCATCAATTACCTTCGCATCCGCATGCTGCGCAGCCTGGCCGAAAATAACCGGGACTACGCCAAAGACAACCTGCCGGTGCTCTTTCCCGCGCTGCTCACGCAGGTGGACGAACTTTTGCCCCGGATCAGAAATGCCGAGCTGCAGGAACACCTGAAGACCCTGCGCGCGCATGTTGAGGAATACCGCGATGCGCAGGCCAAAACCCTGCAAATCTGGGAACGCATCGACGCGCTCAACGCGCAGTGCAACCAGGCCTGCGAGGAAGCCATCCACGCCGCCCGCGGCATCGCCGAAGCCGGCGACAAGTTACAGACCACGGCCATCGTCACCACGGACAATGAAGTCAGCAGCGCCATTACCCTGATTTACACGGTCAGCAGCGCGGCCCTGCTCGCGGGCCTGCTGATCGGCCTTGTGCTCACCCGCGGCATCACGGTCCCGGTGGGCCGGGCCCTGCGCTTCGCCCGCGCCGTGGCCGAGGGTCGTCTGGACCAGCGTCTGGGCCTGCGCAGGAAGGATGAAATCGGCCAGCTCTCCGTGGCCCTGGACAGCATGGTGGACGCGCTGAACGAAAAAATCAGCGAAGCCGAGCGGCAATCGCACGAAGCCGAGGAACAGTCGCGCAATGCCCAGGCGGCCATGCGGCAGGCCGAGGCCGCCGGCAAAAGCGCCCAGGCCAAGACCGAGGCCATGCTGGCGGCCGCCGACAAACTGGAAGCCATGGGCAATGTGCTTTCCTCGGCATCCACCCAGCTTTCGGCCCAGATCGAGCAGGCCGACAAGGGCGCGGCGGAGTCCGCCCAGCGCCTCTCCGAAGCGGCCGCGGCCATCAATGAAATGGACGCCACCGTGCAGGATGTGGCCCGCAACGCCGGCGCGGCTGAATCCGCCTCGGGGGAAACCAGAGAGAAAGCCGAAGCCGGCGCGGGCATTGTGGAAAAGGCCGTGCAGAGCATTGAGGAAGTGCACCGGATGTCCATCACGATCAAGGACGACATGGCCCAGCTCAGTGAGCACGCCCAAGCCATTACCCAGATCATGAACGTCATCTCGGACATTGCGGACCAGACCAACCTGCTGGCCCTGAACGCGGCCATTGAGGCGGCCCGCGCGGGCGAGGCCGGGCGCGGTTTCGCCGTGGTGGCCGACGAAGTGCGCAAGCTGGCCGAAAAAACCATGGCTTCCACCAACGACGTGAGCAGCGCCATCAAGGCCATCCAGGAAAGCACGGCCAAGAGCATGGAAGCCGTGGACGGCGCCGTGAACCAGATCGGGCAGGCCACGGGCTTGGCCAATGATTCCGGCAGGGCCCTGCAGGAGATCGTGGCCACCGTGGAATCCACAGCCGACCAGGTCCACGCCATTGCCGCGGCCAGCGAGGAACAGTCTGCCACCAGCCAGGAAATCAACCAGTCCATCGTCCTGGTCAACGACAGGGCCAGGGAAACCGCCGTTGTCATGACCGAAGCGGCCAAGGCCGTCGAAGAGCTGGCAAGCCAGGCCCAGGGCCTGACCCGCCTGATCCAGGAACTGAAGAACAGTTAAGCGGATGGAGGCCCGCGCGGCGGGGGGTTCGTCCGAATGGCAAAAGAAGAGTGCCGCTCCCCATGGGCGGCGCTCTTCTTTTATATTTTATAGATGTTGTATCGGCGGCTCAGGGCAGCATCCAGTGCAGCACCCCGGACTGCAAATACGTCAGAACGCAGATGAACAGGGTCATGGCGACGCTGTGGCCAAGAGTGAAACGGAAGAGGTTGCCCTCCTGCCCCACCAGGTTGGTGGCCGCCGTGGCCACGCTGATGGACTGGGGCGAAATCATCTTGCCCGTAACGCCGCCCGAGGAGTTGGCCGCCACGGCCAGATGCGGGTCCATGCCCACCACTTCGGCCGTGGAACGCTGCATGCCGCAGAAGAGCGCGTTGGAGGAGGTGTCCGAACCGGTCAGGAACACGCCCAGCCAGCCCAGAAGCGGCGAGAAGAGCGGGAAGAGCGAGCCGGTCAGGGTAAAGGCGATGCCCAGGGTGGAGCTCATGCCCGAATAGTTCATGAGATAGGCCAGGCCGAGAATCATGGCAATGGTCAGAATGGGGAAGCGCAGCTGCACGGCCGTGCGCGCGAAGCAGGCCACGGCCTTGCCGAAGGAGTAGCCGGGCATGAAGGGCACGGAGAAGAAACCGGCCAGCAGAATGGCCGTACCGCCCGCCGAAAGCCAGTTGAAAGTGAACATGGCCGGGTAATTGGGGTCCTTGCCCGCGGCCAGAATGGGCGCCGCCTTGTGCACCATGCCGTCCAGGCCGGGCCAGGCGAAGGTGACCACCGCGCCGGGGATGGCATTCAGCAGGTTCTTGAACTGCGGCAGGCCCCACAGAAAGACCATGACGGCCAGAATGATGTACGGCCCCCAAGCCCGCAGCACAATACCGGCCGACGGCGGGGCCCCTTCCAGCACGGAGGCGGATTCGCCCGCGAAACGCCAGATCCGGGCGGGCTTCCAGACCCGCAGCAGCAGGACCAGGGCCACGATGGTGATGAGCGCCGACATGATGTCGGGCAGGGTCGGGCCGTGGAAGTTGGAGAAGAGGAACTGCGAGGCGGCAAAGCTGATCCCGGCCACGGCAATGGCGGGCAACACTTCCATGGCGCGCCGGAAGCCGCACATGACCACGCAGAGCCAGAGCGGCACGATGACGGAAAGGAAGGGCAGCTGCCTGCCGACGATCTGGCTGATGGTCAGATCCGAGAAGCCTGAAACCTGCCCGGCCACGATGACGGGCACGCCGATGGCGCCGAAGGCCACGGGCGCGGTATTGGCGATAAGGCAGATGCCCGCCGCGTACAGGGGCTGGAAGCCCAGGCCCACCAGCATGGCGGCGGTGATGGCCACGGGCGTGCCGAAGCCCGCCGTGCCTTCAATGAAGGAACCAAAGGCAAAAGCGATGAAAATGGCCTGCAAACGCCGGTCGTCGGTAAGACGGGCCAGCGATTGCTTGATATGCTCGAATTCTCCCGATTCCACGGTCATGTTGTAGACCCAGACCGCGGTGATCACTATCCAGATGATGGGGAAGAGGCCGAAAGCCGCGCCGTAGATCAGGGAACTGAATGCCGTGCCCACAGGCATGCCCCACACCAGAACCGCCAGCAAAAAAGAAAGGATCACGGCCGTGGCCGCGGCGTAATGCCCTTTGGCGCGACGCACCGCCAGCATGTAAAAGAGGGCAAAAAGAGGAATACCGGCCAGCAGCGCGGAAAGAAGCGCGCCCCCGGCGGGGTCGTAGATTTGCGTCCAGGCCATATTTGCTCCTTCAACGGTTAGATGTTGCCCATCTCTTGTTTGAACAGAACCCATGCGAAAGGCGGCCCGGCCCCTTGCGCAAAGGGCCCGGAACATCTTCCGCAACATATCCACCGGGTCAGCTTTGCATTGAAATTGCTTCCAATTTCAATATCGGCCGCCTTGACCCGTTGCGACGCAGGAGCTTCAGCCGCAGGCGAACTTGTGCGCATACGGGCAAAGACAACGTCGTCAACCACGGCTGAAGACTGCAATTGCGTGCGTGGCCGCCGGAACAGATCAACGCGAAATTCACACTGTTCCGCGGCGTGTGGGAAAAGCTGGTTCAGGAAAGACTGGCGGGAGGGGCGAGGGAAAAGGGCAACATGCCCCGGATTTCACGAAAACCGGGAATATGTTCATTGGTGCGGGGAAAATCGATCCGCGCGAGAAAGCGAGACGGAAAAACAAGCCGGGCGGTAACGCGGGCGAGCGATCCCGGTTCCGGTCCGGCGGATGCGGAGCGGTGACGCTGCTTCCCTTCCGGTTGCCGGAAGGAAAAAGAAATGGAAAAGGCGGGAAGAGCTCGAAAAACGCTGGAGGTCATGAACGGCGACGTTACGAACTCCAGGGACCGGGCCGGAGCGTTCCGTCCACAGGTCAGCAGGAAGACCGTAACGATCCCCATGCATATTCCGCAGAAAAGGCAGAACCGACGAATGGCGTTCATGGCCGCGCTCTTTTTGTCTCTGGAGCCTTTCAACGTTGAAAGGCTCAACCGTGTGCGGCATGGGGTCAAACCCGGCTTGTCAGGCAAGCCGCCGCACGATGGGACCGTACAGCCGTCCCACTGTTTCAACCCTATCCTAACGGTGGGATAAATCAACAGGTTTATCGGGGCCGCATCAAATAAGGAAGCGATATTACACAAAAAAGAGGTATGGCTAAAACGCGCGGGACACGGAAAGGCGCGAAGCGCCTTCAGCGCCGCAGACCGGAGGGCAGGGCGAAATAGGCCCTCGCCGCCAGGTCGAAGAGAGAACCGGGCAGAAAGCTGGCCCACCAGAACAGGCGATGCTTGCGCGAGCTGTCCCGCCAGGGCGCGATGCAGGCGCGGGCCTCGGCATTGCGCCCCTCGCGCCAGAGGGCCACGGCCTTCTGAAAGGCCGCCCGCCGGGTCAGCAGGGCCGCCAGATCGGCGTGCTCCGCGTCATAGCCGGGATAGAGGCGGCGGTGTTTATCCAGAATGCGCAGGGTTTCGTCCGCGAATTGGCCGAACTTGCGGAAGGTGGTGTTGGCCCCGTGCACCCGCCAGAGGGTCAGGGGCTCGTCCACGAAATCCAGCTCCCAGTCATGGGCGATGCGATAAAAGACGTCGGCCTCCTCGCAGACATTGAGGCTTTCGTCAAACCAGCCGCCGTCCCACGCGCCGGGGTCCGCGGCCAGCCCGGCCAGGGCTTCACGCCGGATCACGGCCGAGGACATGGAAATCCACTGCCGCTCCATAAGCTCGCCGAAAACCATGCCGCGCGCGGGCCGGGCCTCGGCGAAAAGGCGCTTGAGCACGCGCTTGCCGTCAAAAATTTCCGTATCCGTGCAGACCAGGCCCACCCGGGGATCGGCCTCGAACAGGGCCACCTGCGTTTCCAGCTTGCGCGGCCGCCAGAGATCGTCGCAATCCAGAAAAGCCAGGTAGCGGCCGCGCGCCCGCATCAGGGCCAGGTTGCGCGCCGCGCCCAGGGGCACGGTGGTTTTGCCGCGAAAATAACGCAGCTTGGGGCCGTAGCTTTGGGCAATGGCCGGGCTGTCGTCCGTGGAGCCGTTGTCCCAGAAGATGACTTCAAAATCCCCAAAGGTCTGGGCCATAAGGCTGCCCAGAGCCGCGCGCAGATCGCGGGCGCTGTTCAGGCAGTTCATGATCACGGATACGGCGGGAGCGCTCACGGCTTCTTTGCCTCCGGAGTTGTTGCGTCAGGTTCGGCCAGCTCCCGCGCCCGGCGGAAGACCCAGTATTTGCAGAGCAGATAGACAAAGACCGGAACCAGCACCACGGCCACGGGCATGGCAAACTCGTAGGCCAGGCCCAGGCGGACGAGCAGCCAGACAATGCAGGAGTTGAGCCCCAGGCCCACGGCCTGGGTGGCGGCAAAGCGCGGCAGCATGGCCCGGTGGCCGCCCCTGGCCTGGAATGTCCAGAGGCTCTGGCCCAGGTAGGAGACAAAAAAGCTGATCAGATAGGCCAGACCGTTGCCCACCAGCAGGGGCAAAGCCCAGACGTTCACGAACAGCAGCCCCAGCAGGGCATAGCAGAGGGTCGCCAGGCCGCCCATCAGGCCGAAGCGTACCCAGCGCCGGGCCAACAGGCTTTGCACGAAGCGCCGCAGGTCCTCCCAGGTGGGCACAAAGCCGGTCACAAGGTTTTCTCCACAATATAGCGGGGCCGCCGCCGCACTTCCGTGAAAATCTTGGCGATATACTCGCCCATGACGGAGAGGCAGAACAACTGCACCGAGCCCAGCAGCAGAACCACGATGATCAGCGAGGTCCAGCCCGGAATGACCGTGCCTTCCATGTACCGGAACAGCGAAACCAAACTGTAGGCCAGGGCCGCCAGCATGCAGAGCAGGCTCATGAAGCCCGCCAGGCGCAAGGGCGCGGCGCTGCAGGAGGTGATGCCCTTCCAGGCGAAGGAAAGCATTTTCAGCAGAGGGTACTTGCTCTCTCCGGCCTGGCGCGACAGGCGCGCGTAGTAGACCTTGCCGCTCTTGAAGCCCAGACCGGGAAAAAGCCCGCGCAGAAACAGGGTCTGCTCCCCGTAGCACGGCAGAACTTCCAGCACGGGCCGGGCCACCAGGCGGTAATCCGCGTGGTCCGGGATCAGGCGCACGTTCAGCCAGTTCATGAAGCGGTAGAAAAAGTGCGCGGTGCCTCGCTTGAAGGAGGTGTCGGAACTGCGGTCTTTGCGCACGCCGTACACAATGTCGCAGCCTTCGGCATAGCGGGCCAGCATTTCCGGGATGACCCCGATGTCGTCCTGCAGATCGGCGTCCAGGCTGATGATGCAGTCCGCGCCCCACTGGCGGGCCGTGTCCATACCGGCCCAGACCGCGTTCTGGTGCCCGGCGTTGGCCGCGAAGCTGATGCCCCGGCAGAAGGAATCGTGCCGGTGGCGTTCTTCCAGCAGTTGCCAGGTGCGGTCGCGGCTGCCGTCGTCCACATACAGGGCGTAGCTTTCCGGCCGGATCAGGCCCTCGGCCTTGCAGCGCTCCAGCAACTCCGCCAGGGCGTTCAGCGTGCGCGGCAGGGTTTCTTCCTCATTATAGCAGGGAACCACCAGGGCCAGCAGGGGCGCGGGACGGGACAGCATGGCAAACTCCTGTGAGACGGCGGCGCGCCCTTAGAGTATTTTGCGCTTGAAATTATCGCTTAACGGCGAAGTAAATTCGCCTTGCGATACTTTCGCGGTGCGGATTTTCCATGAAAATCCGCCTAGGGCGTTGAGATATTTTCAATATCAAAACGCTCTAGGCCGCCACGGCGCGGGACAGGGCCGCGCAGACTTTTTCCACATCCTCCCGGCTCAGGCCCGGATGCAGGGGCAGGGTCACCAGTTCCGCGTACAATTGCTCGGTGACCGGCAGGCGCACGGCCCCGGCGCCGAAAAAGCTCAGCAGATGGTTGGGCTTGTAATGCACGCCAGTGGGAATGCCCTCCCGGGCCAGGGCGTCCTTGACCGCGTCCTTGCGGCCGTTCAGGATGCGCGCGGGCATAATGTGCGGCACGATGAAATCTTCCGGGTCGGTGCGCAGCAGGGCCAGGCCGGGCAGGTCCGCCAGGCGCTCGGCATAGATGGCGGCCAATGCCCGCCGGACCGGAATGAATTCGCCGTCCAGGCGGGAAAGCTGCACCCTGCCGATGGCGGCCATGAGATTGCTCATGTGGTAGCGCCAACCCTGGCGTTTGACGTCCGGGTCCCAGGAACGGATACCGGCAAAGCGCTTCTGGGCGTCATTTTCCACCGAAAGCAGGCGCGCGTCCGAAGCCAGGCGCGCGGCCTCGGCGTCAAAGGCCACCAGGCAGCCGCCCTCGCCGGAGGTGATATTTTTGATGCCGTCAAAGCTGAAGCAGACCATGTCCCCGAACGAGCCGATCCTGCGCCCGTGATGGCGGCAGCCGAAGGCGTGGGCCGCGTCCTCCACCACGCGCAGACCCTTGCGCCGGGCAAAGTCGTAGACCTCGTCCAGATGCCAGGGGTTGCTGGCGTAGTCCACGGGCATGACGGCGATGGTGCGGGGGGTGAGGCGCTTTTCCGCGTCGTTAAGATCCAGGGTGCCGGTTTCGGGCAGCACGTCGCAGGCCACGGGCACGCAGCCCGCCGCCGTGACGGCCTGGAAGGAGGCCACAAAGGTCAACGAGGGCACCAGCACTTCAGCCTTGCCGCCCGTGACGCGGCACTGGGAAGCCACGGCATCCACGGCCAGGTGCAGGGCCGCCGTGCCCGTATTCGTGGTGATGACCTGTTGCGGGGTCACGCCGAGATACGCGGCGAGCTCCTCTTCAAACAAACGGGTCTCATTGCCTATGCCCAGATAGCCGTCTTCCAGAATGACCCGGCTGACGGCGCGGGCCTCGGCTTCACCCACAATGGAACGCGAAAGACGCAAGGCCATGGGCCCCTCCGCGGATTGCAAAAATTCTCCGGACGCGGCATGCGCCCGGAGAATTTTTATAATAGCCCCTATCGCCGCCCGGAGCAAGCGCCGGAGCGGGACGGCGGCGGCAAAGGCCACCGCCCCGGTCCATTTTCCCTCTTACAGCGCCGGGGCTGTTTCCGGCGGATTCGCAGGCCTGAAATCCGCGAACACGGAGCAAACCTTGCTCAGCACATGCAGCGAAGATTGCAGGCTGCTGCCGATCAAGTGGATGGTGAAGCCGTCGAGATCTTCCGCTTCGCCGAAATGTTCCATGAGATATGCCGTGACATAGAGATTGTCATACACCTTGCCGAGCAGCCCGGACAGATCCTTTGCCCTGTGCGCGTCAAGCATCTCCTCTTCATATTTCAGCATATACGACGGCACGCGGTAGCAGCGCAATTCATGCGGCACCTCTTTGGCCGGGGCGCCGGGATTGACGGGAGAAGCATCCGGCACGGCGCATTCCCCCGGTTCCGGCTCTTTTCCGGCCGCGAAGGCCAGCAAGGCCCGCGCCGTCTGTTGCAGCGTTTCGGCCAATGCGGCGCAATGGGAAAAATCTGGAGAAGCGGCGGGCGGGATGGGTCGGGGCTGTGAACGCTGAGCGTTCAGAGAAGGATCGGACATCAGGCACCTCTACGGCTTTCTTATTGGAGCCTTCAGAATGAAAAGCTCCGGGTGCTAAGAACTGCCGTAGAGCAGCGGACTATTTCCCGGCAAGCCGGTCTTGTATTTCGCCCACACCCGGAACGATAATGCGGGAAGGCACGCCCTGCCGGAGGCAAGACGCAAGAAAACCCACAAGCTGTCGGGGTGGGAAACCGTCTACGGAAGGTGTTCTTAGGCACCTGTGGGGAGGGCAACATATTTCAGGGCGGCAGTCAAGGATTCCCCGCCTGGTGTCTAATTTAAAAAATTAGACACATAAAACCCGTAGGGTTTTACGGCGGTGAAGCCGCCATGAGCCCGCGAAAAACCATGTTTTTTCGTGGACGATCCTGCGAAAATTGTGGGCATAGTTATGCTCTCAATTTTTGCAATCAGACACTAGGATGCGGGTGGGGATTTTTTTTGGGGGGGCTTGTCGCACAGATGACGTTTCTCGCTGCCCTGCGGGCACAGAGGCCTTACGCCTCCCGGCGTTTGGGCCGCCTGCGCGGCGCGCGGCAGGGGACCGCGCAGGCGGCCCACCGCCGTTCAGGCGAAAAAAGCCGTGTCCGAAGGGCACTATGCATACCGCTTGGGCAGCAAGCCCCCCAAAAAAATCCATCACCGGAGGCGCGTCACACGCCCCGCCCCGAACCCGCCCTACGTCGCGCTGAGATCAATATCGCTGAGCAGATTGTCCAGATCCAGCAGAATGAGCAGGCGGTCGTCCAGCTTGCCGATGCCCCGGATATATTCGGAACCGATGCCCGCCACCACCGGCGGCGGGTCCTCGACCGTGCCCGCCGGAATGCGCAGCACCTCGGAAACACCGTCCACCAGGAAGCCCACGATCTTCTGCCCCAGTTCCATGACCACGATGCGGGTGTTGCTGTCGTGCTCAAGGACGGGCATGTTGAAGCGCGTGCGCATGCTGATGACCGGGATGACCTTGCCGCGCAGGTTGATGACGCCCTCGATGAAGGCCGGAGCGCGCGGCACCATGGTAATCTGCATCAGGCGGATGATTTCCTGCACGGCCAGGATATCCACGCCGAATTCCTCTTCGCCGATGCGGAAAGTGACCAGCTGGATCAGGTCGCCGTCGTGCTCGTCGTGTCCCTGGCTTTTCATATCTTCTATAATCTGACTCATGGCAAAACCTCCTCAGGGGCTGTCCGGGACACGCCGCCTGTCATGTGCGGTACAGCGGAGCGGTCCGGATCGCGGCGGCATGGCCGCCCTCACCTTGTCCGTTTGTCCGCCCCGGTGCTCTTGCTTGAGCTGACTCGCCGACAATCCTTATCGGCTGCTGTGAAAAATACTTGAGGCCTGCTGCTTTAACCCCAGGCTTCGGCCTGCGCGCGCTCCGCCTCGCTGAGATAGCCCAGCCAGACGCGGCGCATGGCTTCAAAATGGTTGACGCGCAGATCCTCGGCCCAGGCGCTGCGGACATCCCAGGGCTTGGGGCCGTGGAAATGCACGATATGCCCCGCGTCCAGGCAGTCGGCCTGATAGGGCGGGCAATTCCAGCGGTCCTCCAGGCGGGTGACGCGCTTGCCGAAAAAATAGTTCAGCAGGGACTGGTCCAGGTTGCCGATGCGGCCCACATTCTGAAGGGAAAAAGCCAGAAAATGCCCGATCAGGTCGCGCCGCCGCAGACGCGCCAGGTTGAACAGCACCACGCCGCTGGAAAACGTCCAGATGGGAAAAGGCATGGGCACGGTATAGCGCTGTTCCCGGAACTCATAGGCAAGGCTTTCATACTCATGGTAAAACGGGGCCGTTTTTTCGCGGGCCATGCCCATGTACAACGGCAGCGGGCCGTTGAAAAGCGCGTCCAGGGGACGCTGGAACAGCATGTCCGCGTCGCAGTACAGCACGGCTTCATCCCCGGCCAGTTCCGGCACCAGGGCCAGCTCCAGTTTCAGAAAGCAGCCGATGTTGGCATGGGTTTCCGGCGGCAACAGGTCGCGGCTGAGGCGGGGCTGGTAGCGCGCCAGCGGGATGCCCTCGCGGGTCACGCCTTCAAGCACCTCCGGCTTGTCCCCGGCATAGACGCAGAGACAAGGCGCGTCGGGCCCGTGCAGGGCGCGCAGGGAACGCACGGCCACCTTGAGCAGCAGCAGATAGCGCGGATTGTCGTCAATGCAGAAGACGACTTTCATCTTCCTCTCCGCGTAGGTGTCGGCGCAGCCGCTCGACACGATCGGCCAGGTCCGCCGGGTTGAAATCATTGACCGCCGCCAGCACCCCGGCCAGGTCTTCGGCGTAGGGCGTGCCTTCCACCAGGGGGATGAAGGCTTCCAGCGCGCTTTCCACGCCGCCCCAGTCCGTTTCCATGCGCTGCGGCAATTCCTCAAGCAGGCGCAGCAACGCACGCTTGTGCTCTTCGGCCAGACGCAGGTCGCCCGCCGTGGCGGCTAGGCGGCTGTGGCTCTGGAGCAAACGGATGCTCCCCAGGGCCTCGTCCATGGCCGCTTCAAAACGGCGCAGCAGGTCTTCGTCGGGCGGCACGCCGGGCAGGGAGGCCTCCATTTGCCTGGTCAGTTCCGTGACCCGCTCCACGCCCAGGTTGGCGGCCACGCCCTTGACCGTGTGCGCCAGGCGCGCCGCGCCGCGATAGTCATAGCGGGCCAGCAGATCGCGCAACTGCGGGGCGCTTTGGCCGTAGTGCTCCACAAAACGGAGCAGCAGCTCGTTGTACAGCTTTTCATTGCCGCCCACCGTGGCCAGGCCCGCCTTGATGTTGACGGCCTGCCTGTCCCCGTCGGGGACAGGCGCGGGCGTCGCCGCGACGCCCGCCTCCTCCGACGTGCGCCCGGCGGCCTCCCGCACGGGATTGCGGGCCAGCCCGCCGGGCAGCCACTCCTCAAGGGCCGCATACAGTTCCGCCGGATTCACGGGTTTGGTCAGATAGTCGTTCATGCCCACGCTCTTGCCGTCCATGCGCGAGCCCTTGTCGGCATGGGCCGTCATGGCCAGAATGGGCAGTTCCTCCGGGGAGCGGCCCAGTTCACGGATCCGGCAGGTGGCTTCAAGGCCGTCCATAACCGGCATCTGCACGTCCATGAGCACCAGGGACACGGGCTGCCGCCGCACGTATTCCACGGCTTCGCGCCCGTTCCCGACCACGGTCACCGCAATCCCGGCCTGTTCCAGCAATTCCTTGGCGATCTGGCGGTTGATCTCGTTGTCGTCCACCACCAGCACCGGCGGCACGGCTCCCGCGTCCCGCTCCCCGCCGTCCGGAACAGGCAGGGGATCATCCTCTCCCACATCCGGCGGCAGATCGAACTCCAGGTCAAAGCTCAAGCGGCTGCCTCGGCCCGGCGCGCTGTCCACCGTGATCTCGCCGCCCATCAGCTTGACCAGGTGGCGGGCCAGCGCCAAGCCCAGTCCCAGGCCGCTGCCGGAACGGGTCATGGACATGTCACCGGGCACAAAGGGCTCGAACAATTTGGCCTGGTTTTCCCCGCTGATGCCGGGCCCGCTGTCCGCCACGCAGAAACGCAGGCGCGTTTTGCCCGCGGCCGCGTCCGGCAGCGGGGCCACGCTCAGCTCCACCCCGCCTTCCGCCGTGTACTGCACGGCATTGTCCAAGAGGATGCGCAGCACTTCCTCCAGATGCCGCTCGTCGCCGAGCAGGCGCGCGGGCAGGCCCGGCGCCGCATGCAGCGCCAGGGACAATTTTTTTTCGGCGGCCTGGGCGGCCACGCTCTGGCGCAGCAGGTCCAGAAAACGGCCCAGGGGAAAAAGCGTGAGTTCCGGCCGCAGGCTGCCTTCGTCCACGCTGGCGAAGTCCAGAATGCGGTTGAACATGTCCAGCAGCACGCTGCCGGATTTGTTGATCTGGGAGAGATACTTGCGCTGGCCGGGACTCAACTCGGTCTGCAGGCAGAGATAACTCATGCCGATGATGGCGTTCATGGGCGTGCGGACTTCGTGGCTGATCCGGCGCAGAAAATCCTCCTGCACGCCGGAGGCCTTCTGGGCTATCCGCAGGGAGGAAAGCGCCTGGGCCCTGGCCTGCAGGGCCTGTTTCCGGCTGGCGTGCGCCGCCGCCTCCGCCGTCTTCAACTCCTGGATGCGCAGAAGCAGCGCGCCCTTCATCTTTTGCAGGGAGTCGAACATGCCCGCCAGCTCGTCGCCGTATTTCAGACGCAGGGGCGCGGGATCGTTGCCCGCGGCCACGTCCTCGGCATAACGGCCCACCAGGCCCAGGGGCCGGGCCACCCGCTTGTGGAAAACAAGCATGCCGACCGCCACATTGACCGCCAGCAGGACCAGGCCGACGATAGCCAAGCCGAGCATCCACCACAGGGAACGCTTCTGCGCGGACATATGCGCCAGAAAATCCTGATAGAGGTGGGCGCGCAACTGCCGCCCGGCATTGCTGATTTTGTCCGGAATGCGCGCCAGCTTGGTGTCGTAGACCCATTGCAGGGCCTGTTTGGGTTGGCGGTCGCCCTGAATGGAAAATCCGCCCTGCGCGTCGGGGTACAGGCCGCGCGCCCGCATCACGGCGATTTCGGTCAGGCGATTCAGCAGCTCGTTCTGCTCCAGGCAGAACTGGAGCAGGCTTCTTTCCTCTTTGTCCAGATCAAGGCTGTTCGCGATCTCCTGCAGGGAACGCCCGCCCTCCCCTTTGAGAAATGAGCCCGACGGACGCCCGACAGCGCCGCGCTCGGCCAGGAGAAGAGTCTGCCATTCCTCCAGCCGACTCTCATTGGGCGCGCTGACGTAGTCCAGGGCCAGACGGTATTTGTCGGCCGCGCCGACCCCCAGCTCGCTGAGCAGCGCGTCTATGCGATAGAAATTGTGCAGCAGGCCGTTGACTTCCCGCAAGTCGCGTCCGAGCCAGAAAAAACAGACCCCCAGCAGGAGCACCAGACCCAGTTGCACCAGGTTGGAGGTTTTAATAATGGCCCGGATCGTCATGCCTTCACTCCCACGCACCTCAGGGGCGCGGCCTCGGCGGCCTTCTTGATGTTGTTGCCGTAGTACCATAGGCTGCCGGAAAAATCATCTTCCAACCCATTGCCGGACGCGGCGATGGCAGCCCGGCGCGACGCCGGGCGCGGTGACGCCATGGCAGCTTCCGCCCCACGCCCCTTTTCCCGCCTTGTCCCCCACCTGGCCCTGCTCACGGCCATGTGCGTCTGGAGCACTTCCTACGTGGCGCTGCGCATCGCGCTTTCCGGCCTCACGCCCCTGCAGGCCATGGCCGGACGCATGCTGGTGGCAAGCCTGGTCTTCGCCCCCCTCTGGCCCCGCCTGTTCCGGGACCTACGCCGCCACGGCCACCTGGGGGCCCTGCTGCTGATGGGCTTCTGCGAACCCTGCTGCTATTTTCTGTTCGAAACCCACGCCCTGCGGCTGACCACAGCCTCCCAGGCGGGCATGGTGGTCTCTCTTCTGCCTCTGATCGTGGCCGGCGTGGCCTGGGTCGCCCTGGGCGAACGGATAAGCGGACGGGTCTGGCTGGGCTTTGCCCTGGCCGTGGGCGGCGTGGTCTGGCTTTCCCTGGCCGCCGCGCCCGCGGACAACGCGGCCGACCCCATGCTGGGCAATGCCCTGGAAGCTCTGGCCATGCTCTGCGCCGCCTTTTACACAGTCATCGCCCGGCGGCTTTCCCCGCTCTACAATCCCATGCAGATCACCGCCGCGCAATCCGGCCTGGGCATGCTTTTCTTCTGCCTGCTGCTGCTTTTTCTGCCGGAAACGAGCCGCCCCATTTCCCTGGGCCTGGAACTGCCCGCCTGGGCTCCCTGGGCCAGCGTGCTCTATCTCGGCGGCTGCGTGACCTTCGGCGGCTACGGGTTGTACAATTTCGGGGTCAACCGGCTCTGCGCCGGGCAGGCCGCGGCCTATACCAACCTGATCCCGGTCTTTACCCTGCTGTTCGGCGTGAGCCTGCTGCACGAGGTCTTTCTGCCCTCGCAGTACCTGGCCTCGGTCCTGGTCATCGCCGGGGTGCTGCTCAGCCAGTGGCGAGGAAATACGCACGCGAAAGAACCCTGCAAAAAATAGCGGCGGACCCGTTGCGCGATTCGGCTTTTTTTCAGCGTTGCCCGGCTCCGGCCGCCTCCCGGCTTCTTCGGACTTGCGGACTCCTTTTTTCAACCTCTCGATATCAGCACCGCCTTTACCGCGAAGAACGCTGCTTCCCGGAGGATGCGCGGCGCTCCCCCCGGCCGGGAAGCAGCGCGTCGCCGTCGCCGCGGCGCAGGAACAGAAAAACCAGGGAGGCCAGCAGGGTGACGCCGCCGACCGTGAGAAAGGTTTCATGAAAATGGTCCAGCAGCGACCCCGGCGCAAGGGCGTTGAACAAGCGCAGCACCGCCGTGCTGCTGGCCACGCCGAAGCTGATCGAAAGCTGCTGGGTGACGGCGAGCAGGCTGTTGCCGGTACTGACATGTTCCTGGGCGAGATCCCCCAGGGTAATGCTGTTCATGGCCGTGAACTGCGTGGACATGGCCATGCCCAGCAGGATCATGGGCAGGATCAGCATCCAGAGGGGCAGCGAGGGGGTCTGGAGTGAGAACTGGGCGATCATCAGGCCGATGCAGGCGGTGACCCCCACCAGGGTGTTGCGGTAGCCGAAGCGGCGCAGCACGCGCACGGCAAACGTTTTGGCCGTGAGGGAGCCCAGGGCCATGGGGGCCATCATCATACCGGCGGTCAGAGCCGGGTGGCCCAGCCCCACCTGGAGCATGAGCGGCATGAGATAGGGCATGCAGCCCGTGCCCAGCCTGGAAACCACATTGCCCGCGATGCCCACGCGGAAGGTGTGGATGCGAAAAACGCCCAGGCGGATCAGGGGAGCCTGGTTGCGCCTGGCGTGCCGGGCGTACAGCGTCAGAAGCGCCACACCGGCGAGCAGCAGAAAGGGAGCCAGGCCTTTTGACTCCGCGCGGCCACCGAAAAGCTCCAGGCCGCCGGAAAACAGGGCCAGCCCGAGACCGAAAAAAGCGAACCCCGTGAAATCAAACGGCCCGTGCGGCCCTGTGAACTGGGGCATAATCCGCCAGGCATAAAGCATGCCCGCCAGGCCCACCGGGATGTTGATCAGAAAAATCCAGTGCCACCCGGCATAAGTCACCAGAGCGCCGCCCAGCAGCGGTCCGACCACCGGCCCCACCAGTCCCGGAATGCTGATGAAGTTGAGCACGGCCACCAGCTTCTCGCGCGGAAAGGCCCGCAACACGGCCAGCCGGGCCACGGGCATCATCATGGCCCCGCCGATGCCCTGGATCACGCGCGAAAGCACCAGCATGCGCAGGCTGCCGGACAGGGCGCAGGAAAGGGACCCCAACACGAAGAGGGCCACCGCGAACAGAAAGACGTTGCGGGTGCCGAAGCGGTCCGCGAACCAGCCGCTCGCGGGGATCAACAGGGCCACGGTCAGGGTGTAGCCGACCACGGTCATCTGCATGGCCAGGGGCGACTCGCCGAGGCTTTCGGCAATGGCCGGCAAGGCGGTGTTCAGGATAGTGGCATCCAGAGCCTGCATGAAAAAGGCCGCGGCCGCGATCAGGGGCAAACCGGCCATGCCGCCGGGGGAAATTCTCATACGCTGTCTCCGCCCATTACAGGCCCCCGGTATCTGAGACAAACACGAACGCCCTGCTGAACGCCATTAGAGCACCCCGCCGCAAGGATTTGCAAGCAAATCCTTGCGGCGGGTCAGCGTCATCAGCGTTTATTTGCTCCGGGACCGCGGCAGGCCGGGCTTCCGCCGGAGCTCACGGCGGTGCGCGGCTACAGCCCCAGCATGGCGTAAATGGCCGCCATATCCAGATTCGCCTCCACCGCGTCGGCCAGGCGGTCCAGCTCCGGCCCCAGGCTGTAGGCGACCCCGGTGCGCGGCGCAAGGCCCCGCTCCCGGCGCAGCCGGTTCAGAAAAGCATGGCGGAAGGCGTCCGCATCGAAAACCCCGTGCAGGTAGGTGCCCCAGACCCGCACCGTGCCGTCGGCGCCGGGCAGGCCCCAGCCCAGCGTCCGCCCGGCCTCGTCCGTCATGACCGGCGTCAGCGGCATCCCGCCCGCTCCGCCGGGACGCTCTTCCGCCGGGACGCTGCGCCCGTGGTGGATTTCATAGCCCCGCACCACCAGCTCCTCTCCGGCCAGCGCGGCCAGAGCCCGGCCGGCAGTCCGGCGCAACAGTTTCGCGCCGCCCAGTTCCGTGCTCAGCGGCAACAGGCTCAGGCCCGGCTCCAGGCCGCCCTCCTCCAGGCCCAGCGGGTCGGCAATATTTTGCCCCAGCATCTGCAGGCCGCCGCAAATGCCGACCAGCGCCCCCCGGCTCCGGCAAGGCTCCGCATAGCCGCGCAGAGCCTCCGCCAAGCCCGCCCGGCGCAGAAAACGCATGTCCGCAATGCTGTTCTTGCTGCCCGGCAGAATCACGGCATCCGGCGCGCCCAGCTCGTCGGCGTGCCGCACAATGCGCAGGCGCACGTCCGCCTCGGCCCGCAGGGCGTCCAGGTCGGTGAAGTTGCTGATATGGGGCAGGTCCACCAGGGCGATATCCAGGCAGCCCGGCGCAGCGGGCCTGTCCCCGTCCGCCGCGTCCAGGCCCGGCGTGATCCCCAGCTTGAAGCTGACGGAATCCTCCTCCGGCAGGCGCAGATCCTCGAGCATGGGCACCACGCCCAGAAAAGGACGGCGCGTCCGGCGGCTCACCGCCTCCAGGGCCGGGTCCAGCAGGGAGGCGTCGCCCCGGAACTTGTTCAGCACATACCCGGCCACGCGCGCCCGGTCGGCCCGGCCCAGCAGGCTCATGGTGCCCACCAGGGAGGCAAAGGCCCCGCCCCGGTCGATGTCCGCCACCAGCAGCACACGCGCCTCGGCATGGCGGGCCATGCGCATGTTCACGATGTCGTGAGCCCTGAGATTGATTTCCGCCGGGCTGCCCGCGCCCTCCAGAACCATGACGTCCATGCCCGAGGACAGCTCGCGGTAGGCGCGGCGCACGGCCTTCCAGGCCTCGGGCTTGTAACGCAGATACGCGCCCACCCGCATCTGGCCCACGGGACGGCCTAGCACAATGACCTGGGAACCCACATGGGAAGTGGGTTTGAGCAGCACCGGATTCATGCGCACGTCGGCGGGCAGGCCGCAGGCCACGGCCTGCAGGGCCTGGGCCCGGCCCATTTCCTCGCCCTGTTCGGTCACAAAGGAATTGAGGGCCATGTTCTGGGCCTTGAAGGGCGCCACTCTCAGCCCACGGCGGGCCAGCAGGCGGCAGACGGCGGCGGCGAGCAGGCTTTTGCCCGCGTTGGAGCAGGTGCCCTGGAACATCAGGGCCGGCACGGCGGCTTTGGCCGAGACGGGTGCCGGAGCCGCATCCGGCGCGCAAAAAGAGGGTCGCATGCCTCTTTCCTTACCCGCATGCGCGGGCGGGAGCAAGAAAACTTGCAGGCTCTTGCCGCATCCTTTATATAAGGAAAGTCGTAAGAACAGATCGCAACCTCTGCACGGAGGCCGCATGAAACGTGTTCTGCTCTGGATTCTGGGCATCGTGATCGTGCTGGGCGTGGCCGGGGCCATCCTGCTCGGCCGCATCGACACGCAATTCGTGGTCAATCAGATCGCCGACGCCACGGCCAAGGCCACCGGCAAACCTCTGGTCTTCGCCAGCGCGCCGAGCCTGTCCCTGCTGCCGCCCGGCGTGAAATTCGGGCAGGCCGGTTGGGGCGAGATCAAGGACGGCCAGGGCCTTGCCGTGTCCGTCAAAAGCGGCATGGTGGAGCTGGAACTGGCCCCGCTGCTCTCCGGCAACCTGGTGGTGCGCGAGGTGCGCCTGGACAATCCCGTGCTGGAAGTGCGCGAGGGCAAGGCCGTGTCCGGACAAGATGCGCCGGCGGCCGCTCCCGCCGCTCCCCCCGTTTCCGGCGCCCAGGCCGGAGCCGTCGCGCCTTCCGATGAGCTGCCCGTGGAACTGATGCGCTTGGTAGTGCGCCAGGGCGAAGTGCGCTATGTGGACGCCCGGGGCGTTCATCTGGAGATCAAGGACCTCAATCTTTCCGTGGAAAATCTGCGCCGTCGCGAAGAAGCCGGCATGCAGTGCGATTTTTCCTTTGATCTCAAAGAGGACCAAAAGGCCATCCTGGCCGGCAATCTGGCTCTGGACGCCAAGCTGCGCTATTACGCGCCGCATCTGACCTTCCGCCAGATTTCCCTGACCGTCACGCCTCTGGGCGGCCTGTTGCCCAAGGAGGCCGGGCCCGCGCAACTGGTCTGCGAGGGGGCGCTCAATCTCCAGACCCAAAGCCTGCGCCTGGCCACGGCCCGACTGAGCACGCCCCAGGCCCGCCTGACCCTCGGCGGCGAGGCCACCCTGACGCCCCAGGCCTTCAAGGGCACCGTGAGCCTGGAAGGTTCGCCGCGCAAGCTGGCCGCCCTGACCGGGCAGACGCTCAAGCCCTCGGACAACGACGTGCTGAGCTTCAAAAGCGTTCTGGAATACGCGGACGACACCCTGCATCTGCGCCAGATCGTCATGCAGCTGGACGATATTCCGGTGCGCGGAGACCTGAGCCTGGCCCTGGGCACACCCTTGGCCATATCCGGCGGCATCCAGACCGGTATGATCAATCTGGACAAGTACCTGCCCCTGCCCCAAAACGGCACATCCGCCGCGCCGTCCCGCAAAGCGGCTGAAGGCAAGGCCCAGGGCGGAGCGTCGTCCGGGAGTTCCGCGCAGTCCGCCCGATCCGTGCAATCCGCGCAAAACCGGCCCGGCGTGAATCTGCGCGCGGCTCTGGCCGGAGTGCGCCAGGGCAAACTGAGCGTCACGGACATCGCCTTTATTCTCAAGGGTGAAAAAGGCCGCTACACCGTCACCTCCTTGAGCTGCGCCCTGGGCAGCGGCGGCAGCATCAAGGGGTCGGCCGTTGCCGATCTGCCGAGCAAGGCATACAGTCTCAAGGCTACGGCCGCGGGCGTCAATGTGGGCGGCCTGCTGGAAGCTCTGGGCAAGGGCCGTCCGGTGGACGGCGTCGCAGCGCTGGACGCGGACCTGAGCATGCGCGGCGCGGACACCAAGGCCATGCTGGCCGGGCTCAACGGCCGGGGCGTGCTGGAAGTGCGCAACATGCATCTCGAGGCCATGTCCGCCCTGCCTCAGAACGTGCCGGGCCTGACCGGCAAAAAAGGCGCGGTGCCCGACCGCTTTGATCTGGTGCGCGTGCCTTTCACGGCCCGCAACGGCGAAATGACGGCCCAGCCCATCACGGTCAGCTCCGCCGGGCTCAACGCCTCGGGCCGGGCCCTGGCCAGCCTGCCGCGCGAATACCTGGACGCCACGGCGGACATCAAAACCCTGGGCATGACCATTCCCGTGGTGGCCAAGGGGCCCTTCGGCAATATTTCCTACGGCGTCGACCCCAAATTCGCCCTGGATATGGCGAGAAAACTGCCTGGCGCGTTGCTGGACGGCGGCAAGGCGGCTGGAGGCGCGACCCGGAACGGCGCGGAGGGTGCGGGCGGCGTGATGAAAAAAGGCCTTGAGGGCGCGGGCGGGCTGATGCGCGGGCTTTTCGGCAAATAGCGGCGTGCGGCCTGCGGGAGCGAGCGCGGAACTTCGGGCCCCGCTCCGGGAAAGCCGGGTTTGCCTTTTCCCGGCCCGAGGCTAAAGATTTTTTTTAGCCGACCGTTGAGAATGCTAATGTCTCATTGGAAAAATTAGACACACAAAACCCGTTAGGGTTTTGCGGCGGCATAGCCGCCGGAGTCAGCGAAAAACCACGTTTTTTCGCAATCAGGCACGAGAAGCGGCCCACCGAGGGCAGGCCCAGTCCCGTTGGCGACGGATGCCGACGCGGACGGACGACAGTCATGGATTGAGCGTACAGGCGGCAAAGTATGTACTTATTAATAGGTCTTGCCATCGTTGCGGCCTCGGTGTTTACCGGCTACACCCTGGCCCACGGCGAATGGGGCGTACTTTTCCAGCCTGCGGAATTCATCATTATTCTGGGGTGCGGTCTGGGCGCGTTCTTTGGTTCCCAGACCAAGTACACTTTCAGCCTGATCGTCAAAAGCCTGAAGCATCTGTTCGCGGACCCCGGCTCCAGCAAATCGCGCTATCTGGAAACCCTGGCCCTGCTTTACGCGCTGTTTTCCAAGATGCACCGCGAAGGCGTCATCAGTATTGAAAGCGACGTGGAAAAGCCGGAAGCCAGTCCCATTTTCAGCAAATACCCCAACGTGTCCAAGGACACCAGGATCGTCAACTTCATCGGCGACACCCTGCGCGTCTACCTGACCACCGGCGACCCGGCGGACATCGACAGCCTCATGGACGTGGACATCGCCACCATGCGCGAGGAAGGCATCCTGCCGGCCCATGCCGTGAGCCACATGGCCGAATCCATGCCGGGCATGGGCATCGTGGCCTGCGTGCTGGGCGTGGTGCTGGCCATGGGCAAGATCAACGAGCCCCCGGAAGTGCTGGGCCACTACATCGGCGCGGCCCTGGTGGGCACGTTTTTCGGCATTCTCTGTTGTTACGGCCTGTTCGGCCCCATGGGCGCCAAGCTGGAAAACTTTGTCTCCGAGGAACATTTTTATTATCATTCCATCAAGGAGGCCGTGGCCGCCGCCATTCGCGGGTCCACCCCCCTGATCGCCGTGGAATACGGCCGCCGGACCATTCCCTATCCGTTCCGGCCCACGTTCGCGGAAATGGAAGAAAAGCTCAAAAACGGCTAGCCCCGAGCCCGGCCGCTCTTCTCGCCGTCGGCGGGAGCCGAGTCCACAGCCGGGCGCGTCCCGGCTTTTGCTTTTTATCGTGAGGAAAAACTATGAGCAGCGCCTGGAAAGTCGCGTACGCCGACTTTGTGACGGCCATGATGGCCTTCTTTCTTCTGCTCTGGGTGCTCAACATGGTGCCCCCGGAGACCAGGGCCGGCCTTGCCGCCTATTTCAGCGGCGAGCGCAACTTTGATTCCAGCTCCACCTCGCCGGTGTCCAACAACCCCTTTATCCAGAACACCGATAAAATCGACACCAGGGATCTCAAGATCAATGAAGTGGAAAAATCCCACTACGCCATTGCCCAGAAAATCAAACAGATGCTCATGGCCGATGCCGTGCCGCAGAGTTCCTCGGGCATCAGCGCCGACGACGTAGGTGTGCAGCTGCGTGTCAATTCCGACGTGATGTTCAAGGCCGGTTCCGTGGATTTTCTGCCTGAAGGCGAAAAAGTGCTGGGCAGCGTCTTGCAGATTCTGAAGGAATACAATCTCTACTTGGTGGTGCGCGGCCATGCCGACAGTACCGAGGCCAGGCCGCCCTATGCCTCGGCCTGGGAGCTCTCCGGCGCCCGAGCCGCGGCGGTGCTGCACTATCTGGCCGACCACGGCGTCAAGCCCACCCGCCTGCGCGGCGTGGCCTACGGCGACACGCGCCCGCTCAAGCCCGGCATCGACGAGGAAAGCCGGGCCGTCAACCGACGGGTGGAGTTTTTTTTCCACCGGCCCGAGGTGATGTCCTACAGCGTCGTGTATTAAGGAAGCGCTGATTAATGATCTTTTTGCCCTCCGCCCGCAGTTCGCCGCCCTTGGCAGAGAACAAAAATTTTCATTAATCAGTGCTTCCTTAAGCGTCTGAAAAAGCAAAGGACCGACATCTGTCGGTCCTTTGCTTTTTCTCATTCACAACTGACGCCCGATGAGTTCCAAACTCACCGCCTACACAAACGAGAGGCTCTGTCCAGGGCGCATGGCAATACAGTCGCAGGCGGGGCAGACCTCGGCCAGCCGGGCCTGGAAGTCCGCGGCGCTCTGGGCCAGCACCGGGAAGGTCCCCCAGTGCATGGGAATGACGGACTTGCAACCCAGCAGTTTACAGGCCATGGCCGCCTGGCGGGCGTCCATGGTGAACACGCCGCCGATGGGCAGCAGGGCCACATCAATATGGTAGAGTTGTCCCCAGAGTTCCATGCCGCTGAAAATGCAGGTGTCGCCCGCGTGGTAGACGACAAGGCCGTCGGGCATCTCAATAATGTAGCCCGCGGGGGCTCCGGAATCGCTGGAATGGAAGGCCTGGGTCATGGTGGCCCTGATGCCCTTGCATTCCATGGTGCCGCCCATGTTGAAGCCGATGCCGTTGAGGATCTGGGCCTGGGGCACGCCCGCCCCCATCAGCTTGTCCGCCGTGCCCACGATGGCCCCGAGCATGGCCCCGGTTTTGCGGCAGATGTTCACGGAATCGCCCACATGGTCTCCGTGGTCGTGGGTGACCAGCACCATGTCCACAGGGCCCAGACTTTCCGCGTTCACTCCGGAAGCGGGCGTAAAAAAGGGATCAATAACCACATGCGCCTGCGGGGCGCTGATCTTGAAGGCCGAATGGCCGTACCAGGTAATCTCGCTCATAGTTTTGCCTCGTAATATTATGCGTCAGCCCAGCGCCCCAGAGAGTGCGCCAGGCCCAGTTGATCGAAAATCCGCCCGCTGGTCTGAAGAAGCAGATCCTCCAGGCTTTGCGGACGCAGGTAAAAACCAGGGGAAAAGGGCATGATCACGGCCCCGGCCTCGCGTAGGGTCAGCATATTGCGCAGATGCACGGCGGAAAGCGGACTTTCACGCGTCACCAGCACCAGGCGCAGGCCTTCCTTGAGGGCCACGTCGCCCGCGCGCTGAAGCAGATTGCGGGTGGCGCCGGAGGCCAGCGCGCCCAGCGTGCCCATGGAACAGGGCACGACGAGCATGGCGGCGGGTTCCGCGCCGTGCCACCAGGAACCGCTGGCCGGACCGGCGGCCAGATTGTCCGGCTCATAAACATAGTCGGCACAGGCGGTCAGCAGTTCCGGCCCTGCCCCGCACTCGGCCCGCAGAACCGCATGCGCGCCCTCTGAGACAACGCAATGGGTCCGCACGCCGGGCATGGCGGCCAGAGCGCGCAACACGCACAAAGCCAGAGGCATGCCGCTGGCCCCGCTGACGCCCACCAGAATGTCGCGCATGCTTTTGTTCTCCTTGCCGTTCATTACAGCGCAAACTCTACGCCGCCCGCGTGCCGCGGAAGCGGCAGCCGTTGGCGGGCCTTGGAGCCGTAGGGATACCGACAGCAATGCTAAAACGCGGTTTAGCGCGGCTGTCGATGCCCGTAAACGCTTTTGGGCTAACGGACGCGGAGTCCACTCACGCGGCCGCCGGAGCAATTCACTCTTTTCAACCGTGAATTACTCTAATCCGTTTTTTCCCATAAAAGCGGCGGGCTGGCAAATGCGGCCCGCGATGTCCGGCGTGGGCTGCCCTGACCGGCCAGGGCAGACGCATCTAATTCCAGGCTTTGCAGGCCTTTTATTTGCCGTGATGATCCGTCAAAACCAGCCTTTTGTGTGCTGGCTGCGTCATCTGGCGCTTTTTGCTGCTCATGTACTTGAGTACGCTCTGCTCTCGATGCCCGTAAGGCTCGCCCAGCTCGCCAACGGGCACGGCCCTTTGGGCCGCCTTCCGGTCGGTTTCCGCGCAAAAAGCGCCATTTTCCTTGCCGGCACGCAAAAATCTTATTTTTTAGGATTCCCCCGGCACCAGCCATCCGCCTGCGCTTCGCTCCGGCGGAGTAAAGGTAGCTTCGCCTCTTTTTGTTCGTTCCCCGATCTATCGGGGAATAAAGGCTTTTTAGATGCGTCTGCCCTGCCTGACCGGCGGGCATGCCTTGACAGAGCCGGATACAAAGCATATCAAGAATATCCTGTGCGCTCGTAGCTCAGTTGGATAGAGCGTTGGCCTCCGGAGCCAAAGGCCGTGAGTTCGAATCTCGCCGGGCGCACCAAAATTCAAGGCGGTCAGCTCTGTAAGCTGACCGCCTTTCTTTCAGGGCTGAAGCGGGGCCTGCGGATTCCCCGCGAAAAACGCGGATGTCTACAAAAAATATCCTGTCCGCGTGTGCGGCGACAGATAGTCTGAAACACGGGAATACCGAAATTTTGTGAAAGATAGGGAAAGATAGGGAAACGGGAAGGCTTGATGGGCGCGGGTTTGTGGATGTCAATAGCCTGAAAAATGCTCAGAGGCGAGAAAGTGCCGCGCGACGCTTAGTTTGAATCAAAACGGG
Source organism: Desulfovibrio sp. 6_1_46AFAA (assembly GCF_000224635.1). Taxonomy (NCBI): domain Bacteria; kingdom Pseudomonadati; phylum Thermodesulfobacteriota; class Desulfovibrionia; order Desulfovibrionales; family Desulfovibrionaceae; genus Desulfovibrio; species Desulfovibrio sp. 6_1_46AFAA. Next base: position 313,708 of record NZ_JH114303.1, read on the forward strand.
CGTTGCGCCGTTTAGTTTGAAACACGGGGAAAGCCCCGCTTTGTGTCAGAAGTGGCACGGGCGGGGCTTATTTTTTGCGTTCAAGCAAGAGGGCGATCACCCGGATCAGGTTCTTCCATGTCCGGTTTAATGGCGCGTTCTTCATAACGGGCCAGGCGCTCGCGCAGTTCTGCGTTTTTTTTCCAGAGCTGGCGGTTTTCCGCAGCAAGATCGCGCCGTTCCTGGCGCTCAATATCCAATTCGGCCTCCAGCTTGGCGCAACGTGGGCAAGCCACCTGTGGCACGGGTTCCGGGGCAGGCGGAACCGCCGGATGGACAGAGGGTATTGACTGAGCAACGGGTTCGCTGGGGCGCATGGGGCCGCGCCCAAAAAACAGCCAGTCGCTACTTACACCTGAGATTTCAGCGTAAGATTGAATCCAGGCCGGTGGCACGTTGCCCCTCTCCCTAGCTCCATTTACTGACTGCGGGCTGATCCCCAAGACGCGCGCAAGCTCTGAATCAGTCTTTGCGCCTGATGCTTCGAGCAACCTCTCGTAGATAACATCAAACGGTTTCGATCTTTCCACGTCGAACTCCGAAATAAACTCCGAAACGCCCGACGCAAATAAAACTAATAAATAAAATGAATTACATTAAAAATGAAAATATTTAACCCCGAAATAAATTTTCGGTTGAAATTTTTCATTTAAAAACGTAAAACACTCTTGCGGGCGGTTAGTAATTCACTCAGCAAGTTAATCCTACCAGCCGCCCCGCACCAAGGTCAACGTCCACGCCTACGTCAGATTTGGACACGGCAAAGGAAACCTTATGCGTCAAGCCTCCCTCTTTGATCACTGCGCCCCGCTTGCCGGCGCCATGCCCGCCATCAAGGCGGCCATGCGCGCGGTGGCGGGCGCGCCGGAGGGAGACGGCTGCCGGAAGGCGCTGCCCGACAGGCTCAACGCGGTGGCCGGAGCCAGCGGGATACGGCTGACGGCGGGCAATGTCCGGTCCATCAGCAAAGACACCCTGGACAAGTGGTTGTCGCCCTCGGATGAAAGCCACCCTCCGTCCATCCTGGCCGTACTGGCCTTTTATCTGGCCACGGAGGACCCGGCCCCGTTGAGGGCCATGCTCAGAAGCGTGGGGCTGGATCTGATGACCGAGGAAGATCGGCGTTTCAGGGATCTGGGCAAGCTGGACGCGGAGATGCGAGCCGCGCGCAAGCGCAAGAAGGCATTGGAGGCCAGTCTGTAATGAATAACGTTGCCGGAAGCACCATTACCCGCGCCACATGCGGCGAGCGCCGCTGCTTTTACAGCTGGCGCATCCATGAGGCCCTGGCCCGGCGCGGGACCAGTTCCGCAGGATTGGCGCGGGAGCTGGGCATATCCACCGCGGCCATGAGCCGGACGATTACGGGAAAGAGCCACAGCCCGCGCATTCTGGACGCCCTGCGGGATATGGGCGTGCCGGAGAAGTATCTTTTCGACCCCCGGCGGATGGCCGGGAAGGAGGCGGCGTAGCATGAAGGTTGAAGAAGTGTCTATTCGTGCGGCCATCATCAAAGAAAGGGGGATGATCATCTACCTGAACCATGACCGTCCCGACTTTTGGATACAGCTCGGAGAGGGGCTCGGTTGGTGTCGCTTCACCAATAGGAGCCGGCTGCCCCATGAGGAAGAACTGATCCCCATAAAAGGGCTGACGGAAGAGCAAAGGGTCGAGTTCGCAGAGCGGGCGTCCAAGCCCCGCAACACTATAGAAGAAACTTTTGTACCAGTTGAACTACGTCCGGCACATGCCTCAGCCCCAAGTCCAGTAATCGTTTCAGCAAATGTTCTGTGGCGGAAAAAGGAAGCTCTCGAATGCGTGATAAATACGATGTCTTTTCTTGAGGGGCTAGATCAGAGTTGAGGATTGCCCTCTCAATGAGCGCTATGGCCTCAGCATGAAAACGTACCGTGATGGTATTTTTATATGCGGTCAATCCACCTTCTGACATCAAATAATCTTCGCCGGACTGGGTAATACAAAGGCTTGCCACGTTAATCATGGGAAAACTCGCGGAAAAGACAACACTCCCTTTTTCAATAAAGCCGTGGCCCTCAAGGTAGCGAAGATGACGGGCCAATTTCAGTTCATCACCATCAGCCAGTTTTTGTAGAGCCGAAAAATCGCTCGAAGAAAGCGTACAAGGCGACATGGAGGAAAGATACTCAAGTATTTTTACAGTCAGCACCATATCAATGCTCATATTTCCGGCTCCCTTGGCTTTCCCGGAGCGGCTCCGGGACGGAGTGTGTACGAAGGCTCCCACAACCCTACCAGAGGGGCCGGAAACATTAAAGCGGGCCAATCCCGCATGGCTACCGCAGCAGGCTGTCGCTATCCGTAGCGATGCTGTCTTGATCCGTAACACGGCTTCACCGTGAACGGCTCAAGCAAGCCGCTGCGCGGCAACGGCTACCGCGCCCGTGTAGACCCCGACGCAGCCACTTAGTCGGGCGCAGAGCAACAGCGAATTCCGCCCTTCACACCTCGGGCGGGACGCACCCCGGCGCGGCACATGAAGCCGGGGAAAATTTGGAGATGAAGGCATGAAGAATGCTTATACCGCCAGAGAAATTGCTGAAATACGTGGCATGACTGAGAGGGCTGTGCAAATCCAAGCCCACCGCGAAGACTGGCAGTCGCGCCCGCGCGCGGGACGCGGCGGCGGGCATGAGTGGCTGGTGTCCTCCATGCCGGAGGCGACGCGCCTGGCCCTGGCGGCGCACGTCTGCACATCTCGACATCAGCCGGAACCGTGCCGCCTCTCCACGGCCTCCGGCTTAGCCACCCCCGCATCGCCACGAGCCGCCGAGCGCCCTGGAGCGCCTGACGCCCAAAAAGGCGGTGCAGGGGCGGCCCCCTCTTTACTCTCTCTTGCCGGAGCGGCCAAAAAGCGCGCCGAGGCCCGCGCGGCGGTGGTGCTGGCGGCGCGGATGTTTACGGTAAACGCCCGCCTTGCCTATACCCGGGCGCTGGACGCCTTTGCGCAACGCTACAATGCCGGGGAAATCAGCGTGGAGCCCTGGGTGCGCGAGGCATTGCCGGAGGTTTGCCGCAGCTCGCTGATGCGCTGGGACTCACGGGCGCGGAAGGAAGGCGCGGCCTCTCTGGCCGGAAATTACGGGCGGCACCGCAAGGGCAAGGGCGTGATCGACAGCCAGGAGATGGTGGAAAACATCATCCTGGGCATGTTCGCAAGGAATCCGCACGCCAGCGCGCGGGTCATTCATGAACAGATGCAGGCCCTGGCGCACAAGGGCGCGCAGATCGAAATTCCCTCCCTGCGCCGGGTCCAGGCCTGGCTGGCTGAATGGAAACGACAGAACGAGTCAGTAGCGATTTTCATCACGGCTCCAGACCGCTGGCGCGGCAGACTCCAGTCGGCCGCGGGCGACGCTTATGAGCTGATAACAAAATATAACCAACGCTGGGAATACGACGGCACTCCGGCGGACCTGATGCTCAACGACGGCAAACGCTACACCATTGTGGGCATCATCAATGTTTACAGCCGCGAGCTCAAGCTGGAAGTGGCCGAGCGCAGCACGGGGCGGACGGTGGCGAACCTGACGCGGCGCTGCCTGCTGGACTGGGGTGTGCCGGATGAGGCCGTGACAGACAACGGCAAGGAATTTGTGGGCGCGTACATACAGGGCGTCTTCGTTGGCTTGGGCATCATGCCCACCATTCTGCCGCCTTTCAGGCCGGAGCTTAAACCCGCCATTGAGCGCGTCTTCCACACCTTTTCCCATCACCTTCTGCCGATCTACCCCTGTTACCTGGGCCACAATGTGGCGACGCGCCAGGAAATCCGCGAGCGCGAAACATTCGCCAAGCGCCTGATGAACCGCAACAAGCCGCAGGAACTGAGCATGGCCGCCAGTCCTGAAGATCTGCAAAAGTTCTGCGACGAGTGGACGGACAACGTGTACCGCCACAAGCCGCACGGCGGCCTCAAGGGCAAGCTCAAGGGCATGACCCCCTGGGAGGTCCGCCAGGCGTGGGACGGCGAAGTGCGGCGCATCACGCCGGAGCAGGAGCGCGCTCTGGACGTGCTGCTCATGGACTGCGGCTGGCGGAAGATTACCAAGGAGGGCGTCCGTATGGACCGCATGCGCTACGCCCACGCGGCCCTCGGCCCGTATATCGGGCAGCGCGCACAGGTGCGCGTTGACCCCGCTGACCGGACGCGCGCCTGGATATTCAGAGAGGACGAAAACGACGTGCTTCAGTTTGCTTGTCAGGCCGTGGAAATCACCGGCCTGGCCGCCGAGGAGCGTGCCGGGCTCGCCAGAGACATGCGGCGCAGCCAGCGGGCCTATGTGCTCGGTGAAAAGCGCAGGCTGGACAAGGCCGCCGAAGCCGCAAACGCCAAAAACGCGCATCAGGACATTATGGATATGTTCCGGGATCGCGCGGCAGTCATTGAGGCCAATACGGAGCCCGCCGGGCATGAGGTTGTGGCGCATGAGAGCCCGGCGCTCGCCTCGGCGGCCGAAGCCGCAAGTATTGTGAACAGGGTCGCGCCCGTGCATGGCGGGGCCACGGCCGATGCCGCGCGCGCCCTGGCGCAGGAGGCGATAGCCCAGGAAGACAGAATTACGGACTGGCTGCCCGCCACTCGACAGAAGAAATACGAACTTTATTGCGAGCTGCGGGAAAGGGCGCAACGTGGTGAGGAGCTCCCGCCCAGGCAGCGGGAATGGATGGAAATTTTTTCAGGCAGCAACATCTGCAAGGGCTTCGCCATGCTGGAGCCTCTGCGCCAGGCCGTCAACGAATAATAAAACAGGACGCGCCCGCACACGTCATCGGACACGCCCTGTACAAAGGAGGTTTTTATAATGGTTGCAACACCCACGAATGTCAATCTGTCCGGCAAAGCGCCGCTGGCCAACGTGGGGCTGACCCTGGGCGCGCTGAGCGGGGCCATGAAACGCCCGGCGCATCTGCCCGGCATTGTGGTGCTGTACGGGCCTTCCGGCCTGGGCAAAAGCACGGCGGCCACCGTCGCCACCGTGCAGCTGCAAGCCTACTACGTGCAGGCCAAGTCCTCATGGACGCGCAAGGCCGTGTATCAGTCCATTCTCAAGGTCATGGGCATTGTACCCGCCAAAACCATCTACGAGATGGAAGAACAGGTTGCCGGGCAGCTCGCCGCCAGCCGCCGCCCGCTGATCGTGGATGAATGCGATCACCTGGTGGCCAAGGGCAGCATTGAGATTGTGCGGGATATTTACGAGGCCAGCGGCGCGGCCATCCTGCTGATCGGCGAGGAACATCTGCCCGCCAGTCTGTCCCGCTGGGAGCGCATCCACAATCGAGTACTGGAATGGGTGCCCGCGCAATACGCTGACATGGATGACGCCCGCGCCCTGCGCGACCTCTATTGCGACCGCGTGGCCGTGGCGGACGATCTGCTGGCACATATCCACGGGGGCAGCAAGGGCGTGGCCCGGCGCATCTGCGTCAATCTGGAGCGGGCGCAGCAGGCCGGTCTGGAACTGGGCCGCAAGGAAATCGGCCTGGCCGCCTGGGGCAAGCGTGACCTGTACACGGGCGATGCCCCGGTGAGGACACGCTGATGAGCGCCCGACGGAAAGCCCGTCTTGTCCCTGCGGGCAGGCTGACCACCAGGGAAAAACTCTGGGCGGCCATGCGCGAGCTGAAACACTTCACTGTGCCGGAACTGGCACGCGCCGCCGGAGTGGACCGCCATGCCTACAACATCAGGGATTATCTTCTGGGACTGGTCCGTGCGGACATCCTTTTCGCGAAGCCTCCCGCCTCGCCCGGTTGCTTCACGGTATACCGCCTGCAGCGCGATCTGGGCGTGGACGCGCCCCGTGTGCGCCGGGACGGTAGCATACCGCGGGAAAGCGCGCAGAGCCGCATGTGGAAGTCCATGAAAATTCTGCGCGTGTTCAGCGTGCGGGATCTGGTGGTGCATGCGGCCCTGCCGGAAGCGCCCATAGCGCCCGGCGCGGCGCTCAGATACTGCCAGTGGCTTGCGCGCGGCGGCTATCTCACGCCTCTGCCCCGCGAAAAAGGCGATGTGGCCCGTTATCGCTTCATCCGCGACACCGGGGCCAAAGCCCCGCAGATCCTGAGCGTCAAACAACTCTTTGACGCCAATACCGGCGAAATCGTGGTCGGGCAGGACATCCAGAGCGCCCTGGACGACGCGGAAGGCGCGTCATGCTGAGGCAAGGCAATGTGGACAAGGCCCGCGCGGCCTGGGGCGCGGATTTGCCCGAATGGGTGCTGCGCCTGGCCGAAACCTGCGACGCGCACGGCGTGCGCGGAACGGCGGCCAAGCTCAGGACAAGCCCGGCCCTGCTGAGTCTTGCCATCAATCATAAACACCATTCCAGTTACGGCTTTGTGGAGCAGCGCACGCGCGCCATGCTCATGGCCGAAATTCTGGAATGTCCGGCCCTGGGGCTGATCAGCGCGGCGCAGTGCCGCGAGGAACAGCGGAAACCGTTTACATCCGTGAACCCTCTGGCCGTGGCTGTTTACCGGGCCTGCCGCAACGGCTGCCGCCACTATCTGTCAAAGGAGAAAAACCATGCTGCATGAGGAATTGCAAAGCATCCGCTCGGCTCTCGGCGAGGTGATGGGCAGACTGGACCCGGACAACGCGGACCTGGTGCGCCGGTGTCGCCGGAATCTGGACGCCGCGGCGGATCAAGCCAGGGAGCTGGAAAAACGGCTGATCCCGGACAGCGCGGTCCGGCTGATGGACCGCCCGCCGCTGAGCGCGGAGCAGGCCTCTGGCGGGTGCGCGTAATGGCGCGGCATAAACCTGATCCCCTGATTGTGGCCAGTCTGGAGGAGGCCACGGCGGCCGTGGGCGAGATCGCCGCCCTGGACCGCAAGGTGCAGGCCATTGAGGCCGACATGCAGGCGGAAATCGACGCGGCAAAGGCTGCGGCCAAAGCGCGGGCGGAGGGCTTGCGGATGCGCCGCAAGGAGCTGGCCGACGCCGTGGGCGTGTTCGCCAAGCTGAACAAGGGCACGCTCTTCCGTGAGGCCCGGACCCTGGATCTGGGCTATGGCAAGATCGGCTTTCGGCTCTCCACGCCCTCCATTGTGCTGGAGCGCGGCGTCACTGAGGCCATGAGCCTGGACAAACTGCGCGAGCTGGGGCTGACCGACGGCATCCGTCTCAAGGAGGAGCTGGCCAGGGACGTGCTGCTGGGCTGGCCGGACGAGCGTCTTGCCTTGGTGGGTGTGAAGCGCCAGCAGCGTGATGCGTTTTTCATCGATACCGCAAAGGAAAAACTGCCGGAGGAGGCATAATGCGAAACCGTCCGCCCGTGGAATAGGGGCGTCGCCGGAGCGTGGCGGTTCCGGCCTATCTCTGCTGTCGGTATCCGTAAGGGGGCTTTGCCGCCCAACGGCTACCGCGACGAGCAGCCAATAAAAAAGGGGGGCCGAAGCCCCCTAGATGAAGGATTATTCTATGTCATCCAATGTCACCGCGCAGGCGAACAATATCGCTCCCAAGCCTTCACGGCTGTCAAGCGGAAGCTCCAGCGTTTCGTCGCGCGGCAGCGCGTTAAGAAGATCGCACAAAAACATCAGTGTGTTTCTGACGTCAGATATCCGATCTCCTGGGTGGTCGTTTTTATCTCTGAACCGCATGCTACACCCCCAGGGCCGTGGCGCGGAGCAGGAGCTTGCGCAGGTACTGACGGCTGATGCCCAGGCAGCGGGCCGCGTCGGCCTTGGTCAGGCCTTTTTCAAGATACCCCTTGGCGCGGGTGACGAGGCGCAGGCCGTCGCGCCGTTCGGCCAGCCGCTTGCCCTCCTTCATGCCGGAGAGGTAAGCCGCCTGCCGCTCCAGCTTGGCGGCGGGCAGGGCCAGGGCCTCGTCCCGGCCTTGGGCATAGCCCGCCTGTCGGGCCAGTTCCAGAGCCTGCGCGGCCCGTTCACGCCGCAGACGGCGCAGCAGCAGGGCCACGCGGGCGCGGAATTTCTTGGCCTCATTGGTGCGGGCCAGCATGGAGAGGATATAGACGCCTTCTTCGGAAAAGGCGCGTGTTTCATAGGACTTACCGTCAGTTGCGATTGTTTTGATCGCAACTGCGTAATGCTTCAATTCACTTTGATTCTTACGGAAAAGCAGATTGATGGAATCGGCAGGATTGCCATAGCCCAGATGCCTGCCCACCTCTTCGGCGGTGAACAGGATTTCGCCGTTTTCTTCAATGAAATTAAGCTCTTTTCCCTTGTCAAAGACCGTAAGATCAGATACTGTGTTTACAGCCATTTCACTACCTCCGATGTAGTGTTTCGGTTAGGCTTCAAGTGGTATTCGCAGTACTACTTGGAGCCGTTTTCTTTTTCTTCCCTGTTCCAGTTCGGATACAATTTATCAAGCGCATCAAGAATTAGTTGCTTGATGGTTCGGCGCTGTTTCGCGGCCAGCTGCTTGATTTTCGCATGCTCTTCCTCTGTGACAGGGAACGCCACATTTTTTCTCTGCATCACACCTCCTTCGGAAAACATAAAAACATGTTTTTATGTTTCGTCAAGAAAAATTTTCAAACTAAACGTCGCCAATGAAAAAAAGCCCCGCACAGGGCGGGGCGCAAAAAAACTATTTAGGGATGATGGTTTCCGGGTAGCAACGGCAACGGGCTTTGGCCCCGGCATGGCCGCCTGGCGGCTCTTCGTCCCAAGAAAAGCGATGCCCATTATTGTTGGCGCAGCGTTCGCATACCGTGCCATCAACGATAGACCGCCAAATGTAGCCGGGGCTGTCGACGCTTTTGGCGTTGCGCTTTTCTTGGGCAAAAACAGAACGGGCTTCGGCTGCGGTGCTCACACCCCCGGAACAGGTGGAATTATTATCTTTCTGTTTCTGTCCGCATTCAGGGCAGACATTAACTTTCAACGGCAAACGTGCATCACATTCTGGACAATTCTTCGTGGAATATGGCGCGGGCTTACCTTTTTTCACCCCAGCTACCGGGAAGTATTCATTTTTTCCCTTCCCGCACAACAGTGCAATACCCGCCACCACCATCAGAATGCCGATGATCAGAACAGCTTTAGCGCCTTCCCCTGTCTGCGTTCCTGCCGCCGGGAAGATACTTATCAGCCCCAGCAATACTCCAAGTACTATAAATATCCAGGCCATAATCCGTTTAAGACGCGTGACCATGCCCTCCCTCCCTATTTATATATAATTTTCAATACGTCCACACAAAAGTCAATAAGCGCCATAGGGAGTTAGCTATGGACAAGCGCAAAATCACCGCCTCCTGCCTATTGAAAATTCATGGCCGCGCCGTGCGCGTGCAGCTTTCCCCGGCCGCCATCTACGGCGGACCGGAAGGCGCGTACCGGGTGCGCGTCAACCGGATCTGGCGCAACGGCTATGACGGCAATCCCCTCTTTGTGGACCGGGCGGCCCTGTCCGCTCTGCTGGCCGACGCCCTGTGCGGCGTGCCGCTGCTGGACGCACCCTCGCCGGACCTGCCCTGCGATGCGCGCATATGCGTAAACATCCGGCGGGGAGAGGATGTTTACGAAACGGCCGAGGGCTGGACGTACTCAATGCCCATCCGGGCCGATGACGGCCAGTGGTATGTCTTGGTCAGCGCGCAGGGGCGCCGCTTCTTCGCCAACTGCGCGGATGTGCGCCTGCTGCCGCCCGCCGCCCAGCCGGGCCGCGTGCGCCGGTCCCGGGGGCGCTGATGGCCGCCCGCGTTATCAATTTCGCAACCGGCAGAGATCTGGAGCGCCCTGCCCCGGAACAGAAGCCTGACCCGCCTCTGGCCATTGATGCTGTCCTGTTCCGTAACACGGCTTTCGCCGTGAACGGCTCAGACAAGCAGGCCCGGCCCGCTGACGGCTGCCGCAAGCCCGCTCCGGCCGGAAGAAAACGCGGCACGGAGGCTGCCGAACAGCGGAAAGTCCTGCTGGCGAAAATCCATGTGGCCAAGAAGCAGCTCGGCCTGACGGAAGAGGAATACCGCGCCCTGCTGGACGGCCATTTCGGCGCGGCCAGCGCCGCCGACCTGGGGCTGACCGATCTCAAGCGCCTGGTGCTGGTCCTGGTCGGCTACGGCTTCAAACCCTCCAAAGGCCACGCCCGGCGGGGCGTCAGCCGGAAAAGAGAGACCCCGGCTACCTTGACCAATGATAACGATAATCTGGGCCGGGAACCCCTGATGAAAAAGATTGAGGCGCAGCTTACCGAAAAGGGCCGCGCGGAGGGCACGGACGTGCCCTGGGGCTATGCCGTGGCCATCCTCAAACGCCAGTCCGGCGGCGTCACGCGCTGCTTTGAGCACGCCACGCCCGAGCAGTTGCGCGGGGTCATTGCCGCCCTGACCCGCGACGCCCGGAGAAACGGACGGAGGGCCTACTGATGTCCACCACCTGGATCAGCTACGGGGAGTTGGCCGATATTGTCGGCTTTGACGCGGCCTCCGTGCTGACGCGCCTGCGCGGCGGCGTCTCACTCTACATTCCCGTGCGCGCCGCTCCGGAAGCCGAATTAGCCCCCATCATCGGCCTGCCCGCCCTGCGTTCCCTGTGCGCGGCCTACGGCGGCACAAGCATCACCGTGCCCAACGGACGCAGGGAAGCCCCCAAAAAGACGGACGCGCTTGCCTTACTTGACATGGGCTGTTCGCCGGGGGATATTGCCCTGCAACTGGGCCTGACGGAACGTTATGTGCGGCATCTTGCCGCCACAGCCAGGCCCAGGGCGCGACAGCTTTCTCTTTTCTAAAAAACTTTCCCCTGAAATTGTTCAGGGTATTTCTTCAGACCCTCCCACGGCATACCAGCCGCAGGAGGGTTTTTCATGTCCGCTCTTTTCAGCATCCCCACAACGCCCCTGATTGCCCAGCTCAAGCGCCAGGAAGGCTTCCGAGCCGTGCCTTATCTCTGTACGGCCAGGGCCTGCACCATCGGCTACGGCACCAACCTTCAGGCCCATCCGCAATACATCCCGTATCCCGATCTGGAATGTGCCGCCCGTTCCGGCCGCCTGAAGGGCCTGCTCTTGCGCAACGCCCTGCGGGCGCGCGGCATGCGCTGGAACGAAGAAGAGGCCGCGACCGCCCTGCATGAGGAAGTGAACGCCTGCAAGCGGCAGCTGGCGGCCCGCTGCCCGGAATTCGTGCGCCTGGCCGAGATCGGGGAAGTCCCCCGCGCCGAGGTCCTGCTGAACATGGCCTTCAACATGGGCGTGGACGGTTTGCTCCGCTTCAAGAACACCCTGGCCATGCTGCGCGCGGCCATTAGCGATGCTGTCGCCATCCGTAATGCCGCTGACGCGGCAAACGGCTGCCGCGAGGATCACGCCTCCTATGCCCGCGTGGCCGACGGCATGCTCAATTCCCTGTGGGCCAACCAGGTCGGCCGACGCGCCGATGAGCTGGCCCGCCAGATGCGCACCGGGGCATATTTATGAGCGCCCGCGCGGCCCTGGCTGACGCCCTGCAATGCCAGGACGGGGGCTGGTCCTGCATGCGGATTACCACCCTGCTGGTCTGCGTGGTGGTGCTGGGCATGTGGGTGGCCTTCTGCTTCATCGAGGGCCGCTTTGTGCCCATCAGCTGGGAAATGGTGACGCTGGTGGCGGGCTCCCAGGGAGCCAAGGCCGCGCAACTGCGCTTTGAGCTGGGGCGCGGCGGTCTGGCCTCCTATGATCCTTCCGAGGGGGAGGGGTTGCGATGAGGGTATTTGTCCTGGTGCTGATCGGCGTACTGGTCATCGGCGGCGCTTTCGCCGTGCAACACATGCGCCTCCAGCGGGCCAAATCCAGCATTGCTCTGCTGGAAAAGGATCTGGCCGCCGCCCGCAAGGAGGCCGCCGCCTGGAAACTGACGGCGGACCAGGCCCGCGCCGGGCAGACGGCCTTGGCCGGACAGGCCCAGGCCTGCCTTGACCGGGAAAGCGCGGCCCAGGCTGACGCGGACCAATGGCAGGCCATCCTGACCGAAATGCGAACCCGTGACCTCAGCGACGCGGAAAAAACAGGAGTGCCGGACGATGCGACGCGCCGCGCTTTGCTTACTGATCTTGACCGGCCTCTATAGGGTGCTGCTGTCCATAGCCATAGCCTTCTGCGTGGCAACGGCTCTGGTCGGCTGCGCCGGGCGAGCCGAGCCCACGCCGGAACCTGTCCCGGTCATGATCCGGCCCGCGCGCTGCGCCCGGCCCGCCAAGCCTGATTTGCCCAGGCTCTCCGGCCTGGAGTTTCTGGAGTCGCGTGAGGGGTACGCCCGCCTCAAACTGCGTGACACGCGCCTGCGGGCCTATCTGGCCGGGCTGGAAGACGCGCTGGATTGTTATGAAGCGCAACCGGCTCCGGAGTCCAGGCCATGACGGAATCTGTTTCCGCGCTGGTCTGGGATCATCTGCCCGGCATTTTGCAGGCTATCACCACCGGTCTTGTGCTTTGGGGCTGGTGGAGCCTGAAGCGCGTTTTTGTGACCAGGTCGGACTTCGAGACACGCCAGGCCGCCGTCAGCGCCCGCCTGGACGCCATTGAAGACCGCCAGTACAGCCGGACAACAGCCTTGCAGCAGATCGACTTCAAACTGGACGCTCTGCCCACGTCCGATGAGGTGCGGGGCCTTGCCATCTCCCTCAAGGAAATGGAGGGCGATCTCAAGGGCATCCGGGCGCAGGTGGAGGGCCTTTCCCACGCCACGGCCCGGCTGGAGCGGGCTGTGGATATGTTTACAGAATATCACATGGAGAAAAATTGATGAGCCACAACGAGGAATTCCAGAGAAAGGCCGCCGAGGACCGCCGCCTGGTTATTCTGCGTTTCCTGGACGAGGAAGACGACGGCCTGATGAGCGTCAGCCTCATGCAGGACGCTCTGGCCATGATGGCCCACCGGGTGTCCCGCGCGCGGGTGCTGGAGGACGCGGCGTACCTTGAAAGGCTGGGCCTGCTCAAAATCGAATACATGGGCGATGTGCCGCTGTTGCGGCTGACGGCCAGGGGTGAGGAAACCGCCAGGGGGCTGGCCACGGCTCCGGGCGTCAAGCGGCCCCGGCGCGGGGAGTAGCTCGCTATGGGCCGCAAAAGCACGGTGCTGCGCCTGCCGCCGGATACACGCAAAAAGCTGGATCAGGCGCTCATGGACGGGCGCATGACCTTGGACGAGCTGCATGCCTTCATATCCTCCCATTGTGGCGACGGCGAAGCGCCGTCCAGGGCGGCCATCTGGCGCTACTCCAACAATTTCAAGGAAGTGGCGCGGGCCATGCGCGAGAACCGCGAAATGGCCCGGATGCTGGCCCAGGAACTCGGTCCGGAAAGTGTGGAAGGCGACCAGGGCCGCCAGCTCATTGAGATGCTGCGCGGCCTGATCAACCGTTTTGTGGTGATGCAGACGGTTAACCCCGGTGCCAAGGTGGACTTGGGCGAGGTCCAGAAGACGGCCCGCTCCCTGCGCGATCTTTCCCAGGCAATGCGGCTTGAGCAGGATTTTTCCGCGAAAATCCGCGCGTCCGCCCGGCTGGAAATGCAGGAACAGATCCGGACGCGGATCAGGGAACTGGGCAGCGCGGCGGAACTGAAGGAACTTTCCGACGAGGAGCTGGCCCAAAAGCTGGCCGAGCTGACGGCGGACGGCCCTCATGCGTAAACAGCCGGTCGATGATCTGGCGGCCCGCCTGAAACGGGAGCAGCAACGCCGCGTACTGCGGGCGGAGCAGGCCCGGCGGCACATGGCGGATTTCGTGTCCTACATCATGCCGGACTATATTCACAGTGACTTTTCACGCGCCGTCTGCGCGGCGCTGGATATCTTTCTGGAGGGCGTGCTCTCGGGCCGTCGCCCCGTGAATCTTTTTCAGGCCCCGCCCCAGCACGGCAAAAGCCAGCTGGTGTCCCGCATGTTTCCGCCCTTCGCCTTGGGGCGCAATCCCGACCTGCGCATCGCCGCCTGCTCCTATGCCGCAGACCTGGCACGGGACATGAACCGGGACGTGCAACGCATTATGCTGGGCGAGGAGTACGCGACGCTGTTTCCGGAATCCTCCCTGAATCCCAAGCGCGTCGTGACGATGGAGGGACTTGCCCTGCGCAATTCCGACCGCTTCGATATCGTGGGGCGGCGCGGCTACTATATCTGCGCGGGCGTGGGTGGACCGCTGACCGGCAAGAGCGTGGATATCGGCATTATCGACGACCCTATCAAGAACGAGGAAGAAGCCCGTTCATCCGCGGTCAAGCGCGGCATTGAGGGCTGGTACAATACGGTTTTCCTGACGCGTCTGTCCAAACGGAGCGGGCATATCATCATGGCCACCAGCTGGGCCACAGATGATCTGGTCGGCGTGGTGACCAAAAAGAATTCCCGCGCGCTGCATCTCAAATTTCCGGCCGTTGATGATCTGGGCCGGGCTCTGGTACCCGAACTGCATCCCCTGGAAAAGCTGCTGGAAACCAAGGAGACACTCTCGCCCACCCAGTGGAGCGCCCTGTACCAGCAAAGCCCGGTGGCCGACGGCGGCAACATCTTTGACGAGGCATGGTTCAAGACCTGGACGCCCGCCATGCTGCCGGAGCGCTTTGACGAGGTCATCCAGTCCTGGGACATGACTTTCAAGGACACGGACGGCAGCGACTTTGTGGTGGGCCAGCTCTGGGGTCGAGCGGGCGTCAATTACTATTTGCTGGAGCAGACGCGCGCCCGTATGGGTTTTACAGCCAGCAAGGCCGCCGTGTTGTCCATGTGCGCCCGGCACCCGGAAACCGCGGCGGTGCTGATCGAAGACAAGGCCAACGGCCCGGCGGTCATGGATGCCCTGCGCGATGATGTGCCCGGCCTGGTGCCGGTGGAGCCGGACGGCTCCAAGACCGCCCGCGCCTATGCGGTCACGGCCCTGTTCAGCGCGGGCAACGTCTGCCTGCCCGAGCGCGCGCCCTGGCTCGCGGACTACAAGGAAGAGCTGACGGCTTTTCCGGCCGGGGCGCATGACGATCAGGTGGACGCCACAACCCAGGCCCTGCGCTATCTCAAAAGCCACGGCCTCAGTATCTGGGAGAGGTTGGCCGATGATTGAGAGCGTTCGCCTGATCGCCTTCGCCGCACCGGCGAAGTGCGAAGCGGAGCAAGCCGCAACCACGCTTGCGGCGCGGCGATTCCGGAAAGTCCAGGTGGACGCCACAACCCAGGCCCTGCGCTATCTCAAAAGCCACGGCCTCAGTCTATGGGAGAAATTAGCCGATGGGTAGACACGCTACGGCCATTGCCGCCGCCAGGATGGCGACGGGCCGCGCCGCGGGAGCGAAGCCGCAACCACGTTTGCGGCAAGCGACGGCGCATCCCTTCCAGGACGCGCGGGGGCGCGCGTCCTGGAAGGATGGTTTCCAGAATTTTTCCGCCCGGCTCGGGCTTGTTCAGGAGAATATGCTGGCCCAAAGCGCCTATGTGCAGGGGCAATACCTTTCGCGCGACCAGCGGCAGCTTGAGGATATGTACCGCACAAGCTGGCTGGTGGGCCGCATGGTCAACGTGGTGGCCGAAGACATGGTGCGCGGCGGCATAGACATCCGCGCTCAATGGGGCGCGGAGGATGCCGGAAAGGCGGATGAGCTGCTGCGCGAGCACCGGCGCACGGGCTGTCCCGGCCGCCTGTCCGATGCCGTCAAGTGGGCACGGCTGTATGGCGGGGCGCTGGCCGTGCTGCTGATCGACGGTGACGATCTGGCCGAGCCTCTGGACGTGGACGGCATCGCCCGGGGGAGTTTCAGGGGGCTGTATGTGCTGGACCGCTGGCAGGTGACGCCCGGCACGGAAATGATTGAGGATATCGGCCCGATGCTGGGTTATCCCGCCTACTACACCATCAACAGCCGGGGCGGCCTCTCGGGGCAGCTGGTGCATCACAGCCGGGCCTTGCGGTTCGTCGGCGTGGAGCTGCCGTACCAGCAGCGCCTGTCGGAAAACTACTGGGGGGCCAGCGTGGTGGAACAGGCCTATGACCGCATGCTGGCCTATGACAGCGCCACCCAGGGCAGCGCCAATCTGCTCTATAAATCTTTCCTGCGCGTTATCAGCGTGGAAGGCCTGCGGGCCATACTGGCGCAGGGCGGCAAGGCCGAACAGGCGCTTATGCGGCAGTTTGAAATGATCCGGCGGATGCAAAGCAATGAAGGCATCACCCTGCTGGACAGAAACGATTCTTTCACAACGGCCGGTTTTACGTTCGCGGGCATTTACGACGCCATGCTGGCTTTTGCTGAACAGATTGCCGGGGCCACGGGCATTCCGCTGGTGCGCCTGCTGGGGCAGAGCCCCAAGGGGTTTTCCACGGGCGAAAGCGATCTGCGCACCTATTACGACACCATCGCCACCTTGCAGGATGACGATTTGCGCCCGGCCCTGGACGTGATCTTTGCCGTGCTGGCGCGCAGCCTGTGGGGTGAGCCGCTGCCGGAAGGCTTCAGCTTTGAGTTCGAGAACCTGTTACAGCCGTCGGAGATGGACAAGGCGCAAATCGCCACGGCGGACGCCCAGGCCGTGGCGGCTCTGACGCAGGGCGGCATCATCGCTCCCGCGCAGGCCCTCGCGGCCCTGCGTGACGGCGCGCGCCTGACCGGACGCTTTGCCAATATCAGCGACGCGGATATCGACGCGGCGCAAAAGGCGGAACAGGCCC
This sequence comes from Desulfovibrio sp. 6_1_46AFAA, assembly GCF_000224635.1. Lineage (NCBI taxonomy): Bacteria > Pseudomonadati > Thermodesulfobacteriota > Desulfovibrionia > Desulfovibrionales > Desulfovibrionaceae > Desulfovibrio > Desulfovibrio sp. 6_1_46AFAA. Next base: position 330,402 of record NZ_JH114303.1, read on the forward strand.
CGGAGATTCCGGAACTCGGGGGGGGCATGCCGACGCATGAGGGCGCGGACACGCCGACGCCGCAGGAAATCAGTCTCAACGGCGCGCAGGTCACCTCAATGGTGCAGATAGTTTCCCAGGTGGCCGCCGGGCTTTTGCCCCGCAGCAGCGCCGTGCAGATGCTCCTGGCTGCCTTCCCCCTTACCGAAGAGCAGGCGGAAAAAATCATGGGCGACGTCGGCAAGGGCTTCAGCATCCCGCCTGAGCAGGCGGGGGAACAGATGTGATTTCCGCCCCCTGGCCGGATCTCGCCTGGACCTGGGGCGACGCGACCAAGGCCGGAGCGTTTATGCCGAGCCGGGCGGCGGAACGGGTGTACGAACGCACGTTGCGCAGTCTGGCCGGGCGGGTCAGTCATGTATTGACCAGCCATCGCCCTCGAGACGCGGAAGACATTCTGCGGGCCTACGCCGAAACCATTACGCCCTGGGCGCGCCAGAGCGCGGCCAACATGCTCGACGGCGTGGCGCGCGGAAATCTTGAGCAGTTTCGCCGTATCTCCTCCCGCATGGGCCTGGACATGCGCATGTTTTTGGAGGGCGACCCTATCGGGCAGGTTGTGGCCGCAAGGATTGAGGAAAACACACGCCTGATCAGGACACTTCCGCTGGAGGCCGCCCAGCGCGCCGGAGAACTGGCCCACAAGGCGCTGATAACCGGCATGCGCGCCGAGGACATGGCCAGGGAACTGGTCGGCATCGGCAGCGTGACCATGAGCCGCGCCCGCTGCATCGCCCTCACCGAAGTCAGCAAGGCGTCCACGGCGTCAACCCGGGCGCGCGCCGGGGCCGTAGGCAGCGAGGGCTATATCTGGCGCAGCGTGCGCGACGGGGCCACCCGCCCCAGCCACCGCGCGCAGGAGGGCAAGTACGTGCCTTGGGCCGAGCCGCCCGTTCTGGACGGCATGACCGGGCATGCCGGGGAGTTCCCGTATTGCCGCTGCTACCCGGAGCCGGTTATTCCCAGGGGTGACGGCAACCGCAAAACCTTTGCCGTCAGCCTGCCCACGCAGGCGCAGGAAAAGACGGGCGGCACACAACGCCTACTCACGCAATGGGAGAAGAGCGCCGGGGCCGAAGTTGTCCGGCATGTGCCGGGCGCGCCGCTGTATAATGTGGAGCGGGCTTTTGTTCCTGTGGGCAAGATCTCCGGATATTCCCTGAACCCCGAGCACTCTTCGGGGAAGCACAAGGCGCGCAAATTCAGGGCGGCTCTGGGCTTTACGCCTGAGCACGCGTGCGAGCTGGAAGAAAAGCTGCTGGCCGGTCTGCCCGCCGTCAAGGCGAAGCGTGACGGATTTACCCCCCAGGGCGCGGAAAAATTTGTGGCCCTTGTCCCCATAACCGGCCCCAACGGCAAAACGATTGAGGTCAAAAGCGTTTGGCAGTATGTTAGAAAAAATATGGCAAGCAGTACCAGGCCGCAGCTGATCACGGCCTATATCGACGATTGACAGCAAGAGAGGGGAAATGCCCGAAATTCATGAACCTGACGTGGTAAGGATTCTTGCCCCTGTTTCCGGCATATCGGAGGGGGGCGAAAAAGTTTCTTTTCCCGTGGGCACGGAAGCGACGATCGTTGTGGAGGGTGATCCTCATACCCTGGAGTTTTATTGGGACAAGCCGGACGGCGGCGCTGATATTTTGCTTGCCGGTCTGCCGGAGGACCAACTGGAACTGGTTCGCAAATATTCCAAAAACGCCGCCTGAGCCCCGATTTTTTCCGGCCCGCACGCACGCCCGGAAAAACTGTTTTCGCGCCCCGTAAACGGGCCGTAAACGCCTTAAATTTGATTCAGCGGCCGCCCTCCTTTCCCTGTACCGCCTTCCACAACTCAAAAAGAGTACCCTGAACAATTTCAGGGTACTTTTTTTTGCCCCCTTCGCGCATGGTCTGTCCATGCGCATCCATACCACCGCCAAACTCTCCGAACATATCGAGCGGACGCCCGAAGGCTATCTGTTCTGCCCCGGCGTGGCCGTGGCCCGCACGGGTGTCATGCGCTACCTGCCGGAAGAAGTCGCGCCCGAGATTTGCGAGGGCTTTGACGGCGACTGGGTATTCATCCGCCGCGATGCGTCCGAGGTGTTTTGCCCGCGCACTCTGGCAAGTTTTGAGGGCAAACCGCTGACTCTGGATCACCCGGACGAGGACGTCAGCCCGGAAAACTGGTCGGAACTGGCGCGCGGCCTGCTGTTTAACGTGCGCCGGGGTGACCCGGGGCGGAGTGAGGCGGATGACCTCATGCTGGCGGACATCCTTATCACGGACGCCGAGGCCATTGAGGCCGTGAACGACGGGCTGCGCGAGCTTTCCTGCGGCTATGACGCGGATTTCGAGGTCATCCGCCCCGGCGTGGGGCGGCAGATCAACATTCTGGGCAACCATGTCGCCCTGGTGGACCACGGCCGGGCCGGGGCGCGCTGTAAAATCAAGGACAGGGAGAATCCTATGGCTGAGAAAAAGAACGGAAAACCGGGCTGGGCGGACAGGCTGCGCCGCCTGCTGAAGGACGCCGAGGCTGAAGAATCCGCGGGCGCGCGGGATGGGGACAATCCTCCGGCGCAGGAGGGGGAAGGCCAGCCTGTAACGGCCACGGACGACGATCTGGCCGCCAGCCTTGAGGAAATCAAGCTCATGCTGCGCACCCTGGTCGAGGCGCTCAAGCCCCGGCAGAATGCGGACGAAGATCCGGCGCGGGATGAAGACGGCCCGACCTGCGATGAAGAACCCGCGCAGGATGAGGATGCGCCTTCCCGTGATGAAGAATCCGCGCATGACGAGGACGAACCCCCGAACAGAACCACGGACCGCAGGCCGCGCCGCCTGGCCGACGCGGATACAGTGCGTGACGCCCGGCGCATGGGCCTGTTGGGCTGCCGCCGGGGCGACAGCGCCGACGCCGTGCGGCGCAGCGCCCTGGCTCTGGCCTGCCGCGACGCGGACGCCCGGCGCGTTGTGGACGGCATACTGGGCAACAAGACTCTGGCCCGCGCCGGTACGGCCGAAATCCGGGCGGCCTTCATGGCCGTGTCGGCCCTGACCGCCGCCAACAACAACCGCCGCACCACCGACAGCCTTTCCCGGCCCGGCAACGGCGCGCGCAAACCCTTTACACCGGCGGACATCAACAGGCTGAACACCGAATTCTACAAAGGAGGCAAGTGATGGGCAACGCCTATCTGACCCGTATGCCCGCCGGTTTTCCCGGCGATGTCAGCCGCAAGGCCGAATCCACCCTTGAGGCGGGCCTGATGGCCGCAGAAGTGGCCTTCGGCTCGCCGGTCAAGCTGGATGCCGCCGGCAAGCTGGCCCCGCTCGCAGCCGCTGACGACGTTGTTTACGGCTTCATCGCGCGGCCGTATCCCACGCAGTCTCAAGCCGCCGCCTCCGGCGACATTCAGGATGTGCTGCGGCGCGGTTATATGACCGTCAAACTGGCCCGGGGCACTTCCGCCAAGGGCGGCCATGTGTATGCGCGCCATACGGCCGAGGCGGGCAAGGCCGTGGGCGACATCGAGGCCGCCGCCGTGGAAGGCAAAACCCTGGCCGTGGCCGGCTGCCTTTTCATGGGCGAGGCCGATGCCGGCGGCAACGTCGAAATCTCTTTTAATCTGTAGGAGCGGCAATGTTCATTCTTGACAGCAAAACCATTCGCGACGCCGGGGCCTTCCTGGTCGGGGAGCTTGAGCGCCTCGACCCCGAACTGCACGCGCCCCTGGCCGTGGTCACCTGGGGCCGGGATGTGGACCTGCGTGAAGACGTGACCCTGGGCGACGAAATGAGCAGCTTTACCAACAGCAGCTTTGCCGCCGCCGGCGGCATCTACGCCAACGGCATCAACTGGGTGGGCAAGGACAGCACCGCCATTGCCGGCATGGCCGTAAGCATCGACAAGACCAGCAAGCCCCTGCGTCTCTGGGGCCAGGAGATCGGCTTCACGGTACAGGAGCTGGCCGCCGCCCAGCGCACGGGCCGCCCCATAGACCAGCAGAAGTTTGACGGCCTGACGCTCAAAAACCAGATGGATATCGACCAGATGGTCTATCTGGGGGACAGCATGGTGGGGGCCACGGGCCTCATCAACAATCCGGACATCACGCCCGCGGCCGTCGGCAAGACCTGGGCCACATCCACGCCCACGCAGATCCTTGACAGCATCAACGCTATCCTTGAACAAGCCTGGCTGCAAAGCGGCTATGCCGTATTGCCCGACCGGCTGCTGGTGCCGCCCGCGGCCATGAGCAAGCTGACGCGGCCCATTACCGACGCCGGCAGCGTGAGCATTTTGCAGTACGTGCGCGAACAGTGCCTGTGCAATACCGTCAACGGGCGGCTGCTTGAAATCGCCCCGGTCAAGCACCTAACAGGGGCGGGCGCGTCCGGCAAGGACCGGATGGTGGCCTACACCAAAAACCGCCAGTACGTCCGCTATCCCCTGGTGCCCCTCCAGCATACGCCGGTGGAGTACCGCGGGCTTTATCAGGTCACCACCTACTACGCGGCCCTGGGCGAGATGGAGTTTGTATACCCTGAAACCGTGGCCTACGCGGACGGCGTCTAGCATGGATATCGTCGCGTTCCGCGCCGCCTTTCCGCAGTTCACGCCGGAGCTTGCGCCGGACGCGCGCGTGCGCTTTCACCTGACCGTGGCGGGCAAACTGCTGCCCGCCGCGCGCTGGGGCGAGCTGCTGGACGAGGGCATGGGGCTGTACGCCGCCCACCAGCTCACGCTGGAGCTGGAAGCGGGCAAGGCCGGGGACGGCACCGGCGGCATTGACGCCGCAGCCGGGCCGGTGACGGCGGAGACCAAAACCGTGGGCGGCATGTCCCATGCCGTGACGCGGGCCGGGGCCGCCGCCCAGGGCAGCGCCCTGACCGATGCCGGGCAGTACAACAGCACCGTGTACGGACAGCAGTTCTGGCAACTCGTGCGGATCATCGGCGCGGGAGGATGTGTCGTATGAAGCCCACTCTCAGCGTCAGACAGGTGGCCGACATGAGCGGAGCCATCCGCAAAGCGGTGGAGGCCCTGACCGAAAAGGACGTGTTCATCGGAGTTCCGGCGGAGAACGCCGCCCCTCGCCAGGGCGGGCTCAACAACGCGGAGCTGTCGTACCTGCATGAATACGGCGCGCCGGCGGCGGGCATCCCGGCCCGGCCGCATCTTCTGCCGGGCGTGGGGGATATCAAGGGCGAGGCTGCCGGCCTTCTCAAAGGGGCGGCCGAACAGGCCCTGAAGGGCAACGAAGCCGCCGTGGACGCGGCGCTGAACCGAATCGGCCTGCTGGGGCAGAACGCCGTGCGGGCGCGGTTCCAGAATAACGACTGGCCACCTCTCAAGGACGCCACCCTGGATGCCTCTCCCCTGAAAAAAGACGACGAGGGCAACGTGATCAGGGACAAGGGGGGCGAAGCCGTGCGCGGCAAGAGCCGCAGGGAAAAGGGCAAACTCAACCCCCTGCTGGATACGGCGCAGCTTATGAAAAGTCATACCTACGTTGTCCGCAAAAAAGGCAAGTCGTTGGTAACGCCGGGGAGCGCTTCATGATGGATATATCTTTTTTATTGGATGGTCCGGACTTTTGCGTCTCCTTTACCGTTCTTCGCCGGGCTGAAACCGTCGACGACAAGGGGCGGGCGGGGCATTCCGAAGAGGCGCAATCCATGACCGGCGTAGTGCAACCGGCCGGCCCGCGCGAGCTTGAGCGCCTGCCCGAGGGCGAGCGAGACAGGGAAACACTGAGCATCTACACGCGCACCCCTCTGCGCGTGGGCAACGTGGACGCAGGCACTGCCGCCGATATCGTTGTATACGGCGGCGGGCGTTACACGGTGTCCGCCGTGGAAACCTGGCCGGGCTACACCCGCGCTCTGGCGCAACGGGAGCGACCCCTTGGCTGACAGCACCCGCGCGGGCTGGATTATCCCGCAGGCCGGGCCTGATGAGGCATGGCTGGAGGATGCCCTGCACGACGCGGTCTGCGGCCTGACCGGCCTGCCCGGAAAGGACGTCCGTCCCCGCTGGCAGCCGGAACCGCCCAAAACGCCGGGGGCGGAACGGGACTGGTGCGCGGTCGGCGTCATCAATCAGGGCGCGCCCGGTGGTACGGCATGGCATGAGGGCGGTGAAACCCGACTGGAAGTGCATGAACGCCTGATTGTCCTGTGCAGTTTTTACGGCCCGCGCGCCAGCGCCCTGGCCAGAGCCTTGCGGGACGGGCTGTTTATCGAACAGAACCGGGCCGTGCTGCGCGAAAGCGCCAATCTGGCCTTTGTGGAAGCCGGGGACATTATTCCCGCTCCGGAACTTGTCAATTTCCGCTGGATACGCCGCCAGGACATTCAGGTCACGCTGACGCGCGGGCCGAGGCTGGAAAGCGGCGAAGGCCGTGCGGACATCAGGGATTTGCGGAGCGTGCGGGCCTGCGGCCTGTGCGGCCGGTCACGGTAAGGCCGTCTTTTCGCGTGATGCCGCGTCAGACCGCGTTTTTGCTTCCGGTCGAGGACCAGAAGAGTCCACTCCCGTCAGCAAGAACTTGTCTTCCTTGCCTGACGCGAAAATACAACCTTACCGGATAATGTAAAAGGAGACAGACATGGCGACAAAAGCCCTCTCGGTTGACCGCGTGGTCAACGTGACCATCAACTTGCAGCCTCTGGCCGCCAGCCGCCGCAACTTCGGCGTGCTGCTCATTGCCGGGGCGTCTGACGTGATTCCTCCCGCCGAGCGCATCCGCAGTTATACGGGCATTGACGGGGTGGCGTCCGACTTCGGCCTTGACGCCCCGGAATATCTGGCGGCCGAGCTGTTTTTCAGCCAGTCGCCGCGCCCGGCCATCCTCCAGATCGGGCGCTGGGTCAAAACGCCCTGCCCGGCCATGCTGCGCGGCGGCATCCTGACCGCCGAGGAAGCGGCTCGCGCGCGCTGGACCGCCATTGCCGACGGCAGCCTGACCCTGCATGTGTCCGGGGAGACGCACGCCGTGACCGGCCTGGACTTTTCCGAGGTCACCAATCTCAATGCCGTGGCTGCCGCCATCAGCGGCAAAGTTGCCTCCAGCGGCGTGGCCTGCGCCTGGGACGGCGAGCGCTTCACCCTGACCACGCTTGACGCCGGTCCGGGCGCCAGCCTGACCTATTGCACGGGCGCCGCCGAAGGCACGGCCATTGCCGACATGCTCAAGCTGACCTCGGCCACGGCCCTGGCCCCCCAAGACGGCCTGCCCGCCGAAACCATCAAGGAATGCGTGGTGGAACTGGCCGACCGGGGCGACTGGTACGGCTTAGCCGTGGCCGACGACGGCCTGGGCGTGGACGACCATCTGGTTGTGGCCCAGTACATTCAGGCCGCGTCCAAAAGCCGCATATACGCGGCCACCATTACGGACACCCGTGTGATGGACGCCGCCTATGCCGACGATCTGGCCAGCCGGGGCAAGGCGCTCAAGCTCTCTCGCCTGTTCTGCTGCTACAGCGCCAACAAGTATGCGGCCATCAGCGCCATCGGACGGGCGTTTACGGTCAACTTTTCGGCCAACCGCAGCACCATCACACTCAAGTTCAAACAGTTGCCCAGCGTGGAGGCCGAGGGGCTCACCGAAAGCCAGGCCAACACCCTGGCCGCCAAGCGCTGCAATGTCTTCGCGGCCTACAACAACGACACGGCAATTTTACAAGAGGGCGTCATGAGCGGGGACACTTGGTTTGACGAGATCCACGGTACGGACTGGCTGCAAAACGCCGTCCAGACCGAACTGTGGAATCTGCTCTATCAGAGCAAGACCAAGATTCCCCAGACCAACAGCGGCGTGCATCAGCTCATCACCTGCATTGAGAACGTACTGGAGCAGGCTGTCAACAACGCCCTGGTGGCTCCCGGCACCTGGAACGGCGACGGCTTCGGCCAGCTGGAGCGCGGGGACTATCTGCCCAAAGGCTATTACGTCTACTCCGAGCCCGTTGAATTGCAGGCCCAGAGCGAGCGGGAACAACGCAAGGCCCCGCCTGTCCAGTGCGCCGTCAAGCTGGCCGGGGCCATCCATTCGGTGGATGTAGCCATTAATGTCAACAGGTAAACAGGTAGCGGCATGGGATACGCATATTCTTTTCTTGACGTTCATGCGGCCATCAGCGGCCCCGGCGGCAACTTTCCCCTTTCCGGCGACCGGGCGGGCATTGCCCAGGAAGGCCTGACCATTGCCCCCACGGGCGACAAAAACGTCATGCTTGTGGGCGCGGACGGGGCCGTCATGCACAGCCTGTCCGCCGACGCTTCCGGCTCCATTACGGTCAATCTCCTGCGCAACAGCCCGGTGAACCGCCTGTTGCAGAATCTGTACAATTATCAGGCGCAGTCCAGCGTCAACTGGGGGCGCAACACCATTACCGTGCGCGACGTGGCGCGCGGGGATACCGCCACCTGCCAGGAGGTGGCCTTTGCCAAGGCCCCGGACAAGGTTTTCGCCAAAGAAGGCGGCACGCTCCAGTGGACATTCCACGCGGGCAAGATCGAGGTGCAGATCGGCTCCGGCACTCCGGAACTGGAATGAGGTGAGACATGAAAGAAGTCGAGATTCAGGGCGTTGTTTACAAGATCGGCAGGCTCAACGCTTTTGCCCAGATGTATGTGCTCAAGCGCGCCGCGCCCGTGCTGGGCAGGCTGAAAAGTCTGTTTGACGGCTACGACGCCGCCCGCCCGGAAACGCTGCTGGAGCCGCTGTGCGCGGCCATCGGCGAATTGCCGGACGAAAGCCTGGAATACGTCTGCAACGCCGCCCTGGACGTGGTGGATATGCGCCAGCCCGGCGGGGGCTGGGCTCCGGTGCGCAATAACGGGCGGCTGATGTTCGCGGATCTGGATCTGCTGACTATGCTGTCCCTGACGGCGCAGGTACTCGGCGACAGTCTGTCCGGTTTTTTTCGCGCCCTCCCGGCGTTTGCCGGTACGACTGGGGGGGAAGCGGAAAAGACGACGTAAGCGTTGACTGGGTGAGCCTGTCCGGTGGCGAGGACTGGCTGCTGCGCCCCGTGCTGCGGGGCATGTGCCGCTACGAAAGCCTGAAGGACGGCACGCTGGATCTGGCGGACGTCGCCCTGATGAACGACGCCTGCGACGTGCAGGATGAAAATGAGCGCCGCTATCTGGACGCGCTCAAAAACAAGGATGCCTGATGGCCGTCACTATCGCCGAATTTCTGGCTTCCGTGGGCTTCAAGGCTGACGAAGGCAGCCTGAAAAGCGCACTGGCCAAGGTGGCCGGTTTCGGCGCGGCCGTCTCCCTGGCCGCCGGCGCGGCTTTTGCCGGCATCATGCGCGTCGCCGAAAGCGAAGTGATCCTGGCCAGGCAGGCGGAAAGCCTGGGCGTGCCCATCCGGAAGCTGGAAGAACTGGGCTACGTGGCGGAACAGACCGGGGCCAGCTCCGAGGCCGTGGCCGCCGCGCTGGGCAGCCTGAAAGACAAGTACCCGTATATCAAGGACACCAGCGTATTGCTTGAGCGCGTGGGCGAGCGCATGCGCGGCATGAACGACCAGGCCGCCCGGCTCTATGCCAGACGCATGGGCATCGACCCCGCGCTGGTGCCCATGCTGACGCGAGACGTCACCGCCCTCAAGGATGAGTTCTCGGCCATGTATGATGTGGCCGGACGCGACGCACAGGCCGCGGTCGAAAACAGCAAAGCCTTCCTGGCCGAGCTGGGCAAGCTGAAAACCATGAGCGACCTGCTGGCCAAAGCCGTGAGCGGCGCGTTTCTGGGCAGGCTGCGCGGCGATATTGAGCATTTGCGCCGGGTAGTCATGGAAAATTTCGCCAAAATCAAGCGGATTTTCGAAGTGGTTATTGACGTCGTACTGCGCGTGGCCGGTGTTGTGGGGGCTTTCGTACGCCGCGTGGTCACCTGGGCCGCCGCTCTGGTAGCCTGGTACGACAAGCTGGACGACGGCCAGAAGAAGGTAGTGCAGGGGCTGGCGCTTTTCCTGGCCGCCTGGAAGCTGCTCAACGCGGGTTTTCTGGCCACGCCCCTGGGCATGGTCGTGGCCGGGTTGACCGCCATCGTTGCCCTGGTGGACGACTATCTCACCTATATGGAGGGCGGCGAAAGCTATTTTGACTGGGGGCCGTGGGCGGCAGGCATTGAGGGCGTGCGCAAGGCCGTGAGCGCCGCCATGGACAAGGTGGCCGCATTCTGCCGGGAAAATGAAAAACTGTTCGCGGCAATTGCCTGGGGCGTAGGCATAAGCATGGCCGTCAAATCCGTGCTGCTGGCCCTGACCGGCATTGTCGGCGGCGTGGCCACGGCCTTTAAAGTGCTCTGGGGCATCCTGCGGGCCAACCCCCTGGGCGTTCTCCTGACTTTTGCCGCGCTGGTCATTGAATACTGGGAACCCATCAAGGATTTCTTTGCGCACCTATGGGACGGCGTGGCCGAGGCCTTTCCTGATTTCGCGGCCTGGGCGGAAGAGGCCGTGGCTGGCATCAAGACGTTTTTTGCCCCGGCCGTGGACTGGCTCAAACAAAAGCTGCGCGGACTTACCGACTGGATGCCGGACTGGCTGAAAGACAAAATGGGCATGGGCGGCATGAACATGGAAATACCCGGCGGCCCGGCGCTGACGCCCCGGCCCATGCCGGCTATGGCGGCCAGCCATAAAAGCAGCGAGGTCAATGTGGAGTCAAAAACGGAAATTACGGTCAACGGCGCGCAAAGCCCGGAACAGGTGGCAAACAGGGTGGCCGGCACTCAGGACCGCACCGCCGCCGATCTGGCGCGACACACTCAGGGGGCGGTGCGATGAGCGAGGGCGGCACGGTCATCACCGGGCGGAATCTGGGCGGTCTGCAATTCGCGGTCGTGGTAGAGGAACAGCACGAGGACAAGCTGACCATCACCGAGCACCCCGTGGAACAGGGGGCCAACATCAACGACCATGCCTATGTCATGCCCGCCGCCCTGACCGTCCGCGCCGGCGTCTCGGACGCGGACGGCGACGGCGCGGCGCGGGAGATGTACGACAGGCTGCTGGAACTCATGCGCAAGCGCGAGCCGTTTTCCATCGTCACCGGCAAGCGGCTCTACGACAACATGCTGCTGGAAAGCGTGAGCTGCACCACGGACGCGACCACGGAAAAAGCGCTGGTAGTCACGGCCTCATGCCGAGAAGTCATTATCGTGCGCACGCGGACCGCCAGCGTTCCGCCCCGCAACAGACACAAAAACGCCGCCCGTACCGGCGGCACGGCGGACAAGGGGCAAAAGCAGGCCAAGCCCAAAAGCATGCTCAAGTCCGGTCTGGGATAACCCCCTCCGCGTCATACCCTGAACAATTTCAGGGTATGACGCATATCCCCGCCCCCGCTACAGTGCCCGCATGGCACTGTATGAAATCCCGCTTACGCCCGAGCCGCAGGCTTTCGGCATCACCCTGGCCGGGCGCGAACTGCGTCTGACCTTTCACTGGGCCGAGAGTCCGGCAGCGAATGTGCCCGGCGGCTGGCTGCTCGATGTTTACGATCAGCCCGATGACGCGACGCCCTTGGTCTGCGGCATCCCACTGGTGGCCGGCTGCGACTTGCTGGCCCCCTACGGCTACCTTGGCCTGGGCGGAGCGCTGTACATCTCCGGCGACCTGCCGCCCGCTCTGGACAATCTGGGGGAAGGCGTCCCGCTGCTGTTTGAGACGGAAGAGGAAAACGCATGAGCCGGACCGGAACAAATCAGGACGAGAAAGGCCGCTGCTGGCTGCGGGTCTGTTCCCTGCTGGTGGGCGCGGATTCGGGCGAAGGTCTGGACCTGTCCGAGTTGCGCATCACGTTTCAGACTCGCAAGGGCGATGTGGAAACGCCCAACAGCGCGGAAATCAACATTTATAACCTGTCCGGAGATACCGCCGCCAGAATCCGCCGGGAATTTACCCAGGTAGCCCTGTCGGCCGGGTATGAGGGCAATGCGGGTCTGATCTTCCGGGGCAACATCCGGCAGGTGCGCACCTGGCGGGAAAACGGCACTGACGCCGTGCTCTCCATTTTAGCGGCGGACGGCGACCGTGCCTATAACTTCGCCACGGTCAACACCACTCTGGCGGCGGGCAGCCGCCCGGCGGACAGGGTGCGGGTGTGCCAGGGCGCAATGGCCGAAAAAGGCGCGCAGGCCGGATACGTGCCGGATCTGGGCAGACAGGCTTTGCCGCGCGGCAAGGTCATATACGGCATGGCCCGGCAGTACATGCGCGACGAGGCCCGCGACACGGATACGGACTGGAGCATCCAGGACGGCAAGGTGCAGATGGTGCCGCGCAAGGGGTATCTGCCCGGCGAGGCCGTGCTGCTGACCCATGAAACCGGCCTTGTGGGCACACCGGAGCAGACCCAGAACGGCTTGACCGTGCGCGCGCTGCTCAATCCCCTGCTGCGCATCGGCGGCCGCATCAAGCTGGACAACGCGAGCGTCAAACGCATGCAGACCCCGCTCAAGGCCGCCGCAGGACAGGGCGCGGCCCGTCTGGATGACGACGGCATCTACCGGATTATCAAGGTGGAATTCAAGGGCGATACGCGAGGCAATGACTGGTATGCGGACATGCTCTGCATCGGCATCGACGACACTATGCGCCTGCCGCTGGATCAGGTTTAGGCCGGCACACGGAGGAAAAATGGACAGGAGCGAGCGGCAGAGCGATCCGGTGGAGAGCCAGCGCCTTGCGCAGGAGGGCCATCAGGCCCGCATGTGGACGGCCCTGCCGGGCATTGTCCAGTCTTTTGATCCGGCGGCCATGACCGTGAGCGTGCAGCCCGCCGTCCAGGGCAGCGTGCGGGACGAGAACGGCAAGAGTAAAAACGTGCAAATGCCCCTGCTGGTGGATGTGCCCGTGGTTTTCCCCTGCGGGGGTGGCTTCAGCCTGACCTATCCGATTCGAGAGGGGGATGAGGCTCTGGTGGTGTTTTCCAGCCGCTGCATTGACGGCTGGTGGCAGGGCGGCGAGGCCGCGCCCCCGCCCGACGGCCGCATGCACGATCTTTCCGACGGCCTGGCCATCATCGGCCCCAGGTCGCAGGCCACAAAACTGGACCCCGTTGTGGATATTGAGAATGTCCAACTGCGGACAGACGACGGCAAAGCCAGCCTGACCATGAGGCCTGACTATACGATTGAAGCTAAAAACCCGCAGGGCAGCATCACTATTGCGCCCGCCGGGGCCGTCAGTCTGGAAGCATCCGCCAGTTGTACCATCAAGGCGCCGCGGATCGTACTGGAGGGCAACGTCACTACCACTGGCACGGGCGGCGGGGCCGGGACCCTGGAGATGAAGGGCGCGCTGTCCCTTGACGGCACGCTGGACGCCTCGGGCGACATCCACGCCGAGGGCAAGAGCACCGCGCATCACATCCATCCGGGCGACTCCGGCGGCATGACCGGGGAACCCTCGTAATGCGCTACCGCAAACTTGATCCGGCGGGCGACTTTCAAATGGGCCACGGCACGGCGGACTATCATGTGGATACGCCGGAAGGCGTCGCCCAGGCCGTGAAAACCCGGCTGGCCCTGCTGTCCGGGGAATGGTTTCTAGATCTCACCGAGGGTACACCCTACGTCACCCACGTCTGGGGCAAGCATACCAGAGACACCTATGACCCGATCCTGCGCCGCCGCATCTTGCAGACCGAGGGCGTGAACGAACTGATGAGCTACGAAAGCACATTTGACCCGGAGACGCGCAAAATCACCGTATCCGCCGAAATCAGCACTGTTTACGGGCCGGTGCCGGTAAACATCATCATATAGGAGAAGCCCATGCCCGACGGCGCGTACATTGACCGCGACGGCTTCCATCTGCCGGACTATGTCGCCACGCTGGAATTATTGCGGGCGGAGGTCAAGGCCATCCTCGGCGAGGATCTGTATCTTGAGCCGGACAGCCAGGAGGGGCAGCTTGTATCCATCTTTGCTCTTGCCCAGCAGGACACGTACAACCTTGCTGCGTCCGTCTACAACGCCTTTTCATCCCAGACCGCTCAGGGGGCCGGATTATCGCGCATGGTGGTGATTAACGGCATCCGCCGGCAGGCTGCCGGGTACAGCACCGTACCCGTGGTCTGCGTCGGCACGGTCGGCACCATTATCAGCGGCGGAATTGTGGAGGATCAGGCGGGGCGGAAATGGGAACTGCCCGCCAGTGTCACAATACCAACATCCGGCGAGATACACGTTACCGCCACGGCGCAAGACATCGGCGACGTGCGTGCAGCCGCTGGCGAGGTCAACAAGATTGCCACGCCCTGTCGCGGCTGGCAAAGCGTCAGCAATCCCCAGGCCGCCACACCCGGCGCCGCCGTCGAAACCGACGCGGCCCTGCGCGGGCGGCAGGCCGTGTCCACGGCACTGCCCAGCCAGACCGTATTTGAGGGCACGCTGGGGGCCGTGGGCAACGTCAGGGGCGTCAGCCGCTGGCGCGGCTATGAAAACGACACCAGCGAGACGGACGCCGACGGCCTGCCGCCGCACAGCATCTGCATTGTGGTGGAAGGCGGCGACAACGCGGCCGTTGCCGAGGCCATAGCCCTGAAAAAAACGCCGGGCTGCTACACCCTTGGGGACGTGGAGGTCATGACACGGGACGCCAAAGGCTTGCCGAATCCTATCCGTTTCTATCGTCCTTTGCTCGTGCGCGTGCGCCTGCGCGTGACCCTGAAGCCGCTGGCCGGGTATCTTTCCACCACCGGCGCGGCCATCAAAAGAAACCTCGCGGACCATATCAATACTCTGCGCATTGGCGATGACGTGCTGGCCAGCCGTTTGTTGACCCCCATCAACGCGGCGGACACTGCCGGAGCGCGCACCTTCGACGTGTTGAAGATGGAATATTGCACCGGCGATGCCCCGGATGGAGAGGCTGAATGGCATGAAGGCAATATCTCCATTGCCTTCAACGCCGCCGCCTCGTGCGTGGCGAAGGACATCAGCCTGCCCGGAGGCGAATAGTCATGGCTGATAACGAGTATGTCGGGCTTGTCACCAGCCAGCACCAGAAACCGCGCTTTACCGCCCTAGTGGCCGTGCTGACCCGGCCTTTGGCTGACGCCCAGATCTTGCTGGCATCTCTGCCCGCCGCCTTTGATGTGAATACAGCCATTGGCGCCCAGCTTGACGCCGTGGGCTTGTGGGTGGGCATTACCCGCGTGCTGCGCGTGCCTCTGGACGGCGTGTATTTTTCCTGGGGCGAGGCCGGCGTGGGCTGGGCCGAAGGAACGTGGAAAGGACGTTTTGATCCGGAGAGCGGCCTTACCAGCCTGCCGGACGATATCTTCCGGCGTCTTGTGAAGGCGCGCATCGCCGCGAACCATTGGGACGGCTCCGTCCCCGGCGCGTATGCCGTGTGGGAAGCCGTCTTTGCGGATACGGGCGGCATCATCCTGATTCAGGACAACCAGGATATGAGCATGGCCGTGGGCATTGCCGGCATGCGTCCGGACGCCGTCACTCAGGCTCTGCTCATGGGCAATTACATCCCCCTGAAACCTGAAGGCGTGCGCGTACGCTGGTATGCGGTGACGCAGGACGGCGGGCCGCTGTTCGCCTGGGGCTGCGAATCGGACGGGCTTGCGGGCTGGGGGAGTGGCAGCTGGCCGACCGTGCTGCGGCCTGCGGCATAGACCGCCGCCGCCCCCTGAGCAGTTTCAGGGGTGAATAGTTTTACCTGCCCCGGTTATACCGGGGCCGAAGGAGAAAAACATGGCCACCACCAAGGATGTAGGCGTTGTCGTGGACCCGGTCGATGTCATTAACGACATCTTGCCTTTCTGCGATCAGGGCGTTGATGGGCGCGATCTGCTTGCGCAAGAGGACTACGCCGCCGACGCGCAGCGCAGAATCGGCCATCAGCCGGGCATAGCGCGGCAGGAACTGGCCAACAAGCAGGCCCGGCAGGCCGCACATATGGCTGCGGGTCTGGCGCAGTTTTTGGCGCGACGTTACGCGCCGGGCGTCAGGGACGACGGCGATCTTGACGCCCTGGAAGCGGCCTTTGCCGCTGTTATGCTGCGGGTGGCCGAGCAGGGCAGGCCGGGCCTTGTGGCCCCTGACGGCACCTCGCTCACCGTGGACAAAAACGGCGTGCTGTCCGTCATTCAAAAGGCGGACGCCTGGGCTGAGAGAGCCGAATTTTTGAATAAACTTTCCATCGGCGCGCCCAAGTTTCACCGTTCTACCGTGCTGCCAGCTGACCATGCCTGGCCGGACGGCTCTTTCGTGGCGTTCGAGGACTGGCCGGAGTTTGGCGAGGTTTATGAGCAGGGCGGCTTTACCGGCCTTGTCATGCCTTGGGACGCCGATACCGAAGAACAGGCGGCCAACCTCGGCAAATTCCGCCAGAACAGCGCTAACCCCACGGGATTGTACCTGCCTTTGCATGGCGGCCAGTTTTTCCGAAATTGGGTGCTCGGGGCGGAGCGGGAGGCCGGGGCCTGGCATAGAGATGAAATTCGGAATGTTGAAGGTCACTTCGGTGTTTTCCCTGTAAGCGGTGGCGGATGGTTCTTATACGGTGATGGTGCTTGGGGGCCTGACCCCAATCTAAAAATTAATGTTTCTTATGGCACGGGCTTTCCCACGGGCAACAATCCTAGCCCTAAATTTATGCTTTCCAATGTTGTCCCCACCGGCCCGCAGAACGTGCCGCCCCACGTCCATCAGCCCGTGGTCATCTATCTAGGCCGGGCGGCCCAGGTATAGGATGATCGGCTGCCAAATATGCTCCGGTACGTTCTTGGGGCCGGTCGGGACGGCATTGGAAAAAGCAAACTTGGGCAATAAATAGTTGCCCGATACCACACTATCCACAGAGGCAACGACAGTCTTCCTCGAGGGATCCTTCCCCCAAAGCCCGTCTCCATAAAAACCGTATCCTGTA
>NZ_JH114303.1:347739-350967 GCF_000224635.1 Desulfovibrio sp. 6_1_46AFAA
TGGCATCCGGCGCATTTAAAATTCAGTCTGTCACAGCCGATACTTTTGGAAGCCAAGGAATGGTACGCCATGAAAATGGAGCAGCTTCATTTGATGCGAGTCGCGTCGTGCCCACCGGTCCACAAAACGTCCCCCAGCACGTTTGTCAGCCCATCATCCTCTATCTGGGCCACCCGAGGTAAAGGATCACGGGGACTATGGTGTTTTCTGGGCGGGTGTCGCTTGCAATGCGCGGCGTACCGTGTGCGCCGTCAGATACATATGCCTGTTTCTGGGCGTTGGTCATGCTGACAGTGCTGTTGTTATCTATCGGCACCACTGACAGCATGGTGGGCACGTTTACATAATTCTGGCGTTCTGACGCACCACCGTATCCGTGTACATGCCCCTGTAACGCGTCTTCTTGCCAGCCTCCGGCCTCCCGATCTGTCCCAAGCACCCAAGCTCGGAAAGGCGAAGTGCAAAACAATAACCCTCAACCATCCAAGGAGATACTATGAGCGCCACTATGTACACAATCGACCTGCGCACCGGCGCGCTTACCGGCTCCCGCCCCGCTCAGGTTGTGGGCGGTAAGGAGTTGACCGTCTGCGCTGGGGCTACGCCCGTGGCTCCGCCCGCAGACATCCCGACCAGACACGCGGCCCGCTGGACGGGCAGCGCCTGGGAGGTAGTGGAGGATCACCGCCAGCATATGGATTCCAAAGGCACCAAAACCGGCGGCACGCCCTTCTGGCAGCCCGCTATGGGCGACGACTACACCAGCCAGCCCCGCTATATGGAGACTCTCGGCCCACTGCCCAAAGGGGCCGTGACGGAACGCCCGGCCAAGCCGCTGGCCGTACTGAAGGCCGAAAAAGAGCGCGAGGTCAAGACGGCCTGCGACGCGGCCATCGTTGCCAGCCTGACCATGCCCACAGCTACGCCCTCCACCACAGAGGTGGCCGTGGCCGCCGCCTCCCTGGTCAGCGTTGACCCTGACGGACCGGACACCCTACTGGCCCTGCATACGGCCCGCCGCGACGAGCTGCTGGCCGCCGTGGCCGCAGCCGATTCCACCGACGCCCTGGCCGACGTTGAGGTCAGCTATGCGGTGTAGTCCGTAACCAGGCCCGGCCGGACCGCTCTTTGACAACCACATAGGGATTTGACCGATAAGGCACACAAAAGGAGGCAGTATGTCCATTGTGTGCCTGAAGTACAAAAGTAAGCCCTGGGTGGTCAAATACCGTGAGCCGTGGAGCGGCAGGCCCCGCCAGCGGGCCTTTGCCCAGGAGAAGGACGCTCTTGCCTTTGAGGAGGCCCAGGCATCGCTCTATGAGCGGGAGCGGGCCATCATCAAGGCCGTGCGGCGGCGGAGAGCCCAGGGCCGCCCGGCGAGCCCCACGATAACCGAAGTTCTGGATCGTTATCTGGACAGCCTGGGCAATCCGGCCACTAGGGCCGCCAGCGCGTACCATCTGCGGCTGTTTACGGATATCTACGGCCAGCGCAAGGCTCACTGTCTGACGGTGGAGGACGTGGGCGCGTTTCTCGCGCTGCAGCAACAACGCGGCGTGAGTAAAAGCACGGCCTGCCGCCGCATGGGCATCGTCCGGGCCGCCTATAACTGGGCGGCCCGCTGGGGTCTGCTGCCCACCAATCCACTGGCGGGCCTCCAACTGGCCAGCCCCGCGCCGCAGACGCCGGACCCGCCCACGGCCCGTGAAGCTCGGATGCTCTATGCGACGGCCGCGCCGCATGTGCAGCGGGTGATCGCCCTAGGCATGGCCACCGGCGCGCGCATAGGTCCGTCAGAGCTTTTTCGTCTGCGCTGGACGGATATTGATACGCGCGGAGCCGTGCTACGTATGCCTAATGCGGCCAAGGGCGCACGCGCCGAGGCCCGTGAGGTGCCCTTGCGGCAGGATGTACTGCGCCTGCTGCGACGCTGGGAAGCTGAGGATGCGGGCAATGGCTGCCCGTGGGTCATCCACTATAGAGGGCGGCCCGTGCGTAGCATCAGCCGGGCCTGGCGCAATACACTGCGCCGGGCGGGTATTGAGCGACGCATCCGGCCCTATGACCTGCGCCACGCTTTTGCAAGTCGGGCGCTGGACAATGCGGCGGACCTGAAGTGCGTGGCCGAGGTCATGGGCCACGCTAACGAAAAAATGATCGTGAGATTTTACCGCCATACCAGCGCCAAGCAGCGTCGCAAGGCGGTAAATGCGGCCCCGTCGCTGGGGCTGGACTGAACTCGGCAGAGGCGGGGGCGTTGAGAGCGCCCCCACCGGCCCGGCTGGGGAAGCCGGACCACGGCCCCACACGACGGACCGTCCATCGTGCGGAGTAACCGCCTGCTGTGTTTACCCTTGGCAAAGGGCGTAAACACGCTAGCAGGCCGTTGCACGGGGCGCAACATCATTACATACCATGCAAAAGGATAATTGCGAAGAAATCAGGTGCTGCCATTGCGGCAAACTCCTGGCCAAAGGCCAGGCCAGGATTATGGAATTCAAATGCCCCCGCTGCGGGGCTTTCACCATCGTGAGGGCCGAGCGCCCCGACTCCGAGCCGCCGGACGGCCTGCCACGGAGTAATGCTTGCTGAAAGTAGGCAGCCTGTTCAGCGGGGCCGGTCTGTGTGACCTGGGCCTCACCTGGGCGGGCTTTGAACATCAATGGTTTTGCGAGATCGACCCGTTCTGCCGGGCGGTGCTCGCCAGGCACTGGCCGGGCACCCCCATATATAGTGACGTGTCCGGACTCAGAGGGGCGGACCTGCCGCCTGTGGACGTGCTGTGTGGTGGTTTCCCATGTCAGGATGTCAGCAGCGCGGGCGGCCGCGCGGGTATCAAACAAGGGACAAGGAGCGGTTTGTGGTATGAATATGCGCGGCTCATCGGGGAAGTCCGGCCCCGTTACGTCATCATTGAAAACGTGCGGGGCCTGCTTTCCTGCGGTATTGAGAGCGTCCTGCAAGACCTGGCCGCGCTCGGGTACGATGCGGAATGGGAAGTGCTGCCCGCGGCCGCCCTTGGCGCTCCGCACCATCGGGAGCGGGTTTTCATTGTTGCCTACCCCCACGGTCGCCTGCCTGACGGAGAGCATCGGTTGCTGTCTCCGCTCCAGAGAATCCTGGGAAACGTCAACCAATCTCCGCAGCTTTTTGCTTGGCTGGGCCTACGGATTGACCGGGCGACGAAAAACGTCCGCCTTGGAAGTCTATCCCGGACCCGTCATTTAT
>NZ_JH114303.1:351042-361192 GCF_000224635.1 Desulfovibrio sp. 6_1_46AFAA
CGCGGGCGGCCGCGCGGGTATCAAACAAGGGACAAGGAGCGGTTTGTGGTATGAATATGCGCGGCTCATCGGGGAAGTCCGGCCCCGTTACGTCATCATTGAAAACGTGCGGGGCCTGCTTTCCTGCGGTATTGAGAGCGTCCTGCAAGACCTGGCCGCGCTCGGGTACGATGCGGAATGGGAAGTGCTGCCCGCGGCCGCCCTTGGCGCTCCGCACCATCGGGAGCGGGTTTTCATTGTTGCCTACCCCCACGGTCGCCTGCCTGACGGAGAGCATCGGTTGCTGTCTCCGCTCCAGAGAATCCTGGGAAACGTCAACCAATCTCCGCAGCTTTTTGCTTGGCTGGGCCTACGGATTGACCGGGCGCGAAAAACGTCCGCCTTGGAAGTCTATCCCGGACCCGTCATTTATCGAGTGGATGATGGGCGTACCGAGGGGCTGGACGGAGCCGACGGGCGCGAATCTGGTCAGACCAACAAAATCGGCCGGGTAGATACAGCCACGGCGCGCTCCTGGGTACCGCGTCTCAAGGCTTTGGGCAACGGCATAACGCCGCAGCAGTCTTATGCCGTTGCGGCCTGTATCCTCCTGGCCGAGGGCTTGCCCGTGCCGTCCATGCTTAGCGAGCGAGGGGCGTAAACTGGCATGACAAAAGGCGGGGACGAAACCCCGCCTTTTTATGGCGCTCGCCGATTCTATTTGTATGCGATGGCGTGTTATTTTTGGCACTAATCGTAGCCCGGAGAATTTTTCAAACTAAACGTCGTTTCGATTCAAACTAAATGGCGCGTTACACCGCGCAGGGCCGCCAGACACGCTTTCCAGAGGCAGATCTTCGCTGATCCGCCGCCAGTTCCGGCTTTCCGCCAGGGCCTCTTCAGCCAGGTCACGCAAAGCCACATAACTCTCCGCCAGGCTGAAACGGTCCGTATCAACGACGCGATCGGCCCGCAACGGCTCGTCAAAAGCGTCGGAAACACCGGTCAGCAAATCCATCTCGCCACGCGCGGCCCGTGCATAAAAGCCCTTGGTATCCCGTTCCACCAGAGTGTTCAGCGAGCAGCGCACCCAGACTTCGCGGTAAAGAGGAATCTCGTCGCGGTTTTTCTGGCGCATGCATTCATACGGCGTGATGGCCGCCACAATGCAGATCTTGCCCTGGGCATGCCTCTGCAGCACGTGTTCACGCATGGCGTCGATATTACGCAGGCGGTCCTCGGGACGAAAACCGCTGAAGCCGAAGCGGCGGCGGAAGCAATCGCCGTCAATGAATTCGACCTCATGGCCCCGCGTTTCCAGATACAGGCGCAACAGTGACCCCAGGGTGGTTTTGCCGCTGCCGGAGAGCCCCAGCAACCAGATAACAGGCATCATGCGAACCTCGCTTTAGGGTGGCGGCCCGGCATGCAGCCGCGTACCGTCGTGATCGGAACGTACATATCTGTTCCGCAGTAATGCAAAAAACCGGCCAATGCTTGTCTTTTGCGGCAAAGCGCCCCGTCCGGTTGTTTCTCGGAAAAAGCGAAGGAAATTTTGACAGCCCGCGCGCCAGGCGGACGCTATACATCCTGGGCGAAACCGGACTTTCACCCTTCTCTGGAGCATGCAACACGTAAAATAGGCGTTTGCGGCGAGAAAGCCCTTTTATTCGCATTTCATGACGGGAGTTGCAGGCAAAGCCTTGCGGAGCAATTCGCGCATGAGACGCGCTGACGGTTCAAGAGTATTTTGCGTTTGATATATTACACATTTCAAACAGTACGCCGCCCGCGTGCCGCGGAAGCGGTAGCCGTTGGCGAGTCTTCGAGTCATACGGATACCGACAGCAATGCTAAAACGCGGCTTAGCGCGGCTGTCGATGCCCGTAAGCCCTTCATGGGCTAACGGGCCCGGCGCCGCCTCCGGTCGCTTTCTTGCACTTGGGCGCGGGTGCCCGCTCACGCGCCCACCAGAGTAATTCACTCATTTCAATCGTGAGTTGTTCCAGAACCCGACATTGGGAAAAAAATAACTTGACAAAAACGGCGACACGACAAAAACTGCTTTCAGGTCTTGTTTGAATATACAAACAAGACCTTTCCCCAAGCAATAAAAATTTCCGGCATGGCCGCTCCCAATGGCAAGGGAGGGAGCGGCCAACGCGCCGGGAACGGAAGAAACGGCGAGGGCCGCGTCAGTCGCGCGGTTCCGCCTGGAGCATGAATTCCACATGCTCCTCACAGTCCGGGCACTGCACGGGCGTCTCCTTGAGAACGCCTTTGCGCGCGGCATAGACAAAGGGAAAGATGGCGTTCAGCGCCATCATGCACAAATTGCCGCTTTTGCCCTTATCCAGCAGCGGGCCGTCAAAATAGACGGCATCGCCCACGGCGTAGAGAGGGCAGCCCGAACGGACGACCACGGCTTTGATTCTGCTTTCTTCCATATAGACCTCCTTGGCATATGGGCGGTCCGTATTCGCCCGGCAGCGAATGCGGACCGCCCGCCGTTTTCCGGCAAGACCGGCTTTTTTCATAGCGGCAGGCGCCCTTTCGTACCGGCCACAGTATACGCCCACCGCGCCCGGCGGGCTATCCGGAATTGCAGCGGTGCCTTAGGGCCTGCTAACGCCATAGAATTTTTGTTCGCCTGCAAGGAAGATAAATCTGCTTTGGAGTGCACCCTTGCCTCAGTCGTTGCAGCGAAGCTGCTTACGAATGAGGACAGCAGCGATCTGGCACGCGACCGAAAAAGCAGGTGAAATCTAACGCGGCAGGAGGACAAAAAGGCATAGCGTTAGAGCAAGTTCAAAGTGGAATTGCTCTGGCGGCTGCATAAGCAGACGCCTGCCACGAGCGTCAACCGTTGGCGGCTATGCCGCCTTACGGATGACGACAGCAGAGCTAAGCGCCGGAGACCGACCCGAAGGGTGGCCCGCAGGGCCATGGCCGTAGACACGCGAAGCGCGCCGTACGGACATCGAGAGCAGGGCGAGTGGCTTAAAAACTTTGAGAATGTCAATTCTCAAAGTTAATCTGCTCTAACAGGCCCCAGAGCAGTTTAGCGTTTAACGTTAAGTCGCTCCGGGGGCCCGCAGTCCTTTTCCCGGAACGGTTCTGACCGGGACTGCCCGACTACGGCCGAGTGTGGCCGGGTGCGGCAAGGCAAGCAGCTCTTTTGGGCCTGAACGCTGCCATGACAAACAGCCCCACGCACTGCGCAGGGCTGTTTGCACAAAAAAAGAGGGTCAGCTTTGGACTGACCCTCTTGAACTAGCTGGCGGAGCGGAAGGGACTCGAACCCTCGGCCTCCGGCGTGACAGGCCGGCGTTATAACCGTCTTAACTACCGCTCCGTGGTGGGCAGTACAGGACTTGAACCTGTGACCCCCGCCGTGTGAAGGCGGTGCTCTACCAGCTGAGCTAACTGCCCTCGTCGGGAGACACTTAAGTATGCGAAACAGGCTCCAGAGTCAAGCGGAATTCATCGAGTAAAAAAATTTTTACAAAAACAAAATATTAACTCATTAATTTTAAACAATAATTTTTTAAAAGCTCGCGCGAATGCCGCACCTCGACTTGCGGGGCGGTTTGCGGAGTGATAGAGCTTAATCAATGACTCAGGGGTAACGGACAGCACAATGAAATTCCCATGGAAACAACTCAGAGCGGCCGCGTTATGCGGCTGTATGCTTTTGGCGGCCCAAAGCGTTTTGGCCCGCGTGGTGGACGGCAACAACATTATGGATCAGCGCATGAGCGAGAACCTCTGCGCCATTACCTTTGATGACGGCCCCTCGCGCAATACGCCCCAGCTTCTGGACATGCTCGACCAGTACGGCATCCCGGCCACTTTTTTTCTGCTGGGCAAGCAGGCTGAACTTCATCCGGACATCGTCCGGCGCATCGTGGCCGAAGGCCATGAAATAGGCAATCACTCCTATTCCCATCCCAACCTCCGCTTGCTGTCATCGGAGCGCAAGGACGAGGAAATCCGCCGTACCGACGCCATTCTGCGTTCCCTGGGGGCCACGCCGCTTTTCCTGCGGCCGCCCTACGGCGCGTTTGACCACAACACCGTGGAAACCGCCGAGTCTCTGGGCCTTTCCGTGGTACTCTGGTCCCTGGACAGCCGCGACTGGAAAGGCCTGCCTCCGGACTACGCCAAACTGCGCAGCACGCGGGGCTATGCCTATCCCACGGGCTCGTTGCGCGGCATCTTTCTTTTTCACGACACGCACAAAAGCACGGTGGACGATCTGCCCCGGATCATTGCGGACTTGCGCGCGGGCGGCTGCCAGCGTTTCGTGACCGTGAGCGAATACCTGGAAGGCGTACTGGACCCGGAACCCGGCCTGCTGATGACCCGGCGGCCCGTGGGCGAAGAGCCGGGCCAGATGCCTCTGGCGGCCCGTCATACTGTAGAGGGCGTGGAAGAATCCGCGGAACTGCCGCCGACCCGCGGCTGGCCCGCAGGAACGGGTCCGCTGCCTCTGGCCCGCAGCAGCAAGCCCTGGCAGCCCGAAAGCAATGCCGCGCCTTTCAGCGGGCAGGCCCTGGACCAGCATGAACGGGGCGGCGCCTCGCCGCAGTCGACCCTGCCCACGGGGCTGTCCTTGCGTCCCTCGCCCCGCCCCGGCGCACCGGCGCCGCTTTCGTAACAGCCGACCGAGACTGACGCATAAAAGGCCGTCCCTGTTATTCGGGAACGGCCTTTTCCACACCCGGAGGCTACCGGGAATGAACGCCCCTCTCCGCTTCAGGATAATCTGTTTCTGAAATCCGCATAGCCGAACTCGCGCAGCAGGCGGAAGCGGTTTTCCCCACTCGCGTTCCCGGCCTTGCAGATGCCGATGGACGGCAGGCGCAGGCCGTTGAAGGTCGTGGTCTTGACCATGCTGTAAATGGCCATGTCCCCGAATACCAGACGCTGCCCGGCTTCCAGGGGCGCGGCAAAGCCGTATTCGCCGATCACATCCCCGGCCAGGCAGGACTTGCCCGCCAGGCGACAGGTCCAGGCTTGTTCCCCGGCGGCCCCGGCGCGCGCGGTCGCCCCCTCATGGCGGTAAAAGACCTCCGGCCTGTAGGGCATCTCCAGCACATCGGGCATGTGGCAGGCGGCGGAAACATCCAGCACGGCCACGGGCATGTCGGCCATGACCACATCCAGCACCGTGGCCGTAAGCCAGCCGGCGTTAAGGGCCACGGCCTCGCCCGGTTCCAGATAGATCCGGGCGTCATAGCGTTGACGCCAGCGCGTCAGGCAGGCGCAGAGCAGGTCCAGATCATAGCCCGGCTTGGTAATGTGATGCCCGCCGCCCATGTTGATCCAGCGGCAAGCGGGTAAATACGGCCCGAATTTTTCCTCCACGGCGTCCAGGGTACGGGCCAGGGCGTCGGCCCCCTGCTCGCAGAGAGTATGAAAATGCAGGCCGGAAATGCCCTCCAGGTCGGCGGGGTCGAAATGGCGCTGGCGGATGCCCAGACGCGAGCCCGGCGAACAGGGGTCATAGATGGGCACCGCACCTTCGGAATGCTCGGGGTTGAGGCGCAGGCCGCACTCTATGGGATTTTCAGCGCGGCGCGCACGGTTGTGAGCTTCGATGACGGGCCGGAATTGCCGCCACTGAGTCGGGGAATTAAAGACAATATGGTCCGCCAGATCCAGCAGCTCGACGATTTCCGCCTCAGTCCAGGCGGCGGCAAAAGCGTGCACTTCACCGCCGAACTCCTCCCGCCCCAGGCGCGCCTCGTCCACGGAGCTGGCGCAAACGCCCCAAAGCGGCCCCGCGCCCGTGCGCGAGAGCAGCGGAAAGGTGGCCCAGGCCGCATAGCCCTTAAGGGCCAGCAGAATTTTCGCGCCGGTGCGGCGCTGCACCTCATCCAGAATGGCGGCGTTGGCCGCCAGGCGCGCCTCGTCCAGCACGAAGCAGGGGGAAGGGACAGGGGTTTCGTCCGAAAAAAGGAAGTCCAGGCAGTCCATGTATGTTCCTTTGCAGCGGCACCTTGCGTCCGCGCCGCAGTCAGGCTTTTTAGAGAAGAGAAACGCGGGCTTGTCTCCTGCTCCCTGGCTATCGCGGCCTACGGGCGCCGACGCTTAGACCGCCCCCTGCCGCACGCCAGACCGACGGCTATCGATAAATCGGGGAGCCACTTCGCCAGAAGTTGACGCGCGGCGATTCCGGGGTGCAGCTCGCCATGCGAGCAAGACCCGTTATACGCCGCGTTGTCGCGTTACGTTGTTAGGGGGATGATCCGGGGGGAATGCAAAGGGGGCCTCGGAGGGGGCGCAGCCCCCTAACAGGCCCCCTTGCCGCACGCCGCGTAGGCGGCCCAAACGCCGGCAGGCGGGAAATCTCCGTGCCCAAAGGGCACTCATACCGCCAGGCCCCGCTCTTCCAGGTCTGGATATAAACGCCGCCTTGGCGGCCTCATCCAACTCTACTCCATTTCCACACACTGCCACGGCAGCCCGTAGACGTTCAGATCCGCCATGAAGGGATCAGGGTCAAACTGCTCCATATTCCAGACGCCGGGCTCGCGCCACTTGCCTTCCACGATCATCTTGGCGCCGATCATGGCGGGCACGCCCGTGGTATAGGAAATGGCCTGGGAACCCACCTCGGCATAGCAGGCTTCGTGGTCGCAGATATTGTAGACGTAAACGGTCTTTTCCTTGCCGTCCTTGACGCCGCGCATGAGGTCGCCGATGCAGGTCTTGCCCTTGGTCAGCGGGCCCAGGGAGGACGGGTCGGGCAGCAGGGCCGAAAGAAACTGGATGGGCACGATCTCCCGACCCTGGAAGCGCACCGGGTCGATGCGGGTCATGCCCACATTGCCGAGCACCTTGAGGTGGTTGAGATAGTTGTCCGAGAAGGTCATCCAGAAACGCGCCCGGCGGATGCCCTTGAGGTTCCGCACCAGGGATTCCAGCTCCTCATGGTACATGAGGTAACATTTCTTTGTGCCGATGCCGTCCGGAAAATCGTAGTTCATGGACCAGGCCAGGGGGTCGGTTTCCACCCACTCGCCGCGCTCCCAGTAGCGGCCCGGCGCCGTGACTTCGCGGATGTTGATTTCCGGATTGAAATTGGTGGCAAAGGGCTGTCCGTGATCCCCGGCGTTGCAGTCGATAATATCCAGCACGCGCACTTCGTCCAGCTCGTGCTTCAGGGCCCAGGCCGCGAAAACGTTGGTCACGCCCGGGTCAAAGCCCGAACCCAGCAGGGCCGTGAGCCCGGCTTCGCGAAAGCGGTCGGCATAGGCCCACTGCCACTTGTATTCAAACTTGGCCGTGTCCAGGGGCTCGTAATTGGCCGTATCCAGATAGTGCACGCCGCATTCCAGGCAGGCGTCCATAATGTGCAGATCCTGATACGGCAGGGCGAGATTGCAGACCAGATCCGGCTTGACCTGCCGGATCAGCCGGCAGAGTTCCGGCACGTTGTCCGCGTCCACCTGGGCGGTGTCGATGTCCACGCCCGTGCGGGCCTTGACGCTGCGCGCCACGTCCGTGCAACGGGACAGCGTGCGGCTGGCCAGGGTGATCCACTCGAAAACGCCGGTTTCCTTGGCCGCCTGGGCGCACTTGTGGGCCACCACGCTGCCCACGCCGCCCGCGCCGATGATCAGGATCTTCGCCATATCTACTCCTTCTTTCTCCAAATGATAACGCCGTCGGAGACCCGAGATTCCCCTGTTCCGGAAGCCTGCTTCCGGAGCGATTCACGTTTGAAATGACTGCATTGCTCTGTAAAAATTTCTCTGCAAATCCTTGCCACGAAATGCGCGTGGGCGGGCTTTGCTCGCCGTAACCCAGTGTTCCAAATGTTAAATTCTCTATGGTCCGGAACAGACCGCATCGTCAAGCCGCAACGTCGCTCTTGTCCCCGTCCAGCGTCAGCACGTGCGCGTAACGGCCGCTTTTGCGGGCCTGCTCCGCCAGGGCCGCGCCCTCGCCCCGGCAACGCGGGCAGGCATGGCGCGGAATCAGCAGGCAAAGGGAACGGTCCACCCGTTCCGAGCTGGTTTCAATGCGGCCCAGGCCGGAACAGTCCGCGCAGAGCCGCCAGGCCTCGCGCTGGCTTTCGCGCAGCATGTCCGTGTCGTAAAAAATATGCTTGCTCCGCACCCACCAGCCGTCTTCCTCCCGGCCTTCGGCGGGTTGTGCCGGAGGCCGCCGGTAGAGTTCCACAATCTGGTCGCAGAGCTTGGCGATATACTGGCCCACTTCGGGCCGCTGGCGGGTGGAGGACGGGGTCCAGCCCGGCTCGCGGATGTCTTCCGCCGAAAGTCCGGCCAGAGCCAGACAGATGCCCATATTAACATAGGGCAGCGCGCCCCGGATGGCGTAACCGCCTTCCAGCACGGCGATGTCCGGATTCAGGGCCTTGTTCAGGGCCGCGTAGCCCTGGGCCGACAGGCGCATATTTGCCAGCGGGTCGGTGAAGTGATTGTCCTGTCCGGCGGAATTAATGACCAGATCCGGCTTGAATTCGGCCAGAATGGGCAACACGGCATGCTCGACGGCGTAAAGGTAGCCCTCGTCCGAGGTTTCCGGCGGCAGGGGGATATTGATGGTCTTGCCCAGAGCCGCCGGGCCGCCGCATTCCTGCGGAAAACCGGTGCCGGGATAGAGCGTGCGGCCGTCCTGGTGCAGGGAGATGAACAGGGTGTGCGGATCATTCCAGAACACATCCTGAGTGCCGTCGCCGTGGTGCACGTCCGTGTCCACGATGGCGATGCGCAGGGGCCGACCGTCGGGATGGGGATAATGATCGCGGATGTACTCCACCATCACGGCTTCGTTGTTGATGTTGCAGAAGCCGCGATTGCCGTGGACCACGCGCATGGCGTGGTGTCCGGGCGGGCGCACCAGGGCGAAGGCCTTGTCCTCTTTTTTTTCCAGCACCAGGCGCGCGGCGGCGATGGCGCCCCCGGCGGACGCCAGATGGGAATCCGTGCTCACCGCGCCCACCGAGGGCAGGCAGAAGTGGACGCGCGCCAGTTGGGCGTGGGAGGCAAAAGAAGGCCGGTATTCGGTGATGCCCGGAATGTCGAAAAGGCCCTCTTCCTGCAACTGGTCGCGGGTGTAGAGCAGGCGTTCCTCGCGTTCCGGATGGGTGGCGGAAATGGCCCAGTCGAAAGCCGGAAAAAAGACCACTCCCAGACGGCGGGCGGCCACAAGGGGCTCAGTCATCGGACTCGTCCATATTTTCGAAAATATCGGCCCCGTAACGGGCATCGGAAACCATTCTGCCGAAAAAGCCCTGGCCCAAGCCGAAGGCCAGATTGCTTTCCGCCACGGCGGCGAACAATGGGCCGTTGCCGTCGTACAAGGCGAAACAGCCGCCGCTGCCCTCGCTGCGACGGAAGACCGCGCAGTGCAACAGGCCGGGATCGCCCAGACGGCTGACGATCTCATAGTCGCCGGACTGCTTGCCCAGAGCCAGAATATCGTTCAGGACGTCGTCCTGGCGCGGCTCAAAACGCAGACGGCTTCCTTCCGCGAGGAGGGTGTACATTTCGCTCATGCCGGGCTCCTTATGCTTCCGGTTCCGCGTGAACCGGGATTCTAGTACTGTGAATGCTTAACATTGCACTGTAGGCCGCCGTGAGCAAACCGAAAAACGTGTTTTTCGGCGCAACGACGTAACACGTAATACGAAGTTTACGTGTTGTATTGCACTAGGGCCTGTTAACACTATTTGACAAAGAGCGAGTATTCCGTAAGAATGTCTTATGCAAATTACTCGCGAACAATATGAGAGAATCGCTGACTGCTTCCCGCGCCAAAGAGGTAATGTCCATTTTGACAATCTCCAGGTGTTGAATGCGATTCTGTACGTTGCGGAGCATGGGTGTAAATGGCGTGGACTGCCGAAAAATTTTGGCTGTTGGCACAGCATCTACACGCGCATGAACCGCTGGAGCAAGAACGGAGTTCTTGACCGTATATTTGAACGCCTTCAACAAGAGCAGATACTCCGCCTTAAAATAGAAGCAGTTTCTCTCGACAGTACTATTGTTAAGGTTCATCCCGATGGAACAGGGGCCTTAAAAAAACAGGTCCGCAGTCCATCGGAAAGTCCAGAGGCGGCTGGACGACCAAGCTTCATATGGTTGCCGCGAATGCTGAATGCGCGTTGAATTTCAGCCTCACTCCCGGCAAC
>NZ_JH114303.1:361247-375121 GCF_000224635.1 Desulfovibrio sp. 6_1_46AFAA
CAGTTTCTCTCGACAGTACTATTGTTAAGGTTCATCCCGATGGAACAGGGGCCTTAAAAAACAGGTCCGCAGTCCATCGGAAAGTCCAGAGGCGGCTGGACGACCAAGCTTCATATGGTTGCCGCGAATGCTGAATGCGCGTTGAATTTCAGCCTCACTCCCGGCAACGCCGGCGATGCTCCCGAGGGGCGCAGGCTGCTTGTCCAGTTGGGGCCGATGCCAGCGCCGTGCAGCTTGCTTATGGATGGCGCATATGAGGGTAATGAAACGACTCGCTTGGGACGTGAGTTGGGCTTCACTCCGGTGGTGCCGCCCAATCCCAACCGACTGAAACCGTGGGAGTATGACAAAGAGCTATACAAAAGACGTAATGAGGTAGAACGGCTTTTCAGGAGGCTCAAAGGCTTCCGCCGTGTTTTTACTCGGTTCGACAAGCTCGATGTCATGTTCCTGGCCTTTGTCGTCTTTGCGTTAATTGTTATAGCCCTGAAATAGTGTTAACAGACCCTAGAGCATTTCAACGCTGAAATGTTCTAACAGCGAACACGGTGAGGTGCGCTGCGAAGACCAACTCGACGGGCGGCCCGCAGGGCCGTGCCTGTAGCCCAAAGGACGTACAGGCATCGAGAGCAACGCGGCGTGGATTCCGGCAAAGCGACCGAAGGCGGTCCGAAGGACTGTCCCCGTTGGCGACAACGGAACCATATGGGGATCGACAGCAACGATAACCACGCTTTTTGCCGGAATGACCCCTTTGAAACGTGTAGCGTTTCAAAGGGAATCTGCTCTAGTCCAGTCCCCTGCCCCGCTGCCGCAACGAGGCCTCCACCGCCGAAAGGCATTGCAGCACCACATCCTCGGGCGGCTGGGCCGCGTCGATGATGGCAAAGCGCTCGGGTTCCTCGGCGGCCAGGCTCCGGTACCCCTGGCGCACGCGCTCATGAAACTCCAGGCTTTCGGCGTCGAAACGGCCCTCGGAGAGCACGGTGCCCTCTTCCCGGTTGCGCAGACCGGCCCGCTCCAGGCCGCAATGCACAGGCAGGTCCAGCAGCAGGGTCAGGTCCGGCATGAGGCCGCCGGTCGCCATGTCATTGATGCGGAGCAGATGTTCCGGGTCCAGGCCGCGGCCATAGCCCTGGTAAGCCAGGGTGGAATCCGCGTAGCGGTCGCAGAGCACGGTCTGCCCGGCTTCCAGGGCCGGGCGGATGACCTCGGCCACATGCTGGGCGCGGTCCGCCAGGAAGAGATAGAGCTCGGCCCGGCTGGACAGGCCGCGCGTGCGGGCGTCCAGCAGAATGGGACGCAGGCTGCGGCCCAGAGCGCAGCCGCCCGGCTCGCGGGTGAGCAGGGGGTCGTATCCGAGCCCTTGCAGATGCTCGGCCAGCAGGCGCTGGGCCGTGGACTTGCCCGAGCCTTCTATACCTTCAAAAGAGATAAACATTCTTCCCTCACCGCTTTTTTACGGCCTTTTGCCGCGGACGAGGCGGAAGCCGCGATCTCCGGTTTCGAGGCTTCCGGGGTGCGCGGGGCCCGGTACAGGGGCCGCCCCAGAGTGGCCTGCCAGGGCGTCCAGTCCTGGCCTTCCCCGCCCAACTGGTCAAACAGGCCCCGGCACTGGGCCATTTTGGCGTCCAGGTTGTCGGCATAGTGCAGGGCCAGAGCCTCGGCGGTGTGCGGCTGGCGCACCGCGCCGAACTGCAACTCGCCGTGATGACTCAGGATGAGATGCTTGAGATGGCGTTGCAACCCCTCGTCCAGACCGGATTTAGCCAGGTACGGGGCCAGCATTTCCACGCCCAGCATAAGATGGCCCAGCAGGCGCCCTTCATCCGTGTAGTCGTTGGCCAGGCCGCCGGAAAATTCGCGGATCTTGCCGAAATCGTGGAACAGGGCCCCGGCCAGCAGGGCCTGGCGGTCCAGTTCGGGATACTGGTCGGCAATGCGCCGACAGAGCCTGAACACGCTCAAGGTATGTTCCAGCAGGCCGCCCACATAGGCGTGGTGCACGCCCTTGGCCGCCGGACAAACCCGGAAAGACGCGCGCAATTCCTGATTGTTGAGCACGCCAAGCACCAGCTTGCGCCAGGGCGCGTGGCTGAATTCCTCTCTGCAGAGGGCCAGCAGCTCGTCCAGCATTTCGTCCAGGGAAAATGGGCTGGCGGGCAGCAACGCGGCCTGGTCCACAGCCGCGCCCTCCTCTTCGGAGAGCGGGCGCAACTGTTCCACCGTGAGCTGGACCTGGTCCCGGTAGAGGCCGGCGCGGCCTTCGGCCCAGACCACGGAGCCCACGGGAATGTCGCTGAACTCCGCGCTGAGCGGATGCCAGATCTTGGCCTCCAGGCTGCCGCTGGCGTCGGCCAGGGTCAGCCGCCAGTAGGGCCCGTTGCGCGACTGGCCCTGGGCCGCCTGACTGACCACGAACAGGCCGCGCGCCTCGGAGGCCGGGCCGATGTCTTTGACGTAAGAACCTTTTTCCATATATTGTCCGCGTTACGGCGCGCGACCGGGGCCGGGCTCCGGCCCGCCGCGCCCGTGCTTTGAATGACTCTTTTCTCCCGCGCGGGCCACGGCGGCGCGGGAATCCCTGTCTTTGCAGATTCCCTTCTTTCCGAGGTATTGTCAAATGGACGTTCTGCTGACCAACGACGACGGCATCCGGGCTCCGGGCCTCAGGGCCATGTACGCGGCCCTGCTGGAAGCCGGGCACAGCGTGCATGTGGTGGCCCCCATGCGCCAGCAATCCGGGGTGGGGCATTCCCTCACTGTCTTCGACCCCCTGCGGGCCATGGAATTCGAAGAGCCCGGCTTCAGGGGCACGGGCATATACGGCACGCCCACGGACTGCGTCAAGCTGGCGCTGGGCCGCCTGCTGCCCCGCAAGCCGGACATGGTGATTTCCGGCATCAACGCCGGGCCCAATGTGGGGCCGGACATCCTTTATTCCGGCACGGTGGGCGCGGCCACGGAAGCGGCCCATGAGGATCTGCCCAGCCTGGCCGTCTCCCACGACGACCATCTGGGCAACGGGGACCTGCTGCCCCAGGCCCGCCACGCCGTGGCCCTGGCCGGACGCATCGACTGGTCCCGCCTGGCCCCGCGCCGGGTGATCAACCTCAATTACCCGGCGGGAACCCTGGATGAGGCCAAGGGCCTGCGCGTCTGCCCGCAGACCAGCGCGGTCTGGAAAAACGTCTATCTGGAGCGTTTTGATCCGCGCGGCGCGCCCTACTGGTGGCTGGAAGGCGAAATCCCGGCCCATACCATCAACGCCGGGTCGGACAAGGACCTGCTCAACCGGGGCTATATCACTGTGACGCCGCTTTGTTTTGAATTCACGGATCACGCGGGCCTGAAAGAGTTGGAAGGCATGGAGCTGCGCTGAAGCGGCGAGATCGGCCCGTATCCGCTATCGCCGCCGCGCATGGGGCGGACACGGCGAGGTTCCCGGCGGCAAGCCCGGTGGCCGCCGTCATGCCCACCAGCGGGGCCACCTTGGCGACGCCGTCCCGCGCGGCGGTGGAGGCTTTGCCCGTCCGCTCTTCCTTCATCTTGTCCGCCGACTTGGCGGCGAACCAGGAGCCGAGCGGGCCCATGACAGCGCCGCCGATGCCCGCCAACAGGGGCAGGAAGAAGAAACGGCCGTCCCGATCCACCCTGCCCACGGGATCATCCACACAGTAGTCATACAGGTCGCCGTCGCCGCGCCGGTCTTTGGCCGGGTCACGGCTGATGAAGCGGCCCACCTCCGGATCATAGTGCCGGCAACCGAACCGCACCAGGCCCGTAGCCCCGTCCACAATGCCGCCGCCGAAACCCAGCGGAATGTACAATTCCGGCAGGCTGTCGAAGAGCACATTGCCGAAGCTGTCATAGTCCACGCGCTTGACGATGCCGCCCGCGCCGTTGACCAGGGCGCGGAACGAGCCACCTGGTCCAGACCCAGTAAAAAATAGTCCTTATCCGTGCCCCAGAAGCCGCCCGCGATGCCCAGACGCCCGTCGGCGTCATACATATAGCGGATGCCCCGCGCCATGTCCTCCACCCGCTGCCCGGCCTCACTATAGGCATAGGCCTCCCGCTCCCGGCCATCGCACTGCACGCGGAGCAGATGGCCGGACGCATCATAGGCGTAGCGAAAGCGGCGCACGCCCTCGGGCCAATGCTCCTCCCGGCGGAGGATTTTGCCCCCGGCATCACGGTCCACCGCGACGGAAAAACATTCGGGCACGGATTTTTTGTCCACAAATCCTGATACATACAGCCTCCATTTTATAGATTTACTGTAAAAATTAAATTTTGTTCAGGATAAATATATTTATTTTTATACTATTGCAAAAAATCTTTTTATTTTAAAAGTATTATTTTAATTTTAGGTGGTTAATCACCTTCTCCGGACGGCACTGATCCGGCCCGCGTCCCTTCCGGCCGGGTCGGCGGCCGTCGCCCTGCCGGAAAGCTTCTCTCCCTTTGCGCTTTTCCGGCATATGGGATATATGTCAGACCTCCATTATCCGGCCGGGGACCATGTTTTCCCCGGCCCATACCGCAAGCAGAACAGGAGGAAGCCATGCCTCTTATGGGTCCCAGAGAAATGTTCGCCGCCGCCTACGCCGGGCGCTACGCCGTAGGCGCGTTCAACGTCAACAATATGGAAATCGTCCAAGGCATCATGCGGGCCGCCGCCGAGGAAAAATCCCCGGTGATCCTCCAGGTTTCCGCCGGAGCCCGCAAATACGCCGGTCAGACCTACATCATGAAACTGGTGGAGGCCGCCCTGATCGAAGACCCCGCCGTGCCCGTGGTGGTGCATCTGGACCACGGCCCCAGCTTCGAGATGTGCAAGGACTGCATTGACGGCGGCTTCACTTCGGTGATGATCGACGGCTCGCACCTGCCCTATGAGGAAAATATCGCCCTGACCAGACAGGTGGTGGACTATGCCCACCCCAAGGGGGTCTGGGTGGAAGCCGAGCTGGGCAAGCTGGCCGGCGTCGAGGAACACGTCAGTTCCGCCGAGCATGTTTACACCGATCCGGACCAGGCGGTGGATTTCGTGCAACGCACGGGCTGCGACTCTCTGGCCGTGGCCATCGGCACCAGCCACGGGGCCTACAAATTCAAGGGCGAGGCCAAACTGGACTTCCCGCGCCTGGAAGCCATCAGCGCCAAGCTGCCCGGCTACCCTCTGGTTCTGCACGGGGCCTCCAGCGTGCCCCAGGAGTTTGTGGAACTGTGCAACAAGTACGGCGGCCAGGTGGGCGGGGCCAGGGGCGTGCCCGAAGACATGTTACGCAAGGCCGCGAGCATGGGCGTGTGCAAAATCAATGTGGACACGGACATCCGCCTGGCGCTCACCGCCTCCATCCGCCAGTTCCTGGCCGAACATCCGGAACAGTTCGACCCGCGCTCCTACCTTGCCCCGGCCCGCGAGGCCGTCAAGAACATGGTGGCGCACAAGATCCGCAATGTGATGGGTTCTTCGGGGAAAAGTTAGGGAAGTACTGATTAATGGTCTTTTTGCCCTCTGCCTGTGTCAGGCTCACTCCGTGCGACGGTCGAATATGTCTGAATATACTCCCTTCGCCCGCAGTTCGCCTTCCTTGGCAGAGAACAAAAATCTTCATTACTCAGCGCTTCCTTAGAGGATTTCAGATTTGAAATACTCTAAACGTATTCGCACACAAGGAGCGCAACCATGCCCGTAAAATTGGGAATGAACGGCTTCGGCCGCATCGGCCGTTATCTGCTGCGCCTGCTGGCCGACGATCAGGATCTTCAGATCGCGGCCATCAACGCCCGCGCGGACAACGCCGCCCTGGCCTACCTGTTCAAATACGACTCCACCTACGGCACGTTTGCCGGTGAAGTGGGTCATGATGACAACGGCATCATCGTCAACGGACGCCACGTCGCGGTGACCCGCCGCAAGGCCGGGGAATGGGAGTGGAAACGCCTGGGCGTGACCCTTGCCGTGGAAACCACGGGCACCATCAAGGACCGCGAGGGTCTGGCCCGGCATCTGGACTGCGGGGCCGAAAAGGTGGTCATTTCCGCGCCGGGCAAGGGCGTGGACGCCATGATCGTCATGGGCGTGAACCAGGAGATCTATGATCCGGCCAAGCAGGCCATCATCTCCGCCGCGTCCTGCACCACCAACTGCCTGGCCCCGGCGGTCAAGGTCGTGCATGAGAACTTCGGCTTCCGCCACGGCCTGATGACCACCATCCATTCCTACACCATGAGCCAGCGCATTCTGGACGGCTCGCACAAGGACTGGCGGCGCGGCCGGGCCGCGGCCGTCTCCATGGTGCCGTCCAGCACGGGCGCGGCCAAGGCCGTGGGCGTGGTCATGCCTGAGCTGGAAGGCCGGATCAACGGCATGTCCGTGCGCGTGCCCACCTTTGACTGCTCGCTGGTGGACCTGACCTGTGAGGTGGAAAAGCCCTGTGACGCCGACGCCGTCAACGCGGCGCTCAAAGCCGCCAGCCAGGGCGCGCTCAGGGACAATATGGGCTTTTCCGAGGAGCCCCTGGTTTCCATCGACTACAGGGGCAGCACCTACGGCGGCGTGGTGGACGCCCTGTCCACCCAGGTGCTGGACCAGACCATGCTCAAGCTGCTGGTCTGGTACGACAATGAGGCGGGCTTCACCAACCAGTTGCTGCGCCTGCTGCGCATGGTGGGCAAGGACTGCTGAGTTTCACAGTGTTTTTGACGTCAAAGGCCCCGCCTGTCCATGGATTATGTCATGGACAGGCGGGGCCTTTGACGTCGTGTCGCCTGACCGCGCGGCATGCGCGGGGAGGAAAAATTTGCCGCCCGCGCGCCGAAAAAATCAAGCCGTTTTCACTCTTCCATCAAAAACATAAAAAACACAGTGGGATGCTGGTAGGAAAAATTTTCCCACCAGCTCTAATCCATATCCGAAAGAACGCCGATAGGATTATAGAGGCGGAAGGACGCATGGACGCGTCGGCATTGGGCACCGCCCGTGGCATACAGCATTCATGGAGGAATGTATGTATATCAATCATAACCAGATGGCCTCCAACGTGGCCAACACCCTCACATCCCATTACGGAAATCTGCAAACCTCAACCAAGCGCCTGTCCACGGGCCTGCGCGTCAATTCCGCGGCTGACGACGCCGCGGGTCTGGCCATCCGCGAGCTGATGCGCACCGACATCACGGCTCTGCAACAGGGCGTGCGCAACGCCAACGACGCCATTTCCCTCATCCAGACCGCCGACGGCGCCTTGGGCGTCATCGACGAAAAGCTGACCCGCATGAAGGAACTGGCCGAACAGGCGGCTACCGGCACCTACGATTCCACCCAGCGTTTGATGATTGAGTCCGAATATCAGGCCATGGCTTCGGAAATCACCCGAATCGCCAATGCCACAGACTTCAACGGCATCCATCTGCTGAACGGCAATCTGTCCGGCAGTACGCACAGCGGCGCGGCTCTCAGCGCCACCGGCAAGCTGAAGGTGCACTTCGGCACGGCCAACGACTCGGCGGAAGACTATTACTACATTCAGATCGGCGCGAGCACCGCTTCGGCCCTGGGTGTGGGCAATCAGGCGACCGCCAGCAGCACCACAGCCGACGCCCGTACGGTCTCCACGCAGGAACAGGCCCAGAAGGCTCTGCTGGGCCTGACCAACGCCGTGGTCTCCAAGGACAAGATCCGGGCGCATCTGGGCGCGTTGCAGAACCGCCTGGAAAACACCATTTCCAACCTTACCACCCAAGCCGAGAATCTGCAGTCGGCTGAATCGCGCATTTCCGACGTGGACGTGGCCACGGAAATGACGTCGTTCGTCCGCAACCAGATTCTTACCCAGTCGTCGGTGGCCATGCTGTCGCAAGCCAACAGCATGCAGCAGATGGCCATGCAGCTCATCGGCTAGGAAAAACTTCGTGGTGGAGGGAGACGACCCATAACCGGGCGTGCGGCAGGGGAGTGCCGCCCGACCGTAACAATGTGAGGGAAACCCCGGTCCGTTTCACGGATCGGGGTTTTTTGCATCCCGAGGCTTCGACATAATAAACTATCCCTTGATACAAAAAGCCCCCGCCAGAACGGCGGGGGCTCACGAGCCGGAGCGCTGGCCCGTATGGAGGAGGACTTTACTCCCTGGTTATCTCAATGGATTTTGCCCGAGACTGAGCAGGCACTTTGCGCGGGATGGTGACGGTCAGGACGCCGTTCTTGTGCGTGGCCGTGACGGCCTCCGCATCCGCGTCTTCCGGCAGAGCCAGAACCCGCTGAAAGGAACCATAGACCCGCTCAAGCACATGCTGATTTTTCTTGTCGTCCCTGTTTTCCTGTTTTTTCTCGCCTGCCACGATCAGGGCATTGTCGCGCACTTCCAACCTGACGTTTTCCGGCTCCACGCCGGGCAGCTCAACGCTCAGCACATAGGCTTTCTCGTCGCTGGTCAGGTCCAGGCTGGGCAGGATGTCCGCCTCGGCCCGCTGATGCCGCCAAAAAGGCAAAAACTCGTTCATGGCTTCCCACGGCGTGACCATGCCGTTGAACATATTCTGGAAAAAATTGTCTATATCGTCACGCACGGGCGTCACGGGCAGGTCGTCCCGACGGGGCGCGGCCTCACGAGGAGCAAACCAGCGGCGGGGAAGAAAACGCGTATTGTTCATAACTGACCTCCTGTGAAAATCATTCTATCTTATGGGTAATCATCCCTTTTATTGCGTCAAGAGGCTGTGGAAAAGTTTCAGGCCGGAGGCATGTTCGCCCTTCCCCCCAAGCCATGGGCAGGGGCGGCTTAGAGCGGTTCACATTTGGAATGAGTGATTGCTCCGCGCCAAAATGCAGGGAAGCGGCCGGGGACGGCATTGCGACCGCCAAGGCGCAACAGGCGCATGGAGGGGCAATTCCCGCCCCATACGGTCTTCAAGGCAGCGCAACCCCTTTGCGCGCCATGCTTCCGACGCTCTTTTTGGCACGGATCATGCTTAAGACTGGATGCAGGTTTTCAGGCATTTTTTGCCTCCCCTGACGCCACGAGTCAGGGAAGACAAGGGATTTTCCCTTGCAGGCTGAGGCCGCGCACCTAATGCTTTCGGCTGTTGTGCCGAAAGGACAGGCAAGCGCACTGGGAACACATCATAAACCCTGCTTGCGCAGGCATTGTGCGGCGGCAGTCCGCAAGGAAGCGGGCGTGCGTAGTGCACCGCCGGGCAGACAGCACATTCATGGAGGAATGTCATGTATATCAATCACAACCAAATGGCCACCAATGTCGCCAACACCCTGACCGGACATTACAGCGACTTGCAGACCTCGACCAAGCGCCTGTCCACAGGCCTGCGCGTCAATTCCGCGGCTGACGACGCTGCGGGCCTGGCCATCCGCGAACTGATGCGCACCGACATCACGGCTCTGCAACAGGGCGTGCGCAACGCCAACGACGCCATTTCCCTCATCCAGACCGCCGACGGCGCCTTGGGCGTCATCGACGAAAAGCTGACCCGCATGAAGGAACTGGCCGAACAGGCGGCTACCGGTACCTACGATTCCACCCAGCGTTTGATGATTGAGTCCGAATATCAGGCCATGGCTTCGGAAATCACCCGAATCGCCAACTCCACGGACTTCAACGGCATCCATCTGCTGAACGGCAATCTGTCCAGTAGCACGCACAGTGGCTCGGCGATGACCTCCACGGGCAAGATGAAGATCCACTTCGGCACGGCCAACGACTCGGCGGAAGACTATTACTACATCCAGATCGGCACGAGCACCGCCTCGGCTCTGGGTGTGGGCAATCAGGCGACCGCCAGCAGCACCACAGCCGACGCCCGTACGGTCTCCACACAGGAACAGGCCCAGAAGGCTCTGGTGGGCCTGACCAACGCCGTGGTTTCCAAGGACAAGATCCGGGCGCATCTGGGCGCGCTGCAGAACCGTCTGGAAAACACCATTTCTAACCTTACCACTCAGTCCGAAAACCTGCAGGCGGCTGAATCGCGCATTTCCGACGTGGACGTGGCCACGGAAATGACGTCATTCGTCCGTAACCAGATCCTCACCCAGTCGGCTGTGGCCATGCTTTCGCAGGCCAACAGCATGCCGCAGATGGCCATGCAGCTCATCGGCTAGCCTGGTTGAGGGCGTGCACGGCACGCGCAGACCACATATCCCCGGGGGGTCACGCCCTCCGGGGATATGTTTCGTCCGGCTCAAAACGCCGCAATCCGGAAAAGGCGGGGCGTCAGCGGGGCTCTTCCACCCGTTCCAGCAGATCGTTCTTCAAAGCCCAGAGCAGGGTGAAGCGCGCGCCCTCGACACTGCGACCCGGCGGACAGGCCCGGCGGATCAGTTCATCCGCCCGCACGGGGTGTCGGGCCTGTACCAGCAAGCGGCGGAATTCCACGCCGTCCATGCACAGTTCCAGGCCGGGCCAGACCACGCAGAATTCGCGCCCGGCCCGCACGCGCTCGCCCCGGGCCGTGGTACGCAGCCAGAGCGGGCCGCCGGACAGATCCGCATCGGCGGAGAATCCCGCGGAAGGGTAGCCGGAAAACAGCTCTCCGAGACGCAAAAAAGCCGGATGCCGGGCCGCGCGGATGCGTTTTTCCTCCGCCGCATCCAGGGGCTCCCGCCAGAGCGCGTCCCAGAAGTCCAGCCAGCGCCGGATCACGCCCTCCCAGGTGAAGTTTTCCAGCACGCGCCGCCGGGCCGCAATTCCCATGCGGGCCCGCAGAGGCGCGTCACAGATCAGACGGCGCAGGGCTTCGGCCAGCGCCGGAACATCCACCGCCGTCTGCTGGGCCCGGAACAGTTGATGGATATTGTCGGGCAAGACGCGGGCCAGACGGTCCAGGAGGGGCGTGCTCGCCGGAGCCAGGCAGGGCGTCAGAAAACCGGTGACATTGTGCTCCACCAAGTCCCGGTAGCCGTCCCAGTCCGAAACTACGGCGGGCAGGCCCGCCGCGCCCGCCTCCAACAGGGTCAGACCGAAACTTTCCTGAATATTGTCCGAGGGCGACACAAAGATATCAGCGGCGGCGAAAAGCGCGCGCACGGCATCGGACGCGGGGTCGGGCAACAGGCTGAACGGCACCTTCAGTGCCCGCGCGGCGGCTTCCAGGGCTTCCGGGTAATGGTCGCCGGGGCGGGCTCCCCCGGACATGAGCAGACGCGGTCGGGCTGTGGGGTCGGCCTCCATGACCCGGCGCAGGGCATACAGCAGCGGCATGGCGTCCAGCTTGTCGTCCAGGCTTATTCTCCCGTGCAACAGGCAGACGGTCTCCCCGTCGGCCAGGCCGAAACGCGCACGGGCCGCGCGGCGCGCCTCCGGCGTCGACTCCGGGAAGGCTTCCGGGTCCACGCCCAGAGGAATGGTCTCAAGCCGGGGCTGGAGCCAGTCCGGATTCAGGCCATAGCCTTCCCGCAATTGTGCGAAATAGCCCGCCAATACCCTGGACGCGGCCCGCGACGTGGCCCCGATGGCGTCGCGCGCTGTAACGCCGGGCCAGATATGGGCCAGAAAGCGCTGGGCGTAGTCAAGATAACTGATGCTGTGATTGACGCTGGTAATGGGAAAAATTCGGGAGGCCAGGGCGTTGCGCAGGGCGGCGAGTTCCGGCTGCCCTGAAACGGGATCGGAAAGGTGAAAGCAGTGGTAGGGCGTGGCGCGCAGCGCGTCTGCCAGATCCAGGCGGCTGAAAATTTTCACGGCCCCGCGCGCCGCGCCGGGCAGATCGTTGCGCGCGGCAAAAGCCGTGCGTAACGCATCCGGATCGGTCACAAAAAAATGATATTCATCAAAGGGATCAAGCCGCAACAGGGCTTTCATAAAGCCTGTATTGGCCACCTTGCGGCCATACACCGCGCCGCCTTCCAGAAAGGGGTGCAGCGTGCCGAAAATGCCTCCTCCCATCAATCTCTCCCGCGATGCTGCCCAAAACAATCGAATGAATAGAACGAAAAAGAAAAATACTCTTGCGTCAGTCTTGTTGTAATTTTAAGGAAGGAAGACCCACATATGGAAGCCAATGAATATCCATGATTGAGGCTTTCATTCGATTGCCCCGTGTTGCCGCAATCCGGTATTATGACCGGCGCTCAGGCCAGCGCCGTCAAATCGTACTCCGCATTCTCCACAATGTCGCACTCCACCAGCGCTCCGGGGCTCACGCCGGGACCGCTGACATAGGTCATGCCGTCCACTTCCGGGGACTGGAACCAGACCCGGCCGCTGTGCAGACCGGGCCATTCCGGATGCGGCGCGTCCACCAGCACGGGCAAGCGTTGTCCCACACGCTCCGCCAGCAGACTTTCGCTGATGCCCGCCTGGATCTCCATCAGCGTGGCGCGGCGGCGCTCCCTGATCTCTTCCGGCACCTGATCCGGCAGTCCAGCGGCTTTGGTGCCCTCTTCGGCCTGGTAGGCGAACACACCCATGTTCTGGAAGCGGCTTTCCTCCACAAAACGGCAGAGGCTGTCGAAATGCGCTTCGCTTTCGCCGGGATAGCCCACAATGAAGGTGGTGCGCACGGCGGCTTCCGGCAACGCGTCGCGCACCCGGTCCAGCACGCGCCGGGGATCACCGGCAAAGGGCCGCCCCATGCGGGCCAGCACCTCGGGGTGGGCGTGCTGGAGGGGAATATCCAGGTAGGGCAGCAGCGGGCCGCCGGATTCCCTCATAAAGCGCAGCAGTTCCGGCGTGACCCCGCTGGGGTAGAGGTAGAGCAGGCGCAGCCAGGCCAGGCCGTCCAGGCCCAGCAGCCCCTCCAGCAGATGCAAAAGGCTTTTCTTTTCGCCCAGGTCCCCGCCCCAGGCGGTGACGTCCTGCGCCACCAGCACCAGTTCACGCACCCCCTGCTCCAGCAGGCCGCGAGCCTCGGCCAGCAGATCGGACACGGGTTCGGAGCGCAGGCCGCCCCGGATGGACGGGATGGTGCAGAAAGCGCAGTTGTGGCGGCAGCCTTCGCCGATTTTCAGCCATGCATAGGATGGTCCGGTGGAAAGCAGACGCCCGCCGCTCCCTGGCCCTTCCGGCAGACGCGGCAGGCCCAAGGCCCGTGCCAGCATGGCCGGCCAGTCCGCCAGATCTCCGGTGGGCAGCCAGAGGTCCACCTCGGGCAGCTCACGGGCCAGCTCCTCCGCGCCGTAACGCCCCACCATGCAACCGGCCACGGCCAGCAGGGGTTTGTTCTTGCAACGGGCCAGCCGGTTCACGGCATCCAGCACGGCCCGCACGGACTCGCGCACCGCCGGAGCGATGAAGCCGCAGGTATTGATGAAGACCAGCCGCGCCCGGCCCATCTGGGCCACGCTTTTGACGGGCAGGCCCAAGGAACCCAGCAGGCGTTCGCTGTCAACCCGGTTTTTGGGACACCCCAGACTCAGGGACCAGACCGGCAGGGTTTTCATTGTGGTATGGGTGCTCATCGCCGCATAGTACAGCGGCCGCGCCCGCTTGTCATCCGGCCCGCTCCCGGCGCGTG
This sequence comes from Desulfovibrio sp. 6_1_46AFAA, assembly GCF_000224635.1. NCBI lineage: Bacteria > Pseudomonadati > Thermodesulfobacteriota > Desulfovibrionia > Desulfovibrionales > Desulfovibrionaceae > Desulfovibrio > Desulfovibrio sp. 6_1_46AFAA. The sequence goes on from NZ_JH114303.1 coordinate 374,730, forward strand.
GGGCAGACACACCTCTTTGGAGGGCAACGGCAAAAAAAGGGACTTGCCCCGGCCAAAGATTTTTGGAGACGGGAGGTGAAATGGATCCGCCGCACATCTTGTTAATCCGATAGCCAACATGCTAGTATCGCGTAACGCTTAAATATTACACGGTACCGGCCGCCGGACGCGAGCCCGCCGTGAGCAAGAGTGTTACATGGCACGGGTCTCTTTTGCCGTTGAGACAAAAGGGCACGATGTTCCTTTCGGCGGTCCCTGTCCAATTGCCTGCCGTCGTCTCCCGAATATGCGCTGAAGGACGGCCTATGAGAGAGAGAGAGAGAGAGAGAGAGAGAGAGAGAGAGAGAGAGAGAGAGAGAGACACTATAGACGGACGGTACGGTACGGTCGGT
>NZ_JH114303.1:375357-487296 GCF_000224635.1 Desulfovibrio sp. 6_1_46AFAA
AGAGAGAGAGAGAGAGAGAGAGAGAGAGAGAGAGAGAGAGCATCATGAGGCCGTATGCGTCGGATGACCCGGCTGCCGCGGCTATGGAAAGGCGCTATGCCCGCCTGTTGAGCAATTTCTACGACCAGATCTACGAGCTGGATTTCAACGCCGATTTTTACCGTTCTGTCTTTCAGAGCGGCGAAAAATTCTGTGCGCCGCCGGAGGGCCGCGGCCTCGCCGTCATGCTGGAAGCGGCCGCCGACACCCTGATCCATCCCGAGGACAAGGCCGGCTTCCGGCAGATGTTCCGGCGGGAGGAACTGCGCCGCGCCCTGGCGACCACCGGCAGAAGCACGGGCGCCGAATACCGCAAAAAATGCCTGGACGGCAGCTACCGCTGGGTGCGCATCATGGTTTTTCCTTTCGACGAGAGCGGGCGGGAACGCTATCTGATCTGCTTTCAGGATATCGACGGTTACAAACACCTCGGCGCCAGCACCCGCGAAAATGTCATCCTGCACCTCCAGAGCCTGGATTACCTGCGCTACAGGGCGATTACCGAACAGACGCGCAGCCTGGTCTTCGAATGGCAGGAACAGACGCTCACCTATGTGGACGCCGCGATTCCCCGGCTGCTGGCAGGAAGTTACGACGGCCGACATCTCTTTGACCTCTGGCGCGAAGACAGCGTCCTTTTTTCCGAAGACCGCCCCATGTTCGGAAATTTTCTGCGCGCTCTGGCCGCCGGCGATCTCTCCAGCGCGGTCACCGTGCGCCTGCGCCGCAGGACGGGCGCGTTCACCTGGTACGTCGTTTCCTGCACCCGGATCGACAACACCGCGACCGGCGCGCGCTATGTGGGCAGCCTCCGGGATGTGGACAAGGCCATCCACACCGCGCACTCCCTGCGCCAGCAGGCGGAATACGACGACCTGACCGGAGCCTGCACCATGCCTACCTTTCTGGGAAAAACCGAACGGCTGCTGCGCAGGTATCCGGACACGCCGCGCCATATCGTGCGCTATGACGTGACGGGCTTCAAATCCATCGACGAACGCTTCGGCCAGGAAGAAGGCAGGCGCCTTTTGCGGGCCATCTCCTACCTGACCAAAGAGAACCTCTCTGCGGACCGGGAGATTTTTGCCCGGCTCTCCGGCGATATTTTCCTGGCCTGCCTGGAGGGCGACCACGAACGCGTCTGGAAATTCATGGAATGGCTGCGCTACGGCACCGCGGAATACGCCAAGGCCTACCGGCCCGAACTCTTTTTCGGCGTCTGCCGGGTGGATGACCCGGCAACCCCGGTGCGCGAAATCTGCGAGCGGGCCTATCTGGCCCTCAAGTCCGTCAAGGGCCGCGGCATGACCGACTATGCCTTTTATGACGACGAGTTGCGCAACCGGGTGCTGGACGAACTCTTCATCAAGGACCAGATGTACACGGCCCTGGCCGAAGGCCAGTTCGTAGCCTACCTCCAGCCCAAGGTGGAAATATTCAGCGGGCGCATTGTGGGAGCCGAAGCCCTGGCCCGCTGGCGACATCCGGAACGGGGCCTGATCCCGCCGAGCCGTTTTGTGCCCTTTTTCGAACGCAACGGCTTCATCATCCAGCTGGACGAATACATCTGGGAGGAGGCCTGCAAGCTGCTGCGCTCCTGGCTGGACAAGGGCTACCGTCCCCTGCCCGTGTCCATCAATGTCTCGCGCATGCACTTCAACGACAACGGCTTCTGCGACAAATTGCGGGCCCTGACCGACAAATACCGACTGCCCCGGCATCTGCTGGAACTGGAGCTCACGGAGAGCGCCTTTTTTGAAAATGAAAAAATCCTCCAGCGAACCATGCACAGCCTTCAGGAGAACGGTTTCGCCTTTTCCATGGATGACTTCGGCACCGGCTACTCTTCGCTGAACACCCTGCGTGCCCTGCCTTTCAATACCGTCAAGCTCGACCGCGCCTTTGTCAGCGACAGCACGGGCAACCAGCGCGGCCGCATTGTGGCCCGCAACACCATCGTCCTGGCCAAGCAGCTCGGCATGCGGATCATCGCGGAAGGCGTGGAAACCGTGGAGCAGGCCCTTTTTCTGCGGAACATGGGTTGCGACCACGCCCAGGGCTTTTATTACTCGCGCCCCATGGACGCGCGGGAATTCGAGGTCTTCAGTTTCGTGCGCGGCAAAAGCTTCTGGGTGGACCCGCGCCTTCAGGACCGCCTCCCCGGCACGGAACCCGACGAAGCCGCGGAAGAATAAACCACGTCGCAACGTGCCCGGATTGCCAACGATTGGCGGGAATGCTAGAAAAAAACTGAACGAAGCCCCTTGACATGGGTTTCCAAACGCCGACCGCGTCGAGGATGCGTAATGGAACAGCGGGTTCAGACATCGGCCGCCCCGGCGCTGGGACCGGCGACGGACGAGATGGAGCAGGCCCGCTACAACTGCGTGCTGCGCAGCATCTTCGGCGAAATCTTTGAAGTGGATTTCAGCGGCGACAGCTACCGCCTGATCCACATGGGCGACGTGCTCTTCTGCCCGCCGCCGCCCGGCATGGGCGTGGCCGCCACCCTGCGGGCCATTGCCGAGACGCTCATCCATCCTGAAGACCGGGAAATTTTCCTGCACCTGCTCAATCCCAAGACCCTGCACCAGGGAGAAAGCCTCAAACAGGGCTATGCTTCCGGCGACGTGCGCAAAAAATGCCGCGACGGGCAATACCGCTGGGCGCGCTTCACGGTCTTTCCCTTGGCCTGCGCCGCTTCCGGCCGCCCTCTGCATATGATCTGCGTGCAGGATGTAGACGAACAGAAACGCGCCGTCGGCCTGGCCCGCGAAAACGCCCTGCTCCAGCGTCGGCGGCTGGACGAGCTGCGTTACAAGGCCGTGCTGGACCACACCAATACCCTGGTGTTCGAATGGCGCGACAATCAGCCCACCTACACCTCGCCGCACATTCCGCAACTGTTGGCGGGCGATTACAACGGCCGCTGGCTTTTTGACGTCTGGCGCGAGGACAATGTGCTTTCCCCGGAGGACGGGGGGATCTTCAAGGACTGCCTGAACGCGCTGGAACAGGGCGCCTCCTCGGGCGAGATGACCGTGCGCCTGCGCCGCCGGGACGGGCGCTTCATCTGGTGCAGGGTCACCTATACCTGCCTGACCGACCCGGACCTCGGCATCCGCTACATCGGCACCATCAACGACGTGGACGAAGTCACCCGGGCCACGCAGGCCCTGCACTTCAGGGCTGAATACGACCCCCTGACCGGCGCGTACAACATGCAGACCTTTTTTGAAAAGGCCGACCTGCTGATCCGCCAGGGCGACGGGCCGCGGCATATCGTGCGTTTCGACGTGGCGGGCTTCAAAGGCATCAACGAAATGTTCGGCCTGGAGGAAGGCGACCGCCTGCTGCGGGCCATCGCCCATCTTGTGCGCGAACAGATCGACAAACGGCTGGAAACCTTCGCCCGCCTGTCCGGCGACGTGTTTGTGGCCTGCCTCGCGGGCGACCGCGAGCGGGTCCGACATTTTGTGGGCTGGCTCTCGCGCCAGTTGCGCGAATATACCCAATCCTACCGTGTCATGCTCTTTTTCGGCATCTGCCCGGTGGAAAAACGCAGGACCCCGGTGCACGTGCTCTGCGACTGGGCCCATCTGGCCCTGAAAACCGTCAAAGGCAGCGATCTGACCAACTACGCCTTTTACGACGGCGAGTTGCGCGCCCGGCTGCTGGATGAAAATAATATCAAGGACCAGATGCACGAGGCCCTGGAAAAAGGCCAGTTCGTGCTCTACCTCCAGCCCAAGGTGGAGATTTCCAGCGGCCGAATTGTGGGGGCCGAGGCCCTGGCCCGCTGGCAACACCCCACGGACGGGCTGATCCTGCCGGGCCGCTTTGTGCCGCTGTTCGAACGCAACGGCTTCATCGTCCGTTTTGACGAGTACATCTGGGAACAGACCTGTAAAATGCTGCGCCTCTGGCTGGACAAGGGCTATCGGCCCACGCCCGTGTCCATTAACGTCTCCCGCATGCACTTCAACGACGACCGTTTCTGCGGCAAGCTGCTGACCCTGACCGACAAATACCGCCTGCCCCGGCACCTGCTGGAACTGGAACTCACGGAAAGCGCCTTTTTTGAAAGCGAAAGAACCCTGATCCGGGTCATGAACGACCTCCAGGAACAGGGCTTCGTCTTTTCCATGGACGATTTCGGCACGGGCTATTCCTCCTTGAGCACCCTGCGCGCCCTGCCCTTCAACATCGTCAAGCTGGACCGCACCTTCATCAGTGACGGCACGGACAATGAACGCGGCCAGATCGTAGCCCGCAACACCGTCACCCTGGCCCGCCAGCTCAAGATGAAAATCATCGCCGAAGGCGTGGAAACTGTGGAGCAGGCGCGCTTTCTGCTCAGCATCGGCTGCAATTACGCCCAGGGCTACTATTACTCGCGCCCGGTGGATCCCGAAGAATTCGAGGTGCTCAGCTTTGTGCAGGAAAAGGCCTTCTGGGTGGACCCCAGCCTCCAGGAGGAAGCCCGCCGCCTGAACCTGCCCCTGGGCTTGAACGCTCCGGACCGGGAATACTGAACCGCCGCATTGCCGGAAGCTTTTCCTGATCCGTGCGCCTCTCGGAAAGGCCGTCGGGGGGCAACGCCGCTCCCAATTCATGCCCGCCCCCCCATTGAACACCGCCCTCGTGCGGCGATTTTCCACGCCTTCGCCCCGTGGGCTTGTCCCTCGGCAATGCTTGACAGCGCAGGCCAAAGCATATATCAATTTATCTAGATATTGTGATGATAAACGGAAAGCGGTGTAAATCCGCTACGGACGCGCCACTGTAACCGGGACAAACCCAACCGAAGCCACTGTTCGACACGGACGAACGGGAAGGCAAGGCGAGCACGGGCCGGAAGTCAGGAGACGACTTGTCACAATGGCCGCGATTGGTGCGGCACGGCAGTACTGTCTCGCGTATAGGCATTTGCCCGGACTGGAGCTTACGTTTGAAATTGCCGCCCAACGGCCCGGCATCTCCGCTGTTTTGCGTTCCACGGCCCACCGGCGGATGCGCCGTGCGGCAATTTCGCGGCGCGGATTTTCCTGAAAGCCCGCGCGGAGCGGTTTGTCCCGCACAAAGTCGGACCGCCCTCTCCGGATGCATCCCTGTATTCCGGCTCCGGACGCACGTGAAATGGACTGCCCTTTCAACTCTTTTGAAAGGAGCATCCCATGCGAACTCACATTCTCGGTTTCCCGTCCATCGGAAAACAGCGGGAGCTGAAACAGGCTCTCGAAGCCTTCTGGAAAGGCGATCTTGCCGCTGAAGCGCTTGCCGAAACCTGCACGGCGCTGAAGAAACGCCATTGGCGCATCCAGCAAGACGCCGGTCTTGACTATGTGACCACAGGCGATTTTTCACTCTATGACCGCATGCTGGACATAACCCGCATGCTCGGCGCAATGCCTCCCCGCTTTGCCCCCTGCCTCAAGGACGCGCACCCGGATCTGTATTTCAGCATGGCGCGCGGCGATGCGCGGCGCAACATCCCGGCCTTGGAAATGACCAAGTGGTTTGACACCAACTACCACTATCTTGTGCCGGAAATCGATGCCGATACGCCTTGGCATCGCGAAGAGCACCCGCTGGTCGCGGATACAAGGCTGGCCGGGGAACTCGGCTTTTCGCCGAAACCGGCCCTGATCGGTCCGTTCACCTGGCTGGCCCTGGCAAAAGCCCGCAACGGCGCGCGCAAGTGGGAGCGTCTGGACGCGGTTACGGCCGCCTATGCCGACCTTTTTACGCTTCTTGCGCCCTTGTGCGACCGCATCCAGGTTGAGGAACCCGTGCTCTGCACGGAACTTCTGCCGCAAGAGGCGAGCGTGGCTTTTCGGGAGGTCTACGCGGCCCTGAACGCGGCCGGCAACGGCAAGCTCATGCTGACGACCTATTTCGGCCCGCTCTGCCGGAATCTGGATCTAGCCCTCGCTTCCGGCTGCGCAACGCTGCATGTGGACATTGTGCGCGGCAGGGAACAACTGGATGCCGTTCTGGACAAGCTCCCCGCCGACACGGCGCTTTCGCTCGGCGTGGTGAACGGACGCAATATCTGGAAAAGCGATTACGCCCAAATCCTGCCCCTTGTCACGCGGGCCGTCGCCGCGCTCGGCACGGAACGGGTTTTGCTGGGATCAAGCTGCTCGCTGCTGCACTGCCCTGTGGACCTGGAGAAAGAAACAACCCTGCCGGAGCACATCCGGAACCGCATGGCCTTTGCCGTGCAGAAGTGCGCGGAGCTGACCGACCTGCGAAACATCGCGGAAAACAGCGACCACGCGGCCCTGGCGGCCAATGCCGCCGTATTGCGGGCGGCTGCCGGGCATGCCGACAGCCGCATTGACGCCGTGCGCCGACGCGCGTCCGCCGTCACGCCGGACCAGCTTTCCCGCCGCTCGGCCTATCCGCAACGGCATGCCGCGCAGTCCTGGCTCAACCTGCCCCCGCTGCCCACCACGACCATCGGCTCCTTCCCGCAGACCGCCGCCATCCGTAAAACACGCCTGGACTACAAGCGGGGCGACATGCCGGAAGCGGACTATCTGGCCGCCATCAGACAAGAAATCAAAAACTGCATCGCAAAGCAGGAGAAACTGGGCCTGGACGTCCTTGTGCATGGCGAGGCTGAACGCAACGATATGGTGGAATATTTCGGCCAGCAGCTCGGCGGCTTCTGCTTTACGCAGAATGGCTGGGTGCAGAGCTACGGCAGCCGCTGCGTAAAGCCGCCCGTCATCTACGGCGACGTGTACCGCAAGCGGCCCATGACCGTGGACTGGATTCTCTACGCGCAGTCGCTCACGCAAAAACCGGTCAAGGGCATGCTGACCGGCCCGGTGACGATTCTCTGCTGGAGCTTCGTTCGCGAGGACCTGGAACGCGGCGAAGTCTGCAAACAGATCGCCCTGGCTATCCGCGACGAAGTGCTGGATCTGGAAAAGGCGGGCATCCGCATCATCCAGATCGACGAAGCGGCCCTGCGGGAAGGTATGCCCCTGACCAAAGCTGCGGCGGAAGACTATCTGCGCCGGGCGGTGGACGCCTTCCGTCTGGCCGCGTCCGGCGTGGAGGACGCCACACAGATCCACACCCATATGTGCTACAGCGAGTTCAACGCCATTCTGCCCTGGATCGCCCAAATGGATGCGGACGTCATCAGCATTGAATCCAGCCGCAGCGGCATGGAACTGCTGGAAGCCTTCACCGCGTTCCACTATCAGGGAGAAGTGGGGCCGGGCGTGTACGACATCCACAGCCCGCGCATCCCTGGCGTGGAGGAGATGACGGATCTCCTGCGCAGGGCCTTGCGCCACATTCCCAAGGAACAGTTGTGGGTAAATCCCGATTGCGGCCTGAAAACCCGCCAGTGGGACGAGGCATATCCTTCTCTTGAGAATATGGTCGCCGCCGCTTTGCGGGTACGTGAAAGCCTGCGCTGACGCGTACCGGACGGGTCGAAACCTGCCTGTCCCATAGATTGGTAAGGAAGTGCTGATTACTGAGGATGTTGTTCTTTGCCGAGGGCGACGGAGCGGGCCTGACGCGGGCAGAGGGCAAAAAGACCGGTAGTCAGCGCTTCCTTAAAACGGAAGACGCAGCAGACGCAGGCTGTCGGGCTGGATATAGAGCAGACGGCCCTGGCTCACGGCCTCGGGCCGGGTGACGAAACTGTCCTTGCGGATGTTCAGAATGGCTTCGGCCTCGTGGCTGCAATCAAAGAGGTGCAGGATTTCATCGTTCATGTGGTCGGCGGTGGTCCAGTGGCGGTTCACCGGCGGGCCCTCCGGGGTCAGACTGCGCAGAAAGCGGAAAATGACCGCGCGGCCGCGCTCCGGCGCGAGCCATTCCCGGCAGGCCCGCCAGAGCTCGTCCACTGTGGGCTGCTCCTCCGGGGCAAAAGGCCTGCGCACCTCCAGGGGAAAGGCGCGGCTCTGCGCCCGCAGCATGCCGTCCACCAGATTGAGATAATCTGTTTCCTGATCCAGCACGGCCCTGAAGGCCTCGGGCGCGCCTGCCAGGGCCAGCAGGGTTTCGTTGAGAATGTCCCGCGCCTTGAGCACCCGGATGCCGTGGGTCAGGCGCAGAGCATTAAGTACCGCGTAAATGGCGCAGAAGGTATCCAGTTTGCCCTGATAAAACGGTTTAACCATGCAAGCCTCCGCGCATTGTTATGCCCGCAAGCCTAGGGGGGGTCAAGGCGGACATGCCGCGCGCCCCGAGCTTTCCCGGCCTGTTTTCCTTTACAAGCCTGGTGCGCGCATGTATAAAAGGACATTCATCAACTATATCACAATACCTTGATATGCAGATATTAACCAATCCCCAAGAATTGGCGGCCCAATGCCGGGCCTGGCACGCCCAAGGCGAGGATATCGCCCTGGTTCCCACCATGGGTTATTACCACGCCGGGCATGAAGACCTGATGGTCCACGCGCGCGGCCTGGCCAAGCGCCTGGTGGTCAGCCTGTTCGTGAATCCCGCGCAGTTCGGCCCCGGCGAGGATCTGGAAGCCTACCCCCGTGATGCCGAGCGCGACGCCGCCATTGCCGAAAGCCACGGCGCGGACGTGCTCTTCATGCCCGAGCCGGGTTCCATGTACGCGCCGGACCACGCCACCTGGGTGGAGGTGCCGGAACTGGCGAAAGGCCTCTGCGGCCAGAGCCGACCCATCCATTTCCGGGGGGTCTGCACCGTGGTGCTCAAACTTTTTATGCTCACTCGGGCCGATGTCGCCGTATTCGGCCAGAAGGACTGGCAGCAGCAGGCCATCATCCGCCGTATGGTCCGCGACCTCAACGTGCCCACGCGCATTGAGGCCCGTCCGACGGTGCGCGAGGCCGACGGTCTGGCCCTGTCCTCCCGCAACGTCTATATGACCGCCGCGGAACGCGCCCAGGCCCCGGAAATCCGCGCGGCCCTGCTCTACGCCCAAAAGCTGACGCAGGAAGGCGAAACCAGCGCGGCCCTGCTGCGCGAGGCCGTGCTGCGGCGCTGGGCCGAGCGCCTGCCTCTGGGCCGTCTGGACTATCTTTCCATTGTGCATCCCGAATCCATGGCTCAGCTCAACGAGGTAAACGGCCCGGCCCTGATGGCCTGCGCGGTGCGCATGGGCAAGGCCCGGCTCATTGACAATATTCTGCTGCGTTCATAAGACGACATTCCATTTCGCAAGGAGACGACAATGCAAACCAAGGGCAAATACTTTTTCACCTCCGAATCCGTGACCGAGGGACATCCCGACAAGGTGGCCGACCAGATTTCCGACGCCGTGCTGGACACCCTGCTGGCCCAGGACTCGGAAGCTCACGTGGCCTGCGAAACTCTGGTGACCACGGGCATGGCCGTCATTGCCGGCGAAATCAGCACGCGCGGCTATGCGGACCTGCCCAAGGTGGTGCGCGATACCATCAAGAACATCGGCTATAACAGCTCGGAAATGGGCTTTGACTGGCAGACCTGCGCGGTGATCTCCTCCATCGACCATCAGTCGCCGGACATCGCTCAGGGCGTGCTGCGCACCAAGCCCGAAGACCAGGGCGCCGGCGACCAGGGCATGATGTTCGGCTACGCCTGCAATGAAACCGCCACCCTGATGCCCGCGCCCATCTACTGGGCCCACCAGCTTTCGCAACAGCTGGCCCGCGTGCGCAAGGACGGCATCGTTGACTTCTTCCGCCCGGACGGCAAAACCCAGGTCTCCTTCGAGTATCAGGACGGCAAGCCCGTGCGCATCAACAACGTGGTGGTTTCCACCCAGCACGCGGCCAGCGCCAGCCAGGGCGAAGTGGCCGAAGCCGTGAAAAACGAGGTCATCCGCCCCATTCTTGGACCCTCGGGCTATTTTGACGAAAAGGACTGCGAAATCTTCATCAACACCACGGGCCGCTTCGTAGTGGGCGGCCCCATGGGCGACTGCGGGTTGACCGGCCGCAAAATCATTCAGGATACCTATGGCGGCAGCGGCCATCACGGCGGCGGCGCATTTTCCGGCAAGGACCCTTCCAAGGTGGACCGCTCCGGCGCATATATGGGCCGCTACATTGCCAAGAACGTGGTGGCCGCCGGTCTCGCGCCGGTCTGCGAAGTGCAGATCGCCTATTGCATCGGCGTGGCCCAGCCGGTGAGCGTGCTGGTGTCCTCTCAGGGCACGGGCGACATCCCGGACGAAATCCTGACCAAGGCCGTGCGCGAAGTCTTTGACCTGCGCCCCTATTTCATCAGCAAGCGCCTGAACCTCAAGCGCCCCATTTACGCCAAGACCTCCTGCTACGGGCATTTCGGCCGCGAGCTGCCGGAGTTCACCTGGGAAGCCACGGACGCGGCGGCCGACCTGCGCACCGCCGCCAAGGTTTAGCGCGGCGTCATACGTCTGCTTTGATGGCTGGGGCTACGCCTTTCAGCTCCCGGCCGGATTGAAAAATTGAAAAAAACATCCGCGGGTCAGGGACGGCATTCTTCGCCGCCCCTGACCCGCGGATGTTTTTCCATATTAGAGCATTTCAACGTTGAAATGCTCTAAAAAGCAACAAAACGCTTTTCCCGCAGGACGCTCCGGCCCCACGTCGACGCCGGTCCCTCAACGTCCCCTCTTCATACGCCGTCTTTCGTTCCTGGAACGGCTACGGCCACTTTATTTTCCAGCCACAGCAGCAGATGGTTCGCCCCTATGGCCAGGCAGGCGGAAAGCAGGGCACCCCACATGATTTTATACATATTCATGGAGCGCAAGCCGTCAAACAAAATGCTGCCCAGGCCGCCCGCATTGATGGTCGCGGCGATGGTCGCTATGCCGATGGTCGAAACGGCGGCAAGGCGGAGTCCGGCGAAGAGGGGATTGAGCGACAGGGGCAGGCGGATTTTGTACAGCACCTGCAACGTGGACATGCCCATTCCGGCGGCGGCCTCGAGCACCGCCGGGTCCACCCCGCGCAGACCGGCAAGAAAATTGCGCAGCAGCACATATTGATTGTAGAGGATGAGAACAATGATCGCCGTGGTCGTCCCCAGGCCGGTGGCGGGAATGAGGATGGCGAACAACGCCAGGCTGGGAATGGCGTAAATCACGGAAAAGAGGTTTACCAGAAAGGCGGACCAGACCTTCGAATACATGGCCGTCACGGTCAAAACCGCCGCAGCAGCCAGCGAGAGCCCGAGAACAACGGCAACCATCCACAGATGCTCGAGAAATGCCCGGCCAAGCGTGGCGTATTGGCTGAACAGATAGTCAAGCATCGGCAAAACCTACCCAGAGCCGTTGCTGCTGCCGCGCGGAGCCGACAAGGGAGGCCACAAAGTCATCGGCCGGTTCCCGGATGATATTCATCGGCGTGTCGAACTGGCAGACTTTGCCCTGGTTCATCACAACCACTCTGTCTCCCAGCTTGACGGCCTCGGCAATATCATGGGTGACAAAAAGGAATGTTTTCTTCAGGCCGCCGTGCAATCGGAGCAATTCATCCTGAAGACTGTTCCGGGTTATGGCGTCAATGGCACCGAACGGCTCATCCAGAAGCATGATCTTGGGGTCCACCGCCAGCGCGCGGGCAAGTCCGACCCGCTGCTGCTGGCCGCCGGAAAGTTGTCCTGGGTAACGGGCACGGAAGAGGTCCGGCTCGAGGCCAACCAGACGCAGCAGTTCCTCCACCCGCGCCGCGATGCGCCGCCGGTTCCACCCGAGCAGCTCGGGGACCGTCGCGATGTTCCCGGCCACGGTCATGTGAGGGAACAGGCCCGCCTGCTGGATGACGTAACCGATGCGCCGCCGCAGCTTGATCACATCGACATCCCGCGCGTTCTCGCCGAAAAGATAAATGGACCCGGTGTCCGGTTCATACAGCCGATTCACCATTTTCAACAGGGTGGTTTTGCCGGAGCCTGACGACCCGAGAATGGTGATGAACTCCCCCTCGTTAATGGAAAGATGCACATGATCGACGGCAAACGGCCCGGAGCGGCCGAAACGCTTGCTGACGCCGTCAAATAAAATGGCGCATCGGCTCACCGCCCTTCTCCGCCGGGTTGCGGCCGTATCCCGAGGTAGAACTCCTTCGCCACATCCGCGATCTCCCTTTTGTCCACATCCACTTTGGCGTTGAGCGCGGTCATGGTGCCGGTGTCAAGAGAGGCGCTTACCCGGTTCAGGATACCCGCAATGTCGGGATGCGTCGCCAGCACGTCGGCACGAATGACCGGAGCCAGGTAATACGGCGACCACATGTGCTTGTCGTCCCGCAGAAGCGTGAATTTTTCGGTGTCCGCCAAACGGCCCTCGGTGGTATAGGCGGGAACAAGGTCAGCCTCATCATCCAGCAGAACCTGATACTTCAGGCCGTTGTCGAAAACCCGCGAAGACTTCCAGCGGAACGGCCCGTACACCTGCTCCAGGCCGGGCAGGCCGTCGGCGCGCTGGTCGAACTCTCCCTGGGATGCGAAGCGGATCTTGTGGGCATTCCGTTGCAGATCGGAGATGGTGGCTATGCCGAACTCGCGGGCCACGGATGTTTTCAGGGCCAGGCCCTGGCTGTCGTTGGCGCGGGACGGCTCAAGCCAGACAAGGTTGAAGCGCCGGGCATACTCCCGTTTGACCGTTGCGTATACCTGCGCGGGGTCCGCCATGGCTTCCATTTTCAGCACCGTCAGCAGGCCCGTCCCGGTGTATTCCGGATAGAGGTCAATCTCGCCGTTCACAATGGAGGCATGCACCACCGATCCCGCAATAGTAAAAACGCGCTTTACCGTATATCCGGCGTCTTCAAGAGCGAGGGCATACAATTCGCCGACGACCAGGTTTTCCGTAAAATCCTTGGTTCCGACCCTGATGGCCGTCCCTTTTGTCTCGCCGCCGCACGAGAACAGCTGCATCCCCGCCGCCAAAATTCCCATTGCCGCCATGACGGCCTTTTTCCAGGTTTTCATGCTTTCTCCCGCTCTCATGCCTCTCTGTACCGGAACAGCGCTTTGTCCAGGACGGCGAACGTCAATCCGCCGGCCAGCGAGAGAACCGCGACGGAGAAACCGCCGATGAGAAGCAGATCGATTCTGTTCAAACCAAGACCGGTAAAAATAATTTCGCCCAGCCCTCCGGCGCCGATTTTCGCCGCAAGGGTCGCACTCGCTATTATTTCAATGACAGCGATTTTCACGCCTGTCAAAATCATGGGCATAGCCAGGGGAAAACGTACTTTCCGCCAGACCTGCCGCCGGGTCATGCCCAGCCCCGCCGCTGTTTCCAGCATACCTTGCGGCACCCCGTCCAGACCGGCAACGGTGTTCAGCAGGATGGGCGGTACGGCCAACAACACAAGCGCGGCGGTCGCGGGCATGAATCCCGTGCCCATGACAGGAATAAGCAGAAAAAGCACCGCCAGGCTCGGAACGATGCGAAGCGTCTGGAACACGGCGAGCAGCGCTTTTTTCAGACCGCCATACCGCACGCACAAGTATCCTCCGGGGACGGCAATGAGCAGCGCCACGGCGAGAGACGCCGCGCTGATCAGCACATGCTCCCGCACCGCGGACCAGAAAGTCGCGCTATTGGCCATGAAGTATGCGATTATCGCCTGACGCATGCGGGCCTCAATGTCTTTCGGCGAAAGACCGCTTCGCCGTGGTGCATTGACAAGTATGCCAAAGTCGTCTTTGTCCGGCGTTCCGGCTTGCCGTTCCCATTGAGAAATACTTTTTACTCTTCTTTTTGCGGATCAATTTCACTATAGGGCAGATTACCTTTGAAACGCTTTCCGTTTCAAAGGGTTCATTCCGGCAAAAAGCTCGGTTATCACTGCTGCCGATCCCCGTATGGCTCCGTTGTCGCCAACGGGGACTGCCCATCGGGCTGCCTTCGGTCGCTTTGCCGGAATCCACGCCGCGCTGCTCTCAATGCCTGTACGCCCTTTGGGCTACAGGCACGGCCCTACGGGCCGCCCGTCGGGCCGGTCTTTGCGGCGCGCCTCACCGTGTTCGGCGTTGGAGCATTTCAAAATTGAAATGCTGTTGTTACGCCTTTTGTTCGCCAACGTGTTTCCGCTCTTCCGTAAACACAGAAGCCTCCTCTCAGGATTGAGAATATAATATATATCGCATATCAAATTTTGGCAAATCAACAACCGAGATTATCTCGTGATTTCAGGATAATGCGGATTTCTTCCTCGATTACGGGCCATATCAAATTTTTGCGCGCGAGCATTCCGTGCGCCGGAATCCCCCGAAGACCGCCTTTACCCGTCTTAACCTTTCCTCTTCATATTTCTTCCGTTTATGGTCGCCTGAGAGAGAGCTGAATACGACCGGCTGCATGTGAGCAAGCCCTTTGCCTACCCGCACAGCCATGCAATGTCACAGGCGCTCGTTTATGCATGACGCGCAACACGTCCGGCGCGTGAAATACCTGAACCTTGCCAGTGGCCGGAGCCTTTCATATACTGCGAAACCGGACCAGTTGCGGACGGGCCTTTCCACCGCAACGCCAGCCCAAGGAGCCCCATGAGCCAGAACAATTCCCCAAGCCTTTTCGCGTGTTGCCCTCTTCCCGTTCTCTTCCCGGACATCTTCACCGGCACGGCCGCGGACAGGGCGTAACCATGGCGGGCAACACTTTCGGGCGCGTTCTGCGCCTGACCACGTTCGGCGAATCCCACGGGCCCGGCCTGGGCGGCATACTGGACGGCTGTCCGGCGGGCCTGGAGCTGTGCGAGGCGGACATTCAGGCCGACCTGGACCTGCGCAAGCCCGGCCAGGGCCCCACAGCCACCAAACGCAGGGAGGCGGACCGGGTGCGCCTGCTTTCCGGCGTGTTCGAAGGCCGCACAACAGGCACGCCCATTGCCTTTTATATCGCCAATGAAGACCAGCGCTCGCGCGACTACGGCAATCTGGCCGAAATCTTCCGGCCCGGCCATGCGGACTGGAGCTATTTTCAGAAATACAACGGCATCCGCGACCATCGCGGCGGCGGCCGCTCCTCGGGCCGGGAAACAGCCGCACGCGTGGCCGGGGGCGTGATCGCCAGAAAAATTCTGGCCCGCCGGGGCGTGACCGTTCTGGCGGCCTGCGTGGAGCTGGGCGGCATTGCCGTGCCCGCCGTGGATATGGACGGCGCTTTACGCCGCCCGTATTTCGCGGCTTCGGACGCCGGCCCGGCCCTCTGGGACGCGGCTGTGGCCGAAGCCCGCAAGGCCGGGGACACCCTGGGCGGCATTGTGCAGATCGTGGCCCGCGACGTGCCCGCCGGACTGGGCGAACCGGTCTTCGACAAGCTGGAGGCGGTGCTGGCCCATGCCGTCATGAGCGTGGGCGCGGTCAAGGGCGTGGAAGTGGGCGAAGGCTTCGCGGCGGCCCGCCTGCGCGGCTCACAGAATAATGATCCCCTGCTGCCCGGCGCGGACGGCGCCATTGAATCCGTGCGCTTCGCCTCCAATCACGCCGGCGGCATCTTGGGCGGCATTTCCAGCGGTCAGGACATCATACTGCGCGCGGCCGTCAAGCCCATCGCCTCCATCGCGCACGACCAGCATACCGTGGACACGACAGGCCGCGCCGCCACAGTGCGTATCGGGGGCCGCCACGACCTCTGCGCCATCCCGCGCATTGTGCCCGTGCTTTCGGCCATGACCGCCCTGGCCCTGGCCGACGCCCTGTTGCTGCAAAGCCGCATGGGGCACGGCCTGTGAGCCCGTGCCCCGCAACGGATGGACGCGCTCTGGCGGATCTGAAATCCGTGGGCAAGGCCACGCTGGCGGACTTCCGCCTGCTGGGCGTAAGCAGCGTGGCGGCTCTGGCCGCCCGCGACCCGCGTGAACTCTACGAGCGCCTTTGCCGCCTGAAGGGCGTCAGCGTGGACATCTGCCAGTACGATCTTTTTTGTTGCGCTGCGGCGCAGGCCCGCGATCCGTATCTGCCGCCGGAGCAGTGCGACTGGTTCTGGTGGTCGCGCCGACGCAAGGCGACCAAGCCGGATAAGGCGGAGGACTGATGGCCGATCTGCCCCTGCTGCGCGATCCCGACGCCGTGGAACTCACCGGCACGGTGGAGCGCGTGATCTTCCACAATGAAGAAAACGGCTACACTGTCCTTCGCCTGTTGCCCGACAAGGGCCTGACCGGCGAGGCCAAGGTAACGGGCGCGCCGCCGCGTACCGTCAGCCGCGATCCCGTGTCCTGCGTGGGGCACATGGTGGACCCGCAGGCCGGGGTCCAGCTCAAGGTGGCCGGGCGCTGGGTGAACAACGTCCGTTTCGGCCGTCAGGTGGAATTCAACACCGCCGAGGAAGTGCTGCCCGCCACCAGCGAGGGCATCCGTCTCTATCTGGCCTCGGGCCTGATCAAGGGCGTGGGCGAAGAACTGGCCGGGCGCATTGTGGAAGCCTTCGGCACGGACACCATCCGCGTGCTGGACGAGGAACCCGAGCGCCTGCTCAAAGTGCGCGGCCTGGGCCGCAAAAGCCTGGGCCGCATCCGCGACTCCTGGGCCGAACACCGGGGCATGCGCGATCTGCTGCTTTTTTTGCAGCCCCACGGCATCACCCCGGCCTATGCCGTGCGCATCTACCGGGCCTACGGCAGCCAGGCCCTTAACGTGGTGCGCGAAAATCCCTACCGCCTGGCCATGGACATTCACGGCATCGGTTTTGTGACCGCCGACGCGGCCGCCGCCAAGCTGGGCTTTGAAGCGGACAATCCGCTGCGCATCCAGGCGGGCACGCTCTATATTCTGCAAAAGGCCACGGATGACGGCAACGTCTACCTACCCGAGCACAAGCTGGTGCGGGACGTCTGCGCACAGCTGAGCGTGGAGCCGGAACAGGCCCGGGACGCCATTGCCGCCCTGGAACAGGACGAACGCCTGGTACGCGAGGCCATGGACGCGCCCGAAGATTCCGAGGGCCAGGACGGCGCGGACGACTTTGATGCCGGGGACGGCGTGGAAGTGGGCGTCTATCTGCGTCGCTATCATCATTGCGAATCCAAAACCGCTTTTTATCTCCAACGCCTGTTGCACTCGCCCAAGGCCGTGCGCTTTGAAAATCCGGACGCGCTGGTGGACAAGGTCACGGCCGAGCTGCCCATCGCCCTGGCCCCGGAACAGCTGGAAGCCGTGCGCACGGCGGCGCGCAGCAAGGTCATGGTGCTCACCGGCGGCCCCGGCACGGGCAAGACCACCATCATCAACGCGATCATCAAATTGTTCGGTGAAGTGCGGGCGCGCATCCTGCTGGCCGCGCCCACGGGCCGGGCCGCCAAACGCATGGCCGAAACCTCGGGCCGCGAGGCGCGCACCATCCACCGCCTGCTGGAGTATAGCCCCAAGGAGGACGGCTTCGCCCGCAACGAGGACAATCCTCTGGCCTGCGGCCTGCTGGTGGTGGATGAAGCCTCCATGATGGACACCCTGCTCTTCTACCATCTGCTCAAAGCCGTGCCCCTGGGCGCGACCCTGGTGCTGGTGGGCGACGTCTACCAGTTGCCCTCGGTGGGGCCGGGCAATGTGCTGTCGGACATCATTTCCTCGGGCGTGTTGCCGGTGGTGGAGCTGACCGAAATTTTCCGCCAGTCCGCCGAGAGCGAAATCATCTGCAACGCGCACCTCATCAACCACGGCGAGATTCCCTGCCTGGAATCCAGCAAGGAACGGCTGTCGGATTTTTACTTCATCCATCAGAACGACCCGGAAAAGGTGGCCGATCTGATGGTGGATCTGGTCAAAAATCATATCCCGCGCCGTTTCGGCCTGGACCCGGTGGACGACATCCAGGTGCTCACGCCCATGCACAAGGGCGCCGTGGGCGCGGGCCAGATGAACACCCGCCTGCAGGAAGCCCTCAATCCCAACGGCCTGGAGGTGCGGCGCGGCGACCGGGCCTTCCGCCTGCACGACAAGGTCATGCAGGTGCGCAACAATTACGAGAAAGATGTCTTTAACGGCGACATGGGCCGCATTGTCTTTCTGGACTCCAAGGAGCGCACCCTGAGCGTCAGTTTTGACGAACGCGTGGTGCCCTACGACTTTGAGGAACTGGACGAACTGGCCCCGGCCTACGCCATTTCCATCCATAAGTCCCAGGGCTCGGAATACCCGGCCGTGGTTATTCCCATCATGATGCAGCATTACGTGCTGCTCCAGCGCAACCTGATCTATACCGGAGTGACGCGCGGCAAAAAGCTGGTGGTGCTGGTGGGCGAATCCCGCGCCCTGCATATGGCCGTCAAAAACAACAAGACGCGCAAGCGCTATACGCGCCTGGCTTGGCGCTTGGCGCCGCAGGGCTAGGAGCAAGGTCGAACGTCTTCGTTGCTACTTATTAAGGAAAGAAGAGACATGAATGAAAGAGCATTGCTGATAAGATCCGATTGGCGCGAAGACCTGCTGAAATTGTGGCAGCGCATTCCCGTAGATTGGAAAAAGGCTTTTATCGCGGCAATGCTGATCAATATCATCGTCTATTTCTTTGATCTGGCACAATTTCCTCTTGGCGATCACGACGTAGGTTATGAAGACGGCATTCCTCTCTTGAGCGGAGGTCGAACGGGCCGTTGGTTTACCCCCTTTCTACAATGGTCTTCGCCCTACACGCCAGCCAGAAACCGGGAAGACATCGCCTGCTGAGCTATGCTTTGGCCGTCGTTCTGACGACATGTGCATTGGCCAGCTATCAATCTTCCATCATGACCTGGACCACCTGCTTCTGGGGCTTAGTTCTGATCAAACTTCTGGAATGGGACGGCAGGTTGAGCGCGCTATATGTTTTGTGCAAAGCGCTCTGTCCGGCATTGCTCTGCCTTATGGCGGCTTGCCTGCTCTATGCAGTAAGCCTGCGCCTTTATCCCCTGGTAGGCTTCTCTCTGGATTTATACCAGTTTCAGACCGTCGTGTTCACCGATCTGCCGCAGCGCCTTTGGGAGCTGGTGCGCCAATCCTGGCTACATCTTGTCGTGCCGCAGGGTTTTATGTCTCTATGGCTTAAAATCCTTCTACTTTGCGCTCTGGCGGGAGGCGCGGCAGCCATGCTGAGCAGGGCGGTGCATGTGACACAACACCAGCTCCTGAAAGTTTCCATTCTCATAGTGGCCATTGCACTCTTCCCGGTAGCCGCCAAGTCGCAATTTCTGGTCAGCAACAACAGCAATTGGTACCTTTACCGTTTTCTGGCGATGGGTCTCAGCTATGTATACAGTTTTTTCCTTCTGACATTGCTTGCCGACAGCAAAACGCCCATACGCAATGCCGGTCTTTTGCTTTTTATTCTGTTACTGCCGTGCATGGCCGTCAACTGTCTGGACCAACAAATCCGTCATGTGCGCTCCACAGAGCATGATCTGGCGGTGCTCAATCGTGTCATTGGGCGCATAGAAAGCCTGCCGAATTTCGACCCTGACAAAACATACAATCTTGTTCAACTGGGCCGTACCAAGTCTTACCTCCAAGATACCCCTCGGGTTGGCCCTTTGACGCCCCTGTCTTCCCGAACAATATCTCAAGCCTGGAATCCCGGCTTTGAGCTTTGGCTGCTCTCTAAATATCTCAAACTGGGAGACAGGCTTAATGAAGAAATCCAGAAGCGACCGAATCTTATGGAAAAAGCTCTACATTTTGCGCGCGACAAACAAGCTTTTCCACATCAGGGGTCTATCGGCATTGTGGATGATACAATTATTCTACTTTTTGATCGCGACGCCATTCCGACGGCAGAGGCTCGTTTAAAAACACTGAAACAATAATCTCAAATATGCTGCGAACACTATACCGGAGGCCGCTGAATGGTCTGCCCCCTGTCAAATAGACAAGTAAAAAGGTCCATGGCGTAATCAAGCGGCCAGTTTTTTCCGGTACTCCACCGGGGAAAGCTGGCCGAGCCTTTTCTGAAACCGTTCCGTGTTATAGAAACGGATATGTTCTACCACAAGTGCGATCGTCTGCTCGGCGCGCATAACGTTTTTCCTGCAAAAGTTTCTGTCTTGAGGTGGGAAAAAAATGATTCCATGCAAGCATTATCTAAGCAATTTCCCCTTCGGGAGTGGCTGCCTCGCAGGCCGAAACGCTCAAGTTCTGCTTGATAAAGCTTGTGGGTGTACTGAAATCCCCGGTCGGAATGCAGTATCGCGCCATCCATGGCCGGAAGTCTCTTCAGACTGGTAAAGACAAGATCGAGCGTGTTTCTGGCTGAGAAGCTGTAAGAAACAATCTCGTTGTTGTATAAATCCTGAATAGCGGACAAATAAATAAAACCACTCGTTGTCGGCAGATATGTGACGTCCGTCGCAAGTTTTTTACCAGGAACAACACTTTTGAAATCGCGCTTTAAAAGGTCTGGGAAGACGACACTACCCGATCTGCCAAAGTATCGCCGTTTTTTACGGATAATCGATTGCATACTGCGTTCGCGCATAATTCGGTAAACACGCTTGTGATTCACCGCAAAGCCTTCACGGCGTAAAGCCGCTGCCACACGCCGGTAGCCGTAGAAAGGGCGCAACGAGTGGATGGCTTTGATGTGCTCCGTGATATCTTCGTTGTTGTCAACTTTGGTGCTTGCATTTTTCCATTTATAGTACCCGGAGCGGGATAGGCCGGAAAAATGCAACAAGATTGACAGCGGATATCTGACACGCATCTCACCAACTATTTTGAAAAGAACTCTTTTTTGTGCGCTCCCCATTCGTGCCCAAACCGGGAGCGATACAACTTTTTTACGTATTCAAGCTCAGCTTCCACATAGGCCAGTTTTTCCTCCACAGAGGAGAACGTTGTACGCGGGCGGCCTTTACGGCGCTCAGCATTTTTCCCACGGGTATCTTCAAGGGAATCTCCGCGCCTGACAGCAGCCACCCATTTTTGCAGTTGAGTCTTGCTCTTGAGCTCCAACTGCTCACTTAACTCGCGATAGCCGATGCCGCCTTCCTGGTATCGCTGTACCGCCTCCTGTTTAAACTCCACACAGTAAAATGCGTTTTTACCGCCTGCCATAAAATACCCCCATCAGGTTACAACGATTAGCCTATGTGGCCTTTTTGTCGTTGTCTACTCTGATGGGGGCATATCAGACGCGGCCCTTTCTTTTTTACGCCGGATAACTGTCATAGAACCAATTAGCTCACTCTATATTGACAAAATACATTTTTAGGTCAATCGTAAAAAAAATGGGAGGTGCGCCATGCCCAGCGACAACGCCCTTTTTAATTGCGACCAGGACCACGAGATCAATTATGTTGCGTCCTTATATCTGGAACAACAGAAAGTCCGTGAACTTCTCAAGGAAAAATGCGCCGACGGCGTTATCAGCCATTGGACGCATAAAAAACTGTATGCTTGGTTGGAAAGCCAGGGCTTTACCAAAATAAAATGACGCTTCGGCGGGCGGTTCCGTCCGCGCGTTCGAAGAAATCATTTCCGCGTCTGTACGCGGACAGAAGGCGGCCATATGGCCGCCTTCTAGCGTTCATTCACTATTCCAGCGACGCTTAAGCCACCCGGCCCGCAGGACGCGCTTTTTCCCCGGCCGGGGCCTGCCGCCAGGAGGCGATATCCTCCACGCTGAGCAGGGGCATGGCGTGCGCGCTGGCAAAGGCCGCCACCTGAGGCAAACGGGCCATGCTGCCGTCCTCATTGGTCAGTTCGCAAAGTACCCCGCAGGGCTCAAGACCGGCCAGGGCCATGAGGTCCACCGTGGCTTCGGTATGGCCGCGACGCTCCAGAACGCCGCCGGGACGCGCCCGCAACGGAAAGACATGGCCGGGGCGGCGCAGATCTTCCGGCCGGGCCTCCGGGCTGACGGCGGCCTGTACCGTGGCCACACGATCAGCGGCGGAAACGCCGGTGGTCACCCCCTCGGCCGCCTCAATGGACACGGTAAAGGCCGTGCCCTGCGAATTGGTATTGACCTCCGTCATCATGGGCAGACGCAGGCGGCGGATGCGCTCGTCAGTCAGGCAGAGGCAAACAATGCCGCTGCAATGCCGGATCAGCAGGGCCATCTGCGGCACGGTGAGGAATTGGGCCGGAAAAACCAGATCGCCTTCGTTTTCGCGGTCCTCGTCATCCACGATGCAGACGCCCTGACCGGCGCGCACCGCATCCAGGGCGCGGCGCATCCGCTCCGTGGAAGAACCGAACAACACAAGGGGGGATTGGGACTGATGCATGACAGCTCCTTGTCCGGCCACAATGGCCGGGAGATGGTGCATCAGGGCGTGGCTGGATATCGCGCGCGTGAAGGATGTGGTGTTCTCCCGCAGGAAAATACCAAAGCAATTCCATACAAAACCTTACGGCCCCGCCAGGCGGCAGCTCAAGCTGACACCCACGCCGAAGGAAAGGAAAAGAATCTGCTTTCCGATTCCGGGGCGGCTTGTTCACTCACGCACGCGATATACTTGACCATTCTCTTCCATCCGGACTGTTACCGTCGGCTCCGGAATCACACCGAATCTGCTGACCCTTCACGGAAGGCGCTCGCGGGCTGGCGGCGCGCGCATGGCGCGACCGCATCACCGCCGGTGGGGACTTGCACCCCGCCCTGAGAATAGTGCCAACATACGCCCGGCCTGGGCGCATGACAAGACGGCGGCAGGGGCAAAGCGAGGCAGGCGCAGTCCGGCTCAGGCATCGAAAACTAGAGCTTCATACCAGAACAAACGCGCGCCGGGCGCGCGCCAGCTGCCGCCCGGCAAGCCCGCCTTGGAGCAGAGATTTTCCAGGTAGGACAGACGATCCCAGCCCTGCTCCACCGGCACCTGAGGCAGAAAAACGCCGCTGTGCCCCAGATATTGCAGGGCCAGACCGTGCCGCCCGACTTCAATGGCTTCCGGGTCCGGACAAGGCGTGAGTTCGTCCAGTACGGAAATGTGCAGGGCCGCTCCAGCCCATTCCCGGAGGGTCAGCGACGGAAAACGCGGATCTTCAAAGGCGGCGGCGCGGGCCATGCGCCAGAGATTGAGGTAAAGAGGCTCGCGGCCCACAATGGTGCCGATGCAGCCGCGCAGCCGCCCGTTTAGAGTGATGGTTGCAAAAGAGCCCAGCGGGCGGCGCAATGTGCCGACGCTCTCCCTCACCGCGTCGCCTTTCTCCGGCGGTTCCGGCGGCCGGGCCGTACCCTTGCCCGCCAGAGCGCTTTCAATGGCCAAACGGGCCAGCCGGGCCAGAAAGGCCCGCTCCTCGGCATTCAAGGAAAAGGAAAGCGCCATGATCACCTCCTGGATCCTGACCGGGCCGATTGCCCGAACGCCATGTCATGCTTGAAATAGCGTGCCTATGGCAAGACGCATCGAAGCATCCCAATTTGCGCGCTCATCCGCCGCTGAAGCAAAGGGCGGCAGGTGAACCAGGCCCGAAACAAGAAATGCCACAACAGACGTTGCGGCAGATCTTGCGCAAAAGAGGTTGCGCCATTTGAGTTTTTTGCCGCTGGCAAGAAAAATAAGCGGCACACTGACGGCGCTATAAACTGTTACCGTGAACGGCATACAGATAGCGACAGCCTTTACCTGGACGAATCACCGACTGCGGCATTGCTGCCTTTGGCCGCAACGTCCTGCGTTGTAACGGTCAAAAAGCCGCCCGTATAACCGAGCCGCGCCGTGAAATTTGACGCTGCCAGCGACAAAAAAGGCCAAATAGGCTAGTCTTCGCCCTCGGCGTGCGACTGCTTGCCCGCACCCTTCAGGCCGTACATGCTGGTGGAACCGGAGGACCAAAATTCCAGCACTTCCTCATTGATCAGCTTGGTGAGGACTTTTTTCACGTCGCGGGGGCCCCTGTCCGGAAAGAGTTCCAGAAAGTCCTTGAAGTAGAACTTGGACTTGGCCGCGGATTTGCTTTTCAGAAATTCAACAACAATCTCTTTATCGTCAGCCATGAGCGTTCTCCTGGCCCGGCGGCGCGTGCCGCGCCGCCGGGGTTAAGCAAACTGCCTAGAACTTGAACTGGGTGCTTTGACGCCAGGTATAATAGGCGGAATCGCGGAAGTCGTCGATGAGGTGGTGGGTGAACTCAAGGCCGGTCAGCTTGAAGAAGCTTTCCCAGCCGATGCGCTCGGCCCACTCGCCCAGACGTTCGTATTTTTCGGCGTTGGCCGCGTAGACCTCGACAATGTGCTTCACGGTCTTGGTCAGGCTGGGCCAGCGCGGCGGTTCGTTGGGGATGTAGCCCACAACCACCTTGGAGAACTTGGGCATGGAGATGCGGTTGGAAACCTTGCCGCCCACCATGATGGCGATGCCGTCACCCTCGCTGTCAGCGATGGGCAGGGCCGGGCACATGGTGTAGCAGTTGCCGCAGTACATGCAACGGTCTTCCTTGATGGCGATGGAGTTCACCTTCTCGCCGTTGTGCTCCACCTTGGTGGGACGCACGGCGGCCGTCGGGCAGGCGGCCACGGCCAGCGGGATTTCGCAGAGCTGGTCGGCCCATTCGTGGTCGATCATGGGCGGTTTGCGGTGGATGCCCACCAGGCCGATATCCGAGCAGTGCACGGCGCCGCACATGTTGATGCAGCAGGCCAGGGACACGCGCACGGGCGCGGGCATGCGCATGTGATCGAACTCGTCGAACAGGGCGTCCATCACGCATTTCACCGGGCCGGAGGCGTCGGTGGCGGGCGTGTGGCAGTGCACCCAGCCCTGGGTGTGGATCATGTTGCAGACGCAGGCGCCCGTGCCGCCCACGGGGAACTTGAAGGAGCCGCCGGGGAACTTGCGGGAGTTCAGGTCGTCGCGCAGGGCCTTCATGGTGGCTTCGTCGTCCACCATGAATTCGATATTGTTACGGGTGGTCCAGCGCAGATAGCCGCCGCAGTACTTGTCGGCGATGTCGCACAGCTCACGGATGTGGGTGATGGACATGGTACGGGCGCCGCCGACGCGCACGGTGTAGACCTTGTCGCCGCTTTCGGCCACGTGCATCAGTACGCCGGGCTCCAGGATTTCATGATAGAGCCACTTGCCGAAGTTCTTTTTGATCATCGGCGGGAAATAGTCGTCGTACTTATGAGGGCCGATGTCGGAGATACGGCCTTCCATGGGTTTCTGGGGATTGTACCCGGTAGAAATAAAAGCCATGTTCGTTTCCCCCTTATAACTAGCGTTGATGGCGTTTACGGAATTCGGCGAGATCGCGATTCCAGCCGCCGGGCACTTCCTCTTCCTTGAAGAAGATGAAGGGATTGGCACGAGGCGCTTTCACCTGGCAGGGCATGGCCGGCGTGTCGGTGACTTCCAGCAGCTTCTGGAAGGAGAGGCGCTTCATGGTTTCACCCACGCGCTCGCGGTTTTTGCCTTCTTCCATCCACCAATCCCAGATCTTTTCGATGACTTCTTTGACATCGTCATAGGGGGCTTCACAGGAGATGAAGGGAACAAGCAGCGAACCCATCTGCGCGCCGTCCACCACCGGGGCCTTGGCGCCCACCAGAATACTGGCGCCGCGCTCGTCGCCGATGTGCAGGGCCTGGGGCATGGTGTTGATGCAGTGCATGCAGCGCACGCAGTCGGCAGTCTTGATGGAGAGCTTGGAACCGTCCCACTTCATGCACTGGCTGGGGCAACGGTCAATGACTTCCTTCTGGATGTCGAACTTGCCCCAGTCGCGCCCGGCATGCGCACCCGCGTTGGGTTTGATTTCGCCGGCCAGGTAGGCTTTGACCTTTTCCTGGTCGATCTTGATGTCGTCCTTCCAGGTGCCCACCACGGCGAAGTCGGAACGGGCCATGGCGCAGACGCAGCCGTTGGGGCAGCCGTCGAATTTGAATTTGAACTTGTAGGGGAAAGCCGGGCGGTGCAGCTCGTCCTGGTAGTCCATGGTCAGCTGATAGCACATATCCTGCGTATTGTAGCAGGCGTACTCACAGCGGGACTGTCCGAGGCAGGCTTCGGGCGTGCGCAGGTTGGAACCGGAACCACCGAGGTCCACGTTCATCTTGTGGGTCAGCTCGTGGAAGACTTCTTCCAGCTGGACGGTCTGGGTGCCCAGCAGCACGATGTCGCCCGTGGAACCGTGCATGTTGGTCAGGCCGGAACCGCGCAGATCCCAGATGTCGCACAGGTCGCGCAGGAACTTGGTGTCATAGTATTTGCCGGCGGGCTGGGCCACACGCATGGTGTGGAAGTGGGCCACGCCGGGGAACTGTTCGGGCTGGTCGCAGTAACGGCCGATAACGCCGCCGCCGTAACCGAACACGCCCACGATGCCACCGTGTTTCCAGTGGGTTTCCTTGTCGTTGTAGGAAAGCTCCAATACGCCCAGCAGGTCTTCGGGGCAGTCCGCCGGGATCTGATAGTCAAGACCCTTGGGATTTTTGGCCCGCGCGGCCGCTTCCTGTTTAATGTCGGACACAAAGCTCGGCCAAGGGCCGCTTTCAAGCTCGTCCAACTTGGGGGTTGCATATTTCGCCATTGCCATACCTCCACATGGTTTGGTTGTATCACGCCATCGCGTGACATGCCGTTCAGGTGCGCCGATCCCGGAGCATCGCAAAACGGACTTCTGCGCGTGTGCCGATGCGCGGCGGGAACGCATCCCGCCTCGGTGCCCCGGCAACTTCCCGCAAAGCCGCCGCAGCGCCCGCTCCGCAAAAGCGGAACGCCCCAAGGGATCACGAACGAGCGGGCGAGCCAAAGCCTCGGCCCCTCGGGCCGCAACGCGGTCTTTTCGTTGCATATCTCATTTTTCCTCTGATGACAACCGGCGGGGTCGAACATTGACCACATTTTCACAGCGTCGCCCCCGGTCCCGGCGGGGGGGGGCACGCGCCGCCTTTGCCAAGGCGGCGCTTTAAGCGTAAGATACGGGCGTTTTACTTTCCACCGTAAAGGATAACGACAGCCATGAAAGACGAACGCGGCTTGTATTATCATCCCCAGGCGGGCAACAGCCGCGCCCGGGTTTACGTGCGGCGCGGCCGGGACGGCGAAGTGGAATTCCGGCTCTGGCAGGCGGACCATCCCGAAGTCTGGGAGCGCCATCCCTGGCTCAGCTTGAGCGTGGTGCAAAACGCGGCCCGCTTGTACAAAGAGGAACGCAACCAGGAAGCCGACCCGCTCAAGCTCTACGACCTGGCCGTGGCCAGGACGCTCCTGCGGGAGGACGAGGCGTGAGCGAGCGTTGGCTGCTGGCCAACAGGGCCTTTTTCGTGCGCGACCTGGTGCGCGACTACTGCATGGTCTTCCGCCTGTTGTCCGACCAGCGGCGACGTTTTGAGCGCGACGGCACGGTTTCCTATTCCGCCCTGCGCGACCTGCTGGGCGAGGCCATGCGCAAGGGCGTGTTCTGGCGGCTCAAGGATACGGCCCACCACCTGTTCCGCAATACGGTCCGCACGGCGGCGACAGCTACGGAGGCTCCGGCGGAAAACCTGGGCATCATGCTCTGGCAGTACGCGGCCAGCCCCCATCCCGACGGCACCGCCGTGCAGAGCCCGGTGGAGGCCCTCATCGACTGGTGCGTGGGTTACGCTTTTCACGAATGCGCCAAGCTCAAGGAAGACGCCTTCCAGGGCCAGCATTACGCCAACCGCCTGGCCCAGCTGGGCCGTCACCCGGCGGTGACCGGCGAATTCTACGGCCCCTTGAGCGCCCTGGCCGCGCAGACCGCCGAAAGCTCGGCGCGCGAACTGGAGCGCATCATCCACGTCCTGTCGCACGGGCTTTTCCTGCTCACCCGCTATCTGACGGCAGAGGGCCGCAACTGCCGCCTGGCCCGCTGGCTGGCCTGCGAGGAGCCTCTGGCCCGCGAGGTTTTCGGCCCGCTCTATCCGGATCTGCTCACGGCCCTGTACGACGGCGAACCCGAGTGCCTTTATTTGCTGGCCGCCCGGGATTTTCTGGAATCGGGACGGCACGAGCCCGCCATGACCCTGCTCCGGCGGGCGCGGGAGCGGAACCTGCTCAATGACGAAAGCCGGGAGCTCCTGCACGGTCTGGAAAGCGGCTCCGCCGGGGAGGCCGACACGGCGCTGTGCGCGGCCTGCGCTCAGAACGGCATGCCGCGCTGCCTGGCCGAGCCGGAGCCCGCCGCATGAACAAGGCCTTTCGCGCGCTGCGGGTCTGTCTGGCACTCCTGCTCTGCGCGGCCCTGTTGTCCGGCTGCGGCTCGCGTTCCTGGCGCAAGGGCGGCGTGCCGGGCAGCAAGCCCTACACCGTGCGCGGCAAGACCTATTATCCCCTCAAATCCGCCCACGGCTTTGTGGAAGTGGGCACGGCCTCCTGGTACGGACCGGGCTTTCACGGCAAAAAAACCGCTAACGGCGAGCGCTACAATCAATACGCCATGACAGCGGCCCACAAGATCCTGCCATTGGGCACCAAGGTGCGCGTCACCCATCTGGGCAACGGCCGTTCCATCATTGTGCGGGTCAACGACCGGGGTCCCTTTGTGGACGACCGCGTCATCGATCTCTCGCGCAGCGCGGCCACGCGCCTGAACATGATGGGCACGGGCACGGCCAGAGTGCGCGTCCAGAGCCTGGGCGGCATTCCCCAACTGCAGGAGAACGGCGACATGAGCGGCCCCTTCTATGTGCAGGTGGGAGCCTTTGCCGACAAGAACAACGCCTACAAACTGATCAATATCCTGACCCGGTCCGGCCACAAGGGCCGCCTGGAGTTCGGCAGCAACAACATGTGGAACGTGCAGGTGGGCCCCTGGCAGGATTCCAACGGCGCGCAGCAGATGCTGGACCTGTTCAGAGCTCTCTACCCCCACGCCTTTGTGGTGGGGGGAAACTGATGGTAACGCCGGAGGAACAAAAGCGTTGGAGTATAAGCGCCTTCCCGCCCGGACGCCGCAATGCAAACTGCTTTTTCAGGTTCTCCTATTCCTCCCGCACTATGCGCAGCAGGGGGCTGTCATACAGGGCCGCTGGCGTGACCACGGGCTCGTCCGGCGGCGGCATGTTTTTCCCGTATCGGCGGGCGGCCTCTCCGGCCAGGGAGGGCCGCGCCGGATTAAAATCTCTGAAATGCTGCGGCTTGCAAAGGGTGATGCCCGCGCCGCGACGATAGAGTTTCCAGACCAGTTCCGAGCAGTATAGTTTCGCGTCGGACCAACGAAACTGCCGGTCATAAGCCCGGCCCAGCATGCCCAGGCCGAGACGCCGCATGCGTTCCAACACGTCGGGCGTGAGCGCGGCGTCTGCATTCTTGAGGCGTTTAAGCACATAATGCCCGCCCGCGCCGCGCGCCGTCCAGGCCGCCAGGGGCGTAAGCTTCACCGGCTGCACCGCCTCCAGCACCAGCCAGCGCCCCTTGTGGCGCATCACAAGGCCGCAGTGGGTATACGGCGAACGGGTCAGCAGGCGGATGAGCGCGCTCTGGGACGAGGTGGAGGCGTGAAAAATGATGTCCCCCTCCCGGACCTCCGGCGCGGTCGCGGCGGCAACGGGCCGCCGGTCCGGCATCGCCGCGAGCAGCACTACCAGAAGCAGTCCGGTGAGAAAGAAAAGAAAGAAACGCGGCCGCGATATTTTTTCTTCACGAAGCATGGAAGAATGTGTTCCGGGTTCAGGCGGCGACGCGTAGCAGCCAGACCACCGGCGGCGCGAAGGCGGCGGTGAGGATGCCCGCCAGAATCATGGCCAGACCGGCCATGGCGCCCGCCTCCTCGCCTTCCTGCAGGGCCGCCGCCGTTCCCTGGGCGTGGGAGATTGTGCCCAGGGTCAGCCCACGGGCAAAGGGGGAGTTGACGCGCACAAGGTTCAGGGTCCAGACGCCCAGCAGCGAGCCCAGAGTGCCGGTAGCCACCACGAAGGCGGCGGCCAGGGAAGGAATTCCGTCGTAGATTTTGGCGACCTCCACGGCAAAGGGAATGGAAACACCTTTGGAGAGGATGGACATGACCACTTCACGCGGCAGGCCGCCGCTCTGGGCGATGAGCCCGGCGGAAAACATGGCCACAAAAGCCCCGGCGCTCACGCTGACAATGATGGCCACGGCATGGCGCAGCAGCAACTTCCTGTAGCGGTACAACGGCAGGGCAAGGCTGACCGTGGCGGCCCCGATGAGCGCGGTCATGATCTTCCTGGCCGGTTCATAAGCCGCGTAGGGCACATCGAGAAGCAGCAGCGCGCTGATCACAACGGCGGCGCTGAGCCCCACCACATTGATCAGCGGATGCTTGTAACGCAGGTACAGACGGCGCACGACCGCGTAGACAAAGACCGTGCCCGCCACGCAGAGCAGGGTCGTCACTGACCACATGACTCCGCTCCTTTCTCAGGGCGGCGGCGCAGGGCCCCGGCCAGCCAGCCCACCACGAGCAGGGGCAGGGCCGTGCTGATCACAATGGCCGCCAGCAGAACCCAGCCGTAATCGTAAAAGACGCCGCCCCAGTTCATGAGCCCCACCGCGATGGGGACAAAAAAGAACACCAGGTGCTTGAGCAGAAAATTGGCGGCCTCGCTGATGTGGCTTTCCTTGACCACGCCCGTGCAGAGCAGAAGGAAAAGCACGATGATGCCCAGCACATTGCCGGGGATAGGCAGGTCGCACATCCGCGCCAGCCAGTCCGCCGCCCAGGCGAAAGCAGCCAGGATGCCCATTTGCCAGAGCAGGGTCAGAGTCTGCCGCATGCCAACCTTCTTTATCTTCCTTCCGGCCGGAGCTGACGGGCGCGCCTGAACGCGGGACGAAACAGCGTTGTGCCGCGCGTCAGCCGTCGACGCAGCCCTGATTGCCCGAGCCAAGCACGGCAAAGCCGTGCGCCTTAGAGCAGATTAACTTTAAATTTTACAAATTTCAAAGTTAACATTCTGGCGAAAAACGTGGTTTTCGCCAGAATCCACGCCGCTTCGCGGCGCGCCGCACCGTGTGCGTCGTCAGAGCAATTTCAAGAGTGAAATTGCTCTGACTGTGGCTGCAACGCAACATGCAGGCAAGAACAGCACGGCCGGGAATCAGGACAACGCCGCCGCGACCGACGGGAACAATGAGAGTTTGAGGAAAGGATCCCTGTTTGAAATTATATGCGATTTCAAACAAAGTCCGCCCTACAGATTGGCCGCGTACCAGTCCCCGGCCAGGCGCAGACCCTCGCGCACGTCGTAGCGCGGCTCATAGCCCAGCAGCTTTTCGGCCCGGCTGATGTCCGCCAGCGAATGGCGCACGTCGCCCGCGCGGAAATCGCGGTGCACGGCTTCAGCCGTGGCGGCGGCGGGCAGATGCCGGGCCACTTCCTCCCGGATCAGCAGAAACAGTTCGTTCAGTGTCGTGCGCTGGCCGAAGGCCACATTGTAAATCTTGTCGCGGGCTTCCGCGCGGGCGCGGCTCGCCAGCAGATTGGCCTGCACCACATTGTCGATGTAGCAGAAGTCGCGGCTGGTTTCGCCGTCGCCGTTGATGTACACGGTTTCGCCCTTGATCAGGCTGGCGAACCACTGCGGAATTACCGCCGCATACGCGCCGTAGGGGTCCTGACGCTGGCCGAAGACGTTGAAATAGCGCAGGCCGATGCTGGTGAAACCGTAGCAGCGGGCAAAGACATCGGCATACAGCTCGTCCACATACTTGGTCACGGCATAGGGCGAGAGCGGACGGCCGATCTTGTCTTCCACTTTGGGCAGCTCCGGCGAATCGCCGTAGGTGGAGGAAGACGCGGCGTAGACGAAACTTTCCACCTTGGCGTCGCGCGCGGCCACCAGCATGTTCAGAAAGCCGTCGATATTGCAGCTGTTGGAGAGCAGGGGATCGTCGATGGAACGCGGCACCGAACCCAGAGCGGCCTCGTGCAGCACGTGCCGCGCTCCCTCGCAGGCCTTGCGGCAGGTATCCAGGTCGCGGATATCGCCTTCAATGAAGGTAAAACGCTTCCAAGCCTCCGGCCCCACCAGGTCGCGGACCATATCCAGGTTTTTCTGATAGCCGGTGAGAAAGTTGTCCAGTCCCACCACGGTCTGGCCCATTTTCAAAAGATGCTCCAGCAGATTGGAGCCGATGAAACCCGCCACGCCGGTCACCAGCCAACGGGAGGGGGCGGCGGTCATTGTTTCGCACAAGGCGGCATACACGCTCATGGTTGCGTCCTGTTTTATTGTTTCCTGAGGGTTGATTATAACGGCGGCCCGCGCCTCCGGACCCGCGCCGGTCGGCCTCGGCGGGTCGCTCTCCTTGTACTCCGCGCGGCGCGGCCTGTAAAGACGCGGGCGGCCCCGCACGCTCCACCCTCTTTTCAGGGCCGGGCACAGGTGCTATAGGCAAGACCATACCGGGGCCGCCGCGACGGAAGGGAGAAAAACCGGCATGAAAATCATTGTCCTGGGCAACCAGGCCAGGGCTTTGTCCAATTTCTGGAGCGTGTTGATCCGCCAAATGCGTCAGGGCGGGCATGAGGCGCTCTGCTGCGTGCCGCCCGGCGACCCGGAGGCCGACGCGGCGCTGGAAACCCTGGGCGCGCGCGTGCTCCACTACGAGCTGGACCGCAAAGGCCTCAATCCCCTGCATGACGCGCGCTCTTTCGCCCGACTCAGGCGAATATTCGATGCGGAGAAGCCGGGCCTGCTCTTCGCCTCGACCATCAAGCCGGTCATCTACGGCGGCCTGGCCGCGCGCCGCGCGCGCGTGCCGCACGTCTACGCCACCATCACCGGTCTGGGCTACGCCTTTGAGGCCGACAGCCTGTTCAAGAAATGCGTCAACCGTCTGAGCGTCTTTCTTTACCGGCAGGCGCTCAAAAACGCGGAAGGCGTCTTTTTTCAGAATCAGGACGATATCCGCATCTTCCGCGAGTCGGGCATTCTGGGTCCCGGCGCGCGCGTGCTCACGGCGCGCGGCACGGGCGTGGACATCCGGCGTTTCGCGCAGGCTCCCCTGCCCCCGCTGCCGCCTGACGGACCGGTCATCTTTCTGCTGGTGGGTCGTTTGCTGGAAGCAAAGGGCCTGCCGGAATACGCCGCGGCGGCGCGTCTGCTCAAGGCCCGCTACCCCGTAGCCCGCTTTCAGCTGCTGGGCCCGCCGGAACAGGGCCTGGGCAGCGTCAGCCTTGACCAGGTCAGAACCTGGGAGCGCGAGAACGGCATCGAATATCTGGGCGAAACCAGGGACGTGCGGCCCTATCTGGCCGCAGCCCACGTGCTGGTGCTGCCCTCCTGGCGGGAAGGCACGCCCACGTCCATCATGGAAGGCATGAGCATGGGCCGCGCCGCCGTGGTCACGGATGTGCCCGGCTGCCGGGAAGTGGTGCGCGACGGCGTCAACGGACGCATGACGCCCGTGCGCGATCCCGAGGCCCTGGCCGGGGCCATGGAAAGTTTTATCCTCGCGCCGGGAACTATCGCGCGCATGGGCGAGGCCGGGCGCGAGCTGGCCGTCAGGGAATTCGACGCCGAAAAAGTGGCGGCCCGCATTCTGCGGGACATGCATGTGCCCGCCGGGGCATAAAGGAAGGGCAATGATCAGTACGTACCGCATGGCGCTCCTGCAGGCTCTGGACATCTTCTGCCTGCTGCTGGCGCTGACCATCACCGGCGTGACCACCATCGCGCCGGATCTGAGCGTGTTTCACGACTACACCGGCGCTTCGCTGTTCACGGTCTTTTTTTACATGCTCTTTTTCTACATTCTGGACGCCTACAGCGTGGGGCGGGAAGATTTCAGGGAAACCTCGGGCCGGGTGCTGGTGGCCTGCGTGCTGGGCATCATCTCCTCGGCCACGGCTTCCTATTCCTTTGACCACTGGCGTTTCGACCGCGAAACCCTGCTGATGCTCTTTACCCTGTCCCTGGCCTTCAGCCTGGGCTGGCGCTGGCTTTACTACCGCAATGCGGACAAGCTGACCCACCCCCTGCGCATCCTGCTGGTGGGCGTGGACCGCGCGGGCAAGGTGCGCCAACTGCTGGCCGAAGGCCTGCCCCAGGCGACCATCATCGGTTATGTGGGCGAACGGGATCAGGGCCCGGACGCGGGCCCCTGCCTGGGGCCGCCCTTCAAGGCCCTGGACGTGGCCAGGGAAAAGCGGGCCACCATGATCCTGCTGCTGCCCGACGCGCCCATTGACGACGACATCGCCCACGATCTGCTGGAAGCCAAGCTGCGCGGCAGCATGGTGGTGGACATCCGCACTTTTTACGAGCACGTGGTGCAGCGCCTGCCCCTTTCGCAGATCAACGACGAATGGCTGTTGCAGACCGAGGGTTTTTCCCTGAACACGCGCGGCTCGCTGCGGCGGCTGAAACGGGCTCTGGACGTGCTGATCTCGCTGGTGCTGCTGATTCCGGCCACGCCCGTCATGCTGCTCACGGCCCTGATCGTGCGCCTGGAATCGCCGGGCCCGGTGATCTACCGCCAGGACCGCGTGGGCCTGTACGAAAAGGAATTCACGGTCTACAAATTCCGCTCCATGCGCGCGGACGCGGAAAAAAACGGCGCGGTCTGGGCCAGCGCCCACGACAACCGGGTGACCCGCTTCGGCAAGTTCATCCGCAAGGTGCGCATCGACGAGCTGCCCCAGATCTGGAATATCCTCAAGGGCGACATGAGCTTCATCGGTCCCCGGCCCGAGCGCATGGCCTTCGTCAAACAGCTCAAGAAGGACATTCCCTACTACAGCCTGCGCCATACGGTGAAGCCGGGCCTGACGGGCTGGGCCCAGGTCTGCTATCCCTACGGCGCGTCCGAGGAGGACGCCCGCCGCAAGCTGGAATACGATCTCTACTACATCAAGAATATGTCCATTCTGCTGGACATCCACATTATCTTCAAAACCATCGGCGTGGTGCTCTTTCCCAAGGGGGCGCGCTAGGAGCTGTCTCTAATCTTTTGTCAGCCCGGCGATATCCAGGCTGCGGAAAAAAGCGGCCGCATCCTCCCTGTCCGGAGCCAGGGAAAGGATTTTCGCCGCGAAAAAAAGAATGTAACGCCGCATGGCCGGGTCATCCCCAAAGGAGGCGGCCCAGGCGCGCCAGAGCTTGTCCAGCCAGGCCAGCAGCGGGCGTGCGCCCGCGCGGGCGCAATGCGTTTTAAGCGGGGCGTAGACCAGGCCCGCATGCAGGGCGGCCTCAGCGACGTCGGCCTCCAGGCCCAGATGGGGAAAGACGTGCCCCAGCAGAGCCCGCACATGCCAGCGCGGTACAAAGGGGCGGCGCACATAGCGGTAGTGCAGCAGCACTTCCGGCAGATTGGCGGCGCGCTGACCCGCGCCCAGCAGCAGATCGCCCCAGAAGGCGAAATCCTCGGCGCGGGCCAGGGCCGGATCATAGCGCAGACCGTGGGCGCGCGGCGCGTCCAGGCGCAGCAGACTGCACCCGTTGACCACGGACGTGCCGAAAACCGTGGCCGCGCGGATATCCTCCGGCGTCCGGGGAAAACGCTCCAAGGCCGTGGACTGGTGAAAGTATTGCAGCCAGCCGCCGCAAACGGCCACATCCGAATGGCTTTCCAGAAAGGCCAGTTGCTTTTCCAGACGCCGGGGCACGGCAATGTCGTCGGCGTCCATCCAGGCCAGATATACGCCGCGCGCGTTGTCCAAGGCCACATTGCGCGCAGCTGCCCGGCCCTGGTTGGTTCCCAGGCGAATCAGACGGATGCGCGCGTCCGCGCGGTCCGCAACGCGTTGCGCGGTCTCATCCGTGGAACCGTCGTCCACCACCAGCAGCTCGAAATCCCGGCAGGTCTGGCCCAGAATGGAATCCAGCGCTTCCCCGATATACGGGGCGGCGTTGTGGGCGGGCATGGCGACAGTGATCAGCGGCACGCTGCAATTCCCCCAGAAATAGTGTCAGAGCCGTTCAGGCTGGGGCAAGGCCTCAAGCCCGGGCCCGGCCGTACAAGGCGGCAACAGCCTGACGGTCCGTGCCGTACAGGCTTTCGGGCCTCGTGGACATGGGCAGGCGTTGGATGCCGGGCGGCGCATTGCGGATCAGCGCGGCCGTCCTGGCAAAGACATTGGTGCCTTGCAGGCACCAAGATCGGCAGCGGGCAAGGGCCTCCCGCCGCTCTTCCCAAAGCGGGCGCCCCAGGCATTGCGCAATGCGGGCCAGATTGCCTTCTTCGTCGTCCGGGTCAAGCGCCACAAAACCGTCCGGCAGGCCGCAGGCCGCCGCCAGATTGGGCGCGCCCAGATAAAGGGGCAGCGCCCAGCCGATCCAGGCGTCCGCCAGCTTTTCCGTCCAGAAATTGTCGATGTAGTTGTTTTCCAGCACCAGATGGTACGCATACGGGGCAATGGCCTCGGCCTTGTCGGACACGGGACGGAAACCCCGCCCAAAGACATCCAGATCGTCCCCCAGGATATCTTTCAGGCGCCGGACGAAACGGATGCGCCGCCGTTGCGCTTCCGTGGCCGTTTTGGTGGAGCAAATGACCGAGCATTTTTTGGACTTGGGCGGCACGGGCAGATTGTGGATATCGCCGAGGCGGCGCAGGGCCGGAGATACAGGCGCGCCGTGGCCCGTGGCGACCCCGTAGTGCCAGTTCAGGCAGGGATTTTCCAAAAGAAGGGCACGGGACTCCACGCCCCGGAACGCATAGGGGGAAATGACCGTGCCGAACTGGCCCAGGTAGGAACGCGGGTAACGCTTGATTTCCGGCGGCTCGGTGACGAAGAGCACACGCCGTTCGCGCGGAACGCGGGTGGCCGCGCCCGCGGGCGGCTCGTCAAAGACCACCAGCCAGGGAGTGCTGCCGTCCTTGTCCTCCAGGACAAAGCGCACGTCCCCCATGCGGCCCGATCCGTCTTCCGTCTGGCGCAGCCAGGGCCAAGCCGCGTGCACGGTGCAGAAAAAGCAGTCCATCACCCACTTTTCTTACACTCGGAAGGACAGGTCGGGCAAGCGCTCCGCAGCGCGGCCAAGGTCATTCTGTTCTCCGCCCGTTGTTTTATTCTGCCCTCCGGGCGTTACAGTTTTCGCTTCGCTGTCGTTTTGGCCGCCTATCGTTGCTGCCTTCATCCGTAAGGCGGCCTTGCCGCCAACGGCTGAAGCCCGGCGCGGGCAGGGGCCGGGTGGCCTGCGCGACTCCCCAGGCCTCTTGCAACCCCTTCCCCCCGCGTGAGCTACGAGGGCAGCGCGGCTTTTGCTGCGGGAGCTTCCTTCGCTACGCTCAGGCGATCTCCCTCCGCGCCGCGCAATTGCCATTGACAGCCGGGCTTCGAGTAAAAAAGTCGTCCGTTGCCGGAAATTGACGCGCGGCGATTTCGGGGCGTAGCGAACCACGCGAGCAAGACCCGTTGTACGCCGCGTCATCGCGTTACGACGTGCAGCAGGGGCAGGGGCTTGGTAGGGGGGGCCGGGGGACAGCCGTCCCCGGCCCCCCTGCCGCTAAAGGCAGCAACGATAGGCGGCCCAAGCCGCAACGTGGCGAAAAAGCCGCGCCCGCAGGGCTCGGAATATCTCATCCGTATGACAAGCCCACTAAAACAATTTATCTTTGAAAAATAACCTACTCTAAATACAAAATCATTCTGCCTACGGGAGGAGAACAGAATGATCCCGCAGCGCGGCCTAGGGCCTGTCGACACTATAGAATTTTTGTTCGCCCGCAAGGAAGATAAGCCTGTTTTGAGGGAGTGTACTCTTTTGGTACTCGACCGAAAAAACAGGTGAAATCTGACGTAGCGAGCGGGCAAAAAGGCATAGTGTCAACAGGCCCTAGACCGGTCGCCCCTGCCAGCGACCAGATACCCGCGCCAGCCCGTCCCGGCGCAACAGGCAGCAGGCGCAGCCGGGCAGGGCGTCGGCCAGGGCCAGAGCTTCGCGCGGCGGCATGACCGACAGGGCCGTAGCCAGGGCATCGGCCATGAGCCCCTCGGGCGCGGTCACGGTCACGCTGGCCAGAGCCGGGCTTTGGCCGGTGGCCGGACTGACCAGATGGCTGTGGCTTTGCGCGGCGTCGTAAAAAACCTCATAGCCGCCGGACGTGGCAATGGCCCCGCCCGCGGGCAGTTCCACCACCTGGGGATATTTGCCCCGCTTTTGCGGGTCTTCCACGGCCACGCGCCAAGGCGCGTCCGGAGCTTTGCGGCCGCGCGCCACCATGTCGCCGCCGGCATTGACCAAGTGATCCGGGCAACCGGCGGCCGCGAGTTCACGCGACATGGCCTCGGCAATATGGCCCTTGGCAATGCCGTCCAGGGTCAGACCCATGCCGGAACGCGTAAAGCGCAAAGCCTTGCCGCTCGCTTCCAGATGTTCCGCGCCCACCAGTTCCAGGGTTTCGCGCAACTCGCCTTCGGCCAGGCGCAGGCTGCCTGTGGGATTGCGGTGGGCGTCCAACAGGCGCAACAAAGGCAGTACCGTCACATCAAAGGCGCCGCCCGTCAGGCGGCCCACGCGCATGGCGCGTTGCAACAGCGCGTTCAGCTCCGGCGGCGCGTCGGATAACGCGCCGTCGGCATTGAGCGCGCCCACCGGCGACGAGGCGTCAAAACGGGTGAATACGTCCGCCATGCGGCGGCCCAGGGCGAACGCGCGCGCCATGCCTTCCTCGGCCCGGCCCGGCTCGACCTGGGCCACGCTGATGCTGACCATGGTGCCCATGAACAGGCTGGTCTGCCGCAGCGGCTCCGCGGGCGCGCCGCCCGGCAACAGTCCACCGGCCCTGGCGGCCAGCGGCAGAAAGGCGGGCGTCAGGGTGGCGGCGGTGAGAGCCCCGCCGCTCAGCAGCGCGGCCCGCAGAAAATGACGGCGACTGTAAATGGACGGCATGCTGCCTCCCTCTCAGGCTTGGGGTTGGGGCCGGGATTGCTCCGAAGCGGCGGCCTCGGGCGCGGGCGGCGTCGCCGCCTTGTCGTCCGCGTCCGCAACGGCGCGGGGCACAAGGGGGCTCCGGGTGGAACGCAGAATATGGCGCGGGCAGGTGCCCACGCAGGCTTCTTCGCAGATGGGGCCGTAAGAAAGGCAGAGGAGATGGTCAATGACAATGCGGTTGTCTTCCAGGCGCACAGCCTTGGCCGGACAGGTCTTGATACACTTGCCGCACTTGATGCAGCCCACGTCGCAGACATCCATGACCGCGCGCAGCTTGTCCCTGGTGTTGCAGTAGACCGCCACGCGGCCCCGCTGGGGCGTCAGTTCCAGAATGCCGCGCGGGCAGGCGGCCACGCACACGCCGCAGCCCGTGCACTTGCTCCGGTCCACGCGTACCAGGCCGTCACGCACTTCCATGGCACCGAAGGGGCAGACCTGCACGCAGTCGCCGAATCCCAGGCAGGAATAGACGCAGACGTCCGTGCCCCCGCGCATCAGAGCCGCGGCGGCGCAGGAAGGCATGCCCTGATACTGGTAGCGCGGAGCCACCTTGCCTGCCAGCTTGTCGCAACGCCGCAAGGCATACAGGGGCTCGGCCTCGGCCACGGTCTTGCCCGTGAGCTCGCCCACGGCGATGCTGGTGGCCGCGCCGCCGGCGCAGCATTTGTTCGCCGGCACCGAAGGATCATTGACCACCGCCGTGGCATAACCCTCGCAACCCGCAAAGCCGCAACCGCCGCAATTGGCACCGGGCAAGGCCTCCACCACGGCCTCCACTCTGGGGTCCTCTTTGACGTAAAAGACACGCGAAGCCACGGCCAGGATGATTGAGGCCGCGAGTCCCAGGGCGAACAGGGTCATAATGGATACAAAGACCATAACGGCAACCTCGGCTAACGTAACAACAACGCAAATAACTTCGAGAGCATTTAACACGTGAAATGCTCTTCTACTCGCATTCCGTGGCAAGGATTTGCAGACAAATCCTTGCAGGCCGGTTGACGCATTTCATGCGTCGACTACTCTAACTATCAGGTAAGGCTTTTCTTTCTATCCGCAACGCCCTGCGGGCGCGTCGTCAAGTTCGTTCGTCGGCAAGGAAAACAAGCGGCCCGGGGCTCTGGAGAAGAGGCGGATTTTGTTTCCCGGCAAGGAAGGCAAGCGTTGCGCGACGGGAGTGTATCAAAACATACATGACCGGCGCGCGACGCGACGCCTGACGCCGCCGGGGGGGGCAAAAGACGCCTCTTCTCAATGGCCCATACCCTTGAAGCCCATGAACGCCAGCGACATCAGCCCGGCCATGACCAAGGCGATGGGCGTTCCGGCCATGGCTTTGGGCAGACGGCAGGTGTCCAGCCGCTCACGAATACCGGCCATGAGCAGCAGGGCCAGCGTAAAGCCCACACTGTAGGCAGCGCCCCAGATCACGGATTCCAACAGGCCGAAACCTTCGCGCTGCACCAGGATGGCCACGCCCATAACCGCGCAGTTGGTGGTGATCAGCGGCAGAAAAATGCCCAGGGCCGCGTAGAGCGGCGGCACGGCTTTTTTCAGGAACATTTCCACGAACTGCACCAGGGCGGCGATGACCACAATGAACACAATGGTCTGCAAGTAGCCGAGGTCATAGGGGTCCAGCACATAGCGCTGCATGAGCCAGGTGCAGAACGTGGACACGATGATAACGAAAATCACGGCCCCGCCCATGCCCAGAGCCACACTCTTTTCCTTGGAGCAGCCCAGGTAGGGACAGTTGCCCAGATACTGCGCCAACACGATGTTGTTGACGAAGATGGCGGAAATAAAGATCGCAAAAATTTCCATGCGCCGCTCCTTTCAAAAATCCGCGATGCTCCGGCAGACGGCCTGAGGCGGCCCTAGCCTTCGCGAGCCGCCATATTGCAGGCCTGGCAGGCGCCGCAGCCTTCAGTCAGGGGCCGGGGCTCACGGCCCTTGCGCCGGGCCTGCCAGAAGTTGATCAGATTCATTCCGGCCAGGATCAGCCCCAGGCAAATGAACGCGCCCGGCGCCTTGACCATGATCCGGAAAGGTTCAAAGCCGTCCCACATGATGGCATGGCCGAACCAGGTGCCGTTGCCCCAAATTTCCCGCAACGACCCCAGAAATGTCAGGGAAAGCGTGAAGCCCAGGCCCATGCCCAGACCGTCGGCCACAGAGGCGGCCACGCCGTTTTTGGCGGCAAAGGCTTCAGCCCTGCCCAGAATGATGCAGTTGACCACGATAAGGGGCACGAAGATGCCCAGGCGCTGGTAGAGCGGATAGGCATAGGCCTGCATAAGCAGTTCAACGGCCACCACCAGCGAGGCCGCGATGACGATGAAGCAGGCGATGCGCACCTTCTTGGGAATGATGCTGCGCACCATGGAAATCAACATATTGGAGAGCACCAGCACGAAAATAACCGCCAGGCCCATGCCCAGACCGTTGTCCGCCGAATTGGTCACGGCCAGGGTAGGACAGAGCCCCAGCACCAGGCGGAAAGGCGGCAACTCTTTCCAGAGCCCCTTGGTGAATTCCTGCATGACGGTCATGGCTGCCTCCTTGCGGCAAAATCGGCGCGATGCGCTTCTATTTGGACCAGACTTTGAGAATTTCCGGTTTAAGTCGGCTGTAGACCTGGACCGCCTTGTTCACGGCCGTCACCACGCCGCCGGAGGAAATGGTGGCCCCGGAGACTCCATCAATGGAGCCCCCCTGGGAGGCGAGCGCCACAGGGGTGCGCGCCCCGGCGAACTGTCCGGAAAAAGCCTGTTCCGTCACCCGCATGCCCAGACCCGGCGTTTCCTTGAGCGTGGTGATGCCGATGCCTGCCAGGGTGTCGCTGTCCACATTAAAGCCCACCATGACGCCGATCTCGCCGCCGTAGCCCTTGCCCTGCTCTTCCAGGGCCACGCCCACCAGCTTGCCGTCGCGCAGGGCCGGGAACACCGTGATCGAGCCGTGGTCCAGCGGGAATTTGCGGCGGTCCGCAATGGGTGAATTCTGGGTGTGGGTGAAAACCCGCGCCAGAGCCGGGCCCTGCACGTAGGTCAGCACCTGTTCCTCAATGCGC
The DNA here is from genome assembly GCF_000224635.1 of Desulfovibrio sp. 6_1_46AFAA. Classification (NCBI taxonomy): domain Bacteria; kingdom Pseudomonadati; phylum Thermodesulfobacteriota; class Desulfovibrionia; order Desulfovibrionales; family Desulfovibrionaceae; genus Desulfovibrio; species Desulfovibrio sp. 6_1_46AFAA. Next base: position 417,132 of record NZ_JH114303.1, read on the forward strand.
GGAGCCGTGACCATCTTGAGATAGGACAGCGCAAAGCCCGACAGCCCGCACAGCACCGAAAGCACCACCACCATTCGCAACATGCCGATCATGACTAACGCGCTCCAAAAGGTTTGGGACGGATCAGATCCAGGAAGGGGGTCAGCAGATTGACCAGCAAAATGGCAAAGGGCGTGCCGTCCGCATAGATGCCGTATTTACGGATTATGATGGTCAGCGTGCCGCCCATCAGGCCGTAAATGAACATGGGCAGCGGCCTGGAGGGCGCATTGGCCGTCTCCGTGGCCAGAAAGAAGCCGCCCAGCATCACCGAGCCGGTGCAGAGATGGAAAAAGGGCGAGGCGTCCACGGCCGGGTCCAGCATATTATAGAGGGCCGCCAACCCGACCACGCCGAGAAAGAAGCCCAGGGCAATCTGCCAGCGGATGATGCCGCGCGCGGCCAGGAAGGAACCGCCCAAGAACAGCGCGCCCACCTGGGTCGCGCCCAGGCCGCCGATCTGTTTGCCCAGCAGCAGATCCATGAAGGGAATGGACTCCGCCGCCGCAGGGCCGAAATATTTGAGCCGGATCAGCGGGTCCGCGAAATCCGTGGCGAGCTGCATGGCGTTGGGATCCATGAGCAGGGGAAAGGACACGAACAGCACGGCCCAGCCCACCAGCGGCGTGTTTACCGGATTGGCGCCCAGGCCGCCGAAGGCCATTTTGCCCAGGGTCACGGCGATGAACGCGCCCAGCATGACCAGCCACCAGGGCGCGGCGGCGGGCAGCAGAAAGGCCAGCAGCAAGCCGGAATTGACCGCCGTGAAATCGTCCACCGAGAGTTCGCGGCCCATGGCTTTCTGGCAGAGCGCCTCGGTGAGCACGGCGGTGGCCACGCACAGGGCCATGACCCGCGCCGCGGGCAGGCCCCAATTCCATATGGACATGATGATCGCCGGGGCGAGGCCCGCCAGCATATACAGGCTGGTCTGGCGGATGGTGCGCCCGCAGTGCCAGTAAGGCGGGGCGCTCATGGCCAGAAGCACGGGCGTGGCGGCTGCGGACATCATTCACCTCCCTGTTTGGCGGCGGCCCCGTCGCTGAAGGGCGGCGTCAGGGGCCGTAATTCCTGAAGTTTGGCCGCAGCGTCGGCCTGGGCCAGTTTATGCTTGGACAGGCGGATGTATTGCAGCACGGGCCGCCGGGCAATGCAGACATAACCGCACAGCCCGCACTCCAGGCAGCATTCGATACGTTCGGCGCGGTTGCGCTCGTGCAGGGCGAATTCGGCGTAACGGCTGAGAAAGCCGGGACTCAGCCGGGCCGGGCAGATCAGTGTGCAGGCGCCGCAGTTGATGCAGGGGCTGTGCCCCTCCATGGGCGGAATGGTGCCCGCCTCCACCACAAAGACACCGGTGGAACCCTTGGTCACGCTGCGGTCCAGTTTGTCCAGGCTTTCGCCGCGCAACGGGCCGCCGCGCACCAGGGTGTCGCCGTTTTTCAGCTCGATGTTGGCGAACTCCAGCAGCTCGCCGATGGTGCTGCCCTCTTTGACGATGTAATTGCCCGAGTGCTCGAAGCTGCCGATGGTCACCACGGTTTCGATGAGCGGCAGGCCGGTGCGGGCCACCCGGCCCAGGCTCCAGACATTGTGCAGGCCCACGATACCCACGCCCTCGGGATTTTCCTTGCCGGTGACGGCCTTGATTACCAGGGCATTGATGCTGGCCGGATACTGGGACGGCACGGGCGCCACCTCGATATCATGGTGGTGCAGGCGCATTTCCTTGGGCACGGCCAGCAGAATTTTTTCCGCCGGGGAAAGGCGGCGCAGCACTTCCAGACCGGCCTTGAGATTGTCCAGGTGGGTGAGCAGCATGGGCTCGGCCCAGGTCACGCCCGGGTCCGGATTCAGGCCGTTGATGATCAGGGTCTTGCAGTCCTGGCCCAGGGAACGGGTGTTCAGGCCCAGGCTCTTGAGAACCAGGCCCAGCTCCGCGCCGCGCTCCGGCAGGGAAAGCAGATCCAGCTTGTTCCTTTCCACGGCTTCGGCGGCCAGGCGCTGTTCCTCGTTGGGCTCCACGGCCTCCACAAAGATGCTGCGCTCGTTGATTTCGCAAATACGGCCGAAAATGGGCGAAAAAGCGTCGCCCTTGAGCGGCGAGGGGTGCACGGCCAGGCGCATGCGCGGATGGACCAGGGTTTTCTTGGTCACCCCTTCCACCAGCTTGAAACCCTCGCGGTTCAGGCGCACCAAGCGCGGCTCCGGCCCGGTGCTGAAACGCTGCGTCACCCCATACAGCAGATGGAAACGAGGGTCGTTCAACATCTGGAATAACTCTTTCATCCCCGCCTCACTTGCTGGTATGGCACTGCGCGCACTGTTGCTTGCCGTAGGGGCCCTTCTTCAGCTTTTCGTGGCAGCCCATGCACAGCTTGTGATAGGCGTCCATGCGGCCGGGAATGAGCTTTTCCGCGGGCAGACCGTGGCAGACGGCGCAATTGGTGAACATGGGATTGAGCTTGACCAGGCCCTGCTTGGGCAGAATGTCGCGCACGGCCGTCTGGCTGTGGCACTGGGCGCAGCCCTTGGCCTTGGCGGCGAACATCTCCTCATGGCAGGTCACGCAACGGGCGTGCACGGCGTCGGCCAGGTCGGGCGGCGTGCCCTTTTCGGCCTTTTGGCCCGTGGGCGCGCCGGAGTCGTGGCAGTCCGCGCAGTTCTGCGGCTCAGGTTCGATGTCGATATTCTTGTGGTGGCATTCGCGGCAGTCCACCCCGTATTCTTCCTGATGCTTCTTGTGCCCCCACTTCTTGGCCCCGAGCTCATAGTGATGACAGGTGGCGCAGGAAGCGTTGTCGTTGAAGGCCGCCACGTGATTTTTCCTGAAGGCCGCGTCAAACGACGCGCCGTGACAGGATTCGCAGCGCTGCACGTTTTCCCGCTTGACCGGACTTTCATGGTGACACTTCTGACAGGGAATTTTCTGCTGAAAGGCATGGTCCGCATGCTGAAAAACCACCGGCCCGCCAGCGTTGTCCAACAGGACGCGCTGGGGCACGGCCTCGTGCGGCTCGGGCAGCACATAGCCCACCACGGCCACCACCGCCAGAACGGCTGTCAACAACGCTATGGGAATATAACGCTTTTGCAACGCTGCACCCCTTCAGTAAGAACAGTTGCGCGACGCGGAGCCGCCTACCGGTCCGCGCGGAGCGGCCTTGCGGCCGTCCGGCCTCTCCGTCCCGAAAACCGCGACAATTTTCCGCCGCTGACCCGGAGCGGCGTGGATCCGCTTCAGCCGTTATCGCATTGCGGTTTACGGTTGAAGGCCACCCAGCTTGAAGTTGGATACAACTTCAAAGCGAATCCGCTCTTGTCCATTGCGACGCAACAGTGAAACCATATTGTGGTGAGACTTCTTTGTGTTTTATAGCAAAGTTTTTTCCTTTTGGGAAGGCATGTTACACAAATTCATGCTGCTCCATTTTTCACGAGCCGCGCCATGCAAAACAAAAACCGCGCGATTGGCCGCGTCACAAATTGTTTGTTTATTCAATGAATACACAAAAAAATGTTCCTCCACCCTCGCCGGAAACGGGAACAACAGGCGCGGGCACCCCGTTCATTCCCGGCCAGGCTTGTGGACGGAGAAGCTCCCCCTGCCCCGCGACTTGGCTTTGTACAGGGCCAGATCCGCGGCACGCAGGGCTTCGGCAAAGGTGAACGCGCCGCAGGGATACGGGCATATGCCGATACTCGTACCGTAGACATAACTTTTGCCGCGTCCCTCGACCCTGCCCCGCTGGTTTTTGAGCAGCTCTTCGGCGAGTTCCGTGATATCGGAGGCACGTTGCAGAGGCGCGAAGAGCACGAATTCGTCGCCGCCGTAGCGACAGGCCAGACCGTGATGCTCTTCCGCAAACGACATAAGGCTGTCCGCGAATCCCCGCAGCGCCTTGTCACCGGCCTCATGGCCCAGATTGTCGTTGATGGGTTTCAGCCTGTCCATATCGAAAAAGAAGATGCCGTAGAGCCGGTCCTGGGCCGCTTCAAGAATTTCGTCGACCTGCTGATGGAAAAGATGGCGCGTGGGCAAGCCGGTGAGCATATCAAACAGGCCACGACGCGAAATCTCGATGAGGCCGCAGGCATTTTCCACGGAGAACGGCTCGGAATCGTGGATGTTCTTGTTCAGGTCCATCACATGGCGGACGATATTGTCGACCGGCGCGAAGAACTTACGGCCGTAACGCAGGAGCAGCACAAAGAACAGGGCGTAGAGCAGGGTCTGGATGCCGAAACTCAGCAACATGGCGATCAGCGGTGGATCAGCATCCAGCTGCTGTCAGCCACATTGGTGAAGGCGGTGAAGGTCAGCCGGCCCTCAAAAAAACAAAGGAAGCTGCCGCTGCGCCGCTTTTCAAGATCTTCGAGAAACTGCTGCCGGTCGCTGCCGAACAAAAAAGTCTCTTCATTGACCATGCTTTTTATGTTGGCCATCAGTTTACCGGCGTCCGGATGGGCGATGATCGAATGCCGACCGTCCAGCAGAAGAAAATAACCGTTTCAGTGCGGGCGCGAAACGGTGGGAGCCGACTCATATGGGTCAGCGGAATGGAGACGAAACAGATGCTGACGACTTTGCCGTCTTTTTTTACCGGCATGAACTGGGTGAAGATCATCTCGTCCGTGGCTCCGGCGGAAAAGGGGTCACTGAGTTCCCGTGTGCCGGTGCACATGATCCGGGGGATGTAATCACGCTCCACCTTGCCGATTTTGGGCCGCAGTGTGCTGGAAATGGTGCCGTCCGGGTCCACCACGCCGATCATCCAGAATTTGAAGGCGTCGGCATAGGTTTTCATGCTCATGGCCCGGTCCATGACCGAGACGCCGGTATCCTGGATCAGAGGCTGCTTGCTCATGCCCTCAAGCAGATTGTAGGTCGCCTCAAGCCGGGATGTGAGGTTGTCGGCCAGCACTTTTGGTGGAGTCCCCGGCCGTGGCCTTGATGAAAAGGTATCCGGCATAGAGCGTGCTGTCGAGGCTGATGCAGACGAATGCCGCGAATACCAGCCAGAGGCTTTTTGAAAAAAGCCTGCTTGCCATCCCGGCGGAATATGCTTTTTGGGAAAATATCACTTTTCGATAACTTTATGTGATTAAATAAATAATGACGGATAAAAAAGTTATACCGAAATGCAGCAAATATCCATACGGAATTCAATGTACTTTTTGAGACGGCCAACCTGAATTTTTATGAAATAAAATCAGGCCCGGCATGCTGGGATGTCCGGGCCTGAACAAGGCACCGGCACGGCGGGCAAGCCGCCATGCCGGTGCCTCACAAACGGGAATTGCCCTAAAGGACGAAACGCGGGTCCTTCTTGACTTCCTCGCGCACGATCTTGAACAGCATGGGGCTGAGCAGGATAATGCCGATGATGTTGGGGAAGGCCATCAGGGCGTTGCCGATGTCGGCCAGCAGCCAGACCAGGTCCAGGGCCAGAATGGCGCCCAAAGCCACCGCGCAGACGTAGATGACGCGGAAGGGCTTCTGGGCCTTGTCGCCGAAGAGATAAATGACGCAACGCTCACCATAGACGCACCAGCCCAGAGCGGTAGTGAAGGCAAAAAGCGTGAGGCAGAAGGTCACGCCGTATTCTCCGAAGCCGGGCAGGTTGTACTGGAAGGCCGCCGCGGTCAGCAGGCCGCCGCCCATGCCGGAGCTCCAGAGGGGCTGACCGGCGGGGTCCAGAGATACCAGGATCACGAAGCCGGTCATGCTGCAGACGATGATGGTGTCGATGAACACGTCCAGCATGCCGATAGAGGCCTGTACCAGGGGGGATTCGGCCGTGGAGGCGGCGTGGGCCATGGGCGCGGAACCGAGACCGGCTTCATTGGAGAAGACGCCGCGGGCCATGCCCATGCGGATGGCCATCATCACCGAGGCGCCCACAAAGCCGCCCTGGGCCGCCGTAGGCGTGAAGGCGTCGGAAACCACCCACCAGAACACGGAAGGCACGCGGTGGATGTTCATGAAGATGATGACCAGGCACATGATGATATAGAGCACGGCCATGAAGGGCACCAGCTTGCCGGCCACCGCGCCCACGCGCTTGACGCCGCCGATGAGCACGATGCCCGCGAAGAAGAGCAGAGCCAGCGCGGTGCCCCATTCCGGCACGCTCACGGTCTTGGCCAGATTCACGCTGATGGCGTTGGCCTGGACCATGGCCCCGATGCCGAAACAGGCAATCATGCCGAACAGGGCGAAGGATGTGGCCAGCCAGGTATAGCTTTTACCCAGGCCGTTCTTGATGAAGTACATGGCCCCGCCCACCCAGTTACCGGCCGGGGTCTTTTCACGGAAGTGCACGGAGAGCAGCACTTCCGAAAATTTGGTCATCATGCCCACCAGGGCGGTCACCCACATCCAGAACAGCGCGCCCGGCCCGCCGAGCGCGATGGCCGTGGCCACGCCCACGATATTGCCGGTGCCGATATCCGCCGCCAAGGCGGTCATCAGGGCGTTCCAGGGTGAAACTTCGCCGTGCTCGGACTGGTGCTTGCGGCCTTGCCACAGACATTTATAGGCCGTAATCCAGTTCCGGAAAGAGAAAAACCGCAGGCTGATAGTCAGATACAGGCCCGTGCCCACCAGCATGACCAGCATGATCGGGCCCCAGACCACATTGCTGACCTCTTGCAAAAAACCGTACAATGCTTCCATCGCCACCTCCGCTTGTTCACAATTCCAGCGCCGGTCCGCAGACCGGCATCGTTCCCGCAGAGAACGCCCCCTCACACGTTTTATGGAATAGTACGAAGGTACACCTGAAAAAAGAAAAGAGGCAAGCGCTTTTTACTATTGAGTGTTCGATCAATGGAATCCGACGGCAGAGCAAGCGGGTTGTCATACCACAAGGCATGCACGCAAAAAAGTTTCACCGCACGTGCGTGAAAGAAGCGGGACTGCCCAATGGCGGCAGTAACAAAGCGGGAGTTTGCTTTTCGACAGGATCCACAGAGTGAACAGTGCCATGCCCTGCTCTGCAGCAGCTCACACTTGAAATGTGGATTATTCTAGAGACTGTCGTCACGAGATGGATTTTTGCGTTATACCAAGGAGAGCGAGCCTGTTAGAGCTGCTGTCCTTATCCGTAATGCCCGTCCTCGCATAACGGCTAGGGGCTGATGACACTACTGGGATTTTGTTCGCTGGCAAGGAGAACGAGCCTTTTATGAAAGGAGTGTACTCTTGCCTCAGCCGTTGCAGCGAAGCTGCTTACGGATGAGGACAGCAGAGCTATGGTACTCGACTGGAATAAAAGGCGAAGTTCAACAAAGCCAGCGGACAAAAAAACGTAGTGCCAACAGACCCTAAAGTATGCAGGGAGTGTGCGACCGGAATAAAAGGCGATGTTCGGCGCGGCGATAACCGAAAAGACGTTCGTGACGACAGCTCCTAATGCTCCACAGCGAAAATATTGCGGTAAGCCACAGCCCGGTCCTGGCTTTTGACCTCCAGGATGATCTGGGCGTTGACCAGGCTCAAGCGTTCGGGCAGGCGGGCCACCATGACCGTGCGTTTGAAGCGGCTGATGCGGAAATTGCCCACGTCGTCCGGGTCAAAAGAAAGCGTGTGCTTCTGGCCGTCCGCCGTCACCAGGGTCGCCAGCACCGTGCCGGAAGCCAGTCTCTGAGCGTCGGCATTACGCAGATCCAGGGCAATGCGCAGCTTGCCGCCGCGCAGGGCGCGGGCCTGTACATTGCCCACCTTCACATAGCCCGTGTCGATGGCCGGAAATTCCTCATGGCCCGGCCCCTCACTCATGGCCGGAGCGCCTTCGGGAGCCGAAGCGGCCTCCGCGCCGGAGGCCTGGGGCGGCGTTTCAGCCTGCTCGGCGCTGGCCAGTTTGCGCAAGACCAGCTCCCGGCCCTGCACGCCTTCCTCGCGCAGCAGTTCCTCCAGATTTTCAAGCCGCTCGGCTGTGGCCTGGGCCGTCTGGTAGTCGCTTTCAAAACGCAGCACGTTTTCGCGCAGGGCCTTGTTTTCCTGCCAGAGCCGCCAGGTCTGCCAGCCCAGCACGCCGCAAACCAGCGGCAGGCAGGCGAAAAAGGCCAGCATCAGGAAAAAACGACCCCGGCGCACGCGAAAGCTGTGCCGGGGGCCGTTGTCACGCATAAAGATGATGCAGAGCCGCTCCCGATATCTCAAGGCAGAGTCCTCTGCGCACTCCGGCGGGATGCCGCGGCGCTCTGTCCGGCCGGGGCCGGGGCAGCCGGAGCCTGGGGGGCCCAATCCTCGCGCTGGATGCGCCAGTTTTTACCGTCAAAACGCAACAACAAGGTCTTGGTGCCCCGGTCGGTGTGGCCCGCGCTGTCCGCATACGTTTGGCTCATGTCCGCACGGATGCCGTGCTTGTCCATGGCCAGGCGAAGGCCGGAAAGTTGCACCAAGGTGGGTTTGACCCGCGCCCAGAGAGTTTCCTTCTGGCGGCGGATGTTCTTGGCTCCCCAGCGGCCCTGCTGCACGGCGTCGGCGGCGTAAAAACCCATGTAGTCATCCAGGCGGCCCGCCTCCCAGGCCTTGCGCCAGGATTCCAGATCCGCGCTGACAGCGGCGCTGACGTCCTCCAGATAGTTGGCGGCCAAGCCCAGTTCGGCGGGCTTGAATTCCGACCCCACAATACGGAAGCTCCCGTCCGCCTCCCTGCGCCACCAGAAGGTGCGCACGCCCTGCTCCGTGCCGGTGGGCCCGACCACAAGTTGTTCGCTGCGGCTTACGGCCAACGGCCCCTGAATCTCAAGAACAGGCGCGCGGCTGATCAGGCTCAGCCAGGGGGCGCGGAACTGACGCTCCAACTCGCGCTGCACGCTGTTGTAGGAATGCCCGCGCGGCACGCCGGGCACACGATTATACTGCTGTTGGTCATACAGGGCGGCGATGTCGGCGGAACGCGCGGCAAAGGCCTTGTTCCAGGCTTGCACGGCCTTTTCCAGCTCGACGCGCGTCTCCGGAGTCAGGACCGGAGCCACCGGCTGCGCGGCAGGGGTCGGGGCTTCGGGCGTAACGGGCGCGGATGACGCTGACGCTGCGGGGGCAGCCGAGGTCTCGGGAGCCGAGAGAGCTACGGGCGCGGCGGGAACCGGAGCGGGCGCGGCGGCGGGGGGTTCCCCCTGGGCGGCATCCATGCCCGGCTTGGCGCCCCAGTTGATTTCAGCGGGCGGCGGCGCGGGAGCGCGGCGGGGAACCAGGGGTTCGCTGACGGCCAGCAGTTTTTCGGCCACGGCCGCCGGAGGCGCGGCGGGCGCGGTTTTTTCGTCCGGGGCTTCGGGCATGTCCAGGCGCGGCGGCAGGGGCGCTTCGGAAGAAGCATCCGTGGCCGCGGGCACGCTCGCGGCCACCAGGCGGCCTTTCTGGAAATCGGCGCGCATGCCCACATCGCGCGGGGTCCATTCCATGCCCACGATACGGAATTTTTTGTCCTTGCCGCGCTGCCAGTACAAACGGCGCACGCCTTCGGTGGAGAGATTGGAAGCGGCGTAGAACTGCTCGGTCCAGGTCACCCAGTAGCCCGGCCCTTCCAGGGCATGGATCTCACGATTATAGATCTTGACGAAGCCGAGCATCTTGAACAGGCGTTCCTTGTTCTGACGGAAAGCCGAGAAGTTCTCGGTGGCTTTGGAGTAGGATTCGGGGTCGTAATAGTCGAACATCTTGCGCGAACGCGCGGCCCAGGCGTTGCTCCAGGCCTGCATCAGACGGCGCAGCTCGCGCGCCGTGCCGTTGTCCGGCTGGGGAACCCTGCTTTCGTCAAATTGCTCGGCCAGCACCACGGCAGTGCCGGGCGTGAGCTGCGGGCCCACCGTGTCGATTTCTTTCAGGCCGATAGCCACGCAGCCGCGCGTGGGCACCAGGCCGAAGCCCTTGCTGTGAATCCAGATGCCGTGCCCGGTCTTGCCGCGCAGCCGGTCCACAGGGTTGGGATAGTTGAGGGTATAGGCGATGCCCCCGTATTCCTTGAAGTCCAGGCCGCTGGCGATTTTGTATTCCACAAAATAGATGCCCTCGGGCGTGCGCAGGTCATTGAGCTCCTGTTTGTCGCCCGCCAGCTGGCCCGTGACGCAGGGGAAGGAATATTTGAGTTTGAGAGGGCTTTTTTTCTCGAAGAAGAGGAAGGCGCGGCGATTTTTGTCCACCGCCACCAGATGGGAAGGCAGGCCTTCGTTATACAGATTGGCCTGCCAGTTGTCGGCGCGGGCCGGAGCAACCGTTACGACGGCGAGCACCAAGGACAACGCCAGCCCCGCCAGCAACCTGGACATGGACGCGCGAAGAGACGCCGCAACAGCGGCGCGGCAGGGTAGCCCGCCTCCGGCCTCAGCAGGCCAGATCGACCAGCTCCTTGCGTGTGAAAAGCGCCAGCAGGTCGTAGCCCGCCTCTTGCAGCTTTTCACGTCCCCCCTCCTCTCTGTCCAGGATGGCGCAGACGGCGGCAATGGACAAATCGGCCGCGCGCACCCGGTCACAGGCCTTGAGCAGCGAACCGCCTGTGGTGACCACATCCTCCAGCATGGCGACGGAATCGCCGGCGCTGAAATTGCCCAGCCCTTCCACAAACTGTCCGGTGCCGTGGCCCTTGGCCTCCTTGCGCACCAGCAGCCCGTGCAGCGGCCGCCCCTGCTCATGCGAAATAACCGTGGTGGCAGAAACCAGCGGGTCCGCGCCCATGGTCATGCCGCCCACGCCCTTGATGTCCAGGCCCTTGAGCATGTCGTTGAACAGCGTGCCGATGAGCCAGGCCCCTTCGGCGTGCAGGGCAGTGACCCGGCAGTCAAAATAGTAATCGCTCCTGCGGCCCGAAGCCAGCACAAAATCCCCCTCGCGGTAGGATTTTTCCACCAGCAGGCGGGCCAGACGGCGCTTGAGTTCCAGCATGGCGTTGCTCCCGGCTCAGTTTTCCGCCGCATCGGCGCTGAAGACGCGCGTGAAGACGGCGTCCTCGTGTTGCAGATAATAGGCCGGGTCGAACAACTCCGCCAGGGCGGCTTCGCCCAGGCGGGCGCGCATGTCCGCGTTCTCCCGCACCAGGTCCGGGAAGGGACGGCGGGTTTCCCAGCTCTGCATGGCAAGACGCTGCACGGCCTCATAGGCCTGCTGGCGGGGCAGTCCGGCGGCGATCAGGGCCGTGAGCACCCGCTGCGAGAAATACAGGCCGAAGGAACGCTCCATATTTTCGCGCATGCGCTCGGGCTTGACAACCAGGCCGGACAGCAGACGGGCCAGGCGGGTCAGCACGTAATCGGCCAGAATGGTGGAATCGGGCATGATCACCCGCTCCACCGAGGAATGGCTGATGTCGCGCTCATGCCAGAGGGCTTGGTTTTCCAGGGCCGCCAGGGCGTTGGAGCGCAGCAGGCGCGAAAGGCCGCTCATGTTTTCGGCGGAAATGGGATTCTTTTTGTGCGGCATGGCCGAAGAGCCCTTCTGGCCCTTGGCGAAACCTTCTTCCACCTCCAGCACCTCGGTGCGCTGGAGATGGCGCAGCTCCACGCAGAGCCGCTCCACGCCCCCGGCCATGATCGCCAGAGAAGTGAAGAAATGGGCGTAGCGGTCTCGTTGGATGATCTGGGTGGAGTGCGGGTCCACCTTGAGACCCAGACGGCTGAGGGCCTTCTGCTCCAGCTCCGGCGAAAGGAAGGCATAGGTGCCCACCGCGCCGGAAATTTTGCCCACGCGCACGCTTTCCAGGCCCGCTTCCACCCGCTTGAGATGGCGCGCGAATTCCGCGTAAAAGCCGGCCATTTTCAGGCCGAAGCTGGTGGGTTCGGCGTGGATGCCGTGGGTGCGGCCCATGCAGAGCATGCCCTTGTGGCGGCGGGCCAGGTCTTCCAGAGTTTCCAGCAGGGCGCGCAGATCCTTGAGAATCAGATCCCCGGCCTGGACCAGCAACAGGGCGTTGGCCGTGTCCACGATATCAGAGGAGGTGCAGCCCAGATGGATGAAGCGGGCCTCGGGCCCCACTTTTTCCTCCAGGGAAGTCAGAAAGGCGATGACGTCATGGCGCGTGGTTTCCTCAATGGTCAGGATGCGCTCCACATCGATGTCCGCCTTGTCGCGGATCGTCTTCACGGCTTCCGCCGGGACGCGCCCCAGCTCGGCCCAGGCCTCGCACACGGCCACTTCCACCGCGAGCCAAGCCCGATAACGGTTTTCCAGGGTCCAGATCCGACCCATCTCCGGCCGGGTGTAGCGTTCGATCATGGCTTCCCCTTTAGAAATCTTGCGCTTGAGATTGCCGCGCGCCGTTGGAGCATTTACCACTTGAATGCTTGTTTACGACGAGCAAAGCTCGCCAGCTCGCATTACGCGGCAAGGATTCGCGCCGCAAATTTTCCCGAAAAAGCCGCACAAAGCGCCGTTGCCGCCGCAACTGTCCTGGTGTCCTACTGCAAAAATTTCGAGCGTAGCTATGCTCTCAATTTTAGCTGACCCACGGCGGCTGCGCCGCCACACAACCCTAACGAATTTTGTGTGTCTAATTTTTCAGATCAGACACCAGGTTCCGGGCTATGAAGCCGCCGCGCCGCCCTTGGCCTTAGCGGCCTGGGACGGGGGTGTGGCTTTAGCGACGGTTTTTTCCGCCGGGGCGCTCTTTTCCGCAGTTGCGGGCGCAGCCTCGGCCTTGTCGGTTTTGGCCGCCTCGGCGGGCTTGGCCTCTCCGGCGGACGCGTCGGAAGCGGAACCAGCCGGAGCGCCGCCGTCCTCAGAAATGCCCTTGCGGTAACCGTAGTCGCTCACATACCAACCGCCGCCCTTGAGCACAAAGGACGTCTGCGAAATAATCCGGGGTGAAGGCGTGCCGCAGTCGGGACAGGGTTCCTGCCCATGCGCGTCCGACGCCTTGACCCACTCCTCAAACACGCGCTGACACTTGGGACATTGATATTCGTAAATAGGCATGATGACGCCGATGACGGCCTGTTCCATTAACGGAACAACCGCTGTGTTGGAGTGACGCGCCCCTTCGGACCGGGCGCGAAGGTCCGCGGGGCGACCGCCGCCGCGCCGCCTTGCGGCTTACCGCCACAGCAGATACGGCTTTTCCGTCGCCCGTCAAGGGGCGAGGATCCTGTCAGCACGGGATCCGCCGGAATAAGCAGAAAAATCCACACCGAATGCACGCGCCCCGCGAGAGGAGCGCGGACGGCGCAGAGCGGGCGGCATACCGGTTGTTGGCACTGCGGAAAACCGCTGACCGAAAGGCGATGAACCCGTTATAAGGCGCATCCCCCGCGACATTCGCCCCATGAAAAGACGACATTCCGCAGCCGCCGGAACAAAGTGGCCTTGAAAGGCTGCGTTGCCCTAGGCCTTGGCTGCGGCCTTGGCTTCGCGCGCGCGCAGCTTCAGGCGCTCGGCGCGACGTTGACGGCGACGATCCAGCTCTTTTTTCCGTTCGATTTTCTTATGTGCCATGATAGTTCCTCCAGATGAACCCATATGATTAAGCTGTTATTCATAGACCTTTTCAATTGCAAAGTCCAGCCCCGGCCCGATTCCGCTGTCACAGGCCGCACATTACCCGTCAAAAAAACCGCTGATCTTGTCCGTCAGGCATATCTCGCAGGGGGTGAAACCGTGCTCGGACAAAACAGCTTCGGCCAAAGGCCCCGCATTGCCGGGCAGGCGCGTGACCTGGAGCAGGGGGGCGGGCGTAAGGCGCAGACGAAAGTCTCCCCAAACCGGCGCACTGTCCGGCGTACCACCCGGCGCGTGCCCAGGCGCTGACAATTGCGCCAGGGTTGATTCGGCCCGCGCCAGCCGCGCCAGCGTTCCGGCATCCGGGGAAAGGCCGTAGGCCAGACGGGTCAGCAGGCAGGGGCGGGCCTTCTGCTCCGGCCTGTCCAGCCCGGTGGACGCGGCCAGGGCGCGGATGGTTTCCTTGGACAGCCCGGCTTCGGCCAGGGGCGAACGCACCCCGGCTTCGGCCAGAGCCCGCAGTCCGGGCCGAAAGGCGCGCAGATCGTCGGCATTGCTGCCGTCGCAGAGCAGGCGGCGGCTTTCGTCCCGCTCGCTCTCCGTTTCCCGCAAAGCCATGCGCAGGGTCGCGATAAGTCCCTTTTTACAGCCGTAGCAGCGCTCCCGGCTGTTGGCCGCCACCTCCGGCAGCGCCAGGGGGTCAAAATCCACCAGAAGCAAAGGCAGGGAGTTCTCCCGCGCCCATTGCGCGGCCCGCGCGCTCTCTTCCGGCGGAATGTGCGGCCCGCGCGCGTGCAAAGCCAGCACGTCGCAGCCGCAGAGCCGGGCCGCATGGCAGAGAAAGCGGCTGTCCAGGCCGCCGGAAAAGGCCACGGCCAGCGGCGGCAGACCGCGCAGGGCCGCGGCAAAGGCTTCAGGCAGGACTATGGGCAGGTCTTCGGGCAAGTTTGGGCCCCCAGCTACCACGTCAGCCGCACCTTCGCTCCCCGGGCGGCCATATCTTCCTTGCACCGGCGGATGCTGTACTCCCCGTAATGCACGATGGAGGCGATCAGGGCCGCCGACGCGCCGCCCTCGCTCACGGCTTCGTACATATGCCGGGGTTCGCCCGCGCCGCCCGAGGCAATGACCGGAATGGACACGGCGTCCACAATGGCGCGGGTCAGCTTGAGCTCGTAACCGTCCTTGGTGCCGTCGGCATCGATGGAATTGACGCAGAGCTCGCCCGCGCCCAGATCCTGACAGCGCCGGGCCCAGGCCAGGGCGTCCAGGCCCATGCGGGCTCGGCCGCCGTGGATCACGATCTCATAGCCCGAAGGGATGGCCTCGCTCACGGGCACGGCCAGCACGTCCATGCCCACCACAATGGCCTGGGAGCCGAAGGCCTCCGCGCCCTCGCTGATGATGCGGGGATTCTTCACCGCCGCGGAGTTGACCGAGACTTTTTCCGCCCCGGCCAGGAGCACGGCGCGCATGTCCGCCACGGTGGCGATGCCGCCGCCCACGCTGAAGGGGATAAAGATCTGCTCGGCCACCCGCTCCACCACATCCAGAAAGATGCCGCGCGCCTCGGCCGAGGCCGTGATGTCGTAAAAAACGATTTCGTCGGCCCCTTCCTCATAATAACGCCGGGCGCTTTCCACCGGGTCGCCGATGTCCTGGTTGCCCGCGAACTTCACGCCCTTGGTCAGCCGCCCGTTGCGCACGTCCAGGCAGGGAATCACCCGTTTACTGAGCATGGCGCGCCTCCCGGCAGTATTCGTAAAAATTGCGCAGCAGGGCCAAGCCGGGCCGCCCGCTTTTTTCCGGATGGAACTGCGCGGCCCAGAGTCCGTCGCGCCCGTACAGGGAGCAGAATTCCCGGCCGTAAACCGTGGTGGCGATGACAAGGGCGGGGTCCGGCTCCACATAATAGCCGTGCACGAAATAGAATTCCGCCGTGGGCTCCACGCCCGCCAACAGGCGGCAGGGCGTTGCCGCGCGCAGGCTGTTCCAGCCCATGTGCGGCACGGGCGCGGGACTACCGTCCTCCTGCCGGAGATTGTCCTCGAAACGGCGGCAGACGCCGGGCACCAGGCCCAAGGTGGGCATGTCGTTTTCCTCGCTGCGCTCCAGCAGGATCTGGCAGCCCAGGCAGACGCCCAGCAGAGGCTGGCCCACGGCCACGGCACGGCGCAGGGCCGTGTCCAGCCCGGCCTCGTTCAGGGCCCTCATGGCCTGCCCGGCAGCGCCCACGCCGGGAAAAATGATGCCCCGCGCGCTTTCCAGCAGGGCCGGGTCCGCCGTGACGGCGCAGGGAATGCCCAGATGTTCCAGGGCACGGCGGACGCTCGTCTGATTGCCCGCCTTGTAGTCCAGGATCGCCAGCATATGTGTTCCTTGGTTACGGTGCCGCTCGCGCGAAAGCGCGGGTTTGCGCGCCGAATATAGCCGGTTCGGGAGCGGCAGGCAATGCGGGGTGGAGCAAGGGGCAGGGGATGACATTTTTGATAATCACGCTTATTATGAAAACCGTGATTATCTATATCCATATTTCCAGTCCTGTCCGGACAGGCTCAACATTTTGCCCATGAGCTGATACACCAGATCGTTACCTCCGGACGGCCGGCGCTGCCGCCGGCCCAGCCGGAGCAATGACGCCCACGCCGGGATTCACACGCCCAACCCCACGGGAGGCGGCCATGTATTTTCCCACCGCCGGTATTGAATGCTCCCCCTTTGTTCCTTTTGCCGTGGCACTGGGTGTTTCCTTTTTCACCTCCATGGGCGGCGTTTCCGGCGCGTTTCTGCTTTTGCCGTTCCAGATGAGCGTGCTGGGCTACGTCAACCCCAGCGTCAGCGCCACCAACCAGTTTTTCAACGTGCTGGCCTGCCCCGCCGGGGTTTGGCGCTATTGGCGCGAAGGCCGTCTGCTCTGGCCCCTGACCCTGGTGGTGGCTCTGGGCACCCTGCCCGGCGTGTTCGCCGGAGCGCTCATCCGCATCAATCTGCTGCCTGATCCCCGCCACTTCAAAATCTTCGCGGGCCTGGTGCTGCTGTACGTGGCCGCGAAAATGCTGCGCGACCTGTTGTCCCGACGACGGAATCCGTCCGGCGGCACGAGCCCGGCCGCAAGCCCGGCGGCGCGGCTGACGACCGGGGGCAGTTGCCAGGTCCTGTCCTGGAACACCCGCATACTGGCCTTTCGCTTTCAGGACCAGGAATACCGCATTTCCTGCCGGGGCATTGTGCTGCTCAGCCTGATTGTGGGCCTGGTGGGCGGCGTATACGGCATCGGCGGCGGGGCCATCATGGCCCCCTTTCTGGTCTCCTTTTTCGGGCTGCCGGTTCACGCTGTGGCCGGGGCCTCGCTTTTCGCCACCTTTCTGACCTCCGTTGCCGGAGTCGGCTTTTACAGCCTGCTGGCCCCGCTCCATCCCGGCCTGGCTGTAGCCCCGGACTGGCGGCTGGGCCTCCTGCTGGGCCTGGGCGGCATGGCGGGCATGTATCTGGGCGCGCGCTGTCAGAAACACATCCCGGCCACAGCCCTGAAATATCTGCTGGCGGGCATTTTGCTCTTTACAGCAGCCCGCTATCTGGGCCAAGCTTTCTGAGTTTCGCGGCACGACCGCCGCGGTAAAGGACGATTACGATCATGAAGGACGCTTCGCTGCTGCCCGTGGCCCTGTTTGATTCTGGCGTGGGCGGCCTTACTGTGCTCAAGGCCCTGGCCGACCGCCTGCCCGGCGAGGATCTGCTCTATCTGGGTGATACGGCCCGGCTGCCTTACGGCACCAAGGGCCGGGAGACCATCACCCGCTATACCCTGCTGGCCGCCCGGAAGCTGGTGGACAGAGGCGCGAAGATGCTGGTGGTGGCCTGCAATACCGCCACGGCGGCGGCCCTGCCCGCCCTGCGCGAGCATTTCGCGCCCCTGCCCGTGGTGGGCGTGGTGGAACCCGGCGCGCGGGCCGCGGCCCGGACCAGCCGCAACGGCGAAATCGTGGTCATCGCCACCGAGGCTACCATTACCGGCGGCGCATACCAGCAGGCTATCACACGCATCCGGCCCGAAGCCCATGTGCAGGGCCGGGCCTGCACCCTGTTCGTGCCCATGGCCGAGGAAGGCTGGATGGACGGCCCCTTGGTGGAGGGTATTGCCCGGCGCTATCTGGAGGATATGTTCACCCCGGCGGTCACCGCGCCGCGCCCGGACACCCTGCTGTTGGGCTGCACGCATTTTCCGCTTCTGCAGGCGGCCCTGCAAAACGTGGTGGGCCCGCAGGTGCGCATTGTGGATTCAGCGGCCACCACAGCCGAGAGCGTGGAGGAAGAACTGACGAGCCTGGACCTGCTGCGCACGGACGAGCATACCGGCGTCCGCCGTTTTATGACCACGGACAATCGGGAGCGTTTTGCCCGCACGGGTGGCCACTTTCTGGGCAGTCCGCTGAAAAGCGCGGATGTTGAACTTGTTGATTTGTAATTTTTTCAACATGTTAGTGTATTTCCCGGCTGCGTCGCCGAAAACGCCGCCTTTGCGCGCGCAAGAAGGCATCTGCCGGGAAAACAAGAGCGGCCGGGCGATTCCGCGCTTTTTCTGTTGACATGCCCCCAGGCATTACTTAGAGAAAGCAAAGTTATGGTCGTTGGCACCAGGTCGGCGGCCAGATACGGAAATCCCCAGGGCGCGCGCCGTGCCTGTCGCTGAGCAATAACGCACTGATCCCAGAGTTCCGCGAGGCGGCCTCCAAAATCCGCAGTGCGGGCCGTCTGGTCTGACTTGGCACAAACGGGGCAACCCGAAAATCCTGTACGGAGAAACATCATGACTAAAGCTGAGCTTGTTGAAAAAATCCACGCCAAGGCCGGCCTGCCCACCAAAGCTAAAGCCGAGGAAGCCCTGGACGCCGTGGTGGCCTCATTGCGTGAAGCTCTCGCCGACGGCGAATCCGTGACCTTTACCGGCTTCGGCAGCTTCAAGGTTGTGGCGCGCGCCGCGCGTAAGGGCCGCAACCCCCGCACCGGCAAAGAAATCACCATCCCCGCCAGCAAAGTTGCCAAATTCACGCCCGGCAAGGGCCTGAAAGACGCCATTAAGTAAGGCTCGCTGTCTACGGATTTTTCGGCGGCGCCTTTATTCCAGAAGGAACGGGGCGCCGCCTTTGCGTTCGGACTACCCCGCCCCATGCGGTGCGGCG
Source organism: Desulfovibrio sp. 6_1_46AFAA (assembly GCF_000224635.1). NCBI lineage: Bacteria > Pseudomonadati > Thermodesulfobacteriota > Desulfovibrionia > Desulfovibrionales > Desulfovibrionaceae > Desulfovibrio > Desulfovibrio sp. 6_1_46AFAA. The sequence continues at coordinate 435,786 of NZ_JH114303.1, forward strand.
GCAGTGCTTATGTTTATACGGAAGGGTGGCAGAGCGGTTTAATGCGGCGGTCTTGAAAACCGTTGATGCCGTGAGGCATCCGGGGGTTCAAATCCCTCCCCTTCCGCCATGCAGCACAGAATAGCGCCACGTTGCCGGAACGAAAGACCGGCGACGCGGCGTTTTTTGTTTCATTGCCGACTTGTCCCGCCTTCTCCCCCCGGCTCCCGCCTTGCCGCCCACCCAAAAAGCGGAGTGGCCTCTGCCCTCATGGCGGCGGTTATTGCGCGCACGCCGTTTATATTTCCTGCATGACCCAGGCCAATCGCCCGAGAATCCATTCCGTCCGGACTAAACGTATCCTGCGATCCGGATACGCGGGGTTCTCGGCGCATAAGCGGAAATAATCCTCATCCCAAAGCAGGCGGCGCAGGACGATCTCCCCGTGGGGAAGCGTGATGGCGAACAGTTCGCCGCTCGCGGGGCAGTCGGCGCGCGTGTCAATGCCGACATACGCTCCCCGGCGCACTGTGGGCGCGGCCGCGTCGTTGTCCACTGCCAGAACGACTATGCCCTCTCTCGCGTATGCCCTGGGCAAGAGGATGCTGCCTGTCGGCCGGAGCGTGGGCACGGCTGCCCCGTTTCCCGTGTCGTCGCCGCGCATGGCGTACATGGTGACAAGCGCAGGCTGCGACAAAGGCGAGCCCAACAAGCCGGGGGCCAGGGGCGTTCCGTCACCGTCGCCGGGAATGTACCCGACCTCGGTGCGCAGATACACCGGGCCGATGCCGCTTTTCAGCCAGTCGGGGTTCACGCCCAGCTTTTCAAAGAGCGTCATATACCAGGCCCCCGGCACGGATTGCCGTCTTTTGGCGTCGGAAATGCTCGATTGCTTGATCTCAAGAATTTCAGCCAACGCGGTTTGCGTGCGGGTATGGGTTACGGCCTTAATCCGCTCTATCGTTTCTTTATAGATATGATCCATTTCATACTCCCCGCCAATAGAATTCGCATAATCGCCCTTGTTTCAGAAAATATAATATTTCTGGGTTAATTCAAAGTATGATTTAGACCGTCTAGCTTGATCCAGTATTTTCTGGCAATAATTTCTAATGGGTAAAAAAGTATGTATTTTTGGCCAGTTATTTCGGGAAGTTCGGGGAAACAGCGGGCTTTCTCAATGGAATGTTTCAGTTAAGGCCGGAATTCATCTCAGCAGTGTTCACCAAATCGAAGCAGGCCATCAGGAGCCGCGCATTCTTGGCGCGATGCGGCTTGTCGGCGCATGTGGCGGGGATTTGAATTCTTTTTTTTCCGAATTAGCTGGAAGAATGAATTTGTATCCCCATCCTGAGCAAACAAATTCTTTTATGGAAGGACTGGAAGAAGGCAATGCTTCTTATTCTTCTGAATTCTTTGAAATTACCGGATATGGAGACTTACTGCGATATTGTCGAACCCAAAAGGGGCTGTCTCAGAAAACGACAGCAAACAACATTGATTACGATTTAAGGAGCTTGCAACGCGTTGAGAAAGGAGAGCAAGAACCGATGGTGACGACTGCGGTGAAGTTAGTTACCGCAATCGAAATGCCGCCGGGGCAGTTCTTTGAGTGGTTAGGATTTTTTTTGTCTCCCATTGGGTAAATATCAAGTATGTTTTCAACCATCTAGTATGATTCCGGGCTTTGAGGCATTTGCTATGACATGGGCAAGGAATTATGCATATTCGGTAGCCTGTTTCAGGCGGTTCGTTCTCAAACTACGCTGTCACAGTGGGAGATTTCCGTCAGGGCGGGAACACATCTGAGCAATGTGAATCAAGTAGAAGCCGGAAATCAGGAACCTAATGTTATTATTGCCGTAAAAATGCTTCTTGCCGCAAATGCCGACATACAATCTTTCTTTACTTCTCTATCCCCCCATTTATTCCAATCTATTGAATCTTCAAAGCTCCCCGTCTTATCTCAAAATGAATTTAAAAAAAAATTGAATTCAGCTCTACTCCCATCAGATGAAACTAAAATTTTTGGAATACTTTTATCTGAATGCAGAGCTGCAACAAATTTATCGCAGAATTGCGTTTCTTCTATAGCAAAATACGACCATAGAAGTCTGCAAAGAGTAGAAAAAGGCATACAAATTCCCGGTGTCATTAATGCAGCAAAGCTTGTTGCTGCTACCGGTATTGAGATTGGAATATTTTTTGATCTTTTCAGCAAAAAGTTGCAAGCAATAAACGCAACACACTATAAATAAATATTTTATATAGAAATATAATTATCAAATTATATACATATAGTGACAATTAAAAATATTTACCAAAACTCTCTGAACGTCAGCTAATCATGAAAAACGGAGTAGTTCATGATCAGCAGCAACGTAAAACGACTCATGGCGGCCAAAGGGTTGACCAACCAGACCCTTGCGGCGAGGGCTCGCATTTCCGCCGATACAGTCGCACGCACTAAAAGTGAAAGAATCAGAGAGTGCAGCCTGGATACATTGATTTCCATTGCGCAGGCCCTTGGAGTTCAAATAAAAGATCTCTACTGTGAATCTTCGGAGATGCAAGCAAGTTCAGAGCAAGGGACTGAGCCCTCTCTTTTGGCCATAGAATTAGGAATCCTCATTAAAAAGAAAAGGTTATCAATTCCAAAACTTACGCAGAAGAAGCTGGCTCTCCAATCCGACCTTGAACAGGCATACCTCTCAAAAATTGAAAGAGGGTTATTGCAGCCTTCATTGGATGAACTTATACGTTTGGCCCAACGCATTAATACGACGGCGTCTCATCTCCTTAAACAGATTGAATCAGCTGAAAGCCCAAAATACACATCGTATCCTTCAAAAAACAGATCTCGATAGCATTTTAATTAATCATATTAAGTTCTTTCTTTGCATATTAAAGTAGCGCTGACGATATATTATTGCTCAATTTTAGTGCATTCTCAAAAATGGAGCGCACTAATTGTTTCCCATAAAAAGCAAGCAGGCGAGTCTTCTTGACGCCCCGTTGACTCCCTTCCCCACTCCCGCACATTCAGGTCTGATACAGAAAAAGGGCGCCCTCGCGGACGCCCTTTTTCTGTATCGTCGAAACAGCCGGTCTAGCTGTTTTCGCTTTCCTCAAACTTCTGCTTGAGCAGGTCGCCCAGGCTCTGCCCGGCTTCCTGCGGGCCGGAATGGAATTCCTTAGGTTTGCGGCGCTCCTCCTCATCCTTGATCTGCTTGATGGAGAGGCCCAGACGGCGCTCCTCGGCGCTGACATGGATGACCTTGGCCTGGATTTCCTGGCCTTCCTTGTAGATTTCCGCCGGGGTCTTGACCTTCTTGCCGGACAGTTCGGAGACATGCACCAAGCCTTCGATGCCCTCTTCAACTTCCACAAAGAGGCCGAAGTCGGTGATGTTGGTCACCACGCCCTTGATGGTGCAGCCCACGGGATAGGTATCCGGCACATGGCCCCAGGGATCGTCCACCAGCTGCTTAACGCCCAGGGTGAACTTCTCGTTCTCCTGGTCCACGGTGAGCACCTTGGCCTGTACGGTGTCGCCCACCTTGTACAGCTCATTGGGATGGCGTACCTTCTTGGTCCAGGAAATGTCGGACACGTGGATAAGGCCGTCGATGCCGTCCTCAATGCCGATGAACATGCCGAATTCGGTAATGTTCTTGATGACGCCCTCAAGGACGGTGCCTTCAGGATATCTCTCGGCCACCAGTTCCCAAGGATTGGGACGGACCTGCTTCATACCCAGGCTGATGCGCTTCTTTTCGCCGTCCACGCCCAGGATGACCACTTCCACTTCGTCGCCGGTGTGGACCATCTGGGAGGGATGACGCAGCTTGCGCGTCCAGGACATTTCGGAGATGTGCACCAAGCCTTCCACGCCGGGCTCCAGCTCCACAAACGCGCCGTAGTCCACCAGATTGGTGACCTTGCCGGTGCACTTGGCGCCTTCGGGGAAGCGGGCGGAGATATCCTGCCAGGGATCGGGCACGAGCTGCTTGAGGCCCAAGGAAACCTTGTTGTTCTCACGGTCGAAGGAAAGCACCTTGAGGGTCAGCTCCTGGCCCATGGTGATCATTTCCTTGGGATGGCGGATGCGCTTCCAGCTCATGTCCGTGATGTGCAGCAGGCCGTCCAGGCCGCCCAGGTCCACAAACACGCCGTACTCGGTGATGTTCTTGGCCTTGCCCTGGACGATCTGTCCTTCCTCCAGGGTGCGCAGCAGATCCTGACGCTTGGAATCGCGCTCCTCTTCCAGCAGCACGCGGCGGGAAACAATGACGTTGCTGCGGCGGCGGTTGATCTTGAGCACGCGGAATTCAAATTCCTGGTTGACCAGAGCGTCCATATCCGGCACGGGACGCAGATCCACATGCGAACCGGGCAAAAACGCCTCCACCCCGCCGATGTCCACCGTGTAGCCGCCCTTGATGCGACGCACGATATGGCCCTTGATGACCCTGTTATTTTCCTGCACGTCCTCGAGCTGATCGAAGACCTGCATGCGTTTGGCCTTTTCAAAGGAAAGGGTGATGGTGCCGTCCATTTCGTTCTTGCGCACCACATAAACGTCCACCCTGTCGCCCACGCTGACGGCCATGTTACCCGCGGCGTCACGGAATTCAGCCGCGGGGATCTGCCCCTCGGACTTGAAATTCACGTCCACCAGCACATTGTCGTCATCCACACGGACGATCTCGCCTTTGGTAATGGAGCCTTCTTCAAGGTCGCCGAAATCGGGATTGAGATAGTTTTCGAGGGCGCTTTCGAAATTAATTTCGTCGTGCCCGGTTTCCTTGTCTGCCATCTGCCATGCCTCCAAATAATTTCCCCTCGCTGAGAGAGTGGGAAAAATTATCAGAGGCAAAGGAAAAGCACAAGAGAAATTGTCCGGCGCAAGGTTTTACGGCCAAGGAGAGAGACGGAAAAATGCGAAGCAGGGTCGGGTTTGCCAGGCCGCGAGCCAGAGCAGGCCCGGCTCAGGCAGCGCCAGACCGGCTGGCGGCGTGGCCGCCAGCGGAAGCAGGACTTGTCCCGCGTCGGCGGGCCGGGCGGCCAGGCCCCGGCACAGCAGATGCCCGGCCAACTCCTCGGCAATGCTGTTGAAGCAACGCAGCTCGATCCAGACCGGTTCCTCAAGTTGAGCTATGGGCGCGGGAGGCGCGTCCTCCCGGCGCTGGGTAATGGCGGCGCGCATGGCCGCGTACCGGCCGCCCCGGCGCAGGGCTGCCCCGGCCACGCCGGGCATGGCCGCCGAAAGGGCCAGCCGGTCGCCGGAGGCCAGGGGCACGGCAAAATCATCCACAGCCAGACCGTTACGCAAAATGGTCTGGATGCGGCTTTCCACATATGCTTCTTCCAGCCCCAACCCCAAGGTCAGAAAACGCCCCAGGCTCACGGCATCCCCGCCTCGCGCGGGCAGTAGCACGCCCCGGCGCAGCAGGGCCGCGGCCGCAGCCGAAACTTCGGCGCTGAGCCCGGCGGGGGTTTCAGGCCGCTTGCCGGTGCCGCAACAAATATCCATCTCAAGGGAGGTATCCATATTCGGAAGTATAGCTTGAAACGCGCGCCGGGCCAAGGCCCGGCGCGCGCCTGGAAACAGCCCCTGGGCCTGATCGCAAAAAATGTGCTTTTTCGCTGAGTCACGGCGGCTATCTCATTTTTCAGCTTCGACACTTGTCTTGACTTTTGCGCCCCCCTGTTGTCCTCTGCCCGCTGTAGCGGGGAATTCCGTGCAAATCGGAAACAGTCGCGCTGCGGTAAGAGGGTACAGAGCTTCTTCGCCTTGCCGGAAACATCCCGGCGGGGCGCGACAGCCAGCCGTCACAGGTGAAGGCGAAGCCGAGGCGCGGGGCCGTTGTCCTGATTATGATCAGAAACGCGGGCCTCCACATCCCTCAAGTCCGAACACCCGCTGGCCGGGGCGTTTTGCGCCGCCGCCGCCGTATCCACCTTTCAACGCACGATTGAGGAGGTTGCCATGTCTCGTACGTTGCGCGTGTTCCCGCGCGTCCTGCCGCTTTTCCTGCTTCTGCTGGCCCTGCTGGCCGCGTCCGTCCAAGCGGCGGATCAGAAAGCCCCCAAGGAAGGGGTGCTGCTGGTGGCTTTCGGCACCAGCGTGCCCGAAGCCCTGCCCTCGTTCAAGGCCGTGGACGCGTCCTTCAAGGCCGCGTTTCCGGACACGCCCGTGGTCTGGTCCTACACCTCGCAGATCATCCGCAAAAAACTTGCCAAGCAGGGCAAGCCCGTGGGCGGCATCAGCGACGGCCTGGCCGCGCTGGCCAAGGCGGGGGTGAAAGTGGTGCGCGTGCAGTCCCTGCATGTGATGCCCGGCGAGGAATTTACGGAGCTTGAGCGGGCCGTGCTGCTGGATATCCAGAAGCACCCGGGCCGTTTTGAGGCCGTGTACCTGGGCCGCCCCCTGCTGGAGTCGCACAAGGATGCCTTAAGCGTGGCCAAAGCCGTGCTTGCTGATATGGGCGACAAACGCCGGAAGGGCGAGGCTGTGGTGCTCATGGGCCACGGACAGGCCCACGGCCGGGCGGACCTGGTTTTTGAAGGCACGCGGGCCACGTTCAAGGAAAGTGACCCCCTGGTCTTCATGGCCACGGTGGAAGGCGCGCGCGGCATTGACGACCTGCTGGCCGAGCTCAAGGCCCACAAGATCAAGAAAGTCTGGCTGCAGCCCCTGATGGTGGTGGCCGGGGACCACGCCCGCAACGACCTGGCCGGGGACGAGGAGGATTCCTGGGCTTCCAAGCTCAAGGCCGCCGGTTTCAAGGTGGAGGCCAACCTCAAGGGCCTGGGCGAAGTGCCCGGCGTGCGTGATCTCTTTGTGGACCATGCCAAGCAAAATGTGGACGATCTGACCAAGGAACCCAAGAAGCAGTAAAACCGGATTTATCCACCGCAGCAAAGACGCCGTCCGTTTCCACACTCCGTGGAGACGGGCGGCGTTTTCGTACCGCTAGGGGGTACCCAAGCTGAAGGATTTACAGTAGCGTTCCCACGAATACGGTTTCACGCGCCCACGCCGCAGGTTTGGAGGTTTTTGCATGCCCAAGCTGATCAGAAAAGCCCGCTCCACGCGCCAGGATAAAAAAAATGCGTCCCCCGCACAGACGCCGGAAACTACGCGCAGCATGGAGACATACGGCCCGGAGGAGCAGGCCCTGTTCAAAAACGCCATCCATATCGCGGACGTGGTGGTGCGCACCTTCGGCCATCTCTGCGAGGTGGCCATCCATGATTTCCGCGATCTGGAGCACTCCCTGATTCACATAGAAGGCTCGCTGACCGGACGCCAGGCCGGTGCGCCCATTACCAACATAGTGACCAAGGCCTGGCGGCAGGGCGGCAACGAAGTGGAAGATATCGTGGCCTATCCCACTTCCACCCCCTCGGGCAAAACGCTCAAATCCTCCACCAGCTTCATCCGCAACAGTCGAGGCGCGGTGATCGGAGCATTTTGCCTTAACTTCGACCTCACGGATTTTGAACGCTTTCAGGGTGTGCTGCACTCGGTCATGCGTTATGAAAGCCACCCCGGCAAAGACATGAGCGAGGCCTTCGCCTCCTGCATGGGCGAAACCAGCGAGGCCATCATCGAGACCGCCATCAAACGGGCCGGCAAACATCCGGCGGCCATGAACCGCGAGGAAAAGAAAAACTTCATCCGCATTCTCGACGAGGAAGGCGCGTTCCTGATCAAGGGCATGGTGCAGTATCTGGCCAAGACCATGCAGGTTTCCATCTATACCGTGTACAATTATATGCGCGAACTCAAGAAAGACGCCCAGGACTAGACATGGACAGGGGCGCAGGCAGGGCATGCCGACAGGCTGCGCCCTGATCTCATGACGGCGCACACCCGCTGAACCTCCCTCCCGCTTCCCGGGTGGCACCGACCCAGGCGCTGAGTAGCAATACCAGGCCGCGTATCAGGCGCAAACATTCCGCCTCGCCTTTGCACTGCTCCACGAAAACAGCCGCTGCCACTGACCTCGCTTTATCCCGGAACAGCGTGCCTTCATATGCGTCCGAGGGCATCCCCCTGCCATTCTTTGTCGCCGTGCCGAAGTGCCACAGTCCTCATCCCCGGGCCATAATGCGCCGAACCTTGCAAAAGACACCAATATGGCAGTGCCGCCTGTGGTCGTATTTCCCATTCTATATTTAAAAAAAATTTTAAATTAAAATTTTTTGTTGACTTTTTTTGCAGCGCCGTGCCATCCTGCCCCATACAGAAGAAGGCTCCCGACGATCATAACCACGGGGAGAGAAGCATGCGCGGAGACGACAGCAGGACGACAAAGGTCGGATCCTCCCTCTCAATCGCGGTCTTGCCCATGCCCTGCCTGTCACCCCCGACGCGGGTCCGTCTCCCTCCGGCGGACCCGCGCTTCCTCCCCGCCGCAAAGTTCCCCTCGCCGCCACGGCGCATACCCAAAAGCTCCGCCCGCAACTCCTTTTTCCGCACAGAACCTCCCTGACTCCAACCGACGACGCACTGGCGGCGGCAGCCTGCCCCGCTGCGGCAGACGTAAGCAGAAATGTTACACCCAACAGCTGACCCAAGGAGACGAACAATGAGCAGTGCAATCCTGACGGAATCAAAAACCGAAAAAGGTCTGCCTTGGTGCAGAGAAGACACACTCTGGGTACTCGGCATTTACGGTACGGCGGTGGGCAGCGGCAGCCTGTTCTGGCCGATCAGTCTGGGTTTGGCGGGTTTCTGGCCCATGCTGATTCTTTCCCTGCTTTCCTTTCCCATGACCTATCTGACCTACCGCGCACTGGCCCGGCTGATCCAGGCCGGGTCCTACGGCAACGGGAAAGACGGGAATATTCTTGACACCGTGGATGAATTCCTTGGCCCCAAGTGGGGGAAATTCTTCACCTTCTGCTATTTCGCAACAGTATTTCCAGCTGCCACGGTCTATACCATCACCGTGGCCAATACTCTTATTGATCTGATCCACACCCAGTTGGGCATGGGCCTGCTGCCGCGCTATATCGCCGCGCCCCTCGTAGTGGGAGTGCTGACGATCATCGGGGCGCTCGGGGTGGCCGTGATACTCCGCTTCATGGCTCTGATTGTTTTTCCCTTTATTATTTCGCTGGTGTTTTTCGGTATTGTCTCCATCCCGTACTGGAATCCCTCCTTCATGACCACGGCTGAAGGATTTGGAGGCGCCGGGGGCCTGCTCGCCTCCTGTTTCCACGCCCTGCCCATGGTGGTTTTCGCCTTCAGCTTCACTTCCATCGTCTCCAGCTTCGTGGTGGCGCAAAAAAAGCGCTACGGGAGCAACTCCGCCTATAAGGTGACGCAGATCCTTTTTGTGGCCGTTGCCATTGTAGTGGTCACCGTGGTCTTTTTCGCCTGGAGCAGCATTTTCGCCCTGTCGCCTGCGGAAATCACCCAGGCCAAGGTGGAAAACCTGACTGTGCTTTCCTTTCTGGCGCGCAAGTTTGACAGCCCGGCCCTGGCTCTGGCCCCACAGATCATCGTCTTTTTCGCCGCGACCAAGGCCTTTTTCGCCCAGTATCTGGCGACGGAGGAAAGCATCAAGAGCTTCGCCAGAATGTCCCTGCATATTCCCGCCGCACAGGTCAATTCCGCCCTGTTCACCTGGGGCGTCGCTCTGATCATCTTTTTAATCTGCACGGCCACCACTCTCGCCAACTTCAACGTGCTGAAGCTGATCAAAGTGGCGCTGGTGCCGGTGAGCATTTTCATTGCCTATTACATGCCGCAGTACGCCTTCTACAAAGTTCCGGCCCTGGCAAAATATCGCGGCGGTTTCGTCAACTGGTTTATTCTGGCTATCGGCACGCTCTGTCTCGCCAACGGCCTGATCGCCATCTTCTGGCGGGGTTGAGCCCCGGCACCATCTGCCTGAACAGGAGAAGATATGACTGCGCATCCGGACAACACCAAACTTCGGGTCAGCACCCGCCTGACCCAGCTCGGCCGCAACCCGGCTGAGCAATACGGTTTCGTCAACGCCCCGGTCTACCGCGGCTCGACCATTATTTACCAGACCCTCGACGACGTGGAACAACGCCGCGCGCGCTTCAGTTACGGCACGGCGGGTTCGCCCACCATCGCCAACCTTGAGGACGCCTGGACCACTCTGGCCGGGGCCGGGGGATCAGTCATGGCTCCCTCGGGCATCGGTGTGATATGCCTTTCCCTGTACGCCATGACCAAGGCGGGGGACCATCTGCTCATGCCGGACTGTGTGTATCGGCCGACCCGCAATTTCTGCAGCCAGATCCTGGCCAAGTTCGGGGTAACGACGAGCTATTACGATCCGATGGTCGGAGCGGGGATTGAGAAGCTGCTGCAAAAAAACACCAGCGCCATTTTTCTGGAAGCTCCGGGCTCTCAGAGCTTCGAAGTCCCGGATGTCCCCGCTATTGCGGCGGTCGCCAGCAAACACGGGATCAAGACGATCATGGACAACACCTGGGCCACGCCCGTTTTTTTCCGGGCGCATGAACACGGCATCGACCTTTCCCTGGAAGCGGGTACAAAGTACCTCGGCGGCCATTCCGACCTGTTGCTGGGCATCGTTTCAGCCAATGAGGAGAGCTGGCCCGCATTGCGTTCGACATACGAGCGTATGGGCATGCTGCCCGGCGCGGAGGACTGCTTTCTTGCCCTGCGCGGCATGCGCACCATGCACCTCAGGCTGAAAGAGGCGGAAAGACGCGCTCTGGAGATCGCCCGTTGGCTCAAGGAACGACCTGAAGTCAGCAAGGTTCTGCACCCCGCCCTGCCGGACTGCCCTGGGCACGAAAACTGGCGGCGCGACTTCCGGGGTTCCTCCGGCCTTTTTTCCATCGTGCTGCGGGGGCAGTTCACCCGCAAGGGCCTGGCAAGCATGCTGGAAGGCCTGACAGTATTCTCCATGGGGTTTTCCTGGGGAGGGTATGAAAGCCTGATCGCACCCTTCGACTGCGCGGAGTACCGTACCGTAACGCAGTGGAAGCCGGGCGGCCTGACCCTGCGCTTGCAAATCGGCCTTGAAGATGTTGAAGATCTCAAAAACGATCTTGATGCGGGCTTCAGGCGGTTGAAAAAAGACAGCTGACCACACCGGGCAACCATCCGCGCCGTCGGAATCCGATTCGGCGGCGCGGACGCAAGGAGGCGCCTATGTTCGTTAAGGAACTTCACTGCCCCAAATGCAGGGCAGTACATGCGGCCGACCAGATCATTCAGACCTGCACGTGCGGCGCGCCGCTGCTGGCAGTCTACGACAGTGAAAAAATCGCCGCGCGGATACGCAAAGAGGACCTGACTTCCCGTCCCCATACGCTGTGGCGCTACCGGGAATTGCTGCCCGTGCGCGACGCCGCCAACATTATCAGCCTGAGCGAGGGCATGACGCCGCTTATTCCACTGGAAAAACTCGGCCGCGAACTGGGTTTGGCGGATCTGCGGCTGAAAGATGAAAGCCCTCAGACCACGGGCACCTTCAAGGCGCGCGGCGCGTCCGTGGGGGTATCCCGTGCCCGAGAGCTGGGCGTGCATACCCTGGCAATGCCCACCAACGGCAATGCCGGCGGGGCCTGGGCGGCCTATTGCGCGCGGGCGGGCATCCGGGCGGTGTTGGTCATGTCCAAAAACGCCCCGGCCATGAACCGCATGGAAATCGGCATGCTCGGGGCTTCTCTTTTCCTGGTGGACGGAGTTATCACCGATGCGGGGGCCGTGGTCAATCGCGCCATCGCCGAACATGGCTGGCTTAACGCCGCCACGTTCAAGGAACCCTGGCGTATTGAAGGCAAAAAGACCTTGGGTTTTGAGCTGGCCGAACAGTTCGGCTGGGACGTGCCGGACGCGGTGCTGGTGCCCTGCGGCGGCGGACTCGGCATCATCGGCATTTACAAGGGCCTGCGCGAATTGCAGAAGATCGGCTGGATCGGCTCCAGACTGCCCCGGTTGATCGCCGTGCAGTCCACGGGCTGCGCGCCCATGGTCCGCGCCTTTCAGGAAGCACGCCCGGATGTGGAATTCTGGGAAAACGCGAAAACCTGCGCCTTCGGCATTACGGCTCCGCGCCCGGTGGGCGCGTTCCTGACCTTGGAGGCCATCCGCAAAACCGACGGCTACGCCGTGGCCGTGGACGACACGGCCATTCTGCGCGCTCAAAAAGAACTGGCCGCGCGCGAAGGCTGTTACATCTGCCCGGAAGGCGCGGCCACAGTGGCGGCCCTGCCGCAACTGCGCCGTGACGGCGTCATCGGCCCCAGAGACCGCGTCGTGCTGCTGAATACCGGCACGGGGCTGAAATACCCGGAAACAGCGGATTATACCGCGCGGGAAGTCGCGCTGGACGCGTCTATCGCTTGAGTCGCGCGGAGCCTTCAGCGCGGATCGGGACGGAGCGGGATCAGCGCTTGTCGATCACCCGCTTGGACTTGCTGAACGTACGCGGCAGGCCGGCGTAATCCGCCACCCGCACTTCCATGCGCGCCAGAATGGCCTTGTGCAGCCGCCGCTCCAGAGCCTGGGCCAGGGCAGCGTCATTGCCGGACGGCTGATCCTGGGCGCGCTCCACAATCAGGGCCAGATGGTCCAGGGAGCGCTCGTCCCTGGTCAGCTCCATCTGGTATTCGCCGCCCAGTTCCGGGAACTGGCCGATGACTTCCATGATCTGGCCGGGATAGATGTTCACGCCCCTGTAGATGACCATGTCGTCGGAGCGGCCCAGAATGCGGTCATGCCGGGGCATGTTCAGGCCGCAGGAGCAGCGGCCCGGCAGCAGGCGGGTCAGGTCGTGGGTACGGTAGCGCAACAGGGGCACGGCCTCCTTGCGCAGGCTGGTGACCACCATCTCGCCCACTTCGCCCTCGGGCACGGGCTGCAGGGTGTCCGGGTCCAGCACTTCGATGATGAACAAATCCGCCCAGTAATGCAGGCCCTCATGGGCGTCGCAGTCCATGGCCGTGCCCGGACCGTACATTTCGGTCATGCCCGCGATGTCATAGCTGCCTTCCAGGCCCAGCTTGCTCTCAATGGCCAGGCGCATTTTCTCGCTGCGCGTCTCGGCCCCGCAGATCATCTTGCGCAGCCGGATCTGATCGCGGATGCCCGCGCGCTCCACTTCCTCGGCCAGCAGCAGGGCCATGGAGGCCGTGGCCCCGAAACAACTGGCGCCCACGTCCCTGAGCAGTTGCAGATGCATTTCCAGATTACCCGGCCCCACCGGAATGGTCAGCATGCCGAAAAGCTCGCTGCCCAGCTGAAAGCCCGCCCCGGCGGTCCACAGGCCGTAACCCACAGCCACCTGCATGCGGTCCTCGGGCGTAAGCCCGGCCAACTCGTAGCAGCGGGCCATCTGGGTGCTGAACGTCTCGATGTCGCGGCGGCTGTAGGCCAGAATTTTGCGCTTGCCCGTGGTACCGCTGGAGGCATGGATGCGCACCACGTCCTTTTCCGGCACGCAGAGCAGGGGCAGGGGGTAGCCCTCGCGCAGATCCTCCACATCCACCGTGGGCAGCTGGCGCAGATCATCCAGGCTGCGGATATCCTCGGCACGCGCGCCGCAAGCATCCAGCCGCGCCCGGTACTGCGGGGAGTTGCGCGCCTGGCGCAGGGTGTAGCGCAGGCCGTCCAGCTGGATCTGCCGGATCTGCTCGTCCGTGAGCCGGGGAATGAAACGATGGGTCGTGTCGGGCATGGAAGGAGCCCCCTCTGTTTGTCTGGCCGGTCTGTCCCGCCGTTCTCTGCCCGTGCCAGGGCCATACGCGGGCCGTGCGGGCGGGAACGGCTGTTTGTGTCCGCTTCCTGTTGTTCCGATTTCGTTGTTCCGCCCCGTTTCTAGACTCCCCGCGCGCGGAAAGTCAATAAAGGCGCACGGGCAGCAAGCCGCCCAGATCCACACCGCGCGGACTGACCACGGCCCGGTAGGGATAGATCTCGACCCCACGCGCGGCCGCCTCATAAAAGAGCCCGGCGTAGGCCGGATCAATAAAGTCCGCCGGTGCGAAACAGTGCCCGTCAGGCCGTTGCACCAGATAAAACATGGCCGCCCGCTCGCCGTGGGGCACAATGTCCATGAGTTCGCGCAGATGCTTCTGCCCGCGCTCGCTGGCCGCGTCCGGAAAGCAGGCCGCGTCGTCCTCCACCATGGTCACGTTTTTGCATTCCACCCAGAGCGGCGGCAGGCCCGGCCCGCTGAACAGGCCGTCCAGGCGGCTCTGACCGCGCTTGGCCTCACGGGTCAGCTCGGCGTAGCCCTCGGCAAAAGCCAGCCGCCCGGCGAGAAAGGCCGCCTCCAGCATACGGTTGGGCACGCTGGTGTTCACCCCCACCCAGAATCCACGCCCGCCGGGAACCGGGCCGGGCGGGTTTGACGACGAGAGAGGCGGCCCGGGTACGGCGCTTTCCGCCAGCCAGACGCCTTCCTGGGTATATTTGAGCTTGCGGGCCGGATTGGCCGCCGGAGAGGCCAGCACCAGCGCGCCGGGCCGGGTCAGGCCCAACATGCTGCCCGAGTTGTTGCTGTGCACCCAGACCGGAGCGCCGTCCAGGCACAACTCCACACTGAAACGCTTTTGCCGTTGCACGAACTTCCCGATCACGCAATCCGGCGCGAAGGGCAGCAGCGGCACCGCATCCGCATTGCCGGAACCTTCACCGGCCGGACAGCCGCCCGGCCCGGACGGCAATCCCTGTTCATCCCTGTCCCGCATTTACACCCCGCTTTGAACCTGCTAAAAAATTCGCGGCAGATTTTTCGTTCTTTTTCGCCGCGTCCGCGCGCCAAACGTCAGAAGGGCGACATTTTCAATGCCATGCCGCTCTTCTAAGGAGCCCTCCATGCAGATTTCCGAACGCTTGCGCAGCATCAAACCTTCTCTGACCCTCAGTGTCAACAGCCGGGCCCTGGAGCTCAAGGCGCAGGGCGTGGACGTGACCAGCCTGGCCGTGGGCGAACCGGATTTCCCCACGCCCAGGCATATCTGCGACGCGGCCAAGGCCGCCATTGACGCCAATTTCTGCCGCTACACCGCCGTGCCCGGCATTCCCGATCTGCGCAAGGCCGCGGGCCGCTACTTTGAACGGAACTACGGCACGCCCGTGCCCATGGAATCCATCATCATCGGCGCGGGCGGCAAGCACTGCCTCTACAATTTCATGCAGGCCACCATCAACCCCGGCGACGAGGTGCTGATTCCCGCGCCCTACTGGCTGAGCTATCCCGACATGGTGGAACTGGCGGGCGGCGTGCCCGTGACCGTGCATGCCGGGCCGGAACGCAATTTCAAGGTCACGCCCCTCATGCTTGAGGAAAAGACCACGGACAAGACCAGGCTGCTGATCCTCAACTCGCCCAGCAATCCCACGGGCGCGGTCTATTCCGACCGCGAGTTCATGCAGATCATGCGTTGGGCCCTGGCGCGGAACATCTTTGTACTGTCGGATGAAATTTACGACCAACTGGTCTTTCCCCCGGCAAAGATGACCAGCGCCATCACCTGGTTCGAGCATTGCCCCGAACTGGTGGCCGTGCTCAACGGCCTGTCCAAGAGCTATGCCATGACCGGCTGGCGCGTGGGCTTTCTGGCCGCGCACCCGGACCTGATCAAAAAAATCTCCTCCATGCAGGGGCACAGCACCTCCAGCATCTGTTCCGTGTCCCAGAAGGCCGCCCTTGCCGCCCTGGAAGGCCCGGTGGAGTGTGTGGGCGAAATGCGCGCGGCCTTCCTGCGGCGGCGCGATCTGGCCCTGGACATCATCAAGGCTTGGCCGTGGGCTGTCTGTCCCAAGCCGGACGGGGCCTTCTACCTCTTTGTGGACGTGCACCAGTGCTACGGCGGCCAGGTGCGCAACTCCACGGAGCTCTGCACGTACCTGCTGGACAAGGCCCATGTGGCCCTGGTGCCGGGCGCGGCCTTCGGCGACGACAACTGTATCCGCCTCTCCTACGCGGTGGCGGACGACGTGCTGGCCGACGCCCTTTCCCGCGTGGGCGAGGTGCTGGGCGAACTGGCCCATGAGGCCCGGCGCTGAGCCGGACAATCCAGATGCGGCCGGATATGGCCGGATTACGGACCACGGAAAACCACGGCCCGCGCGGCCCTGAAAAAAACTTATAAAAAATATTGACAGAAGCCGCCCTTTTGGGCAGTATGCCTTCTGCCGTGGGGCTGTAGCTCAGTTGGGAGAGCGCTTGAATGGCATTCAAGAGGCCGTCAGTTCAATTCTGTCCAGCTCCACCAGATTTCGAAAACCCCCGATCATCACACAGATGGTCGGGGGTTTGTGTTTTAAGATCGAGCACGGCACCACAGATGAGGGCAAACGGCGCTAATATAGAGGTTGGGGATATCGCGCAGTTGGATCCGCACACAGTCTGACACTGGAATTCGGATTTAGATTACGCTTAATTTCAATATTGAACTCATTAACGTTAATGGCTTTCAGATTCTTGTCCGCACTAAGAAAAATGCATGAGCCCCCATGTCGGGGAAGTCCATTCCAAATATCATATACATCTTTTTCAGAAAATTTAAAAAGCACAGGGCATGAATCCAAAAACATATCCAGATTTTCTTGTGTATCGAAGTAGCTGTTATTAGGATCGCCTTTTATCCTGTATTTCAGAATTGCCGCTATACACTGCCCATCTCTGGTCACTAGGCTTTCTTTTATACGAAATTCATAAGATCCGAGTAGATAGCCCATACCGTCGTAGTTGTTAAGCCAAATGGGGAGAGAGCTGCCAGGAGTCAATTTTTCATGGTAAACGGCAAGAAACCCATTGTCGCGAGCCGCCTCTTCCGGGGCGGCTCGCTCTCATTTGTCCACGTTTTACACATTAATTGGCCGCATCCTTTGGCCGCAGGCCCCAGCGCATCCCCAGGCTCACGATCTGCGCGGCCAAGGGCAGCAGGCTCACCGGCGCGGGTGCGCCGCCACGGCGCAACGCCCCCCAGGCAAGCCCGGCCAGGAAGGCCGCGCCCGTGGCGTGCAGGGGCTTTCGCCTGACAACGGCAAAGGGATCAAACCGGGCCGAAACCCGGCGTAAACGCTCTTTGGCCTCGCCTACTGTGTATGTTTTTTCTTTGGGAGCGACATCCATAACAAGCCTCCGGCGATGCCCGCGCAGACCAGCCCGATGATGCACAACACCCAGGCCGGGTGCAGCACGATCGAGAGGGCCTTATACAGCGCCGCCACAAAAAAAGCCAAAGCCGCCGCGCCGAAGAGCAGTCCCAAACCCAGCAGCATTGCCGTGCGCAATGTGCGCAGAGCATTGTGCCGCAGGAGCTGCCCTTCGGCCTCAAGCAGGTCAAAGAAACTGATGATGAGTTCAGCCAGACCCTTCACGCGGGCTCTTACCTGTACTGGCGGAACAACCAGGAAAGCGCGCAGCCCGCGCCAAAGGCCACGAGCAGGCTTGTCACAGGATTCCGGCGCACCTGTTCGCCCACCTGCTCAATGCCGGCGCTCCCGGCTTCGTAAGCCTTGTGCACTTTATCGGCCGCCATTCTCCGGTAGTGTTCCAGTTCCCTTTCCAGCTTGGCGACCATGTCCGAGGAGGCCTCGCCGCCTTTTTCGCCGAGAGATTTCACCAGCGTTTCCATCTGATCGCGCAGGGTGTTCAGTTCATTCCGCAACGTATCCATGCTTTCTTCATTTTTTTCAGCCATGATAGTATCTCCTGTTCGGGCAGCGCCCTTATATTTTATGTAGGGAACAGAGCATTGCTGATCTGTCCATGGTTCATTGGTACCCCATTACCGCCGGGATGACAAATCCGCGAAAACGCTTCCCGCTTCCGAGCGCCGGGCCCTCTCTACAACCCGGCAGCGCGAAGATACAAAAAAGCGGCCCATGACTGAACGTTATGGGCCGCTTTTTGTATCCAGCCGGAAGCAAGAGCTTCCTCAGAGCATTTTGCGCTTGAAATCAGCGCGTAACGGCGAAGTAAATTCGCCTTGCGATAATTTCGCGGTGCGGGTTTTCACGGAAAATCCGCACCGTGCGCTGAGATATTTTCAATATTAAAACGCTCTAAAACCAGCGGGAAAAGCCTACTTCACGGAGGGCAGCACCGCGCCCGCATACTTCTTTTTCATAAAGGCGGCCATCTCCGGGCTGATCAGAACCTCATACAGGGCCCGGAGTTCGGGACGCTTTTCGTCGCCCTCGCGCACGGCCAGAATATTGGCATAGGTGGCGGCGGCCACGGAGTCGGCGGCTTCCACAGCCAGGGCGTCGGCCACTTTCAGACCGCCGAGAATGGCGTAATTGCCGTTGATGATGGCAATGTCCACGTCGGGCAGGGCGCGCACCAGCTGGGCGGCCTCGATTTCCTCAATCCTGAGCTTTTTGGGATTCTCCACGATGTCGCGGCGGGTGGCGGCCAGACCGGCATCCTTCTTCAGCTTGATAAGGCCCTCGTCCTGCAGGAGCAGCAGCGCGCGGCCCTCGTTGGTGGCGTCGTTGGGCACGGCCACCAGCGCGCCGTCCTTCAGGTCCTTGAGGCTCTTAGTCTTGCCCGCGTAGATGCCGAAGGGCTCATAGTGCACCGGGCCCATAGAGCTGAGCTTGGTGCCTTTCTGGGCGTTGAAGTCGTCCAGGTATGGCTTGTGCTGGAAGTAGTTGGCGTCCAGCTCCTTACTGTCCAGGGCCACATTGGGCTGCACATAGTCGGAATATTCCACGATCTTGAGGACGTAGCCCTGCGGCTTGAGCAGTTTGGCGGCCTCGACAAGGATTTCGGCATGGGGCGTGGGGGACGCGCCCACGGTGATCGTGCCCGCGGCCTGAGCGGTGCAGACCAGGGAAGCCGTGCCCAACAGGGCGGCAAAAGCCAGAAGCAATTTTTTCATGGGTTTTGTCCTTGTGTAAAAGGTTGGAGCCGGGCTACGAGCCGCGTTTGTCGCTGCGACGCGTGGCCCAGTTGCCAAAAGACTGGAAGGCCTGCACGATGATGATCAGCAAAACCACCGTAATGACCATGATGTCGGTCTGATAGCGGTTGTAGCCGTACATGATGGCGAGCTTGCCCAGTCCGCCGCCGCCCACGGCCCCGGACATGGCCGAGTAGCCGAGAATGGTGATGGCGGATACGGCGCTGCCGTTGAGCAGCGAGGGCCGCGCCTCGGGCAGCAGCACTTTAACGATGATCTGCCAGGTGCTGGCTCCCATGCTCTGGGCGGCCTCCACCACGCCGTTGTCCACCTCCAGCAGGGAGGATTCCACCAGGCGGGCCACAAAGGGCGCGGCGGCCAGCACCAGCGGCACCACGGTGGCGTTGTTGCCGATGGTGGTACCCACCAGAAAGCGGGTGAAGGGGATGACCGCGATCATCAGGATCAGGAAGGGGAAGGAACGCGTGAGGTTCACCACCACGTCCAGCACGTTGTAGACAAGCGCGTTGGGCCGGATGCCGTCCTTGCGGCAGATGACCAGCACCACGCCCATGACCATGCCGAAGACATAGGAAAAAAATGTCGCCACCACGGTCATGTAGAGCGTGTCCCATACGCCCACAAGCAGCATTTCAACGGTCTGCTGGTCAAACATGTTTCATTTCCTCCAGCATGATGGAATGCGCCTCGGCAAAGGCCATGATCCGCGCGCGGGAGTCCTCCCTATCGGGCAGTTGCAGGACCATCTGGCCGAAGGCCACGCCGTTGATGTCGCGGGTGTCGGCATACATGATGTTCACCGGACAGCCGCATTCCAGCACCATGTTGGCGATGACGGGCTCAAAGGAAGAGCGGCCGTTGAAGATGAGCCGGTACAGATTGGGCTGCGGCAGCTTGCGGAGGGCCTCGGGCAGGACCAGGCGGCGGGCCGCCTCGGTCCGGGGGTGGAAAAAGACGTCCTCCACCAGACCCTGCTCGACAATGACGCCCTTGCTGATGATGGCCACATGGCTGCAGATCTTTTCGATGACGCTCATCTCGTGGGTGATGACCACCGCCGTGATGCCGAGCTGGACGTTGATATCCTTGATGAGCGCGAGAATGGAATCCGTGGTGGCCGGGTCCAGCGCGGAGGTGGCTTCGTCGCAGAGCAGCACGCGCGGTTTGGTGGCCAGGGCGCGGGCAATGGCCACACGCTGCTTCTGGCCGCCGGAAAGCTGGGAGGGGTAAGAATCCATGCGGTTGGCCAGGCCCACCATATCCAGCAGTTCCTCGGCCCGCTTGCGGGTCTCGCCCCGGGGCGCGCCCGTCAGCTCCAGCGGAAAACAGACGTTCTGCAGGGCCGTGCGCTGCATGAGCAGGTTGAACTGCTGAAAAATCATGCCCATGGAACGCCGCGCCTTGCGCAGCGCGGCCTCGGGCAGGCGGCAGAGATCCCTGCCTTCAAAAAAGACGCTTCCGGCCGTGGGGCGTTCCAGCATGTTGATGCAACGCACCAGCGTGGACTTGCCCGCGCCGCTCTTGCCGATGATGCCGAAGATGTCTCCCCGGCTGATGGCAAGGTCAATGCCGCGCAGGGCGAACACGTCGGCATTTTTACCGGAAAAGCGCTTTTCCAGGTGCTCGATACTGATGATGGGGCCGTCAGCCATAATGCCTCCGCCGTGACGCTGCCGCTCCGGCATAGGCGGAGCGCATGTGGCCCCTTCCGGAACGGAGGGGGTACAATAGCACATTTTGCCGCAGGCGCAAAGAGGCGGCAAAGGCGCGCAGGCAGAGCAATTTCACTCCCGGCGGAACAGTCCGTGGGAACGCGCCGCCCGTCCGCTGAAGCCTGAATGGATTTTGCACCTCCGCCCCGGCCTTCCACCACAACCACGAAAGGCCGGAACAGAGTGCTTCATGCTATCGGACTGCGCGCCTATCGCCCGGCCAGCAATTTCGCGGCTTCCGGGGTCAGCGGAATCAGATCGTCCGGGCCCAGCAGACTTACGTCAAATTTGCGGTTCAGGGCCGCGAAGTGGCGCAGGCCCATGGCGATGCGGTTGAGATAGGAGAACACGCCGATGGCCCCGGCCGGGAAGCTCTCCGCCTCCTTGCCGTAGAGATGCCTGAGATCCGGCAGATCCGCGAACAGCGTTTCCTTGCTGTCGCCATATTTTTGGAGATAGGTGGGGATGTTGCCCGCTTCGATCAGTTCGCCCACCTTTTTGGCGCTGTTGGCGGCGGCCATGGCGGCCCGGCAAAGCCCCACGGCCTGAAAGCCGGGCGCGCCCAGAGCCAGGGCCTTGAAGACCTGGTCCTCGGTGGCGAAGCCGCCGGTGATGACCATGGAGGGCAGTTCCAGGCCTTCCCGTCTCAGGCGGCGGGCAATGCCGCAGACCGTGCTTTCCAGCGGCACGGTGGGCAGGCCCCACTCGTTCATCATTTTACAGGGGCTGTAACCCGAGCCGCCGCCCGCGCCGTCAAAGGTGACCACGTCCACTTCGGCCGACGCGGCAATACGCAGCACCCGCTCAATGTCCACGGGGTCAAAGCCGGCCATCTTGAAATAGACGTTTTTCAGGCCCATGTCCCGCAGCATGCCGATGCGGGTGACCAGATACTCCTCGTCCCACATGGGCAGACGGCCGTAGGCATAGAAATTGGGCGCTTCGCCCCGTTCCGCCGCGGCCCGGACCGCGGGGTCCTCCGGGTCCGGATGGACCAGGGCTCCGGTCGCCTTTTTCTTGAGCGCGGCGTCGTAATCCTTGAGCCGGGTCACGGGCTGGGTACCCTTGGCCGACTGGCCGAACTTGAATTCAATGGCCTCGGCCCCGCACCGGCTGACGGCGTATTCCGGCAGCCCCTGGCCGTCCTCCTCGAAATTGGCCTGCGGCACGATCTGCCCGTAGCCCCGGTAATAGCGGCGGAAGGCGTCCATGATTTCATTCAGATAGGGAAATTCCGCAATTTTCCCGTTCCGCATTTGCAGCGCGGGGTCCTTGGAGGGCGAGCCTTCGCCGATGACGCAGCAGACCCCGGCCATGGCGGCCCCGGCGAAATAATCCTGCCAGTTCATTTTCAGCAGGGCGGGCAGGATCACCGGCAGGGCGATCTTGACCGGATGCCGCCTGCCCAGCGTGCGTTCGAGCCTGACGTTGAAGATGGCCGCCTGATCCGTTCCGGCCGGTACGCCCTGAGCCCCGAAGACGCGGCCGTTGATGTTGAAGTGGGAGTAATCCAGCGGATAATCCTTCTCCGAGGCGATCTGGTTGTTGCCCGTGGTGGTGGGGTAGACGCTCTGCGCGCCCAGCACGGCGGACAGGCCGATCTCACAGGTGCCGGGGCAGTCGGCGGTGCAGAAGGAGCACATGCCGCTCTGCGGCGACAGCGTGTGGCTGCGTGTTTTGGTTTCGTTGAAGCTGGAGGCGATTCCGGGGTTGAGGGACATGGCGCATATCTCCTTGCGGTTGGGGGAAAGGGAGCCGATCAGACCATCAGGCAATCGTCAGGCGTATTTTCAAGGGCGGAGGCCGCGCCATGCGCCGGATGCGAGGCGCATCCGAAATATGACGGCCGGTTCCGACCCGTGGTATCAATGGTTCTGATCTTACGTTTTTCCCAGCGTTCCGTCACCTCTTTCCTGCGCTGAGCCGGAATGCCCGACGCCCGGCGCCTGCGCCGCCGCAATGGCCGCGAAAATCAGCGCGCAGCCCGCCGACTCGCGCGGAGAAAGGGCCTCCCCCAGCACAAGCCAGCCCGCCACAGCGGCGAATACCGCCTCCAGGCTGAGCAGGAGGGCGCACAGGCCGGGAGGCACCGTGGCCTGCCCCAAGGTTTGCAGGGTATAGGCAAGGCCGCAGGACAGAATGCCGGTATACAGCAACGCTTTCCAGGCGAGGAATGCTTCCGTCCCCGGCTGCTCCCACAGCGCGGCGGCCAGGGCGCTGCACAGCGCGCAGACCACAAATTGCAGGCAGGACAATGCCACGCCGTCCACCAGCGGCGCGAAACGTCCCACAAGCAAAATATGCGCGGCCGTGGACAACGCGCAGAGCAGCATCAGCCCGTCGCCGGGATTCAGGCTCAGAGCCGGGCCCGCGCCGGACAGGCAGAGCAGATACATGCCGACCACCGCCCCCGCAATGCAGAGCCAGAGCCCGAGGGCAATTTTTTTCCCGAGAAACAGCCCCAGCAAGGGCACCAGGACAAGATACAGACTGGTGATAAAACCGGCTTTGCCCACGCTGGTAAAGCATATGCCGTACTGCTGCAGGGAGGCGGTAAGAAAAAGAACGGCTCCGCACCATAAACCGCCGCGCAGCAGCAGCGCGCGATTCGCGTTTCTTTCGGCGCGCTCCGCGGCTTTCGGCCGTTGCGCCCGCGCGGCGCGCAGCAGCAGAGCCAGCCCGGTCACAATGCCGCCCAGCCCGAACCGGGCGGCATTGAACGCCAAGGGGCCGCAATGCTCCATGCCGAGGCGCTGCGCGACCAGGGCCGTGCCCCAGATCAAGGCGGCGACCATAAGCATGGCGCTGCCAAGGCCTTTACCGCCCATGGCGGCCGCCTCCTTTTCCTGCTACATCCAAAGAAATCCGCACAATGCGATCAGGATGCGGCATACTGGCATGGCCTATTGTAACCGTCAATATAGTTTTTGATCGTTACAGCACGGGGAGACGTGGATGGATTTTCTGTGCCTGGAATTTATCAACAGCCGCTGGTTTGCGCGGCGCAAACCCTTTGAGGACCCGCTGGAACAGCCGGAATGGCTGACGCGCTTCTGCGAAAAATGGGATCTGCCCGAACCCGGGACTGATGCGGCCACGCTTGATGTTCTGCGCGGCTTGCGCGGGCTGCTGGCTGAAGCCGCCGCGGAATTCCGCGGCTTGCGCGGCCTGTCCGCCAGGCTCCAGGCGCGGCTCAACGCCCGCTTGGAAGCCGCCCCGTTCAGCCAGCGCCTGGAAGCGGCGGAGGACGGACGGCTACGCCTGGGGCTGGTTCCGTGCAACCGCGACCCGGCATGGTTTTCGGCCTGCGTTGTGCGCTCTTTTGCGCTGCTGCTGACGGAATACGCGCCGGAACGGCTCAAATGCTGCGCCAATCCCGAGTGTGGCTGGTTCTTTTATGATGAAAGCAAAAATCAGACCCGCAAGTGGTGCGATAACGCCTGCGCCTCACTGCTCAAAGTGCGCCGCTTCAGATCCCGCGCGCACCCTCCGGCGGCCCGCTGACGGCTCGGCTCCGCGCCTCCGGCATGTTCTCCGCGCCGCCTAGCCTTTTTCCCACTTGGACGGCTTGCCCGCCCCGCGTTCCGGCGGGCAGGGACCTGCGCGCATCTCGGCCTCGATCAGGCGGACCAGTTCCGCCGTTTCCATGCGCAGGGCCGCCGCGATATGCAGCATGGCGGTCAGCGAGCCGCACTGGATGCCGCGCTCCATGCCGGAGATATAATCCTCGGAAAGCCCCGCCAAGCCCGCCAACTGCCCTTGGGAAAGCCCGGCTTTGCGCCGCAGCCGGTGAATCACCGCAGCCACGGCCCACTGCAATGTGGGTATTTTTTCCATGCGCGAACCATAGCGCGGCCCTTGACAAAATATCCGTACATTTATACGGATATCCGGCAGGCGAAAAACGCCCGCAACACAACCACGCGGGACGCCACGAACAATACCGGGAAAAAGGCAACGTGCACAGCGTCGCCTCTGAAAGGGCCGTAATGCGGCCGCAGCTGGCCGGGAACAGCTGACAAGCAAGGCGACAGGGCGGAGCGAACGGGATTTCAGCGTTGGAACAGACTCGGCTGCGTCGGGCGCGCCCGCTCAGTACAGGTCCGCATCCTTACGTCTCAGGGGGCCGAAGCAGCTTTGCCGCTCCTGGTCGGAACGGGATTCGGCATGGGGCTCGGCGCACGGCCCGGGGTAGACGGCGGCTTCGCAGAGGGCGATTTCGATCAGAGCCACGATCCGCGCGGCGGGCATTTGCAGGCCTTGGGCAATGGCGATCAGAGTCTCCACCCGCACGCCCGAGCGGCCCTGTTCGAAACGGCGCAGCCATGAACAGTCCACTCCGGCCCGTTTGGCCAGGGCGTAACGGCTCATGAGTCTCTCTTCGCGGAGAGCGGCCACAATGCGGCCCATAATCTGCTTGGCCTGTTCCGTTTCCATCCTGCCATTAAAACATGAACTTCCCGGCTTGCATAAAGGATTAAAGTCCTATATCGGTATATAGATACACACTGCATAAAAAATCCGACGGAAAAAAGACGGGTTGACACGCCTCTGTCATTGTTGCGACCCTGCCGCAATGCAACAATGACATCCGGAGGCGGCGGCCCGCCGGAGGAACGCCACAACCACAGCAAAGGCCTTCCCATGTCCACGCATCCGGCACATTGTCTTATCCCGCTTACCTCCAGCGAGCCGCTGTGGGAATGGGACATCGTTTCCGACGCGCTTTTTCTGAGCCTGGGCGCATGCAGCCGTTTGCACCTGCCCGAACCGCCCACGCGCATGGCGGATTTTCTCGGCTACATTCCGCCCCACGCCCTGCCCAGGCTCAACGAGCTGCGCGAGGGCGTGCTCAGCGGCACGGCCGGTTCCTGCCTGGAGTGCGACTATCCCTTCAACAACCAATGGATTCAGGAACACCTGCTGGTGCTGGCCCGCAACGAAAAAGGCCGGGCCAGCAAAATCATGGGCCGTTTTACGATCACTCCGGCCCTGGCCGGCGATCCCGCCGTGGAGGCCAAGGCCCGGCAAAGCGGCCTGCCCGAAGTGGGCATCTGGATATATTCCGTCCCAAGCAGAAACGTCTGGCGGGACAGCATCTGCGCGGCCCTGCTGGGCGAGACCGCTTCCGGGACCTACTCCGTCAGCTACGACAACCGTACGACAGCCATCCACCCGGCCGACCGCAAAAGCCTGCTCCGCCGCTACCGGCTGTTCATCGAACAGAAATTTCTGGGCGAATCCATTGACGACATCATCAGGGTCCGGCTGAACAACGGCCAGTACGCGCGCATGCTGGTGCGCGGCTCCGTGCTGGAGCGCGACCACACGGGCCGGGCCACCCTGCTGGCCGGCACCCTGCAACGCGAGGAAAGCCTCCGCCCCGGCATGCTCCGTTCATCCGACGACGAACGGCTGCATTACGCCCTGGACACGGTGGGCGACGGCCTCTGGGACTGGGACCTGCGCACCAACGCGGTCTATTACAGCCCCCGCTGTCTGGCCATGCTCGGCTATGAGCCGGAGCAATTTCCCGCGCATGTGGATGCCTGGAAAGACAGAATCCACCCCGACGACCACGACAAAATCGTGGACACGCAACTGGCCGTCATCCAGTCGCCGCGCTACGGCGATTCCTTTGAATGCACCTACCGCATGCGGCGCGCCGACGGCGACTGGGCCTGGCTTTTCGGACGCGGCTGCGTGACCCGGAGGGATGATAACGGCCGGGCGTGCCATCTGGTGAACATCGTCACCAACATCACCACGGCCCAGACCGAACGGGACAGGCTGGAGGAACTGGTCAAAAACGACGCGCTCACCGGCCTGCGCAGCCGGGCCTACTGCAACCTGGAGGCCGAACGCATCGAGAAAAACGGCATCCGCCCGGTCTGCGTGATCTCCTGCGACATTACCGGCCTGAAAATGGTCAACGACAACCTGGGCCACGCGGCCGGGGACGAATTGCTGGCCGAGGCCGCCACGCTGCTGCGCAAGCCCCTGCGGCTCACGGACTGCGTGGCGCGCATGGGCGGGGACGAATTTGTGGTTCTGCTGCCGGGTTGCGCGCCGGACAAGGGCAGGGAGCTGCTGCGCAAGATCGAAGCCTGTTTTGCCGAACGCAACCGGCACCCCGGCCGGATGCCGATTCTGGCGGCCTTCGGCCTGGCCTGCAGCGAAAACCCGGAGATGACCCTGGCCAGGGTCATGGTGCAGGCGGATACGGCCATGCTGCGCCAGAAGCGGGCCCAGCGCAAAATCGCGCACAAAGAGATCAAAAACTGGATCGAGGCTCGCACGGGCCACAACATCCGCGCCGACGACCGCCTCCCGGTCAACTGAACCGGGCCTTCTTTCTTGACAGTTCCCTCCGCCGGCATACACAATGAAAGCACGCGACAAGCCCCATAGGCGCGCCGCGTGCTTTTTATTTCCCAAGAAGAACACAGGAGAATACCAATGTTGAAACTGATGCGGGCACCCGCAAAATATATCCAGGGCAAGGACGCCCTGCTTTCCACGTATGACGAAACCAAAAATCTGGGCAAATCCTTCCTCTTCATCTGCAGCCGCAGCGGTGAAAAGGCCTGCCGCGCCCACTTGGAGCAAAGTTTTGCCGGCAAGGAGGCCGCCATCCGCTTCGAGATTTTCGGCGGACACAGCTCCGAGGGCGAAATTCAACGCATGCGCGACATCGTGCGCGCCCACGGCATTGACTGCGTGGCCGGTGTGGGCGGCGGCTCGGCCATCGACACGGCCAAGGCCACGGCCTATTACGAAGGCCTGCCCGTGCTGGTCATTCCCACGGTCAGCGCCACGGACGCGCCCTGCACCGGGCTTTCGGTCATCTACAAGGATGACGGCTCGTTCAGCAAATACCTTTTCTATCCGAAAAATCCCGACGTGGTTCTGGTGGATTCAACTGTCATCGCCAACGCGCCGGTCAAATTCCTGGTGGCGGGCATGGGCGACGCCCTGGGCACCTATTTCGAAGCCCGGATGTGCGCCAGAGCCAAAGCCCCCAGCCTGGAAAACGGCGGCATCACCCGTTCGGCCCTGGCCCTCTGCCGCCTCTGCTACGAAACCCTGCTGGAAAACGGCGCACGGGCCAAGGCCGCCGTGGAGCAGCATCTGCTCACCCCGGATGTGGAGGCGATCATTGAGGCCAATATCTACCTCTCGGGCGTGGGCGCGGACAACGGCGGCCTGTGCGTGGCCCACTCCGTGTACAACGGCTTCACCGCCCTGGAAGAATGCACGGCGGCCCACGGCAGCGTGGTGGCCTTCGGCACCATCGTGCAACTGTTGCTGGAAAACGCGCCCGGCGCGGAACTGCGCCAGGTGCAGGACTTCTGTCTGAATGTGGGCCTGCCCGTGACCCTGGCGGAAATGGGCGTCACCGACCCCGCGCGGGTGGCCGTGGCCGCCGCGAAGGCCTGCGCTCCGGGCGAAAGCATCCACAACATGATCGGCGACGTCACGCCGGAGGAACTGACCGACGCCGTTCTGGCGGCGGATGGCCTGGGCCGCGCCCTGCGCGCCTGATTAATGAAACAATCCGGCAAACTAAGGGATGCGCTGACTGATGAAATGTTTGTTCTTTGCCGAAAGGCAAACATCGCGCACAGGGCCGGCCCGGCGCGGGAAAAGAGCGAAAGGACCATTAGGCGGCGTTTCCCAAAAGTGAGACAACAATGAGCATCCGCAACATTCTGATGTCCCTGAGTACGGGTCTGGCCGTACTGGCGCTCAGCCTGAGCCCGGCCGGTCCGGCACGGGCGGTTTCCGCCGACGGCGCGCGCATGGATTTGCCCGCGCCGGACAAAAAGGGCGGCATGCCCCTGATGCAAGCCCTGGCCGAACGTCATTCCAGCAAAAGCGGCTATACCGGCGCGCCCCTGTCCGCCCAGGAACTGAGCAACCTGCTCTGGGCCACCTGGGGCGTGAACCGGCCCGACGGCCGCCGCACCGCGCCTTCGGCCATGAACCGCCAGGAAGTGACGATCTACGTGGTGCGGGAAAACGGCGTCTGGCGCTATGACGCGGCCCAACACACCCTGATCCGGGAACTGAGCGGCGATTACCGCGACGCGGCGGGCGGCGGCTCGCTGGTGCTGCTCTATGCCGCGCCCGAGGGCCGCTGGTCCGGCATGCACGCGGGTTCGCTCTACCAGAACGCCGGGCTCTACTGTGCCTCCGCCGGACTGGGCAACTATGTGCACGCTTCCGGCGTTTCGGCCCTGGACGGCAAACTGCCCCTGCCCGACGGCTGGCGCGTGCTCATCGCCCAGACCGTGGGCCTGATTCAGTAACGTGCCCCAGTGACGGCCCGTTGCCGCAGGCAGGCCAAGGCCGTTGTCCATTCGGGCAACGGCCTTTTCGCGCGGGAGCATCCGGAAGGGATGGGACACGGCTGTTCCGCGCTTTTCAGGAAGCGCGGCCCCTTGTGTGTTTCCACAAGAGCTCAAAGAGCTTTCTCGGCTCAATGGGCTTGGCAATATGAGCGTTCATCCCCGCGTTCAGGCAGCGCCGGACGTCCCCGGCAAAAGCATTGGCCGTCATGGCGATGACGGGAATGTCAGCCGCGCGGGCATGCCCGCTCCGCCGTATGGCGCGGGTGGCTTCATAGCCGTCCATGACCGGCATCTGGATATCCATGAAAACGGCGTCAAAGGCCTCCGGCGCGCTGCTCTCAAAGGCTTCCCAACCCGCCTTGCCGTTGTCGGCGATGCTCACCGTCACGCCTTCGCTTTCAAGAATCCGCTGCGCCACCAGCTGGTTCACCTCATTGTCCTCCACCAGCAGCACATGCAAGCCGGAAATATCCACATTCTCTTCGGCGCTCTCCGCGACTTCCAGCGGGGCCGGGGCGTCCGGCGCGTCCGCCAGATGCAGGGGCAGGTCCACCGTAAAGCGCGTGCCTCGGCCCGGCTCGCTCTCCACCTTGATGGTGCCGCCCTTGTAGTCCACAATATTTTTGATGATGGAAAGCCCCAGGCCCGTGCCTTCCGTATGACCGACGCGCAAGTTTTCCACCCGGAAGAACACCTCGAAAATATGCGGAATATCTTCCGGGCTGATGCCGATGCCGGTATCCGCAACCACAAAGCGATACCAGCCGATCTGCTCATTCTTCCGCGGCAGCTCCGTGACGGCGAGAGAGACGCGGCCGCCCTCGGGCGTGAACTTGACGGCATTGCTGATCAGATTTTCGAGAATCTGATGGATGCGCAGAACATCGCCGATGCATTTGTCATGGCGGACCTGGAAGGAATGACTGAAGGTCTGCCCCTTTTTCCCGGCCAGGGCCAGGGCCCGGGTCACGATTTTTTCCACTTCCTCCCGCTGGCTGAACAACTCCTTGACCAGAACTATATGGCCGCTTTCAATGCGGCTCATGTCCAGAATATCATTGATCAGGCGCAGGAGGTGCTCCGAGGCGGTCCTGATGACGGAAAGGCTCTCGTCGATCTGAACGGGATTGTCGCGCCGGGCCAGGGCGAGTTCGGTCATGCCGACAATGGCATTCATGGGCGTGCGGATGTCGTGGCTCATGGAGGAAAGAAAGTCGGTCTTGGCCTGGCTGGCTTCCCGGGCGAGGGTGAGCGCGTTTTTCAACTGCTCCCTGGTCTGCTGGTCCGCCCTGAGCACATCGGTCACGTCGGCCCGCACCAGGCAGATGGTCTGGTGATTTTCCCCGCCCCAGAGAACACTGATCTGCTTGTGGCGGAGTCCGGTTTCGGAACGGCAGGGGAAGCTGAATTCATAGCCTTCGGGCTGTTCGGCCAAGCGCGCCAGCATGGCCTCCACGGACAACTGCCTGCGTATCTCATCCTGTCCCTCTTCCGTGTCGGCATGGCGGATGAACTTCTCCAGGGCCAGGTCAAAATCCTCCGTGGTATACGGGGCAAGGTTGCGGAGCACGGTTTCCCGGGTGTGAATGACGAAACCGCCGGTGGCGAGGTTGAGGAAACCGGCCAGATCAAAGGTGTAGGCCAGCATGTTGAGCAGAGCCTTCTGCTCCCGCACGGATTCCGTAATGTCCGTCCGGGAAAGGCAGACCCGGCCCAGTTTTTTGTCGATCGAAAAGACGACCATGTTTTTGGTCAGGATTTCGCCGTTCTCGTCCGTCAGGGAATAGTGGAAAGAGTAGGAACCCTCTTCTTCCAGGCGTCGGCGCATATAGTCCAGGTCGAGCATCCTGGCGCAAATCTCCTTGTCCTTGGGCACCACCAGGGACTGGAAGAGGTAAGCGGCCTGCGCGGTATAGCCGCCCTCGGACGGCGGCAGCGCGCTGGCCTGGTGATTGAAGGAAAGCACCTTGTAGCGGTCGCGCCGCAGGTCCACATCCGCAAGGAAATCATAGCTCGCATGGGACAGACGGTTCAGGATCTGTTCCGAAATCTTCTGCTCGGTCACGTCCAGCACGGAAAGAACGCCGATGAGGTCGCCGCTGTCCGGGGAGACCACCAGCTTGACCACGA
The DNA here is from genome assembly GCF_000224635.1 of Desulfovibrio sp. 6_1_46AFAA. Classification (NCBI taxonomy): domain Bacteria; kingdom Pseudomonadati; phylum Thermodesulfobacteriota; class Desulfovibrionia; order Desulfovibrionales; family Desulfovibrionaceae; genus Desulfovibrio; species Desulfovibrio sp. 6_1_46AFAA. The sequence goes on from NZ_JH114303.1 coordinate 466,873, forward strand.
TCCGGACATAGCGGCCCTGCTCTTCGGTCGGCAGTTTGACAAAGCACTCCAGTTCATGCTTGAGGTCGCCGCGCTCAAAGGCCGCCTGCAAGGGCGGGGCGAGAAAGGTCTCCAGAAAGGCGCGGTGCTCGTTCTCGTCCACGACCAGCCCGGCCAGGCCCGTGAAAAAGGGCTCGCGGGCTGTGCCGAATGTTTCCAGCAGGCGGCTGTTGGTCTGGTCCGTAATTTCAATGATAAAGTTACGGGTGATGTTGCAGTGGCCTGTGATGATTTCGCCGTGCACAAAGCCCTTGTGATGCTCTATGAGCATGTCGTTGTAGCGGTTGCGCAGTTCGGCCCGTTCGTTCATGTCTTCCGTGACGTCGCTGAACACGGCGTAAATCCGCGCGTTGCCGTCCTCATCCGGAATCAGGGCGGAAATGTTTTTCACCCAGATGTAGCCCTGTTCGCCCTTGCGCAGCCGGTAGACCGTTTCGCAGGAATCCAGGCCCGTTTCCACCTGCCTGCGGATCCGGGTCAGGATGTAGTCCACATCCTCGGGATGCACGCCCGCGCCGGCGTCGCTGCCGTACAGCGCATAGGCCTGTTCAAGCGTCATGCCGGTCATGGCGGCAAAGCCGTCCGAGATGAATTCCGGCACGATGGCGCCGTCCGCAGCGCAGCGCAGCACCGTAATGCCGCCGGGCAGATGGCGGATCAGAGTCTGGTAATAGCGCTCCAGCCGCTCCTTTTCCTCGCGGGTGCGTACTTTCTCCGTAATATCCGTCACATACCTGACATAGGCGGGAATGCCGTTCCAGTCTGTCTCGCGCGTGGCTGTGGCGTAAATCCTGTCCGAGCCGGGAATCACCATGTCCTGGCGCTTCCGGCCGTCATTGCGGCGGTCGAGATTGCAGAACTCACAGGGTTTCCGCCTGCCGTGCAGGACGGCATAGCATTTCCGGCCGGAAACCAGGGCTTCCCCGCCCATGAACAGGTTGACCCGTTCATTGACGTAGAGCAGGCTGTAGTCTTCCCTGCCGATGACGTAGATGCCGTCCGCGGCCTCATTGGCAAGGCTTTGGTAGAGCTTTGTCTCCGCCGACATGCCGGTAAACACGGCGTAGAAGGTCGTGGGGCCGGTCAGCGCGTCCATGCGCCTGCCGTTCAGATGCAGCCAGACCAGACGTCCGTCCTTGTGAAGGGTGCGGTAGGATATTTCCACAGGCTCGCCGCTGCGTACCGCCCTGAGCACGGCCGCCCGCACCCGCTCCCGGTCCTCTTCGTACACCACCTGAAAGGCGTCGTTGCCCCGCAGCGCCTGATATTCCTCTTTCGTATAGCCCGAAAGCGCGGCCACGCCTTCGGAACAGAAAACCGGCGTAATGCTGTCCGTCACAGTATAGACCGCGATGCCGCCGGGGATGGAGTTGACCAGGTGCTCCATCTCCTGCTGCGTTTTCTTCAAAGCCGAAATATTGTGGAACACGCACTGGAGCAGCGGAAAGCCGTCTTCTTCCCCGACCTTCTTGGCCTGGATATGCACCCAGACCACATGGCCGCCCTTATGCTTTTTACGGAATTCAAAATCCGCAACCTCATTGTGCGCAAGCGCATGGCGCAACTTGCCGACGACCATGGCCGTATCTTCGGGATAGGTCATCTCGGCGGCGTCGCCCTTGGCCAGCTCATGGTACTCCCGCACGGTGTGGCCGCTCAGCTCGGGCACCCCGTCGGAAAAATAGACGGTTTCAAAGATGTCGGAAACCTTGTAGATCGCCACGCCGCCGGGAATGGCGTTGATGATGTCCTGCGTCTTTTCGTGCGCCTCGGCGAGTCTACTTTCCAGTTGATGCCGCTCGGTTATGTCGGTGTACACGCCGTACAGCAGAAACATCCCGTCGGCCTGCCGCCTGGCCGCCAGCTCAAGCTGAACCCAGATGTACTCTTTTTTCCTGTCGTTGAAGACACGGTAGGTGTGCCGTGCGACGCCCTCGTCCGCAATGGCCGCCTCAATGCTTGCCTTCAGGGCTTCCACATCTTCGGGATGAACGTTCAGGTAGTCGGTTTCCCGTTGCGTGCGGGCAATGTGCTCGTCCGAGTAACCCAAGAGGCTGTAAAAGGCAGGATTGTGAAAGACCGGGGAAAGTTTTTCGCCGTCAAAACGGTAGACGCACAGGCCGCCGGGCATATTGTCCAGCAGCGAGCGTAATTCCCGCGTCAGGGCCGTACTGGCATCTTCGGCCCGTTTTTTCTCGGTGATATCGTGAATATATTCCAGATGGGCGGGGATACCGGCCCAGTCGATGACCTTGCCGCTGAGCTGATACACGCGCCCGCGATGGGCATGCTCCCGCACATGGGGCTCCGTATCGCTCATTTCGCCGACCCGGCAAAAAGGACAGGGCCGCTCAAAGCCCATCAGGCCGTAGCAGGTGGTCTTGACGCCGGGCCGACAGCCCAGAAGTTCCGCCGCCAGTCGATTGGCATAGAGTATTTCCCAGGTATCAAGCGCGCAGACGTATACCGCCACCGGCGCGTGGTCCAGAATCAGCGATAATCTGTCACTGGATGGAAATACATCCTTGCCCATACCCGGCCGACTCCTTCCCGCGCGTGTCGCGCTGTCCGCTTTTTCAGCTTTGCCGCGTGCCGAACGGCATACGGCGGATAGTTATCACATTGTCCTACGGGGTCATTGCGGACATTCCAAATGCCAAAGAGATATGCCGTAAATACAGCCCGCCCGCAACGGAAGTTTGCGGCAGCCCGGCAAAAGCCGGGCCGGGGCATACGGATTAAAGGCACCCTTCCAGGCGCAGCAGGCATTCCTTGATGGGCAGGCCGCCGCCGTAGCCCACCAGCGCGCCGTCGGCCCCGATGACCCGGTGGCAGGGAATCACAATGGCGATGGGGTTGCGGTTGTTGGCCATGCCCACGGCCCGGCAACCCTTGGGGCAGCCCACGGCTTCGGCGACCTGCTTGTAGCTGCGCGTCTCGCCGTAAGGGATGGCGGCCAGCGCGGCCCAGACCTTTTGCTGGAACGGCGTGCCCTGTGGGGCCAGGGGCAGGTCAAAGTCACGCAGCCTGCCCGCCAGGTAGGCTTTGAGCTGGCGCCCGGCCTCGCGCAGCAGGGGCGTTTCCTCGTCGGCGGCATTGGCCGCCAGCGGGCCGGATTTGCGCCCGCCGTCCTTGCGGATCAGGTCCAAGGCCAGAATGCGGCCGTCCTCCTCCACCAGGGAAACCCCGCCGACCAGCGGCAGATCATAGCAGTGCGTGTACATCATGCGGCGGCTTCCCGCGCCCGGTCGGGCGCTTTGGACGAGGACAGCAGAAAAGCGAACAGCGCCCCCAGCACGGCCACCAGGCCCAGGCACTGGATGGCCCGCGCCAAGCCGTAATTGTCGGCGATCCATCCCAGGCAGGGCGCGGCCATGCCGCCCATGCTGGTAGCCAGGCCCAGGGTCACGCCCGAGGCAAAGCCGATGTTCCTGGCCAGCAGCTTCTGGCCCAGCACCACCAGGGAGCTGAACGGCGCATAAAGCACAAAGCCCAGAAAAGGCAGCAGGGCAAAGGCCGCGTAAAGATTGCCCGCCAGGCTGAAGGCGAAAACCACCGGAGCCATGAGCACAAAGGCCAGACGGATGATCCTGGTGCAGCCGTAGCGGTCCGAGAGCAGGCCGCCGATGATGTTGCTGATCACCCCGCAGGTGCAGAAAAAAGTCAGGGCCAGCGCCCCGGCGGCCTTGGACTGCCCGAAGACATTGACCCAGTACAGCGGAATAAAGGTATTGAAGCCCACAAACAGGGTGGAGCGGGCCACAATGGCGACGGTCAGCTTGGAAAACTCCCGCCAGTTGTTGCGGCCGAGGATTTCAGAGTCCCCATCCGCGCCCTCGGCGGCGGGCGCACCAGACGCAACAGGGTCAACAGGGGCGGCAGCGGCCTGCGGATTTTTGCTCGCAACGGATTCGGCGGGGGGCGCGGCCGGGACGGGCAAAACGGCCGCGCCAGTTGCAAGGCCGGTCATGCGCACGATCTGCCAGAGCAGGATGGAGGCCATGCACACGGCAAGGCAGGCAAAGACCGCCGTGCCGCTCATGCCGAAATAGCCCACGCAGCCCGTGACCAGCAACGGCCCCAGCACAAAGCCGCTGTTGCCGCCGATGGAAAAGATGCTCAGGCCCACGCCCTTGCTCTGGCCGGACACCTTATTGGCGTAGCGCGCGCCTTCGGGATGGAAGAGCGCCGCGCCGACGCCGCTGACCGCGATGGCCGCGAAAATGGCCCAGTAGTCGCTCATGAAGCCCACGGCCGCCAGGCCGCAACCGGCCAGCAGCACGCCCAGGGGAATGAACCAGGGCTTGGAAAAGCGGTCCGAGAGCCAGCCGAACAGGGGCTGGATGATGGACGAAAGGCAGGAATAGGCGAACATCAGGCCGCCCGTGGCCTGATAGCTCAGGCCGTAACTGGCCCGCAGAAACGGCAGCACGGCGGGCAGGGCGCCGCCGTTCACGTCGCAGGAGAGATGCCCCAGCGAAAGGAGAAGGATTTTCTTTTTGTCCATCGCGGGACGCTACACCAAAGGCCGGGCAAATCCAAGACGGAAGACGGCCCCCGTCGCGTCCCCGCCCGCCCGGACACGCCGTTCAGCGCCATGTGGCCCCGCACTTCCCTGGATAGAAGGCCCCGGAAAACCGGGGCCTTTGTCTCACAAGATTCAGGCTGTCAACGGCGCTTCCGCCGGTCTGAAATCCGCAAGGACAGAGCAGACTTTACTCAAAACATGCACGGAAGTTTGCAGCCTGTCGCCGATCAGTTGAACGGTGAAGCCGTCAATATCCTCACCATCCTCGAAATGTTCCATGAGGTAGGCCGTGACATAAAGATCGTCATGCACCTTATCAAGCAGGCCGGATAAATCCTCGGCTTTGTGCGCGGCAAGCGTTTCCTCCTCATATTTCAGCATATACGACGGCACGCGGTAGCAGCGCAATTCGTGCGGCACTTCCCCGGCGGGCCCGGCGGCCTTGGGGGAAGCGGCGGCTGCCGTGTCCCGTTGCGCCGGTTCCGGCTGTTCTTTTGCCGCAAAAGCCAGCAAGGCCTGGGCCGCCTGTTGCAGCTTTTCGGCCAGATCCGTGAAGTGGGAGCAGGAAAAATCCGGAGACGCCGCATCAGGCGGAGCAAATTGGGGCCGTGAGCGGCGTGCGCTCGGGGAAGAACCGGACATGAAACACCTCTGTGGTTTTTTCTATTGGAGCTTTCAAAATGAAAAACTCCGGGTGCTAGAAACTGCCACAGAGCAGCGGGCTATTTTCCGGCAAGCCGGTCTTGTATTTCGCCCACACCCGGAAAGAGCATGCGAGAAGTTACGCCGTGCCAAAGGCACAACGCAAGAAAACCCACAATCTGTCGGGGTGGGAAGCCGTCTGTGGAAGGTGTTTCTAGCACCTGAAGAAAAAGAAGCACAGGCGGCGGCAAGTGTCAACAGCGGATGGGCCAAGGATGCGCACGGCAGCAAGCCAATGGCTTTTTTAAAGATGAGCGAAGCGGGTCACTCAGAACATGAGCGGACTGAACGACGTATGGCACTGGACGTATCCGCTGGCGACAGCGGTGCTTGTGAGGCTGCTCTGGGGTGCATTGTTGTTTTGGCGGCTGCCGGATTACAAAACGATAACCCAGAGCCAGGGGCAGGTATGGCAAAAGTTGGAGGCCATGAGCGCGGCCCAGGAGGCGGGCAGGAAAGAGGGAGGGCAGAAGCGGTAGCGCCGCCGCGCAGGCGGAACCGTTAGGAACGAGCCGAGCAGCTCAAAATCTGCGCCAACAATCTAGGTATACTCAAGATGATCCGAACTGAATCAACTCCAAACGGTCTATATTGAAGAATTCTGGTGGGGGTGTGAGGCGGAATTAATATGAAATTTTTTCTGTTTTGCACAATCTAAGAGCAGTCATACTATTTATGTACGCCAAGAAATGCAATAATATTATCCCTATACATTGATATTGCACCGACAGATAACAGGCCTAGTATCCACCACACATAGTTTGCTACTACGCCTTGAAGCAACCCCCTCCAAAATTTGCTTGGTACAGGCTTGCGGCTGCACTGCTTTTTTTCTTCATGCGTATCACTATTAACTGCTGCAATAGTGTTTCCAGATCCACCAATGTTTGAGTTTTCTATATTTTTGGCTTGAACATTATAATAACTATGCGTTACACATTCAATAAATTGAGTCTTATGTTTACTTCTCATTTCATATTTATCAAATAGTTCAACAATCTTTGACAGATACATCTTTGAGCCTGAACAAATTATAAAGCGTTCATTGTCTACCGAAAAGTATATGTCGCCGACCTCTTCTGTATACACTGCGATTGACATCATTGTGATATCTACTTCACTGCTTCCATATGAATTTATTTTAAAGTCTTCAATAGAATCAACTGAGCACGAGATATCCCCATCGTCATATAAAAGCGATAAATTTATCTTTGTTATGGTAAAATTTTTTTTGCATATAGATCGTATTATTTCATAATTCCTTTCAATAAAATCATAACCTTTACTTTTTGTATAGGGAAGTTGGATTTTCTTGCTGAAGCTGCTCATCAAAGCTCCGAGTAGGAATAGGGTAGAAAAAGAAAAAGCCTTTAAGGGTCATCCCCCTAAAGGCTTAAATTTCTTGGTTGCGGGGGCAGGATTTGAACCTACGACCTTCGGGTTATGAGCCCGACGAGCTACCGAACTGCTCCACCCCGCGCCATGTGGCGACATGTCATATCGCGAGAAAGAGATATAGTCCTGCGGGTGGATTCTGTCAAGCAAAGCCGCGCATTTTATTTTCGGCTCGCCATTTTCCTCAGCGCATCCCCCAAAAGCCGCTCCCCGCCTTCCGTTCAAGCCCGCCGCCCGGCGGCGGTTCGCCTCCCCCGGTCTCGGCCGCGCCGGGCGGCAATTGCCAAGCCCGGTCCGTCGGGCTATAGTTTATCCATATAAATATGGGCTCGCCCACCGCGTCCTTCCCCGGGCCCCGTGGCCGCCCGTCAAACCGCAGCCGCAGGATGCCGCGTCATGCTCACCCTTATCCTGGCCGTCGGCATAGCCGTTCTGGTCTCGTTTTCCTGTTCGCTCACCGAGGCGGCCCTGTACGCCGTGCCCTGGTCCTCCATTGAACGCCTGCGCCGCATGGGCCGTCCCGTGGGCGAACTGCTCTATAAAATGCGTACCGAGGTGGACAAGCCCATTGCCGCCATCCTGACCCTGAACACCGTGGCCAACACCGCCGGTTCCACCATTGCGGGCGCGGCCTTTCTGGCGGTCTTCGGCGCGGAGCACATGGCGCTCTTTGCCCTGGCCTTCACCGTCGTGATCCTGGCCTTCGGCGAAATCGTGCCCAAAACCCTGGGCGTGGCCTATGCCACGCCCCTGGCCAGCGCCCTGGCCCGCCCCCTGGCCCTGACGATCAAGCTGCTTTCGCCCCTGCTCTGGCTCACGAGCCTGCTCACCCGCCTGATGTCGCCGCCCTCCAGCGCGCCGCAGATTTCCGAGGACGACATCTGCGCCGTGACCAGCCTTTCGCGCCAGGCCGGGCGCATCCAGCCCTATGAGGAAAATTTCATCCGCAACGTGCTGACCCTGGACCAGAAACGCGTGCATGAGATCATGACCCCGCGTACCGTGGTCTTTTCCCTGCCCGAGGACATCACTGTGGAAGAGGCCTACAAGGACCCGCGCATCTGGCATTTCAGCCGCATCCCGGTCTACGGCGAGAATAACGAGGACCTGGTGGGCCTGGTGGAGCGCCGCACCCTGGGCCGCTGCCTCAAGGAGGACAAGGAGGGCACGCGCCTGTCCGAAATCATGCGGCCCCTGCATTTCGTGCAGGAAAGCCAGACCCTGGACGTGCTGCTGCGCGAACTGCTCAAGGCCAGGGTGCACCTGTTCGCCGTGCTGGACGAATACGGCGGCCTGGCCGGAGTGGTTTCGCTGGAGGACGTGCTGGAGGAAATTCTGGGCAGCGAGATCATGGACGAAAGCGACAATGTGGCGGATCTGCGCGCCCTGGCCCGCGACCGCCGCAAGGCCCTGACCCGCAAGGCTCCCCAGGACAAGCCCGCCGCGCCGACCGCGCCCACCAGGTAAGTCCCCGGCGCGCCTCAATGTCCGCGCGAAACGGGCGGCACCGCAAATATTGATAACAATTCTTATCTTGTCAGAAAAATCGAAATGGGCTAGGGTACCCCATCTTCACTCAGCACAACACTGGAGTGACTCGCATGGCCCGCAAAAAAAATACTTCCATCTATGTGGCGGCGCTGCTCCTTTTCCTGGGCGGCGTAGGCTATCTGGTTTATTCCGGCTTTTCGGAAAACAGCGTTTACTTCCTGAACGTGGCCGAAGCCAAGGCCGCCACGCCGGACAAGCTGACCGCGGCCCGGCTGTTCGGCACTGTGGCAAGCCGGGGCATTGAAAAGCACCGGGGCGGACCGGGCGTCACCTTCAGCCTGGAAGACAAGGACAACGCCAGCCAGACCATCGTGGTCAACTACAGCGGCGCTGTGCCCGACACGTTCAAGGCCGGGGCGGAAGTCATCGTGGAAGGCGGCATGGGGCCGGGTGGGCACTTTGCGGCCAAGACCCTGATGACCAAGTGTCCTTCCAAGTACCAGAAGGAAAACCGTACAAGCTAGAGCAATTCAACTTTGAGAAAGTGCATTCTCAAAGTTTTTAAGACGCTCACTCCGGCGTTTAATCGCGCACATAAATTGCGCTTACGCCTCCGTGGCGGGCGTCTGCTCCCGCAGCCGCCGGAACAATTTCACTTTGAAATTGCTCCGGCCACGCGGCGCCCCCCAACACGGGGCGCTGTTTTTTCCCGTCACGTCACTTGAAGTGCCTGATTGCAAAAATTTCGAGCATAGTCATGCTCTCAATTTTCGCAGGATCGTCAGCGAAAAAACGTGGTTTTTCGCTGACTCACGGCGCCTACGCCGCCGTAAAACCCTACGGGTTTTGTGTGTCTGATTTTCAAATTAGACACCAGGCGGATCAGCCGGGTCGTCTCGCCGTCATCCACGCGTAAAGGAGCCCCATGTACGTTTTCGCCTACGCCATGCAACTTCTGGCCCTGCTCTGCGCCCTGGGGGGCGGCGGCATGGCTCTGCTCCAGCTCTGGCAGGGACGCGCCGACAGCCTGCGCCTGATCGAAAAAGCCCACTGGGTCGTCACCGGCGGCTTGCTGCTGGCCTCGGCCCTGCTGCTGCACGCCCTCTACTGGCATGACTTCAGCCTGCAATACGTTGCCAGCTATACGGATCTGATCCTGCCGGTCTTCTACCGCCTGACCGCCTTCTGGGCCGGGCAGCCCGGTTCCATGCTCTTCTGGGCCCTGGCCGTGAGCCTGAGCGGCAGCATCTTCGCCTGCACCCGCGCCTGTCGAAATCTGAGCCCCGCCACCAAGCTCTGGTACTGGACCTTCTTTTACGTGATCATGGCCTTTTTCACTCTGATCCTGACCAACTGGAGCAACCCTTTTCTCATGCAGACCCCGGCCCCGGCCGACGGCAACGGTCTGAATCCCCTGCTCCAGAATCCGGGCATGATCTTCCATCCGCCGCTGCTCTTCCTGGGCTACGGCGGCTTCACCGTGCCCGCCTGTCTGGCCCTGGCCCAGGCCCTTTCCCGCAGGGGCCGGTGCGAGGGGCCATGGTTCCGCCTGACGCGGCCCTTCATCATCCTGGCCTGGCTTTTCCTCACCGCCGGTATCGTGCTGGGCGCGTGGTGGGCCTACATGGAACTGGGTTGGGGCGGCTACTGGGCCTGGGACCCGGTGGAAAACGCCTCCCTGATTCCCTGGCTCATCGGCACCGCCGCCCTGCACACCCTGATTGTGGAAGAGCGCCGGGGCAAGCTCGGCCGGGTCAATGTGGCCATGATGGCCCTGACCACGGTATCGGCCTTTTTCGCCACCTACCTGGTGCGCAGCGGGGTTATTGATTCGGTGCACGCCTTCGGCGACGGCAGCGTGGGCACGCCGTTGACCGTTTTTGTGCTGGCCGGTCTGGCGGTCACCTTCTGGGTGGCCTGTACGGCCCCGCGCGAAGGCAAACCCCTGGCCGGGCTGGACAGCCGCGAGGGCTTCCTGACCCTGGTGGCCTGGGTGCTGCTGGCCCTGGCCGCGATCATCCTGGTCGCCACCATGTGGCCGGTGATCAGCAAACTCTGGACCACCGCCCCGCGCGGCCTGGACGCCAATTTCTACAACCGGGTCTGCCTGCCTCTGGGCGCGCTGCTGCTGGTCATGATGGCGGCCTGCCCCTGGCTCGGCTGGAACGGCGGCATGCGCGGCAAGGGCCGTTTCTTCGCGGTGCTGGGGGCGTTTGTCGCCGGCGGCATTGTGATCTGGGCGCTGGGCTATCGCCAGCCCACGGCCCTGCTCGGCGCGTCCGCGGCCATTGCCGTCAGCCTCGGCGTGGTCCTGCTGCTCACGGACAGCGCCGTGCGCCGCCAGCCAGCCAGCCTGGGGGCTCTGGGCGCGCACCTGGGCATGGCCCTGGCCGCTCTGGGCATCGCTTTTTCCGGCCCCTACACGCAGGACAAGGAAATGTTCCTGGCTCCGGGCCAGACCGAACAGGTCGGCGGCTACACCGCCACCCTGCTGGAAATCAAGGACGGCCGCCAACCCGGCTACGACTTTATCGCGGCCCGGCTCCAGATCAGCAAAGACGGCAGGAATCTGGGCATTGTCGCGCCGGAACGCCGCATGTACGACAAGTTCGGCAGCATGCAGTTTTCCGAGGTGGATGTGATTCCGGGCCTGGGCAATGAAGTCTACGCCTCCCTGCTGGGTCTGGACGAGGACATGCGCGTGCTGGTCAAGGTCAGCGTGGAGCCTCTTGTCAACTGGATCTGGATCGGCGGCACCCTGATGTGTCTCGTGCCCCTGCTGGGCCTGCGCCGCCGCACTTCCCCGGCCAGGGAACCCGACGACGAGGACGGGCCGGATGGCGGCAAGGCCTGAAGCCGGGAGGCCCGCGCGTGCTTGAACTCGACCGTGTCGCCAAGCTCTACGGCGTCAAAGTGATCTTCAAGGAAGTGAGCTGCGCCTTCACGGCGGGCAGCGTCTCGCTGTTGGTGGGCGGCAACGGCGCGGGCAAAAGCACCCTGATGCGGATCATGGCCGGCTTGTCGCGCCCCAGCGCGGGCCGCGTGCGGCAGGCGGAATCCGGCACGCGTTCCGGCGGCCTCCGCCTGGGCTATCTCGGGCACGCCACCTTTCTCTACCCCGGCCTCACGGCACTGGAGAATCTGGCTTTCTGGCGCACGGCCCACGGCCTGCGCCTGTCCCGGTCCGACTTACTGGCCGGGTTGGAGCGGGTGGGCCTGGCCGCCCACGCCCACGAGCGCGCGGGCGTTTTTTCGCGCGGCATGGCCCAGCGCCTGAACCTGGCGAGGGTGCTTATGTTGGAGCCGGACCTCCTGCTGCTGGACGAGCCGGGCACCGGGCTGGACGCGGCCTCCCTGGCCCTGCTGCGCCGCGAGGTACGGGACGCCCGGCAGCGCGGGGCCTGCGTGGTGCTCATCAGCCACGATCTGGCCGGGGACGCGCCCCTGGCCGACCGCCTGCTGGCCCTGGCGGAGCGCAAACTGGTCTATGACGGCGCGCCCTCGGACTTCACGGGCTTTCATCCCGCGCCGGACGCGGCCGCCGCGGACAATACGGATAAGGCGGACAAGGGAGGCTCGGCATGCTGCGCCTGACCCTGGCCGTGGCCCGCAAGGATCTCGCCCTGACCCTGGCCAGGGGCAGCGGTCTGATCCAGGCCCTTTTGCTGGGCCTGCTGCTGCTTTTCGTGTTCAGCCTCTCCCAGGGCATCGGCGAGCGCATGAGCCCGCAGGCCGCCGCCGCCGTGTTCTGGCTGAGTTCGGCCTTCTGCCAGGTGTTGATCTTCAACCAGCTCTACGCCCTGGAAGAGGCCAACAACGCCCGCCTGGGCCTGCTGCTCTGCCCCGCCCCCATCCAAGGGGTCTGGCTGGGCAAGGCGGCGGCGGGCCTGACCCTGCTGCTGCTGGCCCAGGTCATCTTTCTGCCCGCGTCCGTGATTTTTCTGGGCCAGGAGCTGGGCGGGCCGCCGCTGCCGGGCCTGGCGGCGCTGCTGCTGGTGGATCTGGGCATGTGTGCCCTGGGTTCCCTGCTGGGGGCTCTGGCCCAGGGGCAGGCGGCGCGCGAATCCCTGCTGAGCATCGTGCTTTTTCCGCTGCTCACGCCCCTGCTGCTGGCCGGTATCGGCGTGGGCGCGCAGACGCTGGGGGCCGCCTCCCCGGACGGGCCCAGCGGCTGGCTGGGCGTGGCCTGCGCCTTTGACGCGGTCTTTCTGGGGGCCGGTCTGTTGCTGTTCAGCTTCATCTACACGGGGGACGAATAAATGCCGCAACTTCTGGCTCTGCTGGGCGGACTGGCCTTTGCCTGCTGCCAGTGGCTGATCTATGTCTACGCCCCGGAAGAGGCCACTCTGGGCCTGATCCAGAAAATCTTCTACATCCACCTGCCCCTGGCCTGGTGGGCGCTGATCAGCTTTTTCACGGTCTTTCTGGGTTCCATCGCCTATCTGTTGCGCCGCGCGCCCGGCGCGGACAGACTCTGCGCCGCCGCCGCCGAGGTGGGCGTGCTGCTCAGCGGCCTGGCGCTGGTCACCGGCATGCTCTGGGCACGCAAGTCCTGGGGCGTCTGGTGGACCTGGGACCCGCGCCTGACCACCACCCTGATCATGTGGTTCGTCTACGCGGGCTATCTGGTGCTGCGCGGCCTGGATCTGCCGCCGCAACGCAAGAGCCTGGTCTGCGCCGTGGTGGGCGTGGTGGCCTTTCTGGACGTGCCCCTGGTCTTCATTTCGGCCCGGATCTGGCGCTCGATCCATCCGGCGGTTTTCGCGGCCAAGGGCGGCGGCCTGGAGCCGGAAATGAAGATGACGGTCATTGCCTGCGTGCTTTCTTTCGGTCTGCTCTGGGCCGGGCTGGTCTGGCTGCGCAAACGCCAGCTCGATTTACGCGCCCGCCTCGACGCATTGACCGCCAATGCCGACAACCCGGCGGCGTAAACGCCGCAGCGAACTCTCCCACGGAGGACATATATGGATACCCTCACCTGGATCGTCATCGCCAACGCCGCCGTCTGGATCGGCCTCGGCGCGTATCTGGCCTTTCTGGCCGCGCAACAACGCGCTCTGGCGGCCCGCCTGAGCCAATGGGAGATGCTCAACCATGACTGATCTGCCCAAGCTCAATACTCCGGCGCGCGTGGTGGCCCTGCTGCTGGCCCTGAGTCTGGCGGCCATGCTGGTGATTTCCCTTACGGAGCGCTTCAAGCATCCGCAGATCACCGTGCATGTGCAGCCCGCGCCCCAGGCTCCGGCGGGCATGGGCGGCGACGCCATCGGCGCGCTCATGCAGCAGGTCGCCCAAAACCCCCAGAACGTGGACGCCCTGGTCCACCTGGTCGAAGCCCTGATGACCGCCCAGAACTGGGAGGCCGCCGAGACCTTCGCCCAGCGCGCCGTCACCCTGGATGTGAACAATCCCCAGCCGCTCTACCTGCTGGGCGTCATCAAGCACAATCAGGGCAAGCACAAGGAAGCCGCCGAATTTCTGGAAAAGGTGGTGACCCTGCATGACAACGCCTCGGTGCGTTACAGCCTGGGCGTGCTCTACATCCATTTTCTCAACGACCCGGCACGCGGCGTGGAGCACCTCAGCGCGGGCCTGCATGACCCCAAGGCTGGCGAGGATCTCAAGAAGGGCATCCGCGAGGAGCTCGAAAAAGCCCCGCTGCCCCATGCCGGTGACGCGGAAAAGAACACGCCGGATCAGCCGGTCCGGCAGGACAAGATGAATAAAAAAGTCAATAAAACCAATGAGAAAGAAGCGCGATCCTGAACCGCTTCCCGTCAATGCCGCAGTTGCCAGGCCCGCTTCTTGACCATAAGTTGCGGGCTTGCCTCTTTTTTTTTCAGGTTGTAGGTTGACCGCAAAGACTTTCGACCGCGCCCCACCCACGTTATTGAGGAGCTTATGGCCCGCCGTAAAAGCAAAAAAAGCCCTGAAACGGAAGCCGCTTCGCCGCGCGAAGCTCTGACGCGCCCCAATCCCGACGCCTCCGGCAATGCATCTCCCGCAGCTTCTTCGGAGGCCGCGCCTTCCGGCATGGTGCGCAAAAGCACCTGCATCATGGGCATGCTGCTGACGCTGGCGCTGGGCCTGTATCTGGGCGGCCTGCTGCCCGGCCTGATCAACGATCACGGCCCGGCCGTTACGACCCACCCCGCCACGGCGCAGCCGGAAGCCGCGCCTCCCGCTCCCGCCGCCCAGCAGGCGGCCAGGCCCGCGCAGGACAATCCGCCGCCCATGCCCCCGGAACTGGCCCAAAAAATTGCCGAGCTGGAAAAAACCCTGCTGGCCGATCCCAAGGACGCCGCCCGCTGGGCGGCCCTGGGCAATCTGTATTTCGACACGGGCCAGGCCAAACAGGCCATCTCGGCCTATGAGCGTTCCCTGACTTTCGCGCCGGGCAATCCCGACGTGCTTACAGATCTGGGCATCATGTACCGCGAGGCCGGAGCCTACGAACAGGCCGTGGACAGCTTCCGCAAGGCCTCGGCCGCCCGGCCCGGCCATGAAAACGCCCTGTTCAACGAGGGCGTGGTGCTCTATTACGATCTGCACCGCAAAGACGAAGCCGTGCAGGCTTGGCAAAGCCTGCTGAAGGCCAATCCCGGCGCGCGTTCGCCGGACGGGCAGCCGGTGTCCGAATTGATCAAGCATCTGCATTAGGGCTGTCAGAGATGATGCCCGCGCTGCCCGGCGGGCGCGCGGATGCCGCACGCAACGTTAAACGCCCGGCGTTGCAGCGTTGCTCCGGTTTAAGCCAGTAACGGCTCGCCCGGACGTCACGCGGAGACGGAACCGCGCGGCGTCCATGCAAGGAGCGGCCCCGCCGTCCGGCGCGGCGGAAAGTTATATGACAGGCGGAAACACTATGGCATACGTTTTTTCCGGCACGGCCCGCTTCCGGGTTTCGGCCGCTGTTCTTCTGTTTTGCGCGCTCTGCTTCGGCTGGGGCGGCGGTGCCCCGGCCCAGACCATGCTGCCCGCCGCGCCCACCACGTCCAGCACGCCCCTTTTGCCCTACCTCGACTATCTGCTGGATGAAACCGGCACCATGGATGTGGAGGAAGCCGCCGCTCCGGACAAGGCCGGGGACTATCGGCCTCTGGCGCTCAAGGATCTGCCGCGCGAAACCGGGGTCATGTGGCTGCGCTTCACCCTGGCTCCCCTGCCGGAGGGCGCCCGGCCCGCCACGCTCTTGCTGGACATGGGCGAAAGCGTGCCCGGCATGCCCATGCTTTATGAACCCGTGTCCAACAGCCTGAGCGGCGCGCTGGAATGGCGCGAATCCAGCCCTGCCCAGCGCAATGTGCTGCTTCTGCCCGAGGCGGGCAAGGAACCTCTGACCTGCTATATCCGCCTGGACGGTCTGCCCGGCCTGTGGTTCGCGCCCATGCTGCGCACCCCGCAGGACGCGGCCACCAACTGGGGCAGCCTGTCGCGCACAGCGGCCATTCTGGCCCTGGGCGTGGTCATGCTGCTCTGCCTTTTGCGCGGCCTTTCCGAAAAGGGCCAGTGGCGCGTCTGGACGGCCCTGTACGTGGGCGTGGCCCTAGGTCAAGGCCTCATGGGCATGCCCGCCTCCGGTTCCGGCCATATCGGCCTGGGCGAGTCCGGGGCCGTGCTGGCGCCGGGTGTGGCCCTGATGCTGCTGCCCCATGTGGGCCGCCATCTGATGCGTACCCGTGAGCGTTCGCGCGCCCTGGACATCCAGCTCCTCCTGCTCTCCCTGCCCGGCGCGGTCCTGGCCCTGCTGCCTCTGGTGCCGAACTTCGGCTGGCTGACCCGCTATCTGGATCTCTGGCCCCTAGGCACCCTGATTTTCGTACCCACCGCCCTGGGAGCCTGGATCATGGGCCTGGGCGGAGCCAAGCGTTTTCTGCTGGGTTGCCTTCTGCCGCCGCTCTTTGTGGCCGGGGGCATGCTGGGCCTGGACAGCGGCTTTGCCCCCAATCTCCTGGCCTCCGCCCCACTCTGGGGCACGGCTCTCAGTGCTTTGATCATCGCCGCCACCAGGGCCCCGCACGACACGGCCGCTGCACAGGCTGACTCCACGGCGGCCAAAGCCGTGCGCAGAGAGGCCGACGGCACCATCACCCTGGACCAGCCTCTGGACGATCCCAATCTGCGGCTGATCCCGCCGGGACCGCCCATGCCCCCGGATGATTCGGAGGCGGACGCATCCGCCGCGCGCCCTGATCCTCAGACCGCGCCGCACGCCGGTCTGCTCTCCGGCCTTCCGCCCAATCTTCTGGAAGACGCCCTGCGCCTGCCCCTGGACCGCCTGATGCGGGAAGGCGCGGCCCTGGGCCATTGCGCCCTGCCTCCGGCAGTACGCCAATACGCGGAAAACATGCTGGCCGCGGCCCGCCAGATGGCGGATATTGTCAGCAATCCCAAACAATTGAATCAGGAACGGCCCACCCCCGAAGCCGCCGCGCCTTTCAATCTGCAGCATCTGATGCGCGAAGCCCATGACGCCGTGGCTCCGGCGGCGGAAAGCGCGGGCATCGGCCTGGCCTGGTACATGCCGCCCCATCTGGGACATATGTACGAGGGCGAAGCAGGAGCCCTGAACGAAACCCTCTGCCTGTTGCTGGAAAGCGCGGTACGCGCCACCAGGCACGGAGCCGTGCATTTTTCGGTGCGCCGCGTGCCGGAAAGCGTCGATGCCGGGCATCTGCTCTTCACCGTCACGGACACGGGTTCGGGCATGCCGCCCAAGGAGCGTTCCAGCCTGGCCCTGACCCGCGCCTGGGAACTGGCGGGCGCGCACAAGGGATTTCTGGGCGTGGAGTGCAGCCCCCACGGCACCACGATCGCTTTTACCCTGCACCTCAAATATCTGGAACGGGACGACAGCGAGGGCGCGCCCGTGGAGCGCAGGCAACCACTGGTCCTGGTCGCGGCGGAAAGCGCGCTGGATCGCCAGATGCTAGCCCGCATGCTGGACGGCATGCCCTGCCGCAACGCTGAAGCGCGCAGCTTGAGCGAGGCCCTGCAACTGCACAAGGGCGAGGTCGCGCTCCTGCTGATAGCGCAGGGCAAGCTGGCCTCTCCGGCGGCGGGCGATATTCTGCGCCGGTTCCGCGAACTGGCGGCGACAGCGGGCTTGCCTTTCTGCAAGGCCCTGGCCGTCACCGTGGACGACAGCCAGTGGGACCGCCTGGCTGACGCCGGTTTCACCCATGCCCTGCTGGAGCCGGTGGACAGCGAAGCCCTTTGCCAGACCGTACGGGAAATTCTGGATGCCGCCGCGGCCGCGCGGACAGCCGATGAAACCGGACAGGAAGCCGTGCCCGCGGAACCCGCCGAGCAAACCGGCACGGCCTCGACAGATATGACAGCGGCGGCTCCTGAAGCAGCCGCGCCTTCCGCCGCAACGGCGGGAGCACCGGCCGGACGGCCGCCTCTGCCGGATCTGTTCGGCAACGAGGACGGCCACGGCGCCTCTCCCCTGAAAATACCGGATCTGACGGCCCTGCCCGATCTGTTGAGCTTTGCGGAATCCCTGCGCGGCCCCGTGGTCGGTCCGGGAGAGGATAAAACATCCGGCAAACCCGCGGGCGGCCTGTTCAGCGGCCTGCCGGAAAACGGCGATCCCCTGCCGGACCTTGACCTGCCTCCGGCGGAAGCCGGTCTGACCCCGGTCAGCCGCCTGAACGCGTCCCATAAGGCCGCGCAAGAGCAGCCGGACATTCCGGCGGGCCTGTTCGTCAATCCCTACGCACCCGACGATCTGGTTATGACCGCGACGTCCAAAACCACGGCGGTCGAATCCGAAAGCAACGAGGCCCCGGTTCCCGCATCTTCTCCGGAAGACGCCGCCATGCAGGCGGAATTTTCCGTGGCCGCTGGCCTGGAAGGACCGGTCTGGGGTGAGGAAGAGCCTGCGGAGTCCGATACGGCACAAGAGACAAACGATGCCGCCCCGGAAGACGCCCCATCCACGGAAGACCTGGCTGACGGCAGCGTTATGGCAGCGGGAAACCCGGCTTCAAGTACCGAGGAAACTCCTGCGGAGCCCGCCCCAGTCGTTGCCGCCGCTGATGCAGCCGAGGAAAAAACGGCGGACACAGTGGAGAACGCGCCGCCCGTTGAAGCTCCCCAGGCTGTTGTCTCCGTACCGGAAGCCGACATTGAGGCCGTGCAGCCTGCCGCTGAAAGCGCTTCCGCCGCTCCGGAATTGCCGGAAGAGCCGAAAACAGCCGCCCCAGTGGAGGTGACCGCGCCGGAAGAAGTTGTTGCGGAAACGTCCGTGCCGGAGAGCAAACCAGCGGCAGCCGTGCCGCCGGCCCCGGAAAAGCCCGTGGAGCCGGAACAGCCCCGTAAGCCTGCCTTCCGGCCTGTCACGTTTGCCGCGCGGCCGGGCGCCACCATTGTCCCCATCCGGCCCAAAGCCGCGCCCAAGGCCGCAGCCGTGCCGGAAGTGCCGGAAGCCAAGCCCACTGTCACGGTCAGCGCCACAGGCTCCTACACCAGCCCCCGGCAGAACACGCCCGGCGAGTGGGTGGGCGAGCCCATGCCCATCGGCAGCCCCCTGTCTTCCCGTTCGCAGGACGCGGAAGCCGTGTCCCCCACCGAAAACGCTGTGCGTCGCGGACCACGCATCACGATCAGATCCGTTCCGACCACAACCGCCCGGCGGGACACGGAGAACACCGCGGATACCGCCAAGAACGCCTATACCAGTCCCAGTCTGAGCACGCCCGGCGAATGGGTGGGGGAACCCATGCCCATATCTCCCAAAGCCACGGCTGACAGGCCAGCTCCGCCCAGGCGCGACGGCCCGGAAGAAGCCCTCCGGCAGGTGAACAAGGCCGGTCTGGATCTGAGCCTGACCAATGCCCAGGTTGCCGCGCGGCGCGCCGCAACCGTGCCCGCGACGCCGGAACCGACGGCAGTGGAAAAGCCCGCAGCGGCAGCCCCTGGTCCCACCGGCACCGAAGAACGGCCCGCACCCGCGCCCACTCCCGCGACGTCCCAGCCGCAGGAAGCCACGGCAGGCATGCCCGTGCGGGAGACCAGTCCGGTTTCGCCGTTCGTTCCGGAGACCACCGCTGCCGCAACGGCGGCCGATTCAGACGGTTCCGGAGGGCTGAGCGGTTCCATTATGGACTTTATCGCCGGAGCTGAGCCCGTAAAAAAAGAAGTGCCGCCCCTGGCCGCGCTTATTGCGGAAGTTTCCGGCCCCTCACCCGCCCCCGCGCCGCCCGCCCCGCCCCTTGCGGAAGAGCCCCGGCGGGCCATGAGCAGCCCGACCCCGGAAAAAACAGTTCAGGGCCGTTTGCAGATGCCCTTGCCGGAACCCCGGCCCGTGGCCGGGACAAACGAAGCCCGACCCGCAACGGACAGAGCGGCCCCTGTGCCGCCGCCTCCCGCGCCCGCAACGCCGCCGCAGCCGGGGCCTGACAAGACCATCCTGCAACTGGTGGAACGCCTGGACGCGGCCATGGAAGACGCCCAGCAGGCTTTCCAGAGCCGACGAGGCTATATGGTGGGCGAGGCCGCCGGGCGTATTGCGGCGGAGTCGGACGCCTTCGGCTTCCGGGTTCTGGCCCGTATGGCCCGCTGTGTGGAGCGGGCGGCCAAGGCCAACGACATGAACGCGCTCAAGGATCTGCTGCCCGAGCTGGCCGTGGCCGTGGAACGCAACCGTATCGCGCTTACCCCGCGCAAATAAGCGCGCCCTGATAAAGCGGACGACAGCCCGTTCCCTGTGGGAGCGGGCTGTTTCCGTTCAAAACACTTTTCATCATGAAGTTGTTTTAGGGTCTGTTAACACTATTTCAGAGCTATAACAATTAACGCAAAGACGACAAAGGCCAGGAACATGACATCGAGCTTGTCGAACCGAGTAAAAACACGGCGGAAGCCTTTGAGCCTCCTGAAAAGCCGTTCTACCTCATTACGTCTTTTGTATAGCTCTTTGTCATACTCCCACGGTTTCAGTCGGTTGGGATTGGGCGGCACCACCGGAGTGAAGCCCAACTCACGTCCCAAGCGAGTCGTTTCATTACCCTCATATGCGCCATCCATAAGCAAGCTGCACGGCGCTGGCATCGGCCCCAACTGGACAAGCAGCCTGCGCCCCTCGGGGGCATCGCCGGCGTTGCCGGGAGTGAGGCTGAAATTCAACGCGCATTCAGCATTCGCGGCAACCATATGAAGCTTGGTCGTCCAGCCGCCTCTGGACTTTCCGATGGACTGCGGACCTGTTTTTTTAAGGCCCCTGTTCCATCGGGATGAACCTTAACAATAGTACTGTCGAGAGA
>NZ_JH114303.1:487600-573811 GCF_000224635.1 Desulfovibrio sp. 6_1_46AFAA
AACCATATGAAACTTGGTCGTCCAGCCGCCTCTCGGACTTTCCGATGGACTGCGGACCTCGTTTTTTTAAGGTCCCCTGTTCCATCGGGATGAACCTTAACAATAGTACTGTCGAGAGAAACTGCTTCTATTTTAAGGCGGAGTATCTGCTCTTGTTGAAGGCGTTCAAATATACGGTCAAGAACTCCGTTCTTGCTCCAGCGGTTCATGCGCGTGTAGATGCTGTGCCAACAGCCAAAATTTTTCGGCAGTCCACGCCATTTACACCCATGCTCCGCAACGTACAGAATCGCATTCAACACCTGGAGATTGTCAAAATGGACATTACCTCTTTGGCGCGGGAAGCAGTCAGCGATTCTCTCATATTGTTCGCGAGTAATTTGCATAAGACATTCTTACGGAATACTCGCTCTTTGTCAAATAGTGTTAACAGGCCCTAGAGCATTTCAACTTTAAACGGTGAGGCGCACGGTCTTCGCGGACGACGAAAGCAAGCGGCACCAACGGGCAAAGGCTTGCGCAAAACGCGGCGGCATGCGAAAATACCACGGCCCAGGCAGGCATACCGCCACTGAGGGCAGACAAGGAGTAAACATGTACAAAAAAGTTCTTCTGCCGGTGAGCGGCAAAAAACACGGCGAACGCGCCCATCAGGCTCTTAAGCATGCCTTGGGTCTCTGCTCCGGCGAGATCATCCTGTTGCACGTCACCGAGCCGCTGTCGCAGATCGTGGGCGGCGAAGCCCATACCGAACTGAAGCGCGAGGAAGCCGCCAAAGGCCTGACCCTGCTCTGCCCGCTTATCGAAATTCTGGAAAAAGACGGCGTCAGCTTTCACACCCGCGTGGAAGAGGGCACCCCGGCGGAAACCATTGTGCGCGTGGCTGATGAGGAAAACGCGGATCTGATCGTCATGTTCACCGACGGACGCGACGGCCTCGGCGATCTGCTGATCGGTTCCATCACCGAGCGCGTGCTGCGCAATACAGATACCCCTCTGCTGGCCGTGCGCCACTAGAGCGGTTCCGGCTCAGGCGGAAAGGGCCCGCGTTCCTTTCGCTCCTCGCCTCTCCGGCGAAGGGCGGCGGGGCCGTCAGTGTCCGTGATGTCCCGTGATGCCGAAGAGTGCCTTGTGCTGATACTGCTGGAAACTCTGGGCCTGCTGGCCGTCCACATCCTCTCCTGGGTGGCGGTCTGCCATGCGTTGCTGACCAAGCGAGACCCGCGCTCGGCCTTGGGCTGGACCGCCACGGCCCTGCTCCTGCCCATACTGGGGCCGTTGCTTTACGCACTTTTCGGCATCAGCCGGGCCGAGAGCCGGGCCGACAAGATCATGCGGCAGCAGGCCACCCTGGAGCCCGAATACGCCCATCCGCCCTGCCCCGTGCAGCCTCCGGAGCAGGTGCCTGAAAATATTGCCCGCATGGCGCACCTGGGCCGCCGCCTGACGGACCAGCACCTCTGCGGCGGCAATGCACTCCGTCCGCTGCGCAACGGCGACGAGGCCTATCCGGCCATGCTTGAGGCCATCGCGGCGGCACGGAACCACGTTTTTCTGGCTACCTACATCTTCAATGCCGGCAAGGTGGGCGCGGCCTTTACCGAAGCCCTGGCCGCGGCGGCCGCGCGCGGCGTGGATGTGCGCGTGCTGGTGGACGGCATCGGCACGCTCTACTCCTGGCGCAAGCCCTGGAAGAAGCTCGCCGCGCGGGGCATCAGAACCGCGCTTTTCCTGCCGCCCAAGCTCTTCCCTCCCAATCTGAGCATCAATCTGCGCAATCACCGCAAGGTGCTGGTCTGCGACGACATCGGCTTTACCGGCGGCATGAACATTTCCGACGACAATATCCAGAGCCTGCGGAAAAGCTGCGTGCAGGATGTGCATTTCCGTTGTCTGGGGCCCATCGTCAATCAGCTGCGACGCGCCTTCCTGCTCAACTGGGGCTTTTCCACCGGCGAATACACGCCCCTGCCGCCCAGCTCCACCGAGCCCAGGGGCGAAAGCCGCTGCCGCATCGTCATCGACGGCCCCGGCTCGGACGCGGACGTGCTCAACGATCTTTTCTGCGGGGTCATCAACACGGCCCGGAGTTCAGTACGGATCATGACCCCGTACTTCCTGCCCTCGCACGACCTCATGTCCAGCCTGCGCTCGGCGGGCCAGCGCGGTGTGGACGTGCGCGTGGTGCTGCCCGCCAAAAACAATCTGCCGTATGTGCACTGGGCCACGTTCCGCCTGCTGCCGGCCCTGCTCAGCGCCGGGGTGCGGGTCTGGTACCAGCCGCCGCCCTTTGCCCATACCAAGCTGCTGGCCGTGGACGGCTATTACAGCCAGATCGGCTCGGCCAATCTGGACGCCCGCAGCCTGCGCCTGAACTTCGAACTGAATATGGAAGTCTTTAATCCCGCCTTCCACGGCCTGCTGGCCGGGCATATCGACACCATCATCAGCCGGAGCCGCGAAATCAGCCTTGAGGATCTGAAGCGCCAATCCCTGCCGGTCAAGCTGCGCAACGCGGCCTGCTGGATTTTTTCGCCCTATCTGTAGGCAACAAAACTTCGTTCCGAACTCCATATTTTGTTAAAACCCCACAAAGGCCGTCGGCATTGCCGACGGCCTAGGGTGTGACAGGCAGGCGCATCTGAAACGCTGTCAGCATGTCTCTGATTGCATTATTTTAACTAGTTAATAGTGATACTGATCGCGCTGCGGAGTTGAGCAAAGCCCCCTTTGCTCCGCCGAAGCGAAGCGCAGGCGGATGGCTGGTGCCGGGAGAATCCTAAAAAATGCGCTAGCCGTTGCCGCGTCAGCGGCTTGCTTGAGCCGTTCACGGCGAAGCCGTGTTACGGATCAAGACAGCACCGCTACGGATAGCGATAGCGATTTCCTTGGATATAATTTTGCGCAACCAATTGCTGTCTTCATCCGTAGCTTCCTTCGTCGCAACGGCTGAAGCAAGATTTTTCGGCGCGGGCAAGGAAAATGGCGCTTTTGCGCGGAAACCGACCGGAAGGCGGCCCAAAGGGCCGTGCCCGTTGGCGAGCCGGGCGAGCTTTACGGGCATCAAGAGCAGAGCTGTACTCACGTATGTGAGCAGCAAAAAGCGCCAGATGACGCCGCCCGCGCCGAAAAGGCTGGTTTTGACGGATAATCGCGGCAAATAAGAGGCCAGCAAAAACCGAAATTAGATACGTCTGCCCTGAGAGGTGTGAAGGAGCCCCTTCCCTCACAACGGTTTTTATTCCACCGTAACGCTCTTGGCCAGGTTACGCGGCTGATCCACATCCTTGCCCAGATAATCGGCGGTTTCATAGCTGAAGAGCTGAAGCGCGGGCAGGGCCATGAAACCGGCCAGAGGCGCGGGCAGGGCCGGAATGATCCAAGGATCGTCCACGGCTAGGTCCAGCCCCGGATTGGTCAGGGCGATGACCTTGCCCTGGCGGGCCTGCACTTCCACGATATTGGATTTGACCTTGGGGAAGAGCGCGTCGTCCAGGGCCAGAGCAAAGGTGGGAAAGGCCGGGTCAATAAGCGCGATGGGCCCGTGCTTCATTTCACCGGCGGCATAGCCTTCGGCGTGGATGTAGGACAGTTCCTTGAGCTTGAGGGCGCCTTCCAGGGCCAGGGGAAAGCAATGCCCCCGCCCGAGATAGAAGAAATTGCGAGCCTGGGCGTATTTGCGCGACAGCTCGCGGGCCTTGTCGTGCATGCCCGGCAACTGGGATTCCAGCAGGGCGGGCAGGGATTCCAGCAGGCCGATGAGCTCACGCCGCCGCTCCTGCGGCAGCGCATTTTGACGCCCGCCCCAGTACAGGGCCATGAGGGCCAGTGTGAGCATCTGGCTGCACATGGCCTTGGTGGAGGCCACGCTGATTTCCGGCCCGGCCTGGGTGTAGATCACGGCCGAAGCCTCGCGCGCGATGGACGAGCCCACCACATTGCAAAGGCCCAGCACGGCCACACCGCGCTCGCGCGCGATGCGCAGAGCCGCCAGAGTGTCGGCGGTCTCGCCGCTCTGGCTGATGACCAGAACCATGTCCTCTTTGTCCAGAATCAGGCTGTCGCGGTAGCGGAATTCCGAGGCGATTTCCACCTGCACCGGCACCCCGGCCCAGTGTTCCAGCAGATGGCGGCCCCAGAGCCCGGAATGATAGGAGGTGCCGCAGGCCACGATGTGCAGGCGGCGCGGCACGGGCAGCGCATCCAGTTCAGGCAGCAGGGCCGCGTCGCGGCCCGCGTTGATCCGGCCCGCCAGGCCGTCGGTAATCACGCGCGGCTGCTCGAAAATCTCCTTGAGCATGAAATGGCGGTAGCCGCCCTTTTGCGCGGCCTGCATGTCCCACTGGATGGTCTGCACCTCATGCTCCACCGGAGCCAGGTCCGCCAGACGCAGGATTTCATAGTGAGTGGCCGTGGCCCGCACCACTTCGCCGTCCTCCAGAAAGACCACCTGCCGGGTATAGGGCAGAAAGGCCGGGATGTCCGAGGCCACAAAATTTTCGCCCGTGCCCAGGCCGAAAATCAACGGCGCGGACATGCGCGCGGCGTAGATGGTTTCCGGCTCGCCGCGATCCATGAGGCAGACGGCATAGGCCCCGTGGGCCTCACGCAGGGCCGCCGCAAAGGCGTGCAGCAGATCGGGCTCGCTTTTGCGACTCTCGGCGATCAGATTGACCAGCACCTCGGTATCGGTTTCAGAGTGGAAGACATAGCCCTTGGCCGTGAGTTCGGCCTTGATTTCCTGGTAGTTTTCAATGATGCCGTTGTGCACCAGGGCCAGAGAGGCATCGTTGCTCAGATGGGGATGGGCGTTGCGCTCCGCCGGCACGCCGTGCGTGGCCCAGCGAGTGTGCCCCATAGCGCAGGTGGCCGTGGAAACCGGCTCCTGGGCCAGCTTTTCCTCCAGGGCCGCCAGTTTGCCCTTGGCTCGCACCACGCGCAGAGCGCCTTGGCGCACAAAGGCCACGCCGGCCGAATCATAACCCCGGTATTCCAGACGGCGCAGGCCCTCCACCACCACGGGCACGGCGGGCCGGTGGCCCGCATATCCGATAATGCCGCACATATCTCTTACTCCCGCAAGACCCGCTCACTATGAGGGGTCGTTTAGACTCAAGACTTCATTAGAGCATTTTGCGCTTGAAAGTATCGTTTAGCGG
Source organism: Desulfovibrio sp. 6_1_46AFAA (assembly GCF_000224635.1). Taxonomy (NCBI): domain Bacteria; kingdom Pseudomonadati; phylum Thermodesulfobacteriota; class Desulfovibrionia; order Desulfovibrionales; family Desulfovibrionaceae; genus Desulfovibrio; species Desulfovibrio sp. 6_1_46AFAA. The sequence goes on from NZ_JH114303.1 coordinate 492,760, forward strand.
CGAAGTAAATTCGCCTTGCGATAATTTCGCGGTGCGGATTTTCACGGAAAATCCACACAGAGCGTTAAGATATTTTCAATATCAAAACGCTCTAACCGGTACAGTGAAAAAACGGGCATGGCCCAAGGAAGTACGTTCCGGTACAACCTGGGCCATGCCCGGCGTGCGACGCAGCCCAGAGGGCCGCCGGTTTCGCTCCGCACCGCGCGCGAACCGGCGGACCGGCTTCAAATGCTTGGAAAACTCTTCTCTACAGATTGACGCGATCCACAATATCCGTATTCAGCACTTCCACCTTGGCCTTGGAGGCAAGGTTCTGGATGAAGACCTGATACAGACCGTCCACCCGTTCGCGGGCCACGCCGTTGGCCATCAGGTCGCGCACGGTATTCCACTCCTGCGGATCGGGCGGCAGCACGGCGTCCACGCGGCAGAGCAGTGCGCCCGGGCCTTCGCTTTTGCCGTCCACGGCATAGGCCGATGGCAGCCAGGTTCCGGGCTTGGCGGTAAAGACGGCTTCGGCCAGAGCCTCATCGGGGTTGAAATCCGCCAGATTCCCGCCACGATCCATGGCCGGGGCGGTCTTGATGCCCAGGCTCGCCTTCAGGGGCTGGGGCAGGGGACCGTCCTTCAATTCCTTGCGACGGGCCGCGGCGCTTTCCACAGCGGCCTTGAGGGCCTTTTCGGCGGTCAGCTTGGCCACAATGGCGCTCTTCACCGCGTCGAGCGGCTGGGTGGACGCGGGTTCAGCCTTGATGATCCGGGCCACCAGATATTTGTCCCCGGCCTCCAGGGCCGTGTCCACGGGCGCGCCCGTAGCGGTGGCGATAAGAGCGGAGGCTCCGACCGGGGTTATGCCCAGCTTTTGCTCCAGTTCGCTCTGGCTGAGCAGGCCGCTCTGTTCCGCCTTGAGGCCGAAACGGGCAGCGCTCTCGGCCAGAGGCTTGCCCAGAATATTGTCTTCGATCAGGCTGTCCAGCACATCGTGCAGCTTGTCCGCGCCCTGTTCCTGCGCCATGGCCTGGCGCACTTCCCGGGCAGCGTCCTTGAAGGTCTTGAGGCCGCCGGGCTTCTTGTCTTCCACCTTGATGATGTGCAGGCCGAAAGGACTGCGCACGGGCTCGGACACCTGCCCGGCCTTCAGGGCAAAGGCCGCGTCCTCAAAAGGCTTTACCGTCTTGCCGGGGGTAATCCAGCCCAGTTCGCCGCCGGGACCGGCCGCATTGGGGGCGTTATGGGTATCGGCCACAGCCGCGAAATCCTTGCCGCTCTTGAGCTCGGCCTGGATTTTCGCCACTTCTTCGCGGGCCTTTTTCTCCGCGTCGGCCGGGGCGTTTTCAGCCAGAGGCACCAGAATGTGCGCGGCCTTGACCTGCGCGGGCTCTTCAAAACGGCTCTTGTTGGCCTCGTACCATTTCTGAGCATCCGCCTCGCTGACGCTCTCGGGCTTGACCAGACCGCCGGGCGTCACGCTGACATAGGCCACGTCCACTTTGGGCGGAATGGCAAAATCTTTCTTGTGGGCATCATAATAAGCCGTCACGTCCTGATCCGTGACCTTGACTTCGCCGGAAAAATTCTTGGCCGGAATGAACAGATAGTCCACCACCCGTTTTTCCCGCAGGAAATTATAGCGGTTTTGGGCTTCGTCCGGGTCCACCCAGACCGGCGCGGTGACCAGGGTAAAAATCTTTTCGCGCAGCAGCTGATCGCTCATATCCTTCTCATACTGGGCCGGGCTGATCCGCTGGGCGGCCAGCACACGCGTGTAGGCTTCGGGATCGAAGCGGCCCTGGGCATCCTGGAAGGATTTGATCCGTCCCACGGCCTGGCGCAGTTCCAGCGGCGTCACACTGACGCCCGCGCGCGCGGCCTCCTGGGCCAGCAGGGTTTGCTGGATCAGATCGCGCAACACCTGGCGGCCCAGATGCTGCTCCTTGAGCTGCTCGCGGGTAACGCCGGGATTATTGCGCAGGATCGATTCCTCCGCATTGCGGTAGGCCTGCTCAAACTGCTGGACCAGAATGGGATCGCCGTTGACGATGGCCACCACATTGGCGGAGTTCCTGTCGTTGAAACTGCCCACTCCCCAGAACACGAAGACCAGGATGATGACGCCGAAAGCCACTTTGACGCCGAAAGACTGTGCGTTGGAACGAATATAATCGAGCATGCGTACTCCGGAATGCCGAATTGTCCTCTTGCCCGCGGCGAAGGCCGCCAAAAGCAAGGGCGCTGACAGAAGCGGAAAGTATAAGCGCCTTTGCGCGGAAACTCAAGAAAAGGAAGGCCCGCGCGCCGTCGAGGCCTCAATCTGTTTGTGACTGAGGCTCGCAGGCTGCGGATATTTTAAAAGAGCCTACGGCGTGATGCCCAGCTTGCGCAGCCTGTGTTGCAGGGTGGAGCGGGGCACGCCCAGCAGGGCGGCGGCACCGCGCGGTCCGGACAAACGCCCCCCGGTCAGGCGCAAGGCCTCCAGAATATGGGCGCGCTCGTTTTCCTCCAGAGTGGGCAGGGCCGGACCCGAACATGACCCGGCCCCCACATGCAACAGGCGGCCTTCCACCGCAGGGACGGCTTCCGGCGAGGCCGGGGCAGGCGCCTCCGTCTCCGCCGACGGCTCCCACTCATGCAGGGCATCGCGCACAAAGCTCTCGGTCACGGCCCCGTCCAGGGAGTGCAGCAAAAGGCGGCTGATCACATTGCGCAATTCGCGAATATTGCCCGGCCAGTCGTGGTTGCAGAGATCCCCCAGCACCCCCCTGGACAGGCGCGGCGGCCGCAGATCCCATTGCCGGGAAAACTGGCTGATGAAGTATTCAACCAGAATGGGAATGTCGTTCTTTCGTTGCCGCAACGGCGGCAGACGCAGGATGACCGAGGCCAGGCGGTAAAAGAGATCACGCCGCAAGCGGCCTTCAAGCAGGGCCTTTTCCAGGTCTATGTTGGTGGCCGACAGCACGCGAATATCCACGCCGATGGAGCGCGCCTCGCCCACCCGCTCAAAGGAGTTCTCCTCCATGACCTGCAGGAGCTTGCTCTGCATATCCGGCGAAAGCTCGCCGATTTCATCCAGAAACAAGGTTCCGCTCTGGGCCATTTCAATCCGGCCGATGCGCTTGGCGTAGGCCCCGGTGAACGCGCCCTTGGCATAGCCGAACATCTCGCTCTCAAACAAGGTCGGGGCCAGGGACGGGCAGTTCACCTTGACGAAATTGGCCGCCCGCCTGGGGCTGCTCCGGTGCAGCCAGCGGGCCAGCATGCTCTTGCCCGTGCCGGTCTCGCCGATGATCAGCACCGGAATATGCAGCTTGGCGACCTTGCGCGCCACGGACATGACCCGGGCCATGTCCTGGGTTTCCAGCAGGCGGTCCACCAGCGGGGCCGAACCGGAGGCATCCGGCGGGGCGGGATCACGGTTGCCGTTGGCCGATGAACGTTCCTCCGCCAACACCGCGAACAGAAAAGTAGTCAGCACCGGACTCAGTTCCAACAAAAAATTCAGGATCTCCACCACATTGTCCGGCTGACGCACAAAGGAAACGTGCAGGGTGCCGATGACTTCGCGGTTCAGGATCAGAGGCAGGGCGATGGTGGCGTTGAGCCCCACACTGGCTAAAGGCAGAGGAGTATCCCCTACGTCCTGCGAAGCCAGGTCATTAATGACCACGGGTTTACGCGACGCAATAGCCATACCGGCCACGGTGTTTTGAGCGATCCGGGTATTGGAAAGGGATTCCACCACTGTGCCGTCGGCGGCGGTGAAAAGGTTCAAGAATTCCCGCTCCGCGTCATAGAGATTAATGCAGAAACGGTCATAGTTGAAAAGCAAGCGTAATTGCCGGGAAAGAATTTGGAAAAAGGCATTGCGGTCCATTTTACCGGGAACCAGACGCGATAGGTGCTGAATAACCCGGGCCACGGCCAAGGGTACGTTGCCGAGATCGGCGGTAGAGCTTTGCTGGAACATGGACGATGCCTTCCGTATTTGCCCGTATTTGGTCAGACTATGCCGACATATAAGCAGTTTTGTCCGTGATGTCCAGATATTCATTGAACATCCAATCATCATTTAATTAAAAATACTTATAATTTCAGTTAATTAATAGCAACTTACTTTTCTGGCACAACGATTGCTATTACTTTTATATTAGAGCAAAAAGACTATTTTGAATGTATTTTCAAATGTTAATTAGCAAAAATTACATATTTTAATCGGGAATATTTCTATCCAATATGGAATAAATAGAGACAAATCCTTCTATATGACAGCCAATATTTTTATATAGATACTATTTTTACGTTATTATTTAAAAAAACAACAGTATGATAGAAGCCCGCCCCTTCGTTGATCGCGCTTATGCCGAACCAGACAGCGGATGCGCCCCCGGCCTTTGCTCGGGAGCATCAGATAGACGTGGATCTGTTTTTTAACCCGGCTTCTTAAGGAGGAGCATATGACAACGCATTTTGTAGTGCATGAGCCCGGCGACAGCGTCGGCGTGGTCGTGGTGGAAGGCGTCAAAAAAGGCGATATCCTGACCGGCTGGGTCATGGACGGCGATACAACCGTCGAATGCGCGACTCTGAACGACATCCCCATCGGCCATAAGATCGCGCTCCAGGATCTGGAGGCCAATGACACCGTGATCAAATACGGTACGGATATCGGCAAAGTAGTCAAACCCATCAAACGCGGCGAGCATCTGCACGTGCACAATGTCAAAACCAAGAGGTGGTAATTCCGATGAAAGACACATTTATGGGCTATCGCCGCGACAACGGCCGGGTGGGTATCCGAAACCATGTGGTCATTCTGCCCCTGGACGATCTTTCCAACGCCGCCTGTGAAGCCGTGGCCAACAACATCAAGGGGACTCTGGCATTACCCCACGCTTACGGCCGTCTGCAGTTCGGCGAAGATCTGGAACTGCATTTCCGCACCCTGATCGGCACGGGCTGCAATCCCAACGTGGCGGCTGTGGTGGTCATCGGCATTGAACCGCAGTGGACGCAGCGCGTTGTAGACGGCATCGCCGCGACAGGCAAACCTGTGGCCGGTTTCGCCATCGAAAAGCACGGCGATCTGTCCACCATTTGCGAAGCTTCGCGCACGGCCAAGGAATTTGTTCACTATGCCACAGAACTGCAGCGCGTGGAATGCCGGGTCAACGAACTCTGGGTCTCCACCAAGTGCGGAGAATCGGACACCACTTCCGGTATAGCTGCCAATCCCACAGTGGGTAACGCTTTTGACAAGCTCTGGAAGGCGGGGGCCACTACCTTGTTCGGCGAAACCACGGAAATTACCGGCGGTGAGCACCTTGTCATGGAGCGTTGCGCCACGCCCGAAGTGCGCAACAAGTTCAAAGCCTTTTTCGACCGCTACGCCAAGGTGGTGGACGACCATAAAACCAACGATCTCTGTGATTCCCAGCCTACCAAGGGCAATATCGAAGGCGGCCTGACCACCATTGAGGAAAAGGCCTTGGGCAATATCCAGAAAATCGGACGCGAGGCCCCGGTTATCGGCTGCCTGGACAAGGCCGAAAGCCCCACCGGACCGGGTCTGTGGTTCATGGATTCTTCATCCGCTGCGGCTGAAATGGTCACTCTGGCGGCTGCCGCCGGTTTTGTGGCCCACTTCTTTCCCACGGGCCAGGGTAACATTATCGGCAATCCCATTCTGCCGGTCATCAAACTTTCGGCCAACCCCCGCACCGTGCGCACCATGCGTGAACATATCGATGTGGACGTCTCCGGCATCCTGCGCCGCGAAATAAATCTGGATCAGGCCGGAGACCTGTTGCTCGACATGTTGCATCGCACATGCCAAGGGCGCAACACCTCTGCCGAAGCCCTTGGGCATCAGGAATTCATCATGACCCGGCTCTACGAAAGCGCCTAACATCCGAGAGGAAGAACATGGCTGTCACCTACTTGAAAAGAGCAAGCAAGACTCCGGAAACGGAAACCGCCACGGCGCAGAAAGTGGTCAACGAAATGCTGGCCGAAATCTTGAAACGCGGTGAAGACGCCGTGCGCGACTATGCCCTGAAGCTGGATAAATGGTCGGGCGAGATCATCATGTCTGAAGACGAAATCCAGAAAAGCATCAAAGACGTGCCCGCCGGTGTCAGGATGGATATCGATTTCGGAGTCAAGCAGGTGCATGACTTTGCCCTGGCCCAAAAAAACTCCATAAAGGACTTCAGTGTGGAGCTGTACCCCGGCGTGACTGCTGGGCAGCGCGTCATCCCGGTCAATGTGGTGGGCTGCTACGCACCCGCCGGACGCTATGCTCACATCGCCTCGGCCTACATGGGTGTGGCCACAGCCAAAGCTGCGGGCGTCAAAACCATTGTGGCCTGTTCCAGTCCCTTCCGGGGCGGCGGCATGCATCCCTATTTGCTCTATGCTTTCAAGGCCGCCGGAGCCGACGTGATCATGACCTTGGGCGGCGTGCAGGCCATCGTCAGCATGGCCTATGGCCTGTTCACCGGCAAGGAGGCCGATGTGGTGGTGGGGCCGGGCAACAAGTTCGTGGCCGAAGCCAAACGCGTCCTTTTCGGCAAAGTGGGTATCGACGTTTTTGCCGGACCTTCCGAAATCGCGATCCTGGCCGACAAAACAGCCGATGCCGAAATGGTCGCCTGGGATCTGGTGGGTCAAGCCGAGCACGGCGTGGAATCCCCTGCCTGGCTGATCACTACCAGCAACACTTTGGCCGAAAAGGTTATGGAACTGGTGCCTAGGCTTATCAAGGCCCTGCCGCCACTGGCCAAGGAGGCGGCTGGCAACGGCTGGCGGGATTACGGCGAAGTTATTTTGTGTGACAGCCGCGAAGAGGCGGCAGCCAAATCCGATGAATACGCGCCGGAACATCTGGAAGTACACGCGGCCGACTTACAGTGGTGGCTGGGAAATCTCACCAGCTACGGCTCCCTGTTCCTGGGCGAGGAAACCACGGTTGCCTATGGCGACAAGTGCAGCGGCCCCAACCATGTACTGCCCACCAAACGCGCCGCCAAGTACTCTGGCGGTCTCTCCGTGCACAAGTTCATGAAAACCCTGACCTGGCAGCAAATGACCAGAGACGCGGCCATACATATCGGCGGCGTGACGGCTCGCATCTCCAGGTTGGAAGGCATGGAGGCCCACGCCCGCACCGCTGATGCGCGTCTGGCCAAATACGCTCCGGGCCGTGAGTTCGACCTTGGAACACCGGTGAAGGAATAAACCAACACCCTCAACCCTCTGAAATATCTGCCATAGGAGGTCACAGTGAATATCTCGGCCCTCTTCGACATTTCCGGCAAAACGGCCCTGGTTACCGGCGGCAATTCCGGCATCGGCGAGGCAATGGGCCGGGCACTGGGACTGGCCGGAGCGCATGTACTCCTGGCGGCCAGACGCAAAGAAGCGTTGGACCATGCGGTGGAACGCATGCGCAAAGACGGCATTCAAGCGGGCAGCCTTGCCGCAGACCTCAGCAGCCCGGAAAAGGCTCTGGCCTGCGGCAAGGCTGCCCTGGATACTTTTGGCCCGGTGGACATCCTGATCAATGCCGCCGGCGTGAATATGCGCCAACCTTTTATGGAAGTCAGCCCCACGAACTGGGCCACACAGATCAACCTACACCTCTCCGCGCCTTTCTTTTTAACTCAGGCACTGGCTCCGGGCATGGCGCGGCGAGGCTGGGGCCGGATCATCAATATTGCCTCCCTGCAATCCTTCCGCGCCTTTGCCGACAGCGCTCCGTACGGCGCAGGCAAGGGTGGCGTCGTGCAACTGACCCGTGTCATTGCTCAGGAATGGTCGGGGCGGGGCGTCACATGTAATGCCGTTGGCCCCGGCTTCTTCCCCACCGCTCTGACCCGACCGGTTTTCGATAATCCGGAGCTTGCTGGCAGAAATGCCGCCCAGACCTGTATAGGCCGCAACGGCACGCTGGAGGATCTTTACGGCTGCACCGTATTTCTGGCCAGCGAGGCTTCGGCCTATATTACCGGCCAAGTAATCATGATCGACGGGGGCTTTACCGCCCGTTGAGACAATATTGCAATATTTCAACCAGGGGATGGAAATCCAGCAGATGCCTTCCCTTGCGTACAGCAGGAGTCCAGATGATGAAAGCCCTGGTGTATACGCAACCCCATGAAATGCAATGTCGGGACTATCCCGAACCGACTCTTGAACCCGGCGAGGTCATTATAGAAATCAAGGCCTCGGGTATCTGCGGCTCGGACATGCATGCCTACCACGGGCATGACCCCCGCCGCCAGCCCGGCTTGGTCATGGGCCACGAACTCTCCGGCGAAATCCATGCCAGTGCTTCTCCGCGCTTCAAAGCGGGACAGAAGGTTACGGTGGATCCTTTGATCACCTGCGGGTGCTGTTCATACTGCCGTACCGGCCGGGACAATTTGTGCGAAAACAGGGGAATGGTGGGCATGAGTCGCCCCGGCGCCTACGCCGAGTTCATGTCCATCCCGACAAGCTCGGTCATTCCCGTTCCCGACGACATGCCGCATACCATGGCCGTGCTCACCGAACCGGCCGCCACCGTGCTGCATGCTTTGAATATCTCTTTGCCCAAAATGGCACGGCCGGTACAGGAATGTAAGGTTCTGGTCATCGGCGGCGGGGCCATCGGCCTGCTCATGGCCCTCCTACTTCGATCACGCGGCGTGCACCACGTGGACCTGGCGGAAACCAATCCCCTGCGGCTCGCCTCGGCCGGCGAACACAGCAAAGCCCGGGCCTTTGATCCGATGGCCGAACCTCCGGCGGAATCCTTTTACGAGTATGTCGTGGACGCCGTGGGGCGCAAAGTCACCCGCGAGATGGCCGTTCACGCTCTCAAGCCCGGCGGTGTGCTCATGCACATGGGTCTGCAGGACTGGAGCAGCCAGATGGATATGCGCAAAATCACCCTTGCCGAGCACGTCGTCCTCGGCACCTACACCTATACCTATGCGGATTTGCAGGCCACAGTGGAAGCCCTGCGCAACAACGTTTTCGGCAACCTCGCTTGGGTGGAGTACCGCTCTCTGGCTGACGGGCCGGAGGCCTTCCGAGTCCTGGATCAGCGAAAGACCCAGGCCGCCAAAATCGTTTTGCTGCCGTAAGAGGACACGAGGGAGAATCCCTCCGTACACGCCAACAGCAGGAGTCTGACAATGAAGAATGTGTTTTTCGCCTCACTGTTCAGCCTGTGCCTTTGCGCTCTCCTGACCGTTCCCCAGCCATCGGCCGCAGCCGATAAACCCGAAGTACGCACCAGCGCCCAGCCCTGTCTGCACGGTCTGCCTCTGTGGTATGCCGAAAAAGCCGGCTGGCTGAAAGACGCGCCTTTTACCGACACCTTCATGCTCTTCGCCTCGGGCGCACCGCAGACCGAGGCCTTGGCGGCCGACCAGTGGGATGTGGGCGCCATGGGCACAGTGCCTACCATGATGGCCAGTATGCGCTACGGATACAAGCTGATCGGCATTTCCAACGAAGAAGGAGCTACCAACGACCTTTGGGTGCGCCCGGATTCTCCGCTGCTCAAGCATAAGGGGGCCAATCCGGCCTATCCTGACATTTTCGGCACGGATGAGGACTGGAAAGGCAAAAAGATACTGGTCACCACCGTGTCCACCGGCCACTACGCCCTAACCGCCACCTTGGAACGACTTGGTCTGAAGGACAGCGATGTGGACATCGTGCACATGGAGCAGGGCCAGGCCATGACCGCCTTTAACGCCGGCCAGGGTGACATCCTTCAGCTCTGGGCTCCTCTGAGCTACGTGGCCGAGGCCAAGGGCTGGACAAGGGTTTCCTCGGGTGCGGCGGCCAAGGTGATGATCGCTGGCGGCATCGGCGTGCGCAAGGAGTTCGCGGAACAGCACCCCGATCTGGTGGTAGCCTGGCTCGACCTGTACATGCGCGGCGTGGAAGGCATGAAGGAACATCCCGAACAGTACGTCAAGCCGCTGCTCTCCTATTTTAACGATTATTGCGGCCTGGAGTTGAATGAGAACCAAGTCAGAATGGAATTCAAATACCGTCCGCTCTTCAATGTAGCCGAGCAGATCGAAGCCATGGAAAATCCGGACAAGCTTCCCGCCTGGGTGCGCGGCGTGGCGAACTTCATGCTGGCGCAGGGACGAATCAAAAAGAAGGAATATGACCGCTACGTCCAGGCCAACTTCAATATCGATCCTTCGTTCATGAAGAAGCTCGCGGCCCTGCGCGCCGCACGCGGCCAGAAATAGGTCCTGGCCCGGCGCCTTCCATAATCCGGCGTCCTCCACACGCCGTCGTCCGCTCGACCATTTTTGCCGAGTGGACGACGGCCGGGAGAAAAAGGAGCCCTTATGCGCCAAGATACGGAAAAAAGAGACGCGTCCGATCAAGAATTGAAGCTTGAGATTCAAAAAGCCAATTATTTCGCCACAGCCGCCAGAGAAAATTGGATATCCATCGTGAGCTTTCTGATTTTCCTGGTGGTCTGGGAACTAATTTGCCGCTTTGATCTTATCGGTCCTTACCAACTTGTGCCCCCCTCGGAAGTTATCACGGTATTTTTTGAAAAGTTGACGGACGTCAACCCTGACGGAACGGTATTGCAACAACACGCCCTGGCGAGCCTGGCCCTGGCTTTGGCCGGATTTCTCGCCGCCGTGGTCATCGGCGTGCCTCTGGGATTGTTCATGGGCTGGTATCCCAAGGTCAATCTGCTGGTACGCCCGCTTTTCGACGCCATCCGACCCATCCCGCCCATTGCCTGGATTCCCATTGCCATTCTCTGGCTGGGCATCGGCATGACGGCCAAGGCTTTCATCATTTTTCTCGCTGCCTTTGTGCCCTGTGTAATCAACTCCTATACGGGCATCCGGCTGACCAATCCGGTCCTTATCCGGGTGGCTGAAATTTACGGGGCCTCCAATTTTGAGACATTCCGCAAAATCGGCGTTCCATCGGCCATTCCCATGATTTTCACCGGCATGAAACTCTCTCTCAACGCCGCCTGGACAACCCTGGTGGCCGCTGAGCTGCTGGCCGCCTCCGTAGGATTGGGCTTCATGATTCAGCAGGGCAGACGTCTGGCCCGCCCGGACATTATCATTGTGGGCATGCTGACCATCGGTTTTCTGGGAGCTCTGATGTCCTGGATTCTGACCAGAATTGAAGCCCGCTTCGCCTCGTCCAGGAGGCTTGCATGAACCGCTTCATTTCGCAAAATGCCCGCTGGCTCGCGCCCGTGGCTTCCATCGGCGCTTTTGTAGTGCTCTGGGGCCTGGTTTCGCTCAACGTTGATCCTGACTTTCTACCCTCGCCCCTGAAAGTCTGGCAGGAATTCGTGCGCCTGTTCAACCATCCGGTGGGCGGCACAACCATTCTCGGCCATGTGGGATTCAGTCTCAGACGGGTTCTGATCGCTTTTGGTCTGGCCGTTCTGCTGGGCCTGCCCCTGGGTCTGTTGATGGGTTGGAACCGGACCTGCGAAAAAATCGTGGCCCCCATCTTTGAAGTACTGCGGCCCATTCCGCCCATTGCCTGGATTCCCATCGCCATTCTCTGGCTGGGCGTGGCTGAAGGTTCGAAAATCTTCATCTGCTTCGTGGGCGCGTTTGTAATTATGATCCTCAACTCCTATACCGGCATGCGCTACGTGGACCCCTTGCTTATCGACGCGGCCAGATCCTTTGGTGCGAGTCGCTCCCAGCAGTTCTTCAACGTGGCCGTGCCCGCCTGCATGCCCTCCATCTTCGCCGGGGTTCAGAACTCCTTGTCCATGGCCTGGATGTGCGTACTGGCCGCCGAAATGGTCGGCGCGCGCGAAGGCGTGGGCTACATCATCATTCAGGGCATGGATCTCAACAAATCATCCATGATCCTGGTGGGCATGGTTCTTATCGGCATCGTGGGTTCCCTGCTGGCCGCGACGTTGCGTTGCACCGAGCGCCTGCTCTGCCCCTGGAGGAGGGAAATGGTATGAAGGAGAGGAGCGTCAAAATAGAATGCGTGAACGTCTCCAAGACCTTCCACGTGCCCGGCCAGAAGCAGTTGCTGCATGTGCTGAACAAGGTCTCGCTGAAGGTCTATGAAAACGAGTTCCTGGTCATTCTCGGTCCGGGCCAGAGCGGCAAGACGGTGCTGCTCAACTGCATGGACGGATTGATTGAGCCCACGGCCGGAGAAATCCGCATAAGCGGCAAGATCATCAACGGGCCGGGACCGGATCGCGGAATGGTCTTCCAACGCTATGCGCTTTTTCCCTGGAAAACAGTGGAACACAATGTGGCCTTCGGCCTGGCTGTGCGCGGCGTGCCCGTGAAGGAACGTCTGGCCGTGGCCCGGCGCTACATTGAGCTTGTGGGGCTGACCGGTTTTGAAAAAGCCTACCCGGCCCAGCTTTCCGGAGGCATGAAACAGCGCGTGGGCATTGCCAGGGCCTATGCCAATGATCCGGACATCCTGCTTATGGACGAACCGTTCGGAGCGCTGGATGCCCAGACTCGCTACGCCATGGAACAGGAATTGCGGACCATCTGGGAAAAGGAAAAACGTACGGTCTGTTTTGTGACCAATAATATTGAAGAAGCCATTTATCTGGGGGATCGAGTGGTGGTCATGTCCGCTCTGCCGGGCCGGGTCAAGACCGAATACAGCATAGATATTCCCTCGCCACGTGCTTATACGCATCCGGATTTCCTGACCCTGCGCAAACAAATATCCGAAGACACCGACCTGGTGCTCTAGAGCGTTTTGATATTGAAAACATCGCAACGCTCTGTGCGGATTTTCCATGGAAATCCGCACCGCGAAATTATCGTAAGGCGAATGTACTTCACTGTTACGCGATAATTTCAAGCGCAAAATACTCTAGGAGGACGATCATGCACTTCGGAGACAAGGAAACTTACGCCGAGGGCCGGGAAGTCAAGGTTTCGGTGACCAATCTTACCAAATGCTATGACGAATTGCTGGTGCTCGACGACATCAATTTCGATATCTACAAAGGCGAAATGCTTTGCATCGTAGGCCCCACCGGCTGCGGCAAAACCACTTTTCTGAACTGCCTTTCCCGCTTCATCCCCATCACCAACGGCTCCATCATGGTGGACGGTAAACCGGCGGATCCGAAAATCCACAACATCGCCTTTGTATTTCAGGAAGTTTCGGCCATTCCCTGGCTCACCGTGGAGGATAACATTCGCTTCGGTCTGCGCATTAAGCGATTGCCAGAAGTGGAAATTGAAAAACGTGTAGAGCGGATGCTCGACATCGTGGGCCTTGCCAGATACCGCACCTATTATCCCCAACAACTTTCCGCCAGCATGGAGCAACGAGTCGTCATCGCCCGCAATTTCGCCATTAATCCCGATCTCCTGCTTATGGACGAGCCTTACGGCCAGCTGGATGTAAAATTACGCTATTATCTGGAAGACGAACTCATGCGCATCTGGAAAGAATTGGGCAGCACGGTGGCCTTCATTACCCACAATATCGAGGAGGCCGTGTACCTAGCCGAAAGGATTTTAATTCTCTCCCCCAAGCCTTCGACCATCAAAGAAGAAGTCATCGTGGATCTGCCGCGCCCCAGGCAGTATGACGACCCGGAATTCGTCAAGATCCGCGATTACGTCACTGAACGCATCAAGTGGTGGTGACGGAACACGAGTCCTTCAGACTCCACCGTCAAACAAGATTTCCCAATTACACTATCTAAGCACAAGGAGACTCAGATGAAGATGGCAAAAACATCGGCTCTTTTTCTCGTGGCTCTGATGCTGACCCTGGTGGCCTCTTTTCCAGTTGCCGCCGCCTATCCCGAAAAACCCTTGAACATGATTATCGTCTTTACCGCTGGCGGCTCCAGCGACGTGCAGGCCCGGATCATGCAGAAATACTGGGATAAATATGTGAAACAGCCTTGGGTATTCGTCTACAAGCCCGGCGCAGGCGGCATTCTGGGCTCCACGGAACTCGCCCGTAGCGCGTCGGACGGCTATACCATCGGCGGCCTGAATGTGCCCCATCTCGTGTTGCAATCTCTGGCGCAGAACGCCCAGTTCAACCCAGAAAGCTTTAAATTCATCGCCCAGGTGGTTAACGACCCCCAATGCGTGGCCGTGCTCAAAACAAGCCCCTACAAAACTTTTCAACAAATTCTGGATGCGGCGAAGGCCAAGCCCGGTAAGCTCAAGGTCGGACTGGTCGGCCCTTTGAGCGGACATCACCTTATGTTTCTGGACTTCAACAAAAAACTTCCCGACGCCAAACTCAGCCGCGTGTTCTACAAAGGAGCGGCCGACCAGAACGCGGCCCTGCTCGGCGGCGAAGTGGATCTCATTTTCGGCAATATCAATGACGTAATGCGCTCAATTGATGAATTCCGCGTACTCAACGTGGCTGCAGAAAAACGCAACAGCTTTCTGCCAGACGTGCCCACCTTCAAGGAACAGGGCATTGATATTGTCTCCGATATCCGGCGCACCTTTGCCGCCCCTAAGGATATCCCGGCCGAAAAGCTGGCTTGGCTGCGTAAAACCTTCAAGCGGATCTGTGAGGACCCCGATTATCTGAGTGACATGAAAAAGGCCGGCCAACCGGCGGAATATATGGATGGCGAGGCACTCACCACCTATATCGATTCCCTGCAGGCCCGTGAAAAAAAGACGCTTGAGGAAGCAGGACTGATTCCGAAGAAATAGAGTGGTCGGATATGGCGGGGCAGGGAAGTCCAGCCCCGCCGTCTTCTAGGGACATTGGCTAGTCCGTCCCATGGGCTGATTCCCTCCCGTACAGGAGTCGCGGATGACTGAATTTATTCTTCCCTCCCTGCAAAATCTTGTTGACCCCCTGAACCTTTTTCTGATGATCGCCGGCCTGACCGGCGGCATCGTCATCGGTGCCCTGCCGGGCCTTTCCGCGACCATGGGCGTGGCGCTGATGGTACCGGCCACCTTTGCCATGACCCCCACGCATGGACTCGTGATGCTGGGTGCCATCTATGCTGGAGCCATATACGGCGGAGCCAATTCGGCCATTTTGATCTGTACGCCAGGCACGCCCTCTTCCGTGGCCACCACCTTCGATGGCTGGCCTCTCTGCAAGAATGGCCAAGCGGATACGGCTCTCTATACCTCCCTGCTTTCCTCAGCCTTCGGCGGCATCATCGGCACCTTTTTCCTTCTGTTTCTGGCGGGCGCGCTGGCCCGCTTCGCCCTGAACTTCGGCGGACCGGAAAACTTCTGGCTTTGTCTTTTCGGGCTAAGCACCATCGCGGTCATGACGCCCGAGAACATGGGCAAGGGCATTGTCTCCGGTGCCATCGGTCTGCTGGTGTCCACCATCGGCCTTGATCCCAACACGGGCATCCCTCGCTTTACCTTTGACATATACGGCCTGGTACAGGGGGTATCAGTCATTCCCTGTATGATCGGTCTGTTTTCTTTTTCCCAGGTGCTCTATCTTATCGGTACGGATAGAACCTTCGTGGCCGCGTACCACCCCCGTAGGGGCACTTTCGGCCGCGTGGCCGGTTATCTCGCCACCCGCTGCAAAAAAGTATTGCTACGCTCCTCCATCATCGGCACCTGGGTGGGTATGCTGCCGGGCGCGGGCGGTGAAATCGCCTCTATCATCGCCTATAATGAATCCAAACGCTGGGCTAGGGACCCCTCTATCTACGGCAAGGGCAGCATTGAAGGCGTGGCCGCCTCGGAAAGCGCCAACAACGCGGTCATCGGCGGTTCGCTGATTCCCATGCTGACTCTGGGCATTCCGGGCAGCGCAGTGGCCGCAGTGATCCTCGGCGCGCTCATGGCCCATGGTATCCAGCCGGGTTTCAAAATTTTCACCGCCACCGGTGAACTGGCCTATACCTTCATTTTTTCGCAATTTCTGGTGAACCTGCTGATGATCCCGATCGGTTTCGTTCTCTGCCGCTGCATGGCCAAGCTGCTCAATATCCGACTGACTTTTGTGGCCATCGGTATTGTCGTGCTGTCCTACATCGGGGCCTATGCCATCTCCAACAGTCTTGTGGATATCTGGATCGTTCTAGTCTTCGGTTTCGTGGGCTTTTTCGGCGGCAAACTGGGCATGGATACCGGAGCCATGGCCTTGGGCGTGATCTTGGGGCCCATGATTGAAGAAAATCTCGGCAAATGTCTCGATCTTGCCCATTCCGTTGATGGCGGACTCCCGGCTGTCATGCTTGGCGGCAGCATCAGCAAAGTACTGATCGCGGCATTGTTGCTCTCCTTCGCGACTCCTTGGCTGCTACGGTTGAAGAAAAAACAGACTGACCCCCAGGAGAAAAACCATGCGTAAAAGTATCTCGGATATTTTGTGCGGCGCGAGTTTTCTGGCGATCAGCGCGGCTTTCGGCCTGCAGTATGGAGGACTCACGGGCGTAAGCCGCATATTTCCGGAAAGTCTGATACTCATTATCGCTGTGGGTGGACTATGGTTTGTGGGCAAGGGTCTGTATAAACGACGCGGGGAATCCCCCACAGACGCGGAACACGTCGCCTGGAGAAAAGTTGGATATATCGCCGCGATGGCGGCCATCTACGCCGCACTGATCGGTACTCTGGGCTTTTTCAGCAGTACGACGCTGTTCATATTCTGTTCCTCCCTGCTGCTGGGAGACAAAAGTCGGGGCCTGGGACGCCTTGCCGTTGCCGGACTGCTGTACAGCCTTTTCTTCAGTCTGTCCGTCTGGTTCAGCTTTACCAAGCTGCTCAATGTACCGACGCCCGCAGGTTTTTTATTCTGAACCTCATACGGAATTCACGCTATGCGTCATACTGTGAAATACGGAAAGGGCAACCTTTCTTTTGACCTTCCGGACGACACTTCCGTCACGGTTTTTGAACCACGACATATTCCGTCCCTGGTTAATCCCCTCGGCGTTTTTGAGCGAGCTCTTGACGCTCCGGAAGGCTGTCCGCGCCTGGAAGACTTCCCCGCGCCCGCCTCGGTCGCCATTGCCGTTCCGGACGAAACCCGGCCTTTTCCTACCAGCTTGCTTCTCCCACCCCTACTTAAAAAAATTTTCAAAATCTGGCCTGCTCTCCTGCCGGACCACGTATGCGTCGTGGTAGGCGGCGGTCTGCATGAGCCCCCGGATGCCGCACAGCTCAAGCGTATTCTGCCCGACGATCTTTACGGTTGCCGAGTCGTCAGCCATGACGCCCGGAAATCGGAAATGATCCGCCTCGGTACAACCGCCAGAGGAACCCCTGTGGAAATCAACGCGGCCTATGCCAGAGCGGAATTGAAGATCGTCATGGGCATGGTGGACGCCCACCAGTTTGTGGGCTTTACAGGTGGGGCCAAGGGCGTCGTCGTGGGGTGCGCCTCAGCGACCATGATTGAAAAAAATCATTCCATGCTTAAAGAGCCTTGCGCTTTTGCCGGAAACCTTGAAGAAAATCCCGTCCGTATTGATCTCAATGAAGCGGGACGCATTGCCGGAGTAAAACTTGCCGTCAATGTCTCCCTGGACGCACAGAAAAATATTGCAGCGCTTTTTGTGGGTGATCCACCGACCATCCTGCGTTCTGCGGCCAGGAAAACACGTGAGCTTTACGGCATGGAACTACGGGAGACATTCGATATTGTCATTGCTTCCTGTGGCGGCAGTCCCAAAGACATCTGTTTGTATCAGGCCCAGAAGGCGCTGGATGCCGCCCGCCGCTGCGCGGGTAAGAATGGAAAAATACTGCTGGTTGCGGAATGCGCACAAGGCATCGGGGACGAGCGCTATCTGGAGTATGCCCGGAACTTCTCGGATCATGCATCGTTACTGCGGGATTTTGAAAATCAGACATTCAGGATGGGCGCTCACAAGGCATATCTTTTTTCACGGGTAGCGGCCACACACGAGATAGTATTACATACCGCTCTTTCCCAAGAGGATCTCGCCTCCTGCCTGCTGAACAAAGGCAACCTGCAAGTTACCCTGTCCGACTGGCTTACCGCTGAGCCAGAGGCCCGCATCGCACTCATAACTAATGCCAATGCAACCTTTTTCTTTTAATCGGGTAAATCCATGAACAGCGCACGCTATAGGATCAGACAACATATCGAACGCCCGGATTCTTTGCTGCTGCAATGCTTCCGGGACCTGGCCGTGGCCGACATCTGCGACGCCCTGGGCCGCAACGCCGCCCTGCCCTCGGCCATCAAGCCTCTGGGCGTCGCGCGCCTGCTGGGCACGGCCTACACGGTCAATCTGCCCGCCGGTGAAAACCTGTTGCTCTACTACGCTGTGGATAATGCCCGGCCCGGCGATGTGCTGGCTGTGGCCTGCGACGGGTACGAAGACCGCGCCGTGTGCGGCGAGATCATGGCCGCTCTGGCCCGCAAGCGGGGCCTGGCCGGTTTTGTGGTGGACGGGGCGGTGCGGGACGCGGACGCCCTGCGGGCCATGGACTTTCCGGTCTACGCCCGCGCGGTTTCACCCAACGGTCCGTACAAGGACGGCTGCGGCGAAATCAACGCGCCCATTGCCATGGGCAATGCGGTAATCAGGCCGGGCGACATACTGGTGGCCGACGGCGACGGCATTGTGGCCGTCAGCCGGGACGAAGCTGAATCCGCGGCCATACAGGCCCGCGCCATCCGGGATACCGGCTTGTGTAAGCTCAAATCCATTGAAAAAACCGGCAAGCTGGATTTCAACTGGCTGTACGAAAAACTGGCGGCCGGTTCCTGCGCCATCTTTGACTGACGCCAGGCCTTCCCGCCGAATTGGAAGCTGAGGGGGAACATCCCTCAACAGCAGGCCGGTTTCCGCATAATACGGAAACCGGCCGTTGTTTTTTACAAAGCTACATCAACAGGCCCCTCTTGCCCCGCGCATTTTCTCCTCCGGGCCCCTCCCACCGGACAAATGCGATTCGAAAACGCCGATATTCTCCATGCGGTCGCGGCAGCTACTTGCTTTCTCTCCTACAGGATACATTATATAGAAATTATAGTCTTTTTTTGACCACCCAGCCTGATCGGCGTGAGGACAGACTAAAAATATGCCGTTTTCTTGGGGAGCTTCAGAACATAACCGGCTCTGACGCAGGCGTGTTCAGGCAGTTTTCAGATAAAAAATTTCCCGGAGATTCAGATGGATCAGGCCATAATGGATTCACTTGTTGTATACGGAAACATCGCCGTAAAACTGGCCGTGGGCTTGACCGCTTTTATTCTGTTATTGCGGACGACCAATCGCGGCCAACTGACGCAGATGACGCCTGTGGACCTCATCGGCAACTTTGTGCTGGGCGGCATTATCGGCGGCGTTATTTATAATCCGGACATTCACATCATAAAATTCATCATCGTGCTGGCGCTGTGGGAGATTCTTGTGATCTCCGTCAATTCATTGCGCATGCATACCGAATCCGGGCGAAAAATGATTGTGGGCTCGCCCACTCCTATTGTGATCAAGGGAGAATATCTGCAGGACAAATTTCAACAGGCCGGACTTGATATTGCCGACTTTGCGACCCTGGCGCGAATGCAGGGCATTCATTCACTCCATGACATATGGAATGCGCAGCTTGAACCCAACGGTCAGGTCACCATCCAGAAAAAGGATGAACCCAAAAGGGCAATTATTCTTGTAAGCAACGGCGTTATCGATGAAAATGCCATGAAGCTGATCGAAAAAGATGAGGAATGGCTGAAACAGGAATTGAATAAAAACGGCTGTGATTCATGCAAAGATATTTTCTTTGCTGAATGGAACGAAGATACGGACGCTGAAGGAAAAAAATTCGGAAACCTCTATATCATTACGTGACAAAAAAAAGAAGGACAATAAAATGGGCATTATATCCTGGATTATTTTTGGCTTAGTCGCTGGCGCCATTGCGAAATTCATTTTGCCGGGACGTCTTGAACGCGGCTTTATTGTGACATCCCTGTTAGGAATCGTCGGCGCATGTGTCGGCGGATTCATCGGCACATGGCTTGGTTTCGGCAAAGTAACCGGATTTAACCTGCCGAGCTTTTTTGTGGCCGTACTGGGAGCGCTTCTCGTCTTGATCATCCACGGCAAGCTTACATCGCGCTAATGCGTCCGGAGTCCACCGGAGCATTGTTAATGAGCCCGTATAAAGTCGTCGGCAAGATATCTCCACATAAAATGCGCGTCAGGCGCGCTTCGGAGGCGGTCTTTGCCAATACCGGGGACAGCGGCTACGCCGACACCCGGCATTCCATCCGGCGCCGCCCAGCGGCTGGATGAACGCCCTCAACGGGCTCATTTACTACCGCGAAAGACATACGCTGCGTGTCTATATTGACCACACATCGGTGGAAGTCTTTGTGGGCAACGGTCAAACAGAGGGCTGCCACAGCCTGAGCAGCAGATTCTATTTTGACGGCATGGGAAAATGTGTCGATTTTTTTACGATTGAGGGCGGAGTGCGGCTTGAGCGTCTGAGCAGTTGGGAACTGAAGGCCGTCAACTGGCCCTACGGAAAAGTGACCCCCAGGGCGTGACGGCTGCCTCCCGTAACGGAGGCAAACGCCCCGTCAGTCCACGGGATGGCCCAGGGAACGGTATTCATTGAGCTTGTTGCGCAGGGTCCGCACCGAGATGCCCAACAGTTCGGCGGCCTGGGTGCGGTTGCCGGAGGTGGCTTCCAGGCCCTTGATGATCATGATCCGCTCCATTTCGTGCAGCGGAATTACCGGCCCGGCAAACGGCTCCGCCGGGGTATTGGAGCCTGCCGGAACAGATGCGGCGGTGGTAGCCACCGGCGCCGCGGAGGCGGCGGAGGGCCCGGCGGTTTCAACGCTCCCGTCCTCCGGGAGGCTGTCTTCCTCAAACAGGGGCCAAGCCTCGTTTTCCAGCAGAAAATGGCAGGGCTCCACCGGACGGCCGTTGGCCAGCAGTACGGCGCGCTCCATAAGGTTTTGCAGCTCGCGCACGTTGCCGGGAAAATCGTAATTTTTCAGCCAGCTCACAGCGGCTTCGGACAGGGATACGGGCGGCAGTTTATATTCGCGCACATACAGGTCCACGAAAAAGCGGGCCAGTTCCAGCACGTCGTCGCCGCGTTCGCGCAGGGAGGGCAGGCGCAGGGGAATGACATTGAGCCGGAAATACAGATCCTGACGGAATTTGCCCTGCTTGACCCAGTCTTCCAGATCGCGGTTGGTGGTGGCAAGCACGCGCACATCCACCCGCACGGTTTCCGCGCCGCCCACCCGGTCGATCTCGCCTTCCTGAAGCACGCGCAACAATTTAGCCTGCAGGGCCAGATCCATTTCGGAAATTTCGTCCAGCAGCAGGGTGCCCCCGCTGGCCAGCTCAAACTTGCCGAGTTTGCGGGCAATGGCTCCGGTAAAGGCTCCCTTTTCATGGCCGAACAATTCGCTTTCCAGCAGATGTTCAGGCAGGGCCGCGCAGTTCACGGCCACAAAGGGACCGCGCGCGCGTTTGCTCATGGCGTGCAAATAGCGGGCGAACATTTCCTTGCCCGTGCCCGACTCGCCGGTGATCAGCACCGTGGCCTTGGAAGCCGCCACCTGCCGGGCCAGCTGCAAGACCCTGGCAATGGCCGGATGCCGCCCCACGATGCGCGGGCCGCCCTGGCCTTCGGCATACTGCGGCCGATGTCCGCCAAAGGTGCTGGAAGCAGGCACGGACGCGGCTTTGCGCGGCTCGCGGGCCACGGCCATGATCCGTTCCACATCCAGAGGCTCCAGCCAGTAGTCGCGCGCGCCCAGACCGAGCAGGCGTTCGGCTTCTTCCGGGCTGCCCTTGTCGGTGGTGACGATGACCGGCGGGAAATTGGGGTCTTCCGCGCTCACGGCCAGCAGATCCTCCACCCGGAAGCCGGGAAGGGAAGGCCGCGCGAAAATCACGCCGGGACCGGACTTGCGGATAAAGACCGAAGCCCCTTTGAGATTTTCGGCAATGCCCAGCTCATAGCCGGCATCCCGCAGAGGCGGGAAAATGCCGGTAATGGCCTGGGCCGGCGCGAGAAAAAGCAGACGACGGGTCGACATGGGCCTTTTTGTACCGTGTCGCGTGCCACAATGCAACAGCACGGCCTGAATACGGCCTAATTACTGGGAAAAAGCTGACAACGCCTCCGACCTGACGTATACAGGCCGCATGCAGAAAAGCGTAATCAGGCATATTCTGACCCTGGTGGCTGAGGGCGGTCTTTCGACGGACAAGGCCTTGGATCAATTGAGTTTTGAAACCGCGCAAGATGCCTTGCACGGCCTGAATCTGGACCCGCAACGCGAACTGCGCAGCGGGCTGGGAGAAGTCATCTTTGCCCAGGGCAAGAGCGACGAGACCCTGCTGGCCGCCGTGGATGGCCTTTCCCGCCACGGGCCGGTACTGGTCAGCCGCGTCAGCCGGGCGCAGGCCGGGCTGCTGCGCAACATGTTTCCGGCGGGCCTGCACTGGCCTGAAGCCGGGCTGTTTTCCTTGGGCGGCCCGGAACAGCTGGAACAACAGATGACCCCGCCCTGGCCGCAATCCGGCGCGGCCCTGGTGGTTT
This sequence comes from Desulfovibrio sp. 6_1_46AFAA, assembly GCF_000224635.1. Lineage (NCBI taxonomy): Bacteria > Pseudomonadati > Thermodesulfobacteriota > Desulfovibrionia > Desulfovibrionales > Desulfovibrionaceae > Desulfovibrio > Desulfovibrio sp. 6_1_46AFAA. The sequence continues at coordinate 515,292 of NZ_JH114303.1, forward strand.
CCGCCGGAGCCGCGGACATGGCCGTGGCCTTGGAAGCCTTCGGCGCGCTGGCGTTCTGGGGTTGTGACTGCGGTTGCGTCACGGATGTGGGCGTGGCCGGGCTGCACCGTCTGAGCCCGCATCTGCGGGCCCTGCACGAAGCACGGGTGATCATCGCCGTGGCCGGCATGGAAGGAGCCCTGCCCGGCGTGCTGGCGGGCCTTACCCCCGCTCCGGTACTGGCCGTGCCCACTTCGGTGGGCTACGGCGTGGGCGCGCACGGCTTCGCGGCGCTCTCCACCATGCTCTGCACTTGTGTGCCCGGCGTGGCCGTGCTCAATATCGACAACGGCTTCGGCGCGGCGGCCTTTGCGGCCAAGGTGCTGGGAAGAAAATAAAAAAACGCCTCCACAAGGGACGCTCATTTTTTGTTGATTCCTGTCCGGAACGACAAAGCTGGCGCTGCCCTCAACCCTATCGTTGCTGTCTTGATCCGTAACACGGCTTCGCCGTAAACGGCGCAAGCAAGCCGCCAGCGGCTGACACGCGGCGGGAACGTGGTCACACCTTGGCTTCAGGCGCGGACGTCCGCTCTCGCGGCCGTCAGGGCATTCAACATTTTCAAAGTTGAAATGCGTTAACCGTATGCGCTGACCACATTGCCCATATCCTGCATATTTTCCGCCGCGGCCCGCCACTGATCCTGCATGAAGGAAGCCGCACTAGCCGCGTCGGCCAGTTGCGCGGCGGCGGCCGTGCTGTCGCTGACTACGGACGGCGTGTAGGAAATCACCAGCGCGTCGCCGGGCGGCGTATCCTGCACCACGGAAAGACCCTGGGATATGGGATCAAAGAAGATCATACGGCCCTCCCCCGCTTCTTTCATGAAGCGGTCCGGCCGGATACGGACATTGCCCGGCATGACGCCTGCCTGCGTTGCCGAAGATGTCTTCTCCCCAAACTACAACATGTTGCGTTTGAAAAGTATAATATTTCAAACGTGAATTGTTCTGGAAGGCCGTATTCCGAAAAGTCTAGCTCCGACGGCGGCGTTTTTTGGGTTCCGGCTTTTTCTCCTTTTCCGCATCCGGCGCATTGTCGGTAAGCACGGCATTTTCCGGCACCACGCTGTCCACCGTATACTCGGCCAGGGGCTTGCGGTCTTTCAGATAAGCCAGTTCTTCGGCCACGACTTTTTCAAAGGCAGCCATGTGCCTGGCGGAAACCGGCTCGCCGCGCGGATTGATGGCCTTGGTGGGATTGATGAACTTGCCGTTCTGGCGCAGGCGGAAATCCAGATGCGGCCCGGTGGACAAACCCGTGCTGCCCACAAAGCCGATAACCTGGCCCTGGCGCACGCGCTGGCCCTGGCGCAGACCCCGGGCATAGCCGGAAAGGTGCGAATACATGGATTCCAGCCCGGCCACGTGCTTGACGATGATCTGGTTGCCGTAACCGCCGCCCCAGCTTCTTTTGGTGACCACGCCTTCGCCCACGGCCTTGACCGGCGTGCCGGTGGGCGCGCCGTAATCCACTCCCATATGCGGGCGGCTGTAGCCCAGAATAGGGTGCTTGCGGCTCGACGTGAAGCGGGAAGTCACACGGGTAAAGGCCAGGGGAGCCTGTAACAACGTTTTACGCAGGTTTTCGCCCTTGCGGTTGTAATACTGGGCCCGGCCAGAACCGTCCCGGAAAAGATAGGCCTCGAACGTTTTGCCCTTATTGGTGAAATGCGCGGCCAGAACGCGGCCGTAGCCTTTATATTCTCCCTCGCGATAGCGTTTCTCCACCAGCACGGAAAAACTGTCGCCCTCCTGCAGATCACGGATAAAGTTGATTTCCGCGCCGAAAAGGTCAGCCAGTTGCAGCGCCATTTGCGGGCTTTCGCCCACATCGGCCACGGCCTGGAAGAGATTGTCGCTGATGGTGGCTTCCACCGTGCTGAGCAGGGTGACGTATTCAATGGCCTCCACCCTGGCCACGGGCTCTTCGACGCCCTCCACCACCAGACGGCGGCGACTGTCGATTTCGTACTCAAAACGCTTGACCCGGCCCGAAGCCGAGTCTGTGACTATCACATAGGGCTGGCCCTCGCGGAAGGAACGCATGGAAAACACCTGGCGAGCCGCGCTGATATACTGGTAGATGCCTTCGCTGCCCGTATTTTCCAAAATTTTACTGATGGTGTCGCCCTTTTCCACCGTGCCTTTGACCACTTCCTCACCAGGGGCGCCATCGGGCCGCGCCTCTTCGATCAAGCCCGTGGAAGGCGCTTGCGCAGACGACTCCGCACCGGGCACGGCCGTGTCCGGCGGCAGGGAGGTCTCCTTACCGGAAACGCTGTCGGAAACATCCGGCTGGGCCTCTGGAAGCCGGGACCGATCGGTGGGATCAGAAGCGGAAGTCTGAACGGCCACAGCCTCGGGCGCACGCCCGGCCTCTTCAGAAACAGCTGTGCCCGTCCCGTTTTTATCCGCCTGCGGCGGACCGGGCCGCGCGGGCGGAACAGACGACATCTGTTGTCCGCTTGCATCCGCGCTTGGGTCTTGCCGGACCTTCTGATCCTGTTGCGCCTCTCGGCCCGTTCTCTGCGTCGATTGTTCCGAGACCTGTTCAGCCGCCTGTTCGGACGAGGCATCGGGCGTAAAGCCGGTTCTGCCGGCATGCTGTACCAGCACGCCGCCCACCAGAAAAATAAAAAAAACTCCCACCAGCCAGAGTCGTTTCATCGGCAACTCCATTTAATAACTATATCCGGCCCTCAGGGCCTTGTCCAGTTGACCCGCGCGGCTGGCGGAGCAAGGCTTTGAGATGATCGGATTCTTCCTTTTTTCATCCGATGCGCGCCTTGTACGCACCCTATCCACAATTGTCCACAGGCTGCGCGGGCCTACGGGCAAGACTTGTTTCAGCAAAGTTTTTATGGTACAAAGACACTTTGTTTCCATACGACGGAAGAAAGGCTCAAGGCCTTGTCCGCGCCCGGCAGCGCGCGGCCCGGGAGCTTATCCACAGGCCGGCGCGCAGGCGCCGACGGCGCGACGTCATGCTGAAAAATGAATTGCGGCACATACTGAACCAGGACGGCACACAGGAAGCGGAAGCCTGGTTCGAATGTCTGACCCTCCGGCAGGAGGACGATACGTTGCGGGTTGTTTTTCCCCATACGTATTTCGCCGCCTGGTTCTCGCGCCATAAACGCAACGTCTTTGAAGAGGCCCTCAGCCGCCATTTTACGGACAAGAGCCTGCCGCGCGTGGTTTACGAACACTGCGGGCCATTCCCCCAGATCAGCGCTCCTCAGGCCTCTTCCGGCCGGGAAGGTTCAGAGGGCGAGCCGCAGGCCGGGCCGGACGACGCGCGTAACGCGGAAGACAATTTCGCCTCATTTATCAGCAACGCCAAAAACGCCTTTCCTCTGGCCGCAGCCAAGGAAATTGCGGAAAGCGATGTGGGCGAGGCCTACAACCCCTTTTTGCTCTGCGGGCGCAGCGGTACGGGTAAAACCCATTTGCTGCGGGCTCTGGCCGGGTCTTTCGCGCGGCGCGGCTCCGGAAAAACAGCTTCCAGACGGATCATCTGTCAGAATGCCGCGCGCTTCTGCGTCGAAGACACGCCCTGGGCACGCCGTCCGGAATTGTTCTGGCAACAGTGCGACGCCCTGTTGCTGGACGATCTGCAGGATCTGGCCGGGCAGGCGGCCTGGCAGCAAAAACTGATCGCCTGCATGGACGCCTGTCCCCCGGCTCCCCGGCAAAATGCGGATGTTCCGACTCCGGTCGGAATGGAGTACGGGTTGAGCGACGGGCCGCGTCAGATGGTCTTCGCCCACGCAGGGCCGGCCCAGGCCCTGAAGGATCTGGACGAGCGCCTGCGTTCCCGCCTGGAGAGCGGCTTGGTGGTGGAGCTGCTGGAACCGGACCTGGATGTGCGCCTGCGTTATTTGCAGGCTCTCTGCAAGGAGAGACGGCTGAATCTGGGGCGCGACCAGCTGCTCTATCTGGCGCAGCGTTGCGCCCAGTTCCGCCTGCTCCAGGGCCTGCTTCTGAAAGTGGCGGCCTTTGCCGCCGTGCACGGCAGAAATCTGACCCCGGCGGACCTGGAAAACATCGTGCGCACCGGCGGAGCGGACAGACCGCCCGGCTGCCGGGAAATTCTGGGCGAAGTGGCCCGAGGCCTGAACCTGCGGCCTGAAGACATTCTGGGCGGCAAACGCAGGCCTGATCTGGTCCTGGCCCGGCAGGTGGCCATGTACCTCTGCCGCCAGAAGCTGGGTTTGTCCTACCCGGAGCTGGGCCGGGCCTTTGGCGGAAAAGACCACAGTACGGTCATCCATGCCATTAAAAAGATTAAGAAATTGCTGGTTAGTGACAAAGATGTGCAGCGTCTGGTGACGCAATTGGAAACAACGGCCCTGTAAGCGGCCCTTCCGGCCTGCCCACATTGAAAAATGTGCGCGCCGTTCCTTGTCCGGGCATTATGCTGATCATAAAAAAGTAAAATATTTCAAAGAGTTTTATGAGTTGCGCACAAAGGAACAGACCTTAATAATATTCAAGGAAAGCATATGAAACTTACTGTAAACAAAGAGCAGATCATCGAAGGCCTGCAGAAAGCCGCCGCCATCATTCCGGCCAAAGCCGGCGCCGCCTATCTTCGCTCCATCTGGCTCAAGGCCGAGGAGGGTAGTCTGGCGGTCATGTCCACGGACGCCAACATTGAATTCACGGGCCGTTACCCGGCTGAAGTCAGCCAGCCGGGTCTCATCGGCGTACAGGGCCGGGCTTTTGTGGATTTGGTACGCCAGTTGCCCACGGGCGTGCTCAATCTCACCTTGGACGAGGCCTCGGGCAATCTGCTGCTGGAACAGGGACGCCGGGTGTACAAACTGCCGGTGAGCGGTTCCGAGTGGTTCCAGAATTTTTCGGAATTTCCCGTTGAAAACGCGGTGACTTGGTCCGGCGACTTTCTGCAGGACGTGCTGGACAAGGTGGCCTTCTGCATCAGCGACGATGATGCCATGGACGCCATTGCCTGCCTGTGCATGAAGCCGGGCGAAAACGGGCATATCGACGTCTGCGGCCTCAACGGCCATCAGTTCGCCCTGGTTTCCTTCACCCATGACGATCTGGCCGCGCGCCTGCCCGCCGAAGGCATGCTGATTCAGAAGAAATATCTCCAGGATATCAAAAAATGGCTGGGCGCGGACGAAATCGAACTTAATATTACGGATAAGCGCCTTTACCTGCGCAGCCTGGACGGGGCCGAAACTCTCAGCCTGCCCCGCGCGGCCTACGAATATCCGGACTACAATATCTTTATGGGCAAGCTCGCGGACGAAGGCGTCAACTCCATGACCCTGGATCGCAAGGAAGGAATGGACGCTCTGGGCCGTATTCTGATCTTCAATACCGAGAGCGACCGTTGCACCTATATGGATCTTTCTGCAAACGAAGCCCGTCTGTCCGCCCAGGGCCAGGACGTGGGTTCGGCCTCGGAAAGCCTGGAAGTGGCCTACAAGGGCGACATTGCCCGTATAGCCTTCCCCACCCGCAATCTACTGGACGTGCTCGGACATTTCGTTTCCGCCAAGATCGACATGTTGCTCACCGGAACGGAGGGTCCCTGCGGCATCCGGGGACCGGAAGACCCGGACTACACGGTGATCATCATGCCCATGAAGGTTTCCGAGACCACCTATTACAGCGAAGAAGACGTTTAAAGCAGCCCCCTAGGGCTTTCCGACAAAGCACACGGCAATATTGAGCTCAAGACAAGGAAATACTGATGGTTCCTGAAACCTCCGGCAACGGCGGCTACAACGCCTCTTCCATCACCATTCTGGAAGGCCTTTCCGCCGTGCGCAAGCGCCCGGCCATGTATATCGGTTCCACGGACGGGCGCGGCCTGCATCATCTGGTCTATGAAGTGGTGGACAACTCCATTGACGAAGCCATGGCCGGCTATTGTTCGCGGATCACGGTGATCCTGCATGCGGACAATTCCGTGACCGTGCGCGACGACGGGCGCGGCATCCCGGTGGATATCCATCCCAAGGAAGGCGTGCCCGCCGTGCAGGTGGTCATGACCAAGCTGCACGCCGGCGGCAAGTTCGACAATACGAGCTACAAGGTGTCCGGCGGTCTGCACGGCGTGGGCGTGTCCTGCGTCAATGCCCTGTCCGAGGAACTGACTGTCACGGTGCGCCGCGATGGCAAGCGCTATCGCCAGCACTACGCGCGCGGCGTGCCGCAGGACCAGCTGGCCGTCATCGGCGAGGATGTGGAAGGCCACGGCACCACCGTGCGTTTCCGGCCGGACGAGGAAATTTTCGAGGTCCTCGAATTTTCCTATGAAACGCTGAAAAAGCGCTTTGAGGAACTGGCCTACCTGAACAAGGGCCTGATCATCGAGTGCATTGACGAGCGCATCGGCGAAACCCATGTTTTTCACGCCGAGGGCGGCATTCGTCAGTTTGTGGCGGATCTCAATTCCGGCGAGCAGGGCATCCATTCGATTATTTTCGGTGAAGGCATGGTGGACAGCGTCACCGTGGATTTCGCCCTGCAGTACAACGCCGGGTACAAGGAAAACATCCTTACCTTTGCCAACAATATCCGCACCAAGGAAGGGGGCACCCACCTAGTGGGCTTCCGCACAGCCCTGACCCGCGCCATCAACGGCTATATCAAGGGCCAGCAGGATCTGGTCAAGAAGCTGAAAAATACCGCCCTGTCCGGCGACGACGTGCGCGAGGGCCTCACGGCGGTGATCAGCGTCAAGCTGCCTCAGCCGCAGTTTGAGGGCCAGACCAAGACCAAACTGGGCAACAGCGAGGTGGCCGGTCTGGTGGCCGGGGTGGTCTATGACCGCCTGAACGTCTATTTTGAGGAAAATCCCAAGGACATCCGGCTGATTATCGAGAAGGCCGTGGATGCGGCCCGGGCCCGCGACGCGGCCCGCCGGGCCAAGGAATTGGTGCGGCGCAAGGGGGCTCTGTCGGACAACGCCCTGCCGGGCAAGCTGGCCGACTGCCAGAGCAAAGACCCCGTGGAATCGGAACTCTTTATCGTGGAGGGCGATTCCGCAGGCGGTTCGGCCAAACAGGGACGCAATCCCAAAAATCAGGCTATCCTGCCCCTGCGCGGCAAGATTCTGAACACCGAGCGCACCCGTTTTGACCGGATGCTGGCCAACAAGGAAGTCAAGGCCCTGATCACAGCCATGGGCGCGGGCATTCAGGATGACACGGACCTGGAAAAACTGCGTTACCACAAGATCATCATCATGACCGATGCCGACGTGGACGGCGCGCATATCCGCACCCTGTTGCTGACCTTCTTTTTCCGCCAGTATCAGGAAATGGTGGAAAAGGGCTTTGTGTATATCGCCCAGCCGCCGCTCTACCGCGTGCACAACTCACGCATGGAGAAGTTCATCAAGGACGACGCGGAGCTCAACGATTTTCTGCTCTCCCGGGTCAGTGAGGACGTCAGCATCGTGGCCCGTAACGGGAAGACTTTCAGCGGCAAAGCCTTGATCAGCCTCATGCGGCGTATTGAAAAGCTGGAGATGCGCGTGACTGACGCCGAAGGGGCGGGTACCCCGCGCGACCTTTTCCTGGCGCTGACCACCTATCCCGTGCGTGCGGAAGCCTCCATGCTGGAGGACCAGGACAGCGAATTCACGGCTTGGCTCAATGAGCACGGCTATTTGCTGACCTTGGAGCGTGAGCGCAGCGAGGAGGACGACGAGGAACGCCTGTTCGCGGTTTTTGAGAGTACCGGTAGCCATCACACCCGGCGCGGCATGGAGTTTTTCGCCTCCCGCCTGTACCGCCAGACCTGGCAACTCTTTACCGAACTGCGCGAGGAGTGCGGCGGCCTGGCCTTTACCCTCAGGCGCAAGGACGGCGAAGCCGCGGCCGACGACGTCTTTCAGCTCATGCAGATGGTGCTGGACGAAGCCCGCAGGGGCATCAATATCCAGCGCTACAAGGGCCTGGGCGAAATGAATCCGGACCAGCTCTGGGTGACCACCATGAACCCGGACAACCGCATTCTGTTGCAGGTTTCCGTGGAGGATGCCACTTCCGCCTCCGACGCCTTTGAGGAACTGATGGGCGACAGGGTGGAACCGCGCCGCGATTTCATTGAACGTAACGCCCTGGCTGTACAGGAGCTGGATATTTAAGGAAGTGCCGGTTGATGTTTTTTTTGCCCTGTGCCGCGTTGCTCACCCAGCAGCTTAACAGCCTCGGCAAAAACAAAAATTTTCATTGATCACACTTCTCAAAACGGAACTACGCATAGGAATGGAAAACAGCAAACAACCCTCCAGAGGCTGGTTGTCCTGGCTTATCGCTGTGGGCGGCTGGCTGACCTGCGCGGCCATGTGTCTTTTTTTGACAGTCAGTCTGGAGGGCCGGCCCAGGGCTTATAATTTTGTCCTTCCAGCGGTCATAGCCATATTGTTCAGCAATATTGTCGTATTTCTCTTCATGTCTTCGCGTTTCGGCGAGCATGCCGGAATTTTGTTCCGGGCCGTGAGCCGCGTGTGCATGGCTGAAGGCGTGCTGTTGCTGCTGCTCTATGCAGGGGGCAGATTTTTTATCGGAACTTAAAGCAATTTCACTTTGAAATTGTTTTAACGCCGCACAGGGTGCGGCGCGCCGCAACGCGGCGTGGATTCTGGCGGAAACCACGTTTTTCGCCAGAATGCCAACTTTGAAATTTTACAAATTCCAAAGTTAATCTGTTCTAGGGAAACACTGATTACTGGTCTTTTTGCTCTCTGCCTGCGCGTGAACGGCTCAAGCAAGCCGCTGGCGGTGACCTAGGCAGAGAATAAAAATCTTCATTAACCGGTGTTTAGACGTAGTCACTATACCCTGCCGCGTTGGGCGGCCACGGTTGATATTCTACCCGCGAGGCGAACGTGTCTGAAGCGCAAGACGGACAGCATCCGCAAATCAACATAGAAAAAGAACTCCGCCAGTCCTATCTGGAGTACTCCCTTTCGGTCATCATCGGGCGCGCCATTCCGGACGCCCGTGACGGGCTGAAGCCCGTGCACCGGCGGATCATGTTCGCCCAGTATGAGCTGGCAAACAATTACAACCGCCCGCACAAGAAGTCCGCGCGCATCGTCGGCGACGTCATCGGTAAATATCACCCGCATGGCGATTCGGCGGTCTATGACGCCCTGGTGCGCCTGGCGCAGGAATTTTCCATGCGCGATCCCCTGGTGGACGGCCAGGGCAACTTCGGCTCCATCGACGGCGACTCTGCGGCGGCAATGCGTTACACGGAAGTGCGCATGTCCCGGCTGGCCCAGGAATTCCTGGGCGACCTGGACAAGAATACCGTGGATTTCCGGCCAAACTACGACAATACCCTGCAGGAACCCTCGGTGATGCCCACCAAGGTGCCCAACCTGCTGCTTAACGGTTCGTCGGGCATCGCCGTGGGTATGGCCACCAATATTCCGCCGCACAACCTGGGCGAACTCTGTGACGCGCTGCAGCTTCTGCTGGACAATCCCCAGTGCAGCGTGGACGACCTCATGGAGTACGTGAAAGGACCGGACTTCCCCACCGCCGGTTTCGTCTACGCGGGCAAGGGACTGTACGACGCCTACCACACGGGCCGGGGCACGGTAAAAATGCGCGGCCGGGTGGAGATCGAGGAGCGCAAAAAAGGCCTCCAGTCCGTGGTCATCAGGGAAATTCCCTTTGGCCTGAACAAATCCAGCCTGGTGGAAAAAATCGCGGCCCTGGTCAATGACCGCAAGATCGACGGCATTGCGGATTTGCGCGATGAATCGGACCGCAAGGGCATCCGCATCGTCATTGACCTCAAGCGCGGCGTGATTCCGGACATTGTGGTCAATGCCCTGTATAAATTCACGCCCCTGGAATCCAGCTTCGGCATCAATATGCTGGCTGTGGTGGACAACCGGCCGGTGCTGCTTACTCTTAAAAGCGCACTGAGCTGCTTTGTGGACCACCGGCGCGAAGTGGTCATTCGCCGTACCCGTTACGATCTGGAAAAAGCCGAAGCCCGGGCCCATATTCTGGAAGGTCTGCGCATCGCCATAGACCATATCGACCAAGTGGTGGCCCTGATCCGCGCATCGGCCAATCCCGAGGAAGCCCGCCAAGGCCTCATGGCAACCTTCGAGCTGTCCGAAATTCAGGCCAGGGCCATTCTGGACATGCGCCTGCAACGCCTCACCGGTTTGCAGCGCGAGGAACTGCTGGCCGAATATAAGGATCTGCTCCAGAAAATCGAATTCTATAAGTCCGTGCTGGACAATTCGGAAGTGCTGCGCAGCGAGATGAAGCGCGAGATCCGCGAAATCCGGGAAACGTTTGTCACGCCCCGGCGCACGGAAGTGCTCACTGAGGCCTTGGGCGGCATCGACATTGAGGACCTGATCCCGGACGATGAGGTGGTCATCACCCTGTCCCGCCGCGGGTACATGAAGCGCACCAATCTGGAAAATTACCAGCAGCAGAAGCGCGGCGGCAAGGGCATTGCGGCCCTGCACACCTCGGACGACGATTACGTGCAGGAATTCCTGACCACCACCAATCACCAGTACCTCTGTCTGTTCACCAACAAAGGCCGCATGCACCAGCTCAAGGTGCATCAGGTGCCCGAGGGCAGCCGCACGGCCAAGGGCGTGCATATTAACAATCTGCTGCCGCTGGAAGAGGGCGAGTGGGTCACCACGGTGCTGGCCCTGCGCGAGTTTGCCGAGGACAAGTATTTCCTCTTTGTGACCCGGCGCGGCATGGTCAAACGCTCTTCGGCCTCGCTCTATGCCCGCTGCCGTAAAACCGGACTCATGGCCGTGGGCCTGCGCGAGGACGACGAGCTGGTGGTGGTGCGGCCCATCCGTGAGGACAATCACATTGTACTGGCCACGGCGGACGGCTTTGCCATCCGCTTTTCCTGCGGCGACATCCGGCCCATGGGTCGGGTGGCCACTGGGGTCAAGGGCATTGCCCTGCGCCGCCAAGACAGTGTGGTGGCCGGGGTGGTTCTCAAGGATGTGGATCAGACCACGGAAATCATGTCCATTTCGGCCAACGGCTACGGCAAGCGCACCAGGGTGGACCTTTACCGCCTGCAGTCGCGCGGCGGCAAGGGCATCATTAACTTCAAGGTCACGGCCAAGACCGGCCCGGTGGTGGGCGCCATGCCCGTGCGGGATAACGACGGCCTGATCCTGCTGACCTCGGCCAACAAGATTGTGCGCATCGGCGTGGACGAGGTGCGCAGCAAGGGCCGGGCCACCATGGGCGTGATGCTGGTACGCCTGGACGAAGGCGCGCGCGTGGTGGGCTTTGACCGTGTGGACGAGGGCGGCCAGATCGTACGTGATCTCAGCGTGGAGCTGGATGAGGCGGACGGCATGCCTTCCGTTGCCTCCGCCTCTGATTCCGCCGACGGCCGTGGCTCGAAGCCGGACCCGGAACCGAATCAGGATGGTGATGAGGACTAAACCGCGCCCGCGTTCATGCCTGTTGCTGGCGGCTCTGGCTCTTTGGGCCTGCCTGGCGACCGGTTGCGAACAAGATGCGTTGCTGACTGACGACCTCGGCGCGGCGCGCGCGGCAATGGCCGAGCGCAACTGGCCTCTGGCCGAACGCCTGCTGGAACGCTATCTGCGCGAGGAGCGAAATCCGGACCAGCGCTGGGAGGCCTGGCAGCAGTTGTTGAGCGTGGTTAATTCCGCCAATCCGGAAGCCCGCGCCACTCTGGAATATCTGGAGGTCATGCTGGCGGAATTCGCGGACGACGACGCCCGCACCAAGGTTGTGCTGGAACGCATGGGGCGGCTTAATGAAAGCCTGCGGCACTATGGCCGGGCGGCGGATGCCTGGAGCTCCTATATCGGGCTGGCTGGCCTGACGCCGGGGGAAACCGTGGAGGGCTATCGTCGGCTGGCCGCCACGCAGTTCAGTCAGCGCCGTTTCGACGCCGGGGAGGAAACTCTGCAGCAATGCCTGGCCCTGCCTCTGGCGGATCACGACAAGATCATGTGTATGTATGATCTGGCGGACCAAAACATGGCCCGCGAGCACTGGCAGGAAGTGGCGGACCTCAGCCAGCAGATCCTGGACAGCGGGCCAGACAAGGAAGTGAGGGGCTTGGCTGGTTATCTGCTGGGTGATGCCCTGGAACAGCTGGGGCGGGGCGAGGAAGCCCTGAAACAATTTGAACTGGCGCGCGACGAATATCCCAATCCGTCGGTCATGGATAATCGCATTGCGCATTTGCGCAAAAAACTGAAGAAGTAGATGGTTATGATTCGGCACGAATGCGGTCTTTTCGGTATTTATGATCATGAGGACGCGGCCCGTCTGGCCTATTTCGGCCTCTACGCCCAGCAGCACCGGGGCCAGGAGAGCGCGGGCATCGTTACCCTGGATACGGACGGCGTGCACGAGCACAAGGGCATGGGCCTGGTGCCTGACGTCTTTTCCGAGGCCGGCCTTCGCGCCCTCACCGGCCGGATAGCCGTGGGCCATGTGCGCTATTCCACCACGGGCCGTTCCTCCAGCTGTAATGCCCAGCCCTTCCTGGCCCACTACAAGGGACAGGACATTGTGCTGGCCCACAACGGCAACCTGGTCAACGCCGGGGAACTGCGCGAGGAGCTGGAAAACGAGGGAGCCATTTTTTCCACGGGCAACGACACGGAAATATTCATGCATCTGCTGGTGCGGGCCCTGCGGCGGCACAATTTGCCCGAAGCCATCCGTGAAGCCTGTTCCCGTGTGCGCGGAGCCTACTGCCTGCTGATTCTGGCCGGTTCAACCCTGGTGGCCGTGCGCGATCCTTTCGGTTTCCATCCCCTGGCGCTGGGCCGTCTGGACGGCAAGCCGGTTTTCGCTTCGGAAACCTGCGCTTTCGACCTTCTGGAAGCCGAGTACGAGCGCTCCGTGGAACCCGGCGAAATGATTATTGTGGAGGCCTCGGGCGAGCGCAGCGAACAGCTGCGCGGGCCGCTGCCCCAAAAACCCCGCCAGTGCATCTTTGAGCTGGTTTATTTCGCCCGGCCTGATTCTTATGTCTTCAACGAGCAGGTCTACCTCTGCCGCAAGCAGATGGGCTGGCAGCTGGCCCATGAATCCACGCCGGACGTGGATTTTGTGCTGCCGTTCCCGGATTCCGGGGTCTATTCGGCGGTGGGCTTCGCCCAGTGCGCGGAACTGCCCTATGAGCACGCCATGATCCGCAACCATTATGTGGGCCGCACGTTCATCCAGCCCACCCAGAGTATGCGCAATTTCGGGGTGCGGGTGAAAATCAATCCGGTGCGGGCCATGATCGAGGGCAAGAAAATCTGCATTGTGGACGACTCCATCGTGCGCGGCACCACCATGATCACCCGCGTGAAAAAGTTGCGTGAACTGGGCGCTAAGGAAGTGCACATCCGCATTTCCTGCCCGCCGGTGAAATATCCCTGTCATTACGGCATTGATTTTTCCTCGCGCGGCGAGCTTATCGCGGCCCAGTGCACCCTGCCGGAGATTGTCAGCCGCCTGGATGTGGATTCCCTGCATTACTTGAGCATTGACGGCCTGCTGCGCTCGGTCATGCATTCGGACAGCTATTGCCTGGCCTGCTTTACCGGCGAATACCCCGTGCCCTGTGAGGAGTGCGACAAGTACAGGCTGGAGGGTCCCTGCGGCAGCCGCTAGGGCCTGGCCAACCACGCGTCGCCGGTTGACGCCGGCGCGCCGACAAGATACAGGGCTGCACGGTCGAATACGGCCATCTGAAGAGGAAGATATGAGCATCGCACGCATTAAGGGCTTTGCGGACATGTTTCCGCCGCAGAGCGATAACTTCACCCGCATGGAAAACTGCGCGCGGGATATTTTCGGCCGTTACGGTTTTGTGGAATTGCGCACGCCTCTCGTGGAGTTCACCGAACTCTTTCAGCGCTCCATCGGTGAGGAAACCGACGTGGTGCAAAAAGAGATGTACACCTTTCCGGACCGCAAGGGCCGCTCCCTGACCCTGCGGCCCGAAGCCACGGCCGGAGTCATGCGCGCCTACATCGAATCCGGGCTGAACAGCCGAGAGGCGGTCAGCCGCCTGTTCACCACCGGCCCCATGTTCCGCTACGAGCGCCCGCAGAAGGGCCGCATGCGCCAGTTCCACCAGATCAACTGTGAATGCCTGGGCACGCAGAGTCCCCTGGCCGACGCGGAACTGATCATCATGCTGATGCGTTTTCTGCGTGCCCTGGGTCTGAAGGACCTGGGCCTCAAGCTCAATTCCCTGGGCTGTGCCGAATGCCGTCCGCGCTTCAAGGAAGCCCTGCTGGAATATTTGCGCGGCGTGGACCGCAATGCGCTCTGCCCGGACTGCGCCCGCCGGGTGGACAGCAATCCCCTGCGCGTGCTGGACTGCAAACAGCCCGGCTGCCGCGCCCTGACGGACAACGCGCCCAAACTGCTGGACTACAATTGCCCGGAGTGCAGGGCTCACTTTGAAACCGTGCTGGAAATGCTGCGCGCCGAGGATCTGCCTCTGGAGCTGGATCACCGCCTGGTGCGCGGTCTGGACTACTATTGCCGGACCACTTTTGAGGTGGTAAGCGGAAGCATCGGCGCGCAATCCGCTGTGGCCGGAGGCGGCCGCTATGATGGCCTGATCAAAAGCCTGGGCGGTCCGGACGTGCCGGGCGTAGGTTTTGCCTGCGGCATGGAGCGACTGGCTCTGCTGCTGGGCGACGACGCGGAAACGCGGCCGGATTTTTATCTTTTGGGCATTGAGGAGGCCGGGCGCGCCCAGGCCTTTGCCCTGGCCCAGAAGCTGCGCGCCGCGGGCTTGCGCGGAGAAATGAATTTCAGCACGGGCGGCTTTAAAAGCCTCATGCGCCAGGCCGGGAAATCCGGCGCGCGCTTTTGCCTGATCATCGGGCCGGATGAAGCGGCTCAGAACAACGTGACCATCAAACATCTGGACAGCGGCGAGCAGCGGAGCATGCCGCAGGCCGACGCAATCCTTTATCTGCAAGCGGGAACAGCCAATGACTGAGCAAATGCAGGACGTACAGCTGGAACATCAGAAATTCGTTGAAGACCTGGGCGACTGGCAACGCAGTCACAACTGCGGGCAGCTGACCCTGGCCGACGATCAGGCCGAGGTCTGCCTGATGGGCTGGGTGCAGTACCGGCGCGACCACGGCGGCCTGATTTTCGTGGACCTGCGCGACCGCGACGGTCTGACCCAGGTGGTCTTCAGCCCGGATATCGCGCCCTCGGCTCATGAGAACGCGCATATCCTGCGTTCCGAGTACGTGCTGGCCGTCAAGGGCAAGGTGCGCCCCCGGCCCGTGGGCATGGTCAACAGCACCATGGTCACCGGCGAAATCGAAGTGGTGGCCTACGAGTGGAAGCTGCTGAACACGTCCAAGACGCCGCCGTTCCCCATTGAAGACCGTTGCGACGCGGGCGAGAACCTGCGCCTGGCCTGGCGCTATCTGGATCTGCGGCGCCCGCGCATGCAGGCCAATCTGCGTTTGCGTCACAAGGTGGCCCAGACCATCCGCCGGTATCTGGACGAGGGCGGCTTTGTGGAAGTGGAAACTCCGGTGCTGACCAAATCCACGCCCGAGGGCGCGCGCGACTTTCTGGTGCCCAGCCGCCTGAATCCCGGCGAATTCTACGCGCTGCCCCAGTCCCCGCAGCTTTTCAAGCAGATGCTGATGGTTTCCGGTCTGGACCGCTATTTCCAGATCGTGCGCTGTTTCCGCGACGAGGACCTGCGCGCCGACCGCCAACCCGAGTTCACCCAGGTGGACATTGAAATGAGCTTTGTGGACGAGGAAAAGGTCATGACCATGGCCGAAGGCCTGATGGCCCGCGTCTTCAAGGACGTCATGGGCAAGGAGCTCAGCCTGCCTTTCCCGCGCATGCGTTGGGACGTGGCCATGAGCCGCTACGGCGTGGACAAGCCGGACACCCGCTTCGGCCTGGAGCTCAAGGACATTACGGGCATCGTGCGCGGTTCGGGCTTCAAACTTTTTGCCCAGGCCAAGCTGGTCAAGGCCATGAAGGTGCCGGGCGGGGAGTCCATGACCCGCAAGGAAATAGACGCCTTTACCGAATTCGTGAAGATCTACGGCGCGCAGGGTCTGGCCTGGATCAAGATCAAGGCCGGGGAATGGCAGTCGCCCATTGCCAAGTTCCTCTCTGACGAGGAACGCAAGGGCATTGCGGAAGCCCTGGATCTGCAGGTGGGCGACATCGTCTTTTTCCAGGCCGGAGAGCCGGACATGGTCAACGCGGCCCTGGGCAACCTGCGCGTGCATCTGGCCGGGCATCTCAAGCTCATTCCGGAAGACAGCTTTAATTTCCTCTGGGTCACGGATTTCCCGCTGTATGAGTATGACCAGGAGGAGAAGCGTTATGTGGCCTGCCACCATCCCTTCACCTCGCCAGCGCCCGGCCATCTGGAGCTGATGACCAGCGACCCGGCCAAGGCCCGCGCCCGCGCCTATGACATGGTGCTTAACGGCAATGAGGTGGGCGGCGGCTCCATCCGCATCCATTCCGGCGACGTGCAGCGCAAGATGTTCGAGGCCCTGGGATTCACGCCGGAGCAGGCCGAGACCCAGTTCGGCTTCCTGATCCAGGCCCTGGAGCAGGGCGCGCCGCCGCACGGCGGCCTGGCCTTCGGCCTGGACCGCCTGATCATGCTACTGGCCGGGGCGGCCAGCATTCGCGACGTTATCGCCTTCCCCAAGACCCAGAAGGCCACCTGCCTGCTGACCGAGGCTCCGGCTCCGGTGGCGGGCAAGCAGCTGCGTGAGCTGGGCCTGCGCTTGCGTGAGCAGCCCGCCAAGGATGGGGAAGCCAAAAAGAGCGAAGAAGCCGCGCAGGCCTGAGACAAGGAAGGCCCCATGATTCTTGATATTGTGACCTATCCTGATCCGCGTCTGAAGCAGCCCTGCGAGCCCGTGACGGAAGTGACCGACGAGATCCGCAAACTGGCCGCCGACATGCTGGAAACCATGTATGCCGCGCCCGGCGTGGGCCTGGCCGCGCCGCAGGTGGGCCGCAATATCCGCATGCTGGTCATGGACCCGGCGGGCAAGGATGAGGACAAGCAGCCGCGCGTCTTGATCAATCCCGTGCTGGAACTCTCCGGCGAGGACGTGGTCAGCGAGCAGGAGGGCTGCCTGTCCGTGCCGTTGAACTATCGCGCGGACGTGCCCCGCAAAAGCCGCGTTCTGCTCAAAGCCACGGATCTGGACGGCAACGGCATTGAGGAAGATCTGACGGACTTCCCGGCTATCATTATCCAGCATGAGGCCGACCATCTGGACGGCATCCTGTTCATCGACAAGATCAGCCGCTTGCGGCGCACGCTCTATGACAGCAAGGTAAAGAAATGGCTCAAGCGCAAAAATGCCGGTTAGTCTTCATGGGCACGCCGGATTTTGCGGCGGTGATTCTCAAAGAACTTGCGCAATGGCCGCGGGGTGAAGTCGTTGCGGTGTATACCCGGCCGGACAAACCCGCCGGGCGCGGCCATAAACTGACGCCCTCACCGGTCAAGCGAGTGGCCCAGGAGCTGGACCTGCCAGTCCTGCAACCGGGAAGCCTGAAAAATGTCGCGACCCAGGCCGAGCTGGCAGCTCTGCAACCGGATGTGCTGGTTGTGGCCGCCTATGGCCTGATTCTGCCGGACGCAGTACTGGTCGCGCCGCGCTTGGCGCCGCTCAACGTGCATGCCTCCCTTTTGCCGCGTTATCGCGGGGCCGCGCCCATTCAGCGGGCCATCATGGAAAACTGGGGCCCGGACGCGCAAAGCGGAATTTCCATCATGCGGGTTGCCAGCCGCCTGGATGCGGGTCCGGTCTATGCGGACGCGGCCCTGCCCATTGCTGAGCACACGGCGGGCAGCCTGCATGACGCACTGGCCCGTCTGGGCGCGGATCTGCTGATCCGCGTGCTGGATGACCTGCTGGACGGCCGGGCGGAGGCCCGTGAGCAGGATGAATCTCGTGCCGGTTATGCGGCCAAGATCGGCAAGGAGGACGGGTTCATTGACTGGAACCGTCCGGCGGCGCAAGTGCATGCCCACATTCGGGGCGTGACGCCCTGGCCCGGCGCGCGTGTCATCTTCGCCTTTGCGGGAGAGGCTGAACCGTTGCCGCTGCTGCTTGCGCCCGGCAGGGTGGGAGAGCCCGCGGACGGCGCGCGGCCCGGTGAACTGCGGCATGATGCCGACGGCTTGAGCGTAGCTTGCGCCGATTGCTGGTATCGCTTGCTTCAGGTGCGCCCGCAAGGCCGTAAGGACATGCTGGTGCGTGATTTCATCAACGGGCGCTTGCGCGACCTGCCTGAGGGCATCTGCGGCAGGGCATTGCCTCCGGTCTAGAGTATTTTGCGCTTGAAATTATCGCTTATCGGCGAAATAAATTCGCCTTGCGATAATTTCGGGATAGGGATTTTCACGGAAAATCCCCACAGGGCGTTAAGATATTTTCAATATCAAAACGCTCTGATATTTCCACTGTTCGGCCCCACGCTGATGTGTATTTCCGTGCTGATTCTAAGGCCATATTTTTTATTTTGCGGCCCGTGCTCCATCCTGATGCCGCGCGTCGGTCAGAAGTCCCTTTCTGCGCTGTTTCGGCCCCATATGTTTTTGATCCTCCCTGTTTGGTTTTTCTTCCGCTTCCGACAGCGAGGCCCCACATGTTTCTGCGCAAATCCCCCCATTCTTTGCCGCCCGAGCAATACGGCGGCGGTCGCAAACGGATCTTCATCGGCCTGATGCTGGCCTCCTGCGTTCTGCTCTGCCTGGTGCTCTGCTTTTTTCTGATTCTGCCCTGGTCCGGTCTGGGCGCCGGTCTGCACTGGCTGCCCTTGCTCAGCATGACGGTGGGCGTGCTGGGCATCGCGGTGCTGGCCTGGATGTGTCTGACCCTGATTTTTCATATTTATACCGGCCTGCCGCTGCCGGGCGTGCGCGGCGTGCGGCATGTGATCATCCGCTTATTTTTTCCGCTCATGGAATTGCTGGCCAAGGCCGTGGGCATGGACCGCAACAAGGTGCGGCGTTCTTTCGTCAAGGTAAACAACGAACTGGTGCTGGCGGACCGCAAGCCCGTGGTCCCGAGCGAGTTATTGCTGCTTTTGCCGCATTGCGTGCAGAGCAGCGCCTGTCCGCGCCGCCTGACCCACAAGCTGGATAATTGCGTGCGTTGCGGCCAATGCCCGGTGGGCAGTCTGCTGGCCCTGCGCGACCGCTACGGCATCCAACTGGCTATTGCCACCGGCGGCACCATCGCCCGCCGCATTGTGGTCCAGACCCGGCCGCGCTGCATTGTGGCCGTGGCTTGTGAACGGGATCTGACCTCCGGCATTCAGGACAGTTATCCTTTGCCGGTGTTCGGCGTGCTCAACCAGCGCCCCTGCGGCCCCTGCCTGGATACGCTCGTGCCTCTGGGCGCGTTGGAAGAGGCCATCCGTCTTTTTCTGGGCTGTTCCGCATCCTCTGAACCTTTGCATGCCGGGAGGCGGGCGTGAGCGGGCGTTCATCTTTCTTGCGGTCCTTGAAGAAATTGCCGCGTAACGGCCGCACGGCCGCCTTGCACGCGCTTTTGTTGGCGGATTCCGGACTCAGCGCCCAGGAGGCGCTTGCCGACGCCCTGTCAGGGCCGTTGGGGGAGGGCGGCAAGACTGTTGCAGTCCTGCCCCAACAGGAACGGCATTTGTGTTCTGAACTGGTCTATGGCTGTTTGCGCGCGGAAATCCGTATTGCGTATCTTTTGGGCCGGGTGTTGCCCAAACCGGAGCGCTTGCCGCTTCCCTTGCGGCACATCCTTGAGCTGGCGGTCTATGCCCTGCTGTTTCAGGAGCGGGTGCCGGATCATGCGGCTGTACACAGCGCGGTGGCGCAGGCGGAACGCTTGTTCGGCCGCTCTCTCGCGCGGGTGACCAACGGCGCGTTGCGCTCCATTCAGCGTTTCGGCACGGCGGTGGATACGCGGGAATTTTATGTTGTGGGCAAAGAAGGCGCGCTTGCGGACGAGTGGGGCGGCTTGTGCCGTTATTACAGCTTGCCGCGATGGCTTGGGGATCTCTGGCATGACGCCTACGGCCGCGAGGCCGCGTTGTGCCTGATGCGGCGTTCTTTCGCCCGGCCCTGGAGCGGTGTGCGGGTCAATGCCCGGCACGAGGCCGCTGAAGAATTGCTCGCGGGCTTGCGGCATTGCGCAAAGGAAGGCTGCGGTGAGGCTGTGGGGCGCTGGGGCGTGGCTTTTGCGCCGGGCGAACTGCCCGCTCACGTTCTGGGGCAGAGCCTGAGCCTGTGGCGTGCGAGCGGGGCGCTTTCCTTACAGTCAGCGGGTTCGCAACTGGCGGTACAGGCTCTGGAACTTGACTGTTGGGATGCTCCGGTCTGGGACGCCTGCGCCGGCTTCGGCGGCAAGAGTTTTGCCCTGTTGGAGCAGGGCATTGACGTAACCTTGTGTACGGACCGCTCCTGGTCCCGCCTGCGTCATTTGCCCGGCGTGTGCCGGGAGTTGCATCTGCCGCGCCCGGCTGTCTGTCTGGCGGATGCCTGTGCGCCGCCGCTGAGGGGCTGGAACGGGCATATCCTTCTGGACGCCCCGTGCAGCGGCCTGGGCGTGCTGGCACGGCGGCCGGATATTCGCAAGGACTCCCGGCGGACTCCGGCGGACCTCAAACAACTTGCGGCCTTGCAGGATCGTATGCTGCTCAGGCTCAGCGCCTTGCTGCAACAAGGCCGCGAGTTGGCCTACATCACCTGTACCTTGAATCCCACGGAAAATGAACTGGCCGTGGCCCGCCTGCTGGCGGCGCGGTCTGAGCTTATGCTGTTGCGTCAGTGGCAGACCCCGCATGGGCATCCTTGGGTGGAAGGAATGTACGGAGCTGTTCTACGCCGACGTTAAGCGTTGTTGGGCTACTTTGCGGCAATCGGCAGCGGTGAGACCGGCAGAAAAAAGCCGTCGCCAAGTGCGACGGCTTTTTAACCTCTCAAACCCTACACCGCCCGGCTGCTGCGAAAGCGGTAGCTGTGCGGATACTGACGAGCAATGCTGAAACGAGGTTTATCGCTGCCGGCGCTGTCCTTGTCTTGTACTGTCGGTATCACGCTTCCGGCAGGGCCACGCCCAGACGTGCCAGGAGGCTTTGCAGCTCCTCGGCGCTCCCGTAAGCCAGGGTGATCTTGCCGGTCTGCTCGTTGCCGCTGACCAGAGCTTTACACTCCAGGGCCTTGCTGAGATTTTGCTGCAAATTGCGGATTTGCGGACTTTTTTTACGGGTTGCGCGAGCGGGCGGTTCTTTTTGGGCTTCGGCGTCGGCCTGTCCGCTCTCAGGCTCCCAGGGAAAAATTTTGTTTTCCCGCCAGAAGGCGGCGGCTTCCTCAGCGTCGCGCACGGTCAGTGTGTGGCTGATGATGCGCAGGCGCAGGGCCTCGGTCGCCTCGACAGCATTCACGCCCAGAAGGCAGCGGGCGTGCCCGGCGCTGAGTCGTCCGGCGCGCAGATCTTCCTGTGCGGCGGGGCTCAATTGCAGGAGGCGCAGAGCGTTGGCAATGGCCGGGCGGCTTTTGCCCAACCGGGCGGCCAGTTCCTCCTGGGTCAGTTCCAGCGCTTCGCGTAAACCTTGCAGGGCCAGAGCCTCTTCAATGGGGTTGAGGTCTTCGCGTTGCAGGTTTTCAATCAGGGCGGCGGCCATAACTTCTTTGTCGCTCAAGGCGCGCACAAAGACAGGCACCTGCGACAGCCCGGCCAGGCGCGCGGCGCGCCAGCGGCGTTCGCCGGCCACGATTTGATAGGTGGCATTGTCGGCCATCGGTCGCACCAGCAGCGGCTGGATGATGCCTTGAGTTTTGATGGAATCGGCCAGCTCACGCAGGCTTTCAGGATCAAAATGCCGGCGCGGCTGGTCCGGATTCGGCCGCAGGACAGTTATCGGCAGCATACTGACGTCGCCGCTCTGTTCGCGCAGTGGCTCGGAGCCGCCGAAAAGCGCATCCAGGCCCCGGCCCAGTCCTTTGCTTGCGTTACTCATGTTTTCTCCTTGTTCAGGCTCTGCCCGCGCCTTGACAAGCGCCCCCGGCGCGCGGCACCCTGATTCCGCGCACGGCTTTTCGCCGCATTGCGCGAATTTCAGTCAGCTGAAGGAACTCGTATGTCTGATTCATTGCCGTTGTTATATCTTACCGATGCCGAAGATCGCGTCCAGGCTGTGCAGATTCCCTGGGATCTCTGGCAGAAAATCGAACCCTTGGCCCGCCCCGTGCTGCGGGCCGTTTCTGCCCCGGCCGCCGCTGAACCTGTGAAAGAGGCGATTTCGGCCTTTGAGGAATTTTTGCAGTTCTGGGACTTCCGCTATCCTTACAATCCGGCGGTGAGTTGCCCGCATTGCGGCGCGTCCACGCAAGATTGGCGCGAAGATCCGGAACACCCGTTCTGGCTGACCAATGCGAATGTGGGCGGCCTGTTGGTTTTCCATTGTCGGGCGTGCGGCACGACCATCCGGCAAAAACATTTTCGTGACCACGTGGCGTTGGAGCATACCTCACCCAAAGCGTAATGCGGCGTCTACGGCTTATTGCAGCACCGTGCTTTTTTTGGAAGGCCGACGCAGTACCACTTCTTTGGCAAGGCCGAGATATGCCTCGGCTCCCTTGGATTTGATGTCGTAGTGAATGATGGACTTGCCGTGGCTGGGCGCTTCCGAAAGGCGTACGTTGCGCGGAATCACGGTTTCAAACAAATGATCCGGGAAGCAGCGGCGTACTTCGTTTTTGACTTCGCGGGTGAGCCGGTTCCGAATGTCGTACATGGTCAGCACCACGCCGAGCAGGGCCAGTTCGGGGTTGAGCCGTTTTTTGACCTGCTCGTAGGTCTGGAGCAATTTGACGATGCCTTCCAGAGCGAAAAATTCGCATTGCAGGGGAATCAGCAATTCCCTTGCCGCGCATAGGGCGTTAAGCGTCAGCAGGCCCAAAGACGGGGGGCAGTCCAGGACGATATATTCGTAATCGTCATTGACCCGCTTAAGGCATTCATCCAGGTAGAATTCGCGGGCCATTTTGTCCACCAGTTCCAATTCCACCGCCACAAGATTGGTGCTGGCCGGTAAAATATCCAGAAAGGGAGTGCGACTTTTGGCAATGCTTTGATGTACATTGTCCGGCGAGTAAAATGTACTGTATAAATCACCGGTGAGTTCTTCCTGGCTCAAGCCGAGGCCGCTGGTGCTGTTCGCCTGTGGGTCGCAATCCACCAGCAACACTTTTTTTTCCATGACGGCCAAGGCCGCGGAAAGATTGATGGCAGTAGTGGTTTTGCCCACGCCGCCTTTTTGATTGGCAATGGAAATAATGCGCGCCATACGCTGACCTCCGCTTCCTGTCCTTGGCCTGGCTGATGTTTTGCTTGTCGCGGTGTAGAAAAGTCGGTGACCTTATAAGTGGCCTGAACGTTTCACATGAAACATTTGATGGAAAACGCGCCGTAAGGCGCCGTCTGTCTGTTTGTAAAAGAGGCGCGTATGGGCGTCAAGGCGTAAACAAGATCTGCGCGGTCCAATGCCGCGTCAGGGCCTGTCGTTGCTGGAAAATTTTTTGCCGCAGCCGCATCTTGCCGGGTGAGTGCATTCTGGGTAAGGATACCAGGATGCCGCACGCGGTGGCGTATTTGACCGGGAGAGTATATGTGCCTGACTCATATTTTGCTGGTGGACGATGAAGAGGATGTTACCCGCATTCTGGCAAAGCGCTTGGAAAAACGCGGATATGCCTGTGCCAGAGCCGCTAATGGGCGCGAGGCGCTGGACGCTATGGAAGGGGAATTTTTCCCCATTGTGATCATGGATGTAAAAATGCCGGTGCTGGACGGCATGGGCGCATTGCAGCAGATGACCACGCGTTGGCCCAAGACGCAGATCATCCTGCTTTCGGGTCACGCCGACATGCAATTGGCAGTGCAGGCCATGAGCCAGGGGGCTTTCGGCTATCTGATGAAGCCGGTGGACTTTGATGAACTGCTCTTCAAAATTGAAGATGCCGCCACCCAGACCCGGCTGGAATCGGACAATGAGGCTGGGCGGCCCTGAAAGAGGTTGCGGCAGCGCGGGCGGCCGTAAGTGGATAGAAGGGCAGCCACAGCCACGTCGTTTGTCGACATGAATTGCGGTAAGGTATGGCGGCATTCTTGCATTGGGAAAATTTCGTTGCTGGAGCAATTCACGATTGGAATGAGTGAATTACTCTGGTGGCCGCGTGAGCGGAACCCGCGCCCAAGTGCAAGGGAAAACCGCGTTTTTTCCGCTGCACGCAGGCGGCGTGACGCTTGAAATGTGTAACATTTCAAGCGTAAAATGCTCTAAAAAAATTCTGCCTCCCGGAAAGTGCCGTTTTGGATTGCGGCATGCGCCCGTAAGGGATAAACGGATATCCATTGCAACCTGCACCGCAAGGATTTGCAGACAAATCATTGCCACGAAATGCAAGTCGGCAGCCTTTGCTCGCCGTAAACGAGCATTTCACGTGTCAACGACTCTAGAGCAATTTCAAGGTGGAATTGCTCTGGTGGCTGCGTAAGCAGACGCCTGCCACGAAGGCGTAAGCGCAGTTTATTTGCACGGTGGCCTCGCCCGTTAGTGAGTCTTCGAGCTTTGCGGGCGAGGACAGCAGAGCTAAGCGCCGGAGTGAGCGTCTTAAAAACTTTGAGAATGTGCATTCTCAAAGTTGAACTGCTCTAAAAGATGAGGTTTTCATGCGCATTACCCACAAAATTCTTTTTGTTCCCGCCCTGCTGTTGGGATTGGCGGGCATGTTTCTGGCAGGCGGGGAAGCCCGTGCGGCCGCCAGCCAGGTGACGGAAGATAATCTGCCGCAATTGCTGGAAAAAGCCTTGCGTGAACATCCGGATATCGTGCTGGATGTGTTGCGTCGCAACAGTGAGGCCGTACTGGATATCGCCCAGCAGGGTTCCAACATGCGGCGCAAACACAATCTGGAAGTTCAGTGGCGCGAGGATATGAAAACCCCCAAGAGCGTGCGTCTGGAGGGGCGTCCGGTGCTGGGTTCGCCCAAGGCCAAGGTGCGTATCGTGGCCTTTTCCGACTTCACCTGCCATTTCTGCCAGCAGGCTTCCAAAACCGTGGACGCGCTCTTGCAGGAGTACGGCAAGGACGTCAGCCTGGTCTTCAAGAATTTGCCGCTGGATGAAAAGGGCCCCGGCGGGCAGGCGGCGGCCTATTTTGTCGCCGTTTCGCAGCAGAGCGAGGAGAAGGCCTGGAAGTTCTACAAAGCCCTGTTCGCCGACCGGGACCGTCTGGTGACCGAGGGTGAGGATTTTCTGAAAAAGACCGCCCAGGGGCTGGATGTGGACATGAAAAAACTTGGCCGTGACGTGCGCGGCAAGAAGGTCAGCGATATTCTCGCTGAAGACCAGCAGGACGCGCAGAAGCTGGGCGTGGAGGGGACCCCGTACTTCCTGGTCAATAATATGGTGGTGCGCGGGGCCCTGCCCCTGGATCTGTTCAAGGGCGCCGTGGACATGGCCCTTAAGCAGAACAACAAGTAAAATGCGCATTGTCAGGGCAGAGCGCCCGGATCTGGAAGAAATTCTGCGTTTGCAGTATCTGGCCTATCAGAGCGAAGCGCGTCTGCTGAACAACTTCAGCATTCCGCCGTTGCGCGAGAAGCTTGAGGATCTGGTCCGCCAGTTTGAGGCGGGCATGGCGTTTCTTAAGACTGTGGATACGAACGGCGACTTGGTGGGCTCGGTCCGCGCCCGCGCGGCGCAGGGCACGGTGTATGTGGGCAAACTGATGGTGCATCCGCAACATCAGGGCAAAGGCCTGGGAACGCGCCTTCTGGCTGCCCCGGAGTCCGCCATGGGCTCCATAGTTCCACAAGCGCGCTACGAACTGTTCACCAGTACGCAAAGCCTGCGCAATTTACGCCTGTATGAGCGGGCGGGCTACCGCCCGTTTCGGGAGGAAGAGCCGGAACCCGGCCTGCGGTTGGTTTTTCTGGAAAAATAGAGCCGGGCAAATAACATCATGCCCGCATTGCGGTTGAATCTACCGGAAAGGCGCATCCAACGATGCGCCTTTCCCTTACGGTTGCCCGGCCGCCCATTACCGGCGCATATCCCGGTTTACGAATGCTTTCAGGAAAAACATTTCGGGCCTCACGCCGGAGCCGCATCCTTGCCGCGACTGCGGATAACCTTGGTCATCCATTCGCGCAGCTGGTCCAGGTCCGCCTGCTGGTTTTTTTCCGAGGCATGCAGCAGTACGCGCAGATTTTCCACATCCTTGCGCAGTTGCTGATTTTCTTGCGCCGTTTCAGGCAACATTATGCCGGGCTGTGGCAGGCGTTCAATAACCAGATGGATAAGCTGGGCAATACCCTCCAAGGCCAGTGTTTGGCGTTCCAGCAACTGCAGGGCCGCTGCGGGCAGAAGTTCCGCAACCGGATGCTCCGCTTGCGTCAGGCAGGGCTCTGGCTTGGAAACGGCAAGCGCATTGCGAGGGAAGCGGGCCAGCAGGGCATTTTCCACTGAGGCCGCCGTGCGCGACTTCCGCATCTGCTCCAGGATGGCGGCAATGACCTCCAGGGTTTCCGGGCGGTAGCGCCGCCTGCGGCCCTCGCCGACGCTGGGGATAAAAGCCGCAAAGCGTTTGCAGTAATAGCGGGTGGTGGATTCCGGCAAAGAAAAATGGCGGGAGATGTCCGCAATGCTCAAAAGGCCTTCTGTCGGGGATGCCGTGCGCGTCATGACGCCTCCTGCTGGCTTTCCGCAGCATTGCTGTCGCTGCCGTCACAAAAAAAGCCGTTCCCGCCATATCGCCGGGCCGGGCCATCCGCGGATCAAGGGCAGGTCTGAAGAAAGTCTTTGTGCTTGCGGATCTGGCGGATGGCGATTGGGGAGGGCAGACCGCAAATAAAGATTTGCCGACCTCTTTTCAGGGTTACTTCAAACAATCTATAATAGCAAGCTGCGCTCTTGCGCAAGAAGACCCCGCGCCACCATGGCGCGGGGTCTTCTGTCAGAGCGGTTCAGGCATGAAATGCGACGACTGCACCGCAAGGGTTTGCAGACAAACCCTTGCCGCGAATTGCGAGCAGGCGGGCTTTGCTCTCCGCAAAAGAGCATTTCAAGTGTCACATGTCATGATCATTACGTTACGGTTCAGCGAACGACCCGGCGTACGGAAATCAATTTGCTGCGCCAGTAGGGGATGTTCATGCTCTCCATGCGTACCCGCTCGCCACGGCGCGGGCTGTGGATAAAGGAGTCGTCCCCGGCGTAGATGCCGGTATGCAGGCCGCGCGGGCTCTGCCCGGTGCGGAAAACCACAATATCGCCGGGCCGGGCCAAGCTTTTTGGCACGGACTGGCCCGCCCGGGCCTGGTCAACCGTAACTCGGGGCACGCTCATGCCGTTCTGTCGATAAGCCCACCAGATCAGGCCGGAACAGTCAAAGCCTTTTTGCGGCGAAGCGCCGCCCAGGCGATATTGTTTGCCCATCTGGCTGTAGGCGGTGTGAACCACTTTTTGCGCTTTGACCGGTGCCGGTCCGTTGTCCGCAGGGCGAAACATGCCGCAGCCGGATAAAAGCAGTGCCAAAAGCGGTCCGAGAACGCAAGCGCGCCAGAAACGTTTCTGTTTATTGTGTTCTCTGTCCATAAACTGTCTCAACAATATATAGAGATTTTTTTACATTGTGTTAGAGAGTTCTCACGCGGTTTCCTACTGCTCTTTTCGGCACGTCGCGCGAAAACTTAAGTGTTATACGCGATACATGTAAGCGCAGATAAAGTCAAAAAGGGAAATACGAAGATATATCTATCATTGGACGAAAAACGCCCCCGCGATGCGGGGGCGTTTCATCTCATGCGCGCTTTATTGCGCCAAAGGGTCTACTTGCCGGAGTTCAGGCGTTCCTGGCCGTCCCAGGCAGCGTCCGTCTTGGGCAGCACGGGCAGCAACTGGAGCCAGGGATTGGTCTTGAGGTATTCGGGGTCCTGTTGCAGCTTGCGGCTCATTTCCAGAATGGGCGGCACGATCTTCTTGATGTCGCCGGCCAGAGCCGGAGCGATGCCGTAATTGGTGGCCTGGCTGGCCAGATCCACGGCCTTCTGGCTGCATTCCATGGACGTCATCAGGGTATCCAGGGCCTTGGCCGGGTTGTGGAAGCCCACACTGTTTTCAGCGGAAACGTAATCCCAGAACAGTTGGCCCTTGCGGACCATCTCACGGGCTTCGGTCATCAGCGCGTCATAGTCGGGGGCGCGTTCGCTGCTGTAGTTGTTGGCCAAGCGCACGGCTTCGTGGGCCTTGACCGACATGTCCTGGGCCTTGAGCAACTGGTCGAAGGTCTTCTTCTGGGTGTAGATGACCCGCTCGCGCAGATATTCAGGCGTCTTGTCGGCATGGCACTGGCGGCAGGCCCGCATTTCCTTGTCCTTCAGGGGCGAAGTCATCCAGTGGCTGGACATCTTCTTGCCGTCCATGCGCTGGTAAGGCATGTGGCAGTCCGCGCAGGCCACACCGGCCGCGCCGTGCGGGCCGTCCTGGAAGGTCTCGAAGTCGGGGTGCTGCATCTTGATCAGAGGCACCTTGGAGGCGGCGTGCACCCAGTCGGAGAAGGGGCCGGGCTTGCCGTCGGTGTCCTTTTTGCCGTGGCCCTTGTAATACTGGTACATGTCTTCGGGATTAAAGCCGTTGTCCCAGGGGAAGACCGGGCGCATGGCCGGGCCGTTGTCCGGATGGGTGAAGTAGTATTCCACATGGCACTGGGCGCAGACAAGGGTGCGCTTTTCGTTGCGCGAGATATTGTTCCAGTCCTTGCCGGTCTTCTTCAGCCAATCCTTGAGCGGTTCGGAATAGAGCCGCAGTTCCATGGTCTTGGGATCGTGGCAGGTGGAACAGGAAATGCTCTCTTCCTTGGCATCGATCATGTCCTTGCCGCGAAATTCGTTGACGTCCTTGGACCAGAAGGAATCGCCGTACTGCTTGATCCAGTTCATCATCTTGGGCGTCTTGCAGTTCCAGCAGGTGGCGGGCATCTTACCCTTGCCGTCCGCGCCCCAGCGGTTCAGGCGGTCGATATGGACAAAATCATCCACCGCATGGGTGTGGCCACGGGCTTCGTTGTATTCATACATGAAGCCGTAGCCCAGCCAGAGATTTTTCAGGTAGGGCTGGGCATGCTTGAAGCCCTTGGGCAGGGGATCGACGTTGTCGTTCTTGTGATACGGCACGGAACCCTTGTACTCGGTCATCACCTCGGACTCGTTGTTTTTCTGGTACGAGGCGTACTGATCCGGAAAATCCGCCTTGAATGCCGACATGCGGGTTTCGTCGTCCTTGATGTTGGTCTTGTAGGCGGGGGCTTTCAATTCCGTCGAAACATCATTGCAGCCGCTGAGCAGCGCCGCTCCCAACAGCGCCGAAACGGCCAGAGCCATAGTGCGGATATGCTTATTCATATGCTACCGTCCTTGTGCTGATGGGCTTGTGGCGCATATGGGCCACATTGCGGTGGCAGTCGACGCAATAAGGCTTGGCGTTCATACTGGCCACGTTGACGTTAGTTTGGGCGTGACAGGCCTTGCAGTTTTCATTGACCACGTCGCGCGTGGTCACACTGGCCGGATACGGCACGTCCTTGCCCGACAGATTGCCCATGAAGTCACTCAGGCCCGCTTGCGCCTTGAACGGCAGCTTGGCCAGCAGATTGTGCGGGGCGTGGCATTCATTACAGGAACGGTCGGCGTGCGTACCCAGCTTGTGGGTCACTGCCGCCTCCTGCATGATGTGACAACTGGCGCAGAACGGACGCTGATCCGTTGCCGTCATGGCATAGGCCAGCACTCCGACAAGCACCACGCCCACCGCAACGCCGCCCAACAACCATTTGAGCCAGGGTCCATTGCGGGGTGTTCCCATAGAAGCCTCCTTCACTCACTCCAACAACTTGCCGTCCCTATGACGGCGTTATCTTCTTTGTGAATCAAAAAACATGCCAAGCCAAGATAAAAAATGAGAAAAAATTAATCCTGAAAAGACCGGCAGTTTGAGATGAAATTATAATGGTTATCAATAGCGGGGTTGTTTTGTTCAGAAAAAAAAGACAAAAAATCAGAAAAAGCTGACAACAAGGCCTTTCTTACCCCCTGGAGAAAACATGGCGCATACCTTTGCCGGGCGCTGGTTCCGGGTCCTCTGGCTGCCTGTCCTGGCCGGTCTGCTCTGGCTGGGTTTGACTCTGGGGCTCTACAGTCGCGCCGCGCGCGTGGATGAGGAGCATCGCCTGGAGCTGGAACGCATCCGCCTCTCCACTGTGGCCCGGCAACTCTTGGACGCGCGCAACTGGAACGCGGCGCACGGGGGGGTCTATGTGCCGGAGAGCGATCTCGGCAGGCCCAATCCCTGGCTGCCGCCCCATGAGCGGACCCTGAAAACCGCCGACGGGCGGACCCTGGTGCTGATGAATCCCGCCTACATGAGCCGCCAGCTGGCCGAGCGCACTTCCTGGCCGGGCATCAGCATTTCAATTATCGGGCGCAGGCCGCTGCGGCCTGAAAATCAATCCGACACCTGGGAAGGCGAGGCCCTCATCGAATGCACGGAGGGCCGCCAGGAAATTTTCAGCCCGCCGGATGAGAACGGGCAGGGCCGCCTGCGTCTGCTCACCGTGCTGGTGGCGCAACAGAGCTGCCTGCGCTGCCACGCGGACAGCAGGGTGGGGGAAGTGCTCGGCGGCATCAGCGTCAGCCAGGATGCCGGGCCGTATCTGCACAACGCCGCGAAGCAGGAAGGCAACATGCGCCTGCTGTATGCCCTGTTGGGGGTGACGGGCGTACTGGCTATCGGCGGCCTGACCCTCAATCTGACCCGGCGGCGCTGGCAGGCCGAGGAAACCAGCCGCATGAAAAGCGCTTTCATGGCCCGCCTGAGCCATGACATGCGCACGCCGCTCACCGCCATCCTGGGCATGAGCGACTTGCTGCAACGGGGCGACGGCGCCGCGCCGGACAAGAAGCGCGCCCTGCGTTACCTGGTTCAGGCGGGTGGAGCGCTTTTGGAAATGGTCAGCGACATCACGGACCACGCGGCCCTGGAACAGGGTACGCTGGCCTTGCATGAGAGCGCCTTCAGCCTGCGGGCCGCGCTTTCGCAATGCCTTGAGCTGTATCGCCCGGCCGCCGCGTCCAAGGGCCTCCGGCTGGAACTGGACGTGCCTTCCCCCGTGCCGGATAATCTTTACGGCGACGCCTTCCGCTTGCGCCAGGCTCTGGGCAATCTTGTCAGCAATGCGCTCAAATTTACCGAGCAGGGCGGCGTGCGGCTGGAGGTGGAAGCGGAAAGCGCGCGCACGGGCCGCCTTCTGCTGCGGCTGCGCGTGCGGGACAGCGGGCCGGGCCTGCAGTCGGGAGAACTGGAACGGATCTTTGAGAGTTTTCAGCGCGGTTCGCACGCGGGCTGTCAGCCGGGCACCGGCCTGGGCCTGAACATTGCCCGGACCATAGCCCGGCGCATGGGCGGCGATGTGCGGGTCAGTTCCCAGCCGGGACAGGGCTCGTGTTTTACCCTGGAAGTGCTTGTGCGCACGGATTGGGGCAGCGCAAGGCCGTGCCCGCCCGCGGATGCGGACCGAAATGCCGTGCCCGAAAGCAGCGCCGCGGGCAGGGGAGCCTTGGAAGGCCGACGGATTCTGGCCGCCGAGGACAATCCGGCCAGCCGCTATTTCCTGGAACAGGCCTTGCGCCGGGAGGGCGCGCGGGCCGTGGTGACCGCTGACGGCGAAGCCACCCTGGCCGCCCTGGGTGAAGAGGAATGGGACGTGGTGCTGCTGGACGCGCGCATGCCCGGTCCCGACGGCCTGGACGTGCTGGAGCGCATCCGGCAGGGCCGGACCGGAGCGCCTGCGGGGCAATGTGTGGTCCTGTACACGGCGGCGCTGGACGCCGAAGCGCAAGAACGCTGCCGTGGGTTGCGGCCCGACGATATATTGTTCAAACCGGTCAGTTTCGCGCTGCTGCGGCAGCGCCTGGCGGCCCTGCCGACAGCGCGGGGCAACGGAGCAACGTTGGCGCAGGAAAACACGAGCATGCCGGAAAAAAACATCTCTGCCAGCCTGGAAAAGGCCATTGCCGGAGACGGCCGGGAAAATACGGACGATATTGAATTGCCGCCCTGGGACCGGGAAGCCGCTCTGGCGGCCATGGACGGGGACGCGGCAATCTTTGCACATTTGCTTGCGGTCTTGCGTGATGATCTGGGAAATATGCTGGACCAACTGGTGGAAGCCGTGACGGCGGGGGATCGGAAGAACATCCGTCGGCTGGCCCATGCCTGCAAGAATTCGGCGGGCACCATGCGTCTGATGCGCCTGCACGGCGCAGCCGCCCTGACGGAAAAAGCGGAAGACGCGGCACTGGACGCAAGGGCAGGGAAACTGGAACGGGCCATGCGTGAGGCCCTGGCGCTGCTGGAGGGCGTTGACGGCGGCAGCGGGACAGAGACGGAAACGCGGACAGCGGAGACAGGGAGGAAGGCATAATGGCGCGTATTCTGGTGGTAGATGATGAAGCCCTGATGCGCACCATGGTGGAAGTGGTCTGTACGCGCATGGGGCATGAGGCCGTGTGCGCCTCTTCCATCAAGGAAGGCCTTGCTCTGGGCCGCCAAGGCGTGGATGTGGTGCTGCTGGACGCCTGGCTGCCGGACGGCAACGGCCTGGAATTTCAAAGGGAGTTTGCCAATCTGCCTGAAGAGCCGGACATCGTGATCATTACCGGCCACGGCGACGGGGACGCGGCGGAAGCGGCCTTGCGCTCCGGAGCCTGGGAGTTTCTGACCAAGCCCCTGCAGATCCGCGACATCGAACAATGCCTGCGGCACATTCTGGCGTTCCGCCAGGGCCGCAAGCCGGGCCCGGCCTCCCTCAAAGTGGACAGCGGGCACATTCTGGGCTCCGGACCGGGCATGACCCAGGCCCTCAAACTGCTGGCCCAGGCCGCCCAAAGCGAAGTCAACGTGCTGATT
Source organism: Desulfovibrio sp. 6_1_46AFAA (assembly GCF_000224635.1). Classification (NCBI taxonomy): domain Bacteria; kingdom Pseudomonadati; phylum Thermodesulfobacteriota; class Desulfovibrionia; order Desulfovibrionales; family Desulfovibrionaceae; genus Desulfovibrio; species Desulfovibrio sp. 6_1_46AFAA. The sequence goes on from NZ_JH114303.1 coordinate 548,367, forward strand.
CTGGGCGAAACCGGCGTGGGCAAGGAACTATTCGCCAAAGCCCTGTTCCGCAACAGCGGGCGCGCCGCTCAGCCTTTCGTGACCGTGGACTGTGCCTCCCTGCCGGAAACCCTGGTGGAAAGCCACCTCTTCGGTCACAGCCGGGGGGCCTTCACCGGCGCGGAGCGCGCTCGTGAGGGACTTTTGCTGGCCGCGCACAAGGGCACGCTTTTTCTGGATGAAGTGGGGGACCTGCCCCTGGTCATGCAGGGCGCGTTTCTGCGCGCCCTGGAGCTGCGTCGCTTCCGCCCTGTTGGCGAAGTGCACGAGGTGGACAGCGACTTCCGCCTGGTGGCGGCTACCAACCGTGATCTGGAGGGAATGGCGCGCACCGGCCAGTTCCGGGGCGATCTGCTCTACCGTCTTCAGGGCATTACCATTGTGATCCCGCCGCTGCGCGAGCGGCGCGACGAAATCCCGGGCCTGGCCCGCCAGGCCGTCACCGCCTTCTGCCTGCGCAACGATCTGCCGGAAAAGGCCCTGGCCGAGCCGGTGCTGGACATGCTGATGGAATATCCCTGGCCCGGCAACGTGCGGGAGCTGATCCACGCCCTGGAGCGGGCCTGCCTTGCCGCCGGGGAGGGGGATCTGATCCTGCCCGGGCATCTGCCCACCCAGATGCGGGTGGCCGTGGCCCGGCACCGGGTAAGCCGTGGCCGGGAGCAAAGCCCGGAGCCCGTGCCGCCCCCGGCACGGACGCTGCCCGTGGCCCATGTGGAAGACGGCCGCGCCGGGACAGCCGCAATCGCGGGTGGCAGCGGCGATCTGCCCAGCCTGAGGGAGTGGAAATCCCGCGCCGAAGAGGAATATGTGCGCCGGGTCATGACCGTGAGCGCGGGCGACGCGCGCCGGGCCGCAGGCGTGGCCGGCATCTCGCGCGGGCACTGGTATGAGCTGGTCAAAAAATACCATCCCTGAACGGGAAGAGGGCAGGCGCGCCCAGAGGAAAAATGGCCGTCAGGCCGCGCCGGGCGCTGGTTTGCGGCACTCTCTTGCCTCATGCCGCAAAAGGCGCTATAGGCCAAAAAAAAGCTTGCAGAGGCTATGTCAGAGCATGAATAAGAGCCCCGTTACCGTTAAAGGCTATGTCACGGCTGTACCGCGTTCTGTGGATGAGCGCCAGGCCAGGGTGGCTGTGGTGCAGGATGATGTGGAATACCGCGTGATGCCGCGCGGGGCCGGGATGGATCTGGCCGGTGAGGTCAGCGTGCCCGTGGAAGTCACCGGCCTGGTGGAAGAGGTGGACGGCGTGTTCTACCTCACTGTGCGCGGCTACAAGGTTCTGGAAGACGATTCCTGGCTTGAGGAATAGCGCGCTTTCGCATTGACGGCCCGGAAGGGCCTCGGCGGCTTTGGAAATTCTGCCGTTCTCAAGGCGAGTTCGCTGTGAAAGCCGCCGTTCTTTTTGAGCAGCTGACGCATTTTATGCGTGAACTGCTCGAGTAATAAATTATGTCAGCTATGAACATCCAGTGGAAACTGTATGGTAAATTCTGATATGCATAGTGTGTTACTGTATATAATGACGCTCTTTTAAAAAATCATAGGTAGTTGATGGAACAATTTTTTTTAATAATTTCAGGTCATTTGTTTCTATGCATTTTCTTACTTTGGAAGCACTCACTTTTTGTCCATCAACTGTCAATCTTGGAAATTCAATAAATTCTATTCCATACATTGGCAGTGTCTTTTTCATTCCTTCATTATATTGTCTTGTTATTTTGCAGAAAGGCTCATCTCCTGCGAAGCGTTTAGAGATATGTAGTTCAGGAGCTATTATTTGACAGAATAAGTCTAAATCATGGCTTACATCAACTTTAATGTCCTGAATTTGATCTTTTGAAAAATATTCAGGGAGAGTTGCAGTAGAAATTATTGTTTTTCCACTTGGTACTACGATTACATTTATCATATCGATCAGTCCTAGTTTGACCATGGTAATCCTGTCATCAAAGTTAAAAAAGGATTTATCCTCATCAAGAATAAAAACATACAAAAAATCACAATGTTTTAATGCTTCTTCAACAAGGTATTTATGTCCTATTGTAAATGGATTACAGTTCATAACAAGAGAGCCAATATGCTTTTTGCCCTTTCCTTGATATTTTTCTCTCCTTTTATTAAGCATAGTTAAGTAGTTCATATATGGTATTAAATCATGCGGTATAGCTGATTTTTTATTTTTTTCTCTATCGCTTGTTATTGTTGAAACTATATTAAAAATATGTTTAGCCAATATCATATATCCCTTATGTGACATATGGCCTGTGTCAAAAAATATTTCTCCCATATCATGAGGGCGTTGAAAAATATTTGAAAGATCACGATAATAAAAAGAATTCGTTTCCTTAAATTCAGTTAGCGCCTCAGACATTTTTTTTTCATCAAAATCAGTATTTGTAGTAATAATGATGATGATATCATTTTTGTTAAATGTGCATTTGGGTGACAATATTTCTCTGCATGTATCATCAAAATGTGTTCTGCTGGAGGAATTAACAACAAGAAATTTATCTTTATATACGTCATTTACTCTTCGCTGTAATATACTTTCTACAGTAAACTTGTCCTCAGCACATAATCCAAAGGCACAACAACATCCAAAAAAATATATTGTATGTTCATAATTTTCAGGGTTGTCAGTCGTTACTCTATGGTTATTGACAACATTACAATACTTTGATGTTGCATTTGGAAGAACATATACTCCATATTTTTTTATTGGACGAAAATCAAAAACTGTAGTTCTATATATATTTTGTATGTCATCGAAATTATCATAATAATCATTATAATATTGAATAAGATCATTTTTTCGATTTAAGTTAAGATACTCAGAATAATATCTCTTTTCACGTATTACTTTTAATTCGTAATCAGAGGGATTTTTAATATGGAGCAGAGGCTCATTAAGTTTAACTATAACCAATGTAGCTCCCAGCATATGAATTTTATGAAGAAGAGCTTGATACATAAAAATTACCTCTAGCTTGAAAAATTTTTCAGTCAAGAAATTCGTTATGGTCAAGTCCGTTTCTAGTTATGACGTAGCTTCACATGGGTGGCATGCCCACAGGGACCGTTCCCTCACTATCGGAGCCGTTCTCATGGATTTGAAAGCTTTTTTATTGTCTCTCTTTGGGAGGGTTAAAGCTTCCAGTGAGATGCGTTAACTGCCCTATCCCAGGAGCGAAAGATGCTCCTCTGATTTGCGCTTGTGCGGGGTCAGGGTACTCTGGCGGCAGAAATCGCGGATCTGGGCCAAAAAGGGCGACGGTGCCAGGCGTAGTTTTCTGCCGTACAGGGTGCGGCGGGCGCAATAGCTCACAAACAGCGCCCGTGCGGCGCGGGTCAGGCCCACGTAAAGCAGGCGGCGTTCTTCCGCAAGCCGGGCCTCCGGGTCCGCTTCCACGCCCGGAACGGCTGCGTCCGCGTCGTTCATAGTGTTCTCCGCCGCGTTTTCAAACAGCAGTTCACGCCGCAGGGGCAACAGGCCGCTTTCCAGGCCGGGCAGAAAGACCGCCTGAAACTCCAGGCCCTTGGAAGCGTGCAGGGTGAGAATCTGAACCTGCTCGGCTTTGGCCCGCACCAACTCCGCCTCATGCAGCCAGGCCATGCGCTGGAAAAGGGGCTGCCAGCCGCCGCATTCCTGCCAGAGGCGGCAGAGCGACCGCCACTGGCGGCTCTGGCAAAAGAGCTCCCCGGTCCAGACCTGTGCGCCCAGCCAGGTCGTCATCTCCTGCGGCTTGGGCAGATTGCCCTCGGGCCAGGGCAACGGCTCCGCCGGGGCGGCCGGGGCAGGCAGATCCGGCGGGGTGGGCAGAATATCCGCAAAACCGCAATGCCCGGCGGCCAGGGCCAGGAAGCGGGCGCAGACCGGCTCCTGCCAGAATTCCTCCTGGGCCGGAGCCGCGCAGGGGATGCCCATTTGTTCCAGGGCCGCGCGCAGGGGCGGAATCTGGGCCTTGAGGCGTACCAGCACGGCCACGTCGCCCGGCGACAGGCTGTTGTCCAGTTCTCCGGCGTCGGCGCGGTTTTGGGCTTGGTCCAACAGAGTGTGGGCCGTGGCCCCGATAAGCCGCTGCACGCGCCCGGCCAGCCAGCGGGCTTCGGCCCGCTCGTCCGGCGCGGCGAAAAGCTGCAACTGGGCCCTCAGGGGCTTGGCCGCGTGCAGATTTCCGCATCGGCCCCGGCCCTGCAGAAGATTCTGGGCCATGTCCAGTACGTCCTGGCTGGCGCGGTAGCTTTGTCCCAGCCTGTAGACCATAAGCGTCGGCCAGCAGGCCCGCAGGGAATCCTCGCTCTGGCCCGTGGCCCCACGGAAGCCGTAAATGGCCTGATCCGGGTCGCCGATGCCGAAAAATCCCCGGCCGTCCGGCGGCAGCAGGGCGCGAATCACGGTCAGCTGCACGGGTGAAAGGTCCTGCACCTCGTCCACCAGCACATGCCGCCAGGGCCCGTCCGGCCTTTGGGCCAGATTGGGCGCCTGTTCCAGCAGCCAGTCCAGCAGATCGGCGTAATCCACATAGCGGACGCCGCTCTGGGCGTTTTTGCGTTGCCGGTAGCGCGCGGCGGCCTCGTCCAGATCACTGCCTTGCGCCGGTTCCTTCCGACTTTCGCGGGCCAGATTCAGGGCGTCCCAGAGTGTGCGCAGCCGCCGGGCGGGCTGGTCCGCATTGGCCGCGCTGAACAGGCGGAAGGCCGCGTCCTCGGCCAGGAGCAGGCAGTGCGGTTCCGCTTTGCGCAATTCGCCCCAGGCCAGGCCGTGCAGGGTGTCGCATTGCGGCAGGCGGGACAAATGCGGCAGGGCCGCGCTGAGGCGTTCCCGCAGTTCCCCGGCGGCCCGGCGGGTAAAGGTCACGGCCAACAGATCCTGGGGCCGCGCGCCTTCTTCCAGCAACCGCTGCAGGCGGCCGATGAGCACGCGGGTCTTGCCCGCGCCTGGACCGGCCAGAATCAGCACCGGGCCGGGCCCCGCGTTCAGGGCCGCATTCTGCTCCTCGGAAAACAGCGTGGCGGACGCGGGTTGCTCTGCCGGTTCAGAGTGCCCCGCGTGTCCCGCGTATCCCGCAAGTCCGGTGTGCTGCGTCTCATGACCCTTGCCCGGCGCGGGCTTGGCCAGAGCCAGCAGTGGCAGGCCGTTCCCCGCGCCGCTTGCGGCAGGAACCGCGGCGGCAGCCTTACGCGGGCGTCCGGACCTGGCGGCGGAGCGTTCCAGGCCCGGCAGGCTCTGGCCGCCCCCGCGCACGTCGCGCAGTTCTTCGGGCTCGAACACGCGCACCACGCCGTATTGGCCGTCAAATCCGCCCTGGCGGATGACCTGGCCGCGCCGCATGCGGGCCACGGCCTCGCCTAGAGGCTCCCAGTGGGCGCGGATATCCGCTTCCGGCAGGTGGCAGAGGATATCCAGCTCCGGCCCCAGTTCGCGCAGCAGGCGGCTGTAACGCTCCTGCACCTTGCGCGAGCCGGAGCCCACGCCCAGAATTTCACCCACCACCTCCGGCAGGGGAATCAGGGGCTGGGCCTCGGGCTCCAGGGGCAGTTGGGCCGGAGTTTCGCGGTCGGCCAGTTCCAGCACGCGGTGCAGCACGCCCACGGTCAGGGGCTTGCCGCAGACCGGGCAGATATTGTCCAGGGCCAGGGCATCGCGCGGTTCCAGCACCACGTTGCAGGCCCGGTGCCCGTCCAGATGGTATTTGCCTTCTTCGGGATAGAATTCCATGGTGCCCAGAAAACGGCAGTCCAGGTTTTCCTGGGATTCGCGCCTGGCCGCCGCGCGCAGGGCCGTGAACATGCCCGCGTAAGAAGGCGGCCCGGCAAAAAGACTGGCCTCGCGACCCAGGTTGGCTCCGGAATGGGCGTCGGAATTGGAAATCAGGGCATAGCCGTCCAACCCGCTGATCAGGCGGTTCATGGCCGGGTCCGAGGAGAGGCCGGTTTCCAGGGCGAAAACATGCTCGGAAAGGTCGGCGAAGCAGTCCTCCAGACGATCAAAGCCGGATTTGGAGCCGAACAGGGCGAACCAGGGCGTCCAGACATGGGCGGGCACCAGCACGCCCTGCGGCACGGTTTCGAGCATGATTTCCAGCAGGTCGCGCGAATCCAGGCCCAGAATGGGCCGCCCGTCGGAATTGAGATTGCCGATCTGGGCCAGGCGTTCGGAAAGGCGGTCCGCGTCTTCCAGGCTGGGCACGAAGAGCAGGTTGTGTACCTTGCGCACCTTGCCGTGGCGTTTGTAGATGGAGCTGATCTCCGCCTGCAGGCAGAACAGCGGCTCTTTGCCGCCCTCATGGGGGCGGGGGCGCGCGCCGCCGAGAAAGTCCAGTTCCTCCGGCTCGCCCTTCAGACGGTAGAGGCCGCTGGCTTCGTCGAAAACCATCTGCTCGCGCAGCTCGGCCCGCCATTGCGGATGGGTGAAATCGCCGGTGCCCAGCACGTCGATGCCTTTGCAGCGCGCCCAGGCCGCCAGATGGCGGGGATTGAGCTGCTTGCTGGTGGCCCGGGAGAAACGCGAATGGATGTGCAGGTCCGCAATAAAATTCATGTGTAACCTCATGTTGTGGCGGTCAGCCAGGGGCAGAAAGCCAGAGCCCGCGAAGTCCAGAAAGGCACGGCCCGCGCGGCTTGGCGCGATTGTTTGCGGTGTAGGGTCAGCGGGGCTTCCAGGCGCAGCTCGGCGGCGGCGTCCTTGCGGGCCTCCACCAGCAAGCGCGTGGCCGGGCTGTGGCTGTGGGGTCGCACGGGAACGATGCGGCGCGGGCCCAGGCGGGCTTCGCCGAGCGCGGCGCAGAGCCGGGACAGGGAACGGGCCTCGAAAATGCAGAAAAAATGTCCCCGATAGGGCAGAAGCCGGGCGGCGGCGCGGCAGAAAACGCGCAGAGCGTCGGCGTCGCGCAGCGCACGCTCCCGCATGGCCGAGGGCGACATTCTGCCCCGCCCCGGCAAGCCGTAGGGCGGGTTGGCCAGCACCAGATCCGGTGCGAGCTTTCTTTCCGATTCAGGCCGTAACTCCGCAAGGTCCGTATGCAGAAAGCGCAGGCGCCGCTCCAGGCCCAGGGTAACGGCATTGCGCCGGGCAGCCGCCAGCAGGCTTTCTTCCCGCTCCAGTCCCTGGCCGCTTACTTCGGGGCAACGCAGGGCCAGGGCCAGCAGGGCCGCCCCGCAACCGCAACCCAGTTCCGCAACGGACAGGCGCAAGGTTTGGGCTGTCGCTTGGGAGAGGCGGGCGCGGCGTTCCTCGCAATGCCGGGCCGCGAAGGCCGCCAGCAAGAGCGCGTCCAGCCCGAAGCGCAGAGCCCCGCCGGGCTGCTCCAACCCGCGCGGAAAAGCGGCGCGGGCCGCGCTGATGCTTTCTTGCTCGTTCATTTTTATCGTGCTGATCCGTCGTATCCCCAATGCACATTCAAGATTTTTTGTCGCCGGTAAGGAAAGCTCCGGAGGAAGCGTCGAGTAATAGAGAATTTTTGCCGCTTCCTGGGAGCTGTTTCTAGTGTCTGATTGCAAAAATTTCGAGCATAATTATGCTCTCAATTTTCGCAGGATCGTCAGCGGAAAAACGTGGTTTTTCGCTGACTCACGGCGGCTTCACCGCCGTAAAGCCCTACGGGTTTTATGTGTCTAATTTTTCAAATTAGACACTAGAGGGTGCCGTCATGAGATGGATTTTCGTGTTATATCAAGGAGAACGAGCCTTTTATGAAAGGAGTGTACTCTTCTGGTACTCAACTGGAATAAAAGGCGAAGTTTGACGCAGAGATAACCGAAAAGACACTCATGACGACACCCTCTAAAGGAGGGAGCCGTCCCAGTTAAACAACCCCTGCCGCCGCGCCTCCGGCAGACCGGCGGGCGGATTCTCCTGAATATGGACGAAAAAGCCGTAACCCGCGGCCGTCAGCTCCTGGCGCTTGGCCGTGAGGTCCAGGGGCCAGCCGGGATAGATCCAGACATTGCCGCCGTACTGGCGAGCCCAGAAAACCTCGCCCTTGGGACTCATGAACGGCTCGTTGGCCTTGACGCCCAGCAGGCCGAAACGGCTGAGGCCCACGGGCCAGAATCCGCTGAGCACCGCGCCCAGGGGCAGGGGGCTCTGTTCCGGCAGGGCCAGCAGGTCCTCGCGGGCCAGTTCCGGGCTGACGAAAGCCCCGGTGAAACCCATGCCTGCCAGCATGCCCAGAGCGGGCGCATTGGCCGCATTGCAGAAGGGCCCGGCCAGCAGATCGGCGTCCTCGGGCAGCGCATCCGGGAAAAAGCCGCGCTGCCAGGGCGCGTTGCAGACGAAATGCCGCGCGCCGTCGCGCCAGAGGCGGGCGATCATGCGGCGCAGGCCGTCTTCCTCTTCAGGCCAGATGACGGGCGGCAGCCACCAGGCCACGCGCGGGGCCACGGTGCGCGAAATTTCCGCGCTGCGCGGCGAAAGCCAGAGAGCCAGCAGCTGATTGCGCCCGCCACGCGTTTCACGGCCCTGGGGCAGGCTGGCGCGCAGCAGCATGTCCGCCCTGGGCCTGGGCTTCACGGCCCTGGGCAGGCGGGGGGCACTGTCCACGGCCTTGCTGGGGCGGCCGGGCAGGGCGTCCAGCCGCGCCTGCCAGGACGTGAGCAAGCGCATGAGTTCAGGCTCGCGCCGGTCGATAAGAAAGACCGGCGTGCCGGCCTTGGGCGTCTTGTGCTTGGGCAGGCGCAGGATCAGGCTTCCGGCCTTGGGAATGCGCCGGGTCACGGGCAGGGTGGCGTGCCAGCGCTCGTCCTCAACGCCTATGCGCAGATAATCCTGCGGCAGCAGTTCGAAATGCGGCTTGAGCACGAGGCGGCCGTCGGGCTCCACCCGGATTTTGCCCGCCAGCAGGCCCGAACTGGTCTGGCCGTCGGGCGTGGTGGGCACGTTGTTTTTCTGGGGCAGAAAGCGCGCCCGGCTGCCGGGGCGGCCCAGGGCCATTTCCAGAATTTCCTCGGCGGTCTTGCGGGCCTTGGAGTCGCCGGGGTTGTCCCGCAGCATGCGGTAGGCCGTGACCACATGGTAGACGTAATGCGGGCCTTTTTTGCGGCCTTCGATTTTCCAGGATACCATGTGCGGGATGTCCAGCAGGGTCTTGGCCAGCACGTCCAGGGAAAGGTCCAGGCAGGAGAAAAAGCGCCCGCTGTGTTCCTTGCCGCGCGCCGGGGGGCGCATCTGGCGGGAGGGCCTGTTCTCGCGCTCGAAAGGGCGGACGTCGCGGGAGGACCGGCCGTCGCGCCCGTCGCGCGCCTTTTTCCCGTCGCGGCGGGCGGCTTCGCGCTCCTCGTTTTCCGCATTGCGGAAAAGGGCCTGGGCCGCCGCGCCGCCCTGGCGGTAGATGCGGCGGCAGGGCTGCACGCAACGGCCGCGCAGGCCGCTTTTGCCGCCCATGTAGCTGGACCAGTAGCAACGCCCGGACACACAGTAGCACAGGGCCCCGTGGATGAAGCATTCCAGGTCGAGTCCCTCGGGGCAGGCTTCGCCCATGCGCCGGATTTCGTCGATGGACAGCTCGCGCGGCAGGATGACGCGGTTCGCGCCCAGGGCTTTGGCCTGAGTCAGCGCTTCGGGATGGGTCAGATTGGCCAGGGTGGATAGAAACAGGCCGCCCTCGAACCCGGCCTGCCGGGCCAGATCCAGCATGGCCAGATCCTGGATGATCAGGCCGTCCGGGCGCACCTGACGGGCCAGGCGCGCGGCCAGGCGGTAGGCGGCGGCATTTTCGCCGGGCTTGACCAGGGTGTTCATGGCCACGTAGACACGCGCGTTTTCGGCGTGGGCCAGATCCGTGAGCCGCGACAATTCGGTAAGGCCGAAGTTTTCCGCCTGCATGCGGGCGGAAAAATGTTTCAGGCCCAGATAGACGGCGTCGGCTCCGGCGGCCAGGGCGGCCAGAAAGGAGGGCGTGTCCCCGGCCGGGGCGAGAATTTCGGGCTTGCGCGGCGTGGCGGGCTGTATGTCCTGTGTGTTCATATCTTGTAATACTCTTTGTACCAGTCCACAAAGCGGGCGATGCCCTCGCGCAGTGGGGTCACGGGGGCAAAGCCGGTGGCGGCGGTCAGGGCATCGATGTCGGCCCAGGTGGCTTCCACATCGCCGGGCTGCATGGGCAGCAGCTCCTTGCGGGCGGTCCTGCCCAGGGCCTCTTCCAGTACGGCGATGAACTCGTTGAGTTCCACAGTCTGATTATTGCCGATATTATAGATGCGCCAGGGCGCGGAACTGGAGGCCGGGTCGGGCGCGGCGGCGTCGAAGGCCGGGTCGGGCGCGGGAATCAGGGGCAGCAGGCGGACCACGCCTTCCACGATGTCGTCGATATAGGTGAAGTCGCGGCGCATGCGGCCCTCGTTGAAGACCTTGATGGCTTCGCCCCGCACAATGGCCGTGGTAAAGAGATGCAGGGCCATGTCCGGGCGGCCCCAAGGGCCGTAGACCGTGAAAAAGCGCAGGCCCGTGCAGGGCAGGCGGTAGAGGTGGCTGTAGGCATGGGCCATGAGTTCGTTGCTCTTCTTGGTGGCCGCGTACAGGCTCACCGGATGGTCCACGTTATGGTGCGCGGAATAGGGGCGGGCGGCGTTGAGGCCGTAGACCGAGGAGGAGGAGGCGAAGAGCAGATGCTCCACTCCGTTGTGGCGGCAGCCTTCCAGCAGGTTGCCGAAGCCCGCCAGATTGGAATTGACGTAGGAAGCGGGATTTTGCAGGCTGTAGCGCACTCCGGCCTGGGCCGCCAGATTGACCACGTGGCTGAAACGCCCGCGCCGGAAAAGTTCGGCCATGCCCCCGCCGTCGGCCAGGTCCAGAAGCTCGAAGCGAAAGCGGGCGGGGGCCTCGGGCAGGGCTTGCAGGGCGGCCAGCCGGTCCTTTTTCAACTGCACGTCATAGTAGTCGTTGCAATTGTCGATGCCTACCACAGTGTGCCCGTCAGCCAGCAGCCGCCGGGCCAGATGATAGCCGATGAAGCCGGCAGCGCCGGTTACCAGAACATGCATGTCGCCCCCTTTGCCTGTACGCCGTAGGGTAAGCCAGATGGCCGCCGGGGGCAAGGGCGGGGACTTGCCGGATGCGGACCGGACACGTATGCTTTGCCGCATTGAGGTATGTCATGAAGACGTCTCCCGACCATTCCTCCCGAGATTTCAGAGGGTCTTCCCAACCGGATGCCGGTGCGGAAAAGACCGCCGACGCCCAGGCCGCACCCGGCGGGACGACGCGCGGCCGCGTCCGGCCCTGGTATGCCGGAGAGCATAAGGATACGCTGTTTTATCTGCTGATCGCCGTGCTTTTCGTGGAGATGATCGTGGGCGGCGTGTCTTTTTTCTACGGCCTGGTGCATGCCGCGCCCGAGACGCCCGGCGGGCCGCCGGTGGCCCGCTTTCCCTGGCTGATCTGGGCGCTGGCCGCGGTGCTCGCGCCGGTGGCCCTTTTGCTGGTGGTGCACCTCACGGGCCGCTGGCTTTCCCATACGCTGGAAGGGGAGCAGGACGGCGCGGACAGTGCCGCGGTGCCCGAACGCCTGCAGCGTTTTTACGCCATGGTGCGCAACGCGCCCACGGTTGTGCTGTTGTTGGGCATTCTTCTGCTGGGCGCGGGGCTCTTCTTTGTGGACGGGGCTTTTTCCGCCCTGGTCCGCCTGGGCGGCGCGCTGACGGCCTATATTCCCTGGATCGTGGGCAGCGCTACGGCTCTGCTGGCCGTCTGTTTTCTGGGGCATCGCTGGTTCGTCTACCGCCAGCGCCGCATGGAGCAGGAATACGCTTTCCGCCGGGAAGTGCTGGAGCGCACCGGCATTGTGCTGGTGGACAAGGGCTGCGTGCCCTTGCACCAGAACGAGGAACAGCGGGTCATGCTGGTGGAGGCGGAAAGTGTGAAAGCTCTGCCGCCGGTGCTGGATGTGGGCGGCGCAGAACCGGGTGCGGAATCGGATGACGTCTCGGAACCGCCGGTTCCGGGCGACGCGCGGGACGGGCCGGACCAGAAGTAGCCCGGGACGTGCGCCGGGCTTTTTTTGAGAAAAACACAGCGGACCGGAGGGAAGAATGCAACAGTGCACCTTGTATATGACGCTGGCCTCCAGAGATGATTTTTTTCCTCTTCTGGCCAGGCTGCTTTCCGGCTGGTCCCTTGAAAATCGCGGTGACACGCTTATTGCCGCAAGGCGGAAGCTGCTGTCCCGGCGACACATAGCCTTTCATCTGAAGTCGCGTGATGTGGACGGCGCGTCTTTTACAGAAATGATGCAGGGCATGCATGACTTCTTCGCCGCCATTCCCACGGACAAGGAAAGTCTGAAACAATCCCTGCTGGCTCAGATCAAGGTTTTCACGCTCTGTGTAGGCGTAGTGGCGGACAAGGATATGGACGACGCCACCTTCGGGGCCGTCATGACTGTCGCGGGCGAAGGGCACGGGCTGATTTTTCTGCCCCCGGCCGATCTGTATGCCGCTGACGGCGCGACAGTCTTCAATGCCGACGGGGAGTCGGATTTCGACTCCTGGACCGTCACCGCGCCCGCAGCCCTGCTTGTTCCGCCCAAGGCCACGGCATCGGGCGAAGAGCGCAAGGAGCGGAACAACACGCGTCTGGCTGCGGAGGGCGTGCCCATCAGCGCCTCCCTGCCGCCCATTGTGGGCGATGCGGCCTATCTGCCGCGTTCCGTGGAGGAGGTGGCGCAGCGCACGCTGGGCATCCTGCTCACTTCGGTGTTTGCGGAGCTTGTTTCCAGCCGGGGCGTGGAGGCCGCGCGCGCGAGTATTGCGGATTTGCTTGAGCAGTACAGCGCCCGGGATTTTCTCAGCCCCGGGGAGCGGGCCTTCATCAGCGGCCCGGCCCCGGAGGGGAGGAGTCTCGCCGACTTCACCTGGCGCTATGAATGCGCCTGGGTCGGCCTGTGGGCTCTCGGTCTCGTGGATACGCTGGCCTACCCGGGGGCTGTCTGTGATGTCGGGGGGATGGCCGCCATGGTGCGTGGTTGCGGCGATTATCCGGGTTTTTTGCGGTCTTGCCGCCTGCGCGCGCCGTCGCAGATTCTGGACGAGGCGGACCGCATCTACCGCTATGACTGGGCCTGCGCGGATGCGCGGATCAAAGGCCGGGACGCTCCGGCCGGGCTTGATCCCGGCGTGGTCGTGGAACGGCACAGAATGTTCAACTGGCTCATCCGCTACATGGACGCCGCCTGGGATGACGTGCGTACGGACACGTAGCGTGGCGTCCCCTTTTTCCGGGATCAGGCGTTCTTCGCCAGGGCCAGTTCCGCCAGCGCGTTGACGCAGGCGGCGGCCACGGCCGAACCTCCCTTGCGGCCCAGCAAAGTGAAATGCGGCCAGGGGCTTTGCCGCAACAGTTCCTTGGACTGGGCCGCGTTCACAAATCCCACAGGCATGCCCACAACCAGGGCGGGCGCGGGCGCGCCTTGGCTCAGCGCCTCCAACAGGGCCAGCAGGGCCGTGGGCGCATTGCCGATGACCATGATCTGCCCGGCCAGCCTGTCCGCGATCATGTCGATTCCCGCGCGGGAACGCGTGACGCCCCGGCGGCGGGAGATCTCTTCCAGTCCCGGCAGGCCCATGAGCGGCGTCACCGTGACGCCCAGAGGGGTCAGGCGGCGCAGAGGCAGCCCGGCGGCGGCCATGCGCGTGTCCGTATAGACCGTGCAGCCCCGGCGCAAAGCCGCCACGCCCGCCGCAAGGCCGTCCCGGCTCAAGCGCAAATCCGCAACGATCTCCGTATCGCCCAAGGTGTGCACGCAACGCCGGGCCACCTCCCAGAGCCCGCCGCTGAAGGGACGCGGTTCGGGAATTTCCGCGTCGATAATGGCAAAGGAGCGGGCTTCAATTTCCTGCGGCGTGCAGGCCGGGTCCAGTTCTACGGTAGGCATATGTTCCTCTCAGGGCTTACCGGCTAGAATGTCGGACGCGGGCAGGGCGGCGAGCCATGCCCGCCAGAAGTTCCGCGCGCCTTCCGGGTAGAGATGCAGCCAGGAACCGGCCACACAACCCCGGCGGCAGCCTTCCGGTCCCAGGGGCGCGCCCTTGCTGTCGCTCAGCTGCCAGAGGGGCGCGCAGCCGGGCGGCAGTTCCGTTTGAGTCAGGCGGCCATAGTGAAACTCATGGCCGCGCACCCGTATGATGCCGGCCGGGATATCGACATTGGCGGGCCAGCCGGGCAAGGCCCGGGCCGCACGGTAACCCAGCGCCGCCAGCCGGTCGCCCATGCGGCAATCCAGCGGCAGCAGGCCGCTCATGGCGTGGCCTTGTCCTTCCAGACGCAGTTCGCGCATCAGGTAGATGTAGCCCCCGCATTCGCCGTAGATGGGCAGGCCTTGGGCCGCCATGTCTCGCAGGGCCGCGCGCATGGTGGTATTGGCGGCCAGCTGGGCGGCATGCAGCTCGGGGTAGCCGCCGGGAAAATAGAGCCCGCAACAGCCCGGCGGCGGCGCGGCATCACTGAGCGGCGAGAAAAAAGCCAGGTCCGCGCCCAGTTCCTGCAGCAGGGCGGGCAGATCCGCATAGCAGAAACTGAAGGCCGCGTCTCGTGCCACGCCCAGCAGAGGCCGGACTTGTCGTGCGGCAGGGCCCGCGTTTTCCCCGGCGCGGACGCGGGGCGGAAAAAAGCGGGCTGCTGCGGCCGTTGTGCCCCCAGCGGCGGAAACGGTCGATGGGGTTGTTTGGAGGGCGGTTTGGGGCCTGTTGCCCAAGGGCGCGCCCAGGCTACACAATAGCTCGTCCAGATCGCAATGCGTTTCCAGCCAGGCGGCCAGCGCGCCCCGGTCCAGGCCGGACAGGGATTCGCGCGCCTCCACCAGGCCCAGATGGCGGGATTCCAGCCTCGGCGCGCCGTCGCGCGGTAAAAGGCCCAGCAGGGGCACGCCCGTATCCGCAACCAATGGGGCCAGGGCTTGGCGTAGAATTTCCCTGTGCTTTTTGCTGCCCGCGTGGGTGCAGATCATTCCGGCAAAGGCGGGTTGTCCCGTGCCTGCGCTCCAGGCCGGGCGATGGCGCAGAAAGCCTTCCGCCAGGGCGGCCACGGACTGGCCCAGGCCGTGGGCATTGAGCACCAGCAGCACGGGCAGGCCCAGCAGGGCCGCCAACTGGGCCGTGCAGCCGGAGCCTCCAGCGCCGCCGTCGTAGAGGCCCATGGCCCCCTCCACCACCAGGATATCCGGGGCCCGGCCGTCCATTCCGGGGGCCCGCATGCGGGCAAAGATCCGGGCCAGCCCCTGGGGGATGCGGCGCAACGGCTCTCCCGCGCGGTTCGGCCGGGACGCGCGGCACATCCAGACGTCCAGGTTGGCGGCGGGCGCGCCGGTCAGCGCGGCGTGAAAGGCGGTATCGATGAAGTCCGGGCCGGTCTTGGCGGCATGGACCCGCAGGCCCCTGGCCTGCAGGGCGCAGAGCAGGGCCAGGGTGGTGACGGTTTTACCGGCGTTGCTGCCGGTTCCGCCCACGATGAGGCCGGGAACGCGGTTCGGGGCGGAGCGGATCATGCAAGAGCCTTGACTGCGGAACAGATTGCCTTTGAGAATCGACATTCTCGGAGTTGACGCTGCCTTCAGCCTGTCGTTGTTGTCGTCATCCGTAGCGCCGCTGTCCTTGCGGCAGCCGTTGGCCGAAGGCCTTGCCTTATCCGTGCGACAAAGGAGCCGTACGGATAAGGACAGCAACGCTCGCTTTGCTCGCGAACGGCTAAAGGCGCCTTGGCTTCCGGCGCGGGCGTCTACCTTCGCAGCCGCCGCCGGAGGGCCTCGGCGATAATCGCCGCATCCTCCTCGGGCCGCGCCTTGACGCCCAGCTCATTGTTGCCGCCGGAGCAGATGAAGCCGTCGGGCCCCAGTTCCAGCACGCCGCAGGAGAGTACCTGGCCGTAGGGCAACTGCTCGCGCATGTCGCCGTGGTCCACCCGGCGCGGAAAAATAAAGGGCACGGCCTGGCCGGAAAAGTCTTCCACAATAAGATAGTTCATACGGCCTCCTGGCGTTGCGTTACGCCCACCTTAACGCCCGCCGCGCCGGTTTTGCAAATACTGGCGCACGGCGCGATTGTGTTCCGTGAGTGTGGTGGAAAAAACGTGCTCGCCGCCGTCAGTCTTGGCCACAAAGTACAGAAAATCGTGGGCTTCCGGATTGACGGCCGAGGCCAGGGCCGCCGTGCCGAAGGAGCAGATGGGCCCCGGCGGCAGGCCGGGCCGCTGATAGGTATTGTAAGGGTTGTTCGGATCGTCCAGGTCTTTGCGGCGCAGATTGCCGTCAAAGGTCGGTCCCAGGCCGTAGATCACCGTAGGATCGGCCTGGAGCAGCATCTGCCGGGCCAGGCGGTTCCGGTACACCCCGGCCACACGGGGCCGCTCCGCGTCGATGGCGGTTTCCTTTTCCACCACGGAGGCCAGAATCACCCATTTTTTGAGATCGTCGGGCTTGGGCCTGGCCTTGCCGGGCCAGACGGCGGCGGTTTTGCGCCAGAAATTGTCCACCATGCGGCCCGCCACGGCGCGGGCCTGGGCCTTGAACTGCGCGTCGTCCGGCTCGTCGGTTTTTTTGAGCAGATAGGTGTCGGGCATCAGAAAACCCTCGGCCGTGGCAAAGGGAATGCCGTAATGGCGCAGAAAATCCGGGTCTGTGACCACGTCCCGGAAATCCGCGAAGCGGACCAGCCCGGCCTCTTCCAGCAGGCGGCCGGTCTGCCACCATGTCAGACCTTCGGGCACCGTGATCCGGAAAAGCACGGGCTTGCCGTTGACCAGGGCGTCCAAGACCTGCTCGGGCGTCCAGCCGCTGTTCAGGGCGAAGCGCCCGGCCTGGAGACGGTTTTCCCATTGTTTGTAGCGGGCCAGCAGGCTGAACTTGCGGGCATCGGTAACCAGGCCCTTTTCGGCCAGAGCGGCGGAAACCTGCCCCAGGCGCGCGCCGGGCGTCACGTCGAAAAAGATTTCGCGGCCCGGCATTTCGGGCGCGCTGTTCAGAAAGACCTGGGCTTCGTACCACAGCCAGCCGCAGGCCGCCAGGGCCAGCACAAACAGCAGGCCCACTATGCGCAGCATGGTTTTCATGCCGGTCTCCGTTGTTCGGGGGGCAGCGCCAGAAAAGAAGCAAGGATGCGCACCGCCGCCTGCTGGTCCAGCACAGCCTTGCGTTTGCGGGCCGTGAGCCCGGCGTCGCGCAGGTCGGACCAAGCCTCTTCGGAACTCAGCAGCTCGGGCATGTAAAAGACAGGCAGGTCCACCCGGCGTTTGAGGCGCTCGGTGACATTGCGCACCTGGCGGGTGGTCAGGCTGTCCGTGCCGTCGTCCAGCAGGGGCAGGCCCATGACCACGGCTTCTGCCTTTTCCGCGGTGATTCTGGCGGCCAGGGCCGCCAGGAAGTCCTTACGGTTCGGGTATTCCTCAAGGCGCAGGGTGACCAGGGGAAAGGCCAGCCGCCCTTCCGGGTCGGACACGGCCAGACCCGTGCGGGCCAGACCGTAATCGATGCCCACGTATTTCAAGCGCGTAATGCCCCGTTTTTCCCCGCGCCCGCGGCGGGGAGGTCTTAGAGCAATTTCACTTTGAACTTTATAAAATTTCAAAGTGAATCTGCTCCGGGAAGCCTGATTAATGAGGGGTTTTGCTCTCTGCCGAGGCAGGCGGCAACAAGGCCATTAATCAGTGTTCCCTTTGGATTACAATAAGCCCAGGAGGGACAGAAGCCCTCTGGCGCTGCCGCTGACCAGCGGCCCCAGCACGTAGCCCAGGGCTCCGGTGAACAGCAGCAGCAAAAGAATGATAAAACCGTAGCGCTCCATGCTCAGGTAGCGCCAGGCCGTTTCGCCGGGCAGAAAATAGGCCACAACCTTGCTGCCGTCCAGCGGCGGAATAGGCACCAGATTGAGCCAGCCCAGGCCGAAATTGATCACCACGCCGGCCTGGAGGGAAGACAGGGCGAAAATGTAGAAGTTGTGCTGTTGCCAGACGTCAAAGGGGAAAAAGGCCAGTACCAGGCGCAGGGTCACGCCGAAAAGCACGGCCAGCAGGAAGTTCGTCAGCGGCCCGGCCAGAGCCACCAGCATCATGTCCTTGGCGGGATGGCGGAAATAGCGCGCGTTCACGGGCACGGGCTTGGCCCAGCCGAAAACAAACGCGCCGGAAAGGCTGGTCAGGCCGAAGACCAGCAGCCCCATGGGATCAATATGCGGCAGGGGGTTCAGGGTCAGGCGGCCCATGAGGCGGGCCGTGGGGTCGCCGCAGCGTTCGGCCACCCAGCCGTGGGCCACTTCGTGCAGGATGATGCCCAGCAGCGCGGGCACCAGGGCGATGGCCAGCGTGTGGAGAGCTTGGGAAAAATCAATATTAAGCATGCTTGGCGGGTATCATGTTCGAGCCTGAATGTCGATACGGGGCCGCGAAGGCGTCGGGCGTGGCAGCCTGCCGACCGTTGCTTTGCGTTCCGACCGCGGGGGCCGTTCGCGGCATTGCCGTGATACAATGGCGGCCGTTTAGAGCCGCTCACGCACGAAATGCGCCAACCGCTTTAGGGCGTGTTGACACTACGTTCTTTCGCCCCCTGGCGTCGTCGAACTTCACCTTTTATTCCGGTCACGTACCGTAAGAGTACGCTCTCTTCATAAAAGAGTCGTTTTCCTTGCCAGCGAACAAAATTCCGGTCGTGTTAACGCGCCCTGGTTGCCGTTGCGCGCGGACGTAACGCAGTGCAATCGCCGCAGGCGTATTTTCCCCGGACGGCCTGAAACGGGAGCGAGCCGCGCCGGACATGCCCGGCATCCGGCCTGACGCTTTGCTGACGCCGCTCGCGCTACGTCTTGCACGCACAGCGTGTTCTTTTCAACCAGGAGTGAGCGATGAAGATATTTTCCTGCGCGCTTGCGGCACGGGAGCGTTTGGCGACTCTGGCCCTGAACCTGGGACGGCAGACCCTGGAAGGGATGGCCCCTTCTCTGCGCCCGGCCCTTCTGCTGGATCGCTTTGGGCGGGCGGAGGCCTTTATGGGACAGTGGGCACGCGCGCCGCGCAGCGTGGGAGCGCTTTGCCCCAGCGGCGTCCATCTGGCCCGGCACATGGCCGCCATGCTGCCGCCTGGCGACGGCCTGGTGGTGGAACTGGGCGCGGGCACCGGCGCGGTGACTCGGGCGCTGCGGGCCTGTGTGGCTCCCGAGCGCCTGCTCGTGCTGGAACGTCTGCCCGCGTTCTGCCGCGTCCTGCGGAACCGTTTTCCCGAACTGACCGTCATCCGGGGCGACGCGACGCGCTTGGCCGACTACCTGCCCGCAAACCGGCCCGTGGCTGCCGTGGTCTCCTCCTTGCCCCTGCTCAGCCTGCCCGCGCCCGTGCAACAGGCCATTGTGGAGCAGATGCGCGCGGCCACGGCCCGCAGCGGCTGCATCATCCAGTTCACCTATGCGCTCTGGGGCTGTTCGCCCCTGGTCCGCGCGGGCTGCCGCCGCGAAAAACGCGGTTTGGTCCTGCGCAACCTGCCGCCCGCCAAGGTGGAGCGCTTCCGTTCTTTCTAGGGGCTGCTTCTGACCGGAGCATTTTAATTTTGAAAGGCTCTAACGAGGCTGCGAGAGCAGTATCACGCTACGAAGCCGTAGCGCAATTTATTTGCTCTGTTGCTGCTCCCGTTAGCGAGTCTTCGAGCGTTACGGGCGAGAAGAACATAGCTGAGCGGCGGAATAATCGTGTCTTTAACTTTGGAATGCGCAGTATTTCAAAGTTAATCTGCTCCATGTTTTTTTGCCTTCCGGTTGCGTCAACCTGCATTTTTCACTCAAGTCGAGTACCGTAAGAGTACATTCCCTTCGTAAAAAGCTTGTTTTTATTGCCGGAAAGACAAAACTCCTCAATTGGGACCCCCCCCTATGCGCTCTCAATTTTAGCAATCAGACGCCAGGAAGCGCGTAACCGCAATGCGGAAATGAAAGGGGCCGGAACCGCACAGCGGTTCCGGCCCCTTTCCCACACGCGCGCATGCGTCGATGCTAGAACTCGATCACGCGGATCTCGCCGCGCGACTCGTTGGCTTTTTTGCGGAAGCTCTGCCGCCGGTCCTCGCCGTCCAGCAGCCCGGCCAGCCATTCGGCCACATGCAGCACGGGCCGCTTGTCGTGCATTTTGATCAGGCTGCGGGCAATGCCGATCTTGCAAGAGGGGCAGCCCACCACCACCGGCCCGTCATAACCGTCCGCAAAGGCTTGTCCCAGGCGGTCCTGCTTGCGCGAGCGCAGCAGATTGTAGATCTGCGGCGAGGTCATGGCGCCCATGCCCGATTCACCGCAGCAGCCGGGATTGAGGCTGACCGTCAGGCCGCTGAAGTCGCCGAGGGCTTTGACCAACTGCTTCTGGCCCTTGATTTTGTGCACGTCGGCCCATTCGCAGTGGCAGGCCCCGTGGTAGATCAGATTCTTGCCCTCGGGCGCGGCCTGTACGGCATTCTTGTCCAGCAGGGGCAGCACGAGCTGGCTCACGTCCCGCCGCAGCAGGTCCGGGAACTGCTCTTCCAGGTGCAGGCGTTCCAGGCCGTCCCGGCAGGAACCGCAGGCCGAAACCAGGTATTTGCAGTCAAAGCCCTGCTTGGCCAGATTGCGCAGCATGGCCGCCAGATACTGGCGGTTCTGGGCCAGATTGTCCTCAAAGGCCGTATCCATGCCCGCCGCCAGCAGGGGATAGCCGCAGCAGAGGTGCCGGGGCGGCACGGCCACGGCAAAGCCGGCCTTGAGCAGGAGCATGATGGAGGACAGGCCTATGCGGTCGTAGAACAGCGCGCCGCCGCAACCCGGAAAGTAGAGCACGCAGGGCATGCCGGGTTGCGGCTCCGCCGGAGCGAACACCGAGCCCCGGTGCAGCTTGAGGGCCTCGTAGAGGTTGGTATAGCCCATCTTGGGCCCGCGCCCGGAAAAGAGCGGGCTCTGCATGCGCCGCTTCCACATCTCCGGCACGAAGCCCAGGAATTTGTTCTGCATCTTCTGACCCAGGGAGGCCATCTTGGCGGCCTTGGGCACCCGGTGCGGAATGTCGCCCACCAACCATTCCAGGGCGCGTTCCTTGATGGGATGCCCGCCCGCGCCCTCGTGTTCCAGCAGGGCGCGCAGGGTCAGGGCCACCTCGCCGGAGGGGATCTTCACCGGGCAGTTGGCCATGCAGCGGCCGCAGGCCGTGCAGTGCTCCACCAGGTCGCGCAGCCATTTGAGCAGGCGCTCGTCAATGCGGCCCTTGTTGACCTGGGAGTAATAGACAGCCTCCAGCAGCATGCCCAGCACCATGTTTTTGTTGCGCGGGTGGTACTGCATGGAGCGCTCGGGATAACACATGGAGCAGACCTGCTTGCACTTGCCGCAGCGGGTGCAGATCTGGATGGCCGTGAGCAGGCTGATGAGCTTTTCCTTGTCCGGCAGGCCGCTGGCATGGATGTCGTTGATCAGGCGGTTGAAAGAAAAAGTGAAGGGCCGCACCGGCAGCTCGCGGTGCACCAGCTTGGCCGGGTTCATGACGTCGCGGGGGTCCACACGCTCCTTGAAGGCGCGCAGGGCGTCCATTTTGTCCTTGCCGAAAAAGGCGATCTTGGTGATGCCGATGCCGTGCTCGCCCGAGACTTCGCCGCCCATTTCCTGGCATTCGGCCATGACCCGGGCCGCTGTTTCCTCGGCTTCCTCCAGCATGTGGGCGTCATTGGAGTTGACCGGGATGTTCACGTGGCAGTTGCCGTCGCCCGCGTGCATGTGGCTGGCAACCACAATGCGGCTGGCCTCCATGTAGGCCCGGATTTTGGCGATCTTCTTGGCCAGGTGAGGATATTTTTCCGCCAGTTGGTCCAGAAAGGCTTCGGCCCGCGCGCCCATTTCAATGTCCGAGACATCCGCGGCCGACACGTCGCCGGACGCGGCCTTGGAGGCTTGGGAGAACTCGCGGTTGAAGTCCTTGTCCTCCATGGGGAAGCCGGGCAGGCGGCCTACTTCCTGCAAGGCGTGGCGGTAAGACGCGGCCGTGCACTCCAGGTTGAGCTGCTCCAGGAAAAGCGCGAAATCCGGAATGCGCTCCATGGGGATGACCACGTCCTCATTGAGCTTGAAGCCCGAGGTACGCTTGGCAATGGCCGACAGGCGGTGGCGGTCCTCCCAGAAGCGTTCGGCCTCCTTGTCGTCCCCGGCCACGATGATGTCCACATTCTCCTGCTGTTCCACCACGCTGACGATGTCGCCCACGCATTTGTCCAGCAGATAGGGATCGTCGCCGTCGGCCTGGAGGATGATCACAGAAATGGGCAGCCCGTCGTATTTTTCGGACTTGCGCTTGTATTCGATGGCCTGGACGTACTTGGCGTTGAATTCTTCCAGGGCCGAAAGGTGGGCGTAGTCGCCCTCCTGGCGGATGCGGTTGCGCAGGGCCACCAGCTCGCGCACCACCACGGCCGCGGGGTGCATGGAGCGGCCGAAAAATTCCAGGACCATGACCCGCTTGTGCTGCGGCTTCTTGTGGATGATGAAACAGGCTTCGGTGATGATGCCGTCCACGCCTTCCTTCTGCATGCCGGGCAGGCCGCCCAGGGCCTTGTTGGTCACGTCCTTGCCCAGACCGGGCAGGCGGATTTCGTCGCCGCGCAGATGGACCACATTGCGCACGCCGCCGCTGACGTCCTTAACCACAAAGACGGCGGTTTCGTCGGGCAGGATCTTGTGACGGGGATGGTTCTCGCGCTCCACGGTGATGATTTCGCCCGTGGGCGTGACCATGCGCCACCAGAGCAGGTTGTCCAGGGTGGTGCCGTATTCAAAGGCACTGGGGCCGCCCGCGTTTTCCGAAACGTTGCCGCCGATGGACGAGGCCTGCTTGGAGGCGGGGTCCACGGAAAAAAGCGCGCCCGCCGCGTCCACCGCGTTAATCACTTCCTGGGTGATGGCCCCGGCCCGGCAGGTGACGGTCATTTCGTCCGGATCAATGGGGCCGATGCGGGTCAGGCGGGTCAGGCTGACGATAAGGGTGCGCTTGCGCGCCGGCACGGCCCCGCCGGTCATGCCCGAGCCGCCGCCGCGCGGGATCAGCGCGAACTTCATGTCGTTGGCCAGCTTGACCAGCTCGGCCACCTGCTCGGTATTGTCCGGCTCCACCACCAGCAGGGGCAGCTCCATGCGCAGGTCCGTGGCGTCGGTGGCCGTTTCCACCAGGGCCGAGGGCTCGATGAGAATGCATTCCTCGGGCAGGACGCGGCGCAGGGCGTCGATGAGCCTGTCCCGAAATTCGGCCTCCGCCTCATAGGCGGACCAGAACATGGTGATGCCCTCGCCGATGGCCGTGGCGTAATAGTGGGCCAGGGACACGGATTCCCGCTCGAAGCTCTCGCGCACGCTGCCGCGCACGGTGTCGGCGTCGATAAAGGGATTGTAGGCCACCAGGAAAAGTTCCTCGGCGATGGCGATGGCGAGATTGCGCACGGATTCAGGCCATTCCGCGAAGTCGTCGATATTGATCTTCAGGATGCGGTTGACCACATAGTCGGGCGAAATGGAAATATGCGGACCCTTATGGGGCATGATCTCTACCTCAATGTGCTGCGGATATGCTGTCGCAAGGTATGGGGGCTCGTGGGGGAAGCCCTTTTTCTACGTTTTCTGGGCACGGATGGCAAGCCGTGAGGGAGGGCGGTTCCAGGGCAGACGCATCTAATTCCAGGCTTTGCAGGCCTTTTATTTGCCGTGATGATCCGTCAAAACCAGCCTTTTGTGTGCTGGCTGCGTCATCTGGCGCTTTTTGCTGCTCATGTACTTGAGTACGCTCTGCTCTCGATGCCCGTAAGGCTCGCCCGGCTCGCCAACGGGCACGGCCCTTTGGGCCGCCTTCCGGTCGGTTTCCGCGCAAAAAGCGCCATTTTCCTTGCCGGCACGCAAAAATCTTGCTTCAGCCGTTGCGACGAAGGAGCTTTAGCCGTAGGCGAACTTGTGAGCCGTACGGAGAAAGACAGCAACGCTAGCTACGGATGAAGACAGCAATTGGTTACGCAAAATTATATCCAAGGAAATCGCTGTCGCTATCCGTAGCGGTGCTGTCTTGATCCGTAGCAGTGCTGTCCTTATCTGTACGCCGCCCTGCGGCTACAGCTAAGGCAACACGGCTTCGCCGTGAACGGCTCAAGCAAGCCGCTGACGCGGCAACGGCCAGCGCATTTTTTTAGGATTCTCCCGGCACCAGCCATCCGCCTGCGCTTCGCTCCGGCGGAGTAAAGGTAGCTTCGCCTCTTTTTGTTCGTTCCCCGATCTATCGGGGAATAAAGGCTTTTTAGATGCGTCTGCCCTGGAGGGCGGTTCCGAGGGCGGCATCTGTCGCCCTTTGGGGAGGACGGGCTCGGGGGTTGTGGTTCGAATCCTGTCGCGTGTGTCCTGCGGGCATGGCGGTTTACGGGCTGCCGCCGAAAAGACACATTCCCGCCTTTGACATTTGCGCCCGTCCGGCTATCTTCTGCCTGTCAGTACTCCTTCCTGAATAATAACGTCGCAACGCGCGCAGTACAGAGGCTTTATGCTGATTCACAAATTCCAGCCGCTCACCGATATACTCGACTGGCTGCATCATTTCTGGGAGCGCCCGTCCACCCAGCGGCGCATCGCCCTTTTTTTGCTCTGGTTTTATCTGGCCGCCCTGGCGGGCGTGGAGCTGAAACGTCTGGGCCTGTACCCGCTCTGGCTGCCCCAGCCGCCGGAAAGCCATTTTTACGCCATCCACCTGGCCTTCACCCTGATTCTGGCCATGGAGGTCATGAGCCTGATTTTCGTGATCCCTTCGTCCCTGTCCCAGTCCATGGGCAAGCAGTTCGAGATCCTGACCCTGATCCTGCTGCGCAATGCCTTTAAGGAGCTGGCCGCCCTGCCGGAGCCGGTTTACGTCAATATCGACAATATCTGGCGGGTGGCGGAGATCGGCGTGTCCGGAGCCGGGGCGCTGTGCGTTTTTCTCTGCCTGGGCATGTACCGGCGCATCGCGCGGCGACAGCGCTTTATCCAGAATGCGGACATGCGCATGCGTTATGTCATGAGCAAAAAACTGCTGGCCCTGGCCCTGTTCGTGATCTTTTTCGCCATCGGCATGCACGACCTGGTGCTTCATTTGCAAACCGGCAAGGACCAGCATTTTTTTGAAACCATCTATACCGTGTTGATTTTCGCGGACATCGCCATGGTGCTCATCGCCCAGCGCTACATGCCCTTTTACCATGCGGTGTTCCGCAATTCGGGCTTTGTGATCGGTACCCTGCTCATGCGGCTTTCGCTATCGGCCCCGCCGCTCTGGAGCCCGGCCATCGGCCTGTTCGCCGCGCTTTTCGTCCTGGCTCTGACCTGGGGCACCAACCATTTCAGCCCCAATCTGGAACCGGAAAGCTGATCAGGCGGAAACTGAGGCCAAGATCGCTTTCGCTTCTGTCTTCACAGACACAAAAAAA
>NZ_JH114303.1:574313-608688 GCF_000224635.1 Desulfovibrio sp. 6_1_46AFAA
TTTTTTTGTCCGCCCTTGGGGGGTCAGGGATGCTTCTTGAATTTATCCCCCAGATGCGGGTTGCCGCTGTGGCACGGGGTACAGTCCATCTTGCTTTTCTGGATGTCTGACTCCTTGCCCGCGGCATGGCAGACAGCGCACTGGACAACGGCGGCCTGAACCGAAAAAGCGCCTTTATATGCTTTGCCCTGCGCTATTTTGGCGTTCAGGATTTCAATGGCCTTGCGGGACACGTCCACGGTCAGGCGGGCGCAGCGCTCGCCCAGCTCATTGCTGTCGGCCTTCTTGTTGAAGTCGTGGCACCATTTGGAGACGGAAACATGGCAGAGCACGGAACCGGGCGCGTTGGCCGGAAGCGGCCCCACAAAGGCCCTGGCGGCGGAACCCGGATCATAGACGGGCAGTTGCGCGCTTTCATACCAGAGGAAGAGCTCGTTGACCATGGGGGAGCATTCTTCCCGGTTCCAGAACAGGGCAAAGGCCGCGGCCGCGCCGTAGAGCGCGCCGCAAATGGTGCCCCAACCGATGATCCCGCCCTCGTTGACGGCCAGCATGGAAAAAGGAAATTGATCGTACGGCGCGCCGTATTTTTCGGCCATCATGCCCACAATACTGTAAAAAGCGCCGTAGCCGCAGGCATTCAGGTTATGCCAGAAGCCGTCGTAGGCCACGGGCGCGCACTCGTCGGGGTCCAGTTTGCGCGGCGTCCAGCTGAAGTCGCCGCCCTGTTGTGAAAAGCGCGTAAAGCGCTGCGTTTCGGCAGCGCCGGAGCCTGTTCCGGCCCGGGCCAGGCTTCCCGTCAATCCGGCCACGGCGCCGCCGATGGCCAGTCCACCCAATCCTCCCAGTAAAGCGCGTCTGTCCGGCAACATGGGCCAAGCCTCCTTGTGGTCTCAGGGCTGCGTTGTTTCCGTGGCGAGCATCTCTCCCAGAATTTCACAGGTCGCGGCCACCATGGGAGCGCAGACCGCGGCGAACAGGCCCTTTTGCATTACAACGGCCATGCCCTCCGGGCGGGAGATGTCCGCGCCCAGGATTTCCTTGCAGATCAGGCTGTGCTGCTTTGCCAGAAAGCGCTCTTCAAAAACAGCCACCTGTTCCTGCAGCCGTTCCGCCGCCGTGGCGGCTGTTTCCTCATTTTGCGGGCCGAATTGCAGGCCCAGCACCAGCAGGGCCCCGGTAACACAGCCGCAGGTTTCCGCATGGCCCATGCCGCTGCCGAAAGCGGCCCCCATGCCCAAAGCCTGCGCCCGGCTGATTCCCAGGCGGGGCGCAAAGCGTGTGCATACCTGTTGCGTACAGACGACCCGGCGGCCGAAGTTTCGCAAAATTGTGTCGGTATCCATGTGCCTTCCTTTTTGTTGTGCTGAATGAACCTTTGAAAACGCGCAACTTTTCAAGAGTGACCTGGTCTGTAACGGGACGCGCCGCGCAAAAAATCCAGGATGCGGCTTATGCTCGCCTGATGCTGTTCCAAGGTGTCCATCCAGCGCAGCAGGCAGGCCCGCCCCCGCTCGGTCAGAGAAAAGAGCCGTCGGCTTGCCGTGCGTCCCGGCTCCTGCGTGCCGTGCAGCAAGCTGTCGTGTTCCATTTGTTTCAGCAGGCGGTAGACCCCGGCAGGGTCGGGCGCGTTGCCCTGAAACTGGGGCATGGCCTCCAGCCGCTGGAGCAGCAGGTAACCGTGCAGCGGGCCATCAGCCAGCAAGCCAAGCAGAACGGGGTGAACAAGGCGGGGCAGGTTGCTTCCGGCACAGGGGCAGTTCATAAAGGTCAGAAGTTCTTTCATGGGCATAATACTAGAGTTGGTCTATTATATTTGCAACCTAAATGCCGCCGCGCCACCTGCCGGGGCAGGCGCTTCAGAGCATTTTGATATTGAAAGTATCTCAACGCTCGGTGCGGATTTTCCGTGAAAATCCGCACCGCGAAATTATCGCAAGGCGAATTTGTTTCGCCGTTAAGCGATAATTTCAAGCGCAAAATACTCTAAGCGGACGAAACGGCCAGTTGGGAGGCGGGGAGAGGGGCTTGGGGGGAAGGAGAGGGAAAGGACGGGGCAACAGGGCATGGCCGGATGCGCATAAAAAAGCCGCTCCCAAGGGGAGCGGCGGAAAATCAGAATACGGAGGCGGTACTAGGCATTGGCGGCCTTGAGCATTTCCTCCACCATGGACAGGGTGGGGGTGGCGCCGGCTTCCAGGCCGCAGAGCCCGCGCACGGCCAGCATGAGCATATCGAATTGGAGGGCCATTTCGGTCACGCCGTTGTCAATAATGCAATTGTCGCCGCGCACCGACAGGCGATAGGCATGGCGGCTGCGTTCCTGGCCGCTGGAGCGCACGATATAATAGACCTGTTCGTTGTTGTCCGTCACATAGAGCTTCTGGCGGGTGAGCATGCCGTGCTCCTCGTCGTACCAGGAGCACTCCGAAAAAAGGCGGCCGCGGAACTGAAGATCGCTGCCGTTGTCATGTTTCAGACAGATTTCTTCCATATTTTTCTGCACGTTCTCTCCTTCCTCCGCGTGCTCTTGCCGGACGGAGACCGGACGCTGGCGGGTGTTATCTGGAGGCAAGCTAGCATCGCAGGCAAAGCCTTGTCAATGATCGCAGCAACCAAACAGCAAAATCGCATGCCCCTCGCCGTCGTATTTTTATAACATGCTGCCATCAAAGATAAAATATGAAATTTATGTCTAGAAATAGTCTTGCGGTTCACCAAAAAAAATTGTGAAGAAGCCTGGATTGCGCATCGGCGCGCTCCATCCGCATCACGAGACGGGGATCCGGCCGCAGGCGCGCCACTGGCCGCATTTCGCCGTCATAGCCGCCGGATGTCCCTTACGGCGGGTTGCCGTTGCCCTGTCCGGCGACGGACTTCGCATTGCGGTTTTAAAGTAGTACCTTTGAAGCCCTGCTTTAACTGTCAGAAAAGTAAGGAATGAAGCCGCGTTCAGTCCGTTGCGTTTTTTCGCGCGGCGCTCCGGGCGGCCCGTTTTCCGGCGAAGCGCGCATAGCAGCGGGCAACCGGCGAGGCCGGGTCCATCTTCGTCAGAAAAGAGCCGCTGGGTCGGGGCGGGGGAGCGTCGGGTCTGATTCGGGCTTCCGGCGCGGGCCGGGATTCGGCTGTGCGCAGCACGGTTTTGTTCAGCACCAGAGAGACTTTTATGCTCTTGAAAAAAGGGCTTTCCATAAAGGCGTTGACCCGTTCCAGGATTTCCCCGCTCATCAGGTGCAGCTCCTGCATAAGCATGGCGTCTTCCGCGCCGATCAGCAGAATATCCTTATGGTGGCCCAAGGGTAGTGCCAGAGGGGCCAGTTCCGGCCCCATGATCGGTTCCCAGTTCTGCCAGAGCAGACTCAGGCGGGCGCGTTCCGGACCGCCGCCCAGCGAGGCCAGCAGGGCGGACAGCACGTCCCCGGCTTGCGCCGGGCCGCTGTTTTTGCGCCGTGGGCGAGGCTTGTGCCGCGTCCAGTTCCGCTGGCGCTGATTCTGCGTTTCTCGCTCCATGCTGCGATTACCCTGCCGCCACAAGGCGGTCTGCTTGACTATATCCGGATATACTGATATTTACATCAACCTAACTTGATTTACACAGGGAAAAAGGCGTTCCATGGCATTGCTGCATTTCAAGGCCCTCTCCGATGAAACCCGGCTGCGGCTTGTGCACATTTTGCTGCATTACGAGCTCTCGGTCAACGAGCTGGTGAGCATTCTGGGTATGGGCCAGTCGCGGGTTTCCCGACATCTGAAAATCCTGACCGAGGCAGGTCTGCTGACTTCGCGCCGGGACGGGCTGTGGGTGTTTTATGCCGCGCCGCGCGCCGGTGAGGAGCGCGATTTTCTGCGGGCGGTCATGCCCTTTGTGCCAGCCGACGCCGTCATGCGCGCGGATTTGTCCATGGCGGCCCAGATTCTGGAAGAGCGAGCCCGCAAGACCCGCCAGTTTTTCAATGCCATTGCCGAAGACTGGGATGAACTCAACCGCGAGGTGCTCGGGGCATTCGACCTTCCTGAAGCCGTCTGCGCCGCCGTGCCCCAAGGTTGCGGCACGGCTGTGGATCTGGGCTGCGGCACGGGCGCGGTGCTCAGCCGCCTGTTGCCCCTGGCGCGCGGGGTCATCGGCGTGGACGGCTCGGCCCGCATGCTGGAACTCTGCCGCCGCCGCTTCAGCCAGGAGGACCTGGCCGAAGGCCGCGTCTCCCTGCGCATCGGCGAGCTCAGCCATCTGCCCTTGCGCGACCATGAGGCGGATTTCGCCTGCATCAACCTTGTGCTCCACCATTTGTCCGCGCCGGAGGAAGGCCTGCGCGAGATCCGCCGGATCATGGCCCCCGGCGGGCGTCTGTTCGTGGCGGATTTTCTGCGCCACAACGACGAAACCATGCGCAGCCGTTACGGCGACCGCTGGCTGGGCTTTGAGGAAAACGAATTGGCGACGGGCCTGGAGCAGGCCGGTTTTGCCGTTCTGGACAGCGCGCGGCAACCCGTGGGACGGGGGCTTGCGCTGTTGCTGACGGGCGCGGAAGCCCGTTAGGAGTTGTTTCTAAATCGGTTCTTTTGCCTTCCGGCTTCGTCAAACGTCGCTTTTCACTCTGGTCGAATACCATAAGAGTATACTCCCGCCGTAAAAAGCTCGTTTTCCTCGCTGGAAAGGCAAAACCCTCTAATTTGGAAACAGCTCCCAGAGCATCCCGATTTTTCAAATGCGCCGCACACGCCAAAAACTTCCAAGGAGAAGAGCGAAGATGACCAAAGCACTGGATTTAAGGCTGCCCCACAAAGTGGCGGATCTCAGCCTGGCCGATTTCGGCGGGAAGGAAATGCAGCTTTCCGAGCGGGAAATGCCCGGCCTTATGGAATGCATCAGAAAATACGGTTCCCAGAAGCCCCTGCAAGGCCTCAAGGTCATGGGCTCCCTGCACATGACCATCCAGACGGCCATGCTGATCAAAACCCTGCACGCCTTGGGCGCGGACATCCGCTGGGCCTCCTGCAACATTTTCTCCACCCAGGACCACGCGGCCGCGGCCGTCGTCGAGCAGGGCCTGGCCAAGGTCTTCGCCTGGAAGGGCGAAACCCTTGAGGACTACTGGTGGTGCACGGAAATGGCCCTGACCTGGCCCGACGGCTCCGGCCCGGATCTCATCGTGGACGACGGCGGCGACGCCACCCTGCTCATCCACAAGGGCGTGGAGGCCGAAAACGATCCCTCCATTCTGGAGCAGAAGACCGACAACAAGGAATTCCAATGCGTGCTGGATCGCCTGGCCCTGCGCCTCAAGGAAGATCCGCGGCATTGGCACAAGGTTGCCGCCGGGATGAAGGGCGTTTCTGAGGAAACCACCACCGGCGTGCACCGCCTGTATCAGCTGGAAAAGGAAGGCAAGCTGCTCTTCCCGGCCATCAACGTCAACGATTCGGTGACCAAGTCCAAGTTCGACAACCTCTATGGCTGCCGCGAGTCCTTGGCCGACGGCATCAAGCGCGCCACGGACATCATGGTGGCCGGCAAGGTGGTGGTGATCTGCGGTTACGGCGACGTGGGCAAGGGCTGCGCCCAGTCCATGCGCGGCTTCGGCGCGCGCGTGCTGGTGACCGAGATCGACCCCATCTGCGCGCTCCAGGCCGCCATGGAAGGCTATGAAGTGACCACCGTGGAAGACGCCCTGCCCCTGGGCGACATTTACGTGACCTGCACCGGCAATTACCACGTGATCACCGGCGCGCACATGGAAGGCATGAAGGACGAGGCCATTGTCTGCAATATCGGCCACTTCGACAATGAAATCGACATGAACTACCTGGAAAACACGCCCGGCGTGAGCAGGCTGAACATCAAGCCCCAGGTGGACAAGTGGACTCTCAAGTCCGGCCGCAGCATTCTGATTCTGGCCGAAGGCCGCCTGGTCAATCTGGGCTGCGCCACGGGCCACGCCAGCTTTGTCATGTCCAACAGCTTCACCAACCAGACCCTGGCCCAGATCAAGCTGGCCAAGGAAAACCTGGAAAAGAAGGTCTACACCCTGCCCAAGGAACTGGACGAGGAAGTGGCCCGCCTGCACTTGGGCCGCCTGGGCGCCAAGCTGACCAGGCTCACCCCGGAACAGGCCGATTATATCGGCGTGCAGGTGGAAGGCCCGTATAAGGCCGAGATGTACAGGTATTGATTCCCGCCTGCCCGCATTTCAAGTGTAAAAAGCTCTAGTGAAGTCCGACCCTGGCCCGGCAGGCGTGTTTCTCACGTTTGCCGGGTCGTTTCTGTGAGGAGAGAACTGCCATGTATTTTGACGAAAAAGGCGCGGGCAATACCGAGCAATGCGT
The DNA here is from genome assembly GCF_000224635.1 of Desulfovibrio sp. 6_1_46AFAA. Taxonomy (NCBI): domain Bacteria; kingdom Pseudomonadati; phylum Thermodesulfobacteriota; class Desulfovibrionia; order Desulfovibrionales; family Desulfovibrionaceae; genus Desulfovibrio; species Desulfovibrio sp. 6_1_46AFAA. The sequence continues at coordinate 580,638 of NZ_JH114303.1, forward strand.
GGAGCTGGCCCTGAAGACGGCGGCGGAACGAAACATCAGGCATATCGTCGTGGCCAGCGGCAGCGGAGACACCGCCAGGCTGTTCATCGGCGCGAAGGGCGCGCGGGTCGTGTGCGTGACCAATGCCTACGGCTTCAAGGAACCGGGCAAAACAAAAATCACGGACGCGGCCCGGCAAGAACTTGAGCGCGCGGGCATCCGGGTGCTTGCCGCAACCCATGTGCTCAGCGGCGCGGAGCGGGGCATCAGCAGGAAGCATGGCGGCGTGGGCCCGGTGGAGTTGATGGCCGACACCCTGCGCATGCTCGGCCAGGGCGTCAAGGTCTGCGTGGAGATCGCGGTCATGGCCCTGGACGCGGGCCTGATCCCCCACGGCGAGGAGATCATGGTGGTGGCGGGCAGCGGCCGCGGGGCGGACACCGCGGTCATCATGCACCCGGCGCATGCCAACAATATTCTGGATACGAAGATCAACGAGATAGTCTGCAAGCCCGGGAATTTTTAATCCACACGGCGCGCAGTGGAGCGGAAACCCCGCCAGGGTACAGCCCTGGCGGGGTTTCGCCATTCACGGGCCGCCGCCCGCGCCCGCCGTCGATCACGATGCGCGGCTGCGACGGCTTATATCCCGATGCGGCGGTTCGCCGAACATGCGTTTGTATTCGCGGTTGAACTGGGTGGGACTTTCATAGCCCACGGCCAGGGCCGCTCCGCTCGCGTTCTCGTGCTGCGTCAGCATCAGGCGCCGCGCTTCGTACAGACGCAACTGCTTGTGATACTGCAGCGGGCTGAGCCCCGTAACCGTCTTAAAATGCCGGTGCAGGCTTGAGACGGACATATGCACTTGCCGGGCCAGATCGTCCATCCGCACTGCCGCGTTCACATTGCGCCGCAGCAGTGAAATGGCCCGCACGATCCGGTTGTTCTGCGTTCCGAGCGTGTGCAGCCGCCGCAAAATGCCGCCCTGCGGGCCGGTAAGCAGCAGATAATGCAGCTCGCGCATGATCATGGGCGCGCGCATGGGGATCTGCTCCGGCTTGCCCAGAAGCTTTACCAAGCGTAACGCGCCTTCCAGCAGGTCCGGCTCCGCATCGGCAACCGCCACGCCCAGGCTGTCTTCGCCGGAAGGCGGTAAATCCTGCTCCATTTCCATAGCCAGATCGGTAATCATCTGCCTGTCCAGATAAAAGAAAAGAGAAAGAAAAGGTTTTTCCGGCGTCGGATCAACCACGTATGATGTGCTGGGCATGTCCACTGCGGCAACCAGGCATTGTTTTGCGGCAATGCTGAAGGCGCGCGTGCCGATGACCGTATGCTTGCTGCCCTGTACGAGAATGGACGCCAGGGGTTTTTCAAAGCAGCGCTCCGAACTGTTGGCGGCTTCACGGCGGACCAGGGTCAGGCCCGCAATGGCGGTCGGCCGGACTGCCGGTTGCTCCAGATGCCGCAACAGAAGCAGTTTCAGTTCCTCATTGATGGCCGCCGCCTTTTCACGCTCCTGTTCCTCCAGGACGACCCCGCCTTTTCGCTTGTCTCCTTCCATTTCCACACCCCATTCCCGTCGCGAAGGCCGGCTGTGACTGACGTTTTTTTATAAGAAGGAATTTTTTGGCTGTACAGCCTTTTGACACAATCAGGCAATTTTTTGCCGGAATCCGCTCTATTCCGGGGCTTCTGCCGCCACTATAACCGGATCATGCCCAGCAGCCGCCCAATCAGGGCGATGAGCGGGCAGACGGCCCATATCCGCATTGCGATTCATGAACACAACGGAGAACTCACGCTTATGAAATTTCGCAACATCTTTTGCGCATCGGCCCTGGCGACCACGTTGGCGCTCTGTGTGCCGCATCCTGTCATTGCGGCCGATGCCGCGGTCATCCGCATGGCGCAGCTGCGGATAAAAGCGGATCAAGTGGAGGCGTTCACAGCTGTGGTCCGGGAGGAAATGGCCGCCTCCCTGCGCCTGGAGCCCGGCGTTGTGGCGATTTATGCCGTGGCGGACAAAAATGACCCGACCAGACTGGCCTTTTTTGAGATGTACGTGGATGAGCGGGCCTATGAGGCTCACCGCCAAACGCCGCATTTTCGGAAATACTTTCACACGACCAGGGATATGATTGAGGAACGTGTTTTACTGGAGGCCGTGCCTGTGGCGCTGTGCGACAGGCAGACGGCAGCGGCGAAAAAGTAAAATTACCCGGAAGGAGGAACGCGAAGATGAGCGGAACAATTGTATCGCGGGAACGGCGTCAATTCATGGCCGGAGGACTCGCTTTCGGCATGGCCGTCTTGCTGGCGGGCATGGGGGAAAGCCGTGCGGGGGATGCCGTGGCTGTGGCACGGAATGTGTCCATGCCGCGCCGCAGGCTGGGCCCGCTGGAAGTCTCCGCCGTCGGCTTGGGCTGCCTGCCCATGGTGGGCTATTACGGCGGCGTTTATGACAAGAAGGCCATGATTGCCCTGATCCGCACGGCCTTTGACGAGGGCGTGACCTTTTTCGACACGGCCGAGGTCTATGGCCCGCATATCAGTGAAGAATGGGTGGGCGAGGCCCTCGCTCCCGTTCGTCATCGCGCGGTCATTGCCACCAAGTTCGGCTTCGGCGTGGAGGAGGGCGCGCCCAGAACCCTGAACAGCCGTCCCGACCATATCCGGCGCGCGGTGGAGGGTTCGCTGCGGCGGCTGCGCACAGACTATATCGATCTTCTCTACCAGCACCGGGTGGACCCCCAGGTGCCCATGGAAGATGTGGCCGGAACTGTGGGGGAGCTCATCCGGGAGGGCAAGGTCAGGCATTTCGGGCTGTCCGAGGCCGGGGCCGCCTCCATTCGCCGGGCGCATGCCGTTCAGCCTGTGGCGGCGGTGCAGAGCGAATACGCTGCCTGGTGGCGCGAGCCGGAAACAAAAATTTTTGCGACTCTGCGCGAGCTCGGTATCGGTTTTGTGCCCTACTGTCCGGTGGGGCGCGGCTTTCTGACCGGAGTCCTCAACGAAAACAGCCGTTTTGCACAGGCCGACCGCAGAGCCACGTTGCCGCGCTTCACGCCCGAAGCCCTGAAAAAGAACATGCCGCTGGTAGCGCTGTTGCGCGACTGGGCGCAACGCAAAAACGCCAGGCCCGCGCAATTCGCGCTGGCCTGGATTCTGGCGCAATACCCTTGGGTCGCGCCCATTCCCGGCACCACGAATCAGGCGCATCTCCGGGAAAACATCGGGGCGGCCGCGCTGCGCCTTTCCCCGGCGGAGCTGCGGGAGTTCGACGTTGCGCTGGCCGCCATCCCCCTGGAAGGGCACCGCGCCGATCCCTTCACGCAAAGCCAGATTGACGGCTGACGGCTGTTGCAGGGCGGGAGGCCGACGCCCCTTATTCTTTTGAGGGCAGCTCAATCCCGGGAAAGGTCTTGATCACCGCCGCGTCGGCTTCCCGGCCAAGACCGCGCGCCTGGGCCGCCACAAACTGTTGCAGCGCGGCGGCGGCCAGGGGCGCGGGCATGGCCTGCTCCCGCGTGGTCTCGCTGACGATGCCCAGATCCTTGACAAAGATGTCCACAGCGCTCAAGGGCGTATAATCGCCGCTGAGCACATGCTTCATACGGGTTTCAAACATCCAGGAATTGGCGGCGGCGCTGGTGATGACCGCATAGACGTCCTCGGCCGCCAGACCCATGCGCAGGCCCAGGGCCATGGCTTCGGCGGCCACGGCGATATGCGTTCCTGCCAGCAGCTGATTGACCACCTTCATGGCCGAGCCCTTGCCTGCCTCGTTGCCCAGGCGGTGCACCACGGAGGCCACGACCTTGAGCCCGGTTTCGGCCCTGGCAAAGGCCTCGGGCAGGCCCGAGGCCATGATGCTCAGTTGCCCGGCGGCGGACTGGGCCGGGCCGCCGGAAACCGGCGCATCCAGATAGAGGAGGCCGATCTCGGCCAGACGCCGTTCCATCTCCCGCGCAAAGGCGGGCTTGACCGTAACGCAGTCAATGACCAGGCTGCCCGGCTTCAGAGCCCGCGCTGCCTGCCCCCGGCCGAAGAGCACGTCTTCCGCCTGCGCGGCGTTGACCACTGCCAGAAAAAGCACGTCCGCCGCCTTGGCGGCCTCTGCCGGGTCATGGGTGGTCCGGCCGCCGTTCCCGGCGAAGACATTCAGAGGGCCGGGGCCGCGATTGCAGCCGATGACGTTCAGGCCCGCGCGCAGCAGGGATTGCGCCATGCCCAGGCCGATGGCCCCCAGACCGATGACCACGTATGTCCGTTGCGGCATAGAATGCTCCTTGTGTCTGAAAAAATGTCTCAGCGCCGGGGCGTCAGGCCGTGGGCGCGGGCCCAGGACAGGCCCTTTGCGGTGTCGTCCGCCGGAATATACTCGCAACCCACCACGCCCTGATAGCCCAGCTCGTCCAGCAGGGCGAACAGATAGGGATAGTTGAGCTCGCCCTGATCCGGCTCGTGCCGTTCAGGCACGCCCGCCAGCTGGCAGTGCCCCACAAGCGGGAAAAAACGCCGCAGTCGCCCGGAGACGTTGCCCTGTTCCATCTGGCAGTGAAAAAAGTCAAATTGCAAACGCACGTTGGGCAGGCCCAGCGTTTCGATGCAGGCGGCGGCTTGTTCCTGGGTGCGCAGGAAATAGCCCGGCATGCTGTAATGGTTGATGGGCTCCAGGCAGAGCTCCAGACTTTCGTCGGCCAGGCGTTGCGCCGCCCGCCGGATATTGTTCAGATAGATTTGTTCCGAAACGTCGTCCGGAACCGTCGGAGGGCGATTGCCGGCCATGACGTGCAGGCGGGGACAGTTCAGGGCTTCGGCATACAGCACGGCTTTTTCCAGTCCGGCGTCGAATTCTTTTTCCCTGCCCGGCAGGCAGGCCAGGCCGCGCTCCCCGGCGGACCAGTCGCCGGGCGGCAGATTGAAAAGGGCCTGCCGCAGGCCGTTGCGCTCCAGAGCGCGGGCCAGGGCCTCGGGTGCGAAATCATAGGGGAAAAGAAACTCCACCCACTGAAAGCCCTGATCCGCCGCCGCGCTGAAGCGGTCGGGGAAGGGAAGCTCCGTGAACATCATGGTCAGGTTGGCGGCAAAAACGGGCATGATCTCTCCTTGGCGGCATGGACGGGCCGGGCCGGTTTGTTGACCCGGCTCCCCAAGGGAAATCGGGTTCTTCGCGGACGCGTGCAAGCTATGCGAATTTGATATAGTTGCCGGAGGAATTATCTAGAATTGTGACCTTATCGGCCAGTCTCACAGCCTTGGACAGTTTTTCGAGACTTCGCGAAAAACGTCGTACCACAATCCTGAGACGGAACGCCGTGTCCACCACGGCCCACGCGCGCGGCGACCCGCTCCAAAGCCAGAGCGGAGGAAGCCAGACGGATATAGACAAGCTCCACTTCATAACCAAGCCGCTTGGCTTCTCTCATCAGGACGAAATCAAAATGTGATGTCAGTGTGGATTCACGAGCAAAGGAGACGCCTTCCTGAAGAAAGAGGCGGCTCATGCGCGCGGCGGCTTTGCCTGCGGCAATGGGTGAAAGCCCTTCCGCCGCAAGTTTATCCGGATCAATGAACAGCAGGTTTTCCCGCATGGCAATGGCTCAGGAAAACGTACTCTTGCCGGCCCCGTTGGGGCCGCAGATGCACAGCAGCCGGGGCATACGTCATCCTGCCTGCCGGATTTCCGGCAGATCTGCTGCCTCCATATGTCCGTCAGGATAACGCAGGACATACTGCCCATTGTCGTCAAGATAGTTCAGCGGCACGCCCTTTTTCAATTCCTGCTCAAGGATGATGTGCTGATTTTCCACGGCAATCATGACGATTTCTTCCAGAGTCAGCTGCATGGCGATCTCCTTTGCCGTAGAATACGAAGTGCGTACCGGATGGTCAACAGACCCGTAGATGAACCTGGCTGCTCCCCTCCGCCGCATTTGCCCGCCCGTCGCGAGACGTGTATGCTGCCGCCGTGGCAACTCCCACCCCAACGCAACAGTAAGGATACAAACAGTCGATGAAGCAGGTCGTTATCCATACCGACGGCTCCTGCCTGGGCAATCCCGGCCCCGGCGGATGGGCCGCCGTGCTCTGTCTGGAGGGCACGGATCACCGCAAGGAACTGGCGGGCGGCTTCCGCCTGACCACCAACAACCGCATGGAGATCACCGGCGTCCTGGAAGCCCTGGCCGCGCTCAGGGAACCCTGCGCGGTGGAGCTGTATACGGATTCGCAATACGTCCGCAATGCGGTGGAAAAAGGCTGGCTCAGGTCCTGGCAGAAGAAAAACTGGGTCAAGGCGGACAAAAAGCCGGTCAAAAACGTGGACCTCTGGCAAAAACTGCTGCCCGAGCTGGGGCGGCATACGGTGCGTCTGCATTGGCTGCGCGGCCATGCGGGCCATGCGGAAAACGAGCGTTGCGACGTTTTGGCCCGTGCCTATGCCGGGCGGCGGGATCTGCCGCCGGACCCCGGCTTCCGTCCCGAAGACGCCTGAAACCCGTTGCGCCATGCTGCCGAGCCCCGACGCCCCCTTTTCCCTGGCCGCCCTCTGGCACGCCCTGTTCTGGCCCATGCTGCGCCTTTTGCTGGGCCTGGCCGTGGGCCTGCTCATCGCCAATTTATTGGAGGCGTTGCGCTGGACGCGCTATCTGGCGCGTCTGGCCGCGCCCCTGGCCCGCACGGCCCATCTGCGCGAAGTGGCCGGGGCGTCGTTCTCCCTGGCGTTTGTGTCCCCGGCGGCGGCCAACGGCCTTTTGTCCGACAGCCACGGCTCGGGAGAAATTTCGGGCCGCGAGCTGATGCTGGCGAACCTGTTCAACAGCCTGCCCGCCTATCTGGTGCACACGCCCACCATTTTTCTGCTGACTTGGCCGGTGCTGGGCGCGCCCGCCATGACCTACGTGGGGCTTACCCTGCTGGCCGCCGCCGGACGCACCGGCTTTACCGTGCTGCTGGCGCGCCGCCTGCTGCCGCCGCCCCCGCCGGGCTGTCTGGTCTGCAAGGCGGACGGCGACGCCCGCACGGACTGGGGCGCGGCCCTGCGCAAGGCCTGGAAGCGCTTTCTCCGCCGTCTGCCCAAGCTGGTCTATTTTACGGTGCCGATCTATGTGCTGATGTATCTCTTGCAGCTCTATGGTTTTTTCAATCTGGCCGAGGAATGGCTGGCCGCCCATATGGGGTGGCTCTCTTTTCTCAAGCCGCAGGCCATGGGCATCATCGTGCTGCATCTGGCCGCCGAGCTGGGCGCGGCCCTGGGCGCGGCTGGCAGCGTGCTCCAGACCGGGGCGCTTTCGCCGCGCGACGTGGTGCTGGCCCTGATGGTGGGCAACATCCTGTCCACGCCCATGCGGGCCGTCCGGCACCAGCTGCCGTCCTACACGGGCTTTTTCCGCCCGGCCCTGGCCCTGCGCCTGATTCTTGCCAATCAGGGGCTGCGCGCCGCCAGTATGGTTCTGGTGACCCTGCTGTATTATTTCTTGTGAGGAGGAGAGGGCATGGCCAAGAGCAAAACCGTGGCGGAGTCGCAGGCCGATTTCGGACAGCGCATTGTTTGCGCGCAGCAGGTTTTCGCGCATTTTGCCGACCGCCTGGGCATCGCGCCGGACGTGGCGATGCGCACGGCCTCCTGCTTCGGCTCCGGTCTGGGCCGGGCGGATGTCTGCGGCTGCGTGACGGGCGCGCTCATGGTTCTGGGCCTGGCCCACGGCCACGGCGGCGCGTGCTCGCGCGCCGAGCAGCGGAGTCTGTACGCCCGGCGGGACGCCTTCACCGCCGCCTTTGCCGAGGCCCATAACGGCCTGCTTTGCCGGGAGATTCTGGGCTATGACCTGACCGTTCCCGAGCAGCGCGCCCTGATTGTGGAAAAAGGCCTTTTCGCCTCGGTCTGCGCGCCTCTGGTCTGTGCCGCCTGCGATATGCTTGAGGGTTTGCTGTGAGCGTGGCGCGGGCCCAGGCGGACATGGCCCTGCGGCGCTGCCTGCGGGGCGAGGCTCTGGAGCGGGAGGCCCTGCTGGAACTGCTGGCCGTGCCTCCGGCCTCGGATGAGGCCCTGTATCTGCGCCATGCCGCGCACAAGGCCGCCCTGGCTCTGGATGGGGGCCGCGCGTACCTCTGGGGCGCGCTGGGCCTGGACTATACGCCCTGCCCCATGAATTGCGCCTTCTGCTCCCTGGGGGAAGCCTGGAAACTTATCGACGCGCCGCGCAGTTATACGGAGACGGAGATCATCGCCCACGCGCGGGCCTATGTGGCGGCGGGCGCGCGTTTCGTGGTGCTGCGCACCACTCAGTTCTACGACCTGGACGCGCTCTGCGGCATGCTGGTCGCCATCCGCAAGGCCGTGCCCGGCGGCTATGAAATCATTCTGAACACCGGCGAGTTTGACGCGGACGCTGCCTTGGCCGTGCGCCGGGCCGGTGGTTCGGGCGTTTATCACACCATCCGTGTGCGTGAGGGGCGGGATACGGCCTTTGACCCGGACGCGCGCGAAGCCACCATGCTGGCGGCGGTTCGCGCGGGCCTGCGGTTGGTGGCCCTGGTGGAGCCGGTGGGCCCGGAACACACGGATCAGGAACTGGCGGACTGTTTTTTGCGGATCATGGCCACGGGCGCGAGCATTTCCGGCGTCATGGCCCGAGTGCCCGTGCCGGGCACGCCTTTGGGCGATCAGCCGCCCCTGAGCCTGGCGCGTCTGGCTCAGCTGGCCGCGATTTTCCGCCTGGCCGGGGGAGGGCGTCTGGCCGGAGTCTGCGCGCATCCGGCCGCTCTGGAAAATATGACCGCCGGAGCCAATATCGTGGTGGTGGAAAAAGGAGCCATTCCGCGCGACAGCGCGCCGTCCGAGCAGGACTGGCAGACCTTTTCCGCCGCCGGGGCCGTGCGGCTGCTGCGGCGCGCCGGATATGCGGTCCGTGACGGCGACGGGCGGGAGATTGAGGATAACCTTTGCATGCGGAACGGAGAAACATCCATGACGGCAACCGAAGCGGAAAACCATGTCCAGATCGTCAGGCCGGAGCACTGCGGCGCGCGCGTCATTGTGCTTGTGCAGCCCGAGGAACGCCGCCTTTCCCTGCCCAGGCCCAAAACAGCCCGCCAGTTGCTGGAAGCTCTGGGCCTGGCCGAGGAAACTGCCCTGGTGGCCCGTCAGGGCGAACTGCTCACCCCGGATCGCCGTATCTGGCCGGACGACGAGTTGCTGGTACGCAAGGTGGCTTCGTCGGGTTAAGGCACTCTCCTCCAAAAAATAAAAGCAGGCAGGCAGTGGGCATATCCCACGGCCTGCCTGTTATCATCCGCTGCCGCTGGTTTCCGGCCGGGCTTCCGGTGCGGGCCTCCATGCGGATGGCTGAGCCTAGGCAGTTTTCAAAAAGCGCGTCCAGTCGGCCAGCGCCTGCATCAGCGCGGCTACCTGCTTGATCAGCCCTTCGTCGACAAGATCGCCGTCGGCGTTAAAAGCCGGAGAAAAGGCGTTGGAAAAGAATTCCGGCTTGTTCAGCAGAAGCAGGTTCAGGTATACGCAGGTCTGGCGCATCTGGTACTGGCTGCGTGCCGTGCCCATGCCGCCGCCCGCGCCCAGCAGGCAGGCGGGCTTGCCGTTGAGCGGGGCCAGATCGGGCTCGCGCGAGAGCCAGTCCAGCGCGTTTTTCAGGGCCGGGGCCATGGAATAGTTGTATTCCGGGCAGGCCAGCACCAGGGCGTCGGCGGCGGTCACCTGGGCGACCAGATCCTTGACGGCCTGGGGTTTTTCCAGATCTTCATTATAAAAGGGCAGGGCGGAAATATCCGCGATTTCCATGCGCACGCCTTCCGGCAGGTGCGAGGCGCAGCAGCGCAGCAGGCCTTTGTTGCGTGAGGCGCGGCGCAGACTGCCCGTCATGCCCACAAATGTAAGCGTATCCATCGTGTACTCCTAGGGATATATGATCTGCGGTTCGCTTGTGCCCGGCCCTGAGCCTGGGTCTGCGATCCGCGTTGTGCATACAGTGTACACGATTTTTACGGGAAAGCCCACTGCCGGTTCCTGCCGCAATCCCGCAATGCCGTAAGCAAACGCACGAAGAAGAGCGGCGTCCCCTGGCAGCGGGATTCAGGCCTGGCGGGCCTTATCCCTGGTTCTGCTCTCGAATTTTTCCTTGTTGACCACCACCCGTTCGTGCACGCCTTCGCCGATGAGCCCGGCTTCGTCATAAGCCGCCACATTGAAAGTCAGTCCCTTGCCGTTGGGCGAGACGGCGGTCAGTTCCGTGACGAAGCGGACCTTCATGCCGCAGGGCGTGGCCGCCAGATGCGCGACATTGACGCGCGTGCCCACCGTGGTCTGGCCGTCCTCCAGCGCATCCTGCACCGAGGCCACGGCCGTGCCTTCCATGCCCGCGATCATCATGGCCGTGGAGTAGACCGTCACCAGGCCGCTGCCCACCTCGCTGGCCAGAAGCTCCTTGCCGACCACTGTTTCCGACTGGCCTTTCAGCCCCACTTGCAATGCTGTCTTCATCTATCTACCTCATATCAGATTAAAAACGGTTCAGATATGTCTTGTCCGGGGGGCGGCCTTCATGTCAAGAGTAAAGGCGTGGATTCACAGGGCAGACGCATCTAAAAAGTCTTTATTCCCCGGTAGATCGGGGAACGAACAAAAAGAGGCGAAGCCACCTTTGCTCCGCCGGAGCGAAGCGCAGGCGGATGGCTTGTGCCGGGAGAATCCTAAAAAATAAGATTTTTGCGCGCTGGCAAGAAAAATGGCGCTTTTTGCGCGGAATGTACTCAAGTACATGAGCAGCAAAAAGCGCCAAGTGACGCAGCCAGCGCACAAAAGGCTGGTTTTGACGGATCATCACGGCAGATAAGGGGCCTGCAAGGGCTGGAATTAGATGCGTCTGCCCTGCGTGGATTCAAGCCCGGCGCGCGGAAACGCCCGCGCGGGCAAGCCGCTTGAAACCAATGCCTGATGTGAAAAACCAGGCACGCAAGACTCTACAGGTTTTGCGGCGGCGCAGCCGCCGAGAGTCAGCGAAAATCACGTTTTTTCGCTGACGATCCTGTGAAAATTGAGAGCATGGCTATGCTCGAAATTTTTGCAATCAGACACCAGAAACAGGAGTCAGTATGGCGCGCCGCGCGTCCACGCATTTTTCCTACGAGCAACGCATCAACAAAATTCTGAACGCCGTTTCAGCTGATCCGGCGCGCGTTTTTTCCCTGGAAGAGCTGGCCGGAATTGCCTGCCTCTCGCCCTTCCATTTGCATCGGGTATTCAGCGCCATGACCGGCGAAACCCTGGCGGCCTGTATCCGTCGGCTGCGCCTGGAAACAGCCGCCAATCTGCTGCGTTTTTCCTCAAGCCTGAACATCACGGCCGTTGCCCTGGCTTGCGGCTTTTCCTCCTCCCAGAATTTCGCCCGCGTGTTCCGCGAATGGATGGGCATGAGCCCCGGCGCGTTCCGCGCGGCCTGTGGGCAGGGGACGCCGCCCGTGCCGCCGGGCCAAAAGCGCAAGCCGGGAAACGCGCGCCCCTATGATCTGACGTATACCACGGACCAGGCGGGCGCTGCGGCCCGCGTGCAGCTTGAACCCAACCTGGTCGTACTGGCCAAAGGAGCGGACATGAAAGTGGATGTGAAACAATTGCCGGAATACAGCGTGGCCTATGTGCGGCAGATCGGCCCGTACGGCCCGGCCCTGGCTCAGGCCTGGGAAAGGATCATGGCTTGGGCCGGAAAAAACGGCCTGCTGGGACCGGACACGGCGGCACTGGGCGTCAGTTGGGACAATCCCTCTTTGACCCCGCCCGAGCGCTGCCGCTATGACGCCTGCGTGGTGCTGCCCCAAGGCTTCGCGGCGGACGAGCAGGCCCTGGCGCAGGAGGGCATTTGCCTGCAAAGCCTGCCCGCCGGGCTGTATGCGTGCTACCGGCGACCCATCCGCATGGATGAGTATACGGCGGCCTGGAATGAACTGATCGGCGTCTGGTTGCCGCGGAGCGGCTATGAAGTCACAGGGCCGGGCTTTGAATACTATCATCCGCCTCTGGTCTGCAGCGAAGATCCCGACTTGGCTTGTGACGTGAGCATTTGCCTTATGGTGCGGCAACAGGAGCAAAAGTAAACAACATAAGCGGCGGGACGGAGATGCTCCATCTCCCGCCGCTTATGTCTAATTTGGGGTCAGGGCTTCAGCCGTCCATTTTCTGAAAGCCTGCTTGAGGCAGTCCTTAGGCGAGTAGAAGCCGACGGAATTAACGACCGTGGCGTATCCCGAGCAGGAAACCTCCTCGTTGCGCAACAGTTCTCCCGAGCTCGCGTCATAGACTGAAAGCGAAATTTCGCCTTTATCCGGCCGCAGTTGGAAGCTCGCTGGCGGATCGTCCCAGTCAAGAATGCTCAGGTCTATGAGATAGGCGCATTGCGCATTCCGGGACGCCGCCAAGGCCTGTTGCATGTCTTGAGGCGCGGGTGCGTATACCGCCTGAACCGAAGCCCCCTCCAGTTCCTTACGCAGAGCCCGTTGTGTGTCTTCTCCGGAGCCTTTTTCCGTGTCCTGGCCCTTGGTGAAATCGGCGGGCATAGCCACAAACAGCTTCTTCCCCCTGTCCACGGCCGGTCCGGATTTCAGGGACGTGACGTCTGTTTTGGTGCCTCCGGTCCGGAGGTCCATCTGACAGGCGCAGAGAAGCGCACATAACACAAACAGGGGAAAAATTTTCAAGGGCGGCATGCGGGTTCCTCCTGATGTATGCGGGTCCAGGCCGGGCCGGGCCGCGAAACACGGCAGGGTGCTCCCGCGCGGATTGTCCCGGCGGGAGTTGCCCACGATTGCGGCCTCACTTGTAGGTGACCCCCAGGCTGAACGTGCCGGGATTTGTATGCGCTTTCAATGCGGTATCCGTATTGAAGGCTTGTTGCAGCCATGTATTGACCTGCGGGCGAAGGCATTCGCGCGTGGATTGTTCAAGACTTGCAAGCATGCTCCAGCAGGAGGCGCTGACTGTGCTTTTGTCCCGCAGCGCGCCGGTATCAACTTCCATGACGCTTATTTCAACTTCCGCCGCATGGCCGGGGCTGAACAGGCTGGATGTTTTCCATTGGAGAACGCGCAACAGAACCAGATAGCCGCAGCCGCAGTCGCGGGCCTTTGCCAGGCCGTCCGCCGCATCGGCCACCGGAGCTCCGTACCGGGTTTCGCGCGCGACAGGCCGGAGATACTTGGCGAACTGGGCCGCGATGTATTCCGCCGAATCTCCCGCATCCGGCGGGAGCGGCGTCAGGGTGGTTACGAAAACCGCCTGATCGCGTTCAAGCACGGCGTGGGGAGCGGACGCATCGCGCTTGACTTCGGCGGGGCCGATGCTGTGACTGAGGCAACCGCCCAGACCGCACAGCAACAGAAACAGCAGCAGGCATGGCTTCATGGAATGTCCTGTACGGTTTTATGGACCGTCCCGCATCCCGGGGAATTTTGTAAAAAAAGTGTGCCCTGCGCGGGCGCGGGAGTCAACAGGACATGGAAAAGGCCGATACAGCGGCGTTCGCTTGGGAATAGCCACCGCGCGGGCAGGAGAGTCCGTGGGAAGGAGAGGGCCGGATTTTTCGCGGTCGGGTTCAATCGCCCGGCTCCCTTGCGTTCTTCCGGGGCAGGCTGCTTTCCGCATATGTATGTTGAAAAATTATACGGAACGAAACGGTACGCAAGATGTATCGGGGCAGGAAGGAAAGATGCGGGCCAGTCAGGCCGATGGGGAAGCTCGTCGGCCTGTTTTTATTTCACGAGGCCCCTAATCTTCGTTTTGCGGAGAAGAGCGCTGAGAGATGTCTTGCTCTGTCTGCTTTTTATGGGAAACAACGCGCTCGTCAAACAGGTCTTTAATCGTCACTCCAAGCGCATGGGCAATAGTTTCCAGTGTTTCCAAGCTCATTTCCCGGATTCTGCGGCTCCTGGCGCGGGTAATGGTCTGGCTCGAAAGTCCTGTCACCGATTCCAGTTCGGCATATGTAATATGCATATTTTTCATAATATTTTTGACATTACTTTCGATCATCGGGGGTACGTCCTGCTCTGAAATACCGGATAACTTTGCCAGCTGGTATTGGGAACTCTGGGAGCTGTTTCTAACTTGTCCTTTCGCCCTCTGCCGACGCCGGGCTCGCCCCGTGCGAAGGTCGAATATGTTTGAATATACTCCCGCCGCCCAAGGTTCGCCTTTCTTGGCAGAGAACGAAAATCCTAATTTAGAAACAGCCCCTAGTCGGAGACGTATTTGAAGCAATGCCTTTCCAAAAAAATTATCGACTTTTGGTTCCATATCTCCATGTGGGCTTTTTGTGGTCTGAAGTTCACTCTTCATCAAACAAATCTTTAATTTTTACATGTAGAGCCCTGGCCAAGGCATCAAGGGTCGATAGCTTGCATTCGTAGATTAATGCTCCTCGAGCCCTGTTGATTGTCTCTCCCGCAATACCTGAAAGCTCTTCAAGTCGCCGGTATGTGATTTTCTTTTCCTTCATAAGGCTTGCAAGATTGCTTTTTACCATTAGTGCGCTCCATTTCTGAAAGTGCACTAATATATCGGGATAACAGAAACGTAGTCAGCACTAATATATTAGATTGTTTTGGTGATTTTATTCGCAGGAATTCCATTCAATTTTTGTAGGCTCACTCCGCACTTCGTCAAACAAAGCTTTAAGCTCCACTTGCAGCGCCATAGCTAACGCATCAAGAGTTGAAAGCCGACATTCATAAATTAGCTTGCCTCGTGCTCTGGTTATCGTTTGCCCGGCTACTCCAGATAACTCTGCTAAATTACGACAGGTCATTCTCTTTTTTTCCATTATTTTTGCAAGGTTACTGACAATCATTGGTGCACCTCCATAGGATATTGCACCAATATATCGAAATAATAATTCACTTGTCCGCACTAATGTATTAACTCGTAAGTCCTGATTTGCCCTTGAAGGCTTGGAGGAGTTTATGAAAGAGGCACCCCTGAATTTTGAAATATTCAAACGTATCCAAGCGGTAACCCATACCCGCACACAAACCGCGTTGGCTGAAATTCTTGAGATCAAGCAATCGAGCATTTCCGACGCCAAGAGAAGAAATTTCGTCCCGGCGGCCTGGTATATGAAGCTCTTCGAAAAGCTGGGCGTGAACCCCGACTGGCTGAAAAGCGGCATCGGCCCGGTGTATCTGCGCACCGAGGCCGGGTACATCCCCGGCGACGGTGACGGAACGCCCCTGGCCCCCGGCTTGTTGGGCTCGCCTTTGTCGCAGCCTGCGCTTGTCACCATGTACGCCATGCGCGGCGACGACACGGGAAACGGGGCAGCCGTGGCCACGCTCCGGCCGACAGGCAGCATCCTCTTGCCCAGGGCATACGCGAGAGAGGGCATAGTCGTTCTGGCAGTGGACAACGACGCGGCCGCGCCCACAGTGCGCCGGGGAGCGTATGTCGGCATTGACACGCGCGCCGACTGCCCCGCGAGCGGCGAACTGTTCGCCATCACGCTTCCCCACGGGGAGATCGTCCTGCGCCGCCTGCTCTGGGAGGAGGATTATTTCCGCTTATGTGCCGAGAACCCCGCGTATCCGGATCGCAGGATACGCTTAGCCCGGACGGAATGGATTCTCGGGCGATTGGCCTGGGTCATGCAGGAAATGTGAGCAGGATGCGGGGGGAGAAATGCGGAAGTGAATACTTTTGATGCGCGGATGCATTTCATGCATCAACTGCTCTGCAAGGATTTGCAGACAAACCCTTGCCACAGGAAGGCGCGAGCGCGCCGTCCTTTTCCGACCTTGAGAGAGCCGGGGGGATGATCCCCCCGGCGGGATTTGGGGCGGCAGCCCCAGGCCTTCTCAGAACTGATACAGAAAGACCGGCGTCCGCCAGTCGCTGCCCGCGGCGTTAAGCCCGCCCATGGTTGCAAGGGCCGAAAGGTCCAGGCCGAACCAGGATTTGAGGCTGTCCGCGAGCCAGGAACTTTCCTTGGGTTTGGTCAGCAGCTTGCGCTCGGCGGGCACGCCGGTCTGTTCGGCCAGCCAGCGCAGGGCCGCGTCCTGGCCGCCCAGTTCATCCACCAGGCCGAGCTTCAGGGCCTCCTGGCCGGTAAAGATCTTGCCGCTGGCCAGCCCTCCGGCCCGCTCGTGCGGCATGTCCCGCCCCTTGGCCACAATGTCCACGAACTGCTCGTGCATGTCCTTGAGCACGCCTTCAAAATAGGCCCGATCCTCGGGTGAAAGCGGGTGCAGATAGGAACCGGCGTTTTTGTAAGGCGCGGTGACCAGGGTTTCCTGCCCCACGCCGATCTTGCCCAGCAGCCCCTGGAGTTGCGGGATGTCCATGCGCACGCCGATGGAGCCGGTGACTGTGGAGGGATTGGCGAAAATCCGGCCTCCGGCCATGCTGACCATCAGGCCGCCCGACGCGGCCATGGAGCCCATGCTCACCGCCAACGGGCGTTTTCGGGCCAGGCGGGCCAGCGCGTCGTAGACTTCCTGCGAGGCGGCGGCCCCGCCGCCGGGGGAATCCACGCGCAGCAACACGCCCTTGACCTGGGGGTTGCGTTCGATTTTGCGGATCCAGGCCAGGGTGGGGGCCACGTCCATAATCGGGCCGCGCACCGTGACCAGGGCCAGGCGGTCGCCGCCGCTGAGCAGGCCCTGGCCGTTTTCGTCCCGGCTGAAAACAGCCAGGCCGATCAGAACCAGGGCCAGGAGCGAGAGCCAGAAGATGAAGGGATGCCGCTTGCGGAAGGGGCGGCGCAACAGGGCGTTCCAGACCGGAGCCGGAATCCGGGCCAGCGGACAGGCCGCGGCGCAGGTTGCTCCGCGAGGATCGGCGTTCACGGACGGAGCGCTGTTCGGGGCGGCGGGGAGTGTCCGGGCCGGAGAGACCGTATCATCAGGGGTCAGCGTAAAGTTTTCAGTGTTCATGGGCCGTTGATTAGCACGACGCGGGCCCGGAGAAAAGGCCGTCCCAAGGCAGCGCGCCGTCCGGGACGGGCTGTTTATTGCATGGGCTCGGGCCAGCGCTCGGCCGCCATTTCGCGCAGCCTGTATTTCTGGATCTTGCCGCTGGCCGTGAGCGGGAAAGCGTCCACCAGGGCCACGTATTTGGGAATCTTGAACCAGGCGATCTTGCCCCGGCAGAAGTCGCGTATGTCTTCGGGCAGCAAGTCCGCGCCGGGCCGGGGAATGACGAAGGCCCCCACTTCCTCGCCGTATTTGCGGCTGGGCACGGCCACCACCTGCACGTCCAGTACGCCGTCCATCTGGAGCAGAAATTCCTCCACTTCGCGCGGGTAGACGTTTTCGCCGCCCCGGATGATCATGTCCTTGATCCGGCCCGTGACGCGCACGTAGCCGTGCTCGTCCATGACGCCCAGGTCGCCGGAGTGCAGCCAGCCTTCCGGGCTGATGGCCCTGGCCGTGTCCTCGGGCATCTTGTAGTAGCCCTTCATGATGTTGTAGCCCCGGCAGAGGATTTCGCCCACTTCGCCGCGCGGCAGTTCCTCGCAGGTCTCCGGGTCGCCCACGCGCACCTCAATGCCCGGCATGGCGCAGCCCACGGTTTCGCAGCGCACGGCCAGGGGATCGTGAATGTCGGACTGGGTCATGACCGGCGAGGCCTCGGTGAGGCCGTAGCAGATGGTGATTTCCTTCATGTACATGTCTTCCACCACCCGGCGCATGAGCGGTTCCGGGCAGACCGAACCGGCCATGATGCCGGTGCGCAGGCTGGAGACGTCAAAGCGCTTGAAGAGCTTGTGCTCCAGCTCGGCCAGGAACATGGTGGGCACGCCGTAGAGCGCGGTGCAGCGCTCGCTGTCCACGGCGGCCAGCACTTTCAGGGGATTGTAGGTTTCGAGAATGACCATGGTGGTGCCGTGGTTGACGCAGGCCGATACGCCCAGCACGCAGCCGTAGCAGTGGAAAAGCGGCACCGGCAGGCAGAGCCTGTCCTGCTCCGTAAAGCCCTGGTGGCGGCCGATCCAGTAGCCGTTGAGGCCCACGCCCACGTGGGTCAGCATGACCCCGCGCGGAAAACCCGTGGTGCCCGAGGTATACTGCATGTTGATTTCGTCCCAGGGGTCCAGAGTGGCCTGGCGGGCCTCATATTCCTCGTCGTCCACCATCACGGACATGGCCAGGATTTCCGGCACGGAATACATGCCCCGGTGCTTTTCCGCGCCCAGAAAACAGACCCGCTTCAGGTGCGGCAGCTCGGCGCAGCGCAAGTTGCCGCGCCCCTGGGTGCGCAGTTCGGGCACGATCTTGTAGAGTGTGGCGATATAGTCATGGTCGCGCAGGTTGTCGATGAGGAAGATGTTTTCGCATTCGGACTGGCCCAGCAGATAGCGCAACTCGTGTTCGCGGTAATTGGTGTTCACCGTGAGCAGAATGGCCCCGATCTTGGCCGTGGCGAATTGCAGGGCCACCCAGTAGGGCACGTTGGTGGCCCAGACCGCCACTTTTTCGCCCTTTTGCACGCCCAGCGCCATGAGCCCCTTGGCGAACTGGTCCACCACGTCGGCGAATTCCCGCCAGGTCAGGCGGTAGTCGCGGTCGGCGTAGACAATGGCCTCCCGGTCGGGAAAGCGGGCCACGGTATGGTCGAGAATCTGCCCCAGGGTCCATTCGCGCAGTTCAAACTGCGCCTGCCGCTCGCGTACTTTTTCGTCCATGCCTTTTCTCCGCGCCCTCCGCTCGGGTCGTCGCGTCGCAATTGCAGAGTGAATCCGGTCCAGGGTTCTCTAAGGATTATACGCCACAGCCATGATCCTGACCGGCGCATCCCCGGCCGCGCCCACGAAATGCGGCACAATGGAATTGTAATAGATGGTGTCCCCGGCCTTGAGCACGTGGCTCTCCCGCCCGTAGATCACCAGCAGTTCGCCCTCAAGCACCAGGATGAATTCCTCGCCCTGGTGGGATGAGGTTTTGCGCTCCACCGAGGGGTCGGGAAAAATTTCAATGTAAAAGGGCTCCATGTTGCGGTCGCTCTTGCCCTTGCCCAGAGCCTGGTAGACATAGGTGGGCCGGGCCATGCGCCCGGTGTGCAGGGCCGGGTCGCCGCCCTCGCCGCCGATGCGTCCGATGATCGGGTCGCGGGTGTACTGGTCATCCAGAAAGGTGCCCAGGCGCACGCCCAGAGCGCGGGCCAGCTTCTGCATGGGGCCGATGCTGGGGTAAATTTCGCCGTTTTCCAGCTGGTTCAGGAATTCCACACTCAGGTTGGTGTCCTGGGACAGGGTTTCCAGATCAATTTCACGTTCCTCGCGGAAGGAACGGATCCGGCTGCCGATATTGTGTTTTGTGGGCATGGGCGCTCCTCCTTGCCGCCGCAACGGCGGGGAACTGTTTAATGATCCGGTTATAACTGAAGAGAATACAGAAAAGCCGTTGGCACCGCAAGGGCGTTCAATCTTGAGCAATTGAACAGTCTGGCGGCATTTTTTCTTTTGGGCTACAGTGCGATAATGGACATGAAACAGACAGTGCGCCGGGCCTTTGTGGCTTCCGGCCAGGTTCAGGGCGTGGGCTTCCGCCCCTTTGTCTACCGGCTGGCGCGGGAGGGCGGACTTACCGGCACGGTGGGCAACACCTCCGACGGCGTGCGCATGGAAGTGCAGGGCCCTCCGGCGGAGGTGGAGCGCTTCGGCCGCCGCCTGTGTGCGGAGTTGCCGCCCCTGGCCCGGCTGGTGGGCTTGAGCGAGGAAGAACTGGCGTTTCTGCCCGGCGAAACGGCTTTTGTCATTGTGCCCAGCCACGGCCACGCCGGGCACAGTGTGCTGGTCAGCCCGGATATGGGCATCTGCCCGGACTGCCTCGCGGACATGCGCGACCCGGCCAACCGCCGTTACGGCTATCCCTTCACCAACTGCACCAATTGCGGCCCGCGCTACACCATCACCCGCGCCATCCCCTATGACCGGGCCACCACCACCATGAGCTGCTTCCCGCTCTGCCCGGATTGCGCGGCGGAATACGGCAATCCCGCCGACCGGCGTTTCCACGCCCAGCCCATTGCCTGCCCGGTCTGTGGCCCGCGTCTCTGGTTTGTGGACAGACACACGCGGCAGGGCGGGGACACCGGTCCCACGGCGGACAACCGGCGTGAAGCCCTGGCCCGCGCCGGGCAGGTTCTGCTGGACGGCGGCGTCCTGGCGCTCAAGGGCCTGGGCGGTTTCCAGCTGGCCTGCGACGCCCGCGACGCCGCGGCCGTGCAGGAGCTGCGGCGGCGCAAGAACCGTCCTCACAAGCCCCTGGCCCTGATGGTCGGGGACCTGGCCACGGCGCGCGCGCTTTGCGAACTCACGCCCGAGCACGAAGCCCTGCTGCAAAGTCCGGAAAAACCCATTGTGCTCTGCCCGCGTCGGGCCGTCCCGGCCGGAGAGACAGACCCCCTGCCGCCGGAGGTGGCTCCGGACACGCGCAACGTGGGCCTGATGCTGCCCTATACTCCCCTGCACGCGGCGCTTTTTGATCGGCTCGCGCCGCGCGCGCCTTTGCCCCCGGCGCTGGTGATGACCTCGGCCAATCCCCACGGCGAGCCCCTCTGCCTGGGCAACCGCGAAGCCCTGGCCCGCCTGGATCATCTGGCCGACGCCTGGCTGCTGCACGACAGGGACATCCTGGTGCGCGTGGACGACAGCGTGCTCAGCGTGGCCCCACGCCCCCTTCGGACCGGGGATTTTAAGGATGAGGCAGCTTCCAGCCCTGCGACAGTCCCGCACGCGGTTGATCCGTTTTTCTATCGGCGGGCGCGCGGCTATGTGCCGCGTCCGGTCTTTCTGCCGCCGTTTGGAGAGGGCGGGGAAGAGGGCGATCCCACGGTGCTGGGGGCCGGGGCCGAACTTAAGGGCACCATCTGCCTCACGCGCGGGCATGAGGCCTTTGTGGGCCAGCATATCGGCGATCTGGAAAATCCGGCCACCCTGGGTTTTTACGAGGAAGTGGCGGCCCACCTGGAAAGCCTGCTGGAAGTGCGGCCCAAGGCCATTGTCTGCGATCTGCACCCGGATTTTTTGTCCACCCGCTATGCCGAGGCCCGCGCCGCGCGGGAAGGCTTGCCGCTCTGGCGGATCCAGCACCATGCCGCCCATGCCGCCTCGGTGCTGGCCGAAAATAACTGTTATGAGCCCGCCCTGGCCCTGTGCCTGGACGGCACGGGCCTGGGCGACGACGGCACCATCTGGGGCGGGGAACTGATCCATATGGATCTGGGCCGTGCGGACTGGAACCGCCTGGGGCGCTTGGCCCCCTTTGCCCTGCCCGGCGGCGAGGCCGCCATCCGTGAGCCCTGGCGCATCGCCCTGGCCCTTCGGATTCAGGCCGGAGAGGATGCCGGTCCCGCGCCCTGGGACGCCGAATACGCCATGGCCGCAACGGCTGTGCGGGAAATGCTGGCGCGCGGCCTGAACTGCCCGCGAACCTCCAGTTGCGGCCGCCTGTTCGACGCCGTGGCCGCCCAGTTGGGCCTTTGCCTGGCGACCACTTACGAAGGCCAGGCGGCCATCCGCCTGGAAGCGGCGGCGGACGAAGCCGCGTTGCGCGAGGGCGCGGCCTGGCCTCTGCCTCTGGTGGAGAGCAACGGCCTGTTGGAGCTGGACAGCACGGCCCTCTTCCGCCGAGTGCTGCAAGCCCAAGCGGCCGGCGAGCCCGTGGGACGCGTCGCGGCCCGTTTTCATCTGAGCCTGGCGCACGCGCTGGCGGGCATGGCCGCCACGGCGGCCCGAAAGACCGGCACGCGCCGAGTGGGCCTTTCCGGCGGGGCCATGCAGAACGCCCTGCTGGCCCGGCTCTTGCCGCAAGCCCTGGCGGAGCATGGCCTTGACCCGCTCACCCACCATGAATTGCCGCCGGGCGACGGCGGCCTGTCCCTGGGGCAGGCGGTCTGGGGACGTCAGCTTTTGCGCGGGCAGCGGCTTGGGTTGGCGTGATGCTGATCCGCAACCTCTTTAGCTCAATCGGGCCCTGTCGTCGCGCTGGGAAGACGCATCTAAAAAGTCTTTATTCCCCGGTAGATCGGGGAACGAACAAAAAAGTGGCGAAGCCACCTTTGCTCCGCCGGAGCGAAGCGCAGGCGGATGGCTGGTGCCGGGAGAATCCTAAAAAATGCGCTGGCCGTTGCCGCGTCAGCGGCTTGCTTGAGCCGTTCACGGCGAAGCCGTGTTGCCTTAGCTGTAGCCGCAGGGCGGCGTACAGATAAGGACAGCACCGCTACGGATAGCGACAGCGATTTCCTTGGATATAATTTTGCGTAACCAATAGCTGTCTTCATCCGTAGCTAGCGTTGCTGTCTTTCTCCGTACGGCTCACAAGTTCGCCTACGGCTAAAGCTCCTTCGTCGCAACGGCTGAAGCAAGATTTTTGCGTGCCGGCAAGGAAAATGGCACTTTTGGCGCGGAAACCGACCGAAAGGCGGCCCAAAGGGCCGTGCCCGTTGGCGAGCCGGGAGAGCCTTACGGGCATCGAGAGCAGAGCGTACTCAAGTACATGAGCAGCCAAAAGCGCCAGATGACGCAGCCGGCACACAAAAGGCTGGTTTTGACGAATCATCACGGCAAATAAAAGGCCTGCAAAGCCTGGAATTAGATGCGTCTGCCCTGTGCCGTCGTGCCGGAGCCATTGACGCGCTGTCCGTGGGCGGCTATGCACTCGTCTATCTTTCTTCCAATATCTTACAAGGAGTCGCATCCATGAAACGCCTTTCCGTTCTGGCTCTGGCCGCCGCCTTCTGCCTGGCCCTGAGCCTGCCCGTGGCCCATGCCGCCGACAAAAAGCTGATGATGGCCACCACCACCAGCACCCAGGATTCCGGCTTGCTGGAGTATCTGCAACCCACGTTCAAGGCCGAGACCGGCATTGATCTCAAATGGGTGGCCGTGGGCACGGGCAAGGCCCTGGAAATCGCCAAGAACTGCGACGCCGACGTGCTGCTGGTGCACGCGCCCGCCGCCGAGATGGAATTCGTCAAAGCCGGGCACGGCGTGGATCGCCGCCAGATCATGTATAACGATTTCGTGCTGGTGGGCCCGGTCAAGGATCCGGCCCAGGTCAAGGGCAAGGCCACGGCCGAGGCCCTCAAGGCTATTGCCGGGCGCAAAAGCCCCTTTGTGAGCCGCGGCGACCAGTCCGGCACGCACAAGGCCGAACTCAAGCTCTGGAAGGCCTCCAGCCTGTCGCCGGACAAGGAAGCCTGGTATGTTTCCGCCGGGCAGGGCATGATGGCCACCCTGAACATGGCCGCCGAGAAAAAGGGCTATGCCCTTACCGACCGGGGCACCTGGATCAAGTTCGCCAACAAGCAGGGCGACAAGAACCTCCTGGCCATCCTGGTGGAGGGCGACAAGGCTTTGTTCAACCAGTACAGCGTGATCACGGTCAATCCGGCCCAGTGCCCCAAGGTCAAGAAAGACCTGGCCCTGGTTTTCGAGGATTGGTGGGTGAAGCCTGAAACCCAGAAGCGCATTGCCGATTACAAGCTGGAAGGCAAGCAGTTGTTCTTCCCCAATGCCGGGAAGTAGATGAGGAAAGCGGAAGCGGAACGGATGTTTCGCTTCCGCGCTGTTCCTTTGCCGTAAGCCGGGAGGGGGCTTGTCGTCCGGGTGATGTTTGGCGTGCCCTGCGGGCGGCAGGCCCCAATAACTCCGCCTCGCGGGGTACACCTACAGTTATGGATTACCTATCCCAAGGCGTCGCGCAGGCCCTCGCCCTGCTCCTGCACATGGACGCGGCCACGCTGTCCGCCGTCACGGCCACCCTGGTCTCCACGGCCTACGCCATGACGGCGGCCATGCTGCTGGGCCTGCCCTGCGGGTTTGCCCTGGGCTATTACGATTTTCCGGGCAAGCGCTGCCTGCGGCTCATTTCCGACACCCTGCTGGCCTTCCCCACCGTGCTCATCGGCCTGCTGGTCTATGCCTTCATCACCTACCGGGGCCCGTTGGGCGAATACGGCCTGCTCTTCACCCTGCCGGGCATGGCTATCGGCCAGGCCGTGCTGGCCCTGCCCATCGTGATTTCCTGGACGGCCCAGGCGGTGGAAGGGCTGGACCCGCGCTGCCGCCAGACCTTGCTGACTCTGGGGGCATCGGGCGCGCAGGTGGCCTGGGGCTCATTGAAGGAGGCCCGTTACGAAATCGGCATGGTCTGCGTTACGGCCTTCGGCCGGGTGATCACCGAAGTGGGCATCGCCATGATGCTGGGCGGCAATATCCGCTATGAAACCCGCACCATGACCACGGCCATTGCCCTGGAAACCAGCAAGGGCGAATTCGCCCAGGGCATTGCCCTGGGGCTGGTGCTGCTGCTCATGGCTTTTGTGGTCAATCTGGCTCTGGCGGTTTTGCGCCGGCGCGGACGGGGCGACCACGGCAGGCGGGGAGGCGGGGCATGAGCGTGTTGTACCGATGCCGGGACCTGACGCAGCGCTACGGGGGGCGCACAGTGCTGCGCCTGCCGGAGCTGAGCGTCGCGCGCGGCGAGGTGCTGGCGCTCACGGGCCCCAACGGCGCGGGCAAGAGCACGTTGCTGCGCCTGCTGGCTTTTCTGGAAAGTCCCGCCTCCGGCGAACTGTGTTTTCACGGCACGCCGGGCCGTCCGCCCCGGCAGGACGTCACTCTGTTGTTGCAGGAACCCTATCTGTTCAAGGCCTCGGTGTTTGAAAATGTGGTCTACGGCCTGCGTGTGCGCGGCCGCCGCCATGATCTGCGGCAGGCCGCCGAGGGAGCCATGCTGGCCGTGGGCTTCACGCCGGAGCAGGACATGCTGCGCCGTTCCTGGAAGGCGCTTTCCGGCGGCGAAAAGCAGCGCGTGGCCCTGGCCGCCCGGCTGGTCCTGCGCCCGCTGGCCCTGCTGCTGGACGAACCCACCTCCAGCGTGGACGCGGCCAGCGCCAAGGCCATCGAGACGGCGGTACGCGCCGCGGCCCTGGCCGGAACCACCGTGGTGGCGGCCAGCCATGACATGGTCTGGCTCTCCAGCCTGGACGCGCGCCGTCTGGACCTGGGTCGTCCGGCCTGACTATCCCGGCTTGGGTTCTTGTCCTGCCCTTTCCCGTTTTTCCTATAAATACTGATAGGTGCCGCGCCAGCGCCAGACGAAAAAGGCCGCCACCAGCGCGGAGATGGCCTCGGCCAGGGGCGCGGCCAGCCACACGCCGGTCAGGCCGAGGAATTCCGGCAGCACCAGCAGAAAAAGCGCGATAAGCGCGAAGGTGCGCAAAAAGGCGATAATGGCGGAAACCTTGCCGTTGGACAGGGCCGTGAACAGGGACGAGGCAAAGATGCCGTAGCCGCAGAACAGAAAGTTGAAGACGAAAATATGGAAGCCCTGGTCCGCCAGGGCGAAAACCCGGCTGTCCGGCGGCGCGAAAATGCCGATGAGCCGGGACGCGCCCAGCAGGGCCGCGCTGAAGACCAGAATGGAACCCACGCAGATGAACAGCAGGCAGGAGCGGAAGATGCGGCGCTGGCGGGCATGGTTGCCGCTGCCGTAATTGTAGCTGATGACCGGTGCCACGCCCATGGAAAAACCCAGAAAGAGCGTGACCAGAAAATATTCCGAATAGGCCGTGATGGTCAGCGCGGCAACGCCCGCTTCCCCGGCCAGGCGCAGCATGGTGATGTTGAACAGATAGGTGGTCACGCTGATCGAGAGTTGGGCGATCATCTCGGAGCTGCCGTTGAAGCAGACCTGGCCGAACTCCCGCAGGCGCATGCCGGGCCGGGTGAAGTGCAGCGGCCCTTTGCTGTACAGGAAAAAACACAACCCGCCCAGAGGCGGGATCAGAAAGGCGATGCCCGTGGCCAGGGCCGCGCCCGCCACGCCCATGCCCAGCAGCACGATGAAGACATAGTCCAGAAGCGTGTTGGTCAGGCCCGAGGCAATAATCAGGGCCATGTTCAGCGCGGGCTTGCCGGCTGCGACGAAGAAAAAGGCGAACAGGGCCAGCACCAGGCCCGCCGGGGTGAAGAGCAGCAGGGTGCCGAAATATTCCCGGCAGTAGGGCGCGAGAATGTCGCTGGCGCCCAGGGCGCGGATGATCGGCTCCAGAAAGAGCAGGCCCAGGCCGGAAAAGAACAGGCCCAGCAGCACCCCGGCCAGGATCAGCAGGCTGAAGTTGCGCCGCGCTCCGGCAGTGTCGCCGCCGCCCATCTTGCGCGCGATAAGCGCGCTGCCGCCGGTGCCCAGCATGGTGCCCAGGCCCCAGAGCACGCCCATGGCCGGGTTGATGATGTTGATGGCCGAGAGCGCCTCGGTGTTCACGAAACGGGCCACAAAAACCACGTCCACAATGGTGTACAGGCCGTTGAAGACCATCATGACCATGGTGGGAAAGGCGAAACGCAGCAGGGAAAGGAGGCCGGAAACCCGCTCAAGGGCGTTGGCCGGTTCGCGCGCGGGCGCGGCGGTACTGGTGGACATATTCAAACCCGGAACAGCGCGGCGCGGGCCGGAAGCTGCTTCTGAATCATTCTTCGCGGGAAAAGGGCACAAAGACCATTACGCAGTGTTTCCTTTAAGCCACGCCGTCCTCTTGGGCAAGCTCTTTTCCCCAAGGCAGGGCCTGGATAACGGTGGTCACGGAGCGGAAGAAACGCCGGGCCGCCGCCGGGTCTGAAGACCGGGGCGGCAGCGGGCATCCGGGCTGGCGGGCGTACCAGGGCAGGGTGCGCAGCAGGGCGGCTGCCAGCAGGCCCGGGTCGGGCAACAGCAGATCGGCGGGGCGGCTGGATGCGGCGTCCTCGCCGGGGGCGCAGGACCTGTCCAGCACCAGATAGCGGCGGCAGGCCAGGGGGCGCACGACATAGGCCGCGCAACGGCCGTCAAGCAGCAGGGGGCAGTTGCGCCGCAACGGCGATAGAGCCAGGGCCGCGGCATGGTTTCGGGCCAGGGTCGCGCGTTCTTCGGGCCTGAGCCGCAGATGCGCGTAGCGTGTCAGCAGCAGGGCTTCCAGCGGCGTGAGCGGGATGGGCTGGCAACAGCAGGCCGCGCAACCCGCCCCGCAGGCGGGCGCGCGTCCGGCCTGGCGCGCCCGCGCCAGAGCCTCGGCCACGCTCAGGTCCACCAGGGCGCAGGCCTCCAGAGCCAGGTCCGCGCCGGGCAGGGATTTTTCCAGCAGGGAGTCCCGGTGGCGGAAGCGGGCGGCTTCGGGCCGCCAGCGCAGCATGCTTTCCATGCGCGTCCCGCCCGCGTCAATCCCGCAATGCGGACGCGCCGGAGGGAGCGTCGTCGCGGGCGTCAGCGTCCGCCTCGGCCGGGGCGGACGCTTCCAGGGCGATATTGTGCAATTGCGGCGCGTGCGCCAGGGCGAAACGGCGCACCTCGTCTTCCCAGAGGCGGAAGGCCGCGACCAGTTCCTCGCCCGCGGGCGTGAGGCTGTAGCCGCCACGCCGGTTGTCGCCGCTTTCCACCAGGGGGCGGCCCAGGGCTTCCTCCATTTTCTTCAACCTGCCCCAGGCCAGGCGGTAAGACATGCCCATGCTTTCGGCGGCTTTTTTCAGCGAGCCCAGTTCGGCCATGCGGCGCAAAAGCTCCACCCGGCCCTGGCCCAGCAGTTCCTGGCCCGCCGTGCCGCTGTTTTTGCCGTCGGCGCGGGTCAGCCAGATTTTCAGGTGCATGCGCGCGTTCACGGGCATGGCGGCCTCCTTGCCTGCTTCAGGGAAATGAGAACAACTTCAAACGGAATCCGCTCTACTTGAACACGGCCACGGCCCGGCCCTGTTTGAGCGCGATCCGCCCCAGGGGCAGATCGCGCCACCAGAGTCCGGCCTCACGGCCCGCCAGGCCGGTTTGGCGGCTCTGGCCCGAAAGCAGGGCCGCCAGGTCCGCAAGGTCGTCCAGCACCAGGGCCGTGTCCGGTCCGGGCGGCTCGGGCAGCAGGCAGCGCAGGCGCGGGGCCGGGCTCGGACGGCCGCCGGTCAGACGGCCCAGCAAGGCTCCCTGCCAGATGCATTCCGGCGGCAGCAGACCGGCCGCCTGTGCGGGAATAAAACGCACATGCTCGCCGTAAAGCGCGGCGTGGCCCGGCGGCAGCAGAGCCGGGTCGCAGCAGGGCCCGGCC
>NZ_JH114303.1:608972-621193 GCF_000224635.1 Desulfovibrio sp. 6_1_46AFAA
GCGTTTTTTCCGGGGCGGACGCGGGCGGCACGGGGGGCGTGCCCGCGCTGCTCGCCGTCTTGCGCAACAGGGCCAGGTAAAATCCCTGGGCCCGCGATTTTTCGCCGTCCACCCGCAGCGTGCCCGCGCCGTCGGGGCGTTCTTCCCAGGCAAAGCCGGGAAACGGCGGCAGCATTTCGCGCACAAGGCCCAGCTCTTCTTCGGCGAAACAGACCTGGGCCTCGTTTTCCGCCTCGTTGGTGGTGCAGGTGGAGTAGACCAGCCGTCCGCCCGGCGCGAGCAGGGATGCGGCGTGCCGCAGCAGACGTCGTTGCAGGCCGATGAGGCTGTTCAGTTTGTCTCCCTGCCAGAGCTTGAGCACGCGGGGATGTTTTTCCGCCGTGCCCCAGCCGGAGCAGGGCGGGTCCAGCTGGATGGCGTTCCAGGAAGCCGGGACCAGGGGCAGGTTTTCGCCGCCGTAGGAGCAGGTGGCGGCCTGGAGCAGATTGCACTGGTGCAGATTGGCCCGCAGGGTGCCCAGGCGGGCGGGCGCGGGCTCGTTGGCCAGCACAAAGCCCGTGGGGCCGGTCAACTGGGCCAGAAAGCCGCTTTTGCTGCCCGGGCTGGCGCAGACGTCCAGCACGGCTTCCCCCGTCCGGGGGGCCAGCGCCAGGGGCGGCAGCATGGAGGAGCGGTCCTGGATGTAGATATACCCGAAAAAGGCCGCCAGGGAACCGCCCAGAGGCCGGGGCTCGCGGCAGAGGCGGCGGCAGAGCGGGGAAAAGGGCTCGGGTTCGAATTCGTAGCCTTGGGCGCGCAGCAGGGCTTCCACCAGGGGGATGTGCCGGGTTTCGCAGACCAGACGGAAGGAGCGGGAGTGCTGTTTGGGCATGACGCGCCCAGTATAGGGCAGATCAGGGGCAAAGTCAGCCGGATTCAGGCCCCCGCTTGCGGAGGCCGTTCAGAGCAATCGAATGAAGAGAACGGGAAAGGAAATGCTTTTGCCTCAGCCTTCCTGTAACTTTGCGGTTATGCTACAGAATCCGTCTTTTCCGCGCGGGCGGCGTTACCGATGCTTTTTTGATGCTCACATACGCAAGCATGTTCCGCTCAAAAAAGCATCGCTGCCTTGCCCGCACGAAAAAATCGCCAATTTTGCAAAATTCCCGCAAACCAGTCCCCCGCTCACTTGCCGACTGTGTCGGCTGCGTTCGCGGGTCTAAGGAAGAAGGCGCACGTATGGAATCAAATGCATATCCAGAGAGGAAGCATTCTTTCGATTGCCTTGGGAGGCCGCCGCTTTCATATTGCGCGGCGGGCCAAGTCTGCGTATACTGCGACGATATGACGGGGCTGGAGCTTTGCCGCGCCTCCGAAAAAGACTCCAAGGAGTACGGGATGAAATTTGCCATGCGATTGTCCTTGACGGCCTGCCTGCTGACGCTCGCTCTGGGCCTGGCCCAGGCCGCCCAGGCCGCGCCGAAGAGCTTTGTGCTGCTGCCCTTTACGGTCAATGCGCCGCAGAGCTATGCCTACCTGTCCAAGGCCGTGCCGGCCACAATGCAGGCGCGGCTCAACCGCCCCGGCGTGCTGGAAGGGCGCAGCGCGCAGACCAAGGCCGCTTCCGCCGCCGAGGCCCGCAAGGCCCTGAGCGCCGCGGGCGCGGATTACGCGGTCTGGGGCTCGGTGAGCGTCATGGGCAATGAGTGCACCATTGACGTCCACAGCGTGGACAAGGCGGGCAAGGCCTGGAGCAAAACAGCGCAGGGGCCGTTGAGCGGCCTCACCGCCACAGTACAGCAACTGAGCTCCGCCATGGGCAGCGAGGCCTTCGGCGTGTCCGTGGCGGGTCGGCCCGGCTATGTGGCTCCGTCCGGCAAGGGCGAGCCGGTCAATCAGATGAATTCGGACATCGTGGTCAATGAGACGGGCCAGCAGCGGGTTTATCTGAACCCGCAGTTCCGCTACCAGGGGTCCGGGGCCAACGACGGCTCGCGCCTGCGCAGCCAGCGCATGAAGGACAATATGGTGGATATGGCCGTGGGCGATTTCAACGGCGACGGCAAAAACGAAATCGCGGTGCTCGGCGACCACAAGCTGACCATCTACATCTGGGAGCCCGACGGTCGGCTCAAGCAACTGGGCGAAACCGTCATTTCCCAGTCCAATCTCAATTTTTCCATGCGGGCCATCGACCTTAACCGCGACGGGGCCAAGGAACTGGTCATCGCCACCTTTGAGGAAGACAGCAACCGCCCCTACTCCTATTTCTATTCCTTCAAGGGCAACAAGCTGACCCAGTATGCCGACCGCATCCCCTACTTCGCCAGCGTGATCAAGACCCCGCCCCATTTCATGCCCACCCTGGTGGGCCAGGGCTGGGATTCGCTCAAGCTCTTCTCTCCCGGCGTGCACGTGATGGTCAAGAGCGGCAACAAGTTCTCCCTGGGCGCGCGCCTGGATCTGCCCGCCGGCGCCACGGTGTTCAACGTGGCCTGGCTGCCCGGCGGCAAGGACGGCAAGGGCGACCAGCTGGTCATGCTCACGGACGACGAGCGCATCAAGGTCTTCCAGGGCAACGGCAACACCCTGATCCACACCACCATGGAGCGCTTTTCCGGCTCCGCCACGGGCATGGACCACTACAAGGGCATGCCCGGCCTGGGCATCGACCGCAACTACCAGCTGCCCAGCAAATACTACGCGCCCATGCGCATGATCGCGGCGGACCTGGGCCGTACCG
Organism: Desulfovibrio sp. 6_1_46AFAA; assembly: GCF_000224635.1. Classification (NCBI taxonomy): domain Bacteria; kingdom Pseudomonadati; phylum Thermodesulfobacteriota; class Desulfovibrionia; order Desulfovibrionales; family Desulfovibrionaceae; genus Desulfovibrio; species Desulfovibrio sp. 6_1_46AFAA. Next base: position 611,695 of record NZ_JH114303.1, read on the forward strand.
GCGAATACGTGCTGCTGCTGAACAAGCCCATTTCCACGGCTTCCCAGCTCTTTGACCGCTATCGCTTCTTCCCCCAGGGCGAAATCCACGCCCTGTACTGGGACGGCGTGGGCCTGGGCCTGAAGTGGAAGACCCGACGCATCCGGGGCTCCGTGGCTGAAATAGACCTGGCCGACGTGAACAACGACGGCATCCTGGATCTGGTGGTGGGCCTGAACACCTCGCCGGATCTGGGCATCGGCAGCCGTCAGAGCATGATCACCGCCTACCCGCTGGACGTGTCCCAGACCGACCCCAACGTGCCTGCGGATCTCAGCGACTTTGAAGTGAACCCCAACTAACGTGCGGCAATCCGGCCCCCTGCCCGCCGGGCGGGGGGCCGTTTTTTATCCCTTTATTCTCTCCATTATCAGCCAAAGGAGGCCAAGGTGCGCATCCTTGTGATCGGTTCCGGCGGGCGCGAGCATGCCCTGGTCTGGAAATTTCGCCAGAGCCCGAGGGTCAGTGAAATTTTTGTGGCTCCCGGTAACGGAGGCACCAGCGGCGCGGGCGCGATCAATGTGCCGGTGGCCGCCGACGATCTGGACGCACTGGTGGATCTGGCCCGCCGGGAAAAGATCGATCTGGTGGTGCCCGGCCCCGAACTGCCGCTGACCCTGGGCATTGTGGACCGCATGCGCGAGGCGGGCATCGCCTGTTTCGGTCCGGACGCCTATTGCGCGCGGCTCGAGGGCAGCAAGGCCTTTGCCAAGGAGATCATGGACCGGGCACAGGTGCCCACGGCCCGCTGCGCGGTGTTCAGCGATCCGGAAATCGCCAAAAACCATGTGGTCAAAGTGGGCGCGCCCCTGGTGATCAAGGCCGACGGCCTGGCCGCCGGCAAGGGCGTGGTGGTGGCCCGCGATTCGCAGGAAGCCCTGCAGGCTGTGAGCGACATCATGGAAGCCAGGGCCTTCGGCGCGTCGGGCGACCGCGTGGTGCTGGAGGAATGCCTGGTGGGCGAGGAAGCCTCCTTCCTCTGTTTCTGCGACGGCGAGCGGGCCGTGCCCCTGCCCTCCGCCCAGGACCACAAAGCCGCCTGGAACAATGACCAGGGCCCCAATACCGGCGGCATGGGGGCGTACAGTCCCGCGCCGGTACTGCCCGACGACCGGCTGGAGGAAATGGCCGATCTGACCATCCGGCCCATTCTCAGAGAGCTGGCCAAGGACGGCCATCCCTTTGTGGGCGTGCTCTACGCGGGCCTGATGCTCACCGCCGACGGGCCCAAGGTGCTGGAGTATAACGTCCGCTTCGGCGATCCCGAGTGCCAGCCCCTGCTGGCGCGACTGGAGGGCGATCTGGCCCAGGTCATGCTGGACTGCGTCAACGGCGGACTGGACCCGGCCAGCCTCGGTTACAGCTCGCAGACCGCTCTGGGCGTGGTGCTCACCGCCAAAGGCTACCCGCGCGCCTACCCCAAGGGCCTGGTCATCAAGGGCATTGAGGAGGCTGAGGCCCTGCCGGGCGTCAAGGTTTTCCACAGCGGCACGGCCGTCAAGGATCAGGTGCTGATTTCCAGCGGCGGGCGCGTGCTCTGCGTCACGGCTCTGGGCCACGATCTGCCCGCGGCCCAGAAGGCCGCCTATGCGGCCCTGGAAAAGATCCAGATGCCGGAGGGCTTTTACCGCACGGACATCGGCGACAAGGGAATCCGCCGCCTGGAAAGCGAAAAAGACCGCTGAGATTCAGGCCGCTTTCCCCGGTGGCGCAATGTCTGAAGCAAATAGGATGGTATCATGGCGCATGTTGTTATTTTGATGGGGTCCAAGTCCGACGAGGAAAAAGTCAGCCCCTGCGTGGACGTGCTGAAAAGCCTGGGCATTGACTATGTGTTTACCGTGAGTTCGGCCCACCGGACGCCGGAGCGCACCGAAGCCCTGGTACGCGACGAGGAAGCCAAAGGCGCGCGGGTCTTTATCTGCGCCGCGGGCATGGCCGCGCACCTGGCCGGGGCCGTGGCCGCGCGCACCAGCAGGCCGGTGATCGGCATCCCGGTGTCCGGCGGCAGCCTGGCCGGCATGGACGCGCTTTTCTCCACCGTGCAGATGCCTCCCGGCTTCCCGGTGGCTACGGTGGCCCTGGACAAGGCCGGGGCGCGCAACGCGGCCTGGCTGGCCGCCCAGATCCTGGCCGTGGCTGATCCCGCGCTGCATGGAAAAATCGAGGCGGCACGCGCGAAAATGCGCGCCGACGTGGAAAAGGCAGGGGAAGAGATCAGTAAAAAATACGCTTAGCCCGTCAGAGCTCCTCCGCAAAAGGCAATGCGTCTGCACCGCAAAAGGCCGCCGGAATTCCGGCGGCCTTTTGCGGTGGCGGCAACGGGCGTGTCTGGAACAGATTAGGGCAATTTCAAAGTGAAACCACTCTAGGCCGTGCCGTAATACGGGGGACGGCGCGTTTCCGATCCGGCGCTGACCCGGAAAATCTGGACCGTGTACTGGCCCTTGCTGCCGCACATGGGGCAGCCGTCCGTGACCAGCAGACAGGAGGCATCCAGTTCCAGAGGGTCGATGCCCGCCTGTTCCAGAATGCGGCTGGCCCGGCCCTGTTCCCACATGACGGGCGAGCCGCAGCGGCCGCATTCCACATAGAGGAGTTCGGGGTCGTAGCCCTTGAGGGCCAATGGTCCGGGCGCGGAAGTTGTGATGGCTGTGGTCGTATTGTGCATATTTTTCTCCCGGCAGGCGGCGCGCGCCGGGGGGCGCATGGCTTGGCGCAGTTTTTGCCTGCCTCTCTCAAAATAAGCACGACGCGCCGCAAGGCAAGGGCGCGGGCGCTTGCCTTGCGGGAGTGAGCCGACTACACTGGTTCCATGCCTGAAAAAATGCGTCATATCCGTTTATTACCGCCTGAGTTGCGCAATCAGATCGCGGCCGGTGAAGTGGTGGAACGCCCGGCCAGCGTGCTCAAAGAACTGGTGGAAAACAGTCTGGACGCCGGGGCCGCGCGTATCGACGTGCGCCTGGATAACGGCGGGCAGGCCCTGATCCGCGTGCAGGACGACGGCTGCGGCATTCCCGCCGATGAGCTGGAGCTTTCCGTCACGCGTCATGCCACCAGCAAGATCGCCAGCATGGATGACCTGGAGCGCATCCGCTCCTACGGCTTTCGGGGCGAGGCCCTGCCGAGCATCGCTTCGGTCTCGCGCTTCCGCATCGTATCCGCCTGGCAGGGGCCGGACAACCAAAGCGCGGCCCATTGCGTGGAAGTGGAGCACGGCCGCCTTCTGGCGTCAAGCCCGGCGGCGCTGCACAAGGGCACCATCGTGGAGGTGCGCGATCTTTTTTCCAATATACCCGCCCGCCTTAAATTTTTAAAGACCCCGGCCACGGAGTTCAAACGCGCCCAGGACTGGCTGGCGCGGCTGGCCCTGGCCCGGGCGGAAGTGGGCTTCAGTCTGCATTCCGGCGATCGCGAGGCTCTGCACTTTCTGCCCGGCCAGACCTTGCGCGACCGCCTGGCCCTGCTCTGGCCCCGCCTGATCGTGGAGGCTCTGCGTCCCTTTGAGGGGGAGCGCCACGGCATCCGCGTGCACGGCCTGGCGGCCCTGCCCACGGTGAGCCAGCCGCGCGGGGACCGCATCCTGCTCTTTGTCAACAACCGTTCGGTGTTGGACAAACGTCTGCTGGCAGCCGTGCGCGAGGCTTACAAAGGCCGTCTGACCAGCCGCGACTATCCGCAGGTGGCGCTTTTTGTGGATATGGACCCGTGCGAGGTGGACGTCAACGTGCATCCGGCCAAGTCCGAAGTGCGCTTCCGGGATGAATCGGCGGTCTTTTCCGCCTGCCTGCACGCGGTGCAAGGCGCCCTGGTCACGTCGTTCACGGCGGCTCTGGAGGGCGAAGCCCCGGACGCGGCTGCCCCGGACCTTTTTACGGAAGGACCGTCCAGTGGGCAGCCCGGCGGACTGTTTCCCGCGCGGGAGAATCCGGCCGGAACGGCATCGGCTTCTGAAGCGGCCGCGCCCCGGCCGCAGGGATTCTGGGGCCGTCTGGATGATCCGCCGCTGCTGGCCCGCCTGGAAACGTCTTCCGCCCCGGATGCTCCGGAGGAAGACTGGCGGGTGAGCGTGCCCCCTGGCCGGAGTGCGGCCCCGCGCATCTTCGCGCCCGTGGAGGAAGACGCCGCGCCCTACGGGCCGCCCGCTGAGCACTCTTTTCCGCCGGAGTGCGCGGGTGCGTCCGCCTCCATGCCGGACGCGGCCTGGTCCGGCCTTGTTCCGGAACCGGCTGTCGCGTCCGATGCCTCATTTGCTGCCGCGCCGGAGCCGCGGGAGCGCGAACCGTTGCGGGTGGGCCCGCTGTCCTATCTGGGACAGGTGGCCGATACCTATCTGATTTTGCGCGACGCCGAAGGAGCGCTGCTTTTGCTGGACCAGCACGCGGCCCATGAGCGGGTGCTTTACACGCGGCTGCGCCGGGGCGGTTTCGCGGGCACGGGCCAATGCCTGGCCCTGCCCTTGGAGCTGGGTCTGCATCCGGCGGAGCAGGAACGCTTTCAGCAGTTGCGCGAGCGTCTGGAAAGTCTGGGTTTCGCCCTGGAATGCGCGGACGGGACGCTGCTGGTGCGGGCCATGCCGCCCGTGCTCTCGCGCGCCGAGGCCCGCGATTTCCTGCGCGAGGCCCTGGCCGGGCGCAAGGACGATCTGGCGGGCATGTTCATTTCCATGTCCTGCAAAGGGGCCATCAAGGCCGGGCAGCGTCTGACGGACGATGAGGCCGCCGGTCTGCTGCGCCAGTGGCTGGCTGTGCCGGAGCGCGAATACTGCCCGCACGGCCGCCCCTGCGTGCTGCGCTGGGATGCCGCCGCCCTGGAAAAGTTTTTCAAGCGCCGCCAGTAGGGCATTTTAGAGCAGATCCGCTTTGAAGTGGCCCCGCCGTGGATTCAGGCTCTGGCGTCCGCTCATGCGGCCGCCAGGGCATTTCAACATTTTCAAAGTTGAAATGCTCTAAATGAATCAGTGCCCGGAATAGTCCAGCACGTTGTTCAGCGGCGCGGAACTGCTGCGGATCCGCCCTTGGTCGAACAGGTGGCGGGTGAGCCGCCAGTTTTCCAGATCCAGCACGTCCAACTTGCCCTGGTGTTCCGGCCGCAAATGCCGGGCCAGGGCCGCCAGCACATCGTCCACGGGAAAATAGACGCCCTCAAAGGAGACGCGGGCCATATCCCCTTCGCGGCACAGCACGGGCTCGTCCGCGTCGTCGGCCAGGGCGTCGGCGCAGGCCGCGTCCAGGTCGGCGTAAAATGCGTCCGAAATGGGATAGACATGGCCGTAGACCTTGAGCAGGGGCTCGCGCATCACGAGGCGGGTTCTCCTTCCGGTCGGTCCGGTTTATCCGAGTTCATCGGATTCCCCTGCGCGGGCTCGGGCGCCTGTTTTTCCGTGTTTTCCGGAATCTGTCCGGCGGGCGCGGCAAGAAAGGACGGCGGCAGGCTGGCAGGACCGGATTCCGGCGCGGCCGCTGCACGGGTCCGGCAATACTTCTGCGCGCGGGCCACAGCCAGGCCCTCGCAGTCACCCAGGGCGCAGGCCGCCGAAAAGTCAGCGCACATGCCCGGATAGTTGCGGCGCAGCATGCGCACCGCGCCGCGCGCCCGCAAGCGCCGGGCTTGCTCCGCGCCTTGGGGCGCGGAGGGGGTGCGGGTATGCAGAGCCGCGTTCAGATCGTCCTCGGCCAGGGCCAGCTGTTGCAGGCGCCAGTGGGCCAGTGCGCGGATATAGCGCGCCCGCCCACTGATCAGGTTCGAGCCGGGTGCCAGGCGCAGGGCCTCGGTACAGGATTCAATGCTTTGCTGGGGCAGGTTGCGCTGCAATTGGGCCTCGGCCAGCAGCAGCCGCACCGTGGGGCTGCGCGGGGCCTCTCTGGTCGCCCGTTCCAGCGTGCTCAGGGCTTCGGCCCCGGTCAGCCAGCCTTCGGGCGTGAGGTCCAGGGCGGCCTGGGCCAGCCAGAGGCCGTTCAGGCGCGCGCTCATGCGTTGCCAGTCGCGGGTCTGCCAGAAATCCCGTTCCACTTCCGGCGTTTTCACGCCGGGGGTTGCGGGCTGCAACGCCGCCGTACCGCCGGGCCAGTGACGGTCCATAATTTCCAGCGTGTCCCTGGTTTCGCTGATGAGCGTGTGGCGCAGGGCCAGCAGTTCGGGATTGCGCAGGGCCAGGATCAGTTCTGTTCCGGCCTGGGACCGGGGCGTCAGGCTGAGCGCCACGTGCAGGGGGGAATCTTCAGCGGTGTCAGGGGCCTTTGCGGCATTGGGAGCGTCGGCAAGGGGCGGCGCGGCGGCCCGGTATAATTGCGCGGCCAGAGCCAGGCGCTCCGCCGGAGCTACCGCGCCCATGCGGATTTCCCGCCGCTGGGGAAAGGCGATTACGGCCCGGTGCAGGGCCGCAAGCCAAGCCGAGGCCCGGGCGTGCGCCCAAGCCGCTTCGCGCGTCACCGGCGGGGTGACGGCGCGCATTTCCACCTCGGTAATCGGCCTCAACTCCAGCGCGGGTGCTTGTGCCGACGCGGAAGGCATATCCCCGGCATCCTCCGGAGTGGTGGGAACACGCCCGGATTCAGCCCGCGCGGGCCCGGCCCACGCCAGAAACAGCAGCAACGCAAGGCCCGCAAGCCCGAAACGCGGGACCGTCATGGCTGGTTATTTTTTGGCCTGGATGGTCTGGACAATCTTCTGGGCCATGGGCTTCACGAGATCCCGCAGCGTTTCCAGCATCAGGTTTTCCGCCGCCGCGCCCGAGGGCAGGCCGGTGCGGCTCTGGCTGGAAGAGAGAGACTCGCGCAGCAGGCGGCCCTGGCGGTTGGCCAGCACGTAATTGACCCGCAGACTGGTGGCGAGATCCGTGGCCGAGGTTTCGCGCAGCCAGGACTCGTCCACCTGGCCGGTGACCAGATAGTCGGGATTGCCGCTGCGGGCCTGACCCACGTTGAGAGCAAAGGTAACCTGCATGCCGTTGCGGGCCAGCTCGTCGGCCAGGGCGCGGCTGATCCACTGGGCCACGTCGTCGCTGGTCACAAAGGCGCTGTTGTCGCGGCGCATGCCCAGAGCGGACTGGTCCGTGCGTTTGTCGGCAAAGGTCACCACGCTGACGCGCGGGGCGTTGGGGGCGGGCAGCACGGAGGCGTCCAGCGGCGGTGGGGGAAGCAGGCGCACGTTGTTGCTCGGTCCGCAGGCCGAGAGCAGCAGGACTGCCAGCAGCGCCGACAGCAGGGCGGCGGGAAAGACACGGCGGGTATGTTTCATGACGGCCTCGCGGAGTTCGAAAAATGTTTCGAAATTTTTATAATATTTTTTAGATATATCCGGAAAACAGCCGTCTTGCAAGGCAATGCTCCCCATGCTACAGGGCTGCTGTCTGATTTCTCGCGCGCCGCGCGTGTTCCGCCGGACTCCCGGCCGGGACGCGGCCTGAAGACGCGGCGCTGGTGCCTCTCTCGGAAATTCATGCTAACAGGCTGACATGCGTGGGGAATTCTCGAATATGTCTGCCCTGCGGGAGCGATTATGATTGATCTCAAACTGGTGCAAAAGCAGCCGGAAGTGCTGGCCAAAGCCTTGGCCGACCGGCATTCGGAACTGGACGTCAATGAATTTTTGGGCCTGGACGCCCGCCGCCGGGCCCTGCTCGCGGAAGTGGAGGCCCTGAAGAGTCAGCGCAACACCGCCTCCGGCCAGGTGGCGGCCCTCAAGCGCGAGGGCAAGGACGCCGGTTCCCTGCTGGCCGAGCTGGGCGGCCTGTCGGACCGCATCAAGGAGCTGGACGGCCAGACCGCCCAGGCCAAGGCCGATGTGGAAGCCTGGCTCATGCGCGTGCCCAACATTCCGGACGCTTCCGTGCCCGCGGGCCGGGACGAGACGGAAAATGTGGAAGTGACCCGCTGGGGTACGCCGCGCCGATTCGACTTTCCGGTGCGGGAGCACGGCGATCTGGGCGTGGCCCTGGGCGGCCTGGATTTCGAGCGCGCCGCGCGCCTCACGGGCAGCCGCTTTGTGGTTTCCCTGAGCTGGGCCGCGCGCCTGGACCGGGCCTTGGTCAACTTTTTTCTGGACCGGCACACCCGGCATGAGGATTATATCGAAGTCTGCCCGCCCTATATGGTCAACCGCGCCACCATGACCGGCACGGGCCAGCTGCCCAAGTTCGAGGAAGATCTCTTCAAGCTGCGCGAGTGGGACTATTACTTGATTCCCACCGCCGAGGTGCCGCTGACCAATCTGCATGCCGGGGAAGTTCTGGACGAAGCCGACCTGCCGCGCGCCTATTGCGCGGCCACGCCCTGCTTCCGCTCCGAGGCGGGCAGCGCGGGCAAGGACACGCGCGGGATCATCCGCATGCACCAGTTCACCAAGGTGGAGATGGTCCGTTTCGCCCATCCGGACGACAGCTTCAACCAGTTGGAGCTGATGTGCGGCCATGCCCGGCATCTGCTGGAATTGTTGGAGCTGCCCTATCGGGTGATCACGCTCTGCACCGGCGACATGGGCTTCGGTTCGGCCAAGACCTATGACGTGGAAGTCTGGCTGCCCGCGCAGAACACCTATCGCGAGATTTCCTCCTGTTCCAACTGCGGGGACTTCCAGGCCCGGCGCGCGGACATCCGCTTCAAGCCCAAGGGCGGCAAGGCGGCCTTTGTTCACACGCTCAACGGCTCGGGCCTGCCCACGGGCCGCGCCATCGCCGCCATTCTGGAAAACGGCCAGCAGAGAGACGGCAGCGTGCGTCTGCCGAAAGCGCTTGTGCCGTACATGGATGGGGTGGAGGCCATAGAACCTTAGAGGGTGTCGCCATAAGTGTCTTTTCGGTTATCTGTGCGTTGAAATTCGCCTTTTATTCCGGCGCCAGCCATTCCTAAAGCAAGGCCCGCAGCCAACGCCTGCCGCAAAGACACAGCGCTAAAAGCGCTCTTTCTCCTTGATATAACACGGATTAGGGCGGACGGGCGGCGTGTATCTTTTCCAAACAGAGAGGGCTCCTTAACGGAGCCCTCTCTGTTTCCGACGCTCAGAAGACCTGTTTCAGTTTGACCACGGCCTTGCGGCGCAGCTTGTCCTTCTGGAGTTCCCCGAAGGCCTTGAAGTGCGCGCTGGCGTTGTGTTCGGCAATGGCCTCGGCTGAAGCCCAGGATTCAAGGATGAAAAAACGGCAGGGATTTTCCAGATCCTCTGTCAGGTCGTAGGCCAGATTGCCGGATTCGGCCCGGCTGGCTTCCACCATGGCTCGGAATGCGGGCAGCATGGCTTCCCGGTGCTCGGGCATGACCTCAAGTTCGGCCACAATGCGGATCTCGTTCATGGCTTTTCCTTCAGCGTTGCCGGTCGGCGTCATGCGCGCGGCCGAGGGAAAGCGCGGCGCGGCAGACGTGCCGCCGGGACATTTTGGAGGGCGGGGAATCGTTGGCTTTACGGGCGGCTGTTGCGCGGTTCAGGCTTCGACAACGGCGCGGTCCTCTCTCTCTCTCTC
>NZ_JH114303.1:621441-632527 GCF_000224635.1 Desulfovibrio sp. 6_1_46AFAA
TCTCTCTCTCTCTCTCTCTCTCTCTCTCTCTCTCTCTCTCTCTCAATGGCCGCTTCATACTCCTGCTCAGGCATGGGCCTGAAAAAAACGTAGCCCTGCACCAGATCACAGTGGACGCTTTTCAGAAAGGCGACCTGATCCGGCGATTCCACGCCTTCGGCCACGGTCTGGATATGGAGCTTGCGGACCAGCCCGATGATGCTCTCAACCAGGATGGCGTCTCTTTCCTTATTCTCGCCGTCAATGAAGAACAATCTGTCGATCTTGAGTGTGTCGATGGGCAGGCTTTTCAGCAGGCTGAGCGAGGAATAGCCTTTTCCGAAATCGTCGATGGTGCAGGAAAAGCCTTCCTGTTTCAGCTTTTTCACGATTTCGGTCATCAACTCGAAGTTGTCGCAGGCGATGGATTCTGTGAATTCAAGGTCCAGCAGGCCGTTCGGGATGCGATAACGGTTTTTGACGGCCGCATAAGCGGCCACAAAGTCCTCCTCGTAAAACTGGAGCCGGGAAATATTCACCGAGACCGGCAGGACGGGCCGCTCCTCGTCCAACCTGCGGCGCAGGGAGCGGCAGACGCTTTCAAAGACATACTGGTCCAGCTCGGCAATGAGATGGTTTTTTTCAAAAATAGGAATGAATTTGTCGGGCGGAATGATTTGGCCGTCGGATTTTTTCCAGCGCACCAAGGCTTCGGCGCAGGCGATGTCACCGGTGCGCAGAGCCACCTTGGGCTGATAATAGACAATGAACTCCCCGTTGTTCAGGGCTTCCTGCATCTGGCTGACAAGGCCTTTTTCTTCCAGCAGGTTGTCGCGGATGCTTTCGTCATAAAAGGCATATTTGGCATAGGCGCCGTTTTTGACCGTCTTGCGCGCGAAATTGGCCCGGTCCAGAATGTTGTCTATGACCAGGTCACCGGGGGCGTCCTCCAGGCAGCAGATGCCGCAGCATACCGGCAGGGTCTGCTTGTACCGGGATTTGTGCATGAAATCCGTGATGGCTGCGTCAACGGTCTGCTGGCGCGCAAGAACCTCTTCTTTATCCTCGTAGCGGCGCAGGATTACGAAGTTATCCGCCGAGACGCGGCCGAAGATCTCATTTCCCTTGAGTTCCTTGCCGATAATGTGAGCGTATTCCCTGAGGACCGCGCTGCCGTATTCGTAGCCGAAAACATCGTTGATATATTTGAAGTCGGCGAAATCCGCATAGGCCACGGCATAGTGCGTGGCTTCGCCGGTACCGATCAGTTCCCTGGCCTCGCGCTTGAAGCGTTCCAGGTTGTACGCGCCCGTCAGGGGGTCCCGGTCCGCCATGTCATTCAGATTTTTGTTCAGATTCTCCAGCAGAAGCATTTTTCTGCTGTAGGCCCAGAGAATGAACAGCCAGGTCAGCAGCAGAAAAGCCGCCATGAGCACGATCAGGCGCAAGAGCATGGAGGTTTCTTTGTGGGCGAAAGCCTCCGCGGCAAAGACCGTCTTGTTCGCCAGATCAAAATAGTCTTCGCTGGCTCGCAGCAGGGCGCCGGATGCGGCCTTGTCCTGCCTGGCGGCCAGGATAGCCTTTTTCAGCCTTCTCCATTGCTGGTGAAGCTGGGATAAATTTTTGTTGTATTCCGGATCGTCGGGCCTGATCAGGCCGTATGGCCCTTCGCCGCTACGCAGTTCATTCTGGATGCCGTCAAGATAGGCTATCAGATCGTCGCGCGGTTCTTGCGCCAGCTCCAGTTTCACAAGGCGCTGGGTCGCGCCCCGTACGATGCCCACATAGTTGATAAGTCGGCCGTAGGTCTGGGATTGGTTGATGGAATAGATCGCGCCCGCGCCAAGCAGAATCACCAGCAGGAAGAGGGTCTTAAGACCAAATTTCAGCATGTTCTGCATATCTGCGCGGACCCCGGAAAGATTTTCATGGTATCCTACGCCATAACCGAACTTTTGTTAAGGTAATAAGGGCAGTATGAAGAATTTCGGCGCGCTTGTCGGCTATGGGCTTCGCGGTCCGGGTCAGCTCCGGTAGGCCTCGCCGATGGCCTGGGCCAGTCCGCCCAGGGAGGTTTCCTTGTAGCGGGCCTGGAGGTCTATCCCCGTACGGTACATGACCTCAATGATCTTATCCAGAGAAACCACGCGCTGGCGGCCGTCTTCCAGGCGGGAGAGCTGGGCGCAGTTCACGGCGCGTTCGGCGGCCACGCCGTTGCGTTCGATACAGGGAATCTGCACCAGGCCGCCCACCGGGTCGCAGGTCAGGCCCAGATTGTGCTCCATGCCGATTTCGGCGGCCGCTTCCACCTGCTTCACGCTGCCACCGGTGACCGCGCAATAGGCCCCGGCGGCCATGGAGCAGGCCACGCCCACCTCGCCCTGGCAGCCCACTTCCGCGCCGGAAATGGAGGCGTTCAACTTGTAGAACAGGCCGATGGCCCCGGCCGTGAGCAGAAAGTCCCGTTCGCCCTGTTCCGTGGCGTGGGGGTAGAAGTTGGTATAGTACATCAGCACCGCCGGTATGATGCCCGCCGCGCCGTTGGTGGGCGCGGTGACGATGCGTCCGCCCGAGGCGTTTTCCTCGGCCACGGCAAAGGCGTAGAGCATGGGCCAGAGGCTCAGGTCGCGACGGCCCGTGGCCTGGAGCGCGCTGACTTTGCGCAGCAGATTGGGAGCCCGGCGCCGCACCTTGTAGCCGCCGGGCAGCACGCCGTCCGTGCAGCAGCCCCGCTCCACGGATTCGCGCATAGTGCTGATGATGGTCGCCATGCGCGCGGCCACTTCCGCCTCGGAGCGCCAGAAAATTTCGTTGGCCAGCACGATGTCGGCAATGCTCTTGCCCTCCCGCTCGCAGATGGCGAACAGTTCACCGGCCGTGGCGTAAGGATAGGGCGGTGTGGGATATTCCTCTTGCGGGGCGTCGAAATCCTCTTCGGTGCGGATGAAGCCGCCGCCGACGGAATAATAGGTTTTGGACAGCAGGGACGCGCCGTCGTCGGCAAAGGCCGTAAGCGTCAGGGCGTTGGAATGGCGGGGCAGAAAGAGCCCCTTGTGCACCAGCATGTCCCGCGCATAGACAAAGGGCACGGCCCGTTTTCCAGCCAGCAGCAGGTCCGCGTCGTTTTTCAGCGCGCTGACCCGGTCGGCCAGATGAACCGGTTCCACGCTGTGCGGCTGTTCCCCCTCCAGGCCGCTGAGCACCGCGCCCATGGTGCCGTGCCCGTCGCCGGTGAGCGCCAGGGAACCGTAAAGGTCAAGCTGGACGCGGGCCGTCGTGTCCAGCAGGCCTTTGCCGCGCAGCTCGTCGGCAAAGGCCTTGCCCGCCAGCATGGGACCTACTGTGTGGGAACTGGACGGGCCGATGCCGATTTTGAAAAGGTCGAACACGCTGAGCATGGTTTTCTCCGCTTGGGGATTTGTACCGAGTATGCCGGAAGCCGCGCGTGGAGTCGAGGGCGGTGGCTGACCGGCAGGGCCAATACGTTGTTATACGCGCCTGCCCTGACGAAAACTGGTATCTTCATTGGCATGCTCCGACCCCGTCCGCTATTTGTGATACACGGAGCTTAAGAACTCCTGCAAGCAAAGGCCGACTTTTATGTCGGCGATCAACGCTTTTTCGTTACTGGAAAAGCGTGTCTCTTGGCTTGTACAGTACAGCCGGGAGTGGGCTAATACAAGACCGGTCAACCGGAAATATGCCCGCCGCGCTTGCACGGTTCTTAGCTCCCGGCTGTTGTTGCTTCGACAAAGCCAATAAGAAAATGCAAGAGGTGCCTTATGTCTCCTTCAACTCCTCCCATTGTCACTCTGGTGTCACAGCTCGCAGGTCGGCAGCGGACGTTCCCACGGCATGGCGGACGTGTCACGACGGGTGAATTGGAAAACCTGCATGCCCGCGTGCATCAATTAGAGCAAGTTGTGCTTGAAATTATCGCTTAACGGCGAAGTAAATTCGCCTTGCGATAATTTCGCGGTGCGGATTTTCACGGAAAACCCGTACAGAGCGTTGAGATATTTTCAATATCAAAATGCTCTAATATAGTGTTGCCCGCTCATCTGGCGAATACCATTGAGCGCATCAGATCCAGGGCCGAGCTGGAACCGGCTGGGGTCCAGAAACCTGTAAACGCTGTGCCCGTTGAGCATAAGACTGTGGTTGGGGTAGGGCATAAGCGATTTTTCTGCATCCGGACTTGCGCGGTAACCAACCGATCTGGCCGATAAAAAACGGCGCGCGGATATGATCCGCGCGCCGATGGTTCTGTATTGCGGAGGTCGCGTTCTACAGCGGCCGCTTGCTGTTGTAAAAGTTGATCAGGCAGCCGTCCAGGATGATCCGGCGTTCGTCGTCCGTAAGTTCCTTGAGAGTCAGGGCGATCTGTTCGGCCCAGATTTTATGCTCGCCGTCCGCCTCGCTTTCATGCACCAGGCAGGCCAGGATATTGGGATGGGCCTTTTCCACGGCCTCGCGGATGCGCGGAATCACCAGGTAGTCGCCCACACGCAGATCCTTGGCCAGGTCAGCGTCAACCACAAAGGGCAGCATGCCCCAGTTGATCAGGTTGGAGCGGTAGCGCTTGGTGGCGTATTCCACGGCCAGGTTGGCCCAGCCGCCCAGCACTTTCTGGCAGGAGGCCGCCTGCTCGCGTGCCGAGCCGTCGCCCGGCTTGACCGCGAAAATGGTGCTGCCCAGGCCGATGTTTGCCAGCGACGTGAGTTCGTCAACGAAATCCCCCACGCCGCAAGGCGTGCAGATTTCGCGCACGCGGGCCAGCAGCGCCGGGTCCGCCGGGTTTTCCAGGCGGGCTTTTTCCAAGGCCTGGAAGGCCTTGGCCCGCTCCACGTAGCCGGGATCCTTGCGCGACAGGGTATACTCCGCCAGCTTGAGCGGATTGGAGCGCAGGGAGGAGGTCTCGCCCGAGGGAATCAGCTCGTCCGTGGTGGTCACCGGATCGGTGATCACGCTGACCACCTGGAGAATCAGATGCTGGGGCAGGGGGCTCATTTCCGGCCAGTCCGCGATGTTCGGGCCAAAGATCAGCGGGGTTTCCGGTTTGGGCGCGCCGAAGCCGTTGTAGACGCGGCGCTGATAGATGATGGGCTCGAAATGGTAGCTGAGGTCCACGTTCAGGCCGGGGTCCTTCCAGTCCAGATCCGTGGCCGGGGTCAGGCGGCCGCCGTTGGCCGCGGTGGCGGCGATGGAGCGGGCGTCCATGAGCGCCACGGCGGAGAGCTGGCCGTTCGAGGGCTTGGAGCCCTCGCGGTTGGGGAAGTTGCGCGTGGAATGGCGGATGGACAAAGCTCCGTTGGCCGGGGTGTCGCCCGCGCCGAAACAGGGGCCGCAAAAGGCGTTTTTGAGCACGGCACCGGCGGCCATCAGTTTGGTCGTGGAGCCGTTGCGCACCAGGGCCAGGGCCTGCGGCTCGCTGGCCGGGTAGACAGAGAGGCTGAAGGCCTGGTTGCCCGTGCTCTTGTCGTCCAGAATGGCGGCGGCCAGGCTGATGTTTTCAAAGGAGCCGCCCGCGCAACCCGCGATGATGCCCTGGTCCACCCATACGCCGCCCTCGCGGATCTTGCCGCGCAGGTTCAGGCCCTTGCCCGCTTCGCCGAACTGTTTCACGGCCTCTTCGTCCACGGCGGCCAGGATTTCGTCCGCGCGGCGAACCACTTCGGCCACGGGCCAGACGTTGCTGGGGTGGAAAGGCAGGGCGATCATGGGTTCGATCTTGCCCAGATCCACCCGGATCAGCCCGTCGTAGCAGGCCGGTCCCTGAAGGGCCAGTTCGGCGAAATCCTGTTCCCGCTTGTGCAGGGCCAGGTACTGACGCACTTTGCCGTCCGTGCGCCAGATGGAGGACAGGCAGGTGGTTTCCGTGGTCATCACGTCGATGCCGCAGCGGTACTCCACCGAAAGGCCGTCAATGCCGGGGCCCATGAATTCCATGACCTTGTTTTTCACAAAACCGTTCTTGAACACCGCGCCGATGATCGCCAGGGCCACGTCCTGCGGTCCCACGCCGGGCGCGGGCGTTCCTTCCAGCCATACGGCCACGACCTTGGGCGCGGGCACGTCGTAGGTCTTGCCCAGGAGCTGCTTGACCAGTTCCGGGCCGCCCTCGCCCACGCCCATGACGCCCAGGGCCCCATAGCGGGTGTGGCTGTCCGAACCCAGAATCATGCCGCCGCACTTGGTCATCATTTCGCGCACGTACTGATGGATGACCGCCAGATGCGGGGGCACGAAAATGCCGCCGTATTTCTTCGCGGCGGAAAGGCCGAAGAGATGGTCGTCCTCGTTGATGGTGCCGCCCACGGCGCAGAGGCTGTTATGGCAGTTGGTCAGGGCGTAGGGCACGGGGAATTCCGTCAGGCCGCTGGCCCTGGCGGTCTGGATGATGCCCACGTAGGTGATGTCGTGGGAGGCCAGGGCGTCAAAGCGCAGGCGCAGGCCCGCGTCTCCGGCCGGGGCGGCATTGTGGGCCGCCAGAATGCGCTGGGTCAGGGTATGGGCGCGGGCGGCGTCCGGGTCCACGCCCCGTGCGCGCGCCTCGTCGGCGGCAAGGACCTGCGCGCCGTCAATAACGGTGGTCTGGTCAAAAAGCTGGATCATGGGAAACCTTCTTCAGTAGTGTTGACGTTGAAGCCGCCCGGTCAGTCGGCATGCGACGCGGCCAGTTTGAGGCCGAAGGCGATGAACACGACGCCGGTGCAGCGGTGCAGCCATTGCTGGAAACGGGGATTTTCAAAGGCCCTGCGCACCTGGCCCAGAATATAGGCCAGGGACACGTACCAGAGCAGACAGAGCAGCGACATGATGCCGCCCAGTTCCAGAAACTGGGGGACAAGGGGCATGTGCGGGTTCATGAACTGCGGCAGGAAGGTCAGAAAAATCAATACGGCCTTGGGATTGAGCAGATTAGTCAAAAAACCCTGCTTGAAGGCGCGCCACAGGACGCGGGGCGCGGGCCGCGCCGTTGTGTCCGTCATGCTTTCCGGCTCCCGGCCGGGCAGGGGCGCGGTGCGGACCACGGCCCGGCTGGCGGCCCGGCCCTGGCGCAGGGCGTGGATGCCCAGCCAGAGCAGATAGGCCGCGCCAACGTATTTCAGGATGCTGAACAGAAACACGGATTGCGCGATGATGGCGGAAATGCCCAGCATGGCCGCGCTGGTGTGGATCACGATGCCCAGGGCCACGCCGCAGGCCGCGGCCTGACCCTGCCGCCTGCCGTCCAGAAGGGAAATCTTGGCGATCAGGGCAAAGTCCGGCCCCGGCAGGATGACCAGAATGGCGGCCAGGGGCACGTAGAGCAGCAGGTTTTCCAGCGAAATCATGGCAGGGCCTTCATGGAGAGGATAACAGCGACTCCGACGGCTCAAGGGGCGCGGCCCTTTGAGAACCCCATTTATTAAGAAGCGGCGCGGTTATGTCAGCCGGTGTTTCCGGGTGACTCTCTCCATAATCACGCTAAAGAATAAAAGTTTTGACGGGTGGGGGACCGGGGGAGGGGAACTTTTGTAAAAGTTCCCCTCCCCCGGAAAGGCGATCCCTACAAATTTTCTCCTATGATCTCGCCGAACTCCCGGCAACCGACCACGCGCGCGCCGCTGACCTGGGCGGCCAGGTCCACAGTGACGGCCTTGGCGGCAATCGCCTTGCCCACGGCGGAGCGGATGCGCTCCGCGGCCTTGGGCAGTCCCAAATGCTCCATGAGCAGCGCGCCGCAGAGGATCACGCTGCCGGGATTGGCCTTGTCCTGCCCGGCGATGGTGGGCGCGGTGCCGTGGGTGGCCTCGAAAAAGGCCAGACTGTCGGATATGTTCACGCCCGGCGCGAGGCCCAGCCCGCCCACTTGGGCGGCCAGGGCGTCGGAAATGTAGTCGCCGTTGAGATTGGGCGTGGCCAGCACCTGGTATTGCTCGGGCCGCAGCAGGGCTTCCTGGAACATGGCGTCGGCAATGCGGTCCTTGACCACCAGACGGCCGGGCACGGGCTCTTTTTCCGTGCAGGTTTGGCCGCCGAATTCCTGCGCGGCCACATCGTAGCCCCACTGGCGGAACGCGCCCTCGGTGAACTTCATAATATTGCCCTTGTGCACCAGGGTCAGACTGTCGCGGCCGTTGTCCAGGGCATAACGCATGGCCCGGCGCACCAGCCGCTTGGAGCCCGCCTCGGTCATGGGCTTGATGCCCACGGCGGCGGCCTCGCCCACCTTGCTCACGCCCAGCTCGTCGCGCAAAAAGGCGATGAGCTTGCGGGCCTCGGGCGTATTCGCGGCGAATTCCACGCCCGCGTACACGTCTTCCGTATTCTCGCGGAAGATGACCATATCCACCCGCTCGGGATGCTTGACCGGGGTTTCCAGGCCGTCGAAATGGCGCACGGGCCGGATGCAGGCATAAAGATCCAGACCCTGGCGCAGGGCCACGTTCAGGCTGCGGATGCCCGTGCCCACGGGCGTGCCCAGGGGGCCTTTCATGGCGATGTCCGCGCCGCGCAGGGCGTCCATGGTGGCTTCGGGCAGGGGAGAGCCGGTTTCGGCCACGGCCTTTTCCCCGGCCAGCAGTTCCTGCCAGTCCAGGCGGAGATCCGATTCCTTGGCCAGGGCCGCGTCAATGACCGGGCGCGCGGCCCGCCAGATTTCCGGGCCGATGCCGTCGCCTTCGATCCAGTAGATTTTTTTGCGCATGTTCCTTTCCCGAGTTAGCGTGTTCCGCGTAAAAAGGCCGCCTTGCCGCTACGGGCAAGCGGCCTTGCGTGGTGTTATTCGCTGTCGCTGTCGGCCTCGTCCTGCGAGCCGACTTCCTGTTGCAGGGCACGGGCGCGCTTGAGCAGCTGCTCCAGCTGGATGTCGCCGCTGACCACGCCCACGATGCGGTCTTTCTCGTCGGTCACCGCGCAGGACACCGTAATGACCAGCTTGCCGGTGAAGTGTGACTGATAGACGTCCATGATGTGCAGGTCGCCGGTCTTCATGGGCATCTTAAACCATTCGCGCTGCGAGAAGTCATAGCCTACGGGCAGGGCTTCGTAGACTTCCTTGTATTCCGGGTCTGTGACAGCCGAGCAACGCATCTTGCCCCGGGCGTCGGTGAGGCAGCAGAACTGGATGAAGGGATACTCGTGCACGAATTCATCCAGCCGGGCGCAGGCCTGCTCGCTGAGGTCGGTCAGGCCGGGACTGCGGGACAGGCGCACGATGAGATGCGCGGCCAGATCCCCGGCCAGTTGTTTCATCTGGTCGAATTCGGTGGCGAAGAGTTCGGGCATGAAGCGCTGGACCAGTGCTTCCATTTCGTCATGGGAGAAGCTGGTGGTGCGCCCGGTTTCCTCGTACACGGCCATGATGGCGTCGTAGATCTGGCCCACGGCGGGATGCTTTTTGGAAACCTGCTTGTCTTCCGCCAGATTCAGGTTGTTGTTGATCCAGTAAGCCACGCCCGCGCGGCCGGTCTTGTCGGTGATGATGATCGGCACCGGGCGCCCCAAAAGATGCTTGGTGTCGAAGATATTGTAGATTTCCTCGTTTTTGGCCAGGCCGTCGGCATGCACGCCCGCACTGGTGGCGTTGAAGTCGCGCCCCACAAAGGGATAATTGTGCGGGATGCGGTAGTGCAGCTCTTTTTCGAAGAATTGGGCCACTTCGCTCAGAACCGTGGTGTCCGCCGCAGCGTCGTCGCCGGTGAGGGAGATATATTCCACCAGCAGGGCTTCCAGGGGCGTGTTGCCCGTGCGTTCGCCGAAGCCGAACAGGGTGCCGTTGACCGCGCCGCAGCCATACAACCAAGCCGTGACGCCGTTGACCAGCACCTTGTGGAAGTCGTTGTGGCCGTGCCATTCCAGCCACTGGCCGGGCACCCCGGCCTCGTCGGTGAAGGCCCGCACGATGCGCTGCACCGAGCGGGGCAGGGCCGCGCCGGGCCAGGGCACGCCGTAGCCCATGGTGTCGCAGAGGCGGATCTTCACCGGCATGCCGCTCTGGCGCGAAAGTTCCATGAGCCGCTGGGCCAGGGGCAGGCAGAAACCGTAAATGTCGGCCCTGGTCACGTCCTCGAAATGGCAGCGCGGAATGATGCCCCATTCCAGGGCCTGGCTGGCCAGGTCCACGTACATGTCCATGGCCTGTTGGCGGGTTTTGCCCAGCTTGAGAAAGATATGGTAGTCGGACACGCTGGTGAGCATGCCGGTCTCGTCGAATTCCATGTCCCGCACCAGCTTGAGGTCTTCCTTGGTGGCGCGGATCCAGGCCGTGACCCTGGGGAAGCGGTAGCCGCGCGCCCGGCAGACATCGATGCACTTGCGGTCCTTGGCCGAGTAGAGAAAGAATTCCGACGCCGTGATCAGCCCGGTTTTGCCGCCCAGGCGGTGCAGGAAGTCGAACATTTTGGCCACCTGCTTGACCGTGTAGGGCGGCCTGGCCTGCTGGCCGTCGCGGAAGGTGGTGTCGGTGATGCGCATCTGCTCCGCCGGACGCGGGGCCAGCAGCACTTCGTCGAAAGACGTGCGGCAAATGCTCGTATAGGGAAAAAGTTCACGGTAGAGCTGGGGCTTTTCAGGCTCGTGCAGATTCAAGACGCGGTTGCCGCCCGGCTGATGAATGATGCTCATGGGCTGTGTCTCGCTCGTGCGCGCCCTTGGGGCACGGTAGGAATTGAGGCTATAAAAGTTTTGTATAGCCGCTTCCCGCCCGCTCGTCCAGTGCGCGCACTTCGCCCCCCAGGGCAGACGCATCTAAATTCTGAGAGCCTGAAGGAGAAAATCTTCACTCAGTGCAATCTTGAACCTCTTGCCCTTCAAGCTCGATTTCCCCGGCATGCGCCGAAGTAAATTGAGGCAGATACTTCGCAAAATTCCAAGATTTTTGCCCGCATTACGAACCCGTGCTCGACTTTGATCTTCATCAAAAACTACATCAAGACACCAGTGCAAGGCGTTTTCTATCTGCCAATGAGCTCTCACGCTTTTAGCGGCACGCACTTCATCCTGAGCTAAACTACTTATGTAGTAACGACGGTTTGTCTCGATTTTTCCTCTACTTTCACGCACTGACTCAATAAGTACAAAGCTTTGCAAGCCAGCCCACTGCTCCTTATCGCTATACCAA
>NZ_JH114304.1:0-53920 GCF_000224635.1 Desulfovibrio sp. 6_1_46AFAA
CTCTTGAAAACTCCTTCCTTCCCTGTCAATTATATTTTTGACAAATTTTTTTGGCAGCCATAGAGAAGAGGGTACACCCGATCCCATTCCGAACTCGGTAGTTAAGCTCTTCCTCGCCGATGATACTGCATAACGTCATGTGGGAAAGTAGGCCGCTGCCAAAAATTGCTCGGAAGCCCCCCTCGCCGCTCTCAGCGCGTGGGGGGCTTCTCTTGTCCGCC
The DNA here is from genome assembly GCF_000224635.1 of Desulfovibrio sp. 6_1_46AFAA. Taxonomy (NCBI): domain Bacteria; kingdom Pseudomonadati; phylum Thermodesulfobacteriota; class Desulfovibrionia; order Desulfovibrionales; family Desulfovibrionaceae; genus Desulfovibrio; species Desulfovibrio sp. 6_1_46AFAA. Next base: position 222 of record NZ_JH114304.1, read on the forward strand.
CTATGCTGCCGCGCCTGCGCCCCCCCCCAACTCCGCGAATTCCCGAACCATCCCACCGCTTCCTTCATCCCTCCCTTCCTCACCTTGCCTTGAACCGGCCAGGCTGGAAAACCCTCGGAGCCGCTTCTAGAGCAGATTAACTTTGAAATTTGTAAAATTTTAAAGTTGATATTCTGGTGAAAAACCTGGTTTTCACCAGAATCCACGCCGCGTTGCTCTCGATGCCTGTACGCCCTTTGGGCTACAGGCACGGTCCTACGGGCCGCCCGTCGGGTCGGTCTTCGCTGCGCGCCGCACTTTGTGCGGCGGTAGAGCAATTTCAAATGAAATTGCTCTAAAACTGTCCCAAGGACGTTCGCCTGGTTCCGACATCGATCAAACGGCCCGGTTTTGGAGGCTTTTTCTCCTCCTCCGCTGCAATAGCTCCCGGTTTCAAGAGAGTTGTGCCTCTTGGGGGCGAGCGGCCAGGACAGCAGGCAATTTTCTTTTGCCCGCCGCTTGACATTCCAGGCTGTAGGATTATGCTCATTTGAGCAATATTCTGTGGCGCTCATGCCATGCCGCGAAAAGGAGTCTCAGTATGAAAATTGCCGTTTCCAGCGAAGGGCCGGGCCTGGATTCCATGGTGGACCCCCGTTTCGGCCGAGCCGCTGGTTTTGTATTGGTGGATACGGACAGTATGGCCGCTGAATATCTGGACAATGGAGCCTCGCAGATTCTGGCTCAGGGCGCGGGCATTGAAACCGCCGAGCGCCTGGCCGTGGCCGGGATACGGGCCGTGCTGAGCGGCTATGTGGGGCCCAAGGCTTTTGCGGCCCTGCAGGCGGCGGATATCGCCGTCTATCAGGATCTGGACGGCCGCAGCGTGCGTGAAGCCGTGCGCTGTTATCTGGAAGGCGGCGTTACAGCCGCCGATGCCCCCAACAAGCAGGCCTGAAATGCGTATAGCCATGGCAAGCGGCAAAGGCGGGGCCGGAAAGACCACAGTCACGGCCTCTCTGGCATCGGTTTGGGACGGCCCCTGCCTGGTCGTGGACGCGGATGTGGAAGCGCCCAATCTGCATCTTTTTCTGCATCCCGAACTGTCTGCCCCGGAAAGCGTCTATCTGGAAGTGCCCGTGCTGGACAAGGAGCGCTGCACCAACTGCGGCGCGTGCCGGGAAATCTGCGCCTACAAGGCCATTGCGCGTCTGGGCGCGAACATCATGATTTTTCCGGACATGTGCCACGGCTGCGGCGGCTGTTTCGCCGTGTGCGAAGCCCAGGCGCTGAGCGTCGGGCGGCGTGAGCTGGGCGTATTGCAGTTTGGCACGGCGTTGGACGGCAAGGCACGTTTTCTCATGGGCCGCAGCCGGATCGGCGAGGCCATGACCCCGCCGCTGTTGCGCGGGCTGGAGAATGCCTTGGCTGCCATGCTGGCGCAGGACGGGGCCGATGTGCTGCTGGACGCGCCTCCGGGCGTGAGTTGCCCGGCCATGACCGTGGCACGCCAGGCGGACATGATCGTGCTGGTGGCCGAGCCCACGCCCTTCGGCTTTCATGATTTCCGGCTGGCGCACGCCGCGTTCAGCCGTCTGGGCAAGCCGCTGGGCGTGATTATGAATCGTGCGGGCATGCCGGACAACCTGGCCGGGGACGCGCTGCTGCGCGCCTACTGCGCTGAGCAGGAGTTGCCTCTTCTGGCCGAGCTGCCTTTTGAGCGCGCCGCCGCCGAGAGCTATGCGCGCGGACGTTTGCCGGTGCTGGACTCCGAGGCTTGGCGGGAGCGCTTCCGCCTCTTGCGGACGGCGCTGCGCCATCAGGCCGGGGAGGTGCGCCATGCGTGAGATTGTAGTCATCAGCGGCAAGGGCGGCACGGGTAAAACCACGGTCTGCGCGGCCTTTGCGCATCTGGCCGAAAATGCGGTCATCTGCGATCTGGATGTGGACGTGCCAGATCTGCACATTGTGCTGGACCCGCGCGTGGGGCGGGAGGAAATTTTCATTTCCGGCCATACGGCGGAAATCGTGCAGGATCTCTGCGTCCAATGCGGCCGTTGCGCGGACCTCTGCCGCTTCGGGGCGGTTCGCAACGAGGACGGGCATTTTGTCATCGACCCCCTGGATTGCGAGGGCTGCGGCGTGTGTCGCGCACTCTGTCCGGCTCGGGCCATTGACTTTCCCGAGCGGCGCTGCGGCCTCTGGCGGATCAGCGAAACGCGCTTCGGCCCCTTTGTGCACGCCCAGCTGGAGCCCGGGCAGGAGAATTCCGGCCGCCTGGTCAGTCTGCTCAAGCAGCAGGCCCGCGAGTTGGCCGCCGCGCAGGGTCGGGAGCTGCTTCTCTGTGACGGCTCGCCGGGCATGGGCTGTCCGGTGATCAGCTCGCTGGCGGGCGCGTCCCTGGCCGTGGCCGTGGTGGAACCCACGCCCTCCGGGCGGCATGATTTCGAGCGGGTGGCGACACTCTGCCGACACTTCCGCATACCCGTGGCCGTGGTCATCAACAAGGCCGACCTCAATCCGGCCGAAGCCGAGGCCATCCGGCGCTTTGCCGTCGAGCAGGGGCATAGCCTGGCCGGAGAAATCCCCTTTGATCCCCAGGCGACCCGCGCCATGATCCGGCGGCGGGCGCTTACTGAGGAAGATACTCCCCTTGCCGCCGTGCTGGCGTCCATCTGGAAGCGCGTGCGCGCTCTGGCCGACGCAATGCCGGTACGGCGTGAAAACCTTAACCCTGTACACAGAGGATAGCGACATGAGCAAGACCATTCTGGCCGTTCCCTCGGTTCAGCCCGGCGGCCTGGATGCCGGCATGGGCATGCATTTCGGTCATTGCGACCTGTACACCATCGTGGAGCTGGAAGACGGCGCGGTGACCGGGCATTCCACCCTTCCATCCCTGGCGCACCAGCAGGGCGGCTGCCTGGCGCCCGTCCAGTATCTGGCCGAGCACGGGGTCAACGCGCTGCTGGCCGGGGGCATGGGCATGCGTCCGCTCATGGGCTTCAATCAGATGGGCATCCAGGTTTACTTCGCGGGCAATTATCCCACCGTGGGCGCGGCCGTGCAGGCTTTCAGCGAAGGAAAGCTGGCGCCCTTCACCATGGAACACACCTGCGGCGGCGGCCGGCATTAGGCGGTCCGTCATGCCCAACGCGGAGAATATAAATGTTGTGCTGGTGAGCCGCCGTCCCGAAGCCTGGCGGGCCTGCACGGAGGAATTGCGGGCCGGAGGCTGCGGCCTGAGTGAAGTAGCGGATCTGGAGGACTGCAAGGCGCGTCTGCGGGCCGACCCGCCGCGACTGATCCTGCTGGACCCGGCTCCGGACGAGGACGTGCGGCGCAGCGTGATGGAATTGCTGATGATCGACGCCCGGACGCATACCGCCGTTGCCAGCGCTCTGGACCCCGAGGCTTTTCACGAGGCCATGGAGGGCCTGGGCATCCTGGACTGCCTGCCCCTGACGCCCGGCGCGGAGGATGCCCGCCGTCTGCTCCGCCTTCTGGCGGAAGTCTGAGCGGCCTTTCAGTCTCTCTGAATCGCGGGCCGGGAGTCTTTCTCCCGGCCCGTCGCGTCTTGACAAGCTCCCTGCCGTTCTTACCAGTTTTTTAGTATATGTTAATTTTCATCCACCAGCACGAGGAGCCCATGCCCAGACCCTGTCATTGCCGCCGTGTGGCCGCCTTGCCCAAGATGACCTATTTCAAGCCACGGGGCGTGCCCATGAGCGAGCTGGCGGAATGCCGGCTTTCCGTGGACGGACTGGAAGCCCTGCGCCTGGCCGATTATCAGGATCTGAACATGGACGAGGCCGCCGCCCGCATGGGCGTTTCGAGGCATACCTTCGGCAGGCTGCTGCGCAAGGCGCGCCGTTGCGTGGCCGAAGCCCTCATTGAGGGACATGCCCTGCGCATTGAAGGCGGCGTCTGCGCCCTGGTGGATACATCTGAAACGCAAGGAGCTCTAGATATGAGTCAATCCATTCTGGTGGCCGTTCCCTCAGACGCGCCCGGCGGGCTGGAAGCCGCGCCCAGCGCCCACTTCGGCCACTGCGACGTCTATACCCTGGCCCGCGTGGAAAACGGGGCCGTCAGCGATGTGCGCGTGCTGCCCAACAGCGGGCATGAGCACGGCAATTGCCTCCAGCCCGTGCAGGAACTGGCGCAGCAGGGGGTCACCGCCCTGCTGGCCGGGGGCATGGGTATGCGCCCGCTCAGCGCCATGCAGGCCGCGGGCGTCACGGTCTATCACAATGCCGGGCAGGCCACGGTGGGCGATGCCCTGAAGGCCTTCGCCGCGGGCAAATTGCAACCCTTCGGCACGGAGCAGTTGTGCAAGGGCGGCTGCAATCACCATTAGAACATTTCCACGTTGAAATGCTCTAACGCCGTTCACGCATGAGCAGGCGGGCCTTGCTCGCCGGAAACGAGCAGTTCACGTGCTGCATGCTCTGATGCCCGTTTTTTTGTCCAACCCTCCTTTTACAGCCCGGCCTGCGCAAGCAGACCGGGCCGTTCACGTCCGGCCGGGATCCGCCGGGGCTTGTCGCCCTTTCAATGACATGCGCGCGGTTCCAACCCGCCGGGAGAATTCCGCAAGCAGCGTGCCCGCTGATCCAAGCGGACAGGCGGACAGGTTATGAGCGCGCGTTCCGGCCCAGACCGCGTACAGATCCGCGCGGCGGAAGCGGGGCGGCCATATTGATCAAATAATAGCTTACTACTTATTTATAATTATATATAAAAATTGTTGGCAGCAAATTGATACTATGATTAGTGCCTAGATATCAATTTTTACATCAAGTCAAGGAGGCCCCATGCGGGAGATCCCGGCCACCGCACCCCTGCGACACGCTGAGGTTTTTGTTTTCCGCGCGCCCATTGACGCGCCGGTGCGCACCTCTTTCGGCGTCATGCACGACAGGCCCGCCGTGCTGTTGCGTGTGGAGGATGAGGACGGCCTGTGCGGCTGGGGCGAAGCCTGGTGCAATTTCCCCTCCTGCGGCGCCGAGCACCGGGGCCGGTTGCTGGCTGAAACAGTCCTGCCCTCGGCCTTGGGCGCATCCTGGCGCGAGCCCGGCGGTCTTGTGCGCGAGGTGGCCCGCAAGCTGCGTATTTTGCGGCTCCAGGCCGACGAACCCGGCCCCATGGACCAGGCTCTGGCCTGTCTGGATATCGCCCTCTGGGATCTGGCCGCCCGCCGCGCCGGGGTTCCGCTGCACGCGCTGCTCGGCGACGCGGCCATGACGGCCATGCCCGCCTATGCCAGCGGCATCAATCATCCCGGCGTGGCCGAAACCGTGGCCCGTACGCGACAGGAAGGCTACCGGGCCTTCAAGGTCAAGATCGGTTTCGGGCGCGAGCAGGACGAGGCCAACATCCGCGCGGCCCTGGACAGCCTGCTGCCCGGCGAGCGTCTGGCCGCGGACGTCAATCAGGCCTGGACACTGGAACAGGCTTTGGAGGCCCTGCCGCGCCTGAGCCGATATCCTTTGCTCTGGGTGGAGGAGCCCCTGGCCTGCGACCGCCCGGCGGCGGAGTGGGCCGCTCTGGCCGCCGCGGGCCGGTTCACGCTGGCGGCGGGCGAAAACATCCGCAGCGACACGGCCTTTGACGCGGCAATTGCCGCCGCCTCCGTCCGCGTCGTCCAGCCCGACGTCTGCAAATGGGGCGGCCTCACGGGCTGCCTGCGCGTGGCGCGCGCGGCCCTGGCCGCCGGACTGCACTATTGTCCGCACTATCTCGGCGGCGGCATCGGCCTGCTGGCTTCAGCCCACCTGCTGGCCGCCGTGGGCGGCGACGGCCTGCTGGAAGTGGACTGCAACCCCAATCCCCTGCGCGAGCTGTTGGCCGCTCCCTTTCCGCGCCTCAGGGATGGGCGCTTCCTGTTGAGTGATGCACCCGGCCTGGGCGTCGCCCCGGATATGGGCGCGCTGGAAAAACTGCTGACCTTTCATGCGCGCTGCCGCTGACGCCTTCCCCACCAGAGCATTTCAAGTGTTACGTGCTTTAATTTGTTCCATGCTTGGAAAGGAGACTCCATGAAACGCCTGACGCTTATCCTGACGTGTCTTGTGGTCGGCGCGCTGTGCGCCGCTCTTCCGGCCCGCGCGGCCGAAAAAACGGTCATCCATCTGCTCAGCACGCCCTTCGGCACCGGCAGTTACGTGCTGGGCACAGCTCTGGAGAGCATCGTCAACCAGGGCAATTATCCTCTCAGCATCGCCCACGCGGAAACGCCGGGCCAGGCTTACAACGTCAACAAACTCAATGCTGACGTCGCCGCGCGCCAGAATACCGTGGTGACGGCCTCGCAAGGCATCAACTGGCTGGCGGAGCAGGGCAAAAAGCCCTTCCCGGCCAAGCGCACGCCCCTCAAACTCATCGGCATCTATACCTATACGGCCACCTGGCTGGTGACCGGCGACAAGGACATCAAGAGCGTGGCCGACCTCCGGGGCAAGCGCATCGCCATGGGCCGCATTCCCCAGGTCATTTGGGGGTATGAACCCGACGCCCTGCTGCGCAACGGCTATGACGATGATTTTTACAAGAGCCTGAAGATCCAGTTCGTGGGCACCTCTGAAGCGGCCACGGCCCTGGTCAACGGCCAGGTGGACGCGGCCACCATCGGCGGTTACATGGACCCGGTGTCCGGCAAGTTTTCGCCCGCGCCCCAGACCGTGGAAGTACTGGCCTCCGGCCGGGAACTCACGCATCTGGACTGGACTAAAGACGCGGTGGAAAAAACCGCCGCCAAGGACATCCGGCTCTTCCCCATCCAGGTTCCGGCCAAGGCCGTGGACGGCCTGGAAGCTCCCCTCTGGATCGGCGCGGACCTGCACGGCCTTTTCGCCCATCCCGATTTTTCCGAGGAATACGCCTACATCCTGGCGAAAGCCATGATCGAAAACATTGAGGCTTTCGGCAAATACCATGCCCTGGGCGGCCTCATGAGCCGCGCCGGACTGGTCAAGGGCTTCAGCCCGGAGAATATTCACCCCGGCGCGTTGCGCGCCTATAAGGAAGCCGGGATCCTGTAATTCTTCCGCCGTATTGTCCGGGGCCGCCGTCACGGCCCCGGATTCGTCCGATCCGTCCGCCCGGAGGTGCCTCCATGAAAAACGTCTCCCTGCCCAAGGCCGTTCTGACCGTCGGAGGGCTCGCCATGGTGGTCTACCATGCCGTGGCCTCGCAATACCTCTACTTCAGCCAGTGGGAACACCAGACCATCCACTTCGCCTTTCTCTTCCTGATGGTCTTCATGAGCTACGCCATCAAGGCCAAAAGCCGTCTCGCGGCCGTGGGCCTGTATCTTTGCCTGGCGGCGGCCCTGGCCTGCTGCGTCTATGTGTACGGCAATATCGAAGAGCTGGAAATGTCCCAGGGCTTCCCCACCCGGGCGGCGCTGCTGGCCGGGCTCTGTCTGATACTGGCCACGGCCCTGGGCACGTGGCTGTGCTGGGGGCTGCCCCTGCTGCTGGTGGCCGTGATTTTTGTGGCCTATTTTTTCTTCGGCCACCTGCTCAGCGGGCCGCTCTACCATCCGGCCTTCGGCTTTGACTATGTGGTTTCCATGCTCAGCGTGGGCCTTTCGGGCCTGTACGGGCTGTTCATGTCCATCAGCGCGGATCAGGTCTTCATGTTCGTGGTGTTCGGCGCGCTGCTGGGCATCTTCAAGGTGGAAGGCCTGCTCATGGAGCTGGGCAAGATTCTCGGGCGCAGGCTGCGCGGCGGGGCGGGACTCACCGGGGTGTTTTCCAACTCGCTCATCGGCATGGTTTCCGGCGCGCCCGTGGCCAATGTGGCGATCACCGGCCCCTTTGTGCTGCCGTATATGAACAAATCCGGCTATTCCGTGGACGAGGCCGGGGGCATTCTGGCCTGCTCGGCCACGGGCAGCCAGCTCATGCCTCCGGTCATGGGAGCCGCGGCCTTCATGATGGCGACTTTCATCGGCCGGCCCTACGCCGTGGTCATGCTGGCCGCCATTCTGCCCGCGGCGCTCTTTTATTTCGCCGTGGCCGTGGGCGTGCAGTTCCTGTCGGTACGCAAGGATCTGCAAACCGTGCATATGGACGTGGACTGGGCCCTGATCCGGCGGCGGCTGCCGGTCTTCGTACTGCCCATCGGCCTGATCTTCGCCATGCTGCTCATGCGCTACAGCCCGTCCAACACGGCCTTCTGGGCCAGTGTGGTCACGTTGGTTACGGGCTTCGCCATCAAGGACACCCGCCCCGGTCGTCGGGAGCTGGTACGCTCGCTGGTCAGCGGGGCCGTAACCGGCGCCAAGATCGGCATCTCCCTGGCGCTCATCGGCATGGTGGCCCAGACGCTCATTTCCACGGGCCTGGGCAGCAAGCTGGCGAGCCTCATCCATATTCTTGCCGGAGGGCAGTTGTTCATCGCCCTGCTGGTCACCATGGTCGTGGCCCTGATTCTGGGCTGTGCCGTGCCGCCCGCCGCAGCCTACGCCCTGTGCGCCATCATTATCATTCCCACGCTGACGCCCATGGGCGTGGACCTGCTGCGGGCCCATATGTTCTGCTTTTACTTCTCCATCATCGCGGCGGTGACGCCGCCGGTGGGCCTGGCCTCCCTGGCGGCCACGGGCATTTCGGGCGGCAATTACGCCCTCACCAGCGTGCACGGCTTCCGCCTTTCGCTGAGCGGCTTTATTCTGCCCTTCCTGATCATCTACAATCCGTTGTTTTCCTTTGATTTCAGCAATGTCGCCTGGGGAGCGTGTTCCCTGGTCTGCATCCTGACCGGACTGACCAGCCTGGACGCCCTGCTGTACGGAGCCATGGCCCGGCCCTTTACCCCGCGCGATTACACCCTCTCCGCCGTGGTTATGCTGGCCAGCTTCTGGCTGACCATCTGGGGCGCGCATCTGGCTCCGCTGGCCTGCGTGCTGGTCACCTTGGGCGTTGTGGCCCTGCTGGCCGCGCAATGGCTCCGGCAGGTCAGAGGACAGCCCTCCGTCGCCCTACGGACGGCCTGAGGCATACCGGCGCTACTACTAAAACGAAATGTTACATTGTCTTAGAGCAGATTAACTTTGAAATTTGTAAAATTTCAAAGTTGGCATTCTGGCGAAAAACGTGGTTTTCGCCAGAATCCACGCCGCGTTGCTCTCGATGCCTGTACGCCCTTTGGGCTACAGCACGGCCCTGCGGGCCGCCCGTCGGGTCGGTCTTCGCGGCGCGCCGCACCGTGTGCGGCGTTAGAGCAATTTCAAAGTAAAAATGCTCTAGCGCCGGTATGCCTCATAATCCTGGCCCCACACGAAAGCCCCCCACCGGTACCTGCACCGGCGGGGGCTTTCGTGTGGGGTTCTTCGCGTTCAACGCACCAGATCAATGTCAAAGCGCACCCTGTCGCCGGGATGCACCACCAGGGCGGCGTAAATGGCTTTGCCCGAGTCGTCGCAGGCATAGCGCCGCACCAGGGCCACGGGAGCGCCGCAGGCAATGCCCAGATGCTGCGCGACCTCCGGAGAGGCGCCGCCGATGGTCAGTTCCTGCCGGGCCTTGGAGACGTTGATTCTGAGTTCGTCCATGACCGGGATCACCGTGGTGGCGTTGAAGCGTTCCGGAGCCTGGTCGTAAATGATCTTGTCCAGATAAAGTTCGATGTAGGCGAAGCGCGCGCCGTCCTTGATATGCACGCGCCGCATATAATGATAGGCGGGCGCGGGCGGCAGTTCCCAGGCCGCCAGCAATGGACAATCGCCCACGTCGGCCGCGTCGAGCAGCTCCACGCTGGCCCCTTCGATACGCTTGACCATGGCCTTCCAGGAAGTACGCATATTTTCATAGGGCCGGACGGGCAATTGGCGCGCCACATGGATGCCGCGTCCCTGGCGGGCGGTGAGCAGGCCCTCCATGACCAGAAGTTGCACGGCCTGACGCGCGGTGACCCGTGCCACGCCGAAAATCTCGGCCATTCGGAGGAGATTGGGCAGCTTTACGCCCAGAGGCAGCACGCCGTTTTCGATCTGCTGGCGCAACACGTCCGCCAACTGGGCGTAGAGGGGCGGACCAGGGCGACGGAACTGCGGCGGTTCGGAAAAAACGGGAAAGGGCTGCCGGTTCTGTTCGATCATGACGTTCCTTTGCCGAGGCCGCTGTCACACACCCGGCCGCTGGGAGAACGGAAACAAGAGCATTTCAAGGTTGAAACGCTCTGAAGCCGCGCCGGGCGCGGCGCGGGGCAACCCCCGCGAGATTTCCGTGGCCGGGCGTTCAGCGAAAACCTCAAGTACAACAGGTTCCAGGTTCATCCCTCAGTAAAACGCCGCCCGAAAAAAGGCCGCTTTGCAGCCGGAGCAAAGTAACCTTTCAACGTTGAAATGCTCTAACGCCGCACACGGTGAGGCGCGCCGCGAAGACCGACCCGACGGGCGGCCCGCAGGGCCGTGCTGTAGCCCAAAGGGCGTACAGGCATTGAGAGCAACGCGGCGCGGATTCCGGAAAAGCGACCGAAGGCAGCCCGAAGGGCTGTCCCCGTTGGCGACAACGGAGCCATACGGGGATCGACAGCAGCGATAACCGCGCTTTTTTCGGAATGCCCCCTTTGAAACGCAAAGTGTCTCAAAGGTAATCTGCTCTAGGATCGGGAGGAGCGTACCCGCTCGTCGGCAGCCGCCCGTTCCGCCGCCTCGGCCACCGCCACTGGCACAATGGTCTTGCCGATGGGGCAGAGGGCCAGGGCCGCCAGTTTGACGTGCTGCCATGCAAAGGGGATGCCGATAATGGTGACGGCGCAGAAAAGGGCCCAGATGAGGTGCTGCATGGCGATCCAGATGCCCGCCAGCAACAGCCAGATAATATTGCCCACTGTGCCGAAGGGCCCGGTGCCGATGTCCGGCCGGCCGGTGAGCACGTCGCGCGATACCGGCATCTTCCCGAAAGGAAAGAAGGCGAATTCGCCGATCACAAAACAGGCCCGTCCCCAGGGGATGCCCACAATGGAGATAAAGCAGAGCACTCCGAAAAACCACCAGGTCAGGCCCATCCAGATGCCGCCCAGTAAAAACCAGATCACATTGCCCAGGCAACTCATGGCCGTGTTCTCCTGACCCGTTTTTCAGAGCGGGTTCACTTCGGAAATCGACATTTTCAAAGTTTTAAAGGCGCTCGTCGCGGTCGTCCGCTTCCGCAGACGACGGAGCAGGTCAGCTTTGAAAGGTAACCTGCTCTAAAAATTGACCACAACCTGTTCGCCGTCCTGGGCGCGCCGAGCGATCTCGCCGATGCGCCAGGCCCGCAGATTGAAGGCCTGGATGCGGTTGATGGCTTCCTCGGCCTGCTCGGCGGGCAAGATCAGGACATAGCCGATGCCCCCGTTGAATATCTGGAGGATCTCCGGCCAGGAGAGTTCGCCCGCGTTCTTGAGCCAGTGGAAGACGGGCGGCAGCTGCCAACTGCCGAAATTGATCCGGGCTTCCACCTGGGAGGGCAGCACGCGCGGGATATTGTCGTAAAAACCGCCGCCGGTGATATGGGCCATGCCCTTGACATTCATGTCGCGCAACAGGGAGCGCACGGCCTCCACATAAATGGTGGTGGGCGTCAGCAGCACGTCGCGCACGCTGGCGCCGTCCGCGCCGGGAAAGGCGTCGTCCGCCTTGAGGCCGCTCCGGGCCAGAACCTTGCGCGCCAGGGAAAAACCGTTGGAGTGCAGGCCGGAGGAAGCCACGCCCACAATGACGTCGCCCACCTGAATGCCCGAACCGTCAATGAGTTTGGCGTTGTCCACCAAGCCCACGCAGAAACCGGCCAGATCGTATTCCCCGGGCGCGTACATGTCCGGCATTTCGGCGGTTTCGCCGCCCAGCAGGGCGCAACCGGCCTGGCGGCAACCTTCGGCCACGCCGCTGACCACGGTTTCCGCCGTGTCCACATCCAGCTTGCCGGTGGCGAAATAATCCAGGAAAAACAAGGGAGTCGCGCCCTGAACCAGAATGTCGTTGACGCTCATGGCCACCAGGTCGATGCCCACGCTGTCATGCTTGTTGAAGGTGAAGGCCAGCTTGAGCTTGGTGCCCACGCCGTCGGTGGAGGAGACCAGCACCGGTTCGCTCATGCCGCTAAGGTCCGGACGGAACAGGCCGCCGAAACCGCCGATGTCGGAAATGACGCCCCTGATCTGGGTGCTCGCCACCAAATGCTTGATGCGTCCGACCAGGGCATTGCCCGCCTCAATGTTGACGCCGGCCTGAGTATAGGCTTTTGCGCGCTCGCTGGACATGCTGTCGCCTCCTTTAATCTCCATTGAATAGCAAATTTTTCTCCGAAGCCCAAGTCTCTTTTTTCATGGACCGGGCCGCCCGCCGCTGGTATAGAACAGTTGACGCATTTCATGCGTGAACTGTTCTGTAAGGATTTGTCTGCAAATCCTTGCCGCGAAATGCGAGTCGGCGGCCTTTGCTCGCCGCAAACGAGCATTTCAAGTGTTACAAGTACCGGTTGGCAAAAACGGGAAAGTTTTATGCGTAATCATCATATAGTTCTGCTTCTCTGGCTTGCGCTTTGCCTCTGGCCGGGCGTGTCGGTCCATGCCATGGGGTCGCCCGATGCGGGCAACGCCGAGAGGACGGACAGCGCACCCCGCAATGCTGAAGCGGGAGCGACCGCTTCCGCGCAGACGCCCGCGCCGCAAAATCCGTCCGTACACAACGAATACAACAATTCCACCGTGTACAACGGCGACGTGTACAATTCCACCAACGACAGCGCGGGGTACAACGGTTTTGCCGGAACCTGGCGGGATCCTGAAACCGGGGACATCATCACCTCGGTCATCGCGCCCCGCCAGCCCCAGCCGGAACAGAACACGCCGGTCATCGTGGCCCCGCAGATCTACCCCGGCGAGAACCGGCCCTATCCGCCGGGACCCGGGCCGTATCCGCCGTATCCTCCGGGCCCGCCGCCGCGTCCGCGCCCCGATCCCGGCCCGCATCCGGGGCCGTGGCCTCATCCCGCGCCCCCCCGGCCCTCGCCTGTTCCGCCCTGGCAGCAACCGGGCTGGCAGGGCACGACGCCGCCCCAGGGGCATATGCCGCCGGGCTGGCGGCCGCCGTCCAATACGCGGCCCTGGCCGCACGCGCCGGGTTATCTGCCGGCCCCGCGCAACAATATCGCGCCGTCCACGGGACTGGGGGGAACGGGTGGCACCGGAGGCATGGGCGGAGCCGTATTGCCGGGACGCGGCACCGGAGGGCGTTGAGATGCGCGCCATGCTCTGGGAGCCCTTGTCCGGCGGGACCGGCGGGGAGGTGCGATGCCGCTTGTGCGCGCATGCCTGCCGCCTGAAGAAAGGCGGCAAGGGGCTGTGCGGCGTGCGGGCCAACGTGGGCGGGGAAATGGTTTCCCTGGTGGGGGATGTGGTCACCAGCGCCCAGATGGACCCGGTGGAAAAAAAGCCCCTCTACCATTTTCTGCCCGGCAGCAAAACCTTTTCCGTGGGCAGCGCGGGCTGCAACTTCCGTTGCCGGTTCTGCCAGAATTACCAGATAGCGCGCATACCGGCCAACGGCATGGTGCCCGGCAAGCGCGTTACGTCGGACGCCTTGGTGCGGCTGGCGGAAAAGCACGGCGCGCGCAGCATGGCTTTTACCTACAACGAGCCCACGGTCTTTTTCGAGCAGGTCTATGAAACCGCCGGGCTGGCCCAGGCCATGGGCATGCGGGTCATTCTGGTCAGCAACGGCTTTATGGCCGAGGACTTTCTGCTGCCCCTGCGCCGCCGGGTCAATGCCGTCAATGTGGATCTGAAATCCTTCAGCGACGATTTTTACCGCGACTACTGCGGCGGCCGCCTTCAGCCCGTCCTGGACAATTTGAAGGCCATCAAGGCGCTGGGCTGGTGGCTGGAAGTGACCACCCTGGTCATTCCGGGTTGTAACGACAGCGAAGCCGAACTACGGGATATGGCCGCCTTTGTGCATGGCGAATTGGGCCCGGACACGCCCTGGCATCTCTCGGCCTTTCACGGGGCCTATCACATGGCCGGGCATCCCTCCACGCCGCCGGCCCGGCTGGAGGACGCCTGGCGCATCGGCCGGGAAGCGGGCCTGCATTTCGTGTACATCGGCAATGTGGCCAGCGCGTTGGGCGGCACTACCTTTTGCCCGGCTTGCGGCGCGCCGGCCATTGAGCGCCGGGGCTGGCAGACGCGGCAATTGGGCGCGCCGGGGCAATGCCCTTCCTGCAAGGCTGCTCTGCCCGGAGTCTGGAGGTGATTTTGGTCTATACCGGCAACGGCAAGGGCAAGACCAGCGCCTGCGTGGGCCAGGCCGTGCGCGCGTTGGGGCAGAACATGACCGTGGCCTTCGGCCAGTTCATGAAGCGGGACGGCCAGGCCGGGGAGCAGCGCATGCTGGCGCAATGGCTGGGCCCGCGTTTTCTGGCCGGAGGCGAAGGCTTTCTGCGTCGTGAGGAGGACCGCCCGGCCCATCGGGCCGCCGCTCTGCGCGTGCTGGCCTGGGCGCGAGCACGCGTGCCGGAGGCCGATATGCTCATCCTGGACGAATGCCTCTACGCCCTGGACGCGGGCATCCTGACCCGGCAGGAAGTGGAGGCGCTCATGGCCGAAACCCGCGCCGCGGGCCGCCATCTGGTGCTCTCCGGCCGCAACGCGCCGGACTGGCTTGTGCGGGAGGCGGATCTGGTCACGGAGATGGGCGAAATCAAACATCCCTGGCGGGCGGGCGTCAAAGCCGCGCCCGGCATTGAATTCTGAGGTTTGCATGCCTTTGCCTGAATTTTCTTCCGAAGCCCCGTTGACCATCTACGTGGCCGGTTCCTTCAAACACAAGCACGGCGTTCGTCTGCTGGGCCGTGAATTGCGCGCCTTGGGCTGCCGTATGCTGGACTGGACTGAAAAGGCCGTGCCCCCGCCGGGCCTGACCCCGGCGGAGCGCCGCATCTGGATGGATACGGACCGGGACGGCGGCCAGGTCTATGCGTTTTGCCGCAATGCCTGCCTTACGGCGGATCTGGTGATCTACTACGGCGCGTCAGGCCAGGATGCCGGAGTGGAAGTGGGTCTGGCCGCCGGAGCCGGAGTGCCGGTGCTGGGCATCCGGGGCCCGCTGGAAGGGCCGGGCCTCATGCTGCACGGCGCGGTCAGCGTCTGGGTGGACGGCGCGGAGGACGCCCTGGATCTGGTCGGGCGGGTGCTGGCCCATGCCGCTGCGGCCTGGGCCGGGCTGAATGCCGAACCGGACGCCGCCGTGCGTCGCCTGGGCGGGGCGTTGCTGCGACGAAAGGGCTGAGTATCTGCACTGTGGCGACGTGTTTGCTTCACGCTGTGTAAAATAATTTATACTGAAAAATCATTGACATAGATTGGAGTATCACGTTTATTCGTAATATGCCAAAATGGAATGACGGCAGCCTGCGCATGGTTGCGCGGGCCGTTCTTGTTGTCCTGCTGCTGACGTTTTGCACGCCCTTCACGCTGTTCAGCGAAGGACGGCAGTATGTCACGCAAAGTCATGACGAGAGCTCACACCACTATATCGTTCCCCTGCCCGGTGATGAGGCCTCCGCGTCCGTGCCGGTTCTTCTCAGGCGGACCGTCGTCTTCCGTGTCGGCGAAGCCGGTTTTCCCGTTCCTCCCGCCCATCCTGTTTTTTCTCTGGACCATCCTCCGGAATAGCCCCCATTGCCGTGCCGCGAGCCTTCTTCTTTCGCGGCATCCATCGGCGACCGGTTTCCTTTCCTCCGTATGAGCGCGGCGTTGCGCGCGCTCCGCGCGGTTCACGCGTCGATTTCTTTCGGGGCTCGCGGCCCGTCTCGGCCCGCGTCAGAACCCGGTGGAAGTCTTGTCGCGCGCCCGCGCCGCCCCCCGGTGCAGTTTGTGCTTGAAAAGGAGATTCCAATGCTTACGGCGCTTTCCGGATATATTCGCGACAGATGGCCGTTTTCCCACACAGTCCGCATTGCCGGGCTGGAAAATTTTGTTGAGCGCTGCCATGCGGAGGCATGGCACATTTATGCCATTAAAAAACGTATCTGGCGGCGGCATGTCTGCATCGCCTGCGGCTGGCTGGCCGACAGCCTGCCCCGCGACGCGCGCATCTTCGAACCAGGATGCGGCAGCGGCGCGAATCTGCTCTGGCTGGCGCAACAAGGCTTCACCCGCTTGCAGGGAGCCGATATTTCCGCCGAAGTCGTCGCACTTTGCCGCGGCCTTTCCCGCCAGACCGGAGCGAGCCTTGATGTCTGGCAGGATGACGGCCTTGCGCCGACGCGTCCGCCCCGGCGCGTGGACGCCATTCTTTCGGTCAACTGGCTGTATCACATTCCCGGAGCTTCCATGGAAAGTTTTTTGCGTACCTACCGGCCCTGCCTGAACACCGGGGGAAAAATTGTCTGCGACGTGGTTGACGCCTCCTACAACCGCGTTACCGACAATGAGTTCCACACACGCGACAGGCATCTTCCCCCGCTGCGGCGCAGGCCTTCGGAATATACTTTCCGGCTTTCCCGTGAAGAAATGGAGAATATCGCCGCGCGCCACGGCTTCAGCATCGTGCGGCATACGCTGCTGCGCGCGCGCCCGCAGAGGGCCGTATATCTGCTGGAAAGCAGATAGAAGGCAGTAAATCAAGGGAACACTGATACGTGAAGGGGACGCGGCCATGCCGCGTCCCCTTCACGTATCAGTGTTGTTCAGAGCTTATATGTTCACCGGTTGGGACGGCGCGGCCTGGGGTTGCGCCGGAGGCGTGGCCTGGGCGGGCTGTTGGGCCGGAGTCCGGGCCGGGGGCAGCTCCCGTTCGCCCACGCCTTCCCGGCCCGCCTGCGCGCCGGTCTGCGCGTCCGCCTCCGCCGGGGCTTTGCCCGGCCGCTGGGGCAGCATCAGATAGCTGGTCACCGAGGTCACGCCCTTGACCTTGCGCGCGGTACGGATGGCGATCTGTTTTTCCTCGTCGTCCTTGACCACGCCCAGCAGAACCACGCGCCCGGCATTGACCTCCGTGTCGATACGGGTGGAGGACAGTCCTTTGGCCCCGATCAGGTCGGTGCGCAGCGAGGCGGCCAGGGCGAAGTTACTGGTATCGCTCTTGGCCGGAGAGAACCAGTGCGGCGTCACGGAACGCGGCTTGTAGCGGCGGGCGATGGCCAAGGCCTTGCCCTGCATGTTCTGGGGCACTTCGCCCACCAGGAAGACGTTGCCGTAGTAGGAATAGACGGCAATGGACCAGCCGCCGCTGAAGTTTTCGTTCATCAGCGCGGTCTTGATGCTGGTAGCCAGGGTTTTGTCGTCGGTGATGGTATCCATGAGCCGCTGGTCGTCATACAGGCCGTAGGCGCTGTAGGCGCAGCCGTTGAGGGCCGCCAGGGCGGCCAGCAGCAGAACAAGGGCCAGACGTCGCATAGTGTTCCTCCTCCGGGCGCGGCTTATTTCATGTGCCGGATAAATGTGTTCAATATCCTGTCCGGAATCGAGCTTACTCGGCTTCGCGGCGGATGCGCGCGCCCACGGCGTTGAGCTTGTTTTCAATGCGCTCGTAGCCGCGATCCAGATGGTAGATGCGCCGCACCTCGGTGACGCCGCGCGCGGCCAGACCGGCCAGCACCAGGGACGCGCTGGCCCGCAGGTCCGAGGCCATGACCGGCGCGCCGGTCAGACGGCTCACCCCGCGCACCATGGCCGTGTGCCCGGAAACCTTGATCTGCGCGCCCATGCGCATCAGCTCCAGCACGTGCATGAAACGATTTTCAAAAATGCTTTCCTCCACTACGCTGGCCCCGTCGGCCAGACACATCAGGGCCATGATCTGGGCCTGCATGTCCGTGGGAAAGCCGGGGTAGGGCTGGGTGGTGATGTCCGCGCCGCGCGGGGGGCAGCCGCACTTGGCCAGCACGCCGTCGGGCGTGGCCGTGATGTCCATGCCCATGCTCTGGAGTTTGAGGATCACTGCCTCCAGCTCGGCAAAAGGGCAGTGGCGCAGCAGCAGTTCGCCGCCGGTGATGCCTGCGGCCACCAGAAAAGTGCCCGCCTCGATGCGGTCGGCCATGACGGCGTATTCCGCGCCGTGCAGGCTGCTTACGCCCTGTACGCGGAGGCAGCTCGTGCCCTGGCCCTCGATGCGCGCGCCGCAGGCCAGCAAAAAGTTGGCCAGATCCACCACTTCCGGTTCGCGGGCCGCGTTTTCCAGAATGCTTTCGCCTTCGGCCAGGACGGCGGCCATGAGCAGATTTTCCGTGCCGCCCACCGTGGGCAGGTCAAAGGTGATGTGCGCGCCCTTGAGCTTGCGGCAGCGGCCGATGATATAGCCTTCTTCCAGCTCGAAACGCGCGCCCATCTGCTCCAGGCCCTTGAGGTGCTGGTCCACAGGGCGCGCGCCGATGGCGCAGCCGCCGGGCAGGGCCACGCGGGCCTGGCCGATGCGCGCCAGCAGCGGCCCCAGGCAGAGCACCGAGGCCCGCATGGTGCGCACCAGGTCGTAAGGGGCTTCGGGCCGCAGATCGCCCGGCGTCACCTCAACCCGCCGATCCTGATAGGAACAGGGGCAGCCCAGCATGTCCAGCAGCTTGAGCGTGGTGTGGATGTCGCGCAGATCCGGCACATTGGTGTATGTGACCGGCTCGCTCAGCAGGATGGAAGCGAACAGAATGGGCAGGGCGGCGTTTTTGGAACCGCTGACGTCGATGCTGCCGGTGAGCGGCACGCCGCCTTCAATGACCAGCTTGTCCATAATTCTCCAAGGGGCTGTTGGGACGGGCAATGCCGGGGCCGTCCGTGATGGGGGAAACGCCGTCAGCGTAGATTTTTTTCTAAAGAAAATCCAGAGTCGCCCGTTGGAAAAATTACTTGCCAAACGGTCGGTCTCCGCGTATAGAAATCTCCCTGTGGCGGAAGTAGCTCAGTTGGTAGAGCACCTGGTTGTGGCCCAGGTGGCCGTGGGTTCAAGTCCCATCTTTCGCCCCATAAATTTGCCCCGCGTCCGTTAGCCACGACGCGGGGTTTTCATTCGGAGCGTGGCGCAGCTTGGTAGCGCACCTGCTTTGGGAGCAGGGGGTCGAAGGTTCGAATCCTTTCGCTCCGACCAAATTTGCCGAAAGGGCTTATCCGTTGTGGATAGGCCCTTTTGTCGTGATGCGCCCGGCGCGGAAGCCGGGTTTTCAGGCCGGGGCGATGTTTTTTTCAGGCCCACCCCTTCCGCATGGGCCGATAGGTCCTATATGATAAGGCAATGCCGTTCAGCCGGAGCGGCGCACGTCACCGTCTCTCAAGCGAGGATTTTTTTCATGAAGCTGCCTGAACTTCCCACTGTGTTGAAAATGCGCGTTGTGCTGAAAACCCTGGCCGTGCAGGCTTGCCTTCTGGTGGGCATTCTGGTTGTGGTCTGGGGCCTGCAGCGCGTTTATGCCATGGTGGACACCACCACCTTCCCGGACCCCGTGGCCTTGCCGGAGAATGCCGACCAGCTCTCCGACAATGAAAAAGGCAAAATCCTGCTGGACGCCATTACCCATCAGCTACGCTACGAACTGAACTCCCCCTTCGGCTGGAGCTTCAACGACATCGTCTTCAACCGTTTCGTGCTGGATAACCGCGCATACCGCCAGTACGGCGTATATCACGCCACAAAATTCCTGCTGGATCTCTATTCCAGCCAGATCGCCAAACTGGGCTCCAGCGACCGCGAAAGCGAATTTCTCTACAAGGCGCGCATCAACAGCTTTGCCATGGACCCGCGCAGCTTCATGTTCCCCTCGGCCGAGGGCTCCTACAAAAAGGGCCTCAAGCTGCTGGAACAGTACAAAGACTCGCTGGACAAGGGCACGGGCGTCTACAATTGCCGCACCGACGACCTGTACGCCTCCTTTGTCACGGTCACGGGCGAGAACATGCTGGGCTATGCCCTGGGCCTGCTGGAAAACGCCCAGAACATGCCTTTCTATGAGCTGGACAACCGCATCTACGAAGTGCAGGGCATAGCGCTGGTGCTGCGGGACTTCATCAATACCCTGTATGTTCTGTATCCCGAGATCCGGGCCAAGAACAACGAGAGCAACATGGCCGCCGCCATGGATTGCCTGAACCGCATCTGCACCTATGACCCGCTTTACATTACCTCGTCCTTCAACTCCGGCGAGCTGATCCTGTCCTATCTGATGTTCGCCAAGGCCCGCCTGGAAGACATCCGCGACAGCATCCGCATCTGACGCGCTGCCATTGCCTGACGTAAACAGGGCGCGCGGATCATCGCCGGGATGATCCGCGCGCCCTGTGCATTTTGTCATGCGGTTCAGCGGTGGTGAAACAAGGCCAGGGGATGCAGCAGCGGGCCCACGGCAATGAGCCCGGCCCCGCAGACCACCACCAGCGCGCCGCCGTAGCTCAGCCAGTTCAGCGGGTCGGCCGGAAAAAAGGCCGGCCCGAGCAGATGGAAGAGCTTGGCGAAAACCAGGGTGAACAGGGGCGTCAGGGTGATGACCGCACTGACCTTGGCCGTGTGCCAGCAGGCCATGGCCCGGCTGAACGCCCCGTAGGCCACCAGGGTGTTCAGGCAGCAGTAGGCCAGGCAGATACTCTGGAGCGCGTCCAGGCGCAGGAGGCTCTGCGGCGCGGCAAAGGGGGTCAGGGCCAGCGCGCAGACGGTGTAGAGCGCCCGCATGATCCGGGGCGGGGCCATTTCGCGCAGCAGAATTTTCTGGGTCACGCCGTAAACGGCCCAGACCACGGCGGCGGTGAGGCCGAGCGCCAGGCCGAGCCCGTAGCCTTCCCGGAAGCGGAGGAGGTCAGCCAGACGTTCATTGAAGAAGAGTCCGAATCCGAGAAGCAGGGTGGCGACCCCGCTGACCTGGATGCGGCGCAACGGCTCCCGCAGCACCACGACGCTGCCCAGCATCAGGAGCATGGGTCCGGCCTGGGCGATGATCTGGGTGGCGGACGCGCTCAGATAGGCCACGGAGGCGTTGAACAGCACGAAATTGCCGCCCAGGCCGGCGGCCGCGATGCCCAGCAGCAGAATAATGCGCCTTTCGTACACGCCGAATCGGGGGCGTCGGGCGCCCGTGCGGGGCAGCCAGACCCACAGCCAGAGCGCGCCGGTGCTGAAGCGCAGCCAGACAATGGTCATGGGGTCCACCGTGGTCACCACCTGCTTGAGCGCAATGGGCAGCGTGCCCCAGAAAAGCGCGGTGGTCAGGGCCAGAAGAAGGCCCTTCAATTGTGTTCCGAGCTGCATGCCCGACTCTCCCGGAATTCAAGGGGCATCCCGGACCGGGCGGCGGGCGCTCCGGGCCGGGGTGGCGTACAACAGTCCAGGACATTTCAGCTTTGAAATCGGCACAATTTCAAAGCGAATCCGCTCCAGAAACTACATGGAAGCGACGGGGTCGGCCTCCGTCGCGCCAAGGTGGCTCGAATCCGGCAATGTGGCAAGGCTTTTCCCGTGGCATGGCCTTGCCGTTCAACATCCGGCGTATTGCGCGTCAATGACTTTTTCCTGCCAGTCCACGGCCGTGCCGTTCGCTTCCTCGGCCACGGAAATATGCGTCATGGACGTATGCGGCGCGGCCCCGTGCCAGTGCCGGACCTGCGGCGTAAACCAGGCCGTATCGCCGGGGCGCGCCTCTTCAATTGCCGAGGTCCGGCAGCCGGAGGAAAGAAGCATGGCGATTGCCTGCCGATGTGGGTCTTCGCGCCGCCGAAAGGATCAGGCAGTTTTTTGCGAGGATCGGATATTCCGCCCCGCCCGCCCGGCGGCTAGTATCGCAGAAAAGGGAGCTTTTCCCGGAATCCGCCGCAAAGGAGTATACTCATGAAACGTATTGCCATCGCCTTTTTCGCCTTTGTGCTGGCCGGGGCGTCCGTGGGTGCGGCGCGGGCCGCCGACACCGCGTCCAGCGCCGGGCAGAGCGTCGTTCGCGCCGGAACGCAGGCCTCGGCCAAGGGACCGGAGGCCTGGTTCACGGGCACTGTGCGTATTGATCCCTTGTTTCCGGACAATGCCGCCGCCAATGTGTCGGGAGCCTATGTCACCTTTGAGCCGGGCGCGCGCTCGGCCTGGCACGAGCACCCCGCCGGGCAGACCCTGGTGGTGATTTCCGGCGTGGGCCTGACCGGCACGTCTGATGGCAAGGTCGTGGAAATCCGGGCCGGGGACGTGGTGCGTTGCCCCCCGAATGTGCGCCACTGGCACGGTGCCGCGCCCCATGTCGCCATGACCCACATGGCGCTTACCGGCGTGAAGGACGGCAAAAACGCCGTGTGGCATGAAAAGGTCAGCGATGCGGAGTACAGTCGTCCCGTGAGCAGGTAGAACCGGCTTTCCCGGCGGGCTTTACCCGGTCCGGCCGGGCGGGTAGCATGGGCGCATGAGCACCGCATTGCGCCGCGCGGTCTTCCTGGACCGTGACGGCACCCTCAATCTGGATACGGGCTACGTGCACCGCGTGGAAGACTGGCGCTGGCTGCCCGGCGTGCCTGAGGCCCTGGCCCGTTTCAAGGCCGCCGGGTGGCTGCTGGTGGTCGCCAGCAACCAGTCGGGCATCGCGCGGGGCATGTTCGGCCCGGCGGAGCTGCACGCCCTGGAGCGCTGGGTCGATGCCCGGCTGGCTCCTTTGGGCGCGGCTCCGGACGCTTGGTATTCCTGCCCGCATCTGCCGGAGACCACCGGCCCGTGCGACTGCCGCAAACCCGCGCCCGGCCTTCTGCTGCGCGCCGCCCGCGATCTGGCTATTGACCTGGCGGCCTCCTGGATGGTCGGTGACCGGTTGCGCGACGCCCAGGCCGGACTGGCCGCCGGGTGCCGGGCCGTGCTGCTGCGCACCGGCTGGGGGGAGCATGAGGCGGCGCAGGCGCGGGCGGCATTGCCGCAAGTGCCTGTGCTGCCGGACCTGCCCGCCGCCTGCGCGCATATTCTGGCACAACATTCCTGAAAGGAATTTTTGAAAGAAACCGCCTGGCGCTGTTCCCTGCGCCGGGCGGTTTTGCAATAGCGGCTGCCGGAAAGAATTTTCCGGCGGCTCTCAGAGCAATTTCACTTTGAAATTTGTAAAATTTCAAAGTGAATCCGCTCTAGTCCGCGCGGCCGCCGCGAGCGACCTTTATCGGGGCCGCCATGCGCCGGGCCTTCCACCAGGACCAGAGCACGGAAAACAGGGCCAGCGCCAGAAACAGCAGGGCATAGGGCGACTGCAGGAAGGGGAGCAGGCTGCCGTCGGTGAGGGAGAGGGCCAGACGCAGTTGCTTTTCAAACATCAGGCCCAGCACCAGGGAAATGACCAAGGGCACCAGGGGATATCCGGCTTTTTGCAGAAAATAGCCGATGACCCCGAAGGCGAAGCTGATCCAGAGATCCCGTGTGGCGTAGGAAATGTTGTAGCAGCCCACCAGGCTGGCCATGATCACCACCGGCAGCAGCCAGGTTTTGCTGATGCGCAGGATCATCGGGAAAATCCGCGCACCGGCCGCGAACATCAGCACAAACATGAACAGGGACGCCACCAGAAAATAGGCGAAGATGCCGTAGAGCAACTGCGGGTTGTCGCGCATCAGCAGGGGCCCCGGTTCGATGCCGTGGAGCTGGAGCCCCCCCAGCAAAACGGCGGTGACCGCGTCGCCCGGAATGCCGAGTACCAGCAGGGGGATCAGGGTGCCGCCGATAACGGCGTTGTTGGCCGTCTCCGAAGCCACGATGCCCTGAATGTCGCCGGTGCCGAAGGTATCGGGGCGGGGCGCGTGCTTCTTGGCCTGGTCGTAGGCCACGAAGTTGGCCAGGGTGCCGCCGATGCCCGGCAGAATGCCGATAAGCACGCCGATGATGCCGGAGCGCAGAAAATTGCCGCGCGACCGGCGCAGTTCCGTCCGGGACATGGAGATATTTTTCAGATTGCTGCGCGGAATGATGTATTTCCGCGTGCACTGCTCCACTTCCCGAAAAGCCGGGGTGAGCACAAACAGGCCGATCATGGCCGGTATGGATGAAATGCCGCCGTCCAGCACGGTGAAGCCGAAGGTGTTGCGCATCATGCCGGTGGCCGGGTCCATGCCGATGATTGAGCAGAGCAGGCCCAGCAGGCAGGCGATCAGGCCCTTGCTGGGCGTGTTGCCGGACAGGCTGATCACGGTGGTGAAGCCGAAGATGATCACCGCCACGTATTCCACCGGCCCGAAGGCCACGGCGATGCGCGCGAAAAAGGGCGCCAGCAGGATCAGCGCCAGCCAGCCGATCATGCAGCCGACCAGATTGCTGGTAATGCCCACGCCCAGGGCTTTGCCCGCCTCGCCCTTTTGGGCCAGGGGAAAGCCGTCGAACGTGGTGGCGATGGAGGCCGGGGTGCCCGGCATGCCCAGCAGGATGGCCGTGACCAGACCGCCGGAAATGCCGCCGATATATACGCCGATCAGCATGGCAATGGCCATCAGGGCGTCCATGCCGTAGGTCAGGGGAATCAGCAGCACAATAGCCAGAATGGCCGTCAGGCCGGGGATCACGCCGAAAATCAGGCCGAACAGCGTGCCCAGGAAAACAAGCAGAAACGTGAGGGGTTCAAGCGCCGCCCAGAGTGCGTCCAGGATATTCATGGGGGCTCCAGCTTAAAACAACAGCGGTTCGGGCAGATAAATCTTGAAACAGCGGAAAATGACCCAGCAGGTCAGGGCCAGGCCACCGGCATAGGCGGCCAGGGCCGCCGGTCTGACGTTTTTGACGCCTTCCAGCAGCAGGGGAAAGACGGCGAAATAGACCAGGATGGTGGCGTAAAAACCCACATGGATGAAGGAGAGAATGAAAAGAAGGATCATCAGAAACGTTTTGCCGAAGAGGGTGCGCTGTTCCGTGGCGGCGAACAACCGTTGCCCGAGCAGGGCCTTGCGTTCCTTGAACCAGAGAACCAGGCGCAGGCCGCAGGCCGCCAGCAGCAGAACGCAGACCGCCGTGGGAAAGCCGTCCGGCCCCAGATAGTCCGACGAGGCGACGAAGCCCGCGCCCTCCGTGGGGTAAAAGAGACAGAGCAGGCTGAGCAGGGCGGCTGTCAGCAGGATGCAGGGCTCGAGAAAAACCATGGTAACCTCCCGGCGCGGCATGGGCCGATGGAGAAAGCGGGGGCATGCCGCCTTCGCATGCCTCCGCCCGTGGAAAGAAAAGTTCCGCTTCCGGCCTGTGTGGTATATGCCGGAAGCCGGAGGGGGAGCAATCTACTTTTTGGCCGTTTTCTTGATGTCAGCGGCTATCTGGTCATATACTTTTTCGTCGGCCTGGTAATACTTGATCCATTGGTCGCGGGGGATGAATTCCGCGATCATGGCCTTGCTCGCCGCGAAGTCCTGGAATTCCTGTGAATTGACGATTTTTTCCAAGGCCGCGCCCAACTGGTCCAGCACGACGGGCGGCGTGTCCTTGGGAGCCCAGAGCCCCTGGCGCTGCATGGGGATGTTGGTGACGCCGAGAGAGCCCAGGGTTTCCACGCCCGGGAACTGGGGCATGCCCTTTTCGGTCAGAAGGATCAGAATCTTGCTGTCCCCGGCCTTGACCTCGTTCATGGCGCCGCCCGTGGGCTGGGAACGGATGTCGATCTTGCCGCCCTGGAGGGCGGTGGCCGATTCCGTGGTGCTGCCGAAGAAGACGGTTTTGAACTTGTCGCGGCTTTTGGTGGCGTTCATGAAAAATTCAAAAATAGTGTGGCTGTAACCGCCGATAGTGGAAGTACCCACCACAATGGGCTTGTCGCTTTGGGCCGCGGCGGCCAGCAGCTCCGTGCCGCTTTTCCAGGGCGCGTCCGCACGGGCGATGAGGCAGTTGGGCGTGATCAGCGATTGGCCGATCATGGCGAAATCTTTGTAGGAATAGGGCACGGTGCCCAAGGCGTGCGCGCTCAGAAACGTGGTGTGGTGCAAAAGCAGGGTGTGCCCGTCGGGCTTGCTGCCCGCCACATGGCGCAGGGCGTCGCGGGTATTGGCGGTGGGCATGTTGACCACAATGACCGGCTGGGAAAAAAGTTGCAATTTGCCCGCAATTTCCGCGATCTTGCGCGCCGTCATGTCGCTTTCGCCGCCTGCGGAATAGGGCACGATGATGGTGATTTCCTTTTCGGGAAACGTCGGCGCGGCCTGCGCGTTCGAGCCGAACACGGCGCCTGCCGCCAGAAGCATGAGACAGATCAGAGCGGATTTCATAACCTCTTCCTTGAATTGATAGAGTTATGACGCGCCGACCGCGTCGGGAAAAAAATCTGCACTTCACAGGCCTGCATGGGATCTGCCTCAAAAGAGGCAGGGCAGGGCGGCTGTCAACAGAATCAGGGCGTGAGAAAAACCATGGCGGCCTCCCGACGCGGCATGGGCCGGTGGAGAAAGCGGGGGCATGCGGTCCCCGCATGCCCCCGCCTGCGGGAAGAAAGGTTCCGTTTCCGGCCTATACGGTATATGCCGGAAGCCGAAAGGGGAGCAATCTACTTTTTGGCCGCTTTCTTGATGTCAGCGGCTATCTGGTCATATATCTTTTCGTCGGCCTGGTAGTACTTGATCCATTGGTCGCGGGGGATGAATTCGGCGATCATGGCCTTGCTCGCCGCGAATTCCTGGAATTCCTGTGAATTGACGATTTTTTCCAAGGCCGCGCCCAACTGGTCCAGCACGGCGGGCGGCGTGTCCTTGGGAGCCCAGAGACCCTGGCGCTGCATGGGGATGTTGGTAATGCCGAGAGAACCCAGGGTTTCCACGCCCGGGAACTGGGGCATGCCCTTTTCGGTCAGAAGGGTCAGAATTTTGCTGTCCCCGGCTTTGACCGCGTTCATGGCGCCGCCCGTGGGCTGGATTCGAATGTCGATCTTGCCGCCCTGGAGGGCGGTGGCCGATTCCGTGGTGCTGCCGAAGAAGATGGTTTTAAACTTGCCATTGCTCTTGGTGGCGTTCATGTAAAATTCAAAGAGAATGTGTGCGTAGCCGCCGATGCTGGAGGCCCCCACCACAATGGGTTTGTCACTTTGGGCTGCGGCGGCCAGCAGTTCCGTGCCGTTTTTCCAGGGCGCGTCCGCACGGGCGATGAGGCAATTGGGCGTGATCAGCGATTGGCCGATCATGGCGAAGTCTTTGTAGGAATAGGGCACGGTGCCCAGGGCGTGCGCACCCAGGAATGCCGTATGGTGTAAAAGCAGGGTGTGCCCGTCAGGCTTGCTGCCCGCCACATGGCGCAGGGCGTCGCGGGTATTGGCGCTGGGCATGTTGACCACAATGACCGGCTGGGAAAAAAGTTGCAATTTGCCCGCGATTTCCGCGATCTTGCGCGCCGTCATGTCGCTTTCGCCGCCTGCGGAATAGGGCACGATGATGGTGATTTCCTTTTGGGGAAACGTCGGCGCGGCCTGCGTGTTCGAGCCGAACACGGCGCCTGCCGCCAGAAGCATGAGACAGATCAGAGCGGATTTCATAACCTCTTCCTTGAATTGAGAGTACGACGCGCCAGTATGCGCCGGGAAAAAAACTGCATTCCACAGGCCTGCATAAGACCTTCCTCAACCAATATAGACTACAAGATAGCTGATTGACAAATGCCTTGGCTTGCCGTCATGTTGCGATGCAACACGAAAGCCGCCTTCGGCGCTTGCACTTTTTCCGCCCCTGGCGGGAAAAGTGCAAGCGCCGAAGGCGGCCGTATGGAAAAGTTGCCCAAGCTGGAGCAGTTAAGGTATTAAATGCTCGATGGAGCCCTGGATGAAAAAAATGCTGCACGCCCTGTTGGACCAGGTGGAGCTGCCCCGTGTTTTCCGTTACACGCAGTCCTTTCCCGACGAGTGCCTGGACGACATACCCGCCACTTTGGCCCGAGCCTGGGCGGCGTGCCCGGCGGCCAAGGCCGTGCGGCCCGGCATGCGCGTGGCCCTGAGCGTGGGCAGCCGGGGCATAGCCGAACTGCCCGTCCTGGTGGCCGCCATTGCGGCCCGGGTACGCGCTTGCGGTGCGGAACCCTTTGTGGTGCCCGCCATGGGCAGCCACGGCGGGGCCACGGCGGAAGGCCAGAAGGCGCTGCTGGCCGGGCTGGGCGTCACCGAGAGCAGTGCGGGCTGCCCGATTCTTTCCAGCATGGAAACCGTGGAAGTGGGCCGCCTGGACAACGGCATGTCCGTGCGCATGGATCGCCTGGCGCAAGAGGCCGACGGTATCATTGTCTTCAACCGCGTCAAGCCGCATAACGCCTTCCGCGCGGCCAACGAGAGCGGGCTGGTGAAAATGCTGGCCATCGGCCTGGGCAAGCAGGCCGGCGCGGACCAATGCCACCGCCTGGGCTTCGGCCAGATCGGCCGTCTGATCCGCGAAATGGCGATCATGAAAATCGAACGTTGTCCGGTGCTTCTGGGCATCGGCGTGGTGGAGAACGCCTACGAGCACCCCCATACCCTGTTCGTCGCCGGTCCGGAGGAAATCATGGCCCGCGACGCCGAGGCTTTGCTTCTGGCGCGTTCATTGATGCCGAGTCTGCCCTGCGCGCAACTGGACCTTCTGCTGGTGGATCGCATCGGCAAGGAATTTTCCGGCGGGGGCATGGACGGCAACATCACCGGGCGCTACAGCACTCCCTATATTTCCGGCGGGCCGGAGATTACCAAAATTGTGGTCTTCGACGTCACGGAGGCCAGCCACGGCAACGCCAACGGCGTGGGCCTGGCGGACGTGATCACCGAAGCCCTGGCCGCGCATTACGACAAGGCTTCGGTCTATGCCAACGGCCTGACCTCGCGGGTCACGGCTTCCGTGCGCCTGCCCATGGCCATGCCTGACGAGCGCACGGCATTGCTGGCCGGTTTCAAGGTCTGCTGCGCGTCAAACCCGGCCCTGCCCCGTTTTCTGCGCATCCCCGATACCCTGCATCTTGACCGGGGCTATGCATCGGAGGCGCTTCTGCCGGAACTGGGGGCTCTTGGCCGGGTGAAAATCCTTTCCGGGCCGGAGCCCATGCGTTTCGGAACGGGCGGCGGCCTGGAAGACCCCTGGTGGTGAGGCGGAGGGGCATCCTGAAGCGGCGACGGCCAGCGAGACAAATCAGCCGCACTCCGGCCATGAGCAAAGCGGCAAAGCAGATCATGAGGGCCGATAGTTCGCTTTTGCCCTCCGTCGCCTCCGATCCTGAACAGGCCAGTTCCTTCTCGCTATATTCCCGGACTCCTGTATCGAACGGACCTGCCGCGTTTCGTATCGCATCCTCTTGTTGGACGACCAAGGCAGCCGAACTTCCCCCATGCCCCCTGAGAAAGAGTTTCTGTAGCTCGGGCGCTGGCCGCCCATAAGCGCGGACAGTTCCGGGTATGCGCGCGAGGGCGCGGCAAAGTCTTGCAGGGCACTGATCGATAAAGTACAGCTCGATCATATATTTCCATAGAAATTTATTTGACGCATTATGATAAAATACGTTAATTGCATAACAGATCGGACGATACAAACTGAATATTATTTTAATTTTTGGAGTATCTATGGATGACTATTTAAAAGAAGCTCTTGAAATTGCTAAAGCTCAAGCAAGCGTCAGAGTAATGAAAGAAGAGGAAATTACCGCCTTTGTTCAAAAGGTTACGCAAGGGATTCGTGTAGTAGCCGAAACCGAACAGCCTGTGGAACTGAGTACTGAAGAGATGGTCCTTGAAGGACGCAAATCTGTGAAAGAAAAATCTGTCACATGCCTTGAATGTGGAAAAAATTTCAAAGTGCTGACCAAGCGTCATTTGGCTACCCACGGAATAAGCACTGATGAGTATCGTGAGAAATGGGGATTCAAAAAAGGTTCTGCGCTGGTGTGCAAGGCATTACAGCGTGAACGTCGCAAAAAGATGAATGACATGAAGCTCTGGGAAAGACGCCGGAAACCCAAAACAGACTGATCATTTTTGTTTCTTCTCTCAGAAGGCCTCGGACGCGGGAACCCCCTTGTCTGAGGCCTTCTGCGCTATGGCCGGGCTCGGACCAAAAAACGGACAGCAGTATTCACCGGACGGTTTCGGGGGCCGTAGGAACGACCCTGCTGGCATCAAAATTGAGGTATGGCTCATACTCTGAGCCATTGATCCGCGCTCGGCTCCCATTACCTGAAAGGTAGAAGGCTCCTGCGGCGCTACCTGTGTTCTGGTGAAACTGAATGTACCCGGCCCCACCAGTAATATTCCGTATGGCGTCGCCCTGCTGGACTCCCAGGGCGGCGCTGTTCCCCCCGTGGCCCCGGAGAAACAGCCCCCTCAAATCGGGCACCTGGCCGCCGAGAAGCGCGGACAGTTCCGGGTACGCGCCATGCCGGCCAGTAAAGTGTTGTCGGGTGGGCTGGATACAGGTATAAGGAACGAGCACGGCTACCCAACCACCCATGCGCTTGGCACAGTGCAAATGGAAGGAGGGTATCAGCCATGCAGCGAGTTGTTTTCGCCGCGATCATCGCGCTGGTACTGGTCCTGCTTCTAGCTTCTTCGGCTAGATAACAGTTGACCCCGAACCATCGCGACATGGTTCGGGGTCGAAAACGTGGCCCGCTACTGGTGGCCGTGTAAAGCGCTCACGCGCTGTGCCAGCCCCGGTTCCTGTTGACGCAGGGGCCGGGGTTCCCTTTTTAGATAACGCCTCCATGTCTATTTGGCAAGAGCCTCATGGGGCCTGATTGGCGGGGCGATTTTCAATGCTTCCCCCTCCTATGGGCCAGTAATAGCGGGCGCATATTTCAACGCTCCCCCGGTTGTAAAATAGTCTGCTTCATCCCCGGCCCGATCCGTGTACGACGATATGTGTACATGGTCTTTGGCAAGATCAGCTTGGGTCGTGCCTGACTCCGCCGAATTTCCCCATGCCCCCTGAGAAAGAGTTCCCGTGGCTCGGGCGCTGGCCGCCCATAAGCGGACAGTTCCGGGTATGCGCGTACCGCCCGACAAAGCGTTGTGGGGAGCGGAAAACCAGTATATAAAGACAACGCACGGCTACCCCCTTCCCGATCTGCGCTTGGCACGGCGCAAACTATCAAAGGGGGTGCCGCATGAGACGCTATGTCGTCTTGGTGTTGCTGGTACTCCTCGCCCTGCTGCTGCGGGGCGATAGTCGGCCCTAAATGAGGCCGGCCCCGTATCAGCTGACACTGATACGGGGCCGAAAGGTGTTGTAACCTGACTCGGTAACCGTGCACGGGGGCGCTAACCGCGCCGTGCCAGCCCCGGTTCCTGCGCCAACAGGGGCCGGGGTTCCCTTTCTAGATAACGCCTCCATGTCTGTTTGGCAAGAGCCTCATGGCCGGGCACGGATCAGGTAGTGGACGGCCTGATTGGCGGGGCGATTTTCAATGCTTTCCCCTTCTATGGGGCCGGTGATAGCGGGCGCGTATTTCAACGCTCCCCATCTGCTTCATCCCCGGCCCGATCCGTGTACGACGATATGTGTACATGGCCTTTGGCAAGATCAGCTTGGGTCGTGCCTGACTCCGCCGAATTTCCCCATACCCCCTGAGAAAGAGTTTCTGTAGCCCGGGCGCTGGCCGCCCATAAGCGCCGACAGTTCCGGGTACGCGTCTTGGTGGAGTTTTGCCTACCGTAAAGCTGAGATCTCAAGCTTAGTCTGATCTTAAAAGGAGGGACGGCCACCGGAGGTAACCGGTGGCCGCAAAGAGGGGGATGTTCCGATGGTTAGAGGATTCTATTCAACGGAGGAGGTTTTTCGGGGGCTCCGCGCCGCCCCTGATGGGGGTTGGGGTGGCGCGGAAATTTGTTTTATTCTTTCGTATATATTGACCGCCTGTCGGCAGATATTTTTTTACGTGGCGCCCGGTATTTTGGACGCCGTTGTCTTTCTTGTAGCAATGCTCGTGCCAAAGCTGGATAACACAGCTAATATATTATAATTCAATAGAATTTTGAATGGAAGTCCGAAATGAAGACGTATATTTTTTATGCAAGCCTGCTTCAGGCTCGTATAAAAAATATACAGATGGCTATATTTCATACAGGGTGCGGCGTTGCCCCACCAGACATAAAACCGTTTCCGATTATTTGCCCCTTGATATTTCGTATGGCGTCGCCTTGCGGACGCCCAGCGCCGCCGAATTCCCCCCGTGCCCCCTGAGAAACAGCCTCCGCAGATCGGGCCCATGGCCGCCCACGAGGGCCGACAATTCCGGGTACGCGCGTACTGCCCGACAAAGCTTTGTGGGGAGCGGGAAACGAGTATATAACATCAGCGCACGGCTACCCCCTTCCTGATCCGCGCTTGGCACGGCGCAAACTATCAAAGGGGGTGCCGCATGAGACGCTATGTCGTCTTGGTGTTGCTGGTACTCCTCGCCCTGCTGCTGCGGGGCGATAGTCGGCCTTAAATGAGGCTGGCCTCGTATCAGCTTACACCTGATACGAGGCCGAACGGTTGATAAACCCAGTAGGTAGCCGTGCACGGGGGCGCTAACCGCACCGTGCCGACCCCGGTTCCTGTTGACGCAGGGGCCGGGGTTCCCTTTATGGATAACGCCTGCAGACCGAATTGGCAAGTCTCAGGACTGTGAGGAAATGGGAGACGATGTATAGAATGCGTCGGAAGCGCACGTTTTCAGCTCTTCCTTGTGCGGAACGATTTGTTCGTTCAGTTCTTCGCAGCCCAATGCCGGGCTTCAGTTGTTGGCGGCAACGCCGTCTTATGGATGAAGACAGCAATGACAGGCGGCCCAAACGGGAACGAAGCGCGAACTGTAATGCCCGGAGGCCAGAATAAAACAAGGGGATGAGAGCGGAATGTCCTTGGCAGTGAGGGGCGGGCGGCTTCTCTGAATCTGATTTTCGGCGCGCTCAGGTCCGGCGCGCGCGTTTCAGCCGCCGCCAGAGCGTGGTGCGGTGGACGCCCAGAGCGGCGGCCGCCTCAATAATACTGTGGCGGTGTTCCTCCAGGGCCCGCCTGATCTCCTCGTCGCTGGGCGCGCGCCGGGCTTGTCCCGCCGCCTGCCCGGCCTGTTGGTCTTCTTCCAGGATATCGTACAGGCCTGATGCCTCCAGATGCACATGGTCTGCCGCGCAGAGCACCACATATCGCTCGATGACGGCCTGCAATTCGCGGACGTTGCCGTCCCATTTCCGCTCCATCAGAATTTTCAGGGCCTCGGGCGTGATCTTGCCCGAGATTTTGCCGTATTTGGCGCAGAACTTTTCAAGAAAGGTCCGGGCCAGGTCCCGGATGTCGCCCCGGCGTTCCCGCAGGCTGGGGATGTTCAGGCGCAGAATGTTCAGCCGGTAATAGAGATCCTGGCGAAATGCCCCCTGTCGCACCGCCTCTTCCAATTCCTTATTGGTGGCTGAAATGATCCGGCAGCGGGCCTTGACGAGCCTGTCGTCGCCCAGGCGCATGAAGTCTCCGTCCTGGAGCACGCGCAGCAGGCGGCTTTGCATTTCCAGGGGGATTTCCCCGATTTCGTCCAGAAAGACGGTGCCCTTGCCCGCGTATTCAAAAACGCCCTGCTTGCCGCCGCGCCGGGCGTCGGTGAACGCGCCGCGCACGTAGCCGAAGAGCTCGCTTTCCATCAGCGTGACCGGTAGAGCCGCCAGGTTGACGGCCACGAAAGGCTCGTCCCGGCGGGGGCTGGCATTGTGGATGGCATGGGCAAACAGCTCCTTGCCCACGCCGGTCTCGCCATGCAGAAGTATGGCGGCGTCGGCCTGGGCGTACTGGCGGGCTTTGGCCTTGGCCTTTTGCAGTGCAATGCCGGTGCCCACGATATCCTCAAAGCAAAAGCGGGAGCTGTGTCCCCGGTCCCCGCGTTCCGTCTGGGGCCGGGCCGAAACTTCGCGTCCGACGTCCAGGCTGATGAGCCCGTTGATGCCGAAGGTTTCGGGTTCGATTCTTTGCCAGCGGGCCACGCATTCCCGCTTGTTGTCGCCGCAGGCGAACACGGTCTTGCCCGTGCCGTTCAGAAAAAAAGAGGACGTGAAGTGGCGCTGGAAAAAAGGGATCTGCTGCATGCCGAGCCCCAGAAGCTGCTTCTTGCCCACCCCGGCCAGGCGGTCCGCCGGTGCGTTGCTGTAGAGCACATGCCCGTCGCCGTCCAGGGCGATCAGGCCCTGGTCCAGTTGATCCAGGATGGCCGCCATACGGCGTATTTCCCGCCGGGAGTCGTCGCGCGCCTCAATAATCCGCAGGGCCCCATCGCAGGCTTGGCGCAGGCTTTCCTGGCTGGCATTGAGCAAGACGGCGGGGATGCTGTTTTCCCGGCATACTTTCACTACCTGTGCGCCCCCCACGATCACTTCCGCCTTGTGTTCCAGGGCCGTGAAAATGGCTTCCAGACAATCTCTGGGTGAGGACAGGGCAACGAAACGCAGGTCCAGGTCAAGGAGATCCATGATCTTTTTAGCGCCTTCCAGCATGTTGGCATAGGCGATAAATGTCATATTGCGGGAAATTTTCTGCGCCTCGCGCATGGCGTCAATGATATCGAAAGGCGTCACCTGGATCTGAACAATGGGGATGGTGCTTGGACCACGTTTCTGGGTTTTGCGCAGAAGCTCGGCTATGCCGCCTCGGCTGATGATCACTTCAATGGAGGAGGTTCTGGCGTACTCCACCACACTGGCGGCGGATTGGTCTAGGACGCTCATGGCCAGAATGTTGTGCTCGTCCTTGGGAATGGCCTGGTAAAAAGCCTGGATCAGGCTTTCGTCGGGCGCGGCGAAAAAGATGCGCGGGGCTGGATCGGGCATGGCGATCTCCTCTGTGTTGCACCGTTGCATGTAGCGTCTATTTAGGTTGCGTGCAACGAATTTGCAAAAAAAAGAGTCTCTGATCGCATTGTATTTATAGTATATCTTATCATGGTGCGTATCTTGCTATAGAGGGGCGTTTGAGATGGGCACGCACATTTTCCCCCTTACTCCACGGAGTCGGCATGAGCACACGTATCGGTACGTTTCTGGGCTGCATTTTCGGGCTCTTCCTGGCCGGGGAGCCCGCTTTGGCGGCCTCGGCGGCATATCCCGACAGGGAAATCCGCTTGATCGTCCCGTACAAAACCGGGGGCCAGAGCGATCTGACCGCCCGCAAGCTGGCTAAAATCATCCGGGACAAGAAGCTGCTGCCCCAGCCGGTGGTCGTGGTGAACATTCCCGGAGCCAACACCCAGGAAGGTTTGCGCGCCGCCATGCGGGCCGATCCCGACGGCTACACCCTGCTGCTGCACCACTCAGCCATTGTGACCATGAAGGCCCTGGGCCGGATTTCCATGAGCTGGCACGATTTCGAGATGATCGGCCAGGCCCTTGAGATGTCCAATTCCCTGGTGGTCAATCTGGATTCGCACTTCAAGACGATTTCGGAATTCATCGAGGCCGCGAAAAAGGAACCCGGCAAGTATCACATCGCTATTCCGGGCGTGGGCGGCGTGGCGCATCTGGCCCTGCTGGACGTGCTGGTACGTACCGGCATTCAGGACAAGGTGGAGATCACGCCCTTTGACGGGGCCTCCGAGGCGGTGGCCGCCCTGATGGGCGGGCGCGTGGATATGCGCACCGCGCCCAATGCCGATATGGCCCGCTTTGTCATCGCGGGCGAGCAGCGGGTGCTGCTGGTCATGGGCGAGGACAAGCTGCCCGGCATCAACGTTCCGTGTTACGCCGCCGATCTGGGCCTGAAAAATACCCTGATTCTGCATAACGGCGTTTTTGCCCCTCGGGGTACCCCTGAGGAAATCAGAAACGCTTTGGCCCATGCTTTGCAGGAAGCCGTGGAAAGTGAAGAATTCCAGACCTTCGCAACACAGCAGATGGCTCGGGGCCGCTTCCTGGACGCGGCTGATTGGGCCGAAGTTTTTGCGAAAGACGAAGAAAACACCGCCGCTGTCGCCAAATTTATCACCCGGTAGCGGCGTGACGGCTTTGACTGTTTTATCGGCCGGGGTGGGCATGCTTTTTTGCGCGCGTTCCGGTTTCCCGCCAGAGATAAGGTTGATGAGAATTTTCAAATCCCTCCCTCTTTTGTTTTTTGTCCCGCCCGGCGCATTGCCCGCCACAGCACGGCCCTGGGCGGCGCATTCCGGCGCGCGCGGCGCGTAAGCACGGTCGATTCCGAGGAAGCATCATGGAACAAGGCATCGTTACTCTGGACGACAAGGACAATGTGGGCGTGGCGGTGCGGGAACTGCACGCGGGCGGTCAATCCCGCCTTGGCGGAGCGCATTCTGGCTTGTGTGGATAAAAACGTGCGCCGCCTGCGCCGGGCCGCGAGCAGCGTGGCGCGCAACGGCGCGGGCGCGGACATGCTGGTGTCGCCGGGCAATGTCGCCGGCGTCGTGAGCAATGTGGTGGAAAAGGCCCTGGGCGGCCTGAAAAAGGCCGGTAACGCGCCGTTTCAGGATGTGCTGGACTACGGCTGCCCGCCACGGGGCCCCGGCCTTTATCTGATGGACGGGCCGGGCCACGACGGGGAAGCCGTGACCGGCCAGGTGGCTTCCGGCGCGAACCTGGTGCCCTTTACCACGGGCCGGGGCACGCCCGCCGGTTTCCCCGGTGTGCCGGTGCTCAAGATTACGGGCAATCCCATGCTGTTCAAAAGCATGGCCGCCAATCTGGATTTCGATGCCGGAAGACTGTTCAGCGAAGGGCTGCCCCTGAAGGTCCTGGGCCGCGATCTTTTTGAAGCGCTGTTGCGCACGGCTTCCGGCGAGCCCACTAAGGCGGAGCTGCTGGGGCACGAGGAACTTTTCTGCATTTCGCGTTTTATGGCTACCCATCGTTGCTGCGAAGGCTGCGGCGAGGCTTGAGAAGCATCGACACTTTATGCGCCGACGCGTGTCGGCAGGAGGCAAGGTATGAAGTATATCCGTTCCCGCGTGCAGAACCGGGAGACCGTGTATGGCGTCTGGTGCAGTCTGGCTTCTTCCATCTGCGGCGAGATCGTCGCGGGCGCGGGGTATGACTGGATGTTGCTGGATGTGGAACACGCGCCGGGCAGCCCCGCCACCTTGCTGCCGCAGTTGCAGGCCGCGGCGGCTTTTCCCGCCGTGCCCGTCGTGCGCCTGCCCATGTCGGACCGGGTCTGGTGCAAATGGGCGCTGGATCTGGGGGCCTCGGGCATCATGTTCCCCAACATCGACAACGCGGCCCAGGCGGAAGAGGCCGTTTCCTTCATGCAGTACCCGCCGTGCGGCGTGCGCGGCGTGGGGCAGGCCGTGCGGGCCTCGGATTACGGGCGGGAATTCAGGCGCTATGCCGCCTGCGCCCAGCGGGAGCTTTTGGGCGTCATGCAGATCGAAAGCCCGGAAGCCGTGGGGCAGTGTTCGGCCATCGCGGCCGTGCGGGGCGTGGATGTGCTTTTTGTGGAACCGGTGGATCTGGGCGTAAGCATGGAGATGCCGGAGAATTTCGCGGACCCGCGTTTTATGGCGGCGTTGCGGGGCATTGCCGATGCGGCGCGCGGGCGGGGCAAGGCGGCGGGCATCTTGCTGCCCACGCCGGATCTGGCCCCGGCCGTGCGGGAAATGGGCTACACCTTTATCAGCGTGGGCTCGGATGCCGCGTTGCTGGCGCAAGCCTTGGCCGACAACCTGAAAGCCCTCTGGGGTTCCGAAAAATAGGCGAGACGCCGACCCCGGCTCAGGCCGGGGTCGTGCCTTCCTCGGCGTCCAGCAGGCCCAGCAGTTCGCTGGTCTTGTCCTCCAGCAGCGCGGGATCGGCGCGGCTTTCCACATTCAGGCGCAACAGGGGCTCGGTGTTGGACATGCGCAGGTTGAAGCGCCAGTCCGCGAACTCCAGATTGACGCCGTCCAGGTGGTCCTCGTGCAGGGCCCCATCCGCATAGCGGTCGCGGAGTTTTTGCATCAGCCGGGGCGCGTCGGCCACCCGCCGGTTGATTTCGCCGCTGCAGGGATAGGCGGCCATACGCTCGCTGACCAGTTCGGCCAGGGATGCGCCCGAGCGGCTGAGCAACGCGGCGATGAGCAGCCAGGGCAGCATGCCCGAATCGCAGTAGGCGAAATCCCGGAAATAGTGGTGGGCGCTCATTTCGCCGCCGTAAACCGCGTCTTCGGCGCGCATGCGTTCCTTCATGAAGGCGTGGCCGGTCTTGCCCATGATCGGCGTGCCTCCGGCGGCCAGAACCATTTCGCGCGTGTTCCAGTAGACCCGCGTGTCGTGGATGACCTTGCCGCCCGGAAAGCGCCGCAGCAGTTCCCCGGCCAGCAGGCCGATCAGATAATAGCCCTCAATGAAGCGGCCCTCGCTGTCGTAAAAGAAGCAGCGGTCGAAATCCCCGTCCCAGGCAATGCCCAGGTCCGCACCGGCCCGGCGCACCGCTTCGGCCGTGGCCTGGCGTTTTTCCGGCAAAAGGGGATTGGGCACGCCGTTGGGGAAATGCCCGTCCGGTTCCATCTGGCGGCAGACAAAGTCAAAGGGCAGGGACGGGGCCAGCTCGCGCAGCACCAGCCCGGCGCAGCCGTTGCCCGCGTCGGCCGCGATTTTTAAAGGCCTGCCCGAGTCTGCCGCATCCCGCGCGCCGCTGTAGTCCAGCAGCCAGTTCAGATAGTCCGGCCTGAAACAGGCCGGGCGCACGTTGGAAAGCGCGCCCGGCGCGGGCGCATTCCGCGGAGCTTGCGTTTCAAGCAGCCGGGCCACGCGCTCCCTGAGTTCGTACAGGCCGGAATCCCCGCTTATCGGCACGGCCCCGGCGCGGACCAGTTTGAAGCCGTTTTCGTCCGCCGGGTTGTGGCTGCCGGTGATCATGATCCCGGCGTCAAAAGGCTGGTTGGCGGCGGCGTAGTAGATTTCTTCCGTACCGCAGAGGCCCAGATCCGTGACCCGCGCCCCGGCGGCCAGCAGTCCTTGGGCCAGGGCGTCGCGCAGCTCTGGTCCGGACAGACGGGCGTCGCGACCCAGTACCACGGAACGCGCGCCCAGCACGTCCGCCACGGCCTGGCCCAGGGCACGGGCCAGGCCGGGATTGAGAGCGTCCGGCACGCGGCCCCGGATGTCATAGGCTTTGAAGCAGGAAAGATCGTAGGTCATGGCGTCCTCGCAAGCAGTGGCGGTTTTTCCCGCATGCTTGTGGAAGAGGGCGGCGATGTCAAGGGCGGGGCCTGGGCGACGCTCGGACTTCACCATACACGACGGGCATGTTACGGAAAGGTATGAGTCCATTTGCTCAAGCGGCGGATTGTCGCCGGACGTTGAGCCAAACCCCGCGTACCCATAGGTGATGTTATGTCTCAGTTTCCTGCGATGGAAGTCAGACGCAAAGACGGCAAGGAATCCTTTGTGGGCTTGGAACCAAAGCGTACCCTTCAAGATTTTTGGGCCTGGGCCTTTTCCGATCTCGTCGGCAATACGGAGCGGGGAAAACTGGCCGAATATATAGTGGCGACGGCTATCGGCTGCCATATGGAGACCAGCCCGACCTGGGAAAGTTTTGATCTGCTTTCCCCTGAGGGAATACGAGTTGAGGTCAAAACTTCGGCATATATTCAGTCATGGGAGCAAAAAAAGTTTTCAACCATTACTTTTAATATTCCGCAAACGCGTTATTGGGATGGAACAGCATACGCCGAAGAGAAAAAGCGCCAGGCTGACGTGTATGTTTTTTGCGTCTTGAAGCATAGAGACCGGAAGACCATCGATCCCCTAGATCTGAGCCAGTGGGCTTTTTATGTCGTCGCCACCAAAAAACTCGACAAGACTTTCGGAAATCAGAAAACTGTATGCCTGAACAGATTGACGGCACTGTGCAATGTCATGCCGTGTGACTATGCCGCATTGAGGAACACCGTCAGGGATGCGGTTGGGTGAGTTTGCCGTCTGTCGCCGACAGAGGGAAGAAGCGGTATAAAAGAAGAGGCTGCTGCACATTATGTGCAACAGCCTGAAGTCTTTTCAAGAGCAACGGAGCTCAAAAATGAGAATTGAATTGTAGGCAAAGCCACGTTTCTTACTCTCTAGTTTTTATGGTAAATTTTTGACAAAATTTCTTTATGGAACAAAAAAACTCCCGTTTCGTTTCAAATGCCTTGGCATTCAATGAAATGGGAGTTCCTGAAATCATCTAGTGGCGGAGGGGGTGGGATTCGAACCCACGTACCGGCTATTAACCGATAACTCGATTTCGAGTCGAGCGCGTTACGGCCGCTTCGCTACCCCTCCGCGTCGTATGGCGGAGTCGCGCCGGGCAAATTGCCACAGCGGAATCGGAGAAACCTTCTAGCGTACTTTCGCGTGAAAGGCAACGCCGCGCGGGCTTTTTTCGCCGGATACCCGATGCCGTCCGGCGTGGCTGCACCGCGTCTGAGGCAGGGCGTATGCTTATGGCTTCTGTACGATTGCGGCGCCGAACACCCCCACGCGTCCGCATGATTACTTTTTGTCCAGCACCGCCATGACTTCCAGGGCATCGGCCTGCCGCGGATCGGCCTGCAGGGCGCGCAGGGCCGTATCCTCGGCCTGGGCGCGCCGATGCCACTCCAAATACATTTTTGCCATTTTGCCGAAGGTGGAGGGATGGCCGCCGAAAGTGCGCAGAACGGCCTTGTAGATATTTTCGGCCTTTTCGAATTCACGCAGTTTCAGCCAGGCGGCCACGGCTCCGGTGTAGGCCGCCGCTTCACGGGGTTGAGCCTGCATGGCTTCCTCATACATTTCGG
Organism: Desulfovibrio sp. 6_1_46AFAA; assembly: GCF_000224635.1. NCBI lineage: Bacteria > Pseudomonadati > Thermodesulfobacteriota > Desulfovibrionia > Desulfovibrionales > Desulfovibrionaceae > Desulfovibrio > Desulfovibrio sp. 6_1_46AFAA. Next base: position 40,789 of record NZ_JH114304.1, read on the forward strand.
CGGCTTCCGTATATTGTCCGGCGGCGGTGAAAATCTGGCCCAACTGGATGCGGATGCCTTCCTCGTCGCTGAATTCTTCGGCCACGCGTTTCAGAAAAGCGCGTCCCTTGGCGGGCTGGCCTTCGTGTATCAGTTGCACGCCGGTCCGGATCAGATTTTTTTTGCGTTCCAGGCGCGCTTCGGCTTCCTGCCGGATGGAATTCTCCGCCTCTTCCCGCAAAATTTTGGCCAGGCCGTCCAGCACGGTGGCCAGGGCGCTTTCCTTGCCCTGATGATAGAAAATCTCGCGGGGGATGCCGCTTTGGGCGGGGTCGAGCAGAGGCTGCATGCTCTGATGATGGACCAGGGCGCTCAGAAATTCGCTGATCTGGATGTCCAGCTCCGCCCTGGCCGCGCGCGTCAGCTGCAGGCCCGCGTATTGGCGCAGGGCCGCGCTCATGGAGGTCAGGGCCCGCTTCACTTCATTGCGGCGCAGATAGCCGTTGGCGCGGGCGATATTTTCACGCACTTCCTTGGGCGCGACGGTGAGCATGGTTATTTTGCCTCCTGCCAATGCGCCGCGATGGCCTGTCGGTGGGACTGCAAAAGATTCAGCGCGGCTCTCGGCACCAGATAATCCACACTGCGTCCGGCCAGCCAGAGTTCGCGGATGCGCGAGGCGCTCACGGCCAGCCAGGGCAGCGGCAGAAAATGCGCCAGCCCGCCGCCGGGCAGGGCCATGCAGCGGCCTCCGGGCAGAACAGGCGGGTGTTCGCGGGCCTCGGGCCAGAGGGCGCTGGTCATGTCCGTGAATTCCTCGGCTGTGAGATCGCCGCGCGGCACCACCACGAAGTGGCAGAGCCGGGGCAGTTCCAGGCCCTGGTGCCAGGTGGGCAGCAGGGCGAAATCCGGGCTGCCCAGCAGAAAATAGAAGTCCGTGTCCGGCTCCGCCGCGCGATAGGCCTGCAAGGTGTCCCAGGTGTAGGAGGGGCCGTCCCGCAGGGCTTCCAGACGGTTGCAGCGCAGCCAGGGCAGGGGGGCCAGGGCCGCCTCCAGCATGGCGGCGCGCAGCTCAAAGGGCAGCAGGTGCCCGGTTTTCTTGTGCGGCGGCTGGGCGCAGGGCACCATATCCACACCCTGCACCAGGTCGCCCAGTGCCTCGCGCGCCTCCACGGCCAGACGCAGATGACCCACGTGCGGCGGATTGAAACTGCCGCCCAGAATGGCCCGGCCCGGACGCCGGACGCCGTGCGCCGTCATTTACTGCCGTACCTGCCCCTGGCCCAGCACCACGAATTTGGTGGTGGTCAGCTCCTGCACGCCCATGGGGCCGTAGGCGTGCAGCTTGGAGGTGGAAATGCCGATTTCCGCGCCCAGGCCCAGTTGGCCGCCGTCGTTAAAACGGCTGGAGGCGTTGACCGCCACCATGGAGGCGTCGGCCTCGCGCAGAAAACGCATGGCGTGGCCGTAGTCGCGGGTGCAGATGATTTCGGTGTGGTTGGAGCCGTAACGGGCGATGTGGTCCAGGGCCGCGTCCAGATCGTCCACCACGAGCACGGCCAGGATCAGGGCGTGGAACTCCTGGCCGAGATCCTCGGGCTGCAGAAGCACGGCACCGGGGCCGAGCAGGGGCAGGGCTTCCGGGGAGGCCCGGAATTCCACCCCGGCGGCGCCCAGTTTCGCTGCCGCCAGCGGCAGAAAGTTCGTTGCCGCGTCCTTGTGCACCAGCAGGCATTCCAGGGCGTTGCACACGCCGGGCCGCTGCACCTTGGCGTTGAAGACGATCTCCAGGGCCTGATCCTGATCCGCATCCGCGTCGATAAAGGCGTGGCAGACGCCCTTGAAGTGCTTGAGCACCGGCATGGCGGCCGCTTCGGTGACGGCGCGCACCAGGCCTTCGCCGCCGCGCGGGATGATGACGTCGATGTACCGGTCCAGCTTGCACAGGGCCGTCACCGCCGCATGGTCCGTGATGCCCACCAGCTGCGCGGCCTGGGGCGGCAGGCCCGCGTCGGACAGGGCCGTTTGCAGCAGCCCGGCCAGCGCCGTGTTGGAATGCAGGGCCTCGCTGCCGCCGCGCAGAATCACCGCGTTGCCCGCCTTGATGCAGAGGATGGCCGCGTCGATGGTCACATTGGGCCGGGCCTCGTAAATCATGGCAATGACCCCGAGGGGGATGCGCATGCGTCCCACCAGCAGGCCGTTGGGCTGTTGCCATTGCTGTTCCGTGACGCCCACGGGATCGGGCAGCTGGGCCACATGCAGGCAGGCCGCGCGCATCTCGGCCATGATGGCCGGGGTCAGGGTCAGGCGGTCCAGACGCGGGGCATCCAGGCCCGCGGCGCGGGCCGCGTCCAGATCCTTGCGGTTGGCGGTCAGGATTTCCTCTTCCCGCGCGGCCAGCTGGTCCGCCAGTCCGATCAGGGCCCGCGTCTTGATTTCGGCGCAGGCCCGGCTCATGGCCCGGGCCGCTTCACGGGCCCGCGCGGCCAGGCGTTCCATTTCTTCCGCAGGCGTCATGGCTGCTCCTTTGCGCCGCCGTGAGCGGCGGGGATATTTATTTTGACAGGGAGGCTGGCTTTGGCCTATGTAAATAGTTCCGTCAGGAACAGCCTGCCCGCGTCGCGGGCTTCCGGCTTTGGGCAGTTCCGTCTCCCTAAGGAGTTTTTGATACATGAATCCGCAAAAGAATCAAGGCGAGGAGACTTCGCCCCTGTTTCGCGATCTGCAGGCTGAAGTCAGTTCCGAAAGCGCGCCCCTCCTGCAGTTCATGCTGCGCCATGCGGGCATTATCGCCGGTGTGGTGATCCTCTTTCTGCTGGTCCTGGCAGGCACGGGCATCTGGCGCTGGTACAGCGGCGGCAAGAACGAGGACGCCCGCCAGGAACTGGCGCGCGTCAGCATGACCATGCAGGGGCAGGAACGCCTCAAGGCCCTGGCCGCCCTGGCCGACAAGGCCCCGTCCGACGTGCGCCTTTCCGTGCTGTTGGCCTGGGCCCAGAGCGCCCTGGAGAGCGGGGACGCCGCTGTTGCCGCCGAGGTTTACGCCAAAGCCGCCAAGCTGGACGCCGACGGCGCGCTGGGTCTGGCCGCCGCCCTGGGCGAGGCCGGAAGCCTGCTCAAGGCGGGCAAGAACGCCGAGGCCCTGACCTTGCTGCAGGGCCTGGAAGCGCGCCTGCCGGGTGAAAACCGTTCCGTCCAGCTGCGCCAGATGCTGGCCGAAGCCGCCGCCAGGGCGGGGCAGAAGGATCTGGCTGCCAAGACCTACCAGGCCCTGGCTCAGGAAGTGAACGGTCTTGACGGGGAGTATTTCCGCGTCCGGGCCGAGGCGCTGGTTCCCGCCGCCGGGAGCGCGCCTGAAAAGCCGGTTCAGAACTAGTGTCTGATTGCGAAAATTTCGAGCATGGCCATGCTCGAAATTTTCGCAGGATCGTCAACGAAAAAACGTGGTTTTTCGCTGACTCACGGCGGTTACGCCGCCGCAAACCCTACGGGTTTTGTGTGTCTGATTTTCCCAATTAGACACGAATACGCCGTAATGCGTGCCGGACGCCGACCGCGCCCGGCGACGCCGGGGCGGAAAAGTCCGGCTGGGGGTATCCATTTGCGGCCCGCGCGGCACGCGCGCAGGGTCTGGAGGAAGCATGAGCAACGATCCGCTGTTGCGCGGCGCCCGTGGGGAGCGCCATCTGTTATTGGGCAATGAAGCTATCGTGCGCGGCGCTCTGGAAGCGGGCGTGCACATGGTTTCCTGTTATCCGGGCACGCCGTCCTCGGAAGTGGCCGACACCTTCCTCCGCTTGGGCGGTGAGGGCCGCTACCGGCTGGAATACTCCATCAACGAGAAGGTCGCCATGGAAGTGGCCGCCGGCGGTGCCTTGGGCGGCGCCATGAGCCTGGTGGCCATGAAGCATGTGGGCCTCAACGTGGCCGCCGATCCCCTGTTTACCTCGGCCTATATCGGCCTGCCCGGCGGTCTGGTGGTGCTCACGGCCGACGACCCCGGCTGCCATTCCAGCCAGAACGAGCAGGACAACCGCCATTACGCCCGTTTCGCCTCTCTGCCCTGTTTTGAGCCCGTTTCGGCTCAGGAAGCCAAGGAAATGACCCGCGAGGCCTTCCGTCTGGCCCGCGAACTGCAACAGCCGGTCATGCTGCGCACTACCACCAGGGTCAGCCATATGCGCGGACCCGTGGATTTTGACGATCTGCCCGCGCCCCAGCCCAAGGTGGCCTTCAAGCGCGAGCCGGGACGCTTTGTGCCGGTGCCCGCCGTGGCCTGCCGCCGTCATCTGGCTCTGGACGCCAACCTGGAAAAGGCCCGCCAGATCGCCGAGGGCAGCCGCTTCAACGTGGAGCGCGAACCCGCCGGACAGACCCGCCTGGGGATCATCGCCAGCGGCGTGGCCCGCAATTACCTGGCCGACGCCCTGGCCAGCGGCGGTTGGGAAGACCGCGTGCGCGTGCTGGAACTGGGCATGACCTGGCCCCTGCCCAGCGAAATGATCGTCGCGTTCCTCCAGAAATGCGACCGGGTGCTGGTGCTGGAGGAAGGCGCGGACCTGCTGGAACAGGACGTGCGCGCCCTGGCCCAGCGGCGCGGCCTGAACGTGCGCATTGAGGGCAAGAATGAAAATCTGACCGGCCAGGGGGAATATTCCACCACCCTGGTGCTGCGTCGCCTGTCCGCCTGGCTGGACTGCCCTTGTCCGGCCAAGCCCGCGCGTCCAGTAGAGGCGCAGCTGCCGGGCCGTCCGCCCAACCTCTGCCCCGGCTGTTCGCACCGCGCCGTTTACTATGCCGTGCGTCAGGTCTTCGGGGACGAAGCCATCTATTCCAGCGACATCGGCTGCTACACGTTGGGCCTGCTGCCGCCCCTGCGCACCGCGGACTTTCTGGTCTGCATGGGCTCGTCCATTTCGGCGGGCAGCGGCTTTGCGCGGGCTTCGGGCAAGCCGGTGGTGGGTTTCATCGGCGACTCCACCTTTTTCCACTCCGGCATGACCGGCTTGGCGAATGCGGTCTTCAACCACCACGATCTGCTGTTGGTCGTTCTGGACAACGGCACCACGGCCATGACCGGCCATCAGCCCAATCCCGGCATGCTGCAGGAAATGCTCGGCGACATGAGCGTGCATATGGATATGGAAGCCGTGGTGCGCGGCCTGGGCGTGACCGAATGCGTCAAGGTAAAGGCCTTCAATCTCAAGGCCGTGACCAAGGCCCTGGAGGAAATGAAGGACAAGTCCGGGGTGCGGGTGCTCATCGCCGAGGAGCCGTGCGTGCTCTATGCCCGTCGTCGCCTCAAGAAAGGGCAGCCCCAGGTGGCCCAGGTGGTGCAGCAGGGCGAGGAAGCCTTGCGCTGCCTGGAGCAGCTGGCCTGTCCGGCCTTTTATCGCCAGGGCGACAATCTGGCGGTGGATGAAACCCTGTGTTCCGGCTGCATGATCTGCCTGCAGATCGCTCCCACGGCCTTTAAAGCCAAAAAGCGCTGAGTGGTGAAACAATGAAAGCACACGACAAGCAAAAACGGATGCGGATTTATTTCACCGGCGTGGGCGGCCAGGGCACGTTGACGGCGACTACCCTGCTGGCGCGTACGGCTCTGCAGGCCGGTCTGGATGTGGTGGCCGGGGAAGTGCACGGCATGGCCCAGCGCGGCGGCGTGGTGGAATCCGTGCTGTTGCTGGGCGGCTGGCGTTCGCCCAAACTGGACTTCGGGGAGGCCGATGTGCTGCTGGGCTTTGAACCTCTGGAAACCCTGCGCGGCCTGCCCTATCTGCGGCCCGGCGGAACGGTGTTTTCCAGCAGCGATCCCCTGCCGCCGGTCAGCGTCTCCCTGGGACAGGCCGGCTATCCTGACATGGCCTATATTGAGGAACAGACCCGGCTGGTGGCGGGGCAATGCCGCTTCATTCCCTGCCGCGAGCTGGGACTCCGGGCCGGTTCGGCCCAGAGCGGCAATACCGTGCTGCTGAGCGCGGTCTGCGCCTCCGGCGTGCTGCCTTTCGGCGTGGACGCCTTGGAAGCGGCCATCAAGAAGTTTCTGCCCGCTAAGCTGCAGGAGTCCAATCTTAAGGCCTTGGAGTTGGGCAAGACGGTTCTGGCCTAAGTCTGTTGGCACTACGGCCCTTTCGCCCTCTGCCTGCGTCAGAAAGACTTTTTATTCCGGCCGAGTACCACAAGAGTACACTCCTTCCATAAAAAGTCTTCCTTCCTTGGCAGAGAACAAAATTTCTCGTAGTGGCCAACAGGCTTTGAAGAGTAACAGCCCTGTAAAACAACAGCCCGCCGTGGTGAAAACCATCGGCGGGCTGTTTGCTTTTCAAATGCCGGAATCCGGGATTACTCTGATTGCAAAAATTTTGAGTAGAGTTCTGCTCTCAATTTTCGGAGGATCGTCAGAGAAAAAACGTGGTTTTTCGCTGACTCACGGCGGCTGCGCCGCCGCAAGACCCTCTAGGTTTTGTGTGCCTAATTTTTTAAATTAGACACTACATGCCCAACTGGGCCAGCATATCGTCGATGGCCCCCTGAGAGACGCCTTTCTTGGGACCGTTGAGCGAGGAAACGACCTTGCGGTTCTGGCGGAAATCCTCCACAGCCTTGCTGGCTTCCTCTTTCAGGGCCTGGGCGTTCTTGGCCGGGTCTTTTTCCGCGCCGTCCATGATCAGGCCGGAAGAGACATAGAGCTCCACCACGCTGTTTTCAATCTTGTTCAGAGCCGCCACCACCCGTTTGATCCGCTGGCCCGTGATGTCCTGAAAACTCAGGGTGGTCAGCAGGCTGGTGAGATCATCGCCCAATTGGCTGTTGATCTCGGCAAGGCGGGCCTTCTGGCATTCCGTGGCCGTGCCTTCCCGCACGGCGGCCAGCAGTTCCGCGCTTTCGGCTTGGAGATCCAGATGCTTCTCCACGATTTCCATGATGCTCATGGTGGCTGTTTCCGTGGCTTTGAGCACTTCCCCCAACTGGTCCGAAGCCTCGTGGAACAGGGCGTCCGTTTCGGGCACGGGCGAAGCCTGATCGCTGGAAGCCGTGGAAATCTGCTGGTAAATATCCTTCAGCCCCTGGCGCATGTCCGTGCTCAACTGTCTGTACACGGTCGGCTCATCTGCGTGGTCCGCCATCCCGTTCCCCTTTCCGGCCCTGCCGAAAGGTTAGAGTGCTGCGAGTAGGGGGCCGGGCCCCTCAGAGTCTGTACCCCTTGTCATGACAAGGGGTTGGCTGCAAACCCTTGCCGGAGCGGTTCACACATTTCATGCCTGAGCCGCTCTCCGCCGTGAGACGTTTTGCCGCCGGGACAGGCCCGGCGGCAAAACACACTCCGGACGAAAATGACCGCTTACTTGTTGGTCTTCAAAAAGCTCTTGGCGCGGGCGGCTTCCGGTGAATTGGGGAACTTCTTGATCAGTTCCTGCATCCGGGCTTTGGCCGCGGCCCCCTGGTTGATTTTGCTGAAGCTGATGCCCTGCTTCAGATAGGCGCCGGGCGTGCGCGTGGACTTGGGATATTTTTTGATCACCGTATCATAGGCCAGGGCCGCGTCCGCGAACTGATTGCGCTGGAAGTAGCACTCCGCCAGGTAGTACTGGGCTTCCGGGGCCAGGTTGTGGTCCTTGTAATTTTTCAGAAAGTCCGTGAAGGAGCGCTGGGCTTCCTCGTACTTGCGGGCGTTGAAGGCATTGACGCCCGCGTCGAAGAGGGCCAGGGAAATGTCCTTCTGCGGGGCCTGCACCACGGGCTGGGGCGAGGGCTGGCCCCAGGTGCCGGCGTTGGGAGCCTGGGCGGGCTGGGCCGCCTGCTGGCCCTGATAGGGCTGTGTGCCCGCAGGCACGGCCGCCGTGTAGCCGGGACTGCCCGCGGGCATGCCGCCCTGGGCCGGTTGGCCGTAGGTTGCTTCGGGCTGGCCGTACGACGGCGTGTTCGCGGTCCCAGTCATGGGCACGGCCGGAGTCGTCGGCGCAGCCGCCGACACGGGCGTGGACGGCAGGGGATCGCCCAGATTGAGATTCAGGGCCATGCTGCTCTCCACCTGGCGCAGGGCCGCATCATGGCGATTGACGCGTTCCACCAGGGCGCGCGCGCCGCCCACATTCTGCAGATCGTCCATCTGGCCCTTGAGGGTGTTCAACTCCTGCCGCATGGCCTGGAGCTGGTTCCAGGCGTCGGCCTGGGCGGGCTGCAATTGTCTGAGCTGCATGTCGTGCTGCTGCACCTGCTGTTCCAGATTCAGGGTGCTGCCGCCGCCGGAGCCGCTCTGCACGCAGGCGCCCAGCAACAGACTGGCGCAGCCCAGGAGCAGGAGATGGGAAGAACGGGATCTGTTCATGATAGCCTCGTTTCAGCGTTGAATTTTTCCACAGGCCTTGGTGCGGCCCGTAAATATGTAGATGATGCCGCCCAGTACCGGCAGAAAGACCACCAGCACCAGCCAGAGCGCACGTTGCTGGGGCGTCTCGAACTCATGACTCCAGATGTGCCAGATGCTCCAGAAGCTGGGAAGCATGGGAATCAAGGCTACCAGCGGATGCCACCAGGCAAAGGTCATGCTTTTCTCCCCGTGCCGGACGTGCCGCGGGCGGACGCGCCGTCCCGCGCGTTTTCCGGCGATTTGCGCCAGATGACCAGACAGGCCAGAAAGGCGCCGATACAGATGGCCATATCCGCCACATTGAAGGCGGGCCAGTGCCAGTCGCCCCAGTAAAAATCCAGAAAATCCACCACGGCCCGGAAGCGCAGGCGGTCCGCCAGGTTGCCCAGAGCACCGCCCAGCACCAGGCCCAGCCCGGCGAAAAGCCAGGGTTGATGGCGTGAGCCGCGCACCAGGGCGATGATGGCCCAGGCCGCCACCACGGTGGCCGCCAGGAAGAGCCAGAACTGCCATTCAATGTCCGAGCGGTTCAGAAAACCGAAGGCCGCGCCCCGGTTGCGGATGTTGATCAGGTCGAAGAAACCGGGGATCACCACCACGGGCCGGTGCTCGGGAATGGCGGTCATGACCCACCATTTGCTGAGCTGGTCCAGCACAAAGGCCAGCGCGGCCAGGCCGCCCAAAATCAGATAGCGCCGTCTCATTCGGCCGCGCGTCCTTCCTGCTCCCCGAGGGGAAGGTTTTTGAGCACCGCCGCGCAACGCGGGCAAAGCGTGGGATGGGCCGGGTCCGTGCCCAGTTCCGTGCTGTAAATCCAGCAGCGCTCGCACTTTTCGCCGTGGGCCTTTTCCACGCCGATGGCCAGGCCGGACACTTCGCTGTCGCTGTAGGCATCTTTCGGAGCCTCGGCCAGGGGGGCCAGTTCCAACTGGGAGACGATGCAGACCGCGCGCAGGTCCGTGTTCAGGCTTTCCAGGCGCTCGCGCAACTCGTCGGCCAGGTAGAGCGTGACCCGCGTATCCAGGGAATGGCCCACCACGCCGTCGCGGCGCAGGGGTTCAATGGCCCTGGTCACCGCGCCGCGCACGGCCAGCAGCACGTTCCAGTCGTCGCGCCGGCCTTCGGGCAGCAGAAATTCCTCGCCGGACACGGCCTGCAGGGCGAAGACCGTGGGTTCGGGCCCGCGCAGGTCCGCCGGAAGGTGGCTGAAGATTTCCTCGGCTGTGAAGGAGAGCACCGGAGCCATGTCGCGCAGCAGCAGACGCAGAATGTGCCACAGGGCCGTCTGGGCCGAGCGGCGTTCCCGGCTGGTCGCGCCCGAGGCGTAGAGGCGGTCCTTGAGGATATCCAGATAAACGGAGGAGAGATCCGTGACGCAGTAATTGTGCAGGCTGTGGTAGACCTTGTGGAATTCAAAGTCCGTGTAGGCCTGCTGCACGCGCTCGTGCATGCGCGCGGCCACGTCCAGGGCAAAGCGGTCCAGGGGCAGCAATTGCTCCAGGGGCAGCAGGTCCGCTTGGCTCAGGCCGTCGATGTTGCCCAGGATGAAACGGCAGGTGTTGCGGATGCGGCGGTAGGCGTCCACCAGACGGCCCAGGATCTGGTCCGAAATGCGGATGTCTTCGCGGTATTCCACCGAGGAAACCCAGAGGCGCACGATCTCGGCCCCGAACTTCTCGATGAGTTCCTGCGGGGCGATGACATTGCCGATGGATTTGGACATCTTGCGGCCTTCGCCGTCCACCACGTAGCCGTGGGTCAGCACCGAGCGGTAGGGAGGCCGCCCGCGCGTGCCCTCGGACACCAGCAGGGAACTGTGGAACCAGCCGCGATGCTGGTCCGAGCCTTCCAGGTAGAGGTCCGCCGGGTAGGAGAGCTCTGGCCGCGCTTCCAGCACGGCCGCGAAGCTGGTGCCGGAGTCGAACCAGACGTCCAGGATGTCGCTTTCCTTTGTCCAGTGGCTGCCGCCGCAGTGCGGGCACTTCAGGCCGTCGGGCACGATCTCGCTCAGGTCCGCCTCGTACCAGTAGTCGCAGCCCGTGGGGTGCTTGGCGAAGCGGTCGCTGATGTCGCGCATCCAGGCGGGATCGTTCCAGGCCTCGCCGCAGTCCTCGCAACGCAGGGCCAGGATCGGCACGCCCCACTGGCGCTGGCGCGAAATGCACCAATCCGGCCGGGATTCGATCATATTGTAGATGCGGTCCCGGCCCCAGGCCGGAATCCACTGCACGTCCTTGTCGATGCTCTCCAGGGCCCGCTTGCGCAGGTCGTTTTTCTCCATGCTGATGAACCACTGGGTGGTGGCCCGGAAGATCACCGGATTTTTACAGCGCCAGCAGTGCGGATAGGAATGCTGAATTTTGCCTTCCTGGAGCAGCGCGCCCTTTTCCTTGAGCTTTTCAATGACCTTGGGGTTGGCTTCGGTGACCGTGAGCCCGGCGAAAAATTCCACTGTGGGCAGAAAACGGCCCGCGTCGTCCAGGGGAGAATAAATGTCCAGGCCGTACTTGAGGCCCACTTCGTAGTCCTCGCGGCCGTGGCCCGGCGCGGTGTGCACGCAGCCGGTACCCGTGTCCAGGGTCACGTGCAGGCCCAGGGTCAGGGGCGAGGGACGGTCGTAGAAGGGATGGCGGGCCACCAGGCCTTCGAGCTGCGCGCCCGTGGCCCGGCCCAGAATTTTGGGATCGTTCCAGCCGAACAGGGCGGCGCAGGGCGCGAGGCGTTCCTCGGCCAGCAGATACTGGCTGCCCCCGGCCTCCACCAGCACGTAAGTGAATTCCGGATGCAGGCAGACGGCCATATTGTCCGGCAGGGTCCAGGGCGTGGTGGTCCAGATGACCACATAGGCGCGGGAAGGGGCAGCCTGCGGGAAGACTTTGCCCAGGCCCGCGTCGGGCAGGGGAAAGCGCACGTAGATGGAGGGGGAAGTGTGGTCGTAGTATTCCACCTCGGCTTCGGCCAGAGCCGTATGGCAGGAGCAGCACCAGTAGATGGGCTTCTTGGCGCGGATCACGCTGCCCTTTTCCACAAAATCGGCCAGTTCGCGCGCCGTGGTGGCCTCATAGGCGGGCTTCATGCTCATGTAGGGATCGTCCCAGTCCCCGAGCACGCCCAGCCGCTTGAATTCCTTGCGCTGCACGTCGATCCACTTGGCCGCGTAGTCGCGGCAGAGCTTGCGCACCACATGGGCGGGCAGGGTCTTTTTCTTTTCCTTGAGTTCCTGCTCCACCTTGTGCTCGATGGGCAGGCCGTGGCAATCCCAGCCCGGCACATAGCGGGAGGCGTAGCCCTGCATGTTGCGGGATTTGACCACAATGTCCTTGAGAATCTTGTTCAGCGCCGTGCCCATGTGAATGTGCCCGTTGGCGTAGGGCGGCCCGTCGTGCAGCACATAGGCGCCACGGCTGCCCGAAGCCTCGACCATGGCTTCGCGGGCGTTGATCTGGTCCCACTTCTTGAGGGTTTCCGGCTCGCGCTGGGCCAGATTGGCCTTCATGGGAAAGGCGGTTTGCGGAAGATTCAGGGTTTTTTTGTAGTCACTCATGCTGGCTCCCAGCGGCTGTGCCCGGCCCGAGGGCAGAAGAGGATGCGGGCGAAAGAAAAATCGCTCTAGTGTGGGCAAAGAGCGCCCTAAAGTCAAGAAGGCCGCTTTTCTGCGGCCTTCCCGGGCGTGGGCTTGTCGGCATACACTGTGCGGAGAGGCGGCCTCAGAGCAATTTCACGTTGGAATCGCTCCGGCGGCTGCGAGAGCTGACGTCAGCCACGAGCGTCAGTCGTTGGCGGCTATGCCGCCTTACGGATGACGACAGCAGAGATAGGCTGAAGGCAGCGCCAACGTTGAGAATGATAATTCCCAACGTTAATCCGGGCTAGAACGGGGCCGGCGTGCCCTCCATGGCTTCGGCCAGTTCGCGCAGGGCTGCGAGGCTGTCCTGAGCCTCCTGGGGCGTCATGGTATGCAGGGCGAACCCGGCGTGGAGAATGACATAATCGCCGATCTGCGGCGGTTCAGGCAAAAGCATGACGGAAGCGGTCAGAAAGGTCTGGCTTTCGCCCACGCGCACGCGGGCCATGCCTTCTTCCTGAAGTTCCACAATCTGGACGGGAATGGCTAGACACATGGCGGGGACCTCACTGCACTGAAGAATAAGCATTCATGGCGTAACGGCAAGACGCGCCGGGCGCGCCGCCGGAAAGCTGTCGGGCCAGGAGAAATATCAGCATAGCAGGGGAGCAATGGCGAAGCAAGGGCGGCGGCGAACCTCAGCGGGACAGGCGCATCAAAAACATGCTGTCAGCATATGCTTATAGGTATCGTTTTACCCAACCGCGATTGCGCATCAATCGTGAAGGAAGGACATCCGCGCCCGTGATGCACGCGCGGCAAATCAAAACCACCCGCATAGCGGGTGGTTTGCTCCAGCCCTATAAGGGCTTGTTACCGGCCAGCGTCTAAAGGCGCTGGCTTTCACTTTGTTCAAGCCCAGTGCCCTTGCCGCTTTGGCTTACCCCTGGAAGGGGTTTTGGTATTCTCGGGTACTTACTCGATCTTGCAGAATATCATGCTTCTCTTGCTGCTGAATGTATTTTTTGACCGTTACCTCATTGAGTCCTACCGTACTGACGAAATATCCTTCCGCCAAGAATTTCCTATTGCCAAATTTGTACTTCAGGTTTGCATGCTTATCGAAAATCATCAATGAGCTTTTTCCTTTCAGGTACCCCATGAAACTTGATACACTGATTTTTGGAGGAATACTCACCAGCATGTGCACATGA
>NZ_JH114304.1:54111-193818 GCF_000224635.1 Desulfovibrio sp. 6_1_46AFAA
CATCAATGAGCTTTTTCCTTTCAGGTACCCCATGAAACTTGATACACTGATTTTTGGAGGAATACTCACCAGCATGTGCACATGATCCGGCATGAGATGGCCCTCGATAATTTCAACACCTTTATATTTGCATAAGTCCTTAAGAATTTCTCCGATACTTTCTCGAATGTTGGCAAATATTATTTTCCGCCTGTATTTTGGAGAAAAGACAATGTGATACTTGCACAACCATTTTGTGTGGGCTAAACTTTGAACTCGAGTTCCCATATAAAAACACCTTTCCCTTAAAAATTACGATGGGCTTGAACAACTCTATCGTATGGGAAAGGTGTTTTTTGTATAACAAATTATTTCCACCCGCATAGCGGGTGGATTTCTGTTTCGCTCGCAAACGCTCGCTCAACTGGCTAAAGCCCCTTATGAAAAAAGGCGGGGCCTTGCGGCCCCGCCTTGCTTGCGCCCTGCTACTTGGGACTGTTGTTGCCTTTCTTCTTGTCCGGGAAGAGCACGAAGTTCCAGTACAGCACGTAGAGAGGCAGCACGACGAACATCATGACGTAAGCCCAACTCTTGGTGTACAGGAAGTAGTCATAAAAGGTGTGGAATTCCATGGTCTTCTCCTTGTGTCTAGTGGGCATCCTTGAAGTCGGGATGTTCGTAGAGCACGGGCATATTGTAGACGATAAAGCGGTATGCGGTCACGATCATGGTCACCACGAAGATGGAGATGCAGATTTCCCAGATGCTTGGGAAGTACCGTTCCGCCGGAGGCAGGTTGTAGTTGAAGGCGATCATGGAGACATTGAAGCGGTTGAGCACGATGCCGATGATCGCATTGGCCGAGGCGAAGCGGCAGAGGCTGACGTTGCCGTCGCGCGCACCCTTGGCGTAGAGCAGGGCGGGCATCAGCACGAAGAAGAGCATCTCCACCAGCCACCAGACCCCGTATCCCGTGAAGAGATAGGGAAGATTGGCCTGCACCAGCATGTCGATGAGCTTGAGCATGAAGTAGGCGAAGAGGATGAAGGACGCGGCCCGCGAGAAGCTCAGCACCACGCCGTCGGCCTCGCGCAGGTGGGTGGCGTCCATGTATTGATGCACGCCCTTGTGCGCGAACATGCCTTCAAAGATGACCATGGAGGCGCCGGCCGCCATGGAGCTGACAAAGAAGAACATGGGCATGAAGGGCGAGTACCAGAGCGGATGCAGCTTTTCAGGCGCGATGAGGTAGAGCGAGCCCAGTGAGGACTGGTGCAGGGTGGAGAGGGTCACGCCGAAGATGGTCAGCAGGATGGTGCAGCGGATGACCAGCTTGCGCCACTTGATCAGCCAGGGGAACTTCTGGGCCAGCCATTCCATGGGCGCCACGGAGAATTCGATGAAGAGCACCGTGACGTAGGTGGCCACGCACAGGCCCACTTCAAAGAGCACGGAGGTGGTGCCGGGGAAGAAGAACATGTAGGGCAGACGCAACGGATGGCCCAGGTCGTACAGCAGGGCCACCACCACAAAGGCGTAGCCCAGGAAGGCCGTGGTCACGGCCGGGCGCACCGCCGAGTGGAAATGCTTCATGCCCATGACGTAGCAGGCCACGGTGGTGAAGTAGCCGCCGGCGGCCAGGCACACGCCGCAGAGCAGGTCAAAGCCGATCCACAGGCCCCAAGGCTGGTTGTCGTCCAGGTTGGTCACCGAGCCGATGCCCTGGGTGAAGCGGATGATGGTGATGATCAGGCCCACAGTGAGGATGATCCACGTCAGGATATTGCCCGGAGTCCGCCGCAGCAGCGGATCAAGATTGAACAGTTTGTCCTTGGTGGGAATGACGATGCTGTGGTTTTCCATCTACTTATCCTCCCCGTGCTTGGAGCACGCCGCCTCGGCTTCCCGGGCCTTCAGGGCCTCGGTCATGGCCCGGCGGGCACGCTCGGCCGCGCCTTCGCCTTCGGTTTCCTCAATCTTGCGCACGGCGGCGTCCACGGCGGCGGCCACGTCTTCCTTGGCCTCCTTCGCCATTTTGTCCTGTTCCAGCTTGCTCATGGCCTCGCGACGCTTGGTCATGGCGTAGGCCCCGCCGAAGAGCACGGGCCAGAAAGCCACGATCATGGGCACGGCGCCCAGCGCCCCGTAGGTCAGTTCGCCCATGGGCCGGTTGCCCAGGTGGGTGTCCAGACCGAGCTGTTTCAGATCCGGGCTGGCCAGTGTCGGGTCATCCGGCGGCACGGGCGCTCCCTCGGCGGCCGGGGCCAGCACCATCCAGGCGGTGCCGCCGGCGTCGAATTCGCCGTAGATGTAGTTGACGTACTTGCCGGGATTGTCCGCGATGCGGGCGCGGGCCACCTTGATCAGGTCGCTGCGCCTGCCGAAGGTCAGCGCGTCCACGGGACAGGCTTCCACGCAGCCGGGCAGTTTGCCTTCCTTGAGGCGGGGCTCGCAGAAGGTGCACTTCTGCACCAGCGGGTCAAAGGCCTCGTCATACTGGAAGCCGGGCACATAGAAGGGACAGGCCACCATGCAGTAGCGGCAGCCCACGCACTGCGAGCCGTCATAGGCCACGGTGCCGTCGGGCAGTTTCTGGAAGCACTTGGCGAAGCAGGCCGAGGCGCAGGCCGGGTCGTTGCAGTGGAAGCACTGCAGTTTGCGGAACACCGGCTTGCCGTTCATCTCGTATTTGTTGACCACGGTCCACTCGTAAGCCGAGGTGCGGCGGCGGGTGTCGGTAACCGAAAGGTCGCTGAACGGTTTGGCCGGCTTGCGCAGGTGGTTCACCTCGTTGCAGGCCGCTTCGCAGCGGCGGCAGCCGATGCAGCGGGTAGTGTCGTGCAGCACCCCGTAGCTGTCGTCATAGTAGGGGAAGGTGTGCACGCTGGCTTCGGCCACCTTCGCCGTGCCCAATGCCGAAACCACGCCCGCGCTGCCCAGAATGGTCAGGAATTTTCTGCGATTCATATGCGTTTCTCCGTACTAGTCGGCGCGCTGCGGGGCGCGTTGCTTATGGCAGGTGGTGCAGTCGGTATTTTTCGGACGGCCCACCTTCATGGCCTTGTGGCAACCCATGCACTGCAGATGATAGGCGGCCTTGAGCCGGGGACGGTCCGGATTCTTGGGATCAATGCTCGTGGTGTGGCAGCTGCTGCACTTGGGCGGCGTGGCCGACAGCGGGCTGTTGTGGTGACAGGCGGAGCAGAGCGTTTCCGGCTTGGTGTGGAAGGCCTGGGCCAGCTTGTCGTCCTTGATGCGCTCCATGAGCGAGTTCACATGGCGGCGGTGGGTAAAGACGCTGGGCTCGTATTTTTTGGCCAGGGCGTCGATGACCACTTTGTAGGGGGCCATCATGGGCGAGAGATAGGGCACGGGCTTCTTGGCCAGCACGGTTTCGGCGGCCAGTTCCTCGTTCTGTTCGGCGGGCAGATCCCCGGCGATGCCCTGCTGCATCTGCTCCTTGGTCATGGACGGAGCCACCGTATGGCAGACGGCGCACCAGGCGTCGTTGCGCACGGGCTTGACCAGCACGTGACAGCCTGCGCATTCACGCCGCTTGAGCTGCTGCTCGTGACAGCTCACACAGCTTTGGGGCGTGTTGCCCTTGGCGCGCTTGGCGATCTTGGGGGCGTGCATGGCCCGCTCAAGGGTGATGAAGTTGCCCTCGGCTTTGCCTTCCACCGTATGACAGGTGGTACAGGCCACGGTATCGCCCGTGTGGTGACAGGACTCGCAGTTTTCGACTTTTTTCTCATGGACGAGATGGTTGAAAACCACGGGTTTCATGGCCGCGCCCTTGGGATTGGGCTTTTCGCCGACCGGAAAGATGACCATGGCCGACGGCGCGCCGCTGTCCGTGGGTTCCAGGGAAGCCGCGGACGCAGACCCCGCCCCCCAGGACGTCAGACACGCCGCGCCAGCCAGGGCCATAGCCGCCAGCAGAAGCAGTGTTGTGCCATTCCTCATGTGCTTGTCCTTTTGCATACAGACATTACCCCAATTCCCGGCGCGGCAAGCGCGCGGGTCACCTCCGGCCCCCGCCCTCCAGCGGGGGACAAACACTTAGATTGCGGCAAAGCTAGCTCAGGGCGGGAGATACGTCAAGGAGGGGGCGCGCATTGGGAAGGCTTCTCGCGCCTGAAAGGCAAGGCTTTGAGAAAGTTTTCGCAAAAAAACCGCATTTCCCCGCGCAGGCAGGAAACGGGCCGGGAAGCTGGTTTGACACCCGGTTCGGCTTGGCCTATTATTCATAATAAATGAATTGTTTTACTTTAAAAATAACAAAGCCCATAATGCGCCCTGTCATGAACCGCAATCCACAACCATTCCGGCCCTGCCCGGCAGCCTCCTTTCCAAGTGATACCGATGTGCTTCACGGGGCGGAGTCCCCATAACCGGCAGTGACCATATCAAGGAGAGAGTGCGATGAAGTTGTTGCAAACCATGGCCTGCATGCTGGCGCTGTGCGCCCTGACCCTGTGTGGATCCGCCCGCCCGGCCTCGACCGCGGCCAAGGAGGTGAAACTGCTTTTTCCCGAGCCCTACAGCTCCGCCTCTTCCTATGCCGAAGGGCAGGCCGTGGGCATCTATTACGGCGCGCTTGATTTCAATATGCAGAATCACCCCGCCCTGCGCGGCAAATACAAGATGCGCTGGGTGGGCGACGTGGTGAAGTCCCCGGCCGACGCGATCAACGCCGTGGCCACGGGCGCGGGGCAGTTCACCTACACCTTGCCCCAGTTCATCGAGCAGTTCGACCCGGACTGGCGGGTGATCACCGCGCCGGGCGTCTTCAAGGACATGGCCCACTTCCTGCGGGCCATGGACACCCCGGCCTGGAAGGCCAAGCAGGAAAGCCTGGCTGAAACCAAGGGCTTCAGGATTCTCAAGTGGACCAATTCCATCGGCCACTTCTGGATCTGGACCAAGAACGGCCCGGCGGACTCTCTGGCGGCCATGAAGAATCAGAAGATCCGCTATTCCGGCCAGCAGTCCTACGCCAATGCCTTCAAGGCCCTCGGCCTGGTGGGCGTGGCCCTGCCGTATACCGAGGTGGTTTCCGCCCTGCAGACCAACATGATCGAGGGCCTGACCAACGATATCTTCGGCTACACCTATTATGATCTGCCCCGCCAGACCAGGTACATGCTTCCCGTGCCCCTGGGCTTCTGCCCGCAGGCTCTGGTGGTGAACCGCAAGTGGTGGGATTCCCTGCCCGAAAGCGAACGCAAGGCCCTGGAATTCGTCATCGCGGCCACGGACGTGCACCAGTATTTCGAGGACGAGGAGCAGCGCATCCTCAAGTGGTGGGATGAAAATCCGGACACCATCCTGGTGAAGATGATCCCCGAGGCCCGCGCCGAGTGGGAAGCCGTCCTGCGGCAGGCCACGGACGAATTCGTCAGGGGCGTGGACCCCGCCTTGCTGGAGGCCATCAGGACCACCGCCGGATAACCCGTTTACGGCCGGGCGCGGCGGGGACGGCATGCCCGTACCGGCCGCGCCCGGCCCGTCCGCCGCAATGCGGCGGAAAGGGGAAGAGCCATGTCACAACACAGCCATGCCGGGGCCAAACTCAAGCGCCGCTGGATCGAATTCTGGGGTCTGGTCTTCTTTGCGGGCATTCTTGTCAATTTCGCGGAAATCGTCTGCCGCACCCTTTTCCATTTTTCCATCGACCTCATGTACGACCTGCCTGTCTGGCTGACCATCTGGGCCGTCATGATGGTGGCCGGGCCCATTCTGCCCGACGGAGACCACGTTTCAGTGGACATGCTCCGCAACGCCCTGCCCGGGCCCGCCCGCAAGGCCTGCGATATCATCAGCTGCTTCGCCACCATCGCGTTCGGCGTGGTCATCAGCTGGAGCGGCTTTGTCTTCATTTCCCAATGCATTGAATTCAATATGAATATTGTCCGTTGCGTGCCCGTACCGCGCTGGCTGGTGGAAAGCTGCGTGGGCCTGGGCATGGCCATGTTCACCGTATTCGCCGTGTACCGGCTCTGGGTCGTGGTCCGCGGCAAATACGCGCCTGAAGAAAAAGAGCCGGGGGAATAAAACCCGCAATCCCCGCCCGCTATCCGTTTCAATCCGGTGTCTAATTTAAAAAAATAGACACACAAAAAACGTAAGGTGTTGCGGCGGCGCAGACGCCGGGGCTCAGCGAAAACCACGTTTTTCCGCTGACGATCCTGCGTAAGCAGACGCACGCCACGAAGGCGTAAGCGCAATTTATTTGCGCGGTTAAGCGCCGGAGTGAGCGTCTTAAAAACTTTGAGAATGTGCATTCTCAAAGTTGAAATGCTCTAGGAGAACGGCATGGACACTTTCGTCTACTTCGCCCTGCTGGCCATTGTCATCCTTTTCCTCTTGGGAACACCGCTGTGCGTGACGTTCAGCATCGGCTCCATAGCCATCATGATCCACGTCATGGATTTCCCGGTAGGCAACATTTCCCAGATCTTCTTCACCACCATCAGCGGCTATCCCATGCTGGCCATGCCCTTTTTCATCTTTGCGGGCAATCTGATTCTTTCCAGCGGCGGCATGGGGCATCTGCGGGACTGCATCAACCGCCTGGTGGGGCATCTGCCCGGCGGCATGGCCGTGGCCATCTGCATCTTCGCGGCTTTCCTGGGCTCCATTTCCGGTTCTGCCACGGCCTGTCTGGCCATCATCGGCACCATTTTCGTGCCCATGATGGCGGCCTCGGGCTATCCGCGCGCCTTCGCCTCGGGCCTGGCCGTGACCTCCGCCGGGCTGGGGGCCGTCATCCCGCCCAGCGTGTTCATGATCATTTTCGGGGCCAGCAACCGCATTTCCATCGCCGACCTGTTCGCGGCCGGGGTGGGGCCGGGCCTGCTGGCCGCGGTCCTGATGTGCCTGCTCACCGTGTACCTTTCCATCAAACGGGGCTACCGGGGCGGAGAAAAAGCCGGTCCGGCGGCGCGCCTGGAGGCCTTCCGCAAGGCATTCCCCATTCTGCTCATGCCGCTCATCGTGCTCGGCGGCATTTACTCCGGCATATTCAGCCCCACCCAGGCGGCGGCAGTGGCCTGCATCTATTCACTGGCCCTGGGGACGCTCGTCTACAAGGGCATCACCCGGCAGGTCTTCATGGACTCCCTGGTGGAGACCGTGCGCCTGAGCAGCATGATTTACTTCCTGGTCATCGGCGGCGAGCTTTTCGGCCGGGTGCTGGGCTATGTGGGCCTGCCGCAGATGATCAGCCAGTGGGTCATCGACCTGGAGCTCGGGCCCACCGGCTTTCTGCTTGCCGTGCAGGCCATGCTTCTGGTCATGGGCTTTTTCTTCTCCAGCTTCCCCATGGTGGTCATCGTGCTGCCGCTCTTTCTGCCCAGCGTGATGAGCCTGGGCATCGACCCCGCCCTGTACGGCGCGCTGGCCGTGTTCTGTTCCATCATCGGCGAGGTGACGCCGCCCATGGGCCCGCAGCTCTGGATCGCCGCGCCCATCTGCAAGGAGAAAATCGGCAACATCATGCGCGAGGCCTGGGCCTTTCTCGGCGTGCAGGTACTGGCCCTGATCCTGGTCACGTTTTTCCCGCAGATATCGCTTTTTCTGGTGCATTTTGTCCGCTAGGGGCTTGTTTGTTCCCATAAGGATGAGAGTTCCGACCCGTGCTGGGCGAGGAGGTTTTTCATGGACAAGACGCTGATGATTCTGGGGCTGGGCGGGGTCGGCACCTACGCGGCCCATCTGGCGGGCAGGCTGCCCGGCGTCCGGGTGGCGGTTGGGGACATTCGCGCGGACCACGCCCGCCGGGTCGCCAACAGCCTGATCGCGGACAGTTATTTTCTGCAGGAATACAGGCGGTTTCCCGACGTGGCCGGCTTCGGCATCGACATGCTGGATACGGAGGCCATTGCCGAGGCCCTGGAACGCTACCGGCCGGACGTGATCTTCAATGCCACCACCTTGCTTTCCTGGTGGCATCTGCACCGCCTGCCCCATGACCTGGCGCGGCGGATTTACTACGGCGCGCCGGAGGGCTCGGGCCTTCGGCCCTGGGCGCCGGGGCACGGCGTGCTGCTCTATAATCTTATGAAGACGGTCAAACAGGTTCTGCCCGGCGCGCATGTGGTCAACGTGTCCGGCCCGGACTATCTGCACGAGATTCTGGGCAAGGTGGGCCTGGCCCCCACAGTGGGCGTGGGCAACGTCTCGCTTTTCGAACCCATGCTCAAGGCCGTTGTGGCCGAAAAGCGCGGTACGCGGCCCGAAGCCGTGGACATCACCCTGGTGGGGCATCACTGCATGTGCATGCAGATTTTCCAGGAGGGAGCGCTGGCTCCCGGCATCCCCTATTATCTGAAGGTCGAGGAGAACAAAAGGGACATTACCGCCGAACTGGATGTGGATAAGGACCTCTGGGCCCGCGTGCCCGAACGCATGCCCCTGCTTTCCGAAGTCAACCAGCAGTGCGTGGCGGCCTCGGCCATGCAGGTGATCAAGGCCATGCTCTACGACGCGGGCGCGCTGCTGCACGCGCCGGGGCCCGAAGGGCTTCCGGCGGGCTGCCCCGTATGGGTGGACGCTGCCGGCGCGCGGGCCGTGACTCCGCCGGATCTGAGCCGGGAGGGCATGCTGGAAATCATGTACGGGGCCAACCGTTGCGAGGGCTTTGAGCCCACGGGAGCGGACGGCGCGGCCAGAGCCACGGAGCATTGCATCCGCGTGGTGGAGGAGGTTTTCGGCATCAACTGGCGCTACAAGGAGTTCAGACCCGACACCATGCTTGAGGCCTTCAGGGAGATCACTGACGCTTTCGCGGCCCTGCTGGAAAGAAAAGGGATCGCAACGCACTGAACCCGGAGCGCCTCAACGGTCCCGCGCGTGGGGCGCTCCTGCTCTGATCCCGCAACGGACAGGCCCTGGACAATTCGCCTTTGAAATACGTGCAATGCGCTATTGGCCTGCATGGATCTCCATGCAGGCCACGATGTCCTGCACTGTTTCCTGCAGGGGCTTGAGCATTTGCTCCACCAGCTGGCCCGCGGGACCGTAGATGGTCTGGGTGACGCTGACCGCGTAGCGGACCGGCGCGCTGCCGTTGATGACCGGCATGGCCAGGCCTTTGAGGCCGGGGTAGAGCTCGTCGTCCATAAGGGCATAGCCCTTTTCGCGCACGGCCTGGAGATCCGCGCGCAGGCGTTCGGCGCTGTTCACCGTGCTTTCCGTGAAGGTGACGAATTCGGTGCGCTGGATATAATTTTCCAAGGCCTCGTCGGGCAGATAGGCCAATACGGCCTTGCCCAGCGCGGAACAGTAGGCCGGAACCGTGCTTCCCACGGTCAGGAGCATATATTTGTCGTTGGCGCTCTGGACCATGTAGACGATTTCCTTGCCGTTCCACATGCCCAGATTGCAGATGCCGTTGTTCTCTTTGTTCTTCTTTGCCAGGTTGTCCAGAAACTGCGCGACGATATTGTAAAATTCCCGCTTGGGCACCATGCCCTTGCCCAATTTGCTCAATCTGTCCGTGAGGCGGTAGCTGTTGTGCTGATCCTTGTCCACATAGCCGTGGAGCCGGAGCGTGTTGAGAAAACGATAGCTGGCGCTTTTCTGAATGCCCATGCGTTTTGCCACGCCGGTCACGGAAACGGTTTTTTCCTCCACCAGATATTCAAGTATTTGCAGGCCTTTTTCAAACGTCTGGACAAAAGCGTTGCTGTTCTGGGCCATACTCTTCTCACAAGCAAAGTTGGACGCGGAAAATCCACGCCGGGCGGCCGTGCCGCAAACCAGGGTCTTTGGGGCTGAATCTCAGCTTGATTAAGGTTACTCTATTTTTTTCCCGGCGTCGACTTTTTCTTGATTCAGGGTTTGACAAAGGGAAAAGTAGTATATAATAATAGAAAAAAGTTGATAATATATGAACAAAGGATGCCGCCGTGAGCACCATTATTCTTTTTGATCAAAGCGCGCCGGCCGGGCATTCGGAAGGGCCCGCGCCCAATCCTGTGGACGGAAAGCCCCGCGCCAACGTCTGGCGTTGTTTCGCGCGGCCTGACGGCACGCTTGCGGCCGGCATATGGGACTGCTCAAAGGGCAGTTTCGCCATTCCTTCCCATGCCACGGACGAGATGTGCAGCATTCTGGAGGGCGAGGCGGTCATTGAACATGCCGACGGCACGCGGGTCACGGTGCGCCCCGGCGACAGCTTTCTCATCCCCTACGGCACGCGCACAATCTGGCATGTGGCGAACTATGTCAAAAAAGCCTTTGTCTGTGCCGTGCCCGCGCGGTCCTGAAGAGGATCAATTCCGAGGACGGGCGTGAGCGCGGCGAAAAAATTTCAGCATGCAGCAACGTGGAGGCGGATATGAAAGAAACTCCTGTAGCCGTGGTGACCGGAGGGAGCCGGGGAATAGGCAAGGCTGTGGCCCGCGAGCTCGCGGGCTGGGGATATCGGCTGGTGCTTGTGGCGCGCAGCCGGGAAAACCTGGAAGCGGCCCGCGCGGAACTGGCCGCGCAACGCTTCCTGGCCGGGGCGCACCTGCCGGACATTGAGGCCGTGGACCTGGCCGACGCCGAAGCCGTGCGTCTCGCCGCCGCGGCCATTGTCGCCCGGCACGGCCGTGTGGATCTGCTCTTCAACGGGGCGGGCATCAGCATCCCCGGCAGCTTTGATCTGGACGAGGCCGTTTTCAGCCGACTTCTGGCGGTCAATCTGCGCGCGCCCTTTCTGTTCATGCGCGAGATCATCCCCGTGATGCTCAGGCAGGGACAAGGGCGGATCATCAATGTGGCCTCGCGCAACGGCAAGGTGGCCGTGGCCGGGCTGGGGGGCTATTCGGCCTCCAAGTTCGGGCTCATGGGCCTGGGAGAGTCCGCCTACCGGGAGCTTTCGGCCGGGGGCATAAGCGTGACTACCATCTGCCCCGGCTGGGTCAATACGGATATGGCCGCAGGCGAGGGCGCCTCCCTGGCGCCGGAAAAGATGATTCAGCCCGAGGACATCGCCTGCACCGTGCGCTGGCTGCTTTCCCTGGGGGCTTCCGTGCGGGTCATGGACGTGCTTCTGGAGTGCGCCGGGGACGTGGAGCGCCGGGCCAGCGTGGAACTGGCCAAGCTGTATGCCCTGCGGGACCGGCACCGGGAAGAGTTCGACAACCTTGTTCTGTAGGCGCGGCCATGAAAGCCCTGATTGAAAATATCCAGCACTACAGCCTGCATGACGGGCCGGGCATCCGGACCACTGTTTTTTTCAAGGGCTGCCCCCTGCGTTGCCGCTGGTGCTCCAATCCCACCACCCAGAATCCTGGGCGGGAGCTGCTGCAAAAGAGAAACGATTGCCTGGGCTGCGGCCGCTGCGCGGATCTCTGCCCGCGCGGGGCCATACGCGCGGAGTCCGGCCCGGCGCTTCTCGACCGGGCCCTGTGCGACGCCTGCGGCCGATGCGCCGGAGCCTGTCCCGGCAAAGCCCTGCTTATGGCCGGGCGCGAATACAGCCTGGACGAGGTCCTTGTGCGCATCAAGAAGGATATGCTTTTTTACCGCAATTCCGGCGGCGGGGTCACCCTTTCCGGCGGGGAGGTCCTGTCGCAGCACGCGTTTGCCGTGGAACTGTGCGGCCGCTGCGCCGCTCTGGGCATCCATACGGCCATCGAGACCTCGGGTTTCGCTCCCTATGAGCATTTCAGGGCCCTGGCCCTGGCCGCGGACGTGATTTTTTACGACATCAAGCATCTGGACCCCGTGCGGCACAGGCGGCTCACCGGGCAGGACAACCGCCTGATCCTGGAGAATCTGGCGCGTTTTCTGGACGAGACGGGCAAGCCGGTGCATGTCCGCCTGCCCCTGGTGCCGGGCCTGAACGACGATGCCGCGCATCTCGAAGCCTACGGCGCGTATCTGGGCGGCCTGCCCGGCGGCCCGGAAACGGTGGATCTGGAGGTCTTGCCCTACCACCGCCTGGGCAAGGACAAATATGCCATGCTCGGCCGGGAGTACGGCCTCGGGGATACGCCGCCCATGCCCCGTGACGAGGCGGAGGCGGCCGTGCGGCGGCTGCGCGGCCGCGCCGGGGGATTGAAGATTTTTTGCGCCGCCTGATATTCGGGGGCGGCGCGCCCTGCATTTTTCTTCCGTTAGGGCAATTTCACTTTGAAATTGCCCTGGCGGCTGTGTAAGCAGACGCCCGCTACGAGCGGCAGCCGTTGGCGGCTATGCCGCCTTACGGATGACGACAGCAGAGATAGGCGTAAGCGCAATTTATTTGCGCGGTTAAGTGCTGGAGTGGGCGTCTTAAAAACTTTGAGAATGCGCATTCTCAAAGTTGAAATGCTCTAAGGAGGATCGGCCATGTCACTCACCAAGGAAGCACGCTTGGAACGGATCGGGCGGCTCAAGAGCCAGTTTTTCTCCCACAGGCCCGGCGTCTGCATTGAAGGGGCCCTGTCCAAGACGCGGATTTTCAAGGCCACGGAAAGCGAACCCATGATCATCCGCAGAGCCGTGGCCTTCAAGGAGCACTGTGCCACAAAAACCATCACCATCCAGCCCGACGAACTCATTGTGGGCAATGCCGGGGCCGTGGCGCGGAGCATCCACGTCAATCC
Source organism: Desulfovibrio sp. 6_1_46AFAA (assembly GCF_000224635.1). NCBI lineage: Bacteria > Pseudomonadati > Thermodesulfobacteriota > Desulfovibrionia > Desulfovibrionales > Desulfovibrionaceae > Desulfovibrio > Desulfovibrio sp. 6_1_46AFAA. The sequence goes on from NZ_JH114304.1 coordinate 66,675, forward strand.
GGAGTTGTCCAACAACTGGTTTTACGATGAACTGGACACCATGAGCACCCGTCCTCAGGATCCTTACCAGATCAGCGAGGAGCAGAAAAAATGCTACCGGGAGGAGGTGTACCCCTACTGGCGGGGCAAGACCCTGCGGGATTTCTGGAACGCCAGGGCCCCGGAGGACGTGCGCGAAATGGTGGCCGTGGGCGGCGTGTGCGATAATGACGTCAAGATCGAATGCGTGCCGGGGGACATGGTACCCGCCCTGCCGCAGCTGATCCTGCCCCTGGGTTTTGACGGCATCAGACGCCGGGCCGAGGAAAAGCTGGCCGAACTGGACTTCAATACGATCGAAAATTTCTCCCGGCGGGATTTCTGGCGTTCGGTGATTATCTGCTGCGAAGGCTTTTCCATTCTTTGCGAGCGCCACGCCCGGGAAGCCCAAGCGCGGATGTCCGGAGCCGGGCCAAAACGCCGTGCGGATCTTGAGCGCATCGCGCGGGTCTGCGCGCACCTGGCCCACAACCCGCCGGAAACCCTGCATCAGGCGCTGCAAATGGTCTATTTCGTCTTTGTGGGCCTGTTCATCGAGGGCAACGCGGGCGGGTATTCCCCCGGCCTGCTGGACCAATATCTGCTGCCTTTCTATGAAAAAGACCGGCAGCGGGGCCTCTGCGACGAGGAAGCCCTGGAAATCATCGAATGCCTGTGGGTCAAGATGGGCGAGCAGATCTGGTACTGGAACGAGCCCGCCGCCAAGCATTATTCCGGCTTCTGCGCCTTCCAGAACATCGCGTTGGGCGGCCTGGACACCCACGGCCGGGACGCGGTCAATACGCTGACCTATCTCATGCTTCAGGCGAGCATCGACGCCCGGATGGTCCAACCCTCCCTGTCCGTGCGCATCAGCAAGAAGAATCCGGAAGAATTCTTTCTGAAAGTGGCCGAACTGGTACAGACGGGCTCCGGCTTTCCGGCGGTCTTCAGCGACGACGTGGGCTACAAGATGTTGCTCAAGAAGGGCATTCCCGCCCACCTGGCGCGGGATTGGGCCCCCATCGGCTGCGTGGAGGCGCAACTGGCCGGGCGGCATTACCAGTGGAGTTCGGCGGGACACTACAACCTGGGCAGCGCCGTGGAGTTCACCCTGACCAACGGCGTGCATCTGAAAAGCGGCAAGCGGCTCGGTCTGGAAACGGGCGACGCGGCGGAATTCGAGACCTACGAGGAATTCAGGTCCGCTCTCTATGCCCAACTGCGTCATTTGCTGCGCCGGTTCTCCATCTCCCAGAACGTGCTGGAGGAGCTGCACTATCAGTACCTGCCCAATCCTGTGGCTTCCATGTTCACCCTGGGCTGCCTGGAAAGCGGGCGGGATCTCACCCACGGCGGCGCGGAATTCAACACCGGGCCGGGCATGAACGGCAACGGCGTGGGCGATTTCGTGGATTCCGTGGCCGCGGTGAAAAAGATCGTCTTTGAGGAACAGCGTTTCGGCATGGCCGAACTGGTGGCGGCCGTCAAGGCCGACTTCCAGGGCTATGAGGGCATTCGGCGCATCCTGGAGGAGGACGCGCCCAAGTGGGGCAACAACGACGACGAAGCCGATGCCGTGATGATCGAACTGTGCGGCGTCATCATCAACGAGATTGATTCCTACCGGGGCAAGCTCGGCAATCACAAGCTGCCTGCCCTGTATCCGGTTTCCTCCAATGTGCCGCAGGGCATGGCCGTGGCGGCCCTGCCCTCGGGACGCAGGGCCGGGCGGCCCCTGGCCGACGGCTGCTCTCCCTCCCAGGGGCAGGATCGTCTGGGCCCCACGGCCATCTTGCAGTCCCTGGGCAAAATGCCGCACGAAAGCATTGACGGCGGCACGCTGCTGAACATCAGGCTCACGCCGCAGGTGCTGGCCGGTCCGGAGGGCAGGAAGCGTCTTTCCGCCTTTTTGAAGACCTTTCTGGACCTGGACATCTTCCACGTGCAGTTCAATGTGGTCAGCCATGAGGTCTTGCGCTGCGCCCAGGCCCGGCCCGAGGACTACAAGAGCCTGCTGGTGCGCGTGGCCGGGTACAGCGCCTATTTCGTGGAGTTGAGCCGCGAGATCCAGGAGGATATCTTGAGCCGTACCGCGCACGAACTTTAGGAGCTGTTTCTAAATTGTCCTTTCGGGCTCGCCCCGTGCGAAGGCCGAATATGTTTGAATATACTCCCTCCGCCCAGGGCTCGCCTTGCTTTAGCCGTTGCGACGAAGGAAGCTACGGATAATGACAGCAATTGGTTACGCAAAATGTGATCCAGGGAAATTGCTGTCACTATCCGTAGCGATGCAGTCTTAATCTGTAACACGGTTTCGCCGTGAACGGCTCAAGCAAGCCGCCGGCGCGGCAACGGCTAGCGCCCTTGGCAGAGAGCGAAAATCCTAATTTAGAAACAGCTCCAAGAGACTGTTAATACTATAGAATCTCGCGACCATATGTTTTTCGCGGTCCGTTTCCGGCAGGAGGCGGACCGCAGGAGAGAAAGATCATGCAGTTTGTCCGCCCGCTGTGGGCCTGTCTGGCGATTTCCTGTCTCCTGATTTCCGCGGCGCCCGCGCAATCCGCGGATCATGCGCGGCCCGCGCCTCTGCGCACCGCCTGGCTGGCTGAATTCGAGGCTTTTGCGGCCTGGTACGCCCATGACCGCCAATGGGACCGGGAAAATAACCCGTCCGTGGAACTCCGTCCTTTTCCCACCGGCAGGCTGCTGGTGGACAATATGCACGCCTACGGCTGGAATCTGGGGGCCTGCGGCGGCGTGCCCGCCCTGCGCGCCCTGCTGCGCAAGGATGTCTATGTGGTGGGCGTCGGCACGGAGGAGGCCGCGTTCAACGCCGTGTACGCGCGCGCATCCAGTCCCCTGGCGCGGCTGAACGGCGGCGGGGCGGCGCGCTATTTGCGCGGCAAAACAGTGCTCTGTCCCCTGGGCACCAGCGCGCACCAGCTTTTGCTGGCCTGGCTGGACGGCATGGGCCTGCGGGACACGGATGTGACCATTGTGGACGCCGAGCCCGACGAGGCTGTGCGGGCCCTGGCCAAGGGCCTGGGCGAAGCGGCGGCCCTCTGGGCTCCGGCGACCTATGCGGCGGAAGAGCTCGGTCTGTTCAGGATCACGGACGGGCGGAAAAGCGGCATCGCGCAGCCCGTGCTGCTGCTCGCGGAGCGCGGCTATGCCGATAAGCACCCGGAACGAATCACGGCCTATCTGCGCAGCTATCTGCAAGCCGTCGAGAGCTTCGGGAAGATGCCCGTGGAAGAACTCGCGCTTCTGTACCAGCGCTTCCAGCGGGAGTTTGCCGGTAAGGCCCTGTCCGCCGCCAACGCCCGCCGGGAGCTGGAAACGCACCTGCTTTTCCCCCTGGAAAAGCAGAAGGCGCTTTTGGGCGGCGTGGAGGCCGACGCCGCGCGGCCTGAAGGGACGTTGCGGGACTGGCTGAAAGACGTGATCGCCTTTCACAAAAAAACCGGAGCGCTCAGCAGCAGGGAGGCCGGAGAGCTGGAAAGCCTGCCCCTCGTAACGCCCCGTTTTTTACCCTGACGATGTTCCCACAGGCCCTCCCGGCCGGTTCGCGCGGGGGGCTTTGCTCAGCAAACCGTGGAAACAGCGCAGTTCTCGGCCTCGGCGAAATCCGTCAGGCGTTTCCGCGCCAGGGCCAGGGCGGCCTCAACTTCCTCCTGTCCGGAAAAGCCGTAAATGACGGTCAGAATATCCCGGCTTTCCAACGAGATCATGGCCCGCTGCGAATCGCTGCTGGGGCTGCCGAAGGGGCCGCGCGCGTCGGCCAGCAGGGGCAGGCGGGCCAGGTCGATGCCGTCCTTGCCGATGCCCGCGTACATTTCCCCGGCTTCGCCTAGGCGGAAGAGCAGGCCGCCCTCCAGGCGGGCCAGGTCGTAGGAGCCCAGGGAAAAGCCGGTTTCCAGCGAAACCAGGTTGTTGGCGTCCACCACGCTGTTGATGCGGTAGAGGTCCTTGCCCTGGCGGATGCGGCGGTAAAGGGCTTCGGAGGAGACGCGCGTGCGTCCCGGGTCGCGGCCGAAGGCCTTGTACGCCCGGCGGGATGCCCCCAGGTTGGGCAGTTCGGCCAGGGGCGTGTCCTGAAGCGTCGCGTTCAGGCCGGGCAGGATTTCCTGAGTAAAAAAGCTCCAGAGCGCCGGATTTTCCGGAGCGGGCAGGGTGCGCCAGGTCAGACAAGCCAGACGGGCCTCGGGCCAGAGAGCCTTGAGAGCGGGGTCGATGCGGATTTGGGGAGAGATCATCTGCCTTCCTTTAGTTCCCGCCGGTGGGAGCGAGTGACGGAAAAAACCACATGCGGCATGTCCAGGCCGTAATAGCGCTTGATGAAGCGCGCGCCGGGCCTCATGCCGTTTCTGCGGGCCACGGCCTGGGAAGCGGCGTTGTTGTCCCGGATGATGGAAAAGACTTCCCCGGCGTCCAGAACCGTGAAGGCGTAATCCCGGCAGGCCCGGGCGGCCTCCGTGGCATAGCCCTGGTGCCAGCGGCTTTTCCGGAACAGATAGCCCACTTCCAGGACGCGCTCCCGCGAGACGGGCGGGCAGTCCTGCCGGGTCAGGCCGCACTGGCCGATCATTTCGCCGGGCAGGCCGCCTTCCGTTTTGAGCGTCACGGCCCAGAGGCCGAAGCCGTCTTCACGGTAGCGTTGCAACTGCCTGTCCAGCCATTGCCGGGCCTCGGCCTCGCTGAAGGCGTGGGCGTAGGCGTACATCACCTCAGGGTCGCGCAGCATGGCGCAGAGCGCGGGGAAGTCGTCCGGCGTCATTTCCCGCAGGATCAGGCGCGGCGTTTCCAGAATCAGACGCGCGTTCATACGATTATGATACGCACAGGGCGGAATTGCCGGCCCGGCTGCGGCACGCCTGCTCCACGATGGACGCCACATCGTCGGGCGGCAGAAAGATTGCTTCGGGCCGGGCCCGGAACCATGTCAGTTGGCGTTTTGCATAGGCGCGGGTATTGCGCAGCCAGAGGCGGCGGCATTCCTCAAGGCTGATCCGGCCCTGCAAATGGGCCAGGGCTTCGGCCGCGCCGATGCCCGACCAGCCCGGCGCGGCCGGGTCGTCGCAGAGAGCGCGCGCCTTTTCCGCCTCCTCCAGGGCCCCGGCGGCCAGCATCAGGTCCAGACGGCGGGCCAGACGCGGCTCCAGCCAGGCCAGGTCGGCGTTGAGCACCAGCAGCGGCCCCCGGCAGAGCGGGGCGGCCATGGCGTTTTCATGCCACCAGCTGAAAGGACGGCCCGTGCCTTCCCGGACTTCCAGGGCGCGGGCGATGCGCTGGCGGTCGTTGGGGTGGATGCGCGCCGCATAGGCCGGGTCCGCCTTGCGCAGTTCGGCATGCAGGGCGGGCGCGCCTTCAGCGTCCAGGCGGGCTTCCAGGCGCGCGCCGATGGCCGGGTCCAGGGGCGGGATGTCGGCAATGCCGCGCAGCAGGGTCTGAAAATACAGGCCCGTGCCGCCCACCAGCAACGGAGTCTTGCCGCGCGCCAGCAGTTCGCGGGCCTTGGCCGCCGCCTGCTCAGCCCACTGCCCGGCGCTGATTTTCTGCCGCGCGGGCAGAAAACCATAGAGGTGATGCGGACAACAGGCGCGTTCTTCCGGCGAGGGCTGGGCCGTGATCAGCGGAAAGTCGGCGTACACCTGGCGCGAGTCGGCATTGATCACTTCCCCGTCCATCTCGCGGGCCAGGGCCAGGGCCGCGGCGGTTTTGCCCGAACCCGTGGGACCGGCCAGACAAATGACCGGCGCGGCAAAGGGCGGCGTGGATTCCCCGGCCATTACGAAACGCGGAAGCCCCCGTGCGGCGCGGCCAGACAGGGCGTGGCCCGGCGCACTTCGCCGTTGGCGTATTTTTCCAGCAGCTTGCGGCGCACGTTTTCGGGCACCAGGCCTTTGACGTCCGCGCCGTGGCTGGCCGCCGCCTTGACGATGGTCGAGCTGATGAACAGCCACTGATAGTCGGTCATCATGAACACGGTCTGGATATGGCGCTGAAGACGGCGGTTCATCAGGGCCAGCTGAAATTCATACTCGAAGTCCGACACCGCGCGCAGGCCGCGCAACAGGGCGCAGACCCCGCGCTGGGCCGCGTATTCAACGGTCAGGCCCGAAAAGGGCTCCACCACCACGCGCGATTCGTTCTTGAGGGCCTCGCGGGCCATTTCCACCCGTTCCTCATGGCTGAACAGCGGGAATTTGGGGGTATTGTCGGCCACGGCCACGATGATCCGGTCAAAGACGTCGCAGCCGCGCCGGATCAGGCTGAGATGGCCGTTGGTCAGCGGGTCGAAGGTGCCGGGATAGAGGGCTGTTTTCATGATGCCGTCCAGATGCAGATGCGCGTCTGGCCGAAAAGGCGCTCGGCCAGAAGGTTGAAGGAAGCGGGCGGCGTGAGCGCGACGTCCTTTTCTATTTCCGCCGTGACAAAGGCTCCGGGCGCGAGCCAGCCCCTGTCCGCCAGGGCGCGCAGGGCCGGTTCCGCCAGATTTTTGCGGTAGGGCGGGTCCATGAAGACGAGGTCAAAGCCTTCGGGCGGCTGGCGTTTGAGAAAGCGCAGCACATCCTCCTTGGACAGGCGGGCCCGCCCTTCCAGGCCCAGGGCCGCCACGTTTTCCTGGAGACAGCGCATGGCCGGGGCCGCGTTTTCCACCAGCAGGGCATTGGGCGCGCCCCGGCTCAAGGCCTCGAAGGCCAGGCTGCCGCTGCCCGCGAACAGGTCCAGCACGCGGGCCTCGCTCCAGACCAGACCGCGCGCGGCCAGCATGGAGAAGAGGGCCTCGCGGGTGCGGCCCATGGCCGGGCGGTAGCCCTCGCCTTCCACTGTTTTCAGCACGCGGCCGCCCAGGCCGCCGGCAATGATCCGCATACAGCGCCTACATGCGCGAAAGCAGGCGGGTCATGGCGTAATCCATCTTGGCCAGGGCCTCCTGCAATTCGGTCTGTTCCACCCAGGGGCGGCGTTCCACATCGGCTAGCTTGCCCTTGAACATGTCCCACTTGCGCTCCACTTCGCCGGTGAGGAAATCCCAGTCCACCTTGGGATGGGCCTCGCGCTCGTGCAGCACGGTCTGGGCCACGCGCCCGCCTTCCAGGACCAGTTCTTCCAGGTAGCCGGGGATCAGCGGCGTGACCTTGAAGCGCTCCCGGATCAATCCGGCCAGCGTGGTCTGGGCGGAATTTTCGCCGTGCACCAGCACCACCTGCGTGCCGTCGCCGGCGAGCGGGGCCAGCCAGTCCAGCAGCTGGCTCTGGCCCGCGTGGCCGGAAAAGCCGTTGATGGTGAAAATGCGCGCCGCCACTTCTATGTCTTCGCCGAAAAGGGTGATCTTTTTGGCGTGCTCCACCAGCTTGCGGCCCGGCGTGCCCACGGCCTGGTAGCCCACGAAGACCACGCTGGCTCCGGGCTTCCAGATGTTGTGCTTGAGGTGGTGCTTGATGCGCCCGGCATTGCACATGCCGCTGGCCGAAATGACGATGGCCGGGCCGCTGAACTCGTTGATGGCCTGGGATTCCGCGGTGCTCAACGTGTAGTGCAGGTTGGGCAGGGAGAAGGGATCGTCGCCGTTGCCCAGCAGGGCCTTGGCGTCCTCGTCGAAAAGTTCGCGGTTGCGCTCAAAAATTTCCGTGGCCCGGATGGCCAGGGGGCTGTCCACGAAAACCGGCATGTTTTCCGGCAACTTCCCCTGGCTGTTGAGCATGTGCAGACAGTAGAGCACTTCCTGGGTGCGCTCCACGGCAAAGGCCGGAATGATGACCTTTTCGCCCTTGGCGTAGCTGTAGGCCACGGCATCGGCCAGTTCCTCGGCGCTGGTGCTCTCGTTCTTGTGGTTGCGGTCGCCGTAGGTGGATTCCATGAACACGTAGTCGGCCCTGGGCGGACTTTCCGGATCACGGACGATCAGGGACTGGGGACGGCCGATATCGCCGGAAAAGATCATGCTGGTGGTCTTGCCGTTTTCCTCGGCTTCCAGGCGCAGGGAGCCGGAACCCAGGATATGCCCGGCGTCGTAATACGTCACCCGGATGCCCGGCGCGGGCTCGAAGGACTTGTGGTAGTCCACGGGCTGGAAAAGGGTGGCCGCCTTCTGGGCGTCCTCCACCGTGTAGAGCGCGGCCGGGGGATTTTTCAGGCCCCGTCGGTCGTATTTTTTGGCTTCCCACTGGGCTTCCATTTCCTGGATGTGGGCGCTGTCCTGAAGCATGATTTCCAGCAGGTCGCTGGTGGCCTTGGTACAGTAGACCGGCTTGTCAAAGCCGTCCCTGACCAGCAGGGGCAGCAGGCCCGAGTGGTCGATGTGGGCATGGGTGATCAGGATGAAATCAATATTGCCGGGCAGATAAGGCTTGATGTCGCGGTTGCGCTGCTCAATGGCCTTGTTGCCCTGGTGCATGCCGCAGTCCACGCAGAAGCGCTTGCCGCAGGCCTCGATCATGTAGCAGGAACCGGTGACTGTCTTGGCCGCGCCCAGAAACTGTACTTTCATATGCACTCCGAATGGGTGGTGGATGGGCAGAGGCCGCAGCGTGCGTCGGCACGGCATTGCGGCAATGCTTCACATAGCCGCAAGCCCGTCGCCGTGTCAAACTGACGCCGGTTCGCCGCGCTCTTGCCGCCGCGCCCCGGCTCACATATAGTGAAACCGGTTTTACGCGCGGGCGCCAGCTCACGCTACCGCCAAAGCAGTTACACATTTTCAATGTGAAATGCCCTAATCTCCAGTAAGGAACAACCATGCCAGAACTACGACAGAACATAGTGGATGACCTGAGCTCCGTGACCACCGAATCCTGGCGCACTTTCCGGATCATGTCGGAAATGGTGCACGCTCTGGACGAGCTCAATGCCCTGAAGGTCAACTGCATCTCCATTTTCGGTTCGGCCCGCTGCACGCCGGACATGCAGGAATACCAGGATGCCGAAAAAATCGCCCGCATGCTGGTGGACGCGGGCTTCGGCGTCATTACCGGCGGCGGCCCCGGCATCATGGAGGCGGCCAACAAGGGGGCCTTCGAGGCCGGGGGCGAGTCCGTGGGCCTGCATATCGAACTGCCGCACGAGCAGGGTTGCAACAAGTATGTGAAAACCCGCTGCAATTTCCGTTATTTTTTCATCCGCAAGTTTATGTTCGTGAAATACGCCATGGCCTATGTGGTCATGCCCGGCGGCATGGGCACCATCGACGAGCTTTCCGAGGCCTTTGTGCTGGCCCAGACCGGCCGCACCCGGCCATTCCCCATCATTCTGTACGATTCGCGTTTCTGGAGCGGCTTGCTGGAGTGGCTGCGCAAAAGCATGGCGGCCGGCGGCTTCATCCATGAGACGGAGATCGACAAGCTGGTCACGGTCTGCGACACGCCCGAGGAAGTGGTCAATCACTTGTGCAAGATCATTATTTTGTAGCGGCCCCGCGCGTGTTCGCGCCCGCCGGGCCCGTGCCCGACCCGCCGCCGGGACTGAGCTGGGAAGGGCTGATGGATCAGGCCCTGGATCAGGCCCGGCTGGCGGCCGAGGCCGGGGAAGTGCCGGTGGGCGCGGTTCTGGCCGGGCCCGGCGGGCATATCCTGGCGCGGACCGGCAACGCGCCCGTGCGGCGGCACGATCCCACGGCCCACGCCGAAATCCTGGCCCTGCGCGCCGGGGGCGCGGCCCTGGGCAATTACCGCCTGGCCGGCTGCGTGCTGGCGGTCACCCTGGAGCCCTGCGCCATGTGCGCGGCGGCCCTGGTGCATGCGCGTCTGGCCGGAGTGGTTTACGGCGCGGCCGACGATCTGGCCGGAGCCGTGATTTCCCGCGCCGAATATCTGGACGCTCCCTTCTGCAATCATCGGGTCTGGCATATGGGCGGGGTGCGGGCCGAGGCCTGCGCGGCCCTGCTGCGTGATTTTTTCGAAAGGAAACGCTGAGTAATAAAGGTTTTTGTTCCCCGCCAAGGACGGCGAACCGCGGGCGGAGGACAAAAAGGCCGGTAATCGGCGTTTCCGGAGCGCGGCGGGCGGCGTATTCTCCTGATTGAACGCCCCCCGCCGGAAAAAGGACCGGGTATGCTGGAACTGACGGTTTTTTTGAGCGGCGCGCTGGTCATGGTGCTGGAAATGGTGGGTGGACGGGTGCTGGCCCCGCACGTGGGCACCTCGGCCATTGTCTGGACCAGCCTCATCGGCGTGGTGCTGGCCTGTCTGGCGCTGGGCGCCTGGGCCGGGGGCCGCTTCGCGGACAAGACTCTCTCCCGCCGGGGGCTGGGCCAGGCCCTGGCCGGGGCCGGACTGGGCTGCGCGCTTACGGCTTTTTGCCATACGGCGCTGGGAGCGGGCGTGACCCAGGCCGTGGGCAACCTGTATCTGGCCGCCGTGGCCGCCGCCTTGGGCATTTTCGCCCTGCCCGCCTTTTTCTTCGGCATGATCACCCCCTATGTAATCCGCCTGCGCATCGCGGACGTGGACACCGCCGGGGCCACGGTGGGACGGCTCTATGCCCTGTCCACGGCGGGCAGCATTCTGGGCACCTTTCTGGGCGGCTTTGTGCTGATTTCCTTTTTCGGCAGCACGGTCATTCTCTGGGGCGTGGCCCTCTGCATGCTGCTGCTTTCCCTCTGCAACGCCCCGGCCCGGCCCTGGCCGCGTCTCCTGCTGCTGATCCTCTGTATCCTGCTGGCCTGGCAGGACGGGCTTTACGGGCAATGGCTGGCGGAAAAGGGCGGCGTGCGCCTGGTGGAGAGCCCGTACAACAGCATCCGGATCATGGAAGGCGTGGACCGCGCCCGGGACGGCCGGGCCGTGCGCCTGATGGCCACGGATCCCGGCTACAGCCAGTCGGGCATGCTGCTGGACGCCCCGGACGAACTGTATTTCGACTATACCCGTTTTTACGCCCTGGGGCCGCGCCATGTGCCGGGCGCGCGCAAGGTGCTGATGCTCGGCGGCGGGGGCTATTCCGTGCCCAAGTGGCTGTTGTCGGGCAAAAGCGGGCTGGACGCCGCGCGTCTGCGCCTGACCGTGGTGGAGCTGGACCCGGCCATGACCGCAAGTTCCCGGCGCTGGTTCGGCCTGAGGGACGATCCCCGCCTCACGGTGCGGCACGAGGACGCCCGCGCCTTTCTCAACCGGCAGAACGAGCGCTATGATCTGGTTTTCGTGGATGTCTTCAATTCGCACTATTCCGTACCCTTCCAGATGGGTACCGTGGAGGCCGCCCGGGCTCTGCGCCGTGCCGTGGCTCCGGGGGGAGCCCTGCTGATGAATGTGATTTCGGCGGTGGAGGGGCCGGACGGGCGCTTGTTCCGGGGCATTTGCCACGCGCTGGCCGCCGCCTTTGCCGAGGTGCGCGTGTACTGCGTGGGCAGACCTGACCGGCCCGGCGAGGTGCAGAACCTGATGCTGCTGGCGTTTCCGGAAGCCGTTCCCGATGCCGCGCCCCCGGCGGCGGACGCAGCGGCTGGGGCGACAGACCCCCCGGCCCCGGAAACGGACGCCATGCTGGCCGTGCGCTACGCCGGGGTCATACCGGCGGACATTCCCGCGCTTACCGACGACTTCGCGCCGGTGGAGCGCTACGCCCTGATGCTACTGCGGCAGTGAGCCGGGGCGCTTTCCCCCGGCGTCCCAAAAGCCGTCTTGCGGTATGCCGATGAAATCTGTAGTTTAGCATTCACAGAAGGAGGCCGTGCTATGGAACACAACAACGTCAAACCCGTGGACATCACGGAAAACGTGCTGACCATGCTGGGGCGGAAAATGAGCAGCGGACGGGATCTGACCATGTCCGAACGGCTGATGGCCATGACCGCCACGGCGCAGACCACCTCCAACCGTTACGGCCCCGGCCCGGCGGACATGGTGGTGCAGCAGCCCGAGCTGCCCGAAACCGTGAAGGGCGTGCTGGCGAACTTTACCGGCGTCTAGAGCGGATTACCTTTGAAATTTTACAAATTTCAAAGTCGGCATTCCGGCGAAAAACGTGGTTATCGTTGCTGTCGATCCCCGTATGGTTCCGTTGTCGCCAACGATGACAGCCCCTGGGGCTGCCTTCGGTCGTTTCGCCGGAATCCACGCCGCGTTGCTCTCGATGCCTGTACGCCCTTTGGGCTACAGGCACGGCCCTATGGGCCGCCCGTCGGGTCGGTCTTCGCGGCACGCCGCTGTGCCGTCCTCGCCGCAAAGCGTGAAGGCTCGCCGGCGGGAGAGGCAAAAGAGCAAATAATGCGCTTACGGCTTGAGAGCGCGGGGCTGCTCCCGCAGCCTCGTCAGAGCATTTCAAATGGGTTTAAACAGCGCGGAGCGGGGACAGGCGGTCCCGCCGCGCCCATTGCGAGGATGTTTTGAACGAATCCATCGACGATCTTACCGTACAGTATGAGGAAAACGGCCAGGTTCTGATCAACGAACTGGACAAGGTGGTGCTGAGCAAGGGCGCCTGGACCACCATCCTGTTCCGCTATCAGCAGTGGCGGCCGGAAACCGACGATTACGGCCCGGATAAATATGTGATCCGGCGCTATAAAAAATCGGGCGGCGAATACCGCCAGCAGTCCAAATTCACCATTTCCAGCGCCGAGCAGGCCCGCAAGATCGTGGACGCCCTGCTGTCCTGGATCGAAAAATAAGCTTTTCCCCTTGTCTTCGGTGGGGCTGCGCGACGGCCCACCCGGCCGGGGCGAGAGTGATCCGCTTCAGGGAGCGCCCCTTTTCCCGTTCGGGGAAGGGGCGCTCCGCCGTCTTCCGTGGTACATTCCGTCAGGCGGGCGAGGGGAGGCGCGGTCGCGTCGTCCCTTCCTCCCCGTTCACTCTTCGCCCTGGCCGCCCGCCGCGCGGCAGGCCAGCCAGGGCAGTTCGTGACGACTGTTGATGTTCAGCCGTCGCAGGATATTGCGGATATGGGTTTTCAGCGTGCTGGGCGAAATGTTCAGGCTGGCGCAGATATCGGCGTCATGGCGCTTCCGGGCCAGCATGGCCGCGATGCAGGCCTGCTGGCGGGTCAGCCCGAGCTGGCGGAAAAGCCGTTCGCAGTCTTCCTGATTCAGGGCCTCCGGCGGAAGCGGGCCGTCCTCCTGTGCCTCCTGCGAGCCCTGCGCCGCTGTCTCGATCTGGATCACGGGCGAGAACGCGCCCGGCAGGGGCCGGGTGGGGCGGGTCGGGCGGCCGGGCGGCGCGGCCTCCCAGAATCCCATCTGCTCCAGCAGGAAGACGTAAGCGGAACTGGAAAGCAGAATGGTGACGGCCAGCAGGGCGAAAAGGTAGTTGACCGTGGTGCCGTGGGAAAGGCTGGCGCGGATGGCGGGCAGGGCGTATGTGCCCAGCAGCAGGCTGAGAAGCAGCGTGGCCCCGCCGAAGCCGATCAGCCGGATGCCGTTGCCCCGGCGGCGCGCGTTGAGCCAGGAGGCCGCGTAAAACAGCGTGGTGTAGCTGTAGACGCCCAGCAGGGTATAGGCGAAGTGCAGGCTGTCCAGGGAGAGGGCCGGGGATTCGCGGTGCAGCAGCGGCCAGGCCGTATAGCCCACCACCAGCAGCGGGCCCATGAGCAGGATGGTGCGCCAGAGGGAGGCCCGGCGCGCCAGGTGGATGCAGAGCGGGGAGATCAGGCAGCTCAGCACCACAATGAGCAGCAGGTGCGGCTTGGGACGGGGCAGCAGGGGCTCCATGACGGCCAGCAGGCTGTAGTACAGGCCGTGACTGAGGCCGGTCAGGGCGTAGACGGCGTAGATCGGCGCCAGGCCCGCCGGGCCCGTCAGGCCTGGCGGAGCGGGCATTGCGGCGGATTCCGGCGCGCCGCTCCGGTCGCCTTGGGCGGGGTTGTCCGCCGCTTCCGGCGGCGCGGGCGGAGCCGGGGGCGGCTCAAGCAGCAGTTTGGCCGCCAGGGCGAAGACCACGGGCAGAAGCAGCAGGCTCTCCGGCCGCAGGCTCAGCAGGCCGTGGATCAGGGCGCGGCTGGCGATGATGCCGCCGCTGACCACCACCAGAATGCCCGCGCGCGAGAGCGAAGCCACCCCCATGCCCAGCACCGTGAAGCCCACGGCAAAGCCGAAACCCGCCAGCGCGCTGATCATCGCGCCCGCCGGGGCATTGTCGAACAGGGCGAGATCCAGGCTCAGCAGCAGCGGGCTGATCAGGCCCGCGCAGCCCGCGATCCAGAGCCGGGCCAGCATGCCGTCGGCGCGCAGGCGTTCCCGCCACAGGCCGAACAGCAGCAGGAACAGCGCGGCGCAGGGCAGCACGGCGAACAGCCGCCCGAATTCGTCATTGAAAAGGAACGGCTCCGGGTCGCCGTAGCTGCGGAAGACCAGCCAGAGCCAGGCATTCAGGCAGCCCGCGCCCAGGATATAGCGAAGCTCTTTCAAGGCGTACCTCGGGCAGAGTTAAGTTCCACGTCCCGCCGTTCTTTGCGGGGAGCGGCCGCCGCAGGGGACGGGTCCGCGCGCCGCGGGCCTCAATGCGGTCCGTCCTTGCGGCCGTCGTACATGGAAAAGCCGTTTTTCCCCTTTTTCTTGGTCTGGTACAGGGCGGCGTCGGCGTTTTGATACAGGCTGTTGAAATCCGTGCCGTCCTGCGGAGCCAGGGCCACGCCGATGCTCGCGGACATGTCCCAGCGCGCCGTGCCGTCCGTGCAGACCGTGCGCAGCGCTTCAGACAGCGCCCCGGCCCTGGCTTCGGCCCATTTCCTGTCCGGGCCGGGAGCAAAGGCCATGAACTCGTCCCCGCCGATCCGGCCGAGCACAGCCTTGTCCGTGAAATGCCGTCTGATGATCGCCGTGAAGGTTCTGATGCAATGGTCGCCGAACACATGGCCGAAGCGGTCGTTGGCCTGCTTGAAATTGTCGATATCAAGGATGAAAAAGGCATATCCGGCATCCGGTTTTTCGGAAAGCATGCCGTCGATGATGCGCTCGCCGGCCTTCCTGGTGTAAAAGCCGGTCATTTCATCCGTCACTGCCCGCCATTCGTTTTTCTTTTCCCCGTCGATATTTTTCCTGTAGGTGAACATGTGGACGGAGGCATCTTCCGCCGAATAA
This sequence comes from Desulfovibrio sp. 6_1_46AFAA, assembly GCF_000224635.1. NCBI lineage: Bacteria > Pseudomonadati > Thermodesulfobacteriota > Desulfovibrionia > Desulfovibrionales > Desulfovibrionaceae > Desulfovibrio > Desulfovibrio sp. 6_1_46AFAA. The sequence goes on from NZ_JH114304.1 coordinate 81,712, forward strand.
AAAATATGCGCGTCGATCCGCATCCAGCTGCAGGGGGTCTCGTCCCGGCGCATCATGAACTCATAGCGAAGGTGATTGTTTCCGGCCTCATATTCCCGAAGAACATTGCGGGATGCAAAGATTGCCAGAAACTCCGCCTGATGTTCCTTGAGAATATATTTCTCCGCAAGAATACGCATTCCCTGGTCATAGGGAAGACCCCCGGCGCCGTGGCGCGCGAAATATTCCTCGGTCCGCCGTCCTTCCGGGCGGTTGCCGGTGATATTGAACTCGCAGATATTGTCATACTGCTGTTCCGTGGCCTTTTGGAACAAAGCCTGCCGTTCTTCCATCAATTGCGTGATCTGCCTGTTGAAATTGCGGATGACGGTGGTGATGATGAGCAGCACGCCAAGGATGACGGCAACGAGAACCGCGCAGGTCTGATAGAGCTGGGTCTGCATTTCCCTGATCAGCAGCCCGGTGTTTTGCGCCACTATCAGATACCACGACAATTCCGGGATATAGCGGGCGACGATGAAGCTTTTTTCTCCGCTCTGGGGCGCGGAGGGCGTCCAGAGCTCCAGGCTCGAAGCATCTTCCCGCCAGTTCAGGAGTTCCCGCCGGATGTCCTCCTGATGGTGGAGCTCGAACCAGTCTTTTTTTTCATACCCGCTGTGGCTGGTGGAGATTTCGACCTCGCCGCTCTCGCTGATGAGGCTTGCCGTTACATGGTATTTTTCTTCATAGCCCCTGAGCAGTTCTTTCAGGGAATCGATGCGGATGCCGACGCCCACTATGCCGAGCACCTTGTCATCCAGATTTTTGATCTTACAATTGACGAACACCGTGATTTCATTGTCCGCGCCGCACACCTCATCGTTGTCCACGTGCAAGGCATAGTCCTGGGGGCTGTCCATCAGGCGGAAGTACCATGCGTTTTCCGGATTGTCCCTGTCCAGAATGCGGTCGATGCCCTGAAAGGTGTAATAGCGCCGCGTGGCCGTTGAGACCAGGAAGACGGAAGCAAAACCGTATTTTTCCCGGTAGGTTTCCAGGTAGTCTCGCGTGGTTTCCGTGTAGGCCTTGTCCTTCAGATGCTCCATTTCCTCGGAGAGATGCCTGGCCAGCAGATTGTCGTGGGACATGGTCAGTGAAATGTTGACCGGCTTGGTGAACTTTGTGGTCAGCCGATAGTAGATGCCCTCGGCGGTCAGGGAGGAGACCTGTTCGATATTGTCCAGAGACGCCTGGTAATTGGCCCGATAGCTGAGTATGGCGGTCAGCGTGAATCCGATGACCAGAACCAGCGTGATGTTGAAATTGATCTTCAGCAGGTAGTCGTTTTTCAATATTTTTTTCCCTCCCGCCGCTTCCACCCGGCACTGTCGGCCGGAAAAGCGGTCCGCATCTCCATCCGGAATTCTGAACAGCAACTGACCCTGGACCGGACCCGGCAAAGCCGGTGGGCATGTCCGCGGCCCGGCGCGGAACATCCATGCCGCGTAGCGGCGGCAGCGGGCGAGTGGACCCCTTCTCGCGATAAATTGCACAAAGCCCGGAAAATACGCGGACCATGCTCTGCTGCGCGCAGGCGCGCAAGCAGTTCATCATGTCTTCCACATCCTGATAGCACGGCGCCCGGCTGCCGTGAATCACGCGGGCACGGCTCAAATCCTGAGGAAGACACTAGGAAATGGGAAGGCCCTTGCCGCGGCCTCACTTCCGCGGGTCCGGCGGCGCGGGACTGCCGACGCTTTCCGTTGCTTTTCCTCGGATGTTTTTCCGGCGCTGCGAGCAGCATGCCGCCCCCTGGCCTGGGCCGGAATTTTTCAGCTTGCGCGTTCGGCGCTGAACAGGGCGCGCAGGCGTCGTGATCATACAGTAGTTGGTTTTTGTTTGAAATTCAATGAGATATCCATGTCATCCTTTTAGGTATGAGGCTGTTTGCGGGCTACGCGCAAAAAGGATTTCCGTCTTTTTGCCGTAAATTACTTCCCTGAACGATTGTTGGCTTCCGGGCTTTGTGCTGAAAAGAACACGCTCGGAAAAACCGGCGCCGGAAGCGTCGGCGAGCCGTGCGGCGTCGGCCTCCGGGCCGGGGGCCGCGCGCCGGAGGACCGGAACACGTCCTTGCGACGCGCCGCCGCATGCGCTTGAGAATACGGCCCTGGGCGTTATCGCACGCCATAACCTGAACAAAGGCAGGAGGTTGCCATGAACAGGATGTTTTCCCTCGCAGCGGGCTTCGCGGCCGCGTTGTCCCTGATGGCGGGACCGGCCATTACGGCCCATGCCGCCGATTACAACGGTCCCAAAATCAAATTCCGGGTGGCCCATACCACGCCTCCGGGCAATCACATCACCCTGGCTTTTGAAAAGTTCAAGGAACTGGTGGAGCAGAAGAGCGGCGGCAAGATCAAAGTCCAGGTCTTCCCCAACGCCATTCTGGGCAGCGACCGCGTGCTGATGGAGGGCGCCCAGAAGGGCAGCCTGGAAATGGCCGTGAGTTCCACTCCCAATATGGCCAATTTCTCTCCTCTCTATCAGGTCTTTGACCTGCCGTACATCACCAGCCCCAAGAATCAGGAAAAGCTGTATAAAGCCATCGATTCGGGCAAGCTGGGCGAGTACTTCACAAAGGTCGCCAACAGCATCGGCCTGGAGCCGATCATGTACGCCGAATACGGCTACCGCAACTTCGTGACCATCAACCGCCCGGTGTCCAAGGTGGAAGACCTGGCCGGTCTGAAGATGCGCACCACGGATTCCGCCGTGGAAGTGGAAGTGGCCAAGATTCTGAAAATGAATCCCACGCCCGTGGCCTGGGGCGAAACCTACACGGCCCTGCAGCAGGGTACCGTGGACGGCGAGGGCAACACCTTCCCCCATATGTACGGCGCCAAGCACCACGAAGTGCTGAAGTACGCCGTGACCACGGCCCACAACTACGGCATGCAGGTCATGATGGCCAACAAGGCCTGGTGGGACAAGCTGCCCCCCGAAGCCCAGAAGGTCATCCGCGAGGCCGCTGCCGAAGCCCTGGCCTATCAGCGTGCCACGCTCTACCCCAAGAACGAGGCTGAGGCCCGCGAAGGCTTCATCAAGGCCGGCATCAAGATCGTGGATCTGACCGACGAACAGCTTGACGCCTTCCGCAAGGCCACCCGTCCGGTCTGGGACAAGTTCCAGGACAAGTTCCCGCCCGAACTGGTGGAAATGGTGCTCGAAACCCAGAAGTAAACATCCGTGCCGCCGGGTCCGGGAGCGCGGCCGCGCTTTCGGACCCGGCCCGGCGGTCCTCTGATGATGTTGCCTGATTTCCTGATCCGTCCGCACGGCGCGGCGGAGCGGGCCTGCTCACACCGACCGGCTCTTCCGGCGATCCGGCGCGTTCTTCCCGGCTGTTTGCCGTACGGAGTATCCCATGTCCTCATCCGCCCGTAAATTTCTGCGTCTGCTTGACGCCAATCTGGAAAAACCCTTTCTGGTCGTGGGCATGCTCCTGATGATCGGGATCATCACCTACCAGACCGTCTACCGCTATTCCATCACCGAGCTGCTGGCCCTGCTGGACGGCCCCCGTTTCAGCGCCTGGCTGGGAAGTTTCCTGCCGGTGGGCAGGATACGCGAAACCGTTTCCCACTATGTGGGCCTGTCGGTCTGGTCCGAGGAACTGTCCCGCTACATCTTCATCTGGATCTCCTATCTGGCCATTCCCCTGGCCATCCGCCAGCGCAGCAACATCCGGGTGGACATCATCTACGACCGGCTGCCGCCCCGCGTTCAGGGCCTGAGCTGGATCGTGGTGGATCTCTGTCTGCTGATCCTGAGCGCGTTCGTCTTTACGGAGGGCGTGGAACACATCAGCATGCAGCTCGCCATGCCCCAGGTGACGGCGGCCCTGCGCATTCCCTATGCCGTTCCCTATCTGATCCTGCCTCTGGGCTTCGGCCTGATGACCCTGCGCGCCCTGGAGGACCTGGTCCGCCAACTGCGGGCCTCTTCCTGGCGGGACGCGCTGGCGGGCGCGGCCTTCACGGCCCTGCTTTTCGCGCCGGTGCTGCTGTTTGACGATCTGAACGCCATTGCGCTGCTCTTCGGCTATTTCGTGGTTCTGCTGCTGATCGGCGTGCCCATCGCCTTCTCCCTGGGCATCGCGGCCCTGATGACCGTGGTGGGCGCGGGCACCCTGCCCGTGAGCTACATCGCCAGCGTGGCCTTCACCTCCATCGACAACTTCCCCATCATGGCGATCCCCTTCTTCATCGCCGCCGGGGTGTTCATGGGTGCGGGCGGCCTTTCCCGCCGCCTGCTGTCCCTGGCCGATGAACTGGTGGGCGGCCTTGCCGGCGGCATGGCCCTCGCCAGCATCGCCACCTGCATGTTCTTCGCGGCCATCAGCGGTTCCGGCCCGGCCACGGTGGCGGCCATCGGCACCCTGACCATCCCGGCCATGGTCCAGCGCGGTTACGACAAGCTCTTTGCCGCCGCCGTGGTGGCCGCCGCCGGGGCCATCGGCGTGATGATCCCGCCCAGCAATCCCTTCGTGGTTTACGGCGTGGCCGGTCAGGCCTCGGTGGGCAAGCTCTTTCTGGCGGGCATCACTCCGGGCATTCTCACCGGCCTGGCCCTGATGGCCACGGCGTATGTCATTGCCCGTAAAAATGGCTGGCGCGGCGAGGCCCGCCCCCGCAGCCTGAAGACCGTCGGCCGCGCCGTGTGGGAAGCCAAATGGGCCTTGCTGGTGCCGGTCATCGTGCTGGGCGGCATCTACGGCGGCCTGATGACCCCCACCGAAGCGGCGGCCATTGCCGCCATGTACGGCCTGCTGGTGGGCCTCTTCGTCTACAGGGAGCTGTCCCTGGCCTCGCTCTGGAAGTGCTGCGTGGAGTCGGCCCAGACCTCGGCGGTCATTATCATGCTGATGGCCATGGCGACCATTTTCGGCAATGTGATGACCCTGGAGCAGGTGCCCGAACGCATCGCGGCGGCCATCCTGGACCTGACCAGCAACAAGATCGCCATTTTGCTGCTGATCAACGTGCTGTTGCTCTGGGTGGGCACCTTCATGGAGGCCCTGGCGGCCATCGTGATTCTCACGCCCATCCTGCTGCCCCTGGTGACCAAGGTGGGCGTGGATCCCATCCATTTCGGCGTGATCATGGTGGTCAACCTGGCCATCGGTTTCGTGACGCCGCCGGTGGGCGTGAACCTCTTCGTGGCCTGCGGCATCACCAAGCAGAAGATCGAGCTGGTTTCGCGGGCGGCCGTGCCCTTTATTCTGACCATGTTGGTCATCCTGCTGCTGGTGACGTATTGGCCGAGCCTGTCGCTCTTCCTCCTGTAAGGGGTAACACTATGCCTTTTTGCCCGCCTGCTGCGTTAGATTTCACCTGCTTTTTCGGTCGAGTACCAGAAGAGTACACTCCCTCAAAGCAGATTTATCTTCCTTGCAGGCGAACAAAAATTCTATTCTATAGTGTTAACAGACCCTGGAGCGTACTACGCTTGATTCCCACTTAATGGCGGGCATCCTCATTGCCTGAAGGAGAATCCGATATGTCCGGACAGCCCGATATGCTGCATCATGCCCGCATCCTGCGCGCCGTGGCCGATCTGGCCGCTGAGGCGGAAGGAGACGGCCAGGCGCCTCTCTGTATCGCGGTCTGCGACGCGGTGGGGGATCTGCTGCACTACACGCGCATGGCCGGGGCCAAACGGCGCGGCACGCCCATCGCGTTGGCTAAGGCCTATACCGCCGCCGTGCTGGAGACGCCCACCAGTGCCCTGCACGCCCGTCTGGAGCGCGAGCATCTGAGCCTGGCGGATTTTTGCGACGGCCCCCAACACCGGCTGACCAGTCTGGCGGGCGGCGTGCCTTTGTGCCTGGAGGGCCGGACTGTGGGCGGCGTGGGCGTCAGCGGCCGCAAGCCTGCGGAGGACGAGGTGCTGGCCGGGCGGCTGGCAGCCGCGCTGCTGGGAGAGGGCAATCCAACAGCAAGAGACTGAAATCCCCCTGCACGAAAGGCGGGAAGATGCTGATCCGGGCGATGTCCCGCTTTCCATCCGCGCCGGATTCCTGGCGGCGCGCATAAAAAAGGAGCCTGGAGGCCGCACGCCTCCAGGCTCCTTTACAGAGCGTTGATGTTGTCAACGCGACCAAAAATCAGAAGCAGGTCACGGCTTTGCCGTGCCGTGGCCGACTGATTTTTGTGCCTTTCCGCCCGGCGAGTTTTTTCTGAAAACGAGCCGATGGCGGCGCGCATATCGCGCAAGCGGGATTCGTCATCAGTCTGAAAGAAGCCTGGAGGTCGCACGCCTCCAGGCTTCTTTTGCCGTATGCGGGCTTACAGCGCCACGGCCTGGCCGTCGCCGCGCGGGTCCGACGCTCCCTGCAGCAGGCCGTCCTCGTCGCAGAGAATGGCCCCGGCGTGGCCCATGATTTCCGTATAGTCCTCGACCATGAGCACGGGCTGGCCGCGACGGCGCAGTTCCTCGGCCACGCTTTCGGGAACGCGGCCTTCCAGCTTGAGGTCGTTGTCGGGCGCGCCCCAGCTCCGGCCCAGAAGCCAGCGCGGGGCATTGACCGCGTCCTGCGGGGCCAGGCCGAAATCCACAATGCGGGTGGTCAGGGCCGCCAGAGTCTGGGGCTGGCCCTCGCCGCCCATGCTGCCGTAGACCAGCCGGGGCCTGCCGTCCTTGAGCAGCATGGCCGGGGTCAGGGTGTGCATGGTGCGCTTGCCCGGTTCCAGGCAGTTGACGTGCGCCGGGTCCAGCGAGAAGGCGCAGCCCCGGTTCTGCAACAGAATGCCGGTGCCCGTGGCCACCATGCCCGAGCCGAATTCGTGATAAATGCTCTGGAGCATGGAAACCGCGTTGCCGGCCGCGTCCACCGCGCCCAGCCAGACCGTATCCCCGCCCGGAGCCAGGGGCGGCAGGGGGCCGGAGCTTTGTTCCAGACGGATGCGCTTGGCCTGCTCCCGGCCGTATTCCGGCGAGAGCAGCCGGTCCAGGGGAATATCCCCAAAGGCCGGGTCCGAAAGCCAGCGGTCCCGGTCCTGAAAGGCCAGGCGCACGGCTTCCACCATGGCCTGATAGTAGTCGGCGCTGCCTTCGCCCAGCGCGGCCAGATCCAGATTGTTGCAGATGTTCAGAATCTCCAGCGCGGCCATGCCCTGACTGTTGGGCGGCGCGCTGCAGGCCGTCAGGTCGCGGTAGGGCACGCGCAGGGGTTCGGCCCAGTCGGCCTGGTGATCGTCCATGTCTCCCACGGTCAGCAGGCCGCTGTGCAGCATCATGCTGTCCGCAATAGCGCGGGCAATCGAGCCGTGGTAGAATTCGTCCGCGCCGTGTTGGGCCAGACGGGCCAGGCTGTCGGCCAGATCGGGCTGGCGCAGGGTCTCGCCTAGGGTGTAGGGACGGCCGTTTTCCTTGCAGAAAACGTCCAGAAAGGCCGGGAACTGATGCAGGCCGCGCCCCGCGCCCTGCCCGCTGGTGTCCACCGCCAGCCAGTGGGCCAGGGAATGACCCACGGGAAAGCCGTCTTCCGCGTAGCCGCGCGCCGGGTCCAGCAGCTCCGCCCAGGACAGGGGCGAACCCATGCTTGTCTTGCTCAGTTTGAAGGCCTCATCCCAGCCGGACACCGCGCCGGGCACGGTGCAGGCCGCCATATAGCCGCGCGCGGGCACGGCTTTGAATCCCCTGGCCGCGTAAAATTCCGGACTGGCCGAGGCGGCCGCCCGGCCGCTGGCGTTCAGGGCTTTGAGTTCGCCGCGCGCGGCGTCGTAAATCAGCCAGAAACTGTCGCCGCCCAGCCCGCACATGTGCGGGTAGACCACGGACAGCACGGCTGAAGCGGCAATGGCCGCGTCCACCGCCGTGCCGCCCCGGCGCAGGGCGTCCAGCCCAGCCTGGGAAGCCAGATAGTGGGGCGTGCTGACCATGCCTTTGCGCCCCAGAGGATTGATGCCGGAGGGAATTGTGGCGGAGTAGCGGACGGTGGTGTTCATGCGCACCTCAGGCGGTCTTGCGCCGCGTTTTACGCCTTCTGGTGGGCCGGAGGCCCTCGAAGGACGATTTTTCAACCATTGCGGCCGGTTGTGAAGATATCCCGTTTCTATAGCTCATCCGTCCGGCTCAGTAAAGGCGTTGACCCGCATCTCCGGGCCGGTGCGTTGCGCGGGCGCCCGCTGTCCGTTACGACGGCATTCCGGTTCAGGACTGAGCCCCGCCGTCCGGGGCCGGGGACCGCCGCAGCCACTGTGGACCGAGCATGACCACGGCCACGGAAAGGCAGACCAGAGCCACGCCGCACCAGACCGTCAGGGTGGAGGCTTCCTCAAAGACCAGGATGCCCACCAGCACGGCGGTGAGCGGTTCCGTGGCGCCCAGCACCGAGGCCAGGGTGGAGCCGATGCGCTGCACGGCCAGAACCAGGGCCAGATTGGAAATGACGGCCGTCACCAGGGCCTGGAGACAGATTTGTTCCACCTGCCAGCGGCTTTCCAGCCATTGCAGGTTGTCCGTGACCAGGGCGTTGCCCAGCGAGGTCAGGGTGCTGAAGAGCAACAGCCAGAAGGTGATGATCAGGCCGTCTTTGCAGCGCAGGCGCGCGGCAAAGATGCCGGTGATGTAGAGCGCGTTGCACAGGGCCGAGAGCAGGGCCAGAAGCAGCCCCGTATCCGTGATGCCCCTGTTGTCCGGGGAGGCGTTGCCCAGCAGAAAGACTCCACCCAGGGCCAGGAGCACGCCCAGCGCGGTGGATGGGGAAAAGCGCTCGCCGAAGAAGAACACCATGAAAAGCATGACTATGACCGGATAGAGAAAATGGATGGTGGCCGCAACGCCGCTGGGCAGATAGGCGAAACTCCAGAAAAAGGTCAGGGCCGCCAGCATGTACATGAGGCTCACCCCGGCCAGCTTGGCGATGTCGCTGCGGCAGGGCGGGAGAAGACGGCGGCGGGGCAGGAGGATGAGAGCCATGATGACGGTGGCCGTCAGAAAACGGTAGAACAGCACGGATTGCGGGCTGAGGCCGCTGCGCATCAGCGGGATGCTGAAAAAGGGCGTCAGGCCGAAGGTGGCCGCAGCCAGCAGGCTGTAGAAAAAACCCATGTAGTCTCCCGTCGTTTTGCCGTCGGGGGCTTGGCAAGCATGTTTTCGGAGGTGGGGGAAGAAAGGGGGCTCCTCGTCGGTGCGGCAGCGGAGCGCCGCCGACGTGCGGACGCATATGAGCTGTTGTCCCGTGGCTCTTGTCGCACGGGGCGGCATTCCAGCGGGGCAGGGCCTCTGGCGTCAGGGATGTGAACGCAGCCAGCCCCTTGGGCAATAGCCCGGAAAATTTTCGGCTGTCAATGAGCGTTATGAGCAGTGCCGGAGACTGATTCCCCCAAAAGCAAAGCCCGCCGGGGTTTTGCGAACCTCGACGGGCTTTGGCGGAATGTGCATTGGTGGCCCACCACCTATTGAATATTTATAATATCATATTGAAATAAATAATGATAAATATTTAACAAAAATTAGTTACCCCCAAAGTTACCCCTGATTATATTCCGGTGCCCACTGTGCGGGGTCACTCCCTCCTGATCCTTTTGAAAGTAACCCCATGGACGTGGCTAAGATCGACCAAACGCAAGAGTCTGAGGGCCGAAAGCCCCCGGCAGATAAGAGAATCGGGGGTGACAGAAGGCAAACGCAAGGGCATCCTTTCAAACATTTTCAAACATCAAATGCGAAAGCCCCCGCCGCGTGGGCAGGGGCCTTGTGGTGCTGGTGACCAGCTTACTTCTGTGGGCGAAGGAGCTCGGTTACATCTCCTGTCATTGGCTTTAGGCAATCGACTGCCTCACAAAGCGTCGCCCAATCTCGGGTAGCCGGTGCGCACCCAAGCGCTGTGCACCAGCGCGCCGAGCACTTTCGCCATATCGTCGGCATCAATATCGTCGGCACTGGATCTGCTCAGGATAGCGGTGAGGGCGTAAAACGGGTCCAGAGCTTTTGCCATAGTTTCCCTGTCGATGTCGCAGGGGAGCGATTTTTTATCATCCTCCATGCGTCGGCGGATCTCTCCGCCAATCAGTCCGGCGATGTTGAATGTTGTGGCATCACCGGGAATAAAGTTTTTCGAAGCGTCAGATTCTAAAAGCTCTGTTTTTTCCTTTTGAAACTCGCTTTCAGCAAAATCCATAATGGCTTGAAGATGGAGATATTCTTTCGTTCCGCTCATTGCTCGCACTCCTCTGTAGCTTCGGGATGATGACCTTCCAAGAACTTCATGAGTGCGTAAGCACCATAGCCGCCTACCTTTTGGACCTCCAGTTCCTTGCGCGCGCCATGCACCAGCAGACCGAGGAGGCTGCCGATATTCCGATACGATTGCGCGTCTCCCGTGCCGAAGGAGCCTTCATCTTCATCGTGGACAGTGGCCAGCAGCCCGGCCAGCAAGCCAAAGGGGTTGATGATCTTTTCATCTATGCTTGTCGCCATGTCGGCGCGGGCTTCATCTTCGGCTTTGGCAATGGCTCTGTTTCGCTCTATTTCGGCGGGAGTGGGGTTGGTGGACTCGATAGCGTCGATGGCGATGGAGACTCGTGCGTCCTCGCTGTACGGGGTGCGCTCAGAAGCTGTCTTTCCGGTGTCCATTATGCGCACACCTCCGGCGTAGCGGTTTGAAGCAGGGGGAGCAGAGTTTTAGCCTGTGCGATAAGGTGCGTCAGAGCAGAGGCGACCTGTCGCATGTCGTCAGTGGAGCGCATGGGCAAAGCCTGCTGATCGTCTGTGACAACCTTTCCGTGCGGGCCGATTTCCAGAGAAGAGAGAAACGCGATGGCGTCGGGCAGCCGTTCTTCCGGCAAAAGACGATATTGCGGGATAGAAAATCGTCGTTTTAAGGAAATCCATACCCGCATCCGTGCCCGCCAGACATGATGCGAGGGAACGTCCGCGATTTTTGCGTCCACCAAGCTGGTGAGCCGACGCCGGGAAGCGGGGGAGAGGTAGCGGGGCGGCGGAAGGAAGGGCGCGAGGGCGGCGACGGGTTGGGGAGCGCGAAGGGCCTCCATTGCCTTGCGTTCGCATGCGATAAAGTAGCGCCGCGCCATGCGACCGATTTCGTTGTTTTCGATCATCGCCAACTCTTTGCCCATGTTCAGGGAAAGCGTGTATTCAATGGGTTGCTGTAACCCCTTGAAATCTCCGCTCGTCTTTTTTGGCGAGCATGAAATTATTGAACTTTTTTCAAAGTCCTCTCCCTCGACAAATCCATATTTGTCAATCCGCGCCTTAATCCAATGTGAAAACTCCCTTTTGACTTGCAGAGACGTATGCAAACGTCGGGCGTCAACGGTGAGTTGTCGAACGCTGCCAATGGAATCCGGTCTGATTGGAATAAGATCGTGATTAAGCATGATGCACCTCGACAATTTTAGGGGTTGGAAACAAAAAAGGCAGAACAACGCTCCCCGGCTTATCGAAGGCCGCCGGGGCCTCTCGGACACCCGGACGTTGTTCCGCCAATATGTAACCAACACCCGTTGAGGTGCTTTGGTGGCAGAAACAAGAAAGACCGCTCTTTTCACGCTGTGGGGCAACGCAAAGGCGACGGCTACGCCTTCGATAATTAGGGAAGTCCAGCATGCCTTCAGCCGTCGAGGCTGTCAAGGGGGCCGTCCGGGCGCTGAGGGTCGTGAGTTTTACGACCCTCCTCATGTGTTGTGCGCAATGATGTCTCATAGTGCCCTCCCTACCAGCCGGCCGCGGCAAACAGCGTAACGGGAAAGTCGATCCCGGCAGCTACGCCGTAATCATCTTCCTCCGCCTCGGGCATATAGCGGCGTATAACCTGGACCACAGTACAGGCGTCGCCGTCGTTGGTGTAATCGGTGACGCAGCTCTCAATCTCGTCCAGGCTGCGGGCCGGGCCGTTGAAGTCGCCGTCATCGGTCAGATTGTAATAGCCGGGGGCAAGCCCTTCGATCTGCTCGCGGCGAGTATCCAGCAAATGCCGGAGGCGGAGGTTTTCCGATTCAAGCTGTCGGATGCGCTCGTGAGCCTTCAGCAGGGAAGGGGGAATTGACGATTCCGCAGGGGTGTGGGAACTTGCCGTAGCCATTATTCGCGCCTCGCTAGTGTGGTTGATGGTTTGCCCGGTTGGTGTTCCAGCACCGCCGGGCGCTTTTATTTTTCTCCCTTGATAATCCCGCCGTCTTGAGCTTCTCTCACGCCTTCCTACTGGTCCGCGTCCTCCGTATAGGGCTTCGCGTCGTTCGGGGCTCTGGAATCCTGCTCCTGGCGGGTTGCCGCCGGGGTTGAGCTTGGCACTCTGCCTGTGGCGCTGTGACGAGCCTTGTTCCCCGTTGGCAAAATCAGAATATGATTTAAATCATAAAAAATCAAGTTTGGATTGATAAGAATCATTATGCGGGGTATAAAAAATCACGCCGGAATTCGCGGCGTGATGGCGATCTGGCCAGCGGGCACAAAAAAGCCCCTCAGTGAGGGGCCGGAGGAAAGGAAAACTTTATGAAGAAATTAGAAAAAGCTGTATCAATGCGGGTTGAGGAAGTTCAGGAGTTGGCAGAATTTCTTGAACAAAACGGCATGACACCGTTTGGGGCGTTGCGCACTGCTGTTGAATGTGTGTATGGAATGGTTGAAAGATATCATAGGCACAACTATGCAGGCCTCATGGACCGTGAAGAGCAAAATGATCAGACTTGGCAGGAGGCAGAAAAACAAATCAATCATTCTTGAATGTTCTGAATAGAATGCAAAGGAACGGTGTCCATCCTATTGCCGTGATCTCCAAGTTTCTCAACCAACAAAACGTAGCAGGAAAGATTTTTGCCACTAATAAGATCACTGATTATTTCCTTGGGGATCACTTTTCTTTTTCCCCACTTGCTATCTGTAATCCATATGCTTTTCTCTTCATTGATATATTTTTGAAGAATTTTTTCATTATCTATAGAAGAGAAATGATTTTTCTGGTTCATAGCGCTTCTCCATTTAATGTTACACCACTAGGACCAGTGGTTCTGTTACTTCTCCCTCACGTCCGCCCACGCCCAGATGACGCGGCCCACAATGGCTTTGTCCCAGTCATCGCAGAAATCATTCTTCAGGCTGTAGATCACCGGCGGATATTTTGCTGCGTTGTCGCTGTAATAGGTGATGCTGAAATCATCATCTTTTTCCTGGACGCTTACGCGTTTAACCATACCGGAGCTATCCGGCTCCATCACCAGCATCATATGGCCCGGCCTGCTTACATCCCTGTCGTCACGGTCAACTAGTACGATATCGCCGGGGTTCAGAGTGGGTTGCATAGAGTAGGATGTGCGGCCGATTTCAACGGCGATCAGGTTGCGGCGGTACCGGATGGCTTCTAGGCGTTTGTATACCAGGAACCAGCTCTTGATATCATCCTCAGGCAAATAGCCTGGCCCAGCTCCCACCTCACCCACCAAGGGCGCAGCAATGTAATCTTCCGCCACGGGCGGCGATGCGTATTCGCCAGCAGGGACAACCTTGGTGTTGACGAAGCAGATGTCTCTATCAACTTCAGTGGGCCCATCCTCAGATTTCGTCAGTCGGATTTCACCCCCAAGCCACTCCACAAGCCGTACAAGGGCGTCGCCGCCAACGGTTTCCTGCGCACCGCTTATAAAGCGCGAAAGCGATGCCTGCTGAATGCCGGCGGCGCGCGCAATCTGCGATTGCGCTATGCCGGTTGCTTTAAGTTTCGTCCGCAATATTTCAAAAAAATCTTTCATGATTTTTTCCCTTTACCCAAAAATATGACGTTTGTCATTATGATTGTTTGCATAGATGTTGTCAAATAATGTTTTTTATCATAAACTGCAATCCATGGACATTGAGAATTTCCGTTCAGATTTTTTAGCGAAGCAGGCTGAAACAGGCATGGGGCAGAGCCGGATCAGTGCCGTGTATGGAGTGCAGCAGGCGGCGCTTTCCCGATTTGCCTCAAAAAAAATGGGGCTGAGCTTTAAAAGCATCATAAAGCTCTGGCCTTTTGTGTACGGTTGTGAATTTTCGCCGGCATCCACGATGCGCGAAGACGGAGGAGGCGGTGATGAATAGCCTGTTTGAACCCTGCATCTGGGCCGCCGCTTTGCTGTTCTTCCTGAGCACTCTGGCCGCAGCCTGGTGGCTGGGAGAGCGGTGGCGGGAATGGAGAAGGAAGCAATATCAGAGAAGGCGCGACAAAAGACATCAGGGCAAAGCGGGCAGGGGTTGAACCCTCGCGCCCTCGCCATGGAGGAGCAAATGCAAACAGACAATACGACAGCGATCCCGGCTACAGGCTTTTTACGGCTGAACCAGGTTTTGCGGCTTATCCCGGTCGGAAAAACGGCTTGGTACAGCGGCGTCAAAGATGGGCGCTATCCTGCTCCGGTCAAGTTGGGCCCGCGTACCGCCGCCTATCGCGCTCAGGACATCCGTGCCCTGATTGAACGCTTGGGGCAGAGCGGGTGAGGCGACCGGAACTTAGTCGGTTTACAAGGAAAAGATATTTCAAAGGAGCACGACGCAATGAACATGGAGCATGTTGAAAGTATCGTCGCCGAATACGCCCGCAACAAGGCCGAGGCAGACCGTCTCACGGCGCGCAACGCGGAGTTGGCCGAAGAGATGCAGACATTGGCGAAATTCAGGCCCGGATCGGACACCGGCAAGCTGGAAGCAGCGGGCTACCGGGTAAGCGTGACCCGCCGCATCAATGAAAAGTGGGATCAGCACAAGCTGGCGGCGGCGCGGGAAAAACTCACGGACAATGTTTTTTTTACGCTTTTCCGCCAGAAGTACGAGCCTGACCGCCGGTCCCTCAACGTCTTCATGCACGGCAATTCCGACGGTTCGCTCAAGGCCCTGCTTATTAACGCCTGCACCACCAGCGCGGGAAAGCCCGCCGTCAAACTTGAGGCGGTGGCGCCATGAGCGGGCTCAAGATCATCAGCGCGGATCAGCGCATGGCCGAACAGGGCGGCATCAAGGGCGTGATCTTCGGCCTGGCCAAAATCGGCAAGACGTCCCTGCTCTGGACCCTGGACCCGGCAAGCACTCTTTTTGTGGACCTGGAGGCGGGCGGTCTCTCCGTGCAGGGCTGGGGCGGGGACTCCATCGCGGTGCGCGACTGGGACAGCGCGCGCAACATCGCGTGCTTCCTGGGCGGCCCCAACCCTGCCCGACGCCCGGATCAGACCTACAGTCAGGCGCATTATGACTATGTGCTCAAGGAGTATGGCGACCCGGCGGCGATGGGCAAGTACCAGACTATTTTTGTGGACTCCATCACCGTGGCTTCGCGCCTGGCCCTGCAGTGGGCCAAGGGGCAGCCCGAGGCTTTCAGCGAGCGCACCGGAAAGCCGGACATGCGTGGGGCCTATGGCCTGCTGGGGCAGGAGATGATCGGCTGGGTGACGCAGTTGCAGCACATCGGCAGCCGCAACGTGTGGTTTGTGGGCCTGCTGGACGAGAAGCGCGACGACTTCAACCGCTCCTATTACGAGCCGCAGATCGAAGGCAGCAAGACCGGCTTGGAATTGCCCGGCATTGTGGACGAGGTTGTCACCATGACGGAACTGAAGCCGGAAGGCGAGAACGCCCAGCCGTACCGGGCTTTCATCTGTTCCCGGCCCAATCCCTGGGGCTATCCGGCCGGGGATCGCAGCGGCAAACTTGATCAGGTGGAAGCGCCGCACCTGGGGCGGCTCATGGACAAGATACGCGACGGGCGGCGGCCCGCTGCGGCGGACTATACCTATCACATCCAATAATGAGGAGAAGAGCCATGCATGATTTTAATACCGCGGACCGCCAGCAGAACGGTTTCGACCTCATCCCGTCGGGCACAGTGTTGCCCCTGGTCATGACCATCCGCCCCGGCGGCGCGGGCGAAGGCGGCTGGCTGCGCGACTCGCAGTCTTCCGACGCGCAGATGCTGGACTGCGAATTTACGGTGGAGTCCGGCCCCTACGCCAAGCGCAAGATATGGCAGATGTTCACCCTGACCGGCGGCAAGCTGAATGAAAAGGGCGAGTCCATTGGCGGCAATATCAGCCGCGCCGCATTGCGGGCCATCCTGGAAAGCGCGCGCAATATCGAGCCCGACGACATGAGTGACGCGGCGCGCACCGCACGCTGCATCAACGGTTGGCAGGATTTCTGCGGGATTACGTTCTGGGCCCGGCTGGGCGTGGAAAAGGACAAGACCGGCCAGTACTCCGACAAAAACAAGATCGCCTGCGTGCTGACGCCGGACATGAAGGACTACGGCAAAATGAGCGAGGCTCCGGCCGGGCATCCGGGCGGCTCCTCCAGCGCCGCGCCCGCGCCTGCCCCGGCCTGGGGCGCTTCGGCCCCGGTGGCTTCTCCCGCTCCGGCTCCGGCACAAGCTCCTGTCCAACCTTCGGAAGCGGCGGCGCCGGGCCAGATACCGCCCGCGCAGGCCGCGCCCGTGCCCGCTTGGGCGCGGTAAAATCTTCTCCTCATACACCCTCGCAAGCCCCTTGCCCGCCGGGGTCTGAATACGGCGGGCGCGATTTTTGAGGAGAAGAGCGTCATGTGGAAGCATCAGATTTTAGCCGAGTTGCAGTTTTTATATGCAGGTGCTCTGCAAGCACAAAGGCTCCCGATTTGGCAAGAACGGTTGCCGCAAATGATCTCTCAGCTTGAGGAATCCATAGGCGTTTTTGCCGGTGATATCTTGTCGATAGAAAAAGCGAGTCAACAGTTTATCGACAAAGAGATGGCAAGGGAATTTTTTCATCTGCCGTTTTCAAATACATTGTTTATGTACCAAGAAGAAACAAAGCATGCTGTACATATTGGAGAATTAGAAGGCTACGATACGCTGTTTTCTTGGGGATTCCTTTTTGACAAAGATAGCAATTGCTGGTTGCCAGACGCCTATTTCTCTTTGTTTCATTTAAAAAGTGAAACGCTGCATCATTATGGAGCGCTTTATCCAGAAACGGAACTTGAAACGCGCCTTGACCTCGTTTCGTCCAGGGCATTGTCTCAAAGACATCTAAGTGCTGTCGCTTTTATACTGAACGTCCTCAACTGCAAGAATGTCCAACTTTCACCTGTCGAGCCGCCGGAACGGCTCAACCGCGTACGTGCCAAAAAAGGGAAGAATCCACTCTATCGATACCATATTCTGACGGTTGATCTTAATAAGGCGCAAAAGGTGGTTGACTCAACGTCACAGAGGCAGTTCGGCATTATGCCTGTCCATCTCTGCCGTGGGCATTTCAAAGAGTATACCGAAGACAAACCACTGTTCGGCCGTGTTACAGGGCGTTTTTGGTGGCAGCCCTATGCAAGAGGCAAGGCGGAAAATGGCGTAGTGATGAAAGATTACGATGTGAGAAAGGCATGATAGATCGTACATATCAGACTCTGTTTGTAGACAATATGTATAACGCTCTCTTAGAAAAAGGGAACACTGCTGGCGTGTGTCCAACCGGCGGTGGTAAAACCTACATAATGGCCAGATTGGTGCAAAAGGTGGGCGGTAAAATAGCAGTGCTCCAGTCCAGTATCGAGCTTGTAAAACAGAATATGCGTAAATTCCGGGACGTGATTCCTGGTCTCCACATGAGCTTATACACCGCCGAGGCCAAAAGCTGGCGCGGCGACGTTACTTTCGCCATGGCCCAGACTCTGGCCCGCAATCTCTCCTCCATCCCCAAGCTGGACATGCTGCTCGTGGATGAGTGCCACCACATAGTGGCCCCTGGTTATCTCAAAATTGTGGAAGCCGTGAAGGATAAAAACCCGGACTGCATGATAGCGGGCGTCACGGCCACGCCCGCACGCGGCGACGGCAAGGGGCTGCGCGCGGTGTTCGACAACTGCTGCGCCCAAATCAGCCTGCACAGCCTGATCAGCATGGGCTTTCTGGTCCGGCCGCGTACTTTCGTCTGTACCCTGGGCGGCACGGACGAAAAGCTGGCGTCCCTGCGCAAGACCCGTTCCGGCGAGTACGACATGCACGAGGCCGCCGAGGTGCTGGACCTGGCCGTGCATAACGAGGCTGTGGTGCGCGAATGGCGCAAGCTGGCAGGAGACCGCAAAACCATCGTTTTTTGCTCCACTGTGGAGCATGCCCGCCATGTGCTGGAAGCCTTTCTGGCCCAAGGCGTGCGCGCCGCTCTGGTCACGGGGGAGATGCCCGCCGGGGAGCGCAAGGCCCTGTTGGAGCGCTTCGACAAAGTGGACGCGGCCAACGGCGTGCAGGTGCTGGTCAACGTGGCCGTGCTGACCGAAGGCTACGACAGCCAGCCGGTGAGCTGCGTGGTGCTGCTGCGGCCCTGCTCCCAGAAGTCCACCATGCTGCAGATGATCGGACGGGGCCTGCGCGTTGTGGACCCGGCGCTGTATCCCGGCGTGGTCAAGAAAGACTGCATCGTGCTGGATTTCGGGCGTTCCCTGGTCACGCACGGCGATCTGGAAAGCAAGGTGCGCCTGGACGACAAGCCGAAAACCTGTCCCGAATGCGGAGCGGAGATTCCTCGCGGAGTCATGGAATGCCCCATCTGCGGCCATGCCTTCAAAGCGCCGGCACGGGGCGCGGGCGGCGATCCCGACGGCGAGGACGGGCCCGAAGCCGTGAGCAACGTGGCCATGGAGGAAGTTGATCTGCTCAATGCCTCGCCGTTCCGCTGGTGTGATCTTTTCGGTTCCGGCAAGGTCATGCTGGCCAGCGGTTTTGAAGCCTGGAGCGCCGTGTGCTCGGCCGACGGCGAAAACTGGCTGGCCCTGGGCAAACTCAAGGGGGAAGGGACGTTGCGGCGTCTGGCCGTAGGCGAACGTATCCCGGCTCTGGCCGCGGCGGACGACTTTTTGCGCATGAACGAAAGCGACGATGCGGCCAAGAAGAATCGCCGCTGGCTCAACGACGCCTGCACGGAAAAACAATGGGGGCATTTGCAACGCCTGGGATACGGGCAGGGCTCCATGCTGGCCTTCACCAAGTACAGCGCGGCCTGCACGCTCAATTTTTTCTGGAACAGGGGACTTATCGAACGGGAGGTGCTCCATGTCTGAGCCGTTGGATCTGAAACTGCTGGGCCGCCTGCTGACCGAAGCGGGCCTTGTGGACAAGAACTTTGCCGCCATGAGCGCGGACGAGGTGCGCGGCGTGGCGGGTTGCATGGATCAGGCGACGAAAAAACGTTGCATCCACTGCGACCAGTGGGAAAAGGCGCCTGAGTCCCCGTGGTGGATCGGCAAATGCCGCATCGGCGGGCATGGCATCGACAGGGACAGCTTTTGCACGCTTGTCACTGACGAGCCGCCGTTCTAAGCGCTCATGGTGCTGCGGAGACGGCTGTCCGGCCGGGAGCGCAAGGCGCTCTATCAGGACTATCTGAAAACGGACCACTGGCGGCAGCGGCGGGAGATGGCCCTGGAGCGGGCCGGGGGGCGCTGCCGGGAATGCGGAAAAGGCGGGCCGCTGGAAGTGCACCATCTGACTTACGCGCGGCTGTTCCAGGAGCGGGACGAGGATTTGCTGGTGTTATGCCGTGACTGTCACGGCAGGCGGCATGGCTACAGAGGAGAAGAAGACATGCAGGATTTTAATATGCGCAATACCGGCGGCCGCGTGGCGCATCTGGTGGATACGGCTATGCTGCGCGCGCAGGAGGCGGCTGACACTGAACGGCTGGCCGCGCGCACGCCGCGCATCGGGGCGTCCCGGCTGGGCGAATCCTGCCTGCGCAAGCTGCAATATGAATTTTTCAAAGCGCCCAAGGATAAGCCGTTTACGGGCAAGGCTCTGCGCATTTTTCACCGGGGGCACGAGGGTGAAAACTGGATGGCCCAATGGCTGCGTCAGGCCGGTTTTGAGCTGTACACGCACAATGCCGACGGCCAGCAAATATGCTTCCGTGCTCTGGACGGCAAGATTCTGGGTTACGCCGACGGCGTAGTGCGCTCCGGTCCGGAAGAGTGCGGTCCGTATCCGCGCCTCTGGGAGAACAAAGTTCTCGGCGCCAAGGGCTGGAACAAGATCGGGCGCGACGGGCTCAAAAAGGCCTATCCCGTTTATTACGGGCAGGTACAGCTCTATATGGCCTATTTTGAACTGACCGACGCGCCCGCGCTGTTCACGGCGCTCAATGCCGACAGCATGGAAATCTGCGCTCTGGACGTGCCTTTTGACGCGGCGACGGCGCAGGAGCTTTCCGACAAGGCCGTTAATCTGGTGCGGGCCTGCGAGGCCGGGCAGTTGCTGCCGCGTTGTGCCACTGACGAGACCTGGTTTGAATGCAAGTTTTGCGACTGGCGGCAACGCTGCTGGTCCAGCCAAGAAATTTGAAGTCAAAGCGAGCGAACATGAATGCTGTCTTCGACTTCAACACGGCCACGCGGCAGGATGCCCGGCCCGTTCGCAACCGGGTCCGCGGCGTTGTGAATCCCGCTGAAGCGTTCCGTGAGTTCCTGCTGTCCAAGGGATTGCACCCCGGCGGCAGCGTCGCCCCGACTGGAGACCGGGTGCAACGATGTCCGGCGGACGGCGACAAGCCCGGCCGCACGTCCGGCTGGTATGTGTTTTATGTGGACGATCTGCCCGCCGGAGAGGCGGGCGACTGGAGAACCGGCGAAAGCTGGACGTGGTGCGCAAAAGAAAAAGACTCGCTCAGCTTTGAGGAGTCGAAAATCGCACAGGCGCATCTGGAGCGCGCCCGCAGGATGCGGGAGCAAGAGCGCGCGCGGCTTGCCGCTGAGGCCGCCGCGCGGGCTGAAAAGGAGTGGACGCGCGCCGTTAGATGCGGCGCCCATCCCTATCTGAGCCAAAAGGACGTGAGTGCCTACGGTCTCAAAATGGCGGCCGGGAAACTGCTGGTGCCGGTCATGGACTCGGCGGGGGCACTGCGCTCCCTGCAATTCATCGACGCCGACGGGAACAAAAAATTTCTCTTCGGCGGCGCCATCGCCGGATGCTTTCACCGCATTCCCGGTACAGACGACGTTGTGGCCGTGGCCGAGGGCTACGCCACGGCGGCGAGCATTCACAGAGCCACGGGCTGGACCGTGCTGACGGCTTTCAACGCGGGCAATCTGCTGCCTGTGGCGCGGGCCTGGCGCGACGTCCATCCCGGCTGCCGCCTGGTCATCTGCGGCGACGACGACCGCTGGACGTCCACGGGCAACGTGGGGCGCGCCAAGGCCGAGGCCTGCGCCAAAGAGGTTGGAGGCGTTGCGCTCTTTCCGTCCTTTGCGGCGGATGAGGGCAGGCCCACGGACTGGAATGATTTGCACCAGCGTGAAGGGCTGGAGGAGGTGAAGCGGCAACTGCTGGCCGGTGCGGAGCAGCGGCGGCGGGACATCCGGTCATGGGGCCTTGATCGCTTTGCCGGAAAAGCCCCGGAGCGACGCTGGCTTGTGGAGAACATCATGCCCTGCGGCGCGGTGTTTGTGCTGGCCGCCATGGGCGACGCCGGCAAGGGTCTGCTGACCCTGGACCTGGGACTCAAAGTCGCGGGCAAGGTTGCTCTACGCGAGAACGGCGGGGATGATGCGCAGGATTTCAATCCGGATCTGGCGGCCTTCGGCAACCGGATTTTGCGGCAGGGGCCGGTGGCGGTTATTTCCGCCGAAGACAGTGCCGACGAAGTGCATCGCCGTCTTCAGAGCATCGGCGTGGGCCGGGCGCGGGAGATGTATGTGCTGCCGCTGCCCAACGCCGGGGGGCCGCTGCCGGTCATCGTGCCCGGCAAGCACGGCCCGGAGCTGTCCGCCGACTGGCTGGAACTGCGCGCCCAGCTTGTGGAACTGCGGCCCGCGCTCATCGTCATTGACCCGCTGGCCAGTTTCGTCATGGCGGACATCAACGCCGATCCCGCCGTGGGAGCCTTCACCATGGGGCACATGGCGCAACTGGCGCAGGAAACCGACGCGGCCGTGGTGCTGGTGCACCATCTGGCCAAGAGCAAGGCCAACGTGGCCACGCCGGAAGAGGCCCGCGCCCTGATCCGGGGCACCTCGGCCATCGTGGACAACGCCAGGGCGGCCTATGTGCTCTGGAACGTGGAGGAAAAGGCGGGCAGGACTGCCTGCGCCGCGCTGGGCGTGGACTGGGCGCGCAACCGTGTCATGAAGGGCTGCCTGGTCAAAAGCAACGGGCCGGGCGACCGGGAGATCAAGACCTGGATACGCAACGAAGCGGGCCTGCTGGAGGTGCGCAACGAGCAGTTGCGCAGCGCCGCCAGGGAGCGCACGCCGGCGCTTCTGGACAGCCTTGCGGCGGCCTGCGCCGAAGCCGCGCAACGGGGACAGCCCTTTACCAAAACCGGGGCCAACGGCCTGTTCACGCGGCGGCAGGAATTGCCCGCCGAATTGCGGTCCCTGGCGCGGCACCCCCTGGAAACCTATGCCCAGCGGCTTCTGGAAGCAAAACGCCTGGTGCTCTGCATCGCCAAGGGCAGCACCAGCAAGAAATGGCTGGACGTGCCGGACGGCGACTTTGCCCTGGGCATGGGGCAGTTCGCCACCGGCGCGACGGAGGATAAGGAAAATGATTCGTAACACCGTTTCCGGCGTTTCCAAGAAAGTATTTCCATGCAGACTTAGCAAAAACAATGGGTTATGTATGATTTCCAGCCATTTCCGGAAAAGCGTTTCCGGAAGTTTTGAGAGATTTCCGGATTTCCATGCTACCTGTGGAAACGTCTGGAAATTGGAAATGTCTTTTATAACATATTGAAATTAAAAGAAAAATTTGCACCCCCGACGACGGGGAGATATATATAGCTCGTAGAGCTATATATCTCCCCTCCCCGAGGAGGGGGTGCAGGGGTGCGGGAACAAAGGAGCGGCGCGATGTGTGATTACGAATACCCCGAAACCGTGGCGGCGGACAATCCCGGCATACACGGTCGGCGGTGGTGGGAGCCGGAACAGCGGGCCGAGGAAAACGGCCTGCCGGAAAAGGGGAAGGCGGAATCCGTGGAGGAGGTGCGGCATGACGGAGAATAACAGCGCGCGGCCCGTGGTGGTGAGCTATACGCCCAAGATTCTGCGGAACATGGCCGAGATTTGCGAGGAGATGGGGGTAAGCAGTCATGTCGTCCGGAAATGGGTAAGCATGGGAGCGCCTATCGCCATTGAGGGCATGGGGGCCAAAAGACGCTATAGCGCTGAAACGGTACACCTTCAGTTATGGCGGGAAAAGCTGTCAAGCTAAAATTGCTTATCACCAGCCTTCGTCAGCTTATCACCAGCTTTAAATTCAGCCTGTCACCTCAAAACCCATGTTACGCTTTTGCCAAAAGCAGGAGCGTAGCCCATGCCCATCTTCACCGACAAGATCCACAGCGTCCTTCGCCGTCCCGGCTTCGAGGGGCCGCAGCAGTTGCGGGGTTATATTCCCTGCGATCTGACCACAGGCGGCACAGCCAACTATTACGGCGGCCCGAACCCGGAGCGGTACATTCCCATGGGCATCAGCGGCGTGACCATCGGCACGGGCGTGAACCTGGGCCAGACGGACGCCGAGACGCTCAACGGCATGGGCGTGAGTCCCGGCATTGTTAATCAACTCCGCCCCTATCTGAGCCGGAGCAAGGCCGCCGCCGTGGACGCGCTGCACCGTCTGCCGCTGACGATCAGCCAGGCCGTGGCCGACGAGCTGGATGCGGCCATGCTCAACCATCACATCACAAAAATTGCCGACTATTATGACCGGGCCGTCGGTCTGCCGGGCCGGTTCGCAACTCTGCCCTGGCAGGCCCAGGCCGTCATCGTCAGCATCCAGTATCAGCGCGGGGTCAACAGCCCGCGCAAATATCCCAACACCTGGAAGGCTTTCGTCAATCAGGACTGGCAGGACGCCACCGCTCGTCTCAAGAACGGCAGGCTATGGAGCGGCTATCAGAAACGCCGCCGTCAGGAAGGCGAACTGCTTGAGGAGATCGCGTAATGGGCGTGCTTTCCACCTTGGCCGGGGGACTGGCCGGTCTGTTCGTCAAGAAGGTCACCACCATGGAACCGGACGGCGCGCGGGTCACGCGGCGCAAGGCGCGAAAATCCACGAAAGCCATGGCTTATGTGTTTGGTTTCATGGTTGTCTGGCACTTCATCCTCTGGCCCGTGCTCAATTATTTTTTCCCCGAGGTGGGTTTTCCGCCCATCGACGCGGGGCTGCTGAGCGGCCTGTTGAGTCTGGGCTTCTGAGATGAGCGCCACGGCCGAAGAGCGCCTGGCCCGCATCGAGGCCCAGCTCGCCGGGCTCAACCAGCGCCTGGACGAGGTGGTGATCACGCAGCTCAAAGATCACGGCAAGCGCCTGGCCGTGCTGGAGCGACGGCAGGTCTGGATAGGCGGATGGATTGCAGGAGCCGGGGCGGTCGGTGTGAGTATCGGGGCCGGGCTGACATGGTTGCTGAAAGTTCTGGGTGGCATGTGATGGCGCGCAAACTCACGGATAAGCAAGCCGCCTTTGTGGCGGAATACCTGGTGGACCTCAATGCCACGCAGGCGGCTATCCGTGCGGGGTACAGCGAGCGGACGGCCTACCGTATCGGCGCTGAGCTACTTCAGAAAACTTCAGTCGCAGAAGCTATCGCCGCAGGCCAGGCCAAGCGTGCGCAGCGGGTAGAGATCACCGCCGACCGCGTGGTGGCCGAACTGGCGAAGATCGCTTTTGCGGACCCGCGCGACCTCATGGAGTGGGGACCCGACGGCGTAAAGCTCAAGGCCAGTGCGGACCTGACTGAAGAACAGGCCGCCAGCGTGGCCGAAGTAAGCGAAACCACCACCAAGGACGGCGGCAGCCTCAAACTCAAGAAACACGACAAGGTGAAAGCGCTGGAACTGCTGGGGCGGCACATGGGCATGTTCAAGGACAAAGTGGAAAACGAAATCTCCGGCGGCATGGCCCTGCACCATGAGGTCACGCCTGTGGTGGCCGGGCTTTTGGATCGGCTGGGGAAAGAAAAGGAAGGTCAGGCATGACGGAACGCGAGCAGGCCCGAGCCGCCTACGCCCAGGCGAGCCACGCCGACGATCTGCGCGCCCTGTGCGCCGGAGACCTCTTTTTCCTGCTGGTTCACGGCATGGGCCGGGCGGACATGGACAACGATTTTTGTTTCGCCCGCTGCCGCGAGGTGCAGGCCGTGCCGGACGGCTGTCTGGATCTCTGGGCGCGCGAGCACTACAAGTCCACGATTATCACCGTGGGCCTGACCATTCAGAATATTCTGAACAATCCCGGCCTGACTGTAGGAATTTTCAGCCATACCCGGCCCATCGCCAAGGCCTTTTTGCGTCAGATCAAGCGCGAGTTCGAGACGAACCGGCTTTTGCAAGAGCTTTTTCCGCATATCTGTCCCCAGGCCAAGGGCGAATTCCGCACCTGGAGCGAGGACAACGGCATTGTGGTGCGGCGGGAGAACAATCCCAAGGAAAACACCGTGGAAGCCTGGGGCCTGGTGGATGGTCAACCCACAGGCAAACATTTTGATCTGCTGATCTATGACGATGTGGTGACGCTGGAAAGCGTGAGCACGCCGGAGCAGATCGCCAAAACCACCGAGGCCTGGCGTCTGTCGCTCAACCTGGGAGCGCGCGGCGGAGCGCGGCGCATGATCGGCACCCGCTACCATGCCAACGACACCTATGCCGAGCTTATCAAGTCCGGCTCCGTGTCAGTGCGGCTGCACCCGGCCACCAGCGACGGCACGTTTGAGGGTGAACCGGTATTGCTGTCGCGCGAGGTGCTTGATGAAAAGCGTCGGGACATGGGGCCCTACGTCTTTGCCTGCCAAATGCTGCAGAACCCGCTGGCCGACAAGGCGGACGGCTTCCGCACGGAATGGCTGCGCTACTGGCGGCCCGCTGAAAATCTCTGGCGTCCCATGAACCGCGTCATCCTCGTGGACCCCGCAGGAAGCAAGAAAAAGGCCAGCGACTACTCCGTATTCTGCGTTGTCGGCTGGAACGTGGACAAGGGGCTGTATCTCATTCACGCCGAGCGCTCCCGATTGAATCTCACTGAGCGCACAGCAACGGTGTTCCGTCTGGCGCGGGAGTTCGATCCGCTCTTTGTGGGCTATGAGCAGTACGGCCTGCAATCGGACATCGAGCATATCCAGGGCGAAATGGACCGGCTCAACTACCATTTCGCCATCCGTCCTCTTGGCGGCAAGACAGCCAAGATCGACCGCATCAGGCGGCTGATTCCGTGGTTCGAGCAGGGACGATTTTTTCTTCCGGCGCAGGCCAGCTTCAGGGATGGAGAGGGCCGCATCCGCAATTTTACCAGGGAATTTGTGGAGGAGGAATACGAAAGCTTCCCGGTCTGCGTCCATGACGACATGCTCGACTGTCTGTCCCGAGCCGTGGACCCGGATGTGAGCGTGCCTTTCCCTGATGCCGCGGATGGACGCAGCGCCGTTGAAAAGGAGCTGGACCGCATGCGCGAAACCAGCAGACTGCTGAGCGGCGACAAGCACGGCCTCAAGTACGGCTACGGCGGGCCGGGGGTCATATGAGCATCAAGTATCGTTTTGCCCTGGCCGACACGCCCGCGCTGCGCCGTCTGCCCTTTGAGCGGATGGAGTCCGAAGGCATCGCGCGGGCCGTGATCTGGAACCGTGTCGATCCCTGCCTGCTGGACTGGCTGGAGTGCGTCAATCCCCAATATGCGGTCTGCTGGCTGGCCCATGACCGGAATAATGCCCTTGCGGGAACCGTCTGGCTCAACCCTGTCATGGGCCTGTGCGGCTGTGTGCATTTCTGCATCTTCAAGGCGGCGCGGCCGGACTGGAAAAACCTCGGGCGTCAGGCCATAGCGCATCTGTTTCAGGCGCGTCCGCTGGCCGGGCTGCTGGCCGTCTGGCCCGCGCACTACCGTTATGTGACCAGAGCCGCAAAGCATTGGGGCTTCGGCAAGCCGGCGCTGCTGCCCAAAGCCTGCCACATGCCCGGCATACACAAGCCCGCGCGTTGCCGCGACGGTCTCATGGCCGTGCTGCAACGGAAGAATTTCAACCTGGAGGCATAACTATGGGCGGCGTGATTTCATCCATTTTCGGCGGCGGCCAGAGCAGCGCTCCGGCTCCCGTGGTCTATGAGGCCGAGGCCGCGCCGCGCGAGGCGGAGCAGGAGGCCGAAGCCTCCAATGTGCGCGACGAGGAAAAGCGCAAACTGCGCCAGCGGCGGCAGATGGGCGGCACGCTGCTCACGTCGCCCCTGGGCGTTGCCGGCGGCGCCAACAGCACGGGCACGTCCCTGCTGGGGCGCTCCGGCCTGAACGGTTGAGGGCTGCGGAATGGATTTGAAAGACGTCAAGCAACTCGTCGGCCATCTGGAAAGCCTGCGCGCCAGGCGTCTGGCCCAACAGCGCGAATTGGGGCGGCTGATCCTGCCTTCGCGCGGGCTGTTCCAGGGCGAGGACGCGGAAAGCCTGCGCGAGTCCAACCTGTTCAATCCGGCGGCCAACCGCGCCTTGCGCAAGGCGGCCGCGGGCATGACCCAGGCCATTACTCCGGCCGGCAATCCCTGGTTCAAGCACGCCTTTCTGCTGCGCGAGGACCGCGAGGCCACGGGCGGGAACGAGTATGTGGACGCGGTTGACAATCTGCTGCGCACCGTGCTTTCCGCCGGGGGCTTCTATCGGGCCATCCATTCTTTCAACAAGGAGCTGCTGGGCTTCGGTTGCGCTCTTTTGGGCTGCGAGGAAAGCCCGCGCACGGTGGCCCGCTATTTCTGCCAGACCTGCGGCACGTACTGCGTGGCCCTGGACGAGGACGGCGATCTTGACGCCGTGGCCCGCCGCCTGCTGATGACCCCGCGCGAGCTGGCCCGGCGCTTCGGCGAGGACCGTCTTTCCGACATAAGCCGCCAGAAGTTGAAAAAGGATTCGTATGATCCCGTGCCCGTGCGCCATGTGGTCCAGCGCCGGGCGGCGCGCGATCCGGAACGCATGGACCGGAGCAACATGCCCTGGGGCTCCTGGTGGTATGAGGAGGGCGGCGCGAGCGATTTTCTGGACGTGGGCGGCTTCCGTGCCATGCCCTTCTTTTTCACAGTCTGGGAGGAAGCGCGTGGCGTGTACGGCACCGGGCCCGGCGACGAGGCCCTGGCCGACCAGAAAGGCATCGAAGGCTGGGAATTGCGCAAGGCCGTGGGCGTGGAAAAGATGATCGACCCGGTGCTTGTTTCGCAAGGGCCGCTCAAGGCCTATGTGGACACCTCGCCGGGGGCCGTCATCCCCTCCGGCGGTTTCGGCGCGGACAGCCTCAAACCGCTCTATGAAGTCAATTTCGGCCCGGCCGTCCAGCATGTGCAGGAAGAGATCAACCAGATTTCCCTGCGTCTGGAAGACGTGATGATGGCCAACATCTTCGCCAACATGAGTCTGGAGACGCGCCCGGCGGGCATGACCATGACCGAGTACATGGACCGCCGCAGACGCAGCGCCGAGCTCATGGGCCCCACTGTGTCCAGCTATGAGCCGCGCATTCTCTCCCCCGTGCTGGAGAACACTTTCGGCCTGCTGGAGGAATACGGCCTGCTGCCCCGGCCGCCGGACGGCCTCTCGCCCTTCGCCTCGCTCAATGTCTCCTATCAGTCGCCCATGGCTCAGATGCTTGAACAGAGCGGGGCCGTGGCCATCCAGAGCCTTTTCGAGCTGGCCGCGCCCATGCTGCAGGCCGCGCCGGATCTGGCGGACAAGATCGACTTTGAGCAGGCCATTGACGAGCTGGCCCAGCGTCTGGGCGTGCCCGCCACGGTGATCCGCTCCGATGAAACCGTGGCCGCCATGCGGCGGCAGCGGGCCGAAGCGCAGGCCGCGCAGCGGCAACAGACGGCGGAAGCGCAGATGCTGCAACAAGTGGCGGCCCTGGGCAATGTGAAAACCCAGGGCACCGTGGCCGGCGAGGTGTTGGGAACAGTACAGGGAGGAGAGTCCGCATGAAGAGGCCCGAGGAATTGGCCGCTGAACGGCAGGCCAGAAAACAGGAAGAGCGGCAGGCGCGTATTGATCTGCGAGAGGTCTTGCAGACCGAAGCCGGACAGCGCGTCTTCATGCGCCTGCTGAACACGCTGAAGGTCAATGAACAGTTGAGAGATGCGGCTGACGTGAACTGGCACAACGCGGCCCAGCTCATATTGAATGACATTGCCGCCGCCCATCCGGCGGCCTGCGTGCGGCTTATGGCCCGGCTGCGCGGCATCGGCGGCGCTGAACTTTTGCAAACCGAGGAGGAAACCCATGCCTGAAGACATCACCCCCGGCGCGACGCCCCCGGAAGGCGGAGAATCCGCGCAGGGAAGCGCGGCGGCCGCGCAGCGGAGCGAGCCGGAAACCACGCTTTCCGGCGAAGCGAGAGCGAGTGCGGCGCAGGGACGCGCCGCCGAGCATCATCCTGAAGATTGGCGAAGCTCCCTTCCCGCCGCCTGGGCCGACAAGCTCAAGGACGTGGCGGGCGAAGAGGATGCCGTCAAGGCCCTTGAGCGCGGCCTGTCCTACACGCCCGCGCTCAAACCCGAGGATGTGGAGCTGAAATATCCCGACGGCATCCAGGTGGACGAGGGCGTGCGCGACAATTTTTGCCGGTTCTGCGTGGACAAGGGCATCACCCCGGTCCAGGCCCAGGCGCTGCTGGACTGGCAACTGGCCGCCAACAAGGAAATCACGGACGCGGTCATGGCAAAAGGCAAGGCCGAGCTGCAAAAGCTCTGGGGCAGCCGTTTTGAAGAGAACAGCGCCAAGGCCCTCAAGGCCGTGGTGGCCCTGGACAAGCGCATGGGCGGGCGGCTTTCCAAAACCATGGCTTTCAACGGCATGAACAACAACCCCGTGCTGGTGGAGGCTTTTCACGCCATCGGCACGCTTATTTCCACGGACGCCCTTTCCGGCGGCCGGGCCGCCCCGGCTCCGGACAAAGCGGAAACGGCGGAAGAAACCTACAACGGCATGTTCAATAAGTGAGGTGACCAACCATGCCCGACATGATCCCGCAGACTCTCAAGGAAATCGCCCTGGACAAGGCGAAAAAGCGCCCGGAGCTGGTGGACTATCTCACCGAGGAAGCCCCCATTCTGGCCATGCTCAAATGGATTCCGGCCACGCACGGCCTCTGGAACGTGGAAGAAGTGCTGGCCAACGTGCAGGGCCCGGCCTTCGGCGAACTGGGAGCGCCCCTGCCCAGCATGAAGGCCGACACCAATTTGCGCCAGACCTACGTCTCCGTGCTGGGCGGCGAAATGGAAGTGAGCAAGGACAAGGCCGACCAGTTCGGCGGCGCGCCCAAGTACTTCGCCCGGCGCGAATCCGCCATCCTTAAAAAGGCGGGCAGCGACACCGAGCTGGCCATCTGGCGCGACCATTGGCGCAAGGCCGCTCTGGCCAAGAAACTCGTCAGCAAGGGCCAGGCCACGGGCAACGCCTACACCGTCCTGGTGGTGCGTTTCGACAAGGAAATCAATATCGGCATCTATGATCCCACGGGATTTAACCAGGGCCGACTGGTGGACATCACGCCCATCAACGGCGGCAGCCTCTATCACCTGCGCAGCCAGGAAGGCGTGCTGGGCTACGGCGTTGAATACCGCGGCCGTTTCGGCTGGCAGAACCTCGCGCCCGAACGCGCGGTGCACGCCGTCGTCAACGTCAACGCCGACAACCTGCCCAGCCTGGGCCAGTTGGAGGACGCCATTGCCGCTGTGCGCGGCACGGCGGAAAACACCTACATCTTCGGCCATCACAAAATCCTGCAGAAGACCATGAGCGCCATCAAGAAGGAATACCTGCAGATGACCGTCAACGACGGCTCCATGAAGACCGTCATCGGCGACATCAACGGCGTGAAGCTGGTGGGTTCCTACAATCTGCCCGACGGCACGGAAGCCGCCGTTTAGCGCGGCACGGACAGGAGAAAGCATATGAGCAAGCATTTTGAATACGGCGCGGAAAACCGCTGGCATGACCAATACTTTGAAAAGGGCGTTACGCTGCCCGATTCCGCCGGCGTCGTGTGCGCCAACGCCCTGGCCGTGGGGCAACATCACGGGGCGCTTGCCGTCACGCTGGTTGCGGACGGCGCGGTGAGCATTCCCGCGGCCAAAAAGCTGACCGTCACCGTACAGGGAAGCGGCACAGAGAACGGCGTATTTGCCGACGTGGCGAGCGCGCCGGAAATGAGCGTCAGCGGCGGAGCCGATGCGGCCGCGGTCTTTGCCGACGGCGAAGTCATCGGCAAGCTGGTGCTGCCGGATATGGCGGATTACGCCAGAATCAAGCTGACCACGGACGGCGCGGCCACCGGCAAGGTGGACGTCTTCCTCAACTATCCGGCCCGCTAGGAGCATTCCCATGATTGCCCAGACCAGCGTCGTTGTCCGCTACATCGTAACCGCCGGGGTCTTGTCCTACGCCGTTTCCTTTCCCATCTACAGTGAAAAGGACGTGCGCGTAACCTTTTCCACGGACGGCAGAACGGAAACGGCGCTGGTTCTGGGCGCGGACTACACGGTGACCGTACTGTCCTCCGGCGGCGGGACTGTCACGTTGAACTCTGCCGGGATTGTTCCCGCAGGGGCGGTACTGGCCGTGGCTTCCGCCATTCCGGCAACCCAGGAGGCGGACTTTTCCGCCACCACGGACGTGGACACCAGAGCCCTGGAAACCCAGCTCGACCGCCAAGTGCAGATGATCCAGCAACTGGAGGCCGAGCTTGATCGGGCGGTCAAGGTTCCGGCGGCTTCCGAGGATACGCCGGAGGAGGTCGTGCAAAGCGTGTACGCCGCCCGCGACGCAGCCGCCGATTCCGCGACGGACGCGGCCCGAAACGCGGCTGAAGCCGGACAAAGCGCGCTTGCCGCCGCGCACAGCGAACAGGAGGCCGCCGCAAGCGCGGCCGACGCCGCTGCGTCCGCTGACCTGGCGCAATCCCTGACCGAAGTCGGACCGGCCACGAGCGAGCGGCTCGGCTTTGTGCGGATCGGACAGGGCATCAGCGTTGACGAAACCGGCCTCATCTCCATTCAATCTGGCATCTTTCAGGTGGGCGAAGGTCTTGAGCTTAGTAAAGAGGGAGTACTTTCCGCAAGTACTTTCCCGGTTGGAGGAATCATCTTCTGGTCGGGTGCGGCGAACGCCATTCCCAGGGGTTGGGCGCTCTGCGATGGGAAAAACGGAACCCCGAATTTGCAAGATAAATTCGTTTTAGGCGCTGGGTCTACATATAATATTGGAGATACTGGTGGTAGCACAAACATTACTGTATCTGGCACAGTTGGTTCGACTACAATAATATCTTCTCAAATGCCAAAACATAGCCACAGTATTTATTCAAATACTGGTTCTCAAGTTGGAGTAACAAATGGTGTAAATAATTCTGGAGCGAACCCGGCCACAGTCACTACTAGTGAAGCTGGCGGAAACATGCCTCATACTCATGCCGCAACATTAACAGCAGAAGGTGATGTATTACCACCCTATTATGTCTTAGCTTACATTATGAAAATTTAGGAGGATATCAATGGTTAAGCATCTTACTGTCATTCCGGAAGACAATTTGATTATGGTTGATGGCCGAGCCCTGTACTTCGAATTTGCCTCACCCACAAGGCTGCACGCCATGCAATGGCACAACGGCGCGGGCCACCTGGAGTACACGGACGGCAGGCCAAACTTTGCTTTGAGCGAAGCCGACTATGACACGAGGGTGGCCCCCTACATCGCCCTTTGGGAACAGGAAAAGGCTCGATTGGAAGCCGAGGAAGCCGCAGCCGAAGCCGAGCGCCTGGCCGAGTATAACAAGCCGGAAAACGCCCGCATCCGCAAATACGCTGAGATCAATGAAGGATGTCAGGCGGCCCTAGCAGCCCTCACCGCCACCTATCCCGACCGCGAACTGCTGACCTTTGAGCGCCAGGAACGCGAAGCCCGCGCTTTGCTGGCAGGGGACAGCGCGACGGATGTGGCTCATATCACGGCCATCGCCCAGGGGCGGGGCATTCCGGTGGAAGAGCTGGCGCAAAAGATCATTGCCAAGGCCGACGCTTTTGCTCTGGCCTCGGGCGCGCTCATCGGTCAGCGGCAGTGGTATGAGGATGCTCTGGAATCGCTCGGCCCGGACGCGACCACGGCACAGATCGAGGACATCACGGTCAGTTACAGCGCGGCAGCCGTTGCGACGCAGGAAGCTACGGATGGCGACAGCAGCGCTCTGCCCGGCGCTGATGGGAGCGCGTCCTGATGGGCTACGGCAAGACTTTGCTCATAGCCCTGGACCAGCTCCTTAACGCGCTCTGCGGCGGGTGGCCGGATGAAACCATTTCAAGCAGGGCCTGGCGTTGGGAACTGTCCGGAACGCGTTCTTGGCCGCGCAAGCTCATTGACGGCTTGGCCTTGATCTTGGGCGACCGCGACCACTGCCGGGAATCGTTCGAATCTGAGCGCCTGGGGCGGCAGTTGCCGCCGGAACTGCGATAGGAGGAGGCATGCGTCATAACCGCACCAGCATCATCAATACGGCCCTCATGCGCGTAGGGGGCCAAGGCGTCACCGCCGCGTTTCAGGATTCGCCTTCAGCTCAGACAGCGGCCGCCGCTTATGACCGGGCCGTGGCCTATTGTCTGTCTCTGCATCCGTGGAGTTTCGCCCTGAAGCACGCTGCCCTGGCCCGAGGCACGGAAAGCCCGGCGCCGGGTTGGCGTTACGCCTGGCCCCTGCCCGCCGACTGCCTGCGGGTGGTGAATGCCGCGGCGGACGGCGGAGAGCGGCATGTCCGGTATGCGCTGTCCGGGGATGCCCTGCAGACGGACAGCGGCGCCGTCACCGTCAGCTACATCAGTTCCGAGGCCGCCGCTTTCCCGGACGCCTTCGCCGATGTCCTGGCCTGGCGCGTGGCCCTGGAAATCGCGCCCTATGTCGAGCAGGGCGGCGGCAATGTCCGCGACTATCTGGAAATGTTCGAGCGCGCCCTGGACCGGGCCAAGGTGGAAAATGACGTCCGGCAGCGGCCCGAACGCGTCTGCCGGTCCTCCTTCCTCAAAGAACGGATGGTTTTCTGATGCCCCTCTACCATATTCAAAATGTCCTTAACGGCGGCGAGATCACCCCCCTGATGCGCGGGAGGGTGGATCAGCCTCGCTACGGCACGGGCGCGCGGGAGATGCGCAACTTCGTGCCCATGCCCCAGGGCGGCGTCACCCGCAGATCCGGCACGCGTTTTCTGGGCATGGCCCACAATGACGCGGCCCGTCTGATCTCCTTTGTTTTTTCCGCTACCCAGGGCCGCATGCTGGAGTTCGGGGACAAGTCCATGCGCGTCTGGCTGCCCGACGGGCGTCTGGTGGCTGATGAAAACGGCGCGCCCAAGGTTTTCGAATCCCCCTATGCCGCCGCCGACCTGCGCTCGCTGCGCTTCGCCCAGTCCGCGGACGTGATCTATTTCGCTCATCAGGGCTACGCCCCGCGCAAACTTTCCCGCCATGCCGATGACGACTGGCGCTGGAGCGTGTTGAGCTTTGTTCCGGCCATCGCCGCGCCCGGCGACGTCAGTTTGCAGATTGTGGATCGGGGCTATGACGGCGATAACGCCACGCGCGTCTATACCTACGCCGTCACGGCCGTGGACGGGGAAACCGGGCAGGAATCCGGCGTCGGCGCCGAGGTCGGCATCACGGCCAAGGCCCTCAATTCCGTGAGCTACATCATCCGCGCCACCTGGCCGAAGGTTGAGGGCGCCGCCTATTACCGCGTCTACAAGAAGAAATACGGCGTGTTCGGCTATATCGGCAGGTCCGGCGCGGAATGCTCCTTTGACGATGAAAATATCGGCGCGGACACCGAAGACACCCCGCCCGAGCACAAGAATCCGTTTGAAAAGGAAGGCGACTGGCCTTCGCAGGTCTTCTTTCACCAGCAACGCCTGGGCTGGGCCGCCACCGCCAACCGGCCCATTACCGTCTGGCTTTCGCGCACCGGGGATTTCGAGATCATGGCCGCGTCCACGCCGCCCAAGGATGATGACGCCATCGAGGCCACCCTGGCCGCCACTCAGGCCAACCGCATCGTCTGGCTGCAACCAGACCGCCAGTCCCTGACCTTCGGCACCGAGGGCAGCGAGTGGACGCTTTCCGCCGGCGAGGGCGTGGCCCTGACCCCCTCCAATATCAGCTTTGAAATGCAGACCGCCAACGGCGGCGACAACGCGGCCCCGGCCATTTCCGTGGGCGGCGGCGTGCTCTACCTCCAGCGCGGCGGCAAGGCCGTGCGCCAGTTCGCCTACAACTACAGCGCGGACAAATATCTCGGCCAGGACGTGACCCTTCTGGCCCGGCACATGCTGCGCGACGCCGCCGTAACGGTCTGGGCTTATCAGCAGGAACCCTGCTCCGTGATCTGGTGCGCGCTGTCCGACGGCACCCTGGCCGGGCTCACCTACATGCCGGAGCAGGAAGTCATGGGCTGGCACCGCCACGACACGGACGGGCGCTTTGAGGACGTGGCCGCCATGCCCGGCACGCCCGACGATCAGACCTGGTTTCTGGTGCGGCGGGATTGCGGGCTTTGCGTGGAACGGCTGGACAGCTTCTTTGACGCCGACGATCTGGCGGAAGCCTATTTTCTGGACAGCGCGCTCAATTACCAGGGCCCGGCCGCCACGCGCTTCAACGGGCTTGATCATCTGGCGGGCCGTGAGGTTCAGGTTTTCGCCGACGGCGGCACCGTGGACGGCCTGGCCGTGGATGCGGACGGCGGCCTGACCCTGCCCCGGCCCGCGTCCAGCGTGCATGTGGGCCTGCCGTACACCTCGCGCCTTGTGCCCAACCTGCCGGAAATTCAGACCCGGCAGGGTTCCAGCATGATGCACAACCGCAAAATTGCCGCCGTGCGCCTCCGGACCTATCGCAGCATGTCCTTTCTGGCCGGACTGGAGGGCAACCTTACTCCCATCGCGGACAGACATATCCGCGCCGGAGCGTTCCGGACGCAACCATTTTTCAGCGAAGGCACGGATCTGGCCCTGAACGTCTGCGGCGGCTGGGCGGACGAATCCCCTCTGATCGTGGAGGTGACCAGCCCTACGCCGCTGACTGTTCTGGCCATCTCCACGGCCGTGGATGTTTCTCCGTATTCGGGCAAGGGAGGATTTTGACATGGGCGCCACCGCGCTTGCGCTGACCATGGGCGGACTTTCCGCCATTTCCAGCCTGTCGCAGGCCAGTCAGGCCAACCGTCAGGCCAGATACCAACAGGCCCAGATGGAGGCCAATGCGGCGGCCGCGCGCAATCAGGCCAAGATCACGGCGGAGAAAGGCCGTATCGAAGCGGAAAACCTGGACCGCGAGCGTTCGGCCCTGCGCCGGGAATACGCCGATGTACAGGCCGGAAACGTGGCCAACCTCGGCGCGCTGGGCGTGGACATGTCCAGCGGCAGCGCGGCCGCCGCCCTGGAGGGCAATGCCAACCGTTTCGCTGCGGACTATGGGGCCAACCGCTACCAGAAGGCCGTGGGAGAATGGGAAACCCGCGAGAACGTCAAGGCCCAACAGGCCAATGCCCAAAATTACGAGAACGCGGCCTCCTGGTACGGCTCCACGGTCAAGAACCTGGGCCAGTCGCTACTCACCGCCGGGATATCCGGCCTGGCCTCCGGCATCAGCGCCTACAGCCTGGCCGGTGGATTCGGCGGCGGGGGCGATGTGACCCAGGCCGGCAAAGGCTTTGTAAGCGGCAGTCAAAGCGTACTGCGAAATCTTCAGGCCGGGAATATTTTCCGCAATGGCCTCAAAACAATCAGAGGGTAAGTCATGGCCATCCGCATTCAGCAGTACAATACGCCGCCCCGGCGCATCCAGGCCGGGGGCGTTGATCCCGGCTTCTCCCAGCCCCTGATCCGCGACGCCGGGCGCTCCGCCGACGCAGATCTGACCGACGCCATGCTCAAGGCGGGCATGCAGCTTACCGAAACGGGCATCAGGGAGTATGTCAGCCAGGAAACCACGCGGGTGTCGCAGTCGCTTTTGCGTATGCAAGGCGAGCTGAGCGCCGAGCGCGACCGATATATGGCGGAAAGCCAGGGGCAGAACGCCATCAACGCGGGAGAGCATTTCAGGAGTTTCGCCGACGAAGCCATGCAGCGGCACTTGGAGGACGGACAATTCTCCGGCCGCTTCCGCCAGATGTTCGCGCGGCAAGCCGTGGCTACCGGCCTGCACTTCACCGAGCAAGGGCAGGCCTACGGCCGACAGCAGAAGGAAGCCTGGGAAGGCTCCGTGCTCAAAGGTCAGCTTGCGGAGTTTGGGACACAGGTAGCGCGGAACTACAACAATCCCGAATGGATCAATTTCAACCTGCAGGCCTTGCGGCAGCGCATTGAGACTATGCGTCCCGGTCTGGACAACCGGGAGATGTTTCAGCATCTGGATTCCTTGACGGCCAAGGGGCGTCTGGACGGCATGCTGGCTGACGGGCGCTATGATGAAGCCGAACGGCTGCTGGGCGGCGGAACCGGAAGCGGCGGTACCATTGCGGAGACGTTTCGTAATCCGCTGAACCTCAAGAAGGCGGGCGCCAATACCGGCACACGGGACGATTTTCGCCAGTTCGGCAGCTATGCGGAAGGCTTCGGCGCGGCATGGGATCAGCTGAAAATATACCAGTCGCGCGACGGCCTGACCACGCCGCGCCGGATGGCGGCCAAATGGGCTCCTGTTTCGGACGGCAATGACCAGAACAAATACGTCGCGGCACTGCGGTCCGTGGGTCTGGACCCGGACGCCGAAATAGACGTGAACGATCCGGGGCAGGCGGCCAGACTTATGAAGGGTATGGCCCTGGCTGAGTCGCCGGTAGGCAAGCGGTTTTCGGAAGACGACATTGCAAAGATGCTGTCTACTGGAAAAGACCCTCTTGCTCCCGGCCAGTTGGAAGCTGGGAACATTGATCTGTTCAACCGCCCCGTGGTCAAGAACCCCGACGGCAGCATCAGCACCGTGCGCAGCATGTCCGCCAACTTTGACGGCAAGGAAGTCCTGCTCCCCACGGTCAGCGACGACGGCAAAATCCTTTCCAACGAAGAGGCCGTGGAGCAGTACCGGAAGACCGGCAAGCATCTGGGCATCTTCGACAGCCCGGAACACGCCACCGCCTACGCCAAAACCCTGCATGAGGACCAGGAACGCCTGTATGTCCCGCAAGATCGGCAGGCTCCCGGCCTGGCCGGACTCACGCCTGCCGACCGCCTGAAGTATCAGGGCAAAATCAGGACGGCGCGCTGGGAACTGATGCTGGAAGCGGGGCTTACCGCATCTGCTTTTGAGAATCAAATCGCCTACGGCATGGACAAAGGTGATTTTTCGGCCGCTGAAGCCACCGTCGCCAAACTGGGAGGCATGGGCGCGCATAAGCAAGCCGGAGAGCTGTCCGAAAAACTTGCCGTCTCCAAACAGGCCCGCACGGCTCTGGACGGGACGCAAGGCTTGCCGTTGCTGGAACAGGCGGCTGCCGCCAAGAAAGATTTGGATGCCCTGATAATGCCGGGCAACGCTAAAGATGTCGTGGCTATGCGCGAGAAAGTGGATTCCGTGATGGAGAAAAGAAAAAACGCTTTTCTCAAGGATCCGGCCGGATATGTGGCGGTCCTGCCCGCCATGCAGGGAGAAATGGATTTTCAGGAAAGAGCGCGGCGCTCTCTCGCCCTGCAGGAAAAAGTGGGCAAGGGGCTTGGCTTTGCGCCGCGCGTGCTGTCTGTCGATGGAGCCAAGCGTATGCGCGCGGCCTATGACAATCTGCCGACCGCTGAGGCTCGTGTCAAATGGATGCTTGACCGCCAACGGGAAAGCGGCGGCTATTTTCAGGATGTGCTCACGGAAATGAAAATGCCGGATGCTGTTGTTGCCGTGGCCCCGGTGCTTCGGGACGTATCGGACAAAAATGCGGGCCTCTGGCTTACGGCGGCTGCGGCCAAACCGGGGGACATACCCAACGTTGACGCGGACGTCAGAAAAAACGCCGACGACGCCGTGGCGGATTCGACAGTGATGCGGGCGCTTTATGCTGCGGCACAGAAATACCCCACCAATACGGCGTTATGGGGCAAGGCTAAGGGCATGAAAGAGACCATGACAAACGCTTTCCTGCTGGGCATGGAGCCCGGTGCACTGGACAGAGAATTTGCAGTTGCTGACGATAGTGATTGTATTCTGGTGATTCCCGCGTCTGAGCGCATTGATCCTTCCGATGCCGTGGAGGCCCTCAACGCAAAGCGCGGAGAAATAGAAAGGCGACTACTACGTGAAGCGCCCAAGGTTGACGGTCCGTCGAAGGCGCGAGAGCAGGCTGCCAATATCAGGGGGGTTGTCCGCGAAGGTACATTCCTTACCGATGATACCGGGCGTAAAGCCTTTCTGGTGGATTTTCAGAGAAGTAAACCGGCTGTCTATGCCGATGGTACGCCCATCCTTTTTGACTTGGCCGAACTTCTGAAAAGCTATGACCGGAATGACCGGAACGATCCGGCGCTCTTGGCGCGCGAGTACATGGAAAACGGGAGGATGTGGTAATGTTCGGAAGCGCCTTTGCCAAAGTGCCGCCCGTGACCCCGCAGGAACTTTCCGAGGCTCCGTTTCTGGCGACTCCCGCCAGCGGAGAATACCTTTCCACACATGTGGCCCAGGCTTTTGACCGCACGCTGCCGGGCCGCGTGGTGGAAGAGCAGGCCATTCTGGATGCCGAAAAGGCCGAGGGCACGTATGATCCTGACTATCTGCCGCAGCGGGAAGCCCGTGACATGTTTGGTTCCTTTCCGGATATGCCGGAACTGCGTCATGCGCACGCTATACCGGAAGATGAGTGGAAGGCGTCTCCTTACTATCGCAAGGGGGTGCAATATCGTCCGGACATGACCGCCACGCGGGCCCGCATCTTGTCGGAAAATTACGATGAACGTCGCCTCCGGGAAATGATTGTGGCCAACGGCGACGCTGCCTATGGCCCGGGCATGAAAGCGGCGGCTTTCGGGGCCATGTTGCTGGGCAGCCTGCCGGACCCGGTCAATGTTCTGCCCCTGGGCGGTGGCGTGCGGGCCGCTTCCTTGGTGGGCAAGGCCGGGTTGAAAGCGGCCATCGGAGCCGGGGCCAAGGCGGGCATTGTGGAGGGCGCGGCAGGCGCGCTGCTCTCCGATGCACTGACCCTGCCCGATCTGGCGGCCCGGGGCGAAGACGTGGGTTTTGTCGACGTGATGCTGGACACTGCCTTCGGCGCTTCCCTGGGCGGTGGGCTGGGAGCCTTGGGCGGCGGCATCGGCGGTTATCTGGGCAAACGCCGAGCCCAGGCCCAGGCGTTTTTGGCGGAGCGGGCGCTGCTTCGGCACGCGGAACTGCTGCGTGAGGCCGATGCACGGGAAAAAGCGGCTTTGGCCGTGACAACGGAGTTCGGCGCGCCGGACAATGATTTCCTCAATTCCGGCTGGCATGCCTTTGAGGACAACTCGGACGACTTCTTTCTGAGCCGGACCGGACGCGAGGGCGGGCCCGGCGCGCCGTTGGCGACACGTGCCGAGACTTTTTTCGGTCTCCTTGATGATGTTGATCTGGACATCGCCCGGCGTGATCGCTGGCGCATCTGGACAGCCGAGTTTCAGAAGCAGCTCGAAGGTGCCGGGTTCTCTTCTCAGAAGGCGGAAGCATTCAGTGACGTACTGGGCGCGCACGCCGAGGTCATGGCCCCCATGTACGGCATGGAACCGGGACAGTGGCTGGAGCACAGGCTTGCGGGCTTCCGGCAGATGAGCCCGGAAGAATTTGCCGCAGTGCGCGAGGGTTTTTTATACGACGCGCCCGGGCGCGAAGCGGCGGACTTGCGGCAAGCCGCTGGCGAAGGACGGCGCGCGAACCCCATTGCCGACGCCGTCTGGGGCCAGCTTGACCGCGCGGCCATCCGCGAGGGTTATGGCCAGGACGTGGTGCGGGCCATTGAGGAGCGTTACGGGCACGGCGTGTTTGCCAGGACCAGCGGCGGGAGGGCCAAGGACCGCGCGACCCTGAGCAATGACAGCCTGGCTTCGGAGCTTGCCCGGCGCGGCCTTTTACCGGAAGGCGTAACCCTGGACGATATGGTGAACCATCTGGCTTATGGCGAAGGCATGGACAACGGGCGGGCGCTGTTCATGCCGGAAGGTCAAAAGGCCGCCAACATGACGCGCCCCCTCTCCCTGCGCTTTGCGGAGATGCCCACCCTAGAGGCTGACAGTTCGCAATGGTTCGGCAAAGGGAAGGAGATACCCGTTCCCGGCAAAAGCGAAGATGCCGGACAACGGAAGACTCTGCGTGATGCTGTTAAGACGTGGGCAAAAAAGCGCTTCTCAAAAGACACAGCCGTTTCTAATGCCGATACGGGCTGGCAGGTCCAGGTGACGGCCAAGGGCATAGAGAATTCGCTTTCACACGGCTTTGACGATTTGCTGGCGCGCTCCGTGCCGTTCATTCCGCAGATAGTGGAAGGCGGTATTCATGTTGACAGCATCCCAAAAACTTCCCGGCTCATGTCACATGTCTTTGCGAACAAGATCAAACTGGACGGCAAGGATTATGTGGTGGGTTTTGTGCTGAGGGAGGATGGAAACGGAAATCGGTTCTATGATCACGAGCTAACGGAGATCATTGATTCTGATCGGCTCGCACCGGTAAAGCAGCGAGAAGCGACTGGAGAACTCCGGACCGATCAGAACACACCATCCGGCCCGCCTGAACTTCTCGCGAACCGGGGTGATGTGATGAATATACTCCGGGAAAAGCTGGGCGTCAACGACGGAAGCGGACGGATTCTGTTCCACGCCGCGGACGGCGATACGGCCAACGCCCGCGGGGCCATCATCTTCAAGCCTGAGGACGGCCAGGCGCTCATTGCCCTGTTCAAAGGCAAGCGGGACATTTCCACAGTCATTCACGAGGGGGCCGGGCATTTCTTTCTGGAAAATCTACGCGATGCGGCGCAACAATCCAATGCTCCGGCATGGGTGCGCGATGGCTGGCGGGATGTAGCCAAGGCCATTGGCGCGGACGCTGACGCAGCCAAGACCGTGCCTGTGGATGCACATGAAAAATTCGCGTGCATGAGCGTGGACTACTTTCGGCGCGGCGAAGCTCCCACCCCCATATTGACCACTATATTTCAACGGTTCGCGCGCTGGCTGACGCGGATTTACCGGGCGTTGGCGCGGAAGGGCGATCTGGAAGGCGTTTCGCCGGAAGTAGCGCGGATCATGGACCGGATGCTGGCTTCCGAGGACGATTTGCGCGCCAGGGAAATCAACCGTCGTGTGGACTCGGCCCGCAATGACGACGCCGATCTGCTGCGGGCCGGTCTGGCCGGACGGGAAAAGCGCGACATCATGCGCGCGCAGGAAAAGGCTCTGGCGGATATGAGCGCCGGGCGTCCCGTGGACGTGGGGCCGGTGCTGCGGGAGTCGCAGGCGCTGAACAAGGCCGGAAATCTGATGCGTGATTTTCCCCTTGATGGGCAACCGGCATCGGAAATCAACGGCTCTGCCGTCAACTATGCCGTGGAGGCAGCCGACGATTTTCCGCCAGCGCCGGAGCGGGCGCGTGGCGAAGCGGCGGAAAGCGCGGACGCGCTGAACCAGGCCGCCGTCGATGCCGACGTTGAAGCGCGACTTGGCGATCTTGAGGCGCAGGGCAAGCTGGACGCCGAAGATGCGGCCCATCTGGCGGAAGCCGCTGACCGGCAGGCCCGCGCCGCAAACTATGACGAATGGGGACAGGCCGTACTCGAATGCGTGTGGGGGATTGCATAATGGCTTTGAATAAAAAGGATTGCATTGCCGCCGTCAAGCAGGCCGGGGCGTCTGAACTGGAAGCCCTGGACATTGTGGACATGCTGCTGGAGCAAAAAGCCCGGCTGAAAGCCTCCGGCGATCTGACGCCGCAAAATCTTTCCCGCGCCTGGAGCGCCACCGCCGAAGGTCTGGCGCGCCAGCGGGCGATACAGCGCCGCCGTACCGCCCTCGGGCTGGTCAAGTTCCGCGATGCGGCGAGCTTCGTTGATTCCGTCAAGGCCCAGGGAGCTTCGGCAATGGAAGGCATTCAGGCCCTGATGGTGGGCGTTTCCCGACGGTTGGACGGGGCGCGGCGCTCCGTATCCGCCTTGCGGCAGGGCATCTTCAAATCCTGGGCATCACCCATGCTGAGCGAACTGGAGGCCGTTGACAACGGCGCGGCTCTGCGCCTCATGCGCGAAGACAAGGCTTTTCATGACAGCGTATTCCGCGAAATGCGCGAACCGGACAGCACAGGCGACAAAAACGCTCGCGCCATTGCCGACATCTTCAGCCGCTACACGGAGCAGAGCCGCGTCCGGCTCAATGCCGCCGGAGCGGACATCGGCAAACTGGACGGGTGGACGCCGCAGACCCATGATCCCTATAAGCTTATGGCGGGCGGCGAGGCCGGGCGCGCGAAATGGATTGATTTCATGCTGCCCCGTCTTGATCTGGAGCGCACTTTCGACGGCGTGGGCCTGGTGGACGCAAACCGTGCCCGCGAGTTGCTTAGCGGCGTGTACGATACCTTGACCTTGGGCAGGAATCCGCACATGCTCGGCGACTTCACGGGCGACGGCGCTTCCGCCTCCGGCCCGCGTAATCTGGCGTCCGGCATGGGCAAGAGCCGCGTGCTCCATTTCAAAGACGCACAAGGCGCGCTGGAGTATCATGACGCCTACGGACGCGGCAACATTTTCGACGCTATGCTCCGGCATCTGGAGCAAGACGCGCGGGCCCTGGCCCTCATGGAACGGCTGGGGCCAAATCCCCAGTACACGCTGGAAAGGCTTCTCGCTCATGAAAAGCGCGCGCTCAAGGACAACGCCGTCCTGACTCCCGAAGAAAAAGCGCGGCAGATGCGGGAGTTGGACAATGCCTTTTCCGGCGGCATCATCCGCCAGGGCAGGGTTTCCGCATGGCTGGCGGAGCTGACAGGAGAAACCAACTGGGCGGCGCATCCCACGCTGGCCAGAGTCGGGGCCGTGCTGCGCGCGTCGCAAAATCTTTCCAAGCTGGGCGGCGCGTCCCTTTCGGCCATTGCCGACGTATTCACCAAGGCGGCGTCCATGCGCGTCAACGGCGAGACATGGCCCGGGGCGATAGGGAAAAGCCTTGCCCAGTATATCCAGGGATTCAGCGGCAAGGAAAAGGACGTTGCCCGGCAGTGCGGAGCCTTTCTGGATCACGTGCGCGGCGACATTGTCGCCCGCTGGGACGATGCCGGCGGCATGCCTGGAGTGCTGGCCGACCTGCAGGACAAGCTCTTCCGCTGGAGCGGTTTGAACTGGATCACCGAGCGCGGCAAGGCGGGTTATACGCTCTGGCTGTCGGAACATCTGGGAGAAGCGTCCGGCAAGGCCTTTGACCAGTTGGACGGCCCGCGCCGGGCCATGCTGCAATATCACGGCATTGACGCCCCCCGCTGGGAAGTCATGCGCAAAATGAGCCGCCAGGCCGAGGACGGCAAAACCTACTTCTGCCCGGAGCATGCGGCCGAATTGACTGACGCGGATCTTGCTCCGCTGTTGCCCGCGTTTGCGCAAGGTCTGGACGAAGCCGGACGCGCGCGGGAGCTGGCGAAGCTGCGCGACAGCCTGCGTTTTGACAGCATGGCCATGCTGGCCGATGAAACCGCCTTTGCCATCATTGAGCCGGACGACGCCACCCGCGCCATCATGCGCCAAGGGACACGGCCCGGAACCGGGGCGGGCGAAATCTGGCGGGCCATAATGCAGTTTAAATCCTTCCCCATTGCCTACATGCAACGCGTGCTTGGCGGCCGCCGCTGGGTACGCGGCGATTTGCAAAAAGGCATGCGCTACGGCCTGCGCAATCTGCCCGGGGCGGTCGGGGATGCGCTGACGCGGGATATGGGCGGGCTCATGGGCTTTGTGCTCAGTTCAGTGGCCTTTGGCTATGCGTCCATGACGCTCAAGGACTTGGCCAAGGGGCGGAAGCC
The DNA here is from genome assembly GCF_000224635.1 of Desulfovibrio sp. 6_1_46AFAA. NCBI lineage: Bacteria > Pseudomonadati > Thermodesulfobacteriota > Desulfovibrionia > Desulfovibrionales > Desulfovibrionaceae > Desulfovibrio > Desulfovibrio sp. 6_1_46AFAA. Next base: position 126,709 of record NZ_JH114304.1, read on the forward strand.
GCGCAGTCTGGCCCACAGGGAAACCTGGCTGGCCGCCGCGATGCAGTCCGGCGGAGCGGGCATTTTCGGGGACATCCTTTTCGGCAAGGTCAACCGTTTCGGCAACAGCTTCGCGGAAACCGCGGTAGGGCCTCTGGGCGGGCTCATCGGCGACGTGGCCACCGTAGGCGGCCAGCTTGTGCGCGGCGACATTGCCGATGCCGGAGAGGACACGTTGCGCCTGGCCATGGGCAACGCGCCCTTCATCAACCTCTGGTACACCCGCGCCGCACTGGACTGGATGCTGCTCTACCATGTGCGGGAAATGATGTCGCCGGGGACTCTGCGACGCACGGAACGCAAGATGAAAAAGGAGTTCGGGCAGGAGTTCCTTTTCCCGCCGTCGCAATTCATCCAGCGGGGTGGAGGATTTCGATAGGGGGCGGCAGGGCCGAGCCCTTTTTGAGCCCGGCCCTTTTTTCTACGCCAGTGCCGGTTTGCCTACGGCCACGGCGGCCAGCAGGGATGAACGGGCCAGGCCCAGGGCATACCACGCGGCGTTGACGTGCATATCCACAGCATGTTTTGCGGCGGGGGCGGCTGCGTCTCCCAGTTCAAAGCGAACCGCCAGATGCGTCCAGTTCTCGGACAGTGCCAAACATTCCGCCGCCCGCTGGATGTCTTTGAACAAGGTGTGGAGTTTGGGGAGATGGCTTGCTTGAACTGGGAGTGTGCAAAGGTCGGTTTTGCTGACGGGAAGATGGGCATGCCCGCTGGGGGCGGGCGACTGCGCACGCACCCAGGCAATTGCTTCATCCAGCTTTTCCTTGGGCCAAGGGAAAACCCGGTTTAATCCGAACTGATGGCGGATGCGTTCCAGAGCCTTGATACGGACGATCCCGGCGCGCTTGCACCAATCATTGATGGCGACGTTCAGCGGGATTACTTCAGTGTTGGTGCAGTAGGGCTTGGGCGGCACGAGCGTGGCTGCGGACGGAGGCAGGGCGGCCCGCTCTTCCGCCGCCAGTCTGTCCAGCACATCCAGCACCCAGCGGCGAAACGCCTTGGCTACCGGGGTGCGGGATAGTATGCCCACAAGATGGCATCCACGCATCGAAAAAATACGGGCTACAACCTCTGTCAGGCCCACCGTCATTTTGACGGTGGCTGACATCATTGAAGAAAATTCTTCCTTATTCCGTTCGTAAATTTTGAGAACGGAATCTTCACGAGCGTAGCCAAGAGCTTGGGAAAGTTGGCGGGCGGTAATCCACGGCTGCCCATTCCGGGAAATGATTTTGAACTGGACATCGTTGAAACAAAGGGCCTGTGACATGGGAACCTCGCAAGTGCTTACGTTGGCCCTATCTAAAATAGACAAGGCTGGGAGCCGTAAACCGCTTGCGTGCGGTCGGGGACGTTACCGCTACCCCACTCCCAGCCGTGTTATGGCCGTATCATATGCCAGAAACGCCAAGAAAAAAAACTTGACAGGCATAAAAATAGCCATGCTTGAGGTGCTGGCGACCTACGCAAGTGGAGTTTACGGACTCCGTAGGAAAAAGACGCCATAAAATTATGAGGAAGTCAAGATTTTTCTTGAGTCTAGAAAATGAGGAGGGTAGAGATAAAATTAGGATTTGCTGATAAGGAGAGCATATGCCTGAAAATGATATTTATAAAGCAAGAAATATGTTTCAACTATGCGGACTTTGTGAACATTATAAATATGGGTATTGCAAAGAGCATCATTGCGAAACAGAAGATACTAATGTATGCGATTATTTTTTAAGTCTTGACGATGAAGAAAGTAAAAATTGCACAAATGAGGGATGTCTTGAAACGATGTTACCATTTCTTTTAATTCTTTTAATCTACTATTTATGTAAGTAAAAAACATGTCCGGCGTAAATTCGTCTTCGTTGCACCGCAAGCCATAATTACGATCATCAAAATATCCTACGCAGGCAAGCTCCACAGCGCGAATCCAAAGGCTGTTCTGGTGGGTGACGTGGGGTGAAGATGAAATCGTTGAAGCAAAGAGACTGTGACATGATGCAACCTACGTGTTCTGAATTGCGCCTCTCGGAAAATAGAAAGCGCCGGGCGTTCAGAACGGCGTAGGACCGCTGGCCGCCTTTAGCTTACGCTTGGACATATCGGCCACACCCGGCAACAAATACTCTGTAGCATGAGCAAAAGTCAAAAGTAATCTTGACTTTTGAAAGAGGCATAAAAAAGCGCCTGCTGACGGGTGGCGTTGCCGCCTACGGGGTTCTGAAGCCCGTAAAAAGAGGACGCCATAAAGTCGAAGGAAAGTCAAGGCTAGTTGAGAAGGCTGTCGATGGTTCTTTTGAAATCCTTGATTCTGTCTTCGATCTTCTGAAGTTCGTCGTTATCCTGCTTATATTGGGGCGTAGGCTTTTCCGTTGGCTGGGTTAATAAGTATTTCCCCTCCCTTTCCCTTGCTTCTTGTGCCACTTTGAGTTTTTTGATTTGTTTTTCACGTAACTCTTGAATGTATGGCCTATGTTCTGCAATAATATCTTTTACTAATTTTTTGCGTGAATCGCCTATTACTATCGTATCAACAATAATCAGGGGTATTATAATTAATGTAATTTTTACTATAAACTCAAATCTTTTTTCTTTTTTATTTTCTCGAATGTCATGAAGAAATATATTAATAAAATCAAAAATATTAGAAAAGAAATCGCCATGACGTATGGAGGATAACTTTTTTTTGTCTTTTTCTATTTCTTCAAACATGAAGCGTTCGGCATATATAGGGTCTTCAGCCATATCCTGCGGGGTCAGGGGCGGTACTTTGTTAAAAGCGCTTCCGAACATGGCCATCTGAATATAATTCCCAGGCTGTTGCGAGGGCGCAGAGGCGTCCGCTCGAGCCACCGGCGCAATCACGCACAAAAAGAGGAGCGCCAGCAGCGCACAGCCCACAACCTTTTTCATGCCCTAATTGTAAAGGGCCTTGGGGGCTTTGACAATCGTATAGGGAGTGATGGCGAGTCGGAGGAGCAGCATTAGCAGAGGCGGGGGCGTGCCGCCCTTCGAACCCTGCTCAATTTCACGCTTCATTACTTCGAAGGTAAGCCGAGTCGATCAAAGAAAGCTCTGTTTCGTTCTTTCGCGGCTTTAATCAGCCGGTCAAATCCAATTACTTCGATATATGCTTTATAGTTATCGTTATAACCAAAATACCCCATATAGTCGCTTGTAGGTTTCAAGCCAACAAGCTTTGCTCTTTCAATCATTTTCGGAGTCAGGTCGGCTAACACATAGCAAAAAGCAGGAATAGACTCGGATTGTGGGATTATTCTACCGCCAGATGTCTTAACTTGCCCATCACGAATTTTTTGAACATAAAGTAGCGCCTGCTCTATTGGGTTATCTTTTTCCCCCTCAGTAAAGTCATTACGCATAGGGCGCTTTATTTCAACAACTGTAATACTTGCTAGCGGTAATTGCTGCCCTTCATTAACAAGAAGAGGGTTATCGTATACATTTACACATGCGATATCAGGCTCAAGAGTTTCTGTAGCTCCCGTTATGGGCATTGCCAATAAAGTTTTGTCTGAACCAAGATAACTGTGAAAGGCAAGTCGTTCATCAATCAGCCAAAGGTTTGCATCTTCGAACTTAATTTCATCCGATTCAACCTGCATTGGCATAATAAGCTGATGGACAACATTTTCTTGAGAATATTTTCCATCCCTATGTCGTTTTATTACTTCTTCAAAGAAATCCAAAACAACTTTTCTATGCGATACATAATTCGCCAAATCCGACATTTTTATGTCACTAGCCATTGAGAGATACTGCTGCAACCTTGATTCATAATCCTCAAATGGCTCATCTTTTTGCGGATTAACTAAATCGTGGCCTTTAGAAATCAAGTTTAGTTCAAGCTCTGAAAGCCTCTTATAAAGAATTATATCTAGTTCTTTATCAGAAGTGTCGGGATCAACATTCAGTTCAGGGTAATGCCTCATTATGGGTTTATACTTTGGGGCCGTTGTTGAGACAAAGCTCTCCACACGTTGGCGACCAGTTGTTTTATTCTTATCAAGAATTACGTCCAGCCGTTCAGCAATTTTGGTTAGTACTGCGCTATTGATATCTTCAAAAACTATTTCATCGTCAGTTGATTCATCTATCAGACCTAGTAGGCTAGATTGGTCTGAATCAACATTGTTTCTATTTTCTTCGATATCAAACCCTGTTCTTTCTGAACGAACTCTTTCATTTAAAAAAGGAGAAACTACAAAGCATAAGTAAGCAAAGTAACCTGATTTGTCAGAAATCCTTCTATAAAGTCCGGGGATTTTGTTCGTAATGTTTTCTTTTTTTACCAAACGGTCAGCAGCACAGTAGCATATTTCATGACTACTAAGATTAGGATTTCGTGCCTTTATATATGTCAGCTCAAAATCATATTGTTTTATTTTTAATGTTTCATGCTCAATATTTCCAAGGGTGTAACCATCAAATATATCATCTAAAAGAACAGTTGTTTTTTCATCAATTAGGCTTATTTGGGGGCGACCGCCCTCTCGAATAAAATACCAAAGACAATGCTCCAACATATTATGAGCAATAGTATGTACTGTTTTAGGAGCGTATTTGCGATATCCGGGCAAAAATCCTGATAAAGTAACTACCGTTTGAGGCTTGTTAGCTGAAGATAGCGGCTTACCATCTGGATTTGTAGGGTTAACACCCTGCTGTTTATCAAATGCAAATGTTCGCTGAAATATTTTCTCATCTACAGAAAAATAGTTACTTGTCACATTTACATTCTTAAAAGCTTTCAGCCAAAGAAGACGGCCTATCCCACGGCACCCTTTTTCTTCTTTATAGTCGCTATCAAGTTCTTTGAAAGATTTCATGTTTGCATCATTAAAGCCAACGCCATTATCGGTAATTTTGAAGCCAATAATTTCTGGTAAAGCCTCCGGGCCATACTTTTTCGTATTTTCATCACTGACAAGACTTGCTTGCTCCATAGGTTTGGATTCGCGCAAGATTTGTATAGAAATATTGCCTTCCGTAATTGCTTTATCAGGCAAGTCTTCACATGCATGGATAGAATTTACGACTGCTTCAAATAGGGGCAACAATGCATGAGTCCGTGGGAGGGTCGTATTGCGTAATCTGCCCGGTAGATTCGTGGTTAAGCTCATATCCTATCCATATGCTGATATTTGGTAAATTTACTTCTGGGAACGAGTAATTATAACGAGACAATGAGTAGTACTCAAGGATTATCGGTTGCCAAAAATTATTTAGCTAATTATTGAATAGCCTGTGTCCATTCGAGTCATGGGCCATCACCTTGGGGAGTTGACGGTATTTCTAACGGTATCCAAAAACTCAAATATATTTTATCAAATAAAGATAAAAGATTAATCTACTAATTCAAGTGAGTCAAGGGAGTTGCCCGGACGGGCGGAAGTGATACGCCATTGAGATAGGAGGAACGCTGGAAATTCAGCGCTCGCCCCCGAAGAACGCAAGGGGCGGAAATAGATTCACACCCTTGGAAAAGGCGCGGGCTTGCGGCTGCGGAATACCAGAGCATACAGGCCGGATTCGGAGATGATGAGTAAATTAGGATTCCCGCCTTGCGGAGAGGTTCCTTCAGAATTCCTGAAGTAACCCCAATACTGTTGGGGTTCATCGTAGCAACTTCAGATACTGATTATGCGCTTCTGCGTAACGCCGTCAGACCTGACTTCAGAAATGCTGAATTCAGCCTTTTCGTCCTCATCCAAAAGGAAGAAGTAGAGGCCCTGTTCGGAAATGGTGAGCATTTCCTGCTCTCCGCCAGGGGTGTCTATAATATGGACCCCCTTTTCATCCTCGTCCAGAAGAGCAAGGCTTGAGCGCGGGTTTTCCAGTGCAAGAATCTCGCAAACATCCTTCGCCACAAACCACGGTTCGCCTCAACGGCAGGGAACACTTTCACGTCATGCGGGATATTCGCGCCATTCTTGAAGCCGATGATGACGGATTTGGAACATCCAATTTTGGAGTATCCTCCTATCTATCCGAACAGAATAAGGAATTTCCCATGTACGTCATGAGCAAGGACAGTTTCAACATTCTTCAACAAAAAGGCCGGGAGTGTACTACCGGGGTATGCGTTTTTACCGGCTATTGACACTAACATTCGTTTAGCTCATTTTTTAATACAGGGAGCCGTGTCCTCTGGAGGTACTAGAATGAGCCTTGATCGTATTCTTCAACAATTATCCCGCTTGAAACTTTCGTCTCCTGGGGATGAATTATCCATCGGCGCCATAAAAGCAGGCCCTTATATCGTCTTCGGAGACGCCACGGGTGAGACTGTGCTTATTGTTGAACATGATCATGCCAGCCGTATGCTCAGTACAGCAGCGCGGTCCAACGGGCAGATACCGAGAGATTTCTTCTGGTCTGGGAAGTGGCTTGAGGGGCTGCCATTCTATCGAGGGTTCGAGAACCTTTGGGAGGCGTTGCCGCGGGAGCCGCGTGACGTATCTGTTGCCGTGCCGCGTAGCTCTGAAAGAATGAGTATCGGGCGTGCCAAGAAGCTGGATAAGGACTTATGGTTGTTTGAATCTGAAAATGGCGAATATGCGCTTGTCCCCTCGAAGGAAACAGCGCGGTGGATTCTGGGAGAGTAGCAGAGGCTATTTCTGTACAAGTTGTCTCCTTTTGTTTTTTAATTGCCGACTCGCCAAGGCAGGCTTTCGTCAATCCACCGTTTTCAAACTATCCAGATAATCCGCCCATTCCTGCATCATGCGGCGGCGCTCCGGCAAATGCTCCGCGTAGTTGTAGGCGGCCCGCACATGGTCGCGTTCCCCGTGGGCAAGCTGGCGCTCGATCCAGTCCCGGTTATATCCCATCTCATTGAGCAGGGTAGACGCCATGCCCCGGAAGCCGTGCATGGTCATTTCATCCTTGGTAAAGCCCATGCTGCGGATCGCCACCAGCATGGATTCAATGGAAATCGGTTTCGTGTCTGTGCGTATGGAGGGAAAGAGAAAGCGCCCGTTGCCGGTATAGGGCTGTAACTCCGCCAGGATACCCAAGGCTTGCCGTGAGAGCTGGACAATATGGCGTTGGCGCATCTTCATCTTGCTGGCCGGGAGCCGCCATTCTTTTGCCGTGAGGTCGAATTCCGCCCATTCGGCTTTCTGCAGCTCGCCAGGGCGCACAAAGAGCAGGGGGGCAAGGCGGAGGGCGCAGCGCATAGGAAAGAAGCCGCCGTATGCGTCTATGGCTCGCAGAAGTTGGCCGATGCGCTTCTTGTCCGTGAGGGCGGCCATGTGCTTGACGTTGACCTTGGGTAGGGCGGCGTGAAGCCCGGTTGAAACATCGTACTTGGTCCGCCCCGTAGCAATGGCGTAGCGAAAGACCTGACCACAAATCTGGATCAGGCGGTGGGCCGTCTCAATAGCTCCGGTCTGCTCAATCCGCCGGGCAGCATTCAAGATGTCCGTAGGTTCGACCTCCGCAATGGGCTTTGCCCCTACCACGGGGAAAATCTGGCGCTCAAAGAGAGATCGTACTTTTTTGGCATAGCTGGGCGCGAGATTCACCACATGCTTGTCAAACCATTCCCGCGTCACGACTTCAAAGGAGTCAGCCTCCGCGCTTGTGAAGCTGGCCTTGATGGCTTGGCGCTGGGCGCTGGGGTCAATGCCCTGGGCAATGAGTTTTCTAGCCTCATCACGTTTGACGCGCGCTTCTTTCAACCCCGTGTCGGGGTAAGTCCCAAGCGAGAGCAATTTTTCCTTACCCCCAAGCCGGTACTTGAGCCGCCACCACTTACCCCCGCCTGGGGTAACAATGATGAATAGTCCCCCGGCGTCATACAGCTTGTATGGTTTATCTTGGGGCTTGGCGTTGCGCAGGGCCGTGTCAGAAAGAGGCATGGGTGGCTCTTGGGGTAACAGTTTTTGAGATAAGCCAGTTACCCCTAAAAGTTACCCCAAGAAAAGAACGGATGTCAACGGGCATTGGCGAACTCTGGCGGAGTGTGATTTTCCATAAAAGCAAAGCCCGCCGGGGTCTTGCGAACCTCGGCGGACTTTGGCGGAACTTGCATTGGTGGGCCCACCAGGACTTGAACCTGGGACCTGCCGGTTATGAGCCGGAGGCTCTACCAACTGAGCTATAGGCCCGAGAGCTTTCGTATAGCCGGAAGCAACCGCGCCGGTCAAGACGGATCGGGCGCGAGGCCGCTCGCCCCCGCGTCGTCCGCTACATGGCGTGGCCGGTTTCCAGCAGGGCGATCTGTTCGTCCATGGCTTTTTTCAGCGGCGCGGGCAGGCCCATGATTTCCACATTGAGGAAACCGCGCACAATGGTGGAGGCCGCCTCATCCTCGTCCAGGCCGCGCGCCATGAGGTATTCGATTTCCTCCTGGGCGATCTTGCCCACGGCGGCCTCGTGCGACAATTCCACGCCGTCCTGGTTGCTGTTCAACTCCGGGATGGCATGGATGCGTCCGCCGCCCATGATCAGGCCCTTGCATTCCAAATGCCCCTTGGCCGGGGCCGCCGCCGCGCCGATGTAGCCCCGGTTGATCACCGTGCCGCCCGTGGTCAGCACACGCGAGATGACCTCGCCGCGCGTGTCCGGGGCGTTGAGTTCAATGCGGTTGCCGCAGTCCACGTACGAGCCGGCCGGGGCCACGATGACCGAATTGAAGCGGGCCACCGCATTGTTTCCGGTCAGTTCCATCAGCGGGTACATCTGCAGATCGCCCACGGGCTTGAGCAGGATGTAATTGTTCTGAAACTCGCCTCCGGCTTCCACCCGCCCGGCGGAGCGGGGACGCACCGTGGTGCTGTCGCCCCAGTTGTGGATCATGGTGAAGGTCAGCTTGCCGCCTTTTTCCACATAATATTCCGTAATGCCCAGGTGGGCGGCGTCGCGCGCCTCGTGGGCCGTGGCGCAGCCGCCCAGAATGTGCAGTTCCGCGCCTTCCTCCACCACCACGATGTTGTGGATGCTCTGGCCCGCGCCGTGTCCCTTGATGAACATGCAGGACTGCACGGGCTCGCTGATTTTGGCGCCCTTGCGCGCCCGCACGAAATAGCCGCCGTTCAGGTGCTCGCGGGCCATGCGGGTGAAGTCGTCCTTGTCCGGGTCGAGCAGCTGCCAGTAATAGCGCGGCAACCCGTCGAACTTCTTGAGGGCCGCGCGGATGTCCATGAGCTCCAGGCCGTCCCGGCGCGTCTCACAGTGCACGCCCGCGTGGTTGAGCTGCATGAACGCGCCGCTGACCTGGCGGTCGTTGACGTCGATGCCCGCCAGCACCAGACGTTCGCGGTCCTCGGCCGGCAGACGGGTCAGATCGTCGATGGGAGCGGCGTTTTCACCGCCGCTGAAGGAAAAGCGGGAGAGATCCACGGTACTCATACGAGGGGCGCCTCCGCGATTTTGCCGTACATGTCGCCTGCTAGACATCGCAGGCATTCCTGATAGCCGTGGTTGGCGATGTGGTCGAGAATTTCGCGCGGCCGGGCCTCGCAGCAGAGCTTGCCGTGGTACATGACCTGGCCCCGGTGCGCGTTGACGTATTCCAGAATGTGGCCGGTGTGGGTGATGATCAGCCCGCTGGTGGAGCGCCTGCGCTCCCGCTCGCGCAGGGTGGCGCTGCAGGCGTCGGGCCTGCCGTCCAGCAGATGGCGCACGGTGTTGCCCACCAGGGCCATGTTTTCCAGGTCCACGCCGGATTCCGGCTCGTCGAAGAGCAGCAGATCCGGCCGCTGGGCCATGAGCTGCAAAAGTTCCGAGCGCTTGATCTCGCCGCCGGAAAAGCCCGCGTTGACGTCGCGGTCCAGAAACTGGTCGAAGTGCACCTTGCGGGCCATGGCCGGGATGTCCATCTCGCGTCCCCGGCCGCAGAGCTCCACCAGCTTGCCCGTGGGCAGACCGTGGATGGTGGGCGGGCGCTGGAAGGACATGCCGATGCCCAGGCGGGCCCGTTCGTACATGGGCGCGTGGGTAATGTCCTGTCCCTTGAAGATGATCCGGCCCTCGGTGACCTCGTAGCCGGAAACGCCCATCAGGGTCATCAGCAGGGTGGTCTTGCCCGAACCGTTGGGCCCGAAAAGAATAAAGGTTTCGCCGGGCTCGATGCTCAGGTCGATGCCCTTGAGCACGGGCGTGCCCTTGATCGAAACGTGCAGATTATGGATTTCAAGCATCGCTGTCCCCGTTTTCCCCAAGGTATTCCAGTACGTCGTAATGCACATGGTCCAGAATATGGGTCAGTTGGGAGATGCACTCGTCGCCCACGGCCCTGCCCAGCAGGTTGACGATGAAAGCCGCGCGCTTGGCGTTGACCAGGGCCTCGTAGCCCGGATCCGTGCTGTAGGGAATGGCCCGGACGGCCTCGCTGAAGGCCGCCAGTTCCTCTTCGGTGACGTTCTTGATGGGCTGGGGCTCATTGTCGAGAAAGACCACGCCTTCCCGCAGCTCCAGCATGACCGCTTTGCCGTGCATATTGGCGATGCACACTTCCATACGCTACCCCTTATAATGGCAATTCATATATGATGGCAAACTTGGGCCGCCGTGTCCAGTCCGGCGCGCGGCGGGCACAGGGCAGACGCATCTAAAAAGTCTTTATTCCCCGATAGATCGGGGACAGAACAAAAAAGAGGCGAAGCCACCTTTGCTCCGCCGGAGCGAAGCGCAGGCGGATGGCTGGTGCCGGGAGAATCCTGGAAAATGCGCTGGCCGTTGCCGCGTCAGCGGCTTGCTTGATCCGTACGGCTCACAAGTTCGCCTACGGCTAAAGCTCCTGCGTCGCAACGGCTGAAGCAAGATTTTTGCGTGCCGGCAAGGAAAATGACACTTTTTGCGCGGAAACCGACCGGAAGGCGGCCCAAAGGGCCGTGCCCGTTGGCGAGCCGGGCGAGCCTTACGGGCATCGAGAGCAGAGCGTACTCAAGTACATGAGCAGCAAAAAAGCGCCGGATGACGCAGCCGGCACACAAAAGGCTGGTTTTGACGGGTCATCACGGCAAATAAAAAGCCTGCAAAGCCTGGAATTAGATGCGTCTGCCCTGCGCGGCGGCCCGCTTGCGGCTCGTGCGGGCTTTGGGCTAGCATGTCGCACGGAGGCTCTTATGTATGTGATCACCGGCGGCGCGGGCTTTATCGGCAGCGCCCTGCTCTGGCAGTTGAATCGCATGGATCTGGACGAAATCGTGGTGGTGGACAATCTGGCCAGCAGCGAGAAATGGCGCAATCTGGTCAAACGCCGCTATATGGATTATCTGCACCGCGACCGCTTTTACGAGCTGATGCGGCGCGACGCCCTGCCCTGGAAGATCACGGCCGTGGTCCACCTGGGGGCCTGTTCCTCCACCACCGAGCGCGACGCGGACTTTCTGATGGAAAACAATTTCCACTACAGCCGCGATCTCTGCCGCTACGCCCTGGACAAGGGCGCGCGCTTCATCAACGCCAGCTCCGCGGCCACCTACGGCGACGGCAGTCTGGGCTTCAGCGACGATCCGGCCCTGATCCCCCGCCTCGCGCCCCTGAACATGTACGGCTACTCCAAGCAGCTCTTCGACCTCTGGCTGTTGCGCGAGAAATTGCGCGGCGAGGTGGTCAGCCTGAAATTCTTCAATGTTTACGGCCCCAACGAATATCACAAGGGCTCCATGCAAAGCGTGGTGGTCAAGGCCCACCGCCAGATCCGGGAGCACGGGCGGCTGTCCCTGTTCAAATCCGACGTGCCGGGCCTGGCCGACGGCGAGCAGAAGCGCGACTTCGTCTACGTCAAGGACTGCACGGCCCTGCTGGCCTGGCTGCTGGAGCGCAAGGACGTCAGCGGCATCCATAATGTGGGCACGGGCGCGGCCCGCAGCTTCAATGACCTGGGCCGGGCGGTATTTGCCGCGCTGGGACGGGAGTGCCGCATCGACTACGTGGATATGCCTGAAACTCTGCGCGGCAAATACCAGAATTACACCCGTGCCGAAATGGACTGGCTGTCCCGCGTGGATTGTCCCCTGGGTTTCACTTCCCTGGAAGAAGGCGTGGCCGATTACGTCTGCAATTATCTTGAGAAAGAGGGCTCCTACCTCTAAGCCAATCGGGGAAATCTGCCGATATATGAAGAAAATATCCGACATGCGGCCAGCCGGTCGCGTGCCGGAAAAACGCGCCCTATGCGCCGGATTGGGCGCGCCGCCATAGTCCGGGATTTTCAGAAGTGATGGAGATGCATGTGTTTGCTTATTGCGGGGAAAATCATCACGCTTGTGGTTGTGGCCATGGCCCTGTTCTGTACGGCCGTCCTTCTGACGGCCATGCGCCTTTTGGAACCCCTCTGGACGCCGACATCGACGCCGCCGCGCAACTGGCCAAAGCGGCCACGGACGCCGTAACGGAACCGGCCGGGCAGACGCGGGCCCTGTTCGGGTTGATCGAGAAAATGAGGAGGGAATAGACTATCCCGTGGGAAGTTGGAGTATCGAAAATCACACACGGGGGAGTCGTATGACAATCAGAACACGATTTTTGCTGGCTTTTATTGGGACCATCCTGCTCATTGCCGGCGGGGTTATCAGCTATGTGGCCGTACAGATGCGCGACGACGCGGAAAGTTATTACATTTCCTCCTCCAGCGTGGAATTGCGCCTGATGAACGATTATATTGAGGAATTTCTGAAGACGGCCATCAATAATGCGGCCATAGCCGCCAAAGATACCGAATTTGCCGGGGCCGGGGGCATTTTTCCCCGTTACGTGGAAAAGGATGTTGAAACCGTTTTTCGCGTGGCGGATCTGAGCCCGGAGGCGCGGCACCTGATGGAACCGCTGTCGCGCCTTGACAAGGATTACGACAGCTACGTGGAAGTGTACGCCGGTTTTGCCGACGGCAGTCTGGTCACGACCCTGGACGGCCTGAAGTTTCCCGCCCATTTCGATATGAGCAAGCGCCCCTGGTATGTAACGCGCGCCGGAGCCGCCGAGGATGTGGGGCTGGCCGGAGCCTATACCTCCATGTCCGGGGAAACGGTTTTCGCCATTACACACAAGATAAAGGACGCGCAGGGCAGGCTGGCGGGCGTGCTGGGCATAGATGTGACCTTGAAGCTGCTTGCGGACAAGTTTGCGGAACTGAGCAAGGGCAACAACGGATATTTCGTGCTTATCGAAAACACCGGCAAGATCCTGTGCGAACCCGCGCATCCGGCTTTGGTGGGCAAGGTGCTGGGCAAGGACATCAATGACGCGGGCATGCTGCGGGTCTTTGGCACCGACAAGGGCGTGGTGCGCCTGACCGTGGACGGCGAGGCCATCCAAGCCAACGTCATCACCAACTCTTTCGGCTGGAAGCTGGTCTCCGTGCAGAGCGATGCGGCCATCTACGCCCGCAGCAACGCCACTGTGCGGGCTGTGGCCCTGATTACCCTGACCCTGGCCCTGCTGGCCCTGGCCGGGGCGGTCTGGGTCGCCCGTTCGGTCAGCAGGCCCCTGGCGCGCATCGTCGAGACCTCCAGGGAGATTTCGGCTGGCAATCTGGACGCGCGGCTTGACCCCAAAGACTATTACGGCGAGTTGTTCCAATTGCAGGAGGTTCTGAGCGACATGGTGGCGACGCTCAAGCAGCGCATCGCCGAGGCCCGCGAACAGTCGGATCTGGCCAAAACGGAAACCGCCAGGGCCCAGGAAGCCGTACAAATGGCGGAAGAGGCCCGCCATAAGGCCGAAAATGCCCGGCGCGAAGGCATGCTGGCCGCCGCCGGGCAGCTGGAAGGCGTGGTGGGCGTGGTCGGCTCGGTGGTCGCCGGGCTCTCCGACCAGATTGAACGATCCGAGCGCGGCGCGGCGGAACAGGCCACCCGGGTGACGGAAACCGTCACCGCCATGGAGGAAATGAACGCTACCGTGACCGAAGTGGCCCGGAACGCGGGCACCGCCTCGGAGGTCTCTGCGGCTACCCGGCAGAAGGCCGAGGCCGGGGCGGAAGTGGTTTCGCGGGCCGTGGACAGCATCCACCGGGTGGGGGAACAGTCCCTGAAGCTCAAGGACGACATGCGCGCCCTTGCGGAACAGGCCCGGTCCATTGACCGGATCATGGGCGTGATTTCAGATATTGCGGACCAGACCAATCTGCTGGCCCTGAACGCGGCCATTGAAGCGGCCCGCGCGGGCGATGCCGGGCGCGGCTTCGCCGTGGTGGCGGACGAGGTACGCAAGCTGGCCGAAAAGACCATGGCCTCCACCACGGATGTGGGCAACGCCATCAAGGCCATCCAGCAGAGCGCCGGTCAGAGCGCGGAACAGGTGGATATTGCCGTGCGGATCATCGACGAGGCCACGGAGTTCGCGGGCAAGTCCGGCGAAGCCCTGCAGCAGATTGTGGAGATGGCCGATTCCACGGCCGACCAGGTGCGGACCATTGCCACGGCCTCGGAGCAGCAGTCCGCCTCCAGTGAGGAAATCAGCCGCTCCATCAGCCATGTCAACGCCATCGCAGGCGACACCGCCCAAGCCATGCAAGCGGCCGCCGGCGCTGTGACGGACTTGGCGGAACAGACGCGGGCTCTGAGCGGATTGATTGAAAACATGAAGAAGAGCTGAGCGGTCGGACCGTTCCGTCCGATTTTTCAGCCGGATGACAAGGGGGGAGCGCCGTTGGCGCTCCCCCCTTTCGCATTGCCTGACGCCGCTTGTCGCGGCCGATCTCAGACGCTCTTTTCCTGTGGGCTTTTGCCTTCCGCCTCCTGCTTCAGCAGGTAGCCCTTGCCCCAGGCGGACATGGCCTTCAGAACCGGTTCCATGCTCCTGCCGAAATCCGTCAGCGAATATTCCACTTTGGGCGGGACGACGGGAAAGACCTCCCGTCGCACCAGACCGTCCCTTTCCAGTTCGCGCAGTTGCTGGGTCAGCATTTTGGGCGTTGCGCACGGTATTGCCCTGCGCAACTGTGAAAAGCGCAACGTCCCGGTAATGAGCTTGTAGAGAATCAGGGATTTATACTTCCCGCCGATGATATCCACGGTGGCTTCCACCGGACAGTGCCGTTCCACCGGAACCGGTGTTCCCGGTTTTTTCCCGCTGCCGTGGCTGTCCGCGTCGTCTTGCGCCATCTTCAGTATCCTTTCAGGTACTATATACCAAAAAAGTGCGTTCTTGCTCTAAATATATGTATAGTTCTAAAACTATCCACAATCAAACGGAAGGCAATTGTGTTCATGAGCCATGAAAAAGCGAGGATGAGAGCATGATTTTTCAACAGATCCGTAACGCCACAAGCATTATTACCTTTGCCGGAAAGAAGTTTCTGCTGGACCCCTTTCTGGCGGACCGGGGCGCGCTTCCACCCGTGCCGTCGCCCCACAATGAAAGTCCTAATCCCCTTGTGCCCCTGCCGCTGCCCATTGAGGCCATCGTGGCTGTGGACGCGGTCGTGGTCACCCATATGCACCACTTCGACCATTTTGACGAAGCGGCCCGCAAGGCCGTTGCCAGGGACATGCCCGTGTTTGTCCAGAACGAAAAAGAGGCCTCGGACATGCGGGCTCTGGGCTTCACCGCTGTCGCGGCTCTTACGGAAACGGGCGTCGGCTTTGGGGGGATCACGCTGCACAGAACGGATGCCCTGCACGGCCAGGGCGAGGCAGCAGCGCGCAATTACCGGGAGCGGGGTATTCCAGCCGAGACCTGCGGCGTGGTTTTTGCCGCTCCGGGCGAGAAAACCCTGTACGCGGCCGGGGATACCGTCTGGTATGCGGGCGTGCGAGCCGCTCTGGACCGCTATCGGCCCGATGTTGTCGTGCTCAACGCCGCCGATGCCCGTTTTCATGACGAGACGCCCATCCTCATGGGCGCGGACGGCCTGTATGAAGTGGCCATGGCCGCACCCCAGGCTACGATCATCGCCGGCCATCTGGATGCGGTCAACCATGCCCGGTTGGGTCGCGCCGGACTGCGGGAATTTGTGAAAGCCAGGGGGCTCTCGGAGCGGGTGCGCATTCCCGAGGACGGGGAGGTCTGTACTTTTGACGAGCGTCCGTTGTAGGGGCTGTTTCCCAATTGGTTCTTTTACTGTTAAAGCCGTCCGCGCTTTTTACTTCAGTGGAGTTCCATTGAAAGTGCTCTCCCTGTGTAAATCCCGCGAGTTGTTCCGGCACGGCGTGCCTGAGATGACAGTGCCACCCGCATGGGCTATCCTTGAAAAAAATTGACAATATGTGTGTGCCTTGCGGCCTGTCCTTCATCCGGCGGAGACCGGCAATGCTCAGATGTCTGCTTTTTGCTTTGCTGTGGGGGTGGGTCATGATCCCGGTTCCGGCCTTGAGTGCGCCTCTTTCCTTGGATGAAGAGACCATGCTGCGGGAACCGGACACGGACTGCACGGGGCCTGTATTGGCGCTGGACGGGCTGAGTTCCCCCCTGCGCCTGTGCGCAGGAAGCCGTAGCGGCGATAATCCGCCTGAGTGGCTGCAAAGCAGGATACGGCAGATCCGTTTCATGGGTGCGACATTGCCTTTCCAGTGCGAGCTGGACCTGGAATCGGGGCGCAGGGTTCCCGCCCATGTCCCGGCCATGAATGAAGCGTTGCGGGGGGCGGAGCGGGCATTGCTGAAACTGCTGGACCAGGATTACGACAGTGTGCTCAGACCGTTGGCGGACAAGGCCAACGCCGAGGCCGTCCGCAAGGGACGCGGGAGCGTGGCGTTGCCCGCGCGTGGGGATTTCCGCAGACTCTGGCGCCCCGTGGAGGTATTCGCGGCGTTTAGGGTCGATGAGGACGGGAATCTGCGTTCCATTTTTTTCATGACATGGGCAAGCCGTGAAATAGTCCGTCCCGGCGAGGAGCATTTTCAATGCGATGCGCTGTGCGTGCGCATTACGGACGGCGTTCCGGACCGAGTGGATTTCTGACAACGCGCCGCGCGCGGCGAAGCAAAGGAAAAGGGGGCACGCCGCACGGCGTGCCCCCTTGTTTTATGATCGAAAACTCCCCGCTAAGCGGGGAGTTCCAAAAAGGCGAAGCCTATAGCTGTCAAAAAGAAGCTCTCCTTTGCTACAAAAAAGTTGTCCTGACTTCCGTAGTAGCAAAGGAGAGCGACAATGGATGATCAAAGTTTAGAGCACACGCGTTGGAATTGCAAATATCATATCGTGTTTGCACAGAAATTCAGGCGCAAAATTATTTATGGCAAATACAAGAAAGAAATTGGCCTGATATTAAGGAGATTGTGTGAGTATAAAAAGATTGAAATATTAGAAGCGCATGCATGTATTGATCACGTCCACATGTGCATAAAAATACCTCCCAAGTATAGCGTGGCACAAATCATGGGATACTTGAAGGGAAAAAGCGCGTTAATGATATTCGAGCAGTTTTCGAACTTGAAATATAAGTTTGGGAACCGTCATTTCTGGTGCAAAGGCTATTTTGTCAGCACGGTAGGGGTGAATGAAGCCACTCTTTTGAAGTATATTCGTGAGCAAGAGGTACGAGACAAAATAGCCGATCAGCGTAGTTTGTTTGAACATAAAGACCCATTTATGGGTCGCTAGGAATAGCGGCGGAAGTCAGGTCTGGCCTCCTTCAGGGGGCGGACGAGTAACAGGCCCTTATAGGGCCAAATCAAACCGCCCCTTGAAGGGGCGGTGCTGATTTTGGAGGTATTCCGGTCTCAGCCCCAGAGCACCAGCCCGGTTTCCAGGGGCGAAGCCAGACCCTTGTGCACGGGCATGACCCGGATGCCGTAGCGGTAATGCCCGTTGTGGGTGGGAATGTAGGTGGCGGAATAGTTCATGCCGTCCTCGCCGTGGTCCGCGGCGCGGGGCTCAAGGCGCAGCACCTCGGGCTTGTTGCGGAAGTTGCCGTTGGCGTAGGCGCGGCCGATGACCAGTTGCACCAGTATTTCCTCGGGCTTCATCTGGCCCAGATGCATGTGCAGGCGCACGCTGACTGGCTCGCCGCAGGTCATGGTGTTGCCGTCCGCGCCGCTGATGATGATTTCCTCCATCTTCACCGTGCCGAAGCGCGCGGGCAGGTCCTGCTGCCAGACCGCCAGATCGCGGCAGAGCGCCCAGTCGTCCTCGGCCAGCATGTCGCGGCGTTTGGCGCCCGGCATATAGGCCAGCCGGATATAGTCGTTGAGCATGCGGTTGCTGCTGTACATGGCCGTAAGGCTTTTCAGCGAGCGCTTGGACATGGCGATCCAGTTGGCGGGCAGACCGGCGTTGTTCACGTCGAAATAGAGCGGCAGCACGGCGTTTTCCAACAGGGTGTACAGGGCGTCGGCGTCGGCATAGTCGTTCTGTTCGTCGCTGGGCAGTTCGGTGGTGACCACCGGCCCGATGGTCCAGCCGTTCTGGCGGTTGTAGCCCTCGCACCACCAGCCGTCGGAAATGCTCAGGTTGATGCCGCCGTTGACCGGCAGCTTCATGCCGCTGGTGCCCGAGGCCTCGTGCGGACGGCGCGGCGTGTTCAGCCAGATGTCGCAGCCCTGGGCCAGCAGGCGGGAAACCGCCAGGCTGTAATCCTCCATAAAGAAGATCTTGCCCAAAAAGCGCTCATCGCGGCTCATGCGCAGCACTTCCTGAATCAGGTTTATGCCTGCCTCGTCCGCCGGATGGGCCTTGCCCGCGAAGACCAGGCATACGGGCCGTTCGGGATTGTTCAGGATGCGCGCCAGCCGGTCCGGGTCGGCAAAGAGCAGGGTGGCCCGTTTGTAGGGCGCGAAGCGCCGGGCGAAGCCGATGAGCAGGGTATGCGGCTTGAGCAGGTTTTCCATGCTCTTGCGCTGGCCCCGGTCGAGCTTGAACTTCTGCGCAAAGGCCGGAATGCCCGCGCGCAGGGCGTCCAGCAGGTCTTCCTTCTGGGTCATGCGGGCCGACCAGTAGGCGTCGTCCGGAATCTCGTCCACCTTGTTCCAGATCGGGGAATCCGGCCCGGCCTGGAGCCAGTCCGGCCCCAGATACTGGTTGAGGATCTCGTGCATGTGCATGCCCACATAGGAGGGCGTGTGCACGCCGTTGGTCACGTAGTCGATGGGGGTTTCGGCCAGGGGCAGGCTTTTCCAGAGCTTGTTCCACATATGGCGCGAAACTTCGCCGTGCAGGCGGCTCACGCCGTTGGCCTTGGAGGAAAGGCGCAGGGCCAGCACGGTCATTTCAAAGGACTGGCTGTTGCCGCCCTCCATCTGGCCGAGTTGGGCGAACTGCTGCCAGGAAAGGCCGAGCTTGGAGGCGACGCCGCCGAAATAGCGGCCCATAAGGTCCAGGGAAAAGGCCTCGTTGCCCGCGGCCACCGGCGTGTGCGTGGTGAACACGGTATTGGAGCGCACCCGCACCGTGGCCTCCGCATAGCTCATGCCCATGATCATGCATTCCTGCAGGCGTTCGATGACCATGAAGGCCGAGTGTCCCTCGTTCATGTGATAAACGTGGGGAGCAAGGCCCAGAGTGCGGATCAAGCGCATGCCGCCGATGCCCAGGAGCATTTCCTGAAGCAGGCGGATCTCGCGGTTAGCCTCGTAAAGGCGGTCCGTGATCTTGCGGTCTTCCTCGGTGTTGCGGCGGGTGTCCGTGTCCATGAGATAGAGGGCCACGCGTCCCACCTGCATTTTCCAGACCCGGGCGAAGAGAATCCGCCCGGGCAGCTCCAGCTGCACAAAGACGGGTTCCCCGCTGTCGTCGTAGACCAGTTTGACCGGCAGCTGCGCGAAGTTGTTCATGGGATACTGGGCTACCTGGCGGCCGTCGGCGTCGATTTCCTGTTTGAAGTAGCCGTTTTTGTAGAGCAGGCCGATGCCGAAAAGGGGCACGGCCATGTCCGAGGCGGATTTGAGATGGTCGCCGGACAGCACGCCCAGGCCCCCGGAATAAATGGGCACGGACTCATTGATGCCGTATTCCGTGGAAAAATAGGCGACAGGGTGTTCCGGCGTCACATGCTCGCTGAGCACGCGCAGGGGCTCGGCCATGTAAGCGTCGAATTCGGCCAGCACCTCGTCGTAGAGGCGCATGTATTCCTCATTGTAAATGAGGTAGTTGAGGCGTTCCGGATCGGCCTCTTCCAGCACCCGGATGGGGTTGCGGCATTCGCTCCAGAGCTGGGGATTGATGGCCATGAACAGGGCTTTGGCTTTGTCGTGCCAGCACCACCAGAGATTGGTGGAAAGGTCGCGCAGGCGCGCCAGGGCCTTGGGCACTTCGGCCACGGCCATGATGGGCCGCAGAAAGGGGGTGGCCGAAGACGAGGCCGTGAGAATGCGGTTCAGGCTTTCCCGCCCGTTGCCGGAGTGGCAGATGCGCGTGTCGGCCTTTTCCAGCGCCAGCTGGAAGGCCTCGATATAATGGGTGAAGAAATAGCGCCAGGAAGTCTGCTCGGCCAGGGCGCGGGCGTTTTTGCGCCAGACGGCCAGATTTTCCTGGGGCGCGGCCGCAGCCTGGAGCACACGCTCGTGCAGGGCCGCCGCGCCCTGTTCAAAGTTGGTGCCGCGCCGGGGCATCACGTGCACGCCGGGGCGCGCTTCGGCTTCCTTCTGGGCGAACTGGCGCGCCCACATGCCGAAACCGGAGAGGTCCGTGGTCAGGGTGGGCACGGCCCAGGCCGCGCATTCCTGCGGAGTGTAGCCCCAGGGCTCGTACCAGGAGGGGAAAAAGCCCACGTCGCAGGCCGAAATGACGTCCTCGTAGGGCATGTTGAAGAAGCCGTCGTTGCCGTCCAGCATGGCGGGCACAAAGATGACCTTGACGCGTTTGTCGCAGGCATTGTTCAGGCCCAGGCGGCGGCAGGCGTTGATGATGGGGTCCTGCGGGGCGTTCCAGGCGTAGTGGGTGCAGATGAAGGGCTGGCCGTTGTCCGTGGCGTTGGGATCGCCGGAGACGGCCGCCGGGTTGATGCCCGTGTGGCCGCCCATGACCAGGCAGAGAACCAGGATCGAGGCGTCCGTGCCCGCCAGGTTCTGATCCGCGCGGGCCAGGGCCTCCAGAAAAATGTCGATGCCCTTGTTGTGCATCTCGTAGCGGCCGGAAATGGCGAAGATGCGGGTATTTTCCGGCAGCTTGCAGCGCAGGAAACGGTCGGCGGCCTCCAGGATTCTGGCCCGGGTGGCCAGCGGTTTTTCGCGCTCTTCCGAAAAGTCGGGGATCACCCGCAGATCCAGGCCGTTGACCGTGATGACGTCGGGCTGGCGGCCCAGAAAGACCGTGGATTCCTCGCCGGTAATCGGGCTGACCGTGGTGAAGGCGTCGGCCTCGCGCGCTGAGGCGCTTTCCAGGGACCATTTGGCCGTGATGTTCTGCGCGGCGGCCTCGGTGGCGGGATTGATGCTGCGCAGATTGCTGTAAATGTCGCGGCCGGTTCCGGCCAGAGCGCGGCCCAGCATGGTGGCGTGGGTGGTGAAGACCGTGCCCACGGCCGGAGCCAATTTTTTCAGGGTCAGCAGGCCCGCGCCGCACATCCATTCGTGGAAGAGGGCCACGGAACGCCCGCCCAAGGGCTGCACCAAGCTCTCATGGATGGCCGCAATCACCTCGCCGCAGGCCGTGGCGAACATGACCGGCTCAATGTAGTCCCAGCCGCCGGAAAGGGAGTCCACACCGTAATTTTTCCACATTTCGTACAACAGCTGGTTGCTGGAGTAACGCTGGGAAAAATCCACCAGAATGGCCTTGGGCCGTCCCGGTATGTTCCAGCGGCCCAGGCGACACTTGAGATCTCTGGTGCTCAAGGCCAGGCGCAGCGAATCCCAGATATGTTCGTCTGTTTCTTCAAAACCGGCGTTCTGTTGCAGGGAAGGGCCCAGCAGGAAGTAATCCTCGCCGAAAGTTTCCACGGCCTGCAGCGCCTTGCTGCTGACCACGGAATAAATGCCCCCCACCTTGTTGCAAACTTCCCAGCTTACTTCAAACAGCGTGACAGGGGCGTTATTGAAATCCATAGAGACTCCTTGTGGGCCCGCCCGCATATAAAGCGCCGCGTCACGGGCCATTGCCCTCCGTCCGTCTCAAAAACGGCGGAGGGCGACAGTTCCCGGAAGGGGCAACCTTTTCAGGCGGATGTTTTTTTCTTTGCGCCTCCGGCCTTGTCGGCGGGAGCGGCCCTCTTTTTTTCGGCGGTTCCCGTTGCCGTTGTCCGGGGTGTTTTTCTTGTTGTTTTTCCGGCTTCGGCCGCCGCTTCTTCCGCCGCGGTCAGGCGCATCTCAAAGTCGGCCAGCACATTCATATAGGTAATGTAGGCGTCATACGGACTGTCGAAGGGATTGGGCCGGTCGGACAGGAAGTCGGCGAACCATTTTGTTGAGATATAATGGAAATGATCCGACGTTTGCAAGCGCTCAAAGTCGCGCACCAGATCCGGCGCCCCCACCTTACGCACGCGCGGGGCCAGGGCATAGAGCGTGTGGATGGCGTCCTTCTGCATGTCGTTGCCCAGCCAGGCTGTGAGGTCGCGCCCCTCGTCGTCCCAGGACATGAATTCGGGCACGTCCACCTCGCCCACGGCGTCGATTTTCCTGACCGCTTCGGCGGGCGTCACGAAGTGGAAATCCTTGTGGGCCAGCAGGGCGGCGGGCAGGGCTTCCATAAAGTCGAAAATGCCCGACTCCCGGGGATTGCGCAGGCCGAAGGAATGGTAATCGTTGAAGATGTTGATGATTTCGGACGAAGCGGCAAAGCTGTGGCACCAGGAGGCGTACTTTTCCGCCGTGAGCGGCCATTGGTCCCAGCCCTGATCATTGAAGCGCAGGCCGATGTCCGTGGACAGGGACGAGTTGCGCAGCAAAAGACGCATCCGGGGCGTGGAAATCGGTCTGTAGACATAATTGGGACTGCGCCAGCCCAGCACATGGTCCGCGCCCTCGGCCAGCACGGCCTTGAAGCCCAACTTTTCCAGAGCCACGGGCAGGTCGTTGTTGTAGACGAACTCCGTATTGCGGAAGGTCGTGGGTTTTTTGCCGAAAAGCCGCTTGATCCGCTCGCACTGTTCCCTGACCTGGATGTCGAATTCATCCCGGGAGTAGAGAAAGGCCAGGGAGTGAGGCGCTGTTTCGGCCACAAATTCCACGTTGCCGGTATCGGCCAGGGCCTGGAAGCTCTCCACCACCTCGGGCGCGTACTGCTCGAACTGGTCCAGGGCCGTGCCCGAGATGGAAAAAGCCACCTTGAAGGCCTTGCCGTGGCGGCGGATCAGCTTGAGCAGCAGGTCGTTCATGGGCAGATAGCAGGTGCGGGCCGTGAGCAGCAGGGCGTCGCAGTTGTGGTCGTCGTCCTCGTAAAGTGAGTTTTGTCCCATATCAAAAACCGTGTAACGGCAGAGCCGGTACGGTTCGTGAACTTCATAGCAAAGGCAGAGCGCTGGCATCAGTTACCTCCGGATACGTTGCGGTAAACGGCCATCAGTTGATCCGCGGCATTTTCCCAGCGGATGGATTTCATTTCTTCCCGGCAGTTTTTTACCAATTCCGCAGCCAGGCAGGGGTAACGCAGAACCGCGCAGATTTTGTCGGCCATGTCGCGGGTGTCCCAGAAATCGGCCTTGAGCGCGTGCTCCAGCACCTCGGACACGCCGGACTGGCGCGAGAGCAGCACGGGCACGTCGTAAAGCATGGCCTCCAGCGGCGTGATGCCGAAGGGCTCGGACACCGAAGGCATGACGTAGAGATCGCTCAGGGCGAACATGCGGTCCACTTGTTCGCCGCGCAGAAAACCGGCGAAGTGGAAACGGTGTCCGATGCGCAACTGTCCCGCGCGGCGGATGAGCTGGGGCAGCATGTCGCCGCTGCCGGCCATGAAAAAGCGCGCGTTGGGAATTTTTTGCAGCACCAGGCGGGCCGCCTCCATGAAGTATTCCGGCCCCTTCTGGAACGTGACCCGACCCAGGAAGAGCACCCGTTTTTCATGGCGGATGCGCGGCGGAATTTCGTAGCGGCGTTCCACTTCATGCCGGGCCACGGCGTTGTAGACCACCACCACCTTTTCCGGCGGCACGCCGTAGCGTTCGATGACGGTCTTGCGGGTCAGGCGGCTCACGGCCACCACCAGGTCGGCGGCCAGCAGGCCCGCGCGCTCGATGGCCGCCACCTGCTCATTGATGTTTTCGCCGCTGCGGTCGTATTCCGTGGCGTGAATGTGGGCCACCAGGGGTTTGCCGGTCAGGGTTTGGGCCAGCATGCCCGCGGGATAGGTCATCCAGTCATGGACGTGGATCACGTCGTAGCTTTCGCGCATGGCGATGGTCGCGGCCAGACGGCTGAAGCGGCGTACTTCGCTCATCAGGTCCGGGCCGTAGCCGCCCTTGAGCTGAAAGGTGAAGGGCGCGCCGGACCAGGTGCGCAGATCCGTGCCGCCGGGCGTGCGGGTCAGCCAGTTCAGGGATTCGGCGTAGCCCTGCGGGGTGATATATGGGGTAAGCGGGCTGGATACGGCCATGAAACGGATGTTGTCCTGCCAGACGTCCTGCCCGGCGCGGGTCATGCGCTCCGCCGCCTCTTCGCTGATGGGCGTGCCCGAGGCCGACTCCAGCCGCAGGAAACCGTTCCGGCCGCCCGCGCCGACACGCGGCAACACAAAGATTATCTGTGCGCCTTTTTTGGCCAGAGCCTGGGTCATGCCGTAGCAGGCCGTGCCCAGGCCGCCGCTGATATGCGGCGGAAATTCCCAGCCGAACATAAGCACTCGCATTGGTGATTCCTCTTTGGAAGCCCTGATTAACGTTTTTTTTGTTTTCTGCCTGCGTCAGGTTCCCCCGTGCGAAACTCATGTATGTCTTGATACACGCTGTTTCGCCCGGAATTCGCTTCCCCGGCAGAGAGCAAACGTTTTCATAAATCAGCACGTTCCGATATTTCCAGGAGCGCGGGGCCGCTCAGCCCCGCCGGGACTCCGTTTTGTTTATGGGTTCGCCATCGTCGGCAAGGGTCATGCTTACCCGGCAGACGCCGGCCGTATCCCCGGAAATGGGATTTGCCAGACGGTAGGCCGCCAGTTTTTCCCAGGCCTTGTATACGCCGGGGGCGGCCCGCTTGAGCCGGATCAGCATGCGCAGGCACTCCGCCACGCTCCAGGCCTGGGCAATGCAGCCGTTGGGCCGGTAGGGCGGGGAGGCGTCGAAAATTTCGGAAATGCTTGCCAGGCCTGCGTCCGTGAGGTGGTCGCAGAACAACGGGGTCACCCGGTCCAGCAGGGCCTGGACCGCGCCGTCCACATCCCAGGCCACCCGCAGCAGGGCGTCGGTGTAATGCCCCAGCAACCAGGGCCAGACCGTGCCCTGATGGTAGGCCGCGTCGCGGCTGGCCGGTCCGCCCTCGTACCGGCCCCGGTAGCCCGGATCGTCGGGCGAAAGGGTGCGCAGGCCGAAGGGCGTGAGCAGTTTGTTGCGCACGCATTCCACCACCTGGGGCTGGTGCTGCTCTTCCAGCACGGGATAGGGCAGGGAGACGGCCAAAATCTGGTTGGGCCGCACGCTCTGGTCCAACATGCCGTCGCGCCAGACGTCGCCCAGATAGCCGCCGCCGCGCGTGACCCAGAAGTGCTCGAAAAAGCTTGTGCGCAATGCGCGCAGGCCCTTGGCGTCCTCCCATTTGGGCTCGCGGAAGACGCCCGCCAGATAATCCACAAAGGCCAGGGTGTTGTACCAGAGGGCGTTCAGCTCCACCGGGCAGCCGTGGCGCGGGGTCACCGGGCGGCCGTCGGCCTGGGCGTCCATCCAGGTCAGCTGGGTGTGGGCGTTGCCCGCGTGCAGCAGGCCGTTCTCGTCCACAAAGATATCCATGCCCGGACCCTGGCGGTAGCCGCTCACAATGGCCTTGAGCGCGGGCCAGGCATGCTCGCGCACCCAGTTCAGGCCCTCGGGATTTTCCTGGAGGTAGCACTGCACGGCAAAGGCGTACCAGAGGGAGGCGTCCGCCGAGTTGTAGGCGTGGTTGCCGTCCTCGGCAAAGCAGTTGGGCGTAAGGCCGTTTTTCAGGCTGCCGGCCACTTGCTTCAGTACGCGCAGGCCGAATTCCGTGCGGTCGCCGTAAAAAGCCAGACCGGGCAGGGAAATCAGGGTGTCGCGGCCCCAAGCGTCGAACCAGTGGTACCCGGCCAGCACCGCCGGACGGCCTGAGGGCGTTTCAATGCAGAACTGCCGCCCCATCTGGGCCAGGTGGCCGATGAGGCCGCCGCCGTTGTGGTGGGCTTTGGTCCTGGCCCGGCTTTCGGCTTCCCAGATTGCCTCCAGATCCTCCCCGTCTTCCGCGACCGGCTCGGTGCCCACAGCCATGTAGACGCTGCCCCCTTCGGGCAGGGGCGGCAGGGGAATATCCAGAATGCCGGGCTGGAACAGGTCCTCGCTGTCGGGGAAGCCGCGTTCGCGTTCCTGCATGTATTCCACATTGTGGAACCAGTCCGGCGAGGGCAGGAAGGTGAAGGGGCCGCGCACCTGCATATACAGCGTGGGCAGGCCTTCATAGGGCGTGATGCTGAAGCCCCGCAGCACGTCTTGGGTGCGCACGTGCAGATGGGAATTGGCTCTGGTCAGGGCATGGAAGTGCCTGTAGGCCAGCAGGGGCTTGATCCGCAGGGTCAGCGGGGGCAGCTTGGAAAGGCCCTGGATGGACCAGCGCAGCAGCAGGCGGCTTGTTCCGTGGATCAGAAACATTTCCCGGCGCAGGCGCACGTCGCCCACCCGGTAGGTGAATTCGGGCCACTGGTCCAGGCGGAAACTTTCCAGATATTCGTGCCCGTGCGGGTAGAGGGTCCTGGGATGCTGGCGGGTGGAGAGAAAGAACTCCTTGCCCCCGCCCATGACCGATTCCTCCAGGGCGGAGAGCAGCACATGCCTTCCCAGCGGCGTGTTGACCGTGAGCAACCCGTGGTATTTGCGCGTATTGCAACACAGGATGCTGCTGCCGGCATAGTCGCCCAGCCCGTTGGTCAGCAGCCATTCCTTGCGCAATGCTCTGCGGGTGTTCTGGCAGGCGGCCTTGTCAAAACTGAACCTCATACGGCCTCCTTGGCGTATAGGGTTAGAATGATGGCCGGGCGGTGCTGCTGGAGATCAGAGAGGTTAGGTGCGAAAGGCAGCGCGAGACCCGTGGATTCGGTTCGGACAGATCCGGCCGGCGGCGGAACAAAAGCGGGAAAAACGCGTTTGCAGAAAACCTGTTGCCCCCTTTCTTGTTCCGCTGGCTTTATATATTACATTCTATAGGAAATTTTTTTAGCTGTCGAGTTTTACGGCTGTGTTACAGTGGAAAGAATTGTATGACTTTTGCAAAACAACGCCTGTTCGGGCGGCGCGCATCGCCGGCCGGCGGGCCGCTTCCGGCCCCGCGCCGCAAAGGTTCGCGCGGGGGCTTTTGCTTTCTCGCATTTTGGAGTAAGCTATTTGCTCGCTGAAACTTCGCATACCGGGATGGGGGTATTTCATGAAAGGACTGCATCTTTGGCTGGGCGCGCTGGCTCTTGCTCTGCTTCTGCCCGCGGCGGCCCTGGCCGCCGACCTCAAGGTGGGGCTGATGTGCCCGCTCACGGGGAAATGGGCTTCTGAAGGCCAGGACATGAAAAACATCGTCAGCCTGCTGGTGGATGAAGCCAACAGCAAGGGCGGCGTCAACGGTCAGAAAATCAAACTGGTGGTGGAAGACGACGCCGGGGATCCCCGCACGGCGGCCTTGGCCGCGCAGAAGCTGGCCTCGGCCGGAGTTGTGGCGGTCATCGGCACCTACGGCTCGGCCGTGACCGAGGCCAGCCAGAATATTCTGGACGAAGCCGGGCTGGTGCAGATCGGCACGGGTTCCACCAGCGTGCGCCTGACCGAAAAGGGCCTGCCTCTCTTTTTCCGCACCTGCCCGCGTGACGACGCCCAGGGCAAATCCGCCGCCGCGGCCATAGTCAAGGGCGGCTACAAGGCCGTGGCCCTGCTGCACGACAATTCTTCCTACGCCAAGGGTCTGGCCGAGGAAACCCGCACCGCCCTGGAAAAAGCCGGTGTGAAGGTGCTCTTCTACGACGCCCTGACTCCCGGCGAGCGGGACTACACCGCCATTCTGACCAAACTCAAGGCCGCCGGTCCGGATCTGGTCTTTTTCACCGGGTATTATCCTGAAACCGGCATGCTGCTGCGCCAGAAAAAGGAAATGGGCTGGAACGTGCCCATGATGGGCGGCGACGCTGCCAACCATCAGGATCTGGTCAAGATCGCCGGTCCCGAGGCCGCGGCCGGCTACTTCTTCATCAGCCCGCCCCTGCCCCAGGATATGGACATGCCGGAAGCCCGCAATTTCCTGACCGCCTACAAGGCCAAGTACAACAGCGTGCCCGTGTCGGTCTGGGCCGTGCTGGCCGGGGACGCCTTCAAGGTCATTGAGGCCGCGCTGGCCGCGGGCAAGACCGAACCCGAGCAGATGGCCGCCTGGCTCAAGCAGCTCAAGGACATGCCCGGCCTGTCCGGGGCCCTGGGCTTTGACGCCAAGGGCGACCGCGTGGGCGAGTTCTACCGCACCTATGTTGTTGATGGGAAAGGGGCTTTTGTTCTGCAATCCAAGTAAGTTGCGGCTAAAAAGCGTCTTTTGCCCCCTGGGCCGCGTCAAAAAATCGGACGCGGCCCAGGGCTGTACGTAAAGAGTACTACCCCTGGCCCGCGTCCGGTTTTTTCCTTGCCAGGGAACAAAATCCATCTTTTTAGCCGCAAGTTTCCGGGGCGTTTTCAGCATGCTCCGCCAGCGGCTTGATTTGCTCTGAGCGCCGGGAAATATGGAACAATTTTTTCAACAGCTTCTGAACGGCCTTGCCGTGGGCGGCATTTACGCGCTGGTGGCCTTGGGCTACACCATGGTCTACGGCGTGCTCAAGCTCATCAACTTCGCGCACGGCGATCTGTTCACCATCGGCGCCTATCTGGGCCTGACCCTTCTGGTGAGCTGTAATCTCTCCGGCATGCTGCCTCTGCCCCTGGCCGTGCTGGCGGTCTTCATCATGGTGGGCCTGCTGGTGGCGCTGCTCGGCTTTCTGCTGGAGCGCGCGGCCTACCGCCCCCTGCGCAATGCCGGTCGTCTCTCGGCCGTGGTTTCGGCCTTGGGCGCGTCCATCTTTTTCCAGAACGCGGTTATGCTGATCTACGGCGCGCGCGTTTACGTCTATCCTGATTTTCTGCGCCCGGACTTCACGGTGCATCTCTTCGGCGTCGCCGTGTCGGGCGTGCGCCTGCTGGTCATCGCGGCCAGCGTGCTGCTGATGCTCGGGCTTTCGGCCTTCATCCAGCGCACCCGCACGGGCGCGGCCATCCGCGCCGTGGCCATTGATCCGGGCGCGGCCCGGCTCATGGGCATCAACGTGGACAGGATCATTTCCCTGGTCTTTCTGATCGGGCCGGGCCTGGGCGGCGCGGCCGGTCTGATGGTCGGCATCTACTACGGCCAGATCGACTTCACCATGGGCTGGTCCTACGGGCTCAAGGCCTTTACCGCCGCCATCCTGGGCGGCATCGGCAACATTCCCGGCGCCATGATCGGCGGCCTGCTGCTGGGCGTCATCGAGGCCCTGGCCGCCGGGTACATTGCCATCGCCTGGAAGGACGCCATCGCCTTTCTGGTGCTGATCCTGATTCTGATCATCCGGCCCACGGGCATCTTGGGCGAACGCACGGCGGACAAGCTATGAAGCGCGTGCCCCTGTACATCCTGATGGGCGCGTTGCTCTGCGGGCTGCCCCTGGTCTGCAATCCCTACTGGCTGGACGTCTGCGTGATGATCGGCCTCTACGCCCTGCTGGCCCTTTCGCTGAACGTGATTCTGGGCCAGGCGGGCATCTTTCACATGGGGCACGCGGCCTTTTACGCCGTGGGCGCGTATGTGACGGCCATCCTGAACACCCTCTGCCACTGGCCCATCTTCTGGACCATGCCCCTGGCGGGCGCGGCCGCGGCTCTTTTCGCCCTGCTGGTGGCCCGGCCCATCATCCATCTGCGCGGCGACTATCTGCTGATCGTGACCATCGGCATTGTGGAGATTGTGCGCATCGCCCTGATCAACGACGTCTTCGGCCTGACCGGCGGCTCCAACGGCATTTTCGGCATCAGCCGCCCGCGTTTCTTCGGCTACAAGATCGTCAAAAGCGTGCAGTTCTATTATTTGGTCTGGGGCATGGTGGGCGTGAGCCTGCTGCTCTTTTACGGGCTCTGGCGCTCGCGTTTCGGCCGGGCGCTGAATTACATCAAGGAAGACGACGTCGCGGCCGAGGGCTGCGGAGTCAACGTCACCCGTTACAAGCTGCTGGCCTTTGTGCTGGGGGCCTTCTGGGCGGGCATGGCGGGCACGGTCTACGCCGCGAAAATGGTCACCATCGCGCCGGAATCCTTCAACTTCATGGAATCGGTAATCATTTTCGCGGTGGTCATCCTTTCCGGCGGCAGCCAATTGGGCGTGCTGGTCAGCGCTTTTCTGTTCATCGGCCTGCCGGAAGTGCTGCGCGAGTTTTCCGCCGCGCGCATGCTGATCTTCGGTCTGGCCATGATGGTGATGATGATCTGGCGGCCGCAGGGCCTGCTGCCGCCCGGTCCGCGCCGCTACGCCGTGCCCCCGGACATTCCAGTCCTGCCGCCGGATGTGCCGCCGGGCCTTCCGCCGCGCCTCCCGGAGGATGCCGCGCGCGGGCCTGAGCCCGCCCCGGCACAGGGGAGGCCCGCATGAAGCTGCTTTCCCTGCAGGAAGTGACCAAGATTTTCGGCGGGCTCATTGCGGTCAACGATCTTTCCTTTTCGGTGGATGCGGGCAGCATTGTGGGCCTGATCGGGCCCAACGGCGCGGGCAAGACCACGGTTTTCAACTGCATTACCGGCAATTACACGCCGGAGCGGGGCCGGATCTTTTTTGACGGCGAGCCCATTACCGGCCTGAAGCCCCACCGGGTGGTGGAACTGGGCATTGCGCGTACCTTTCAGAGCATCCGCCTGTTCGGAAAGCTGCCCGTGCTGGAAAACGTGCTGGCCGGACGGCATTGCCGGATGAGGGCCGGTCTGTTCGCCTGCATGCTGCACACGCCGGGCCAGCGCCGCGAGGAAAAGGCCGCCGTGGCCCGCTGCATGGAGGAATTGCGCTTCGTGGGCCTGGCCGACCGCCGCGCGGAAGCCGCCGGAGGCCTGTCCTACGGCAATCAACGGCTGCTGGAAATCGCGCGCGCTCTGGCTTCGGACCCGCGCCTGCTGGTCCTGGACGAACCCGCCGGGGGCATGAACGACCAGGAAACCGCGGCTCTGGTGGACATCATCGGCGCCATCCGGGAGCGGGGGATCACCGTGCTGCTTATTGAGCACGACATGCGCCTGGTCATGCGGATCTGCGAAAAACTGGTGGTGCTGGAGCACGGCACCTTGATCGCCGAGGGCGCGCCCGAGGCCATGCGCCGCCATCCGGCGGTGATTGAAGCCTATCTGGGCGCCGACGACGAGAAGTGGTGAATATGTCTCTGCTGACCCTTTCAGACATCCGGGTGCGCTACGGCAGCGTGGAAGTGCTGCACGGCATCAATCTGCGCGTGGAGGAGGGCGAGATCGTCACCATCCTCGGGGCCAACGGCGCGGGCAAAAGCACCACACTGCTGTCCATCAGCGGTCTGGTGCGTCCCTGTGAAGGCGAGATTCTCTTTGAGGGCAAGCCCCTGCTGCGCCTGCCCAGTCATGAGGTGGTGGGCTTGGGCATAGCCCAGTCCCCGGAGGGCCGCCGGGTCTTCGGGGCCATGAGCGTGCTGGAAAATCTGCGCCTGGGCGCATTCTGCATCCGGGACAAGGCCCGTAGCGAACGCACCCTGGAATGGATTTTTGATCTTTTCCCGCGCCTGCTGGAGCGCAAGGAGCAACTGGCGGGCACGCTTTCCGGCGGCGAGCAGCAGATGCTGGCCATCGGCCGGGCCCTGATGGCCGAACCGCGCCTGCTTCTGCTGGACGAGCCGTCTCTGGGGCTGGCTCCGCTGCTGGTACGCTCCATTTTCGAAACCGTGCGGACCATCAACGAGCGCGGCGTCACCGTGTTGCTGGTAGAGCAGAACGCCCGCGCCGCCCTGAAGCTGGCCGCGCGCGGCTACGTGCTGGAAGTGGGCAAAGTGGTCATGGAAGACCGCGCGGAAAACCTGCTGGCCGACGCCAGCGTGCGCGAGGCGTATCTGGGCGGATAGCGGGACGCATCTGTCACAACCGGATGGGCACAGAGGGATGATGACCAGATCCGGCTGTAACAGCGCTGTAACAATCTTGTTGGGTTACCCCTCTTTCATTTCATGAATCAGTTCCGAAAGCTCCTGAGCCTCCCGGGCCAGACCGGACACGGCCTTGGCAGCCTCGGCCATGGCGTCGGCGATCTGTCTGCTCATGTCGTTGCACAGGAGAATGGAGTGGTTGATCTCCTCGCTGGCGGCGGATTGTTCCTCGCTGGCCGTGGCAATGGCGTTGACCTGATCGGCCGTGGTTTCCGCTGTGGTCACGATTTCTTCCAGCGCGCGGCCTGATTCATTGGCCAGGTCCGTGGCTTCCTCGATCTGGGCCACGGCATTGTCCACCGAAGCCGTGCTCTTGGCCGTGCTTTCCTGAATGGCCTTGATGGCATTGCCCACGTCGTTGGTGGAGGCCATGGTCTTTTCGGCCAGTTTGCGCACTTCGTCGGCCACCACGGCAAAGCCGCGTCCGGCCTCGCCCGCGCGGGCGGCCTCAATGGCGGCGTTCAGGGCCAGCAGGTTGGTCTGGTCCGCGATGTCCGAGATCACCCCCATGATCTGGTCAATGGAACGGGCGTGCTCATTGAGCTGGGTCATGTCGTCCTTGAGTTCCAGCGAAACCTGATGCACGGACTCTATGCGTCGCAAGGAGCGTTCCACCACCTGCGCGCCGGCGGTGGCTTTGTCCTTGGTGTCGGCGGAAGCGGCTGAAGCGGCTGAGGCGTTTCTGGCCACTTCCTGCACGGTAGCGTTCATTTCGTTCATGGCCGTGGCGGCCTCGGAAAGACGCTGGGCCGCTTCGCCCGCGCCCCGGTCGGACTGTTCGATCTGGGCGGAAAGCTGCGTGGACGCCGAAGAAACCACACTGCCCACTTCTTCCAGCCTGCCCGCGACGTTCAGCAGGGCTTCAGCCTTGGCTTTGGCCTCCTGGCCGGCCGCTTCAGCCTTTTTCATGGCTTCCTCGGCTTTGACCGTGGCTTCCTGGGCGTTTTGGGATTCAAGCTCGGCCTTCTTGATGTTCCTTTCCAGAGCGCCCACCATCTCCACAATGGCCCCGTACACGCCCTGCTTTTTGCCGCCGTCGTCCACATTGTAGTCGCCGCCCACCACGCGGTGGGCAATGACGCTCAGTTGGCCGGGGTCTTTGCCCAGTTGCGCGTTCACGTTACGGGTGAGGAAGACGGTGATGAAGATGCCGCAGAGCAATGCCGCCCCGCAGAAGCCGAGGATGACGAAATTGGCGTCGCTATTGCTTTCCTGCACCTGCGAAACGCCGAAGGTGGACAGCTCCGTCGCGCTTTGGTCAACGTTGCGGAACAGCCCGGCCAGGGAGCGCAAGTCCACTCCCATCTGGTGCATGAACTCTATAGAGGCCTGCGCGCTGGGAAGGTATTTGTCCATCTCCCTTATGATGGCCGCCATCGCTGCCTTATTGCTGGGCGTCCGAAACCGGTTCGCCTGTTCGACCATGGCATCCCGCATGTTTTTCAGGGCGGTCGAAACGGAGTTAAGCTCCTCTTGCGTGGACCTGAGGGAGAGGCTGCGAAGCTCGGTCCGCAATCGGTTGAATTCGATGCGCAGTTCCAACACCTTTGTCTGGTTGTCGATGCTGGTCGCGTCAACGCCCTGAGTGAGCATTACCTCGCGAATCATGGCCTCCATGGCATCAAAGGCCTTTGTCAGACCCACGCGGGCTTCATCGGCCTGAGCCAGCAGACGTATGCTTTTTTTCTGGTCGTCAATACATTTCTGTAAAACCGGCAGAATGGCCTCCAATTGCTTGATGCAACCCGACATTTTCTGCCTGTTTTCGGGGCTCGCAACCATGGGGAGACACAATTCGAACTGCTTTTTGGCTTCCGCCAGTTGTTCCCGGGCACGCTGGGCAAAGCTGTCGCTCCCATAAACGATATAACGCAGATAGGCGGCCTGTGTGTTCAGCAGGGCTGTTTTACTGTTCTCGATATGCGCTGCCTGGCCGGAAAACCGGCTCATCTCATCCGTCAGGTAATAAGAGGCTCATCCCAGCGCCAGAGTCATAAAAAGAACTAATGAAAAGCCAAGAATCAATTTTGTCTGCAATTTCATAATTCACCTAGCAACCTTTGACAGTAGTTTCTGACATTCTTCTCCATGATGCCATTTGTTTCACATGAAATTGAGGAAGAGTTCCAGAAAAGATTGTGGCCTTGACCTGAAGCCTCCCGGTGCCGTTTGAAACAGGCACATACCATATTCATAAGTTGTGTTTCATTTTTTTCTCCTCAGGAATTTATAAAAGCAGTTGCCCTCTTTTTATAATGATATGTGTATTTGGTTATAAAAACATAATTTAGAATGTAAAATATGAAGAATAATACCTTTATAAAATAAAATATAGGCTTATTTAATTTTTATTATTACGGAATATTATTGCAATACATCCTTCCGTAAGTTTTTGTATGCTTACTGCTGTCATCCACTGGAACAAAAGTGACAGGTTAACGCCAGTTACCGCCCATATCGGCATGAACTCAATTTGCTTTAGGTTTTTAAATGTCTTTTTCCCTCCCGCCGCTCATGCAAAAACATACTTTCCAACCTGTCTTTCGGAAGAATGGCTGCCTCTCTCCACCCGAAGTCTCCGTCGATCGTGCTTACGATCTGTGGATGATTCGGTTTATATGCCTCCCCACAGGCAGGCATGTTCCCGGGCACTCCCCAAACAGCTCCGGAACGGCAACAGAAAAACCTCTTGAGGCTCCAGCCTCAAGAGGTTTTTTAGTTTTGGTTCAAAACAGGCGAACGTCCCTCTCCCATTGCTTTAGCAAGGAGAGCGACAATGGACGCCGCCTTTTCTGATGCTTGTGTCCGAATCCTGAACGTCACCGGCTGCGCGGGACAAGCGGAACCGGCCCGGGGGATGGGAGCCCGCCAAGCCGCCATTTCCGACAGCCGTCGCCGTGGGCAAACCGGATCGGAAATTCTTCCGGCGCTGCTGAAACGGCTCGGCTTGGCCCCGCAATATGGGAGAAGCGCCCACGCCCTGACAAGCAAGCGGCCCGGAACCCCGATGGTTCCGGGCCTTTCTCATGGCAGCTGCTTGGCCGGTTTCTGACCGGCGTTCGCGTTCAGGAGGGCTGTATGAGGAGGATTACAGCTTCTTCAGTACGGCCTGGACAAAAGATTCGATTTCATCGGGCGCGGAGCCGCCGTCGCCTTCCAGGCGCAGGCCGTCGGTCATGATCTCGGCGCCCAGCTCCTTGCTGCGGGCCTCGATAACGTCCACGGCGCCGCAGAAGTGTTCGTAATCCCGGTCGCCCGAGGCAAAGGCGGCCAGCTTGCGCCCCTTGAGGTCCATGACGTCGAATTCTTCGAACAGCGGCGCAAAATCATCCTGCAGTTCCAGGTCGTCCACGCCCCAGGCCGAAGCGCCGAACAATACGGCGTCATAACCATCGGCCAGGTGTTCGGCCGAGGCATCGGCGGCGTTGAGCACCTTCACTTCATGCCCGGCTGCGGCCAGCTGTTGCTCCAGCTTGTGGGCGATGCTCTCGGTATTGCCGGTGCTGGAACCGTAAACGATTAAAATCTTGCTCATGGCCTTCTCCTTCTGGCTCGGACGTATTGGAATAAAATTGAAATTCTTTTTCAATTCGTTCAAAAAGGAAATAGCCACCCAGCCCTGTTTCGTCAAGTGGAAATTGCGCATCTCTTGCCGGGGGCGGCAGCACGGAGTACGGCAAATTTTTACAATAAAAGGCCCGCGTTTCGTCCTATGGAAGGGGCAAAGCCAATCAAGGAGGATGAGATGCAGAAGGAGCTGTTTGACTGCTTTGCCAAGGGGCGTTTGACTGTTGCCGGTCAGCTACCGGTGCTCGCGGTGGAACCCTGGAAGGAGCATAAGGATTTTCCCGGCGTGTTTCTGAAAAATCTGGTCATGCCTGAGCTGACGGAGGGCTTGCTGAGCTGCCACCTGGTCAGGATTGAAGCCCGGCGCGGGATCGGCAGGCACGCCCACGGCACGAGCCTGGAACTGCATGAAGTTGTCGGGGGAAGAGGCGTGTGCCTGACGCCGGAGGGAGAGATCGCCTATCTGCCGGGCAGCATGGCGATCCTGCCCGCCAAGACGCCGCATGAAGTCCGCGCGGGCGAAAACGGCCTCTGGTTGTTCGCCAAATTCATCACGCTTCCAGCCTGAGGCTTGCCCGCCGGAACTGCTCCGACGTCATGCCGTGCTGTCGCCTGAACAGCTTGTGCAGATGGCTCTGGTCCGTAAAACCGGCGGATACGGCGGCCTCGGCCGCTGCCGTATCCGCCCGCAACAGGGCGCGCCAGGCGCAGGCGGCAGAGCAGATAAAAGGCGTGGGGCGTCAGGCCGGTCTCCCGGCGGAAACGACGGAGAAAATGCCAGGGGCTGTAACCCGCCAGGGCGGCCAGTCGCTTGAGGGGCCAGGGCGTGGCGGGGTCGTCCAGCAGCAGGCGGCACACGCTTTGTATTGGTGGTTCCGCAGTGCTTTCTTCCGGCGGTTGCGCGTGGAGGAGATATCGGCCCAGGTGCTCTGCTCGCGCGCCCAGAGCGAGAGGCACGCAGGCTTCGCGTACCAGCCCGGCAAGCCGGGCGTCATACGGGAGGATGGAGGAATTCGTCGGCAGGCAGGCCGCCAGCAGGGTTGTTCCGGGTTCAAGAAACAGCCTGTGGGCACACGCCGGGGAATCCTGAAATAGCCGCCGGTCCACAGGTAACGCGCCTCGGCGCGGGTTTCCAGCACAAGGCCGCCGGACAGCACGACGCCGCTTACCCAATGCGCCGCATGCAGATGCCAGGGATACCTTTGCGCGGCATTCCGGGAAGCCACAAATTCAACCTTGCCGGAAGCCGTATGTCGGTATGTGATAGAGACCATGCTTCCCTGCCGGAGCGCCTATTCCTCGGCCCCCGCGGCGCCGAGGGCGCTCCTGGCCTCGGGCTCGGGCATGCGCCACGCGCCGGGCAGGGGGGCCGTGATTTCCGCTCTGTCGCCCAGATAGGGATTGAAGTAGCCGTAGCGCAGCCAGGGACAGAGCTTTTTGAGCCGCTTCATGAACACGGTCAGGCCCATGCTCGGCGCCGTGTCCAGCGCGGCGTCCGGAACCGCGGGGGAGGTGCTTCCCTCCCGGCCGCTCATCAGCCGGAAATACCATTCCGGGTCGATGTTCAGATTGCGCCACTGGATCATGCTCACGCCGTTTTCGCCCACCAGGCGGGCCAGGGCCTCCAGTTCCTCTTCGGTATCCGTGACGCCGGGGAAGAACAGCAGGTTGAGCGAGACGAAGATGCCGCGTTGCCGCGCCTCGCGGATGGAAGCGCGCACGTCGGCGAAGCTGTAATCGGCGGGCCGGTAGTAACGCCGGTAGAGCGCCTCGCGGGCGCTGTTGCAGCTCACCCGCATACTGGTCAGCCCGGCCTCGGCCAGACGGGCCACAGCCTCGGGATTGGAGGCATTGGTATTGCAGTTGACCGTGCCCCGGCCGCCGCCGGTGCGGAACAGGCGCACGCTTTCCACCAGCAGGTCCGCATTGGTCAGGGGGTCGCCCTCACAGCCCTGGCCGAAGGAATAGATGGGCGTGGCCGTTTCCCGGCTCTGGTGCAGGCGCATGACTTCCACGATTTCGGCGGCTTCGGGAGTGAAGGCCAGACGGCACTGGGGCGTCACGGCCACGGGCGAATCCTTGTCCTGGGCCGAAATGCAGCCCACGCAACGCGCGTTGCAGGCGCGCGAGGTGGGCAGCGGCGCTTCATAGCGGCCCAGAGCGAAGTTGCGCGCCGCCGGACAGTCGTAGCGCAGCACGCAATTGTCCAGAATATGGCGGACCAAGCGGTTGTCCGGGTGCTCGCGCAACAGGCGCCGCACGTTCTGCTCAATGCGGACGCGCGGGATGCGCTGGAACCGCTGGCGCGGGTCCTGGTCCACCTTGCGGGCGCAGACGTAAAAGCGGCCGTGCGCGAAGCCCACCGCGCCGTAGGCGAAAAGGGGCAGCAGGGGCGCGCCGGTTTCGCTTTCATAGGCCGGGTGGGCCGAAAGGGTGTGCGCGGGCGCGGCAAAGGCGGCCACTGCCAGCTGGTCCAGAACCTCGGTTTCGCCGCTTTCCGGATTCAGGCCCACGGCCCGGCGGCCCGGCAGAAGAAAAAGCTCGCTTTCCTCGGGCAGGGGCATGAGTTCGTCGGGACGCGGCAGGCCCCACTGGGCACCCCGGCGACAGACCATCAGCAATTGCGGATCGTCATAGATGTTGCCGCTCTGGTCGGCCATGACCAGATGCGGCTCAAGACGCGGAGCGGCCATAAATCCTCCTTGCCCAAGCCGGGGCTAACGTATATAAGCGGGAAGGCGCGACGCGGACGGGCTTTTCCGGCCCGCCCGGCGCGCACAGCGCTTTTGTGAGGCCCGCCATGTTTTCCATCATGTTGTTTATCTTTCTCTGCTTTCTGGGCATGCTGGCCGTGCTGTTCTATATGCTGCGCAGCCAGGAACGCCTCTGCCAGGTTCTGCGTGACGAACACGCCCAGATGCGCGTCCTGTTACGGGCCATGGAATCGCGCCTAGACGCTTTGGACGGCAGCGCCGGTTCCGAACCCCGGCCCACCGAAACCCTTCCGGCCCGCGATCCCCTGCTGCATCTGAGCTTTGAGGACCCGGCCCCGTCCGCCCGGACTGATCGGTTCGGCCGTGAGGACAATCCCGCCCCTGATCCGGCCCTGGACCTGCATTTTGATCCGCTTGCGGACGCGGGCGCCGACCCTGCGGGCCGCCGCTGAATCGTTTCGCCGGATGTCTGTGATCCGCCAGAACAAATTACGCTTGAGATTTTCGCTTATTGTGAAAATGCTCTGATCCCGCCAGCCCGTAATTTCCTCTGGCCGCGGCCAGATAGGCGGCCTTGAGATCCGGTTCCGCCAGCTCCTCGGCCCAGAGCAGATAGGGCATTTTCAGGCATTCCTCGCGGATGGCCTCGGCTCTGGCTTGGCGCGCGGCGATCAGCGCGGCGGCATCCTGCATCCAGAGATCGCAGAGATGGTCCGTGAAGGCCTGTGCCCGGTGCCTGGCCCGGTGCCTGGCGTCAGTCTCGGCCAGGGCGGTTTCCCCGATATAGGTCACCAGCTCGGGATTCTTGAGCAGAAGTTCGATGCGGAACAGCGCGTCTCCCGCATCGTCCGGCGTGTAGCCCACCAAGTGTTCGCCGTCCACGAAAAGTTTGGCCAGGCCGTGCCCCACGCGCGGCGTCACCAGGCAGCCGCCGCAGCCCATGGCTTCAAAGACCCGGAAATTCAGGTCCCCGTGC
This sequence comes from Desulfovibrio sp. 6_1_46AFAA, assembly GCF_000224635.1. Taxonomy (NCBI): domain Bacteria; kingdom Pseudomonadati; phylum Thermodesulfobacteriota; class Desulfovibrionia; order Desulfovibrionales; family Desulfovibrionaceae; genus Desulfovibrio; species Desulfovibrio sp. 6_1_46AFAA. The sequence goes on from NZ_JH114304.1 coordinate 166,192, forward strand.
TCGCAATGGTTGAGCAGCACGCGCCCCTGCGGAAAGAGCTCGCGGTAGTTGCCGCGCGTCTGGTGCAGGCCCGGCAGGCGACTCGTCAGTTCCCGCAGAAAGGCGGCGCGCCGGGGCGTGTTTTCGTTGACCGTGCCCACGAACAGGCAGTCCCAGAGCTTGGGCATGCCGGGGCGGGGCTGGTCGTCGTCCTGTGCGAAGGGCGGCGACCACCAGACGCGCTCGGGCGGCAGAAAGGGGCCGGAAAAAAGCTCCAGATCGTCGCGCAGGGAAACCAGGCAGGCGTCGAAGCCCTGGGCGTACAGGGGCTGCCAGCTGTGGATGTGCGAATCCACGCTGTAAAAAACCGTCAAACAGGGAAAGCGCTCCATGCCCAGCACAAAGGGCGGGCGGCTTTTGTCGGCCACCACCAATACGTCCGGGATGAACCCGGCCAGGCGCACCAGTTCTTCCCAGCAGAATACGCGGGCGTCTTCAAAATTGTGCAGGGCCACATCCTGCCAGCCGCAGGAGCGCAGAGACTGGCAGAAAAAAGGGCTGCCGATCCATAACAGACGTTGCATAGCCCCCCGGAACGGACTGGCGGCGCGACCGCCGGGCTGTTGCCAAATACGGCAAGATAAAATACTTTTTCCTGAGGAAACGCCGGTTAATGGGAACAACAAGGCCATTAACCGCGTTTTCCTAACTAGCCCCGACGCCCCATGGCGTCAAGGCGTGGAATAACAACCATGTTTTTGACTGCCCGCCGCTTACGTCTTCTTCTGCGCATTTTCCTGGCGCTGCTGCTTGTGCTGTCGGTTCTGCTGGCGACGGCCTTCTATCTTTTGCAGCGTAATCCCGAGGCTCTCACCCGCCACTATCTGGACGGGATTTCCGCGCGCACGGGCCTGATCTTCTGTGTGGAAGCCGTGGACGTGGTGCTTTTGCCCGTGCCTTCCATCGCGGTGAGCAACGCCTCGGTGCGGGGAAAGGACCTGCATTTCTCCGTGGCCTATGCCACGCTGCGGCCTGATTTTCTGGCTCTGCTGCGCGGGGAATTCGTGCCGCGCAACATTTCCCTGCTGCGGCCCAAGCTGGGCGGTGCGCTGCCCCTGCCCCTGGGGGACATGGACGCGCTGGCGGCCCGCCTGCGCGGGAACGGCGGCGGCCTGCCCGATTTGCCCGACGGCTGCCGCATGACCATTGTCCAGGGCGAAGCCGAACTCATCGGCACGGACGGCGCGCACCTGCAATTGAGCGGCCTGCAATGCCGCCTGGACACGGAAGCCCCGGCCGTTGTCAGCGGCAGAGTGCATCTGGGCGCGGTTCTGCTGCGGCGGCAGGGAGCGCCCCTGATCCGCCTGGACAATTTTCTGGCCGAAGGGGAAAGCGACCTGCGGACGCCGCTCACGGCCACGCCCAAGCTGCGGCTCAGCGGCTCGCTGCGCTGGCCGCCTTTTCTTGAGCGCTTCAACATGGCCCTGGATCTGCAGGGCGGGGCCACGGGCTGGACGGCGCGCGCGGATCTGCGCGGGGAACTGGCCAAGGACCGGGAGTCGCTGCCGTTCTCCGTGGCGGGCACGGCGGCCATGCGCGGCAGCGAGCCGATTGTCAACCTGGAGCGGCTCCGGCTGGAGCTCGGGCCGGACAGCGGGGAGCTCAGCGGGACCTTGCGCCTGCCCGGCGCGCTGCAAAACAAGGAACAGGACTTCAGCCTGGACGGCCGCCTGCTGCTGCACCGCGCGAGCCTGACCCAGTGGCTGGGCTTTGCCCGCAATCTCGCGCCCGGCCTGCAACTGGCCCTGGACAACCTTACCGACGGCAATCTGGATTTCCATCTGGACGGCCTGGGCCTGACGGTGCCGCGCATTGCGGTGCGCTGCGCTGGGGCGCGCTTTACCGGTTCGGGCGGGGTTGCCAGCTGGGCCAAGCCGGAGGTGGCTCTGGATCTCAGGGCCGAGCGCCTCAATCTGGGACTGGCGATTCCCGAGTCCGTGGGCAAACCGCCCCTGGGGCCCCGTTTTTTTCACGATTCGCTGACGCCGCTGCCCGGCGAGCCTCTCAAACCCGGCGAAACTGGCGTGGACTACGACATCCGGCTGGCCGCCGCCAAAGTGGATTACGGCCCTCTGCTCATTGAGGACGCCAAGGTGGTCATCAGCCCCGGCAAGATGGACAAAAACGGCCTGGAAGACACCCTGCTCACGGCGGAGGGGCGGCTCTACGGCGGCAGCGTGCGCGGAGAGTGCATTCTGGGCGGCGGTCCCGAGCTTCCCTATGCCATCAAGATGCGCTTCCGCGACGTGAACGGCGCTCTCCTGGGCAAGGCGATGCCCGTGCTGCCCATCAAAAGCGGCCGCCTGCGGGCCGATGTGGACATCATGAGCCAGGGCCGGGAACTGGACGTCTTTCTGGGCAAACTGCGGGGTACGGTGAGCGCGCGCGGCGAGCAGGGGGCCCTGCGCCTGCCCGGCGCGTCCGGAAGCCTGGCCTTCACGGGCATGGATGTGGAACTCAAGGCCCGTTCCGCCGCCTGGGAAAAGGGCCGTCTGGGCCTGGACGGCCAGTGGAGCGGCGCGCTGGACAGCGTGGACCTGAACGGCCGGGCGGATCTGAACGGCCGACTTTGGTTCAGCGGCGACGGCGGCGGCAACGGTAATCTGGACTTTCAGAACCTGCCTGGCAGTCTGGCGCTGCGCCTGAGTCCGGCGCTCAGTGCGCTGCCCGAGGGCCTGCAGGCGGACCTGAGCGGCGAATTTTCCTGCCAGGGCGCGCGCAACCAGCTCGCAGTCGGCAAGGCCCATGCCAATGCGCTGGGCGTGGAGCTGCGGGGCCAGGCCCAGGTCAACAGCGGCAAGGGCGGCCTTGCCTGGCAAGGCTCGGTTTCCGCGTTCAGCCGGGACCTGAGCCGTACCCTGCGGCAGGCTTTCAGCACGGCGGCTAAGCTGCCGCCCGGGTTGAACACGCTCTCTCTGGAGACGGATTTTAAGGGCACTCCGGAAACGTTCTCTCTCAGCAACATCCGCGCCCGTGTGGACCAGAGCTCGGTCAGCGGCTCGCTGAGCGCCTCTATCCGCAAACAGCCGGGCCTGACGTTCTCCCTTTCCGTGGACAATGTCGACCTGAACCGCTACCTGGACGACAAGAATGCCAAAGCGGCCAAGGGGCGCGCGGTCAAACCGGCGGGCGGCGCCTGGGATTTCAGCTTCATGCGCGGTTTCAGCGCCAAGGGCGAACTGCGCGTCAAACAACTGACCGGCTGGCGTTTCAAGGTGCAGGATCTCAAGTTGCCGCTCAATCTGGAAAACGGCCAGTTGAACTGCGGGCCCAATACAGGCCGTTTTTACGGCGCGCCCCTGCAAAGCCGGGCGGGCATCGACTTTACCAAGGGCCTGCGTTTTGAAAGTTCCCTCTCCGTGACGGACTTCGACCTGACCGCCGCCAGCCGGGACAGGGGCGGCAGCGCGGCCCTGGGAGGCCGGGGCAGCATCAGTTCCGAGGTGCGGGGCGCCCTGACCGGACCGGGCCAGCTGCCCGCCGCCCTGAACGGCCTCTGGCGTTTTAGCGTGCGCGACGGTTCCTACCAGAAACGCGGCACTGACGGCCAACTCAAGGGCAAGCCCACGCGTTTTGATCTGGCCTCGGCCTCGGGCGATATCGCGTCCGGGGTGGTCCACAGCAGCGACTTCAGCCTGCAGGGACCGGGGCTCAAGGTTCACGGCGGCGGCTGGATAGATCTCAACAAGGAAACCCTGGACTGCAACTTTACCGTGAATATGAAAAATCTGCCCGATTTCCCCCTGCGCCTCTACGGCAGCCTGCACGACAGCAAAACTTCCATCGGCGCGGGCAAGCTGATCCTGAACACCATCGGCGGGATTACCTCGGGGTTTGTGGACGTGTTGGGCGGCATTGTGGAGGGAACCTGGAAGCTGTTCCGCTGACAGCTGTGAACGCGATATGCCTTTTGGGCTGCCCGCCGGACAATCCCACGAGCCGTCCGTTTCTCGCCAGGGCCATTTTGTTCTCCTGCCGTAGGCAGAGTGATTTTGTATTTGGAGCAGGTTACTTTTCATAGGGTACTTAATTCTATGGGCTTGGCATACGGATGAGGTATCCCGCTAATGCCCGAAGGGCAGAACAAAACAACGGCAGGGAACGGAATGACCCTGCGTTCTTCGCCGCCCCCGTTGACAGAGCGGGTTTTCCGGGCTAGAACCGCAAAGAGCGTGTTCTTTTTTGCACAAATTAACATCCGGTTCCGTCAAGGAGAGCAACGGTGAATATCCTGATTTTCGGACCCAACGGCAGCGGCAAGGGCACCCAGGGCAATCTGATCAAACAAAAGTACAATCTTGCTCACATCGAATCCGGCGCCATCTTCCGCGAACATATCGGCGGCGGCACGGAGCTGGGCAAAAAAGCCAAGGCCTATATTGACCGCGGCGACCTGGTGCCCGACGACATCACCATTCCCATGGTGCTGGAAACCCTGAAGACCAAGGGCAAGGACGGCTGGCTGCTGGACGGCTTCCCCCGCAATATGGTCCAGGCCCAGAAGCTCTGGGAAGCCCTGCGGAAAGAAGGTCTCAAGCTCGACTACGTGGTGGAAATTCTGCTGCCGCGCGAAGTGGCGAAAAACCGGATCATGGGCCGCCGTCTCTGCAAGGAAAACAACAACCACCCCAACAATATCTTTATTGACGCCATCAAGCCCGACGGCGACAAATGCCGGGTCTGCGGGGCCGAGCTTTCCGCGCGCAGCGACGACCAGGACGAGAACGCCATCAACAAGCGCCACGACATTTATTACAATACCACCGACGGTACCCTGGCCGCCGCCTACTTCTTCAAGAAGCTGGCCGACGAGGGCAAGACCAAATACATCGAACTCAACGGCGAAGGCAGCATCGACTCCATCAAGGAGACCCTGCTCTCCAAATTGAGCTGAATTCCGGCCGCGTTCTGACCGCATGTCGTAAGTGCCTCGTAAGGGGCACTTTTTTTATCTTTACCCCGGTTCCGGCAGCTTCCCTTTTGCCGACAATGCGGCTATCCTCTTGCTCACAATCTCAGTTTGCCCGCGAAAATGCCCGTGCCGGAGCCCCCTGTTTTCAGGGAGGATGCCGTCCGTGCCCGGGAAGACCGGCTCGCTGTTTGCGGGTGCCGCGCCGCGGCGGAAGGTTTTCGGATGGCAATGCCTGTAATGGATGGCCGCATGTCCAAATTGTCCACCGCCATAGTTTCCGCGCTGTTCCTCGCCGCGCTGCTCGGGGGGCTGCTTTATTCCATCCGGGACTACAACGCCAGCACCAAACAGGACATTACCACCACTCTGACCCAGCGCCTGCAGGAATCCACGCATTACGCGGCGGAGAACTTTCAGCGCCAGCTCAAGGAACGTTTCCGCGATCTGGAGGGAGTAGCCCGTCTGCTTTCTTCCTGCGAAAATCCGGTCACCAGAGAAAATGCCGAGAATTTCGGCCTGCTGCTGGAACCGAGCATCCGCAATTTCGGCATTCTGGCGCCGGACGGCAAGGGCTTTTCCGCTCTGGACAAAGAGCTCGACTTCAGCGCGGACGCCTACTTCCAGCGCGCCCTGCACGACGGCGTGGGCGTTTCCTCCGACATGGTTGCCACCTTCGACCGCAACCGGGTGCTGGCTCTGGCCGTACCTGTGACGCGCGAGGGCAAGGTCCGGGCCGTGCTGGTGGCGGGCATCAATATTGACGCCTTGCAGGCCAGCATAGAAACCAGGGCCTTTGACGGCCGGACCTCAAACCTGGTTTTCGACAGCCAGGGCCATGTGCTTTTCGGCGCTTTGCCGCAGGGACGGGATCTGGACGACCTGATCAGGCGCTTCAGGCAGACGCAATCGCCGCATACGGTCTCCCAGGTACAGGATTTCTTCAAGGACATGCGCCGCAGCGGCGACAGGGTGCTGCATTTCAAAGGCGCCGGCTATTCCTTTTATATGAGCCGCGTGCCTCTGGCGCAAAACGACTGGCAGCTGGTTTCCATTCTGCCGCAAAGCGTTCTGAATGAGCGCATCGACCAGCAGAATGCCGTCACCCGCACGCTGATGCTGCGTGTAACGGTCATCGCCGTTTTGCTGCTGCTCTATCTCATGTACAGCCAGCGCCGTTCCCACCGCAAGATACGCAGCCAGCAGGAGGAATACAGCGCCATTATCGCCAATATTTCCGGCGGAGTTCAGAAGGTCAGCGGCGTGGACGGCACGTTTCTGTTTCTCAGCCGGAATTATCTGGATCTGCTGGGCTACAGCCGGGAAGAGTTCGAGCGCATTTACGAAAATACTTTTGCCAACACCATTTACGAGGAAGACCGCGACGAGGTTCTGCTGACCATTTCCCGGCAGCTGGAACAGAGCAAGGCCATTGATGTGGAGTACCGCACCAGGGCCAAAAACGGCAATCTGGTCTGGCTCTACAACAAGGGCACCCTGGCCTATGACGAACGGCGTCAGCCCTATATCGCAAGCATTGTCTTCGATATTACGCGCAACAAGGAAATACAGCAGGCCCAGCGTATTTCCGACGAGCGCTACCAGTTCATTCTTGAGCAGCACGATATCAGCATTTTTGAGCAGGACCTGCTCAACGGCGACTTTTATTGCAGCACGCGCTGGATGCAGCTTTTCGGTTCGGCCTTTAACATTCTGGAGCCGGACCCGGACGGCAGCCAGATTCCGGTGCATCCGGACGACCGGGACGCGTTGCGGGACTTCCAGGACGCTCTGCAGCAGACCAAGCGCGTGGCGGAAATGCGTCTGTGCGACGTGGACGGCCTGTACCGCTGGTACAGGATCGAAGCCTCCAACATCATGGACGACAGCGGCTGGCCCATCTACGTCATCGGAATCATCACGGACATCGACAACCAGAAGAACCTGGAGCTCACCCTGCGCAATCAGGCCGCGCGCGACAGCGCCACCGGCATGTACAACAAGCTGGCCACGGAACAGGCCATCGCCCGTTTCCTTGACCGTCACAACCTGGACGGGGCGGCGGGCGGCTATGCGCTGTTCATGATCGATTTCGACAACTTCAAGATCATCAACGACCGTCTGGGCCACGCCGTGGGAGATCAGGCCATCTGCGCCATGGCCCGGATCATCCGTCAGAATTTTCGTTCCGCGGACATTGTGGGGCGCATCGGCGGCGACGAATTTCTGGTCTTCTGTACCGAGCGGCTGAGCATGCTTCATATCCGCAAGCGGGCCGCCAAACTGGGCGGCGAACTGCGCACGGAATGGGGCGAGGGTGAAAACCGTTGCGTGCTGACCGCCAGCATGGGCGTGGCCTGCGCCCCCGGCGACGGGCGCAGCTTCGCGGAACTCTACCAGCATGCCGATGAGGCCACGTATCAGGCCAAGCATATGGGCAAAAACGGCTGTGTCTTCTATGCGGAAATGCGCGAGGCGGGCGCATTGCCGCCCCCGGCCGGAGCCAGCGTGGTCAATGCGAATATCGACGCCGCGCCGGATGTTGAAAACGGCGGGGATGCCGCCGAAGCATAGGGCCGGACAGTGGTACAGGGGCGCGGATTCGACGCCGGTCCATCCGGCTCGGGCGGCCGTATTTCCCCCGGATTGCGCGACAGCTTGCCCGTCATCCAAAAAACACAGCAGATTTTTCATTGGCATCATATCCGACTGTCTTTGACGCGGCCTGCGCCCACACCGATGGCGGCGTTTACACTGTGGCCGCCCCCCTTGTTTTGACACGCCGTGTTCCATCTCACGCTCCGTCTTGCCAAAGAGGACGTTACGGGCCAAAATTGCAGCGGGTCCAGCACTGTGTGGCGGACCCGCGTATGAGCGAAGGCCCGCAGCGGCCTTCAGCGGGATTTTTATGGGGTGGATTATTTGACGACAGCGCGCGGCAACTGACGCAAGCCTGATAAAGAGGGAGAAGAAGCATGGCGATTCTGGTCTGCGGCGGAGCCGGGTACATCGGCTCGCATAATGTACGCGCCCTGCTGGCCCGCGGCGAGGAAGCCGTGGTCATCGACAATTTCCTGACCGGCCATCGCCGGGCCGTGCCTGCGGGCGTGCGCCTTCATGAAGGCGACATTCGCGATCCCGAGGCCCTGGACAGGGTCTTCAGCGAAAACCGCATCGACGCGGTGCTCCACTTCGCGGCCAGTTCTCTGGTGGGCGAGAGCATGGAAAAGCCGCTGGCCTATTTCAACAACAATGTCCACGGCATGCAGATGCTGCTGGAAGCCATGCGGCGGCATGGCGTGGACAAGATCGTCTTTTCCTCCACGGCGGCGGTCTACGGCGAGCCGCGGCGCGTGCCCATCGAGGAGAGCGACCCCACCCGGCCCGCCAACCCCTACGGCGAAAGCAAGCTGATGATGGAAAACATCATGCGCTGGGTGGGGTTGGCGCACGGCATGCGCTCCGTGGTACTGCGCTATTTCAATGTGGCCGGGGCGCTGCCCGGCGGAGCCATCGGCGAGGACCACCGGCCGGAAAGCCATCTCATTCCCCTGATCCTCCAGGTGCCCCTGGGCCTGCGCGAACATATCACGGTGTTCGGCGAGGACTATCCCACGCCCGACGGCACCTGCATTCGGGACTACCTGGACGTCATGGACCTGGCCGACGCCCATATGCGCGCCCTGGATTACCTGCGGCGCGGCGGCGAAAGCGTCATCTGCAATCTGGGCAACGGCCGGGGCTTTTCCGTGCGGGAGATGATTGAGGCCGCGCGGCGGGTCACGGGCCACGCTGTTCCGGTGCGCGCGGGGGCGCGCCGGGCGGGCGATCCGGCCCGGCTGGTGGCCTCTGCGCAGCGCGCGCGGGAGATACTGGGCTGGGAGCCCAGGGTGGACATTGAGGGCATCATCGCCTCGGCCTGGGAATGGCATTGCACGCATCCCCACGGCTTCGACGACTGAGTCAGGCTTGCGCGCGGGCCTTCCGGTAAGCGCGCAAAGCGTCCGGAAAGGGAGAAAGCACTCTGGCCAGCACGCCTTGCGCCAGGGAAATGGCCAGACCGTAATTGGTCATAGGGCAGCCCGCCTCGGTCGCGGCGCGCAGCCGGGCCAGCATCTGCCCGCGCGTGATGACGCAGCCGCCGCAGTGCACGACGGCCGCGCAGTCTCCGGCGGAGTCCGGAAATTCCTTGCCCGCGGCCATCCTGAAATGCAGCTCGCCCCCGGCCAGCCCGCGCAACAGGCGCGGCAGCTTGACGCGACCTATATCGTCGTGCTGCGGATGGTGGGAGCAGGCCTCCTGAATCAGCACGCTGTCACCGGGGTGAAGTCGTCCGAGTGCGGCGGCCCCACGGGCCAGAGCTGGCAGATCCCCCTTGAAACGGGCCATGAGCACGGAAAAGGTGGTCATGGGGATGTCCGAAGGCGTCTCCCGGTCCACCGCATGGACCACTTGGGAATCGCAGACCACAAGATCCGGGGCTTCTTTGAGGCGCAGCAGCGCTGCAGGCAGGTCTTTGTCCGTCGTCGCCAGGCAGATTTTGCGTCCGTCCAGGCTGTCGCGAATGGCCTGCACCTGGGGCAGAATGAGCCGCCCCCGAGGCGCGCCCGTATCAAGCGGCACGACGAGCAGCAGAACGCCCTGTTCCGGCAGCAGATCGCTGAGCAGCGGGGGCTGGCGCAGGGCGCTTTCCGGCGCGACGCGTTCGATGGCCGCGCGTATCTCGTCCAGGCCGAGACCGCTGCGGGCCGAGGCGCGTATGACGGGCACGGCGGCGTCCAGGCCTTCCGGCCTGTCGGGGGCATCCGTTGTTTCCTTCGCGCCGGAATCGGCGTCCGCCTTGTTCCGCACCACCACAAAGGGAATCGCCAGGGAACGCAGCCGGGCGGCCGCAGCCGCCTCGGTCCGCCCCCAGATCCGCCCGTCCGTCACCAGCAGGGCCACGTCGGTCCGGCGCATGATCTCCAGGCTGCGCTCCGCGCGCAATCTGCCCAATTCGCCGTCGTCGTCCAGACCGGCGGTGTCCAGAAAGACCACCGGCCCCAGCGGGGCCATTTCCAGCGTTTTTTCAACAGGGTCTGTCGTTGTGCCGGGCGTATCCGAAACAATGGACACCGGCTGTCCGGACAGGGCGTTGAGCAATGAAGACTTGCCCGCATTGCGGCGTCCGAAAAGCGCAATGTGCAGGCGAAGGCCCTTGGGCGCTTCGGTCATGGGTGGACTCCTTGCGAAAAGGGACCGGTTGCGCGGCGGCGAGCGACCGGGAAAACCGGGACGGCCGGCGCGATTGGGCAAAACCGCGCCGGCCGGGGTCTGGGTGGGGCTGTGCGTATCAGCCCTTGGGCGGAAGAGCCCGGCGCTTATTCATACGGATAGGCGTTGCCCGCGAAATCCTTGTGGCGAGGATTGGGGTACGCGCCTGAAGCCGTAAGCTTCTTGAGGCCTTCCGATTTGTCGAACCATTTGGTGTGAAGCAGTTCTTCCGATTTATGGCCCAGCGGCTTGCCGAGCCAGGAATCATAAAGGGCCTTGACCTGTGCGTTGTCCTGGGAGGCCCGCTTGGGAAAGGTCTTGTCGGCGCCGTATACGGCGTTGACGCGGTCGCGCATGTAGTCCTTGATTTCTCTGGCTCCCGCATAGGCCTTGTTGACCATGCGCACACCCAGCAAGAGGCCGCCGGACAGAATGCACGCGCCTTTTAAAAATCCCCGTCTTGTGCTCGTCAGTATGGACATATGGCCCCCTAGGCGTTGGTGTTCATATCGGCAAGGCGTTTCCTGAGACTGCCGTAGAGGCTGGAGGCCTTGCGCTCCGCGTATTCCAGCAGGGTCGGCATCAGGGGCTGGCCGCCGCCGCAGACGCAGCCGCCGGGACAGGCCATGAACTCGATGAAATGATACGGGGACTTCCCGGCGCGGACTTCCTCACAGACCGCGTCAAAGCGTTTGGCCCCATGCACAACGGCCAGACGCAGCTCAATGCCGTTGATGGTCACCGTGTATTCCTTCATCCCCTTGAGGCCGCGCACCTGTTTGAAATCCCAGGATTCCGGACGCTGGCCGGTCACCGCCTGGTAGGCGAAGCGCAAAGCCGCTTCCATGACGCCCCCGGACACCCCGAAAATGGTAGCGCCGCCGGAGGATTCTCCCATCAGGCTGTCGCGCTGCCCCTCGGGCAGCTTGCTGAAGTCTATGCCCGCCTGCCGGATCATGTAGGCCAGTTCGCGGGTGGTCAGCGTGGCGTCGATGTCGCGCAGGCCGTCGGCGGCCAGCTCGGGACGCAGGCCTTCATATTTTTTGGCAATGCAGGGCATGATGGACACGGTGTAGATCTGTTCGGGAGCATAGTTCAGCTTTTCCGCGCCGTAGGTTTTGGCCAGCCTGCCGTTCATGCCCACGGGCGATTTGCAGGAGGAAAAGTGCGGCAGCAGGTCGGGGTGAAAGGTTTCCGCATACTTCTGCCAGCCCGGACAGCAGGATGTGAATTGGGGCAGATGCTTTTTTTCGCCCAGGCGTTGTACAAATTCCGAGGCTTCTTCCCAGATGGTCACGTCGGCGGTGAATTCAGTGTCCCAGCAATGGGCGAATCCCAGGGCTTTGAGGGCCGAGAGCATCTTGCCGGTGGTCACGCTGCCGGGCGCGAGCCCGAAAGCCTCGCCCAAGGCGTAGCGCACCGACGGAGCGGGCATGGCAATGCACTTGACGCTCTTGTCCTGAAGCTTCTTTTGCAGTTCCGGCACCCAGGTCTGCACTTCATAAACGGCGAATTCCGGACAATGGGTCAGGCACTGCCCGCAGTTGATGCAGGCTTCGGGGTAGGCGACCTCGTGCGCCGCGCCGGTTTCCCCGTAGATCGCCCCTGAGGGGCAATATTCCTGACAGGTGTCGCAGCCGATGCATTTTTCCGCATCAACCTGCACAAAAAACATCTTGTCGCCGTCGGCCCCCTGTGGCGGCACATTGGGCTCATACTGGATATGCTCCATGACGATACGCGGCATTCCAACCTCCTGGCGGTAACAGGTGAATCAGACTCCATCCGTCAGTCGCGCCCGCACGGGCGGCGATGAACAGTTCATGCTTCTTCCGGCGGCCGCCGGGTTTTCCTCGCTTTCCGGCGGCGATGCGAGCGTATGCGTGCGCCCGGCGGCCTCGACGGCCATGCGTGCGGCTGCCGTATCCACGCGGTTTTTATTGTCGTAAATGCGGTAGTGCTCACGGTATCTCGGCGGCGTGAAGCCGGGCATGAGCACATTGCCCCCGGCCAGCAGGCCTTCCTTCTGGCCCGCGACCGCATCCACCGTAGCCAGGGCCGTGGTGGCGGGAATGTTGGCCCGGGGCAGCGCGATGCGCAGCACGGCCATGACCCGCAGGGTCAGTGCCGCCGTGCCTCCGGGCCGGGTTCCCAAAGGCGTATCCGCCTGGGGAATGAACGGCCCCACCCCGCACATGGACACGCGCAACTCCCGCGCCAGCAGAATGTCGTCGGCCAGGGATTCGGGCTTTTGCCCCGGCAGGCCCACCATGAAACCCGAACCCGTTTCATAGCCCAGCTCCCGCAGCATACGCAGGCTTGCGAGGCGTTCCGCCAGCGTGTGGCCCGGGTGCAGGCGCGCATACAGCCGTGGGTCGGCGGTCTCATGCTTGAGCAGAAAGCGCGCGGCACCGGCTTCCTTCCACAGGGCGCAGGCCGTCCGGGGCTGTTCCCCCACGCTGAGGGTCACCGGCACGCGCAGGTCGCGGCGTATGGCGTCCACTACCCCGGCCAGCCATTGCGGCGGCACCGCATATTCGCCCGCTTGCAGCACAATGGTGTCCGCGCCCGCGGTCACGGCTTCGGTTGCGGTCTCCATTATTTCGTCTTTGGAAAGCGTATAGCGCACGAGTTGCCTGTTGGCCGCCCGCAGGCCGCAGTAGCGGCAATTGCGACGGCAGACGTTGGAGAATTCCACAAGCCCGCGCACGAAAACATGCGAGCCTTTTTCCCGTGCCGTTATCCGCGCGGCGCGGTGCCGCAATTCGGCATAGGGCGTTGCAAACAGAAGCTTGAGGATGTCCTCGCGGCGCACAGACGCATCCTTGTCCATGCTCAGCAGTAGACGTCCCGCTGGCCGGAACGCACCTTGGAAAGCAGCTTTTCCGAGACGCGGCGGGTGCGCTCCTCCATGCCGTCCAGAGAGGCGGCAATGGCGCATTCACCGGCCAGGCGCTCTTCCTCCCCCGCGTAGTCCAGCAGATATTCCTCAAAGGTGGAGAGGGCGTTGGGCGCGCACTTGGCCTTGATGAGGCCGGGTTTGGCGAGATCCATGAAATCCTTGCCCGTGCGCCCCAGGCGGTAACAGCCCGTGCAGAAGGAGGGGATGAAACCGTGGTCCCCGAGATCCTTCACCACCTCGGCCAGGCTTCTGTGGTCGCCGAGCTGAAACTGGGCCGCCTCAAATTGACTGTCTTCCTTGTAGCCGCCGGGATTGGTGCGGCTGCCCGCCGAGATCTGCGAAACGCCGAGTTCCAGGGTGAGGCCGCGTATGGCGGCATTTTCGCGCGTGGACATGATCAGGCCCGTATAGGGAACCGCCAGGCGCAGAATCGCCACCAGCTTCAGGAAATCCTGATCGCTGACGGCATGCGGCGGCCGGGACGCAAGGTCGGAACCGACGGCGGGCTCGATGCGCGGCACGCTGATGGTATGGCAGCCCACACCGAAGCGCTCTTCCAGATGGGCGATGTGCATCATCAGGGCCAGGGTTTCGTAACGCCAGTCATAGAGACCGTAGAGCAGCCCCATGCCCACGTCGTCGATGCCCGCCAGCATGGCGCGGTCAAAGGAAGAGGCCCGCCAGTCCAGGTCGCGCTTGGGGCCCGCCAAGTGCACGCTTTCGTAGGTGGGCCGGTGATAGGTCTCCTGGAAAAGCTGGAAGGTTCCGATATGCCGTTCCTTGAGACGGCGGAAGTCCTCCACCGAAAGCGGGGCGAGATTGACATTGACCCGGCGGATATTGCCGCCGCCCTCGCGCGCCTCGTAAATGGCGTCAATGGCGTCCAGCACATAGTCGATGCCGCTGCCGGGATAGGCCTCGCCCGCCACCATCAGAACCCGCTTGTGCCCCTGGCGCAGGATGATCCTGGTTTCCTCAAGTATCTCGTCCCGGCTCAGGGCGCGGCGGGTCACTTCGGTATTGGATTTCCGGAAGGCGCAGTACAGGCATTCGTTGGAGCAGAGATTGGAGATATACAGCGGAGCGAACAGCACGATGCGGTTGCCGTAAATTTCTTCCTTGACCGCCTTGGCGGTGTGGTACAGCTCCGTCGTCAATTCCGGAGAGGAAAGGCCCATCAGCACGGCCACGTCCGTAAGCGAGAGCCCCTTCAGTTCCCTGGCCTTGGCAAGGACCTCGCGCGCCCGCGCCGGGTCCTCGCGGCTACAGGAGGAGGCAAGCACGCGTTCTATCGTAGCGTCGTCCAACCATGTGGCCCTGGTATCCGCAATATTCCCCGTCATGGCATCCCCTTGCTGGCAGCGGTCGCTGAACCGCCGATTAGTGGGTTTCAGGACAAGCGGCCTGACGCTCAGGCGGTTTGTTTTTTGTATTACATTTTAAAATTTCGTGTTACGATATGCGAGCAGCCGCCGTTACGCTCACGCCCCCGCGAAAGCGACGTCTCGCAATACCCGGAAAGATGCTGTGCGGAACCTGCCGTCAAATACCGGACAGGCGACAGGAGCCCTTATACTGTTGTGTTATCTTTTTTAAAAAAGTAACACCATTGGTTTAAAAAAATTCTCTGCGGGCAGGCCGCCTCCGGGCGGCGGGGCATGCATACGGTTGCTCCCTTGCAGATATGTCATCTCGTGTTACTTTTGTCAATTACGTGTCACAAATTTTATGCTTCCCACGCCCGATTACGGTATGGGCCGGGGAAATTATGGGAAAGTATTGCCCGGAGCGGGCATGGGCCTGCGCATGCCCGCTCCGGGCCGGAGGGTGTCAGGGAACAGGGGGATGGCTACTGCTGTTGCATCCGGGCCACCAGAGCCCGCAAGCCCTCGGTCTGGGCCGCGAGCCCGGCCACGGCCCCGGCGGCTTCCGCCATGCTTTCGGCGGTCTGGCCGACCATGTTGTTGACCCGTTCGATATTGGCGTTGATCTCCTCCGAGGCGGCGGACTGCTGCTCGCTGGCCGCGGCAATGGCCTGAATCTGGTCGGCCGTGGCCTCTGCGGTGCTTACGATGTCGGTCAGGGCGTGGCCGGAGTCATTGGCAAAGCCCGTGGCCTTGTCAATCTGGAGCACGGCGTTTTCCACCGAGGCCATGCTTTTGTTGGTGCTTTCCTGAATGGCCTGGATGGCGCTGCTCACGTCGTGGGTGGAAGCCATGGTTTTTTCGGCCAGTTTGCGCACCTCGTCAGCCACCACGGCAAAGCCGCGCCCGGCGTCGCCCGCGCGGGCGGCCTCAATGGCCGCATTCAGGGCCAGCAGGTTGGTTTGGTCCGCAATGTCGGAAATCACGGTCATGATGCGGCTGATGGCCCCGGCATGCTCGTTGAGTCGCTCCATGTCCGTGCGCAATTCCAGCGAAACCGCGTGCACCCGCTCAATGCTTTGCAGCGACTGATGCACGACCTGCGCGCCGCTTTCGGCCTTGGCCCTGGTCTCGCCGGAGAACCGGGACGTGGTGGAGGCATTGCGGGCCACTTCCTGCACTGTGGCGTTCATCTCATTGATGGCCGTGGCGGCTTCGGTCAGGCTTCGGGCCGATTCGGAGGCGATCCGGTCGGATTGCTCGATCTGGACCGAAAGCGCGCCGGAAGCGTCGGAAATGACCCGGATGGCCTTATCCAGGCTTTCGGCCACGCCCAGCATGGCTGTGGTCTTGGCCTGGGCCGCCGCGCCCGCCTCTTCCGCCCGCAACATGGAGGCGCGGGCCTTTTCTTCCTCACTGTGGGCTTTTTGTTCGCTTTCCTGGGAACGGCGCAGCGTCTCGTTGATATGGGCGAGCATTTTCGCAAAACTTTCGTACAGACTCAGCAGTTCGCCGGAAAACAGCGCCCTGTCGGGCAGCGCGGCCTGTATGTCGCCGTCGGCAATGGTTTCGGAAGTGCTGCTGAGCAGTCCCAGGGGGCGGTTGATGCTGCGCAGAATGAGCGCGCCCAGAATGAAGACCGCCACGGCCATGACCAGGGAGAAGATCACGCTGAGCCGCAGCATGGCGTAGGTGCCTGCAAAAACCTCATCCGCGTCGATGGCGTAGACGTATTTCCAGCCGCGTTGGTCGCTGAAGATGTTGACCAGCACGTCCCGGCCGTTGACCTCGGCCATGTGCACGCCGTTGGGCATGGCGTAGATCGTGTCGAGGCCGGGCATTTTTTTGTCCGCCACCTTGCTGAACAGAGCTTCGGCGTTGCGGGTCGCCACGATGATGCCGCTGGGATCAATAAGGGTCAGACGGCCGGTGCGGCCGATCTCCATGGCGGAAATGCTTTTTGAAAGCGTGGCGAGACTCACCTCGATGTAGGAGACGCCTGTGATCCCGCCGCCGTCCTTGACCGTATGCACAAAGGAACACACGGGCGTGCCCGCCGCGTTCAGATAAACGGAATAGGCCGCGCCCGTGCCGCTGTCCTCGGCGGACTGGTACCAGGGACGTTTGCGCGGATCGAAACCCGCGGGATAGGCAATGGGAGGATACTCCAGAAAACCTCCGTCCGTGGAGCCCAGGCCCACGGCCAGGTAGGAAGCGCTGGATTCGGCGAGCTGTTCCAGTATCTTGTCCAGCTCCAGGGCCTGGGGGCTCATTTCCCGGCGCGTGTGGGTCTTGGACGCGCTCAGCCCGACATGGGAGGGAAGGTGCCCGGCCGCTTCGGCTGTCTGCGGCAGCCCGGCCAGAAAGGCGCTGTTGTCCTCGGCGGTGTTGAAGAAGAGCGAAACATAGTTTGTGACGCTCTGGACGGTCGTTTTTGAGCCGCTTACCGCGATCTGGTAACTGTCCTTATAGGCGTAGTAGGCCATGAAGGACACCACGAGCACGATGGCCGCGATGAAGGAAGCCATAAGGCTGATGAGTTTGGCGCGTATGGTCACTGTCTGCTCCTGTAAGGCGCTGTCGCCGGGGCGTCGTCGTAATGACGTCGGCCCGGCGCGCGGGCGTTCCGGCGCGGGACCTGTTCCGGCTCTGATGTCGGGATGAAAAAAATGCGGGAACCGGGCGCCTCCCGGCGGCTCAGGCGCGCCGCGCATTGCGCGGGCCCGTGCCGGGGGGTGTCCCGCAGCATAGGTATATGTACATTATGTACATTTATGGAACGTATAAGAAAATATGTGTCGTTGCAAGATGAATCTAAAAAATGTATCAATCATTATTTATAAATATATCAATCGCGCTGCATATGGTATACATAGTTTTCTATATCGCTGAAAGATAGTATTGAATGCATCTTTTTGGCTTTCAATCTATCGCACATTTTATGTGTAGTAATCTTTCAGCCTGTACCCTGAAGATACTGCTGCATATACGTATAGATTTATCTACGGCAATGCGCAGCCGCCGCCCTGATCCGCGCCCGGCGGGTGAAGCGGGCCGCGCGGAGGCGGCCCGTCTCAGCGGCTTGCCAGGGAGAGCAGCAGATTCCAGTCGCTGATCTGGACTTTGCGGGCGGTAAAGGAGGAGATCACGCCGTGCTGTTTGAGGCGTTGCAGGGCGCGGGCCAGGGTGGCCCGGTGGATGCCCAGCAGATCGGCCACTTCCTGCTGGGTCATGTGGCAGGGAAAGGCGCTTTGGCTGTTGTTTTTGCGGGCCAGGCTGAGGATGAAGCGGCAGAGGTGGATTTCGTGGCGGCCGGTGCCCATGTCCGCCAGAAAGGTATAGTGGATGAGCATCTTGATGCCCATGGAGCGCAGCAGATTGGCGATCTGGACCGGGTGATCGCGGATAAAGGCGGCGTCCTCCAGCAGATTTTCCGGAAAGCGCCAGATTTCGGACTCCGAGGTGCAGACAAAGCGTCCCTCGGGATTGTATCCGGCCAGGGTGCGCGCTTCATTGAACAGGCAGCCCGGTTCGATGCACAAGGTGAGCCGTTCGCGGCCGCAGGAAGAGGTGTAGAAAATGCCCACCGAGCCACGGGACAGGTAGTACATGCCCCTGGTCTTCTGGTGTGGAATAACGGCGTCCTTGGGATAGACGGATCTGACGGCGTAGCGCAGCACGTCCTCCCAGGGCTTGTTGAGGTCGGCCACATGCCCGATGCGGGCCATTTCCCCATCGGTCGAGCCGACGGGCGGGGTCTGAGCGGGGATTGTCATAGACTGCTCCGGAACGGCGGGAGGGGTTTTCCCCTCCCGCCGCGTATGGCGCGGCCTGAAGCGTTCGGGTTCTGGGAATGTCCCGTCGCTCCGCGCGGATTCCCCATCGAATCCGCGCCGTGAACCTGTCGCGGGGTGCATTGCCGTCAACTTCCGGTTGCCGGGAAGACCGGCGGCTGACGGCCGGCGGTGTGCCGCGCCGTCAGGCGACAGGTGTAAGCGCGATGCGCTGTTACGATGCCACGCAGGATCGTATTGATGTATTGGCGGCGGGCTTGGGCGCCTGCCCCTTGGGATGATGTGTGCGCACGGTGGTGACTTTGTTCTGGGTGAAGAAGTTCAGGCCGTCCTTGCCCTGAACCTTGTCCGTGCCCAGCAGCGAGCCCTTGATGCCGCCGAAGGGCACATAGGGATGCGGCGCGCAGATGCCCACGTTCACGCCCACCATGCCCACGTCGGCCAGACGGCTGAAGCGCTCGATGTAATAGGCGTTCTGGGTGAAGATGCACGCGCCGTTGCCGAATTCCGAAGCCCGGATCAGGTTGAGGGCGTCGTCCATGTCCGCCACCTTGATGGTGGCTACCAGCGGCCCGAAGACTTCGGTGGTGAACAGGGGGTTGCAGGGAGTCACGTCCCTGATGATGGTGGGCCCCACGAAGAAGCCGTTTTTGTTCTTTTCGGGCAGGACGGGATTGCGCCCATCAAGAATAAGTTCGCAATTGCCGTGGGCAAGGGCGATGTCCACGTACTTAGCGACATTGTCGGCGGCTGCGCGGGAGATCAGCGGTCCCATGTAGACGTCGGGATCAAAGGCGTCGCCCACCTTGACGGTTTTGGAGGCTTCCAGAATGCGCTCCATGACCGTGTCGTAGATTTCAGGCACGGCGGCCACGATGGACCCGGCCAGGCAGCGCTGCCCGGCCGAGCCGTAGCAGGAGTTGAGGAAGTTGTTCACAAAGATGTCCAGATTGGCGTCTTCCATGACCAGAAGCATATTCTTGGCCCCGCCCAGGAGCATGGAACGCTTGGCCCCCCTGGCGCAGCCCTCGGCCATTTTTTTGGCCGTGGGCGTGGAACCCACTAGGCAGACCCCGGCCATGCGCGGGTCTTCATACCAGGTGCCGGGAATGGAGCGGTCGCCGTGGATCACGTTGACCACGCCCGCGGGCAGGCCGATTTCCTGGAAGAGCTCGCAGATGAGCTGCATAAAGTAGGGCGACTGGGTGGAAGGCTTGAAGATGAAGGTATTGCCCGCCGCGATGGCGTAGGGGATGAACCAGCCGAAGACCAGGGCCGGGAAGTTGAAGGGGGCCACGCCGCCGAACACGCCCAGGGACTGCCGCACGACCTTGACGGAAATGCTGCCCGAGACCTGGTCCAGAATGTCGCCCTGGATCAGGGAAGGCGTGCCGCAGGCGGATTCCAGAATCTCAATGACGCGCTGCACTTCGCCGCGCGCTTCGGAGATGTGCTTGGCCTGGTCCCAGGCAATGCCTTGGGCCAGTTTTTCGTGATTGCGGATCATGGCCTCGCGCAGCTTGAAGATATAGGCCACGCGCTTGGCCACCGGAACTTCACGCCAGGTCTGGTAGGCCTCCCAGGCCGTGGCGATGGCCGCTTCGCAGGCATCCGCCCCGGACATGGGCACTTCGCCGATCTGTTCGCCGGTGGAGGGGTTGTACAAAGGCTTGACCGGCGTGCCTGCTTCTTCACGCCACTGGCCGTTGATGAAGTTTTTGATCTTGACGTAGGGAAAGTCGGACATGATCTGCTCCTGTGCCCCTGAGGGCGGTTGCGTGTTGTGCGCGGAGAGGGTGTGCCGCGTCGGGTGTTCTCAGTAAAATTGCTCCAGCAGCTTCTCCAGCACGTCGGCAGTGCCCTTGCGCGGATTGCTGTCCATCAGCCGCTTGTAGGCCGCGCCCAGTTCGGCCACGCCGCGCAGTTCTTCCCGGCGGATGCCGTAATTGGACAGGCCCTGCTTGATGCCCAGGTCGTCCATGAGGCTTACGAAGCCCGCGGCGGCGCTTTTGGCTTTTTCGCGCACTGAGGCCCCGGCCGGGGCGCTGCCCAGGATTTCGGCGATGACCGCGAATTTTTCGGGCGCGGCCAGGGCGTTGAAGCTCATGCCCATGGGCGCGCACACCGCCATCATCAGGCCGTGGGGGATGTGGTGCTCCGAGGGCACGGACATGCCCAGGGCGTGGATGATGCCGTTCTGGGTGTTGGAAAAGCCCATGCCGCTGATGGCCGCGCCGTAGAGCATCTGCTCGCGCGCTTCCATATTGCCGCCGTTGGCGTAGACCTTGCGGATATTGTCGGAGATCATGCGCATGGCCTGGAGGTTCAGGGCGTCCGTAAAGGGCGTGGCGTGCAGGCTCACGTAGGACTCGATGCAGTGCACCAGGGCGTCCAGGCCGGTGATGGCCGTGTAAAAGGGCGGCAGGCCCGCGGTCAGCTCGGGGTCCAGCAGAACCACCTTGGCGTAGAGATAGTCGCTGACCGTGCCCTGTTTGGAATCGGTGATCGGGTCATTGAGCACCGCGTTGGAGGTCATTTCGCTGCCCGTGCCCGCCGTGGTGGGAATCAGGATGGTGGGCATGCAGGCCGAGGGCACCTTGTGCAGGCCGAAATAGCGGCTCATGGGGCCTTCGTGCACGGCCAGCAGGGCCGTGGCCTTGGTGCTGTCCAGGGCGCTGCCCCCGCCCAGGCCCACCAGCAGTTCCACCTTGTTCTGCCTGACCCAGGCGGCGGCCTTTTCAATGGACGCCGGGGTGGGGTCCAGCTCGGCCTGGTCATAGAGCAGGGCTTCCACGCCCGCGCCCTTGAGGGAAGCCATCAGCGGCGTATGGATGCCCGCGTCCACCAGGCCTTTGTCCGTGATCACTGCCACCGTGCGGCAGCCGAGGCGCAGAGCCTCGTCGCCCAGTTTCGCCGCGACGCCACGGCCGTACACCACCCGCTCAACAGTTTGGAAACTCGAAAACATAGTCTTGCTCTCCTCCTGATACTGAAGTGATCCCGGCGGCAGGCTTTCCACCTTCCGGCGGTTTCCATCATGTTTTTGCTTTTTGGGTCCGTTTTTCTATCGCAAATGCGACACGCGTCTTTTTTTCGGAGAAAAGGTCGGAAACTGGCCATTAGAATAATTTCAAAAAGAAAGAGGCCCGCCCGGTCAGTTGCCGGGCGGGCCTCTCAGCCACCATAAAAACGGGTCTGCTTGGAGCGGTTTACCTTGGAAAATGACTCCGCTCTAATGGTTATAGGTCTGCAGCTCCAGCACCGGCAGGCTGAAATCCACTAGTATATTGGCAACACCGCCCTTGCCGTCGCCCAGCAGGGTCACTTCCGCTTCACGCGTTTCAGCCGCCACCACCTGCAGGAGTTCGGAGAGATTACGCGCCGTGACTTTTGTTTCGCGGCTCATCTTTCGGGTGTCGAACCAGGCGTAACTCATTCGATTCGGATTTTCCTTTTTATGCAGTTTTTCGATGCGGCCTTGCAGGCCTTGGGGACCATCAACCTTGAGGGCGGCCACGAAGTCAAGACGGACGCCGTCCGCCAGCATGGCCAGCATTTCAAATCCCATATCCCGCAAACTGTTGTTGACCGCCTCCAGTCGTTTGCCGGTATAGGCTTCCACGAGGCTTACGCGCACCAGAGCATCCCGGCGGAATTCCAGGCGCACGCTCCAGGGCAGTCCGGCAAAGTCGGCTTCAGGCAGCAGGACGTCCCCGGCGAAGTCGCCCTTGCCCGGCGCTGCTCCCGGCAGTTTCATGGCCTGCGCCCGTGGCAGGCCGAAGGTGTAGGAAGCGAAAAGCTTGGGCGCGGCCTGCTGCGGGGCGGCGCATTCCGATGCCGTGGCGCAGGTCCGGGCGGCGCTTGGCGCGGCATGGGCGCCCGCTGGCCGGAAGAGCATACCGGCCAGAAGCAGGCAGTAGAGAATCGGCAGAATGGTGGTAACGCGCATGGGCACTCCGTGCGTTGCGGCGTGCACGGCGGAAATTTTCCACCGCGCACGGTATCTGCTTATTGTTTTAGATAATTGGGCAGCCAGGTCACGATGGCCGGGAACAGAATGATCAGGATAAGCCCCACCAACTGGCAGCCGATATACTGGAACATGCCCTTATAGATGTCATTCAGCGGCCAGTGCGGCAGGCTGCCCTTGATGAAGTAACAGGAAAGGGCCACAGGCGGCGAGAGCCAGGATGTCTGCAGGGTCACGGCCACCACCAGGCAGAACCAGAGCTTGTCGAACTGCATGGCTTCCACCACAGGGATAAGCAGCGGCACCAGAATAAGCACGATAGGCACCCACTCCATGGCCCAGCCCATGAAGAAGATGATGGCCATGATCAGAAACAGCATGAACATGGGGGCGATGTCCATGCCCAGCAGGGCGTTGGAAAGGGCCACGGCACCGCCCAGACGGGAAAAGACGGAACCGAAGAAGTTGCAGGAGGCGATCATGATCAGGATCATGGACGAAAGCAGGATGGTGCTGTGCAGGGCCTTGGCCAGCCCTTTCCAGGTGAACTTGCGGTAGACGATGACCAGAGCCAACGCGCCGAATGCGCCGCAGGCCGAAGCCTCGGTGGGCGTGGCGATGCCGCAGAGGATGCTGCCCAGGGTGGAGAAAATGAGGATGGCCAGGGGCACCGCGCCGATGAGCAGCTCCTTGAGTACGAGGGCCATGCTGGCGGCGCGTTCTTCTTTGGGCAGGGGCGGCCCGTACTGGGGCCAGATGGCGCACTTGATCAGCGAATAGGCGACGTAGATACCGGCCAGCAGAAGGCCGGGCAGGATGGCGGCGGCAAAAAGGTCCGTGATGGGCAGGCCCATGATGGGACCGAGCACCACCAGCATGATGCTGGGCGGAATGAGGATGCCCAGTGTTCCGGCGGCGGCTATGCAGCCCGCGCCCATGCGGATGTCGTAGCCGCTGCGGCGCATGGAGGGTTCGGCCATGATGCAGAGCAAGTTGACCGAAGAACCCACAATACCCGTGGCTGCGGCAAAAATAGTGCCCGTCAGGCTGATGGCTCCATATAGGGAGCCGGGCAGGCGGGCCAGCAACAGTTGGAATGATCGGAACAGTCTGTCCATGAGCCCCGCGCCTTCCAGGAGATAACCCATGAGCAGAAAGAAGGGGATCGCACCCATGACTGGGTCGCTCATGACCTGCCAGAACTGGATGGTCAGCAAATGGAAGACCAATTTGCCGAAGCCGAGAAAACCGAACAGCAGTCCGCTGAAAATCATGGTGTAGGAAATGGGGAAGCCCGTGCAGAACAGGCCGAACATGGAGATGATGGACAGGACCGCCAGCATTTCATTTGATATATCCATGAGGGTGATCTCCTTCAGATGCCCTGACCGGCGGCTAGTCCTTGGCCTCGCCGAGTTGTTCGCTGTTCCAGAGGTTTTGGCCGGTTTTCCAGCGGTAATAACATTTGATCGCCTCAGAGATGCCCTGCAGCAGGGTCAGCGCCACACATACCGGAATAGCCATTTTGGCGGGCCAGATGACGGGCATCCACGGACTGGTGACGGAAACCTCGTTCTGGATGAAAGACTTCCAGGCATACGCGGTGGCGATATACAAAAAGACCAAATGCGCGGGGAAGAAGAAAATGATGTAGTTGGCCAGGTCCACGGCGGCTTTGGTTCTGACCGACCAGGAATGGTAGAAAAAATCCGTGCGGATGTGGTTGCCGGTCAGCAGGCAGTAGGGGGAGCCGAGCATGAAGTGGATGGCGTAGAGTATCATGGCCATGTCCATGGCCCAGATGGACGGCGCGGTGAAGACGTTGCGCATGATCACTTCGTACATCACGGAAAGCATCATGGGGATGGCCAGCCATGAGGTCAGCTTACCCACGCCGGTGTTGAACCTGTCCACGGCGGCGACGATTTTTTTGGGGCCCGGCGCTACCCGCGCCATGGCCAGTTCAAGCGATTGAGACATTGCGTCCTCCTGAAACAGTCCGGCATGCGCTTTTTCGCGCGGCGTCGGGTCGGGCTGAAGAGCTGACGACGCGTGCCGTCGGGCGCGCGCGGGGGCATGGGCTCCCGCGCGCCGGGCATGCGGTTTACTTGTAGTCGGTGATGATACCTTCATCCATGGCGGTTTTGCCCATCATGTAATACAGGCCGTTGGAGCGCACCTGGAAGGGCACGGTGAGCTTTGCCCAGGCGATCTGGGAGTCGTGCACTTTTTTGAAGAAAGGATCCTTGGTGTACTTGGCTATGACTGTGCGGGCCGCCTTCATGAAAGCGGGATAGTAGTCGGCCGGAGTTTCCTCGATGACCACGCCGTTTTCGCGCACCATCTTTTCCAGGGCTTCGGAGTTGACCTTGATGCCGTTGAGCAGCTGATCGGTGACGCAGGCCTTCATGGCCACGTTGACCACCATCTGGAGGTGTTTGGGCAGCGCTTCGAACCATGTCTTGTTGATATATACGTCGCCGATGGAAATGGCCTGGTGCAGGCCCTGCAGATAATAGTGCTTCCAGATTTCGGGGAAGCCCATCACAATATCTTCGCCGGGAGCGATCCATTCGGCCGCGTCAATTGCGCCGCGCTGGGCGGCGGGAATGATGTCGCCGCCGGCCATGGACACGACGGGCATGCCCATTTCCTTAAAAGCTTCTGCGGGCACGCCTGGAGGGGCGCGGAAGGTCAGCTTGTTGATCTGGGTGTGGGACGTGTATTTTTCATGGAACCAGCCGAAACATTCGGGGCCCATGGGCAATACGGGCCAGGACATCATGTCCAGCTTCAGGATGTCCTGATAATATTCGTTGAGCAGCTTGATGCCGTCGCCTTCGAACATCCAGGAAAGCTGCGCCATCTGGTCAAGGCCGTAGCCCAGACCGCCGATGGGGGCTGAAAAGAGCGTGCCCGCGGGATGCTTGCCCGACGCCCAGTGCGTCCAGCACATGCCGCCGTTGACCAGGCCTTCGCTCACGGCGTCGAATATTTCGAAGTTTTTGACGATTGCGCCGTCGGCATACAGTTCGACCTTGATCTGGCCCTGAGAGAGTTCCTCAATGTTTTTCTTCAGACGCTCCAGCGTCTTGAAGTACATACTTGAGGTCGCCAGAGAGGTCTGGATTTTCAACTCGTAGGTCTTGGCCGATGCCGTGGAAAACCCGCAGGAAACCACCAGAGCCATGGCTAACAATACTAAATACAGCTTCTTCATGACAACTCCTCGTTTATGGGTTGATGGGCTAAATTTATACAGTCTGCTTTGTTCCTCCTTTCGCGGGGCTTACCGCGTTGAATCCGGCCTTTTGCATTGTTGTTGAAGAAGAACAGCGTCATTCCGCGGACTGTTATGATATGCGCCCATTAGGTGCGGTACAAACGAGACAAGGGAATCTTTAACGGTAAAATAGCTTTTCCCGAGTGTGCGCGATATCGCAAATGCGACATTGCAGGATTTTTTTTAGATGGAGGACGTGTAGCCCTACGAATT
This sequence comes from Desulfovibrio sp. 6_1_46AFAA, assembly GCF_000224635.1. Lineage (NCBI taxonomy): Bacteria > Pseudomonadati > Thermodesulfobacteriota > Desulfovibrionia > Desulfovibrionales > Desulfovibrionaceae > Desulfovibrio > Desulfovibrio sp. 6_1_46AFAA. The sequence continues at coordinate 191,919 of NZ_JH114304.1, forward strand.
CTCAAGCAATAACTATATATTATAATTAATCATATATAGATATGTATTTCTAGAGCGCTTTCATTGATTGCGGAATGTGGTTTGCCGTTTCACGGGCTATGGCGCGGGTCGCATCCGCGCCGCTGCCGACAAATAATCCCCGCATGGTATAGTGTTTATTGGGGTTGAAGACAGGCAATTGAATGAATGCCTCAATCATCGGATATTCATTCGATTGCCTTGGGGGTGAAGCCAGGGGCATTGCCTCGCTGCCGGAGCGGATATATTCTGTGATACATGGACGGCGCATTGCACCGTCCGGACGAGACCTTCTATGCGCGGCCTGGCAGACTGCCAAAGCCGCAAGGAAAACACATGTCCTATCTCATCTTCAGCATATCCCGGCGCGCGCCCACGCTTTTTCTGCTGCTCTGGCTGGTTGTCCCGGCCATGGCGGCCGCAGCGGCCGCGTCCGACGAGGCAGCCATGAATACCGGACATCCCATGCCCCCGCTCAGCGAGCGGGAGGCTGACGTTTTGTTGCGCAAGGCCACGGAGGCCCCCTATACGGGCCGTTATCTCAACAATCACGCGGCGGGCACCTACATCTGCCGCCAGTGCGGCATGCCGCTCTACCACTCCGAGGACAAATTTGAATCCGGCTGCGGCTGGCCCAGTTTTGACGACGCCGTGCCCGGCGCGGTGCGCCGCGTGCCCGATGCCGACGGGCAACGGGTGGAAATTCTCTGCGCGCATTGCGGCGGGCATCTGGGGCATGTTTTTGAAGGCGAAGGCTTCACGGACAAGAATACCCGCCATTGCGTCAATTCCCTGTCCATGAGTTTCGCGCCCGCGGGCAGCGAGGAGGAAAAGGCGGCCTTTGCCCGCGCCAAGGCCGTTGCGGCCTGCACGGGCACGGCCATTGTGGCCGGGGGGTGCTTCTGGGGGGTGGAGGATGCTTTCCACAAACTGCCCGGCGTCTGTGAGGCGGTTTCCGGCTATACGGGCGGACATGTCCCGGCGCCCGGCTATGAGGACGTCAGCCGGGGCGACACCGGGCACGCCGAGGCCGTGCGGGTGACCTTCGACCCGTCGAAAGTCACCTATGAGCAGGTTCTGCGCCGTTTTTTCGAGATCCACGATCCCACCCAGCTTAACCGCCAGGGTCCGGATGTGGGCGAGCAATACCGCTCGGCCGTTTTTTATCTGGATGAGGAACAGAAGGCCGTGGCCGAAAAGCTCATGACCCGGCTCAGGGAGCTGGGCTACAAGGTGGTGACGCAATTACGCCCGGCCGGGGCTTTTTATGAGGCGGAAGCCTACCACCAGCGCTTCGCGGAGCGCACCGGCAGAGGAGCCTGTCATCTGGCGGTGCCGCGTTTTGAGCGCCGTGCCGAAGGCAGTCCGGCGGAATAGCTGAAACATTGAAGCCCTCGCGATCCGTCATCGCGAGGGCTTTTTGGTAAGGGGCTTTAGCCAGTTGAGCGAGCGTTTGCGAGCGAAACAGAAATCCACCCGCTATGCGGGTGGAAATAATTTGTTATACAAAAAACACCTTTCCCATACGATAGAGTTGTTCAAGCCCATCGTAATTTTTAAGGGAAAGGTGTTTTTATATGGGAACTCGAGTTCAAAGTTTAGCCCACACAAAATGGTTGTGCAAGTATCACATTGTCTTTTCTCCAAAATACAGGCGGAAAATAATATTTGCCAACATTCGAGAAAGTATCGGAGAAATTCTTAAGGACTTATGCAAATATAAAGGTGTTGAAATTATCGAGGGCCATCTCATGCCGGATCATGTGCACATGCTGGTGAGTATTCCTCCAAAAATCAGTGTATCAAGTTTCATGGGGTACCTGAAAGGAAAAAGCTCATTGATGATTTTCGATAAGCATGCAAACCTGAAGTACAAATTTGG
>NZ_JH114304.1:193915-232615 GCF_000224635.1 Desulfovibrio sp. 6_1_46AFAA
TTATCGAGGGCCATCTCATGCCGGATCATGTGCACATGCTGGTGAGTATTCCTCCAAAAATCAGTGTATCAAGTTTCATGGGGTACCTGAAAGGAAAAAGCTCATTGATGATTTTCGATAAGCATGCAAACCTGAAGTACAAATTTGGCAATAGGAAATTCTTGGCGGAAGGATATTTCGTCAGTACGGTAGGACTCAATGAGGTAACGGTCAAAAAATACATTCAGCAGCAAGAGAAGCATGATATTCTGCAAGATCGAGTAAGTACCCGAGAATACCAAAACCCCTTCCAGGGGTAAGCCAAAGCGGCAAGGGCACTGGGCTTGAACAAAGTGAAAGCCAGCGCCTTTAGACGCTGGCCGGTAACAAGCCCTTATAGGGCTGGAGCAAACCACCCGCTATGCGGGTGGTTTTGATTGAAAAAATGGCGACACTAAAAGAGATCGGGAGCTGATTACCGGTTGACCCTTTCCATCTTCTCGTAGACATTCCGCATTCGCAACACCAGATTGGACGCCTGCTCAAGGAGGCAGCCCAGGCTGGCAATGACATAGCCTTTCACGCGCACGTCATGGTGCGTGCTTTTCATTATTTTGACCACGCCCACCAGGAGCATATAGGTTTCCGCCAGCAGGTCGCGAAAATCTTTCGCGCTGTATTGTTTCAAAAGGTTACGCTCGTGCTGCACCGCTCCCGCTGAAAGGTAGTAGCAGCGGGTTTCGCCGTCCGAATCGGGCCGGGACGCGGGGTGAGCCCGCTGCCCTGTCCTGCCGGTTCATACATGGCCAACAGGTCCTGGGCGGCGGTCTGGAATCTTGCGATCCGTTCCGCCAGTTCGGAATGACTCTGAGAAGGGGGCGTTGGCGACTGCGGCTGCGGAGCAGCGCTCGGAAAATGATGGGGCATAAGGCACCTCGTGATTTGTACGATTGGCATTGCCTACAATAGTAATGCCGGGTGTCGTACCCGCCCACGAGAGCGGTTTATGGCTTTTAGCCTTTCGGCCTGGACATAACCATAGCACCCGGCAATAGATAGCCTGTAGCGCCAACCAAAGGGCGCAAAAAAGCCATACTGTCGGGATGGTAGCCGCTCGTGGAAGGTGGGTACGAATCACCTGAACCCAGCTTAGACATAGAAAAAATAGCCGTCAAGTGCGTAGCCTCTCAGGGGCAGGGCAGACGCATCTAATTCCAGGCTTTGCAGGCCTTTTATTTGCCGTGATGATCCGTCAAAACCAGCCTTTTGTGTGCTGGCTGCGTCATCTGGCGCTTTTTGCTGCTCATGTACTTGAGTACATTCCGCGCAAAAAGCGCCATTTTCCTTGCCGGCACGCAAAAATCTTATTTTTTAGGATTCTCCCGGCACCAGCCATCCGCCTGCGCTTCGCTCCGGCGGAGTAAAGGTAGCTTCGCCTCTTTTTGTTCGTTCCCCGATCTATCGGGGAATAAAGGCTTTTTAGATGCGTCTGCCCTGCCCCCAAGGGCATTCTGTTCTCCACCCGTTGTTTTATTTTGCCCTCCGGGCACGGAGACTTTACGCCTCCCGGCGTTTGGGCCGCCTCCGGCGTGGGCAGGGGCCGGGGGGCCTGCGCGTCCCCCCTAGGCCCCTTGCAACCCCCGCCCCCCGCGTGATTGTCGTAACACGCTGACGCGGCGTCCCACGGGTCTTGCTCGCGTGGCTCGCTGCGCCCCGAAATCGCCGCGTGCCAATATCCAACGGCTGAACATCTCCTTCTCAACGACCGTCAGTAGATGGTATTGCGCGGCGCGGAGGGAGGCTTCAGCCGTTGGCGGCAAGGCCGCCTTACGGATGAAGACAGCAGCGATATCGCCTGAGCGTTGCGAAGGAAGCTCCCGCAGCAAATGCCGCGCAGCCCCATGCTCCAGCCGTTGCGACGCAGGAGCTTTAGCCGTAGGCGAACTTGTGAGCCGTAACACGGCTTCGCCGTGAACGGCTCAAGCAAGCCGCTGACGCGGCAACGGCTTGCGCATGTTTTAGGATTCTCCCGGCACCAGCCATCCGCCTGCGCTTCGCTCCGGCAGAGCAAAGGTGGCTTCGTCTCTTTTTTGTTCGTTCCCCAATCTATCGGGGAATAAAGACTTTTTAGAGCATTTCAACTTTGAAATGCTCTAACGCCGAACACGGTGAGGCGCGCCGCGAAGCGGCGTGGATTCTGGCGAAAACCATGTTTTTCGCCAGAATGCCGACTTTGAAATTTGTAAAATTTCAAAGTTAACCTGCTCTAGATGCGTCTGCCCTGCCCCCCAGGGGCATTCCGTTCTCCACTCGCTGTTTTATTTTGCCCTGTGCCTGCAGGGCGCGCTAAACCCCATCAGGGCGGAATGCCCATAGAAGAATTGCCTTTGAAAGGTAACTTATTATAAATACAGAATAATCCTGCCGGTGGACGGAGAACGGAATGACCCTGCAGGGGCGCGAACCATCTTGACAAAAGATATATTTTTCATACTATTTTATATGAAGTTTGAATATGACCCCGCCAAAAGTTCTTCCAACAAAGTCAAGCATGGCTTGGATTTTGAGGAAGCCAAAGGGCTCTGGTCTGATGAAGACCTGCTTGTTATGCCTTTGAACTTTGAAGATGAACCCCGAAAAGCCTGTGTGGGCGTTCTTGGTGGTAAATGCTGGACTGCCATCATAACTTGTCGTCATACATCGGTCAGGCTTATTTCGGTTCGCCGTGCGCGAAAAGACGAGGTTGCTGCCTATGAAAGCGAGTGAGTTTGATAAATTGTTTGATGAAGGGGAGAGCGTCATGCCCTATGCTGATCTGTCCAAGGCGACACGCCCCAATCGGAAAACCCAGAAGGTCAATGTGGACTTCCCCACCTGGATGGTAAATTCTCTTGATCGTGAAGCCGCCCATCTTGGAATCAGCCGCCAAGCGTTGGTCAAAGTCTGGATCGCTAACTGCTTGGCGCGGGATTCGCACAGCATGCGGCAGCATGACGCCCTTGCCGGGAGTGGTGAAGCCACGGCAAATAACCTGCGATGACAATCTTCTTGATAATTGTTTTTGGTGTGCCCTTGTTTTGATATGGGCGTTGCGTTGTCCACCGTTCCCGCCACTTTCAGAGTCATTCAATGCTATTGAATCCGGCGAGAAGCAAGGCTTGATTTCTGTTTTCTCCGAGTACCTCAATCGCTTCCGCTATATTCTGCAAGCCTTGACCGCGCGGCAGCGTTATGGCGGTGTCACGTCGCGCGGCAAGCTTCCGCGCTTTGGTCCGGTTACGCACCCGACAGGCATTTTCACAAAACACTGTAAGTAAAAAAGCGAGCCCTTCTTCCGGGGAAGAAGGGCTCTTTGATCATCCGCAACAGCGGATTACGGCGTTTCGTTTACTTGTAGGAAGGGATGGGGGTCTGAACCATCTTCAGGAACTTGTTGGTGGCGTACTTGCCGTCGTGAACCTTCTTGGCTTCCTCGGGGGTGATGCGGCCCACGGTGGTGAAGAATTCGGCGATTTCGCCCTGCCACTTCTGAGCCGGGCTCTGGCCCTTGGAGTCGTCAAACATGACCAGCTGTTCTTCCAGGTTGTACACGGGGTGCTTCTGGATGTCCTTCAGGGCCAGCTCCTTGGCATAGTCCTTGCCGGCCCATTCCAGGAAGAAACGACGGTATTCGGGCACCAGGCTTTCGGCGCTTTCCTTCTGGAGCATGTTCACGGCGCGCAGGTAAATGCCCAGGAACTTGGCGGTGATCTCAGGATGGGCATTGGCATACTTGGCATCGGCAATCAGCACGATGGGGTTGCCCTTTTTGCACATCTTGAGGTCGGCGGCCAGCACGCCGCCCTTGTCCATGGCCAGGAAGAGGTGCGGCGCCCACAGGGCCACGCCGTCGCCGATGTTGTTTTCAAACGCGCCCACGGCCTGGGCCTGGTCCATGTTCTTGATGACCACGTCGCTGTCCTTGAGACCCAGCACGTTCAGCCAGGAGGAAAGGGCGTAGTGGGCGGAGCTCACGGTGGTGACCAGGAAGGTCTTGCCCTTCACGGTCTCGGGGCTGCCCAGCACGTCGGGGTAGTCTTTGTTCCAGCCCTTGACTTTGGAGATGGGGCTGTCCTTGCGGACCACCACGCCGTTGGTCATGGATTCATCGTTGCCGTTGGCAATGATGATGGTGTCGTAACGCAGGTTGCCCAGCATGGCCGGCACGGCGCCCATGCCCGCGAAGACCCATTCGCCGGAAGGCAGAGCGTTCAGAATGTCGGCGCCGGAGTTGAAGTATTTGATTTCAACGTCCAGACCGGCTTCTTTATCCCAGCCTTTTTCCTTGGCATACCACATCAGGAAGGTTTCGTGCTCGTCCATCCACGCGGTGGGCACTTTCACCAGTTTCCCGGCGGCCATGGCGGCGCCGGAGATGCTCAGAACAAACACGGCGGCCATTGCCAGGGCAATCCATTTTTTCAACATACTCGTCCTCCAGAATAACGGTTAATCCGGGTGGTCGCACTCGCGCGCGTTCCGTACAGTCCGGACACGGGCCGTCTACGGCTACGGCTATAACCCTTTACCCATGCTATGTAGCAGCTCCGAAGAGCTTCCGTCCGTAAGGCGTGCTGTTTTCTGGTCGGGCCGGGGCGCGTTTTCGCTTTCGCCGTCCGCCGGGGCATGCCCCAAAGCCTGTTCCGCGGCGGCCTGTCTCTGCCTGGTTATGGCTAAAGCATAGCAGGTGCGCAGGCGGTAGGCAAGATATTGCAGCAGACAGCTGGCTCCGGCCAGAAGCAGGCTTACAATCCAGTGGGCTCCGGCCAGCCACGCGCCGAAAGCCGCCAGGCAGAGCAGCAGGCCGCCCAGCCGCCGCGCAAGCACGCGGCGGTAGATGCGTGCGACGGCTTCGGGGCTGTCCGCCTGTGCATCCGTCTGCCCGTCCGTCTGCTTGTCCATCCGCCCGCCCGTCCGGGCCGGGCCCGAGGCGGGCGTTTTGCCGCGCCCGGCGAGCCGCGCGCAGAGCGCGCGCACCGCCAGCCAGACGGCAACGGCACCCACGGTGCCCGCCAGCAGATTGAACATCAGGGTGGCTGTGCTCATGCCTGTTTCCTCAGAGAATCAGTTCGGTGTTGGCGATGATCTCTTCGCGTAGTTCCAGCAGTTCCATGGAAGTGTGCTCGCGCGGACGGGGCAGATTGACGGTGTACTCCGTCTTGATGGTGCCGGGCAGCTTGCCTTCCATCAGCACGATGCGGTCGCCCAGGAAGAGTGCTTCGTCGATGTTGTTGGTGACGAAGAGCACCGTGCGTTTGTCCTGTTCCCAGATGCGGGCGGTTTCCACCTGCATGTACATGCGGGTCTGGGCGTCGAGCTGGCCGAAGGGTTCGTCCAGCAGCATGACCTTGGGCGAGTTGGCATAGGCCCGTGCGATGCCCACGCGCTGCTTCATGCCGCCCGACAACTGGTGGGGGTAGTGGTTTTCAAACCCTTCCAGGCCCACCATCTTGATGTAGTGGTTCGCGATGTTGTGGCGCTCGGCCGCGGGCACTTTGCGCAGCTTGAGGCCCAGCTCCACGTTGTCGCGCACGGTTTTCCAGGCGAAGAGCATGTAGCTCTGGAAGACGATGCCGCGGTCCGGCCCGGGGCCGGTGATCGGCTCGCCGTCCAGGGTGACGTAGCCCTTGTCCGGGATTTCCAGGCCCGCGATGATCTTCAGCAGGGTGGACTTGCCGCTCTGGCCGGGGCCGAGCACCACCAGGAACTCGTTTTCATAGACGTCCAGGGTAATGTCCTTGATGACCGGCACTTCCTGGTTGCCCTTCTGGATGAAGGTCTTGCTGATGTCCTCGCAGTGGATTTTCAGAACCGGAGGACATTTGGCGTTCTGTTGGCTCATGTGTCTATCCTTCTGTCGCTTAGACGTTGTCGATGCTGCGCTTCCAGGGGCAGAGCTTGCGCTCGAGAAGGGAGACGCCCAGAGAGCTGATCCAGGCCGCCGCCGCGATGAGCAGCATGCCGCTGAGGACCAGGGAGGGATTGTGCGTGTCCATGCCGCGCTTGATCAGGAAGCCCAGACCGTCGCGGGAGTTCATCAGTTCGGCGGCCAGCACGCAGGTCCAGGCCGCGCTGAGCGAGATCTGCAGGCCCGCGAAAACCGCCGGGAAGGAGGCCGGGAAGCAGACGTGGAAGATTTCGTCCCGGCGCTTGCCGCCGAGCACGCGGATGACGTCGTACAGGTCCGGGTCCACCAGGCGCACGCCATTGTAAGCGTTCAGCAGGCAGGGCACGAAGGTGCCGATGATGATGATGAAGACCTTGGAGAATTCGCCGATGCCGAACCACAAAATGGCGATGGACACCCAGGCGATGGGCGGCATGGGCTTGAACAGGTCGAAGAGCGGCTTGACGATGCCGTGGACTGTTTTGTTCAAAGCCATGAACAGGCCCAGAGGCACGGCCACGACGCTGGCCAGGATAAAGCCGATGATGACGCGCTGGAAGCTGGCCCAGATGTGGCCCCAGAGGTTGGTGCCCGCGAATTTCATGCCGGTCAGGCGGATCATCTGATCCAGCACCTGGGCGGGCGTGGCCAGGGAGTCGCGGAAGATTTTTTCAGCCGCGGTCCAGTGCCAGAGCGAGAAAAAGGCCACAATGGACACGCAATACAGGAAGTACGTGTTGGTAATCAGTTTATAGAGCGTAAACCGTCCGCGTTCAGCCGCATGGTCGACGGTTTCGTTGGCAATGGATGAAGACGCCATGAATTACCTCCTGATGCCGGCCAGCAGCCTCTTTTCGATATAGTCGATGATGATCCCGATGATGGCGCCGGAAACGCCCACGCAGATCATGCCGAGCACGATCAGGTCAGGCCGGGCCACGCGTCCGCCCATGGTGATGAGGAAGCCCAGGCCGGAGTCGGCGGCCAGCAGTTCCGCGCCCACCAGGTTGGTCCAGCAGTAGGCCAGAGCAAGCTGGAGCGCGCCGAAAACCATGGGCAGCGAGGACGGGATGCACAACTGGGTGAAAATCTGCCAGTCATTGGCTCCGTAGGTTCTGGCCATCTGGATCAGCACCGGGCTGGTCATGCGCACGCCCACGTAGGCGTTGATCACGCAGGGCACAATGCCCGCGATCCAGATGATGAACACCTTGCCGGTCAGACCGATGCCGAACCAGAACACGGTGAGGGGAATCCACGCGATGGGCGGGATGGGCCGGATGAGTTCGAAAATGGGGCGGAACAGGCCTTCGGCCACTTTGAACCAGCCCATGGCCAGGCCCAGGGGCAGGCCCACCAGCAGCGCCAGCACGTAACCGATGGCGGCTTCCTGCAAGCTGGTCTTGAAGTGGGTCGCCATCACGGCGCCGTCGGGGTTGGGGTTGGTCAGTTTGTCTATGAAGGCGTCGAAAACCTGGCTGGGGGCGGCCAGCAGAGTCTGGGGAATCATGCCCGAGCGCACCGCGGTTTCCCAGATAAGGAAAAAGGCGATAATGCTGATATAGGGGAGCGCTCGAAGCAGAGGCGGTTCTTTTACAACGACAGTCTGATAAGCCATAACATCCTCCGGGCTGCGTTGGTATGGTCAGGCGCGCGCCTCACCACCAGCGGATAAGTTCCGTGACCTGCCTGCGCAGCTCCACAAATCTGGGATCAATAAGTTTGCGGGGGCGGGGCAGGTCCACCTGGATTTCCGCCTTGACCTTGGTGGGCTTGTTGGTCAGCACCAGAATGCGCTCGGCCACGTACACGGCCTCCTCGATATTGTGCGTGACGAAGAGGATGGTGCTGTTCAGCTTTTGCCAGAGATTGACCAGCTCGTCTTCAAGGTAGAAACGCAGCTTCACGTCCAACTGTCCGTATGGCTCGTCCATGAGCAGCAGATCGGGGTTCACGGCGAAAGCGCGCGACACCGCGATGCGCTGCATCATGCTGGCTGAAACCTGGTTGGGATAGAGGTCGGCGCAGGAGGAAAGGCCGACAAGATCCATGATGTCCGAGGCGCGCTGTTCGCGCTCGGCTTTGGGAACCCCTTTGACTTCCATGCCGTAAGCCACATTTTCGCGCACGGTGCGCCAAGGCAGGCAGGTGGGTTCCTGAAAGACGTAGGCGATGTTGTGTTTTTTGGGATTGGCTTCCTGCCCGTCGATGAGGATATCACCCTCCGTGGCGGGCATCAGCTTGGACAGGCAGTTCAGAAATGTGGTCTTGCCGCAACCGGTGGGACCGACGATGGCCAGTAACTCCCCTTTTTTGATGGTGAAGTTGATGCCATCAAGAACGGTGAGAGCGCCAAAACGTTTGGTGAGATTATTCACCCGGATTTTGACGTCAGCTTCTTCCTGACAGGGCACTGGCAGCTCCTTGCGTTGACGTGAGGGACTCCGTGGGACTCCTTTGTGAACCCCGGTTGGGGTTTTGCCTCAAACCGGTAAGCTGTAAACTAAAGAAAGAGTAAAATTTCACTATACGTACTTCTACCGCGTCCATATCCCCGGCATAGGGGGGCGCGACAGGCGCGGAAGTGCCCGTTGCAACGCGGCGATGCCTTTATTTCCCTTGTCAGATGGGAACAACATACGGGTTTATTTGAGCATTGTCACCTCTCTTTGGGTTTTTGCCGAAAAATTTGTGAAAGATGGCACATGTTTTATGACGCCATTGCGGCCGTGCCAGCCGCGAGGGCGGAGCGGCAGATGCCGCTCCGCCATTGATCCTGTTTGTGTCAACGCGCCATGGCCAGCAGCTTGTCCAGGCTGGCTCCGGCGTCGCCCAGCAGCAAGGTGACGCCGGGCTTGGTATAGAGGGGGTTGTCCACGCCCGCGTAACCGGGCTTTTCGTCATAGTTGCAGATGATCACGGCCTTGGCCCTGTCCGCTTCCAGAATGGGCATGCCGTAAATGGGGGTGCCTTCGGCGGTGTTGGCCGCCGGGTTGACCACGTCGTTGGCGCCCACGATGATCACCAGGTCCGCGTCCGCGAACATGGGATTGACCGTGTCCATTTCCAGCAGATGCTCGTAATCCACGTTGGCTTCGGCCAGAAGCACGTTCATGTGGCCGGGCATGCGGCCCGCCACGGGATGGATGGCGTAATTGACCGTGGCGCCGTGTTCCTCCAGCACATCGGCCAATTGCTTGACCTTGTGCTGGGCCTGGGCCAGGGCCATGCCGTAGCCGGGCACGATGATCACGTTCTTGGCGGTCTTGAGCGCCTGTGTGGCGTCCTGGGCTTCCGCCTTTTCCGGGGCCGCCTCGGCAGACGCGGCGGGCGCCGCGCCCGATGCGAGCTTGACCAGGTTGCCCACGGTCTGGGCGGCGTCGCCCAGCATCATGATTACGCCGGGCTTGGTGTAAAGCGGGTTGTCCACACCGGCGTAGCCGGGCTTTTCATCATAGTTGCAGATGATCACGGCCTTGGCCTTGTCCGCTTCCAGAATGGGCATGCCGTAAATGGGGGTGCCTTCGGCGGTGTTGGCCGCCGGATTGACCACGTCGTTGGCGCCCACGATGACCACCAGGTCCGCGTCCGCGAACATGGGATTGACCGTGTCCATCTCCAGCAGGTGCTCGTAATCCACGTTGGCCTCGGCCAGGAGCACATTCATGTGGCCGGGCATGCGGCCCGCCACGGGATGGATGGCGTAGTCGACTTCGGCGCCGCGTTCTTCCAGCGCGTCGGCCAGTTGCTTGACCTTGTGCTGAGCCTGGGCCAGGGCCATGCCGTAGCCGGGCACGATGATCACCTTCTTGGCCGTGGTCAGCAGGCGGGCGGCCTCCGAGTCGGCGTCTTTGGCGGGCTCGGCCTGGGCGGCGGCAGCGGAAGCGGGAACCTGCCCGGCGGCGTAACCGGCCAGCGCGCCCACGGTCTGGGCGGCGTCGCCCAGCATCATGATTACGCCGGGCTTGGTGTAAAGCGGGTTGTCCACACCGGCGTAACCGGGCTTTTCATCGTAGTTGCAGACGATCACGGCCTTGGCCTTGTCCACTTCCAGAATGGGCATGCCGTAAATGGGGGTGCCTTCGGCGGTGTTGGCCGCCGGGTTGACCACGTCGTTGGCGCCGATGATGATGGCCAGATCGGCATCCGGGAACATGGGATTGACCGTGTCCATTTCCAGCAGGTGCTCGTAATCCACATTGGCTTCGGCCAGGAGCACGTTCATATGGCCGGGCATGCGGCCCGCCACGGGATGGATGGCGTAATTGACCTTGGCGCCTCTGGCCTCCAGGGCGTCGGCCAGCTGCTTGACCTTGTGCTGGGCCTGGGCCAGGGCCATGCCGTAGCCGGGCACAATGATCACGTTCTTGGCCGTGGTCAGCAGGCGGGCGGCCTCGGCGGCGGTATCCGCCGCGCCCGTTTCGGCCGGAGCGGCGGCAGCGGAAGCGGGAGCCTGTCCGGCGGCGTAACCGGCCAGCGCGCCCACGGTCTTGGCCGCGTCGCCCAGCAGCATGTAAACGCCGGGCTTGGTGTAAAGCGGGTTGGGCACCCCGGCGTAGCCGGGCTTTTCATCATAGTTGCAGATGATCACGGCCTTGGCCTTGTCCGCTTCCAGAATGGGCATGCCGTAAATGGGGGTGCCTTCGGCGGTGTTGGCCGCCGGGTTGACCACGTCGTTGGCGCCCACCACCACGACCAGATCGGCGTCCGCGAACATGGGATTGACCGTGTCCATTTCCAGCAGATGCTCGTAATCCACATTGGCTTCGGCCAGAAGCACATTCATGTGACCGGGCATGCGGCCCGCCACGGGATGAATGGCGTAATTGACCTTGGCGCCTCTGGCTTCCAGGGCGTCGGCCAGCTGTTTGACCTTGTGCTGGGCCTGGGCCAGGGCCATGCCGTAGCCGGGCACGATGATCACGTTCTTGGCCGTGGTCAGCAGCTTGGCGATTTCAGCGTCCTTCTGCGCGGCGGCCTGAGCGGGCTGCGCGGCCTTGGGGGCCTGGGACGCGGGCGCTTTGGCGGCGGCTGCCGTCCGGACGCCGGATTTGCCGGCCACGGAGGATTGGCCCAGCAGGATGGGCATCAGCTTGCGGTTCATGGCCTTGCACATGACGCGGGTGAGCATCAGACCGGCGGAACCCACAATGCCGCCCACGGCGATGAGCAGCGGGTCGGACACAGCGAAACCGGCGATGGCGCAGGAAATGCCGCCCATGGAGTTGAGCAGGGAAATGGTGATGGGCATGTCCGCGCCGCCCACCCGGATGGTGAAGACGATGCCGAACAGCGCGCCGGTGGCGAACATCACAAAGATGAAGAACCAGGGAAGGAACGTCGGCGCAATGTTGTAAATGCACAGGGCAACGAGCATGATGCCCAGCAGGATGTTGATGATCCGACTGTGGTTGGAGAGCACGATGGGCCGCTGCGGCAGCAGCTGGTGCAGTTTGCCCGCCGCCACAAAGGAGCCCGCGATGGTCGTCATGCCCGAGCAGAGAGCGAGACAGGCGTCAATGCGATGGAATGCGGAGGGCGTGCCCACGTCCGTCAGCATGATCAGGCCCACCAGGGCCGCGGCGCCGCCGCCGAAGCCGTGCAGGAAGGCCACCAGCTGGGGCATCTGGATCATCTTGACCTTGTTGGACAGGAACAGGCCGAAGGCCGTGCCCAATGCTATCGCCACCCAGAGGGTCGGAGAGCCGAGCGAATTGTCCTTGTACATGGTGATGAGAATGGCGCAGGCCATGGCCGCGGCGCTGAGGATATTGCCGCGCACGGCCGTCTTGACGTTGCTCATCAGGTTCAGGCCGTACAGGATGGCCAGAGCAAGTACGGCGGCAATGACGTTGTAAAGTAAGGTGCTCATTTCGCAGACAACTCTCTATTTTTCAGGGGTCATTCGGGACGGCGGCGAAAAGAGTCCGCTAGCGCTTTTTCCCCGCGATCATCTTCAACATCTTGTGGGTGATGTCGAAGCCGCCAAAAACGTTGGTGACGGCCAGCGCGATGCCGCAGCCGCCCAGGAACGCGCCCAGGGGGGTGGTGGCAAGATGGGTGGCCGTCAGGGCGCCCAGAATGATGACCCCGTCGAGCGCATTCATGCTGGACATCAACGGCGTATGCAAAAGGCTGGGAATATGGCTGAGTACCTTGTAGCCGATGACCAGCGCGGCGACAAAGACCAGTAAAAGAATGAACATGCTCAAGAGGGCTGCCTCCGCAAGTTAAAAATCTCACCGTAAACGCGGATGAGGGGAGCGCGCGGCCAAGGGGCCGCGCGCTCCTCCGCAATGCCTACAGACCGGCTTCTTTGGCGCCGGCGTGGACGATTTCCTTGTTGATCGTGGTCAGCGAGGAAGCCACGATGGGATCGTCGCGATCCAGCACGATCTTGCCGTCCTTGGCCAGGAAGGCAAGCAGGTTGTAGATGTTGTGGGCGAACATCCAGGTGGAGCTGGTGGGCATCATGCCGGGGATGTTCTTGATGCCGCTGATGGTCACGCCGTAGGCCGTGATTTCCTCGCCGGCCTTGGTCAGGGCGCAGTTGCCGCCCTGGTCGATGGCCACGTCCACGATGACGGAACCGGGGGCCATGGATTTGACCATTTCCTCGGTGATCAGCACCGGAGCGAGCTTGCCGGGAATCAGCGCGGTGAGGATCACCATGTCGGCGTCCTTGATGACCGGTTTGATGGCCTCGATTTCCTTGGCCAGCCATTCGTCGGGCAGGCGCTGGGCGTAGCCGCCCTCGCCGACGGCCACGTTGGCGGGCACGCCGGTGTCGAAAGCCTTGGCGCCCAGCGACTTGGCCTGTTCGGCGGCGTCGGGACGGATGTCGATGGCGGTGACCACGGCGCCCAGGCGTTTGGCGGTGGCCACGGCCTGCAGGCCGGCCACGCCGGTGCCGATGACCACGACGTTGGCGGGCTTGATCACGCCCACGGCGGTGCCGACCATGGGCATGAACTTGCTCATGTAGTTGGCGGCCATGAGCACGCTCTTATATCCGGCCACGGTGCTCATGGAGGTCAGGGCGTCCATGCTCTGGGCGCGGGAAATACGCGGAATGCCGTCGAGGGTCAGGCTGATGCAGCCGGTGTCGCGGAGCTTTTTCATGGGCTCGCGGTTCACCGGGGCGGCGGGATGCAGGAAGGTGATCAGGTACTGCCCGTCGCGCAGCATGTCGCTTTCGTGCTTGTTCACGTCCTTGTTGAACAGGGGCTCCTTCACCTTGAGGATGACGTCGGCTTTGGCGAAGACTTCTTCCGCGCCGTCAACCATGGTCGCGCCGGCGGCCACATATTCGTCATCGGAGAAGAACGAGCCGTCGCCGGCCGTTTTCTGCACGAGCACGGTGGCGCCTTCGGCGACCATCTTTTTCACAGTCTCGGGGGTGGAGGAAACGCGGCCTTCGCCGGGCATGATTTCTTTGGGAACACCGATGGTCATACCTTGAAATTTCATGGATGCTACTCCTTAATACGTTGGAAGTGCTGATGGTATGGAGCTTCCCTACAGGCCGCCTCGGGCCAGGGCGGGGCACACTTCCGCCTGAACCTGTGGAGGCCGCCGCAAGACAACCGGGCGAATCGCCGGCTTGTTGCCGATGTTGCAAAAAGGGGACATGCCGGGCGGGGATGAACTCCCGGGCATGTCCCCCGTTTCAGGACGGTTCCGCGCCTGGCGGCGGGAACGGCCTTCTACGCTGCTCCGCGCTCCGTGAGGAACGCGGCGGACATGCGATGATCCGTGTTAGGCCTTCACCACCTGGAAGGCCTTGTCCAGAGCCTTCAGGATTTCGTCGATCTCGGCCGTGCCGGCGATCAGCGCCGGGGCCAGGCAAAGGGTGTTGTTCAGTTCGCGGAAGCAGCGGCTGGTCTTGCCGATGATCACGCCCTGCTTCATGCATTCGCCCACCACGGCTCCGGCCGTGGCTTCGGACACGGGCTCCTTGGTGGTGCGGCTCTTGACCAGTTCGAGCCCGCAGAACAGGCCCTTGCCGCGCACGTCGCCGATGATTTCGTACTTCTTTTCCAGAGCCTTCAGGCCGTCCATGAGGTAGTCGCCCATCTTGACGACGTTCTCGAGAACCTTGTGCTCTTCCATGTAGTTGATGTTGGCGTAACCGGCGGCGGGACCGGCGGTGCAGCCGCCGAAGGTGCTGATGTCGCGGAAGTAGCTGTCGCGGTCGGAGGGGTCGGCCAGGAAGTCCTGGAAGACCTGCTCGGTGGTCACGGTGCAGGAAATGGGCGCGTAACCGGCGGCCACGCCCTTGGCCATGGTCACGATGTCGGGCTGGACGTTGAAGTGCTGGTAGCCGAACCATTTGCCGGTTCTGCCGAGGCCGCAGACCACTTCGTCGATGATCAGCAGCAGGCCGTACTTCTTGCAGATTTCGGTCAGGGTTTCGTAGTAGCCTTCGGGCGGCACGATGACGCCGCCGCCAGCGGTGATGGGCTCGATGATCACGGCACCCACGGTGTCCGGATCTTCCTTCTGCACCACGGCTTCAAGCTCGCGGGCGAATTTTTCGCCCAGGTTGGTGGTGCCGGCGGGGTAGGGCGAACGGTATTCGGAGCAGGCCGGGAATTCCACGAAGCCGGGGGTGAAGGGGCCGTACTGGTTCTTGCGTTCTTCCTGGCCGCAGGCGCTCAGCGTGGTGATGGTGGTGCCGTGGTAGTCGCGGTTGCGGTAGACGATCTTGTATTTCTTGCCGCCGTGCTTGAGCTGGGAAATCTGGCGGACGATCTTGAAGGCCTTTTCATTGGCTTCGGAACCGGAGTTGGAAAGATACACGCGGCTCATGCCGGGCATCTTCTCAATCAGTTTTTTGGAGAACTGGATGGTGGGGATGTTGCCGAAGCCGTTGGCAAAGTAGCAGAGCTGCATGAGCTGGTCGCTCACGGCCTTGACCAGGGTTTCGTTGCCGTAACCGAGGTTGACCGTCCAGACGCCGCCGGAAACGGCATCCAGATACTCTTTGCCGTAGATGTCCTTGATCCGCATGCCCTTGCCTTCGACAAAAACAGTGGGATCGGATTTTTCAAAGACTTTGTGCTGGGTGAGGTGATGCCAGACGTATTTTTTGTCGTCGGCGATCAGTTCAGCGGCATTAAAGGACTGGGCCATGATTTCCTCCAAAGAAAAGGTTTCCGGAATGGTTGCCTTCCCCTCCGCGACGCGGCGAAGAAGGGCGACGGTCAGCTCAACACCCCGGCGGCCATGCGGCCGGGGACGCCGCTTGCGGGAATATCCGCGCGGCTGTGCCGCCGGGGCCGAAACCGCTTGCGCCGGTCTTCGTGCTCCCGCGGCCGGGAAGAACCCTGAAGCCGGCGGGCATGCGCCTCGCGCGGCATTCGGTTTTTTCGTTTTCTTTGGCAGGGCCGGAACTCATGGCGACCTCCCGGAATGCTGCCGGAACTGGCAATGAGGGTCTGACGGCGGCCACTTGCATTTCTATATAAGCAATCCTTGTGCCAAATCGAACGTGAACCGGATGCCGTGCAATAGCAGCGGGTTATTCCGCCGGGCCCGCGCGGCGCGCAAAGTTCTTCAGTCAAGAGTAAGTCGATTGTGACTTGTGTCCGTTCAACCTCCCGTTTTCATGTAAGTCCATATCGACTTATGATGCATAAGTGACTTGTTACCGGGGGCGGCCTGGGAAGGGATGCCTATAAATACGCCCAGAAAGCCGCACCAGACGTTTTTTTCTTCGTCCGTGTGCCCCCATAGCGGCTTTGGAAATACGTCGGTCGTGATATGGCCTGGCGTTACGGCTCTGTCCGCTCCTCTTCTCGCGATGGGCGGGCCTGTGCCTGGCGTGTGTGGCTTTTTTCCCAAAGCGCCGCCCCGTATTTTCAGAGGCAATCGCAGAGGGTGCGGGCCCGCAGGGATTTGAGGCGGATGGAGCCGCTCAGCAGCTCCGCGCGCAATTCCTTGAGGCGGCGTTCCAGGTCCGGCGGCGCGTTCTGGCCCGCCGCGGCAGTGAAGGCGCGCGGGTCCGTAATTCCCACGCCATCGTTGCCCAGGTCGTAGGTGATGATTTTTTTGCCCTGAAAGTTGCCACGGGACGCGGCGGCCACGATTTCGTACACGGCCCTGTCCGCCCGTTTCAGGATGGAGGTAAGCACATGGCCGGGCAGAACTTGGGCCTGGTCCGTATCCAGGCCTACAATATATATGCCGCGCTCCCGCGCTTCCGCCAGCGCCCCCTCGTTGCCCGCGCCGGCGGCCAGCGCCAGCACGTCCGCGCCCTGGTCCAGCAGGCGGCGCGCCTCCCTGCGGGCGGTCCCGGCATCGGTGAAGGAACCGGCCAGGGCGTTGATGACCCGGATTTCCGGATCAATGAGTTGCGCGCCCCCGCTGAAGCCGCTGAACAGGGAGCGCAGCGCGGGCGTGTCCTCGCCGGAAAGCCAGCCCACGGTCTTGTCCCGATTGATGCCGGGCAGGCCGGTCCGGCCGGTCAGCATGGCCGCCGCGGCCCCTGCCAGATAGGCTGCCTGCTCGTCGGCAAAGGTGACGGACATGATGTTGGGCGCGCGTATGCCCGCGTCAATGCAGCCGAACATGGTCTTGCGGAAGTTGGCGGCATTGTTGCGCAGAATTTCGTGCAGCCGGTCGGACGCCACCAGGACCAGATCCGACTCCCGCGCGGCTTGGCGGAAGGTTTCCTGCTGGTCGCTTTCCGGCGGGGCGACAAGCACCTTGGTCCGGAGAGGGAAATCACGCTCCGCTTTGGCCAGACCGGCGCGCAGCAAATCCGTCCAGGGTTGGCCGCCGTCGTGTTCCAGCAGCAGGGTCACGCGCAGGGGAGAGGCCGCGGACGCGTTCTCGCCGGACTGTGCAGGTTGTGCGGGCGCCCCGGCCAGGGCCGTTCCGGCGGCAAAAACAAGGACGGCAAGCAACAGTCCGAACAGGCGGGCAACGGTCCGGTGCTGGTAAAAACGCGGCATAGTCTATTCTCCTCGGCGGCCGGAAATAGCGGGCACGGCGGCATCGTGCCGGACGTGCCGCCCGGCGCGCCCTATGGCAACGGATGCAGTGTAGGACCGCGCGGCGCGTCCGGCAAGCCTCCAGATGCAGAGGGCATGGGCTGTGAAATAAATAACTAGTATTTTTTCCCGCCCCATGCTAGATATCGTCGTACGCGAGGAAGGCCGGCCATAAAGGCCGCGCCGCCTGTTGTTATTTCTGCCTGTAAGGATGGTCAGCATGCCCACGGATACGTTGCCCCCCTGGTTGGACACACAAGCGATTGAAAAAGCCCTGAGCCGAGAAAGCGCGCCGGACAGCGCCGAGCTGCGGGATATCCTGGATAAATCGCTGGCCCTGGAGTCCCTGGGCATCCAGGAAGCCGTCGCCCTGATGCGGGTCAGCGACGCCGAACATCTGGCGCTGCTGCTGCATACGGCGGATCAGGTCAAACAGAAAGTCTACGGCGACCGCATTGTGCTTTCCGCGCCGCTGCACATTTCCAACTACTGCGGCAGCGAGTGTCTCTATTGCGCCAACCGCCGCGGCAATACGGCGGTGGAGCGCAAATATATGACCCCGCCGGAAATGCGCGAGGCCGGGCGCAAGCTGATCCGCCAGGGACACAAGCGGGTTTTTCTGGTCAGCGGCCAGCTGCCCAATGCGGACGTTGAATATCTTGAGGAAGCCGTCAGCGTGCTGTACACCGCCTTTGACGGCGTGGGCGAGATCCGCCGGGTCAACATCAATGTGGGCCCGCTGAAGGCTGAGGAGTATGCCCTCCTGCAGGCCGCGGACGTGGGCACGGTGCTGATTTATCAGGACACCTACCATGAGGCGAGTTATCGCGCCGCGCATGTGAGCGGCCCCAAGAGCGATTACCTGGCCCGCCTGCACGCCCCGGACACGGCTTTTCAGGCCGGGGTAGGGGATGTCGGCCTGGGCCTGTTGCTGGGCCTGGGGCCCTGGCGGTACGACCTGCTGGCCGTCATGCTGCACGCCGCGCATCTCACGCGGGTCTATGACGCGGGCAGCCGCACCGTGAGCATGCACCGCCTGCGCCCCACGCCCGGCGGCCGGTTCAAGACGCCCTATCCGCTCAGCGACGGGGAATATCTGCGTTGCGTGGCCATCACCCGTCTGGCCGTGCCGTATACCGGCATCGTGCTGACCACCAAGGAGCCCGCCGGGCTCTGGCGCGACGGCTGCAATGCGGGTTGCTCGCAACTGCTCACCGGCAGCGTGGCCAACCCGTATGAGAGCTGGGTTGAAGCGCCGGGCGAAAAAACGCCCTTTCCCATCGGCGAGGATTGCCATGTGGACGAGGTGGTGCGCTTCCTGCTGGAAGAGGCCCGGCACCTGCCTTCCTTCTGTACGGCCTGTCCGCGTCTGGGCCGCAGCGGCCATGAATTCCTCTCCATGGTGCAGGAATGCGGCATGAAGAGCCAGTGCGGGCCCAATTCCATGGCCTCGTTCATGGAGTTCCTGCTCAATTACGCCACGCCCTATACCCGCCGGATGGGGGAAAAGCTGATTTCCGAAAAGCTGGACGGCCTGCCGGAGCATGAGCGCGGCGCTGCGGAACGCCTGTTGCAGAAGGTCAGGTCCGGACGCATGGACGAGTTTATTTAGAGTAATTTCAAAGTGAAATTGCTCTAACGCCGCACACAATGCGGCGCGCCGCGAAGACCGACCCGACGGGCGGCCCGTAGGGCCGTGCCTGTAGTCCAAAGGGCGTAAGGGTATCGAGAGCAACGCGGCGTGGATTCCGGCAAAGCGACCAAAGGAAGCCCGGAGGGCCGTCCCCGTTGGCGACAACGGAGCCATACGGGGATCGACAGCAGCGAGAACCGCGTTTTTTACCGGAATGACCCCTTTGAAACGGGTCGCGCTTCAAACGTAATCTGCTCTGGGGCGGTTCACGAAGGGGCGTCAGCCATAGGCGCGGCATCGGTCGGCGCCCTCGGCAACGACAAAAAACGTATTGCTCAGCGCTTCCCTGGAGCTTTTCACACTGCTTTCGACAACCGCCGCCGCTGCCTCCACGGAAAATCCGTCCGGAGCCGCGGCGGCGGCGACGTTCGGAGAAACGGCGATATCCGGATTTCCGGGAGAGGACGCCGGGGGATTTGACGCCGGGCCGCGCGCGGGGTAACTCCCAGAAAAATGACCCGCGCGGGGGAAGATCTTACATGGCCGAGAGGGGTTGGAGCGGTGCCGTGCAACAGTGGAGTGCCGCTTCCGCGTCTCCGGCCGGGGCGGGCCCGCCGAGCGTCAGCGTTGCGGATGTGGGGTCACAGCATTGACCTGGAGCGGTTCACGCATGAAATGCGTCAACCGCTCTGCAAGAGTTTGCAGACAAATCCTTGCCGCGAAATGCGGGCAGGCGGGCTTTGCCCGCCGTAAACGAGCATTTCAGTGGAAATGCCCTGGGGGCTGTTTCTAAATTAGGATTTTCATTCTCTGCCAAGGGCGCTGGCCGTTGGCGCGCCGGCGGCTTGCTTGATCCGTACGGCTCACAAGGTTCGCCTACGGCTAAAGCTCCTTCGTCGCAACGACTAAGGCAAGGCGAGTCCTGGGCGGAGGGAGTATATTCAACATATTCGACATTCGCACGGGGCGAGCCTGACCCAGGCAGAGGGTGAAAGGACAATTTAGAAACAGCCCCCTGGTGAGATATCACGCCTCACCTGTCGGTTCAGCGTGAAGATAACACAGCAAAAAACGTGGTTTTTGCTGTGCTTACGCCGCCTGCGGCGGCGCGCAACCCCTTGCGGGTTTGCGACATGTGTCGCGTCAAGCGACACCAGCCTGAAGGGAGCAACGCGTGGCGGAACGATGGAGCGACATATATTTCGACAAACAGGACAGGGATATCCTGGCTCTGGTCAACCGGATTCTGGAATCTCATTGCGGAGCTTCCGAGGATTGCCTGTTTGATCCCAATCTGCATCCGCACGGCATCAAGGAAATGGTCGCCACGCCGGTGTCGCGCATGGCCTACGCGGTCATCAACCTGCTGCGCAACCTGGAGGCCGGGGGCACCCAGGCCAGGGATCGTCTGCTGGCCTTGCAGACCCTCTATGACGAGGTGCTCAACAGCGCGCATTCGGCCCTGCGCCGCAATACGGCCCGCGTGCTCATGCAGATCATGAAAAGCATGGTGCGCGCTCACGGCCAGCGGCTGGCCCAGCTCAAGCTGGCGCATGATTTCCGCCGCGTGGTTCAGGGCACGCCCCGGGTGGTGCGGCGCATGCTGGCCCGCTACCATTTGCCGGAAATGCCCGAAACCTGGAACCAGCTCGCTTTTGACGACCACGTTTACGACGCCAACACCAAGGGCCGCAAAACCCCTACCCACCTGATCATGGACGCCTGGATCAAGGGCCTGCGGACCCTCACCGTGGCCTATGAGTACTGGGTGGACCCGGAGGCGGCCAGGGAAATCCTGCGTGCGGCGGAAATCACCGGCATTGCCGTGCGTATCGGCCTGGAATTCCAGGTGCCGTTTTACGACCGCTTCGCCAGCCTGTTCTGGATTCCGCGCGGCTTCAGTTCCAATGAGGACTTTCTGGAATTCCTGCACAGTCCCAAGGTGGCCGCCATGATGGCGCAGGGGCGGGAAGTGCTGCGCTGGCGGCGGGAGCGTGTGCTGCGGGTGCTGGCCGCCTGGAACGAGCTCCAGCGTCCCCAACTGGCCGAGGCCTGGGGCGTGCCCGTGCCGGAACTCACGGTGGAGGATTTCCTGCGTTTTGTGGGCCGGGGCCAGCCGTCCGCCCTGCATCTGGCCGAATGCCTGCACCGGCATGTGCTGCCCTCGGCCAGAGAGCGCGCCGCCAAGCTGGCCGGGCAGGAGGGCGAAGCCGTCCGCGCCGAACTGGAGACTCTGGAAAACCTGGGCCCGGACGCGATTACCGACAACTGGCTCTCGCCCGCCAAGCATCCGGAGCTGCCGGACCTGAACCGGCCCGCGCCGCCGGAGGAGATGCCCGCGCTGCTGCGTCTTTCGCCCTATGAGCTGACGCGCGAACTTCAGGAGCTCAATCCCGGCTACCGCCTGGTGCTCGGCACCGCCGGTCTGAACGTCGAGGATGTGGCCGAACTGCTCTGGGATTGCCGGGGTGCCGTCACCCATCTGGAAATCTTCAATATGAAGGGCTGGATGGAAGGCAAGATGACCGACATCGGGGCCATCGGCGAATTGCAGCGGGCCCTTAATCTGGGTCTGGGGCCGCGCGTCAAGCAGATGGTGCGCCAGATGATCCGGCATACGGAGCAGCGGGGCGACGACGCCCGCGCCGTGAAACTCCGGGAGATTCTGCGCAATCTGCCCAAGCTGTGGGAGCACTACCGCCATAACCCGCTCAAGTCGCGCCTGGGCACCAGCTCGGCCAGCCGCCGCTCCTTCGGCATGGGCCTGGTGCTCAAGGAAACCCTGCCCCGGCGCTCGCTGGCCGAACTGAAACGCAAACAGCGGCACACGCGGCCCATTCCCATCTGTTCGCCGGTGGAGGAGCGCCTGACCTTCCGCGCGCCGGAGAACCCCACGTTCTGGCAGCGCCTGGGCGCGCGCCTGCGCCGTCTGCCGGGCTGCCGCCACCTGGGCATGGAACGGCGCCGTGAGTGGAAGACCGCCAGCGAGGACTGCCGGGTCTGCGCCAACGGCAATGTTGCCAATCTGGGCGGCCTGAACCTGGTCACGGGTAACAACCTGCTGGGTAAAAACGGGGCCTGCGATACGGCCCGGCCCGGATTCGCCTATCTGAACAGCGCGGTCAGCAATTGGCTCAAGGTGCTGCTGGGCTTCATTCCGGCGTTTTTTTCCTTTCTCTATACCCAGGACTGGTGGTTTCTGGCCTGGTTCGGCACCTTCATCTGGTTCGGCATCACCGGCGTGCGCAATGTGGTCCAGATGGTCCTGGCGGCCAAGGGGGCCACGCGCGGCACGCTCATCCACTGGAAGGAGCAGGTCAGCATCAGCCGCTTGTGTGATTCGCTGATGTATACCGGCATTTCCGTGCTGCTGCTGGAAGTGATGGTGCGCGTCTGGCTGCTGGAGGACGGTCTGGGCGTGACCGTGGACGGCAATCCCACCCTGGTCTTCACCGTGCTGAACATCGTCAACGGCTTTTATATCTTTGCCCATAATGTGTTCCGGGGCTTCCCCAAGGAAGCGGCCATCGGCAATCTGTTCCGCAGCGCTCTGGCCATTCCGGTTTCCTCGCTTTACGACTTTCTGATGTATGAAGGCATGCTGGGCATCGGGGTGGAAAATCCCGAACTCTATCTGGTGCCCAGCGCGGCCGTGATTTCCAAGATGGCTTCGGATACGGTGGCGGCACTGATCGAAGGCTATGCCGACAGTCAGGTCAACCTGCGCATGCGCCGCTGGGACTACAAGAGCAAGGTGAGCAATGTCTTTGCCTGCTATACCCGGCTGGAGCTGCTCTTTCCCCAGGAAGAGGCCCTGATCAAGCTGGCCCGGCCCGGCGGCCTTGAGGGGCGCGGCGGGGCGAGAGGCCGGGAGCTGGAGAGGGCTTTCATCATCAATGCCCTGGATCTCATGTATTTCTGGTTTTACCAGCCGCGCGCGCAGGACGCCTTCCGCCTGATGGTGCGCAATATGCCCGAAGCCGACCGCAATGTGCTGGCCCGCGCCCAACTGGTGCTCACCCGTGAGCGCGAGATCAGCCAGATGCTGGTGGACGGCCTGTTGGGACGCAATTTTTCGCGGCCTTTGGCCTTTTTTCTGGACAAACGCAAGCAGTATCTGCGCAGCCTGACCAGGCTCTGCCGTCCGGGCAGGATGCGCGAGCCCGGCTGCTTCCATTGATTACATCCGCCTGAATCGCGCGGCACCGCAACGGCGCGCGGACGTTACTCGGCCGGAGACCGGGACGCTTTGTCCCGGTCTCCGGCTTTTACGTGAAAAAAAATTCTTTCTCCCTGTTACGCCAACACGCCAGCTTTGTTGAAACAATTTATTGTTTGTTTGAACATTCCATGCTTGTACCAAAAAGAACACGACTTTTTCGCAAGAGACGCCTTGCCACGTTGTTTTGCATGAGGTATTCTTCTTACAAGATATCTTTCTTATTATTACAGGTTTTCCCAGTGTGGGAGAGCCGTGCAACATTAAGGAGTCGTAGATGAGCACCGATGTCAAAAGCATGCACATGGGGCAGATTACCTCCTTCTTCATCCCTAACGTCACCCTGGTGGGCGAGGGCTGTTCCAAGGAAATTCCCGCGCGCCTGAAAAGCATCGGCGGTACCAAACCGCTGATCGTCACTGACCAGGGCATCGTTAAAGCCGGTATTCTGAAGCAGATCACGGATATTCTTGACAATGCGAAGATGCCCTACGCCGTTTTCGACCAGACCGTGCCGAATCCGCAGGATAAAAACGTGGATGCGGCCTTTGAAGTGTATAAAAAGGAAAAGTGCGACAGCCTGATCACCCTGGGCGGCGGCAGCTCGCACGACTGCGGCAAGGGCGTGGGCTTCCTGGCCGGCAACGGCGGCAGAATCCATGACTATGAAGGCGTGGACAAATCCACCAAGCCCTTCCCCCCCTATGTGGCCGTGAACACCACCGCCGGAACGGCTTCGGAAATGACGCGCTTCTGCATCATTACCGATACCTCCCGCAAGGTGAAAATGTGCATCGTCGACTGGCGCTGCACCCCCAGCGTCGCCATTGACGACCCGCTGCTGATGATGGGCATGCCCCCGGCCCTGACCGCCTCCACCGGCATGGACGCGCTGACCCACGCCGTGGAAGCCTACGTCTCCACCGCCGCCACGCCCATGACCGACGCCTGCGCGGAAAAAGCCATTGAATACATCAACCGCTATCTGCGCCGCGCCGTGGCCAACGGCAGAGACAAGGAAGCCCGCGAAGGCATGTGTTATGCCCAGTATCTGGCCGGTATGGCCTTCAACAATGCCAGTCTCGGCCATGTGCATGCCATGGCCCACCAGCTGGGCGGTTTCTACGACCTGCCGCACGGCGAATGCAACGCCATTCTGCTGCCCCATGTCTGCCAGTACAACCTGATCTCCAGCCGCCGCCGTTTCGCGCGTGTGGCGCGCCTGCTGGGCGAGCGCACCGACGGCCTCAGTTCCACGGACGCTTCGCAGAAAGCCATCACCGCCATCAACATCCTGTCCAAGGACGTGGGCATTCCCGAAGGCCTCGTGGCTTTGGGCAAGAAATACGGCAAGGACGTGCGCGAGGAAGATATCCCGATCATGACCGGCAACGCGCAGAAGGACGCCTGCACCCTGACCAACCCGCGCATCATGACTGACGAGGCTGTGGCCGCCATTTACAAGGCCGCCCTGTAGCGTTTCCGGCGGTGACGCCTGACCTTGAATAACAAAACGGCATAGCTCTGTAAGCTATGCCGTTTTTTCGCACCCGCGCTCCGCGCCGCAACAGGAGCGCTCAGGGCCGGATGATCTTGTCCGCCAGGTCCAGGCTGGTGACGATATCCAGCATATTGGAGGTTTCGCCCACGGCCTTGGCCTCCAGCAGGCCGTAGTGGGCCAGGCAGGTACCGCAGACCAGCACCGAAACGCCGCTTTGGGCCAGGCTTTGCAGCGCCTCCAGGGCCGGGCCCGGCCGCGCCGCCAGCTTTACGCCGCTGTTGAGCAGGACCAGACGCCAGAGGCGCGATCCCAGTTCCGGCAGGGTGGCGAGGAAATTGGTCATCAATTTTTCCCCCAGGCCCTCGTCGCCCCGCCCCAGGCTTTCCGTGGTGATCAGTACCAGAGTTCCGGCCTCGCGCCCCAGGCCGGAAGCCGTTTCCGCCCTTACGGGATTCGCTCCCACAGCGGTTCCCTCTCCGGCGCGGGCCGTAAGCCGCCAGAGGCCGTCGCCTTCTTTCGCCCGGTCCACGGCATAACCCCGGCCGCGCAGAAAACGTTCCACGTTTTCCGCGGCCGGTTCGTTGTCCACCAGAACTTCCAGTTCCGCTGTCCCGGCATCCACAAGCTCCCGGCTGCGGATGACCGGCTGCGGGCAGGCCATGCCCCGGCAATTCAGCAATTTCATAGCGTTCTCCATATTGTTGGGAATTATTGCCATTTAAGGAAAATAAGGCTAAGCCTATTTTCAAAGCAGTCGATAAGCAAGGTAAACTTGGAGAGGATGGTGGGCGTATGGGGATTCTGCTGCAAGCCGTGATTCTTCTGCTGGCGGGGGGGCTGGCCGCTGCGCGGCCGGAAGGCGCATTGTTCTGGATATTGCTGGCGATTCTGGCCGCATGCGCCGCGGCGGACCTGGGGCTCTGGCTGGCCGCCGGGCGAAAACAGGCCGCTTTGTCCGCGTTTGCCGACAGCCTGCGCGACGCGGGAAGCCCGGTGCCGCAAGGAAACGGCCTGGAACGCGTGCATCGGGCCTTGGAGGAGATGAACGAGGCCCGCCACAAGGAGCGGGAAGCCGCGGCAAGCGAGGCCCGGACCTTGGGCGAGGCAGCGGAGGCCCTGCGGGCCGAGCTGGATGCCGCGCGCGGGCATGAGCGCGAACTGGCCGACCAGCTGGCCCAGAGCGCTCCTGTGCTGGACAAGGCCCACAGCGTCTGCGCCAAATTGTCCACGGATGTGGGGCATCTTTCGCAACTGGTTTCCGATGTGGACAAGGGCGTGGAAGTGCAACGCGTGCGTTTGGGCGAAACCGGCGGCGCCATGGAGCGCGTGGCCGAAGCCGCGCGGGAATCCTCCAGCCGCGTGCGCGAAGTCTCCGACAATGCCGAGACCTCGCGCGGCCAGGCCGTCACCGGTGAAAAGGAAGTGCACGGCGCCGTGGATTCCATCGAAACGGTCAAGGGCACCATTCTGCATCTCAAGGAGGCCATGGCCGGACTGGGCGAAAAGGCCCGTGACATCGGCCAGGTCATGAACGTCATCAACGAAGTGGCGGACCAGACCAACCTTCTGGCGCTCAACGCGGCCATTGAGGCCGCCCGCGCGGGCGAGGCCGGGCGCGGCTTTGCCGTGGTGGCCGACGAGGTGCGCAAGCTGGCCGAAAAGACCATGGGCGCCACCAAGGAAGTGGAAGAGGCGGTCCACGCCATTCAGGAAGAAACCCGCCTCAATGTGGAAACCGTGGACGAGGCCGCCCGGCTGACCGTAGAGAGCGCGGAGCGGGCCTCCCGCGCCGGGGATTTCATGCGCGAGATCGTGGGCGGCATGGAAGAGACCGCCGGACATCTGAAAATCATCGCCCAGGGCGCGGCTGAACAGTCCGAAAGCAGCACCCAAACCAACGAGGCCCTGGAAGAGATCCGCCACGTGGCCGAACGCACGGCGGCCAACATGGAAACATTCACGGCGGCCCTGCTTTCTTTCAAGAGCGGCATGGAAGAGCTGGATATGATCGTCAATGCCCTAGTAACGGGCGATTACGCCCAGGCCGCCGCCTCGGACAAATTCGTGCAGTGGACGCCCAAGCTGGATCTGCGCGTACCGGCCATCGACCGCCAGCACCGCCGCCTCTGCGACTACATCAATGATTTGTACCGGGCCATGAAGAACAACCGCACCGGCGTGGAGCTTCAGGCCATTGTAAAGAAATTGCGGGACTACACGGCTTCGCATTTCAGCGACGAGGAAAAGATTTTCGTGCCTTCGCAGTACCCTGGCACCAAGGAACACAAGGCCATCCACCGGAAGTTCGTGGCAAAGCTGGACGAGTTCGAGGCCCAGCTCAAGAACGGCACCGCCACGGTGAGCATGGATCTGCTGAGTTTCCTCAAGGACTGGCTCATCAACCACATCGCGGGCACGGACCCCACTTATGTGCCCTATATTCAGGATATGGTCGAAAAGGACAGCTAGGCGCCTGCGCCCCCTCGGAATCTTTCAGTAACACGTCGAAGCGCCCGGATATGGATTCGGGCGCTTCGACGTGTCGGCAGGCGCGGTTGTTACCGCGCCTGATTCTTGTAAGAAAAGGGAGGCGGATTGCCGGTAAGCGGGCCTGAAACATATCGAAAATTGTCACGGACAGGCAGAGCTGAATACCGTCGGCTAGAGCAAATTACCTTTGAAACGCCATGCGCCTCAAAAGGTTCATTCCGGCGAAAAACGCGGTTATCGCCGGAATCCACGCCGCGTTGCTCTCGATGCCTGTACGCTCTTTGGGCTACAGGCACGGCCCTGCGGGCCGCCCGTCGGGTCGGTCTTTGCGGCGCACCTCACCTTGTTCGGTGTTGGAGCATTTCAAAATTGAAATGCTCTAAATAGAAAAAGTCTGTTTTAACAAGCTGTCACGTTGTTTTGCGGAATATTCATCAGCTGGGGATACGCAATGCATTTTGTTGCTGCCAAGGGGATTCTGTCGGCAAAAAACGGGATGAATCTGTATCGTGGTTGCTCTCATGGCTGCATATACTGCGACTCAAGGAGCAAATGCTACCATCTGGAACATGATTTTGCAGATATTGAAGTCAAGTCAAATGCCCTTGAATTATTAGAAAATTCTCTTAAACGGAAACGTTCAAAATGCATGCTGGCTACCGGCTCCATGACAGACCCCTATATTCCGCTTGAAAATGAACTCGGAAATGTCAGAGAAGCCTTGTCATTGGCCTATCAATATGGTTTCGGATTCACACTGATAACAAAATCAAATCGCGTTTTGAGAGATTTAGACCTGCTGACAGGTATAAATGAAAGAACAAAATGCGTTGTTCAGATGACCTTAACTACCTATGATGAGGAATTGTGCAAAAAACTTGAACCAAACGTCAGTACGACGCGAGAACGCTTTGAAGTGCTAAAGCGGCTACGCAATGCTGGTATCCCGACGGTTGTATGGCTTTGCCCTGTTCTTCCCTTCATCAACGACACTGAAGAAAATATAACAGGTATTTTAGAGTATTGTATCGAGGCAAAGGTTTACGGCATTATTTGCTTTGGTATGGGGATGACGCTCCGTGAGGGAAGCCGGGAATATTTTTACAGTCAATTGGACCGGCTGTTTCCGTGTATGAAAGAAAAATATATACAGGAGTACGGCACGCGATATGTACTTACCAGCCCAGATAGTAAAATTCTGATGCAATTATTTCATCAGGTTTGCGAAAAAAACGGCATTGTGCATGATAACAAGAAGATATTTGAATATCTGAATGCGTTTGAGGAAAAACAAGGCAATGCGCAACTAAGCCTGTACAGTATGCTGAACGCGACTCCCCCGGGTACGGCCTTGCCCACCGGAGGGAAATAAAAACATCCTGCACGGGCGGCTCTCCCAATCCGGCCGCAGGCAGGCTCGCATTTTCGGCAAGGCGATTTTTTCGCGCGGCCCGGCAGACCGCCGGGGCATGGCGATCTGCCGGAGAATCGCCGCTTATGCGTACCACATGCGGTCGCGCAGGCGTTGCAGGCCCTCATCGCCCACGTAGCGGCGCAGCAGTTTGTCCGGGGCGTTGAGCAGATCCACCACCAACAGGGCGTCCAGAGTGCCGAAGCGCCGGTCTTCATGAAAGGCCGCGATGCGCCCGCCGAGTTGAAGATAGTGTTTGAAGAGAATGGGCAGGGCGCGTCCGCCCTCCATCTGGCGCACCAGGTTGTTCACCGCGGCGTAGTCCAGGCCGCGCGCGAAGGGCAGCTCTTCACGCAGGGCGCGGGGCCGCCGTCCCTCCACCAGGTCCGCCAGTGGGGCGTGCCAGTGGCGCAGGCGCAGATGCCGCCAGAGCAGGTCCACGGATTGGGGCCGGTAGTTGAGGCCTATGCTGGACGGCCCGAAGAGCGTCCGCACGCCGTAGCGCAGGACCAGCTGTCCGATGCCTTTCCAGAGCAGAAGCAGGGGCGCGTAGTCGCGCTGATATTCATTGCTCACAAAGGCCCGACCCAATTCCAAGGCAGTGCCGCACTGGCGGAAAAATTCCGCTTTGAAGCGGAAAAGCGAGGTCGTGTAGAGCGTGTCTTGCGTGCAGGTCCGCGCCTGCTCCGGCCGCACCAGGCGCGTGCGGTAAGCTCCGGCCAGAGCCTGCCTCTTCTCGTCCACCAGCAGAAGATGCTCGTATTGAGCATCGTAGCGGTCCTGATCCCGCTCCCGGCCGCAGCCTTCGCCCAGAGCGCGGAAGGCTTCCTCGCGCCGCCGGGTCAGAACGTCCAGGAGCGGCGGCGATTCGTGTCCCTGCAAAAGATATACGCCGTAGCGCCCGTCGTCCGTCAGTCGGCGGTTGGAGGGCAGGGCGGCCAATGCGGCCATGAATGCCGCCGGGCCCTGGGCCGGAGCCAGGGGGCTGCATCGGGCGGCCCGCGCCGGACGGCCCGCATCCGCCAGAGCTGCATGGCAAAGACGCAGGCATTGACTGCGCTGGGCGTTGTCCAGACCGGCCAGACCGGAGGCGCTGATCGGCAGGCCCACACGCATACCGGCCCGGCTGCGACGCTGACCGCAAAGCAC
Organism: Desulfovibrio sp. 6_1_46AFAA; assembly: GCF_000224635.1. NCBI lineage: Bacteria > Pseudomonadati > Thermodesulfobacteriota > Desulfovibrionia > Desulfovibrionales > Desulfovibrionaceae > Desulfovibrio > Desulfovibrio sp. 6_1_46AFAA. The sequence continues at coordinate 223,221 of NZ_JH114304.1, forward strand.
GCGGGGCAGCAGCGCGCCGGCCAGCGCATCGTTGCAGTGGGCCGTCGCCAGGAACAGCGGGCTGACGCGGACCTTGAAGCTCAGCGGCAAAAGACGCAAGCCGTCCGGCGCGTGTGACCCGGCGCAACGGCTCAGGCGTCCCAGCAGCGGCAGCCAGGGCTCTTCAGTCAGCCCGCGTCCCGGCCGCCAGCGAGCCACCCGTCCCGCCGGAAACAGGCCCAGGGCTCCACCCCGGCGCAGATGCAGCACGGCTTGGCGCAGCACGGTCGCGTGCCGGTTTTTGTCTCGGCCGGTGAGGTCCAGGGGCAGAAGCATGGGCGCAAGTTGGGGCAAGGCCAACAGAGCGTCGTTGGCGAGAATTTTCAGGTCGGGCCGGACGTCGCCGCACAGGGCGGCCATTATCAGGCCTTCCAGTGCGCCCGAAGGGTGGTTGGCGTAAAGCAGCAGCGGCCCGTGCGGCGGGATGCGCGCCAAATGCTCCGGCGGGCAGTTCACGCGTGTTTCCAGGACTTCCAGGCAGGCTGCGGCGTAGGCCGGGGACGTTGGACGACAGGGGACGCGGCGAGCTATTTTTTTCAGGCGGGTCAGGCCCGAGGCCCGCCGCCCCAGGCCGTCGGCCAGGCGTTTCAGAATCTTGTCCAGAGGGTCGCGCCACCCCGGCAGGGGCAGCGCGGCGGCATTGCTTGTCATACTATTCTCCCGCGAATGAAAAGAAAAAGGCCCGGCGGGGATGTCAGTAAGTCCCTGCGAGGCCGTGCATGGCGCTGGTTTCAGCCGCAAGCCCCGTTGCCGGACCGCCTTCCCCGTCCTCCAGCATCTGCTGGCATTCGCGGCAGCGCGTGGCGCCGGGAGCGGCCAGCAGGCGAACCAGGGGGATTTCCTCCCCGCAGTCCTCGCAGAGCGGGCGACCGCCGTGGCGCAGAAAGTCCAGCAGGCTTTGCAGGCCGCGAATGCGCTCCGCGCTGTGGGCTGCCCGGCTTTGGGCCAGATGCGCCGTGGCCAGAAGCCCGGCTGCGTCCAGTTCGTCGGCGCAATACTGGACCTGAAAGGCTTCGCGCAGATGCGCCAGGCGCTGCTGTTCCTCGGCCAGTTTTGTTTGGACATCTTTGAGGGTGTGCTCCATGATCCGCCTCCGTCGCGCATGTGGTTTATGGATGATCCACATCTATCCGAGCTGTTTGGCGGAACGGTAACGGTCAGGTGAATTCGCGCGGACATGAAAAAGCCCCCGTGCCGATGGCGCGGGGGCTTTTCAGTTCAGGGAAGGGCGGTTCAGTTTCCGCACATTTCAAGGAAATAGCGGTGCAACCGCGTATCGGGAGTCAGCTCGGGATGGAAGGAGGTAGCCAGCACATTGTCCTGGCGCACGGCCACGGCCTGGCCGTTGACCTGGGCCAGCACACGCGCCTGCGGGCCCACGCCGGTCAGCACGGGGGCGCGGATGAACACCGCCGGAATGGGCGGTTGCCCCAGCTCCGGAATGTCCAGCTCGGTTTCAAAGCTGTCCACCTGGCGGCCGAAGGCGTTGCGGCGCACAACAGCGTCAAGCACGCCCAAGCGGGGTTGGTCGGAGTTTTCGATCTCGCGGCAGAGCAGGATCAGACCCGCGCAGCTGCCGTAGACCGGCATGCCGTTTTCAATGCGCTGCCGCAAGGGGTCGAGCATACCCCATTCCACCAGCAGCTTGCCCATGGTGGTGCTCTCGCCGCCGGGGATGATCATGGCGTCGATGCCGTCCATGTCCTTGAGCTGGCGCACTTCGCGCGTCTCGGCTCCCAGGCGGGCCACCGAGGCCGCATGCTCGCGGAAGGCCCCTTGCAGAGCCAGAACGCCCACGCAGGGTTTGCCCATCTTACCAGCCCCGTTCCTGCATGCGCTCTGCATCCGGAATGGAGGAAATCTCGATGCCCACCATGGGTTCGCCCAGGTCGCGGGAGATTTCGGCCAGCACGGCGTAATCCTTGTAGTTGGTCACGGCCTGCACGATGGCCTTGGCGCGCTTGGCCGGGTCGCCGGACTTGAAGATGCCCGAGCCCACGAACACGCCGTCGCAGCCCAGGTGCATCATCAGGGCCGCGTCGGCCGGGGTGGCGATGCCGCCGGCCGCGAAGTTGACCACCGGCAGGCGGCCTTCCTTGCGCACAATCAGGCAAATTTCCAGGGGCGCGCCGCATTCCTTGGCGAAGTTGGGCACTTCGGCGTCGGGCAGGGCGCAGAGCATGCGGATTTCGTCCATGACCTGGCGGCAGTGGCGCACGGCTTCCACCACGTTACCGGTGCCGGGCTCGCCCTTGGTGCGGATCATGGCCGCGCCTTCGGCGATGCGGCGCAGGGCTTCGCCCAGGTTGCGGCAGCCGCAGACAAAGGGCACGGTAAAGTCGCGCTTGTCGATATGGTAACGGTCGTCGGCGGGAGTCAGCACTTCACTTTCGTCAATGTAGTCCACGCCCAGGGCTTCCAGAATGCGGGCTTCCACAAAGTGGCCGATGCGCGCCTTGGCCATGACCGGAATGCTGGCCACTTCCATGATCTTTTTGACAATAGTGGGGTCGGCCATGCGGGCCACGCCGCCGGCGGCGCGGATGTCGGCCGGCACGCGCTCCAGGGCCATGACGGCGCAGGCGCCCGCTTCCTCGGCGATTTTCGCCTGTTCCGGGGTGGTGACGTCCATGATGACGCCGCCCTTGAGCATTTCGGCAAGGCCGGTCTTGAGGCGGATGGTGCCCTGTTCCATAGCTGTACTCCTTCTATGCCGGGCGTGGGACCCGGCTGGTGATTTGGCTGGCGCCGCGCGTGCCCGCGGCGGTGCTGGCGTGTATATATGCGATATTCCTCCAGCTGACAATAGATGCCGAGAGCGCCGCCGCGCCGGGCCGCCAAGCATTGGCGGGCTTTCGCGGGCCGTGCCGGAGAGCGCGTTCCCGCTTGCGCTCGGGCCCGGCAACGGCTATGCTGATAAACTTCGAAGGAAAAAAGTATGAATGTGACCTTGTGCCTCAGATTGCCGTTTCTGCGTGGGCCGTTGCCCCGTGGGCTGGACCGGAGCGCTTCCGGCCCGGACGGTATTGATACTGCCGATGCGCCGCTCTGGCCCGGGGCCCTGCGCCTCTGGCCGGGCCTGCCGGACGATCCCGGTTTTCCGGCCGAGGGCTGGTACCGTCCCGCGAACTATCCTTTCAACGAGCGCGAGGCCGTGGCCTGCCTGGCGGATCTGCGCCGGATGGACGTGGCGGCCCTTTCCGGCCTGCCTGTGGGCGCGACTGCCGCGGGCAACGCCCGCACCGCGCGCCAAATGGCCGAAATGGCCGTGGTGGAGGGCCTGGACGGGCTTGCCGGAACGGACAGCCCGGACGCCGCGAAGAGGGCGGCCCTTCATGCGGCGGAAGCCGCCCGCCGGGAGCGGCTGGAACGTGAACAGGCCCAGAAGACCCTGCTCTGGCTCTGGCTGCAGGAGGAACGGCTGGCCGAACTGGATGAACTGGCCCGGCGCTACGCGACAAACGCGGGCGGCCTGACCGCCGCTCTGGGCGTGGAAGAGGACGAAGGCCCGCGCGGCCTGCCTTTTCTCGGCGCTCCCATCGCTCTGGACCCGGCCCTGGTGCCGCCCTGGCGGCTGGCGGCGGCCAATGCCGCGTATTTTCTGCCCGAGGACACGGCCCTGGCCGTGGAAGGCCCCATGCGCGAAGACCTGCTGGAGCGGCTTGAGTTCAGCCCCGCGCCGCGGCGGGCGGAGCTGCTGGGCTGCCCCGCGGAGCGGGCCGGGGAGATTGTGGAAGCCCGCGCGCCGCTCTGGCGCGCGCTGGGGCATTCGCGCCCGGCCAGGGCGGACGGCCCGCTGGTTGAGGAACGCCTCTGGCTGACCTGGTGGCGGGCATGAGCGGCGCGCTTTTCTCCCACGGTCTGGGCGGCGTGATTTTCGATTGCGACGGCGTGATGATCAACTCCCGCGCGGCCAATGACGAATTCTACAATCGTGTGCTGGCCTATTTCGGCCTGCCGCCCATGACGCCGGAGCAGGAGGCCTATTCCTTCATGGCGACGGCGGGCCAGGCCCTGCGGTACATCCTGCCGAAGCGTCTGCACGGCGAGATCGACCGCGTGACCAGGGACGAGATCAATTACCAGCGCGACATCCTGCCCCTGTTGCGCCTCATGCCCGGTTTCCGCGAGTTCGCGGACGAACTGCACGACAAGGGCGTGCGCATGGCCATCGCCACCAACCGCACGGACCAGGGCGTTCAAAGGGTTCTGGACTTTTTCTCCTTGCCCTCCTATTTTGATCCTGTGGTGACGGCGAGCAATGCCGCGCCCAAGCCGTCGCCCGAAGGCGCATTGCGCATTTGTTCGGCCTGGGGAATGAACCCCCGTGATGCCCTCTTTGTGGGCGACAGCGCCCATGACAAGGAAGCCGCCGAGGCGGCCGGCGTGACTTTCGCGGCTTTCAACGGCGGCGGCCTGCAGGGCCGGATCACCGCGCCTGATTTCGCCGTGTTGCGCGACGCGCTGGCCCCGGCCCTGGCAGCGCGCTGATACATTCACGTTTCTATAAAGGGTATGTCGGAGAACGCATGATTGTGCTTGCCAATACATTGAGCGCCATAGCCCTGGTGCTGGGTTCGCTCCTGAACATCTATTTCTGGATTGTGATCATCGCCGCCGTGCTGACCTGGGTGCGGCCCGATCCTTACAATCCCATTGTGCGGACCCTGGGGCTCCTTACCGAGCCGGTTTTTTATCGGGTGCGCAAATGGCTGCCCTTCACCTATACGAGCGGCCTGGATTTCTCGCCGGTGGTGGTGTTGCTGGCTATCGAGCTGATCAACCGCATTGTGATCGCCTCGTTGGCCCAGTATGCCCTTGCCCTGCATTAGAGCGTGTTGACACTATGTCCTTTTGCCCGCTCGCTGCGTTAGATTTCACCTGCTTTTTCGGTCGAGTACCAAAAGAGTACACTCCCTCAAAGCAGATTTATCTTCCTTGCGAGCGAACAAAAATTCTATAGTGTCAACGGGGCCTGGAGTCGTTCACGCATGAAATGCGTCAGCCGCTCTAAAAACAGCCACCGGGCCGAACGCACCGATACGGGCTTTTTGCGCGGATTGTCCGTGCTGAAACATCTAACACTGGAGATTTCTTATGGATCAGCATGAAATTGACCTGCTGGAAAAGTATGCGCCCACTGATCCGGAGCTGAAATCCCTTTGGGAAGACCACGTGCTCTACGAAAAACAGGTGGGAAAGCTGGAAGGCAAGGCCTTCCGCACGCCTACCGAAGAGCAGACCCTCAAGCAGCTCAAGAAGCAGAAGCTGGAGGGCAAGACCAAAATGATGGACATCCTGGATCGTCTGAAAAAAGAAAGCAAATAAGCGGTTGAGGTGCCGGTCATGGAATGCACAGGTGCGCAGATTCTCCTTGAATCCCTGAAGCGTGAAGGCGTGGACGTGCTGTTCGGCTATCCGGGCGGCGCGGTAATCGATATTTATGACGAACTGCCGCGACATCCCGAGATCCGCCATGTGCTGGTCCGCCATGAGCAGGGAGCTGTGCACGCGGCTGACGGCTATGCCCGCGCCTCCGGCAAGGTGGGCGCCTGCCTGGTGACTTCCGGACCGGGCGCCACCAACACGGTGACGGGCATAGCCACAGCCAACAGCGATTCCATTCCTCTGGTGGTGATCACGGGCCAGGTGCCCACCAAGCTGATCGGCAACGACGCCTTTCAGGAAGTGGATATTGTGGGCATTACCCGCTCGTGCACCAAGCACAACTTCCTGGTCAAGGATGTGAGCAAGCTGGCCCTGACCATCCGCCAGGCCTTTTATCTGGCCCGCTCGGGCCGCCCCGGCCCGGTGCTGGTGGACCTGCCCAAGGACGTGGTCCAGGCCAGGGCGGAATTCGTCTGGCCGGAAGACATCTACATGCGCAGCTACAACCCCACCTACAAGCCCAATCTCAACCAGTTGCGGCGCACGGTGGAGGAGCTGGCCCAGGCCAGGCGGCCGGTGCTCCTGGCGGGCGGCGGCGTGATCATGGCCGATGCCGCCGAAGAACTGACCGCGCTGGCGCACAAGCTGCAAATCCCCGTGGCCTGCACGCTTATGGGCCTGGGCGGCTTTCCGGCCACGGACCCGCTGTCGCTGGGCATGGTGGGCATGCACGGCACCTACGCCGCCAACCTGGCCATCAACAACGCGGACCTGCTGGTCTGCGTGGGCGCGCGCTTCGACGACCGCGTGACCGGCAAGCTGACGGCCTTCGCCTCCAAGGCGCGCATCGTGCATATCGACATCGACCCCACCTCCATCCGTAAAAACGTGGAAGTGGACGTGCCGGTGGTGGGCGATTGCCGACAGGCTCTGTCCGGCATCATGGAAATCTGTGAGGCCAAGCTGGCGGACAAGGACTGGGCCGGCGAGCATGCCGAGTGGATTCGCGCCGTGTCCGAGTGGAAGGAAAGCAAGCCCCTTTCCTACCAGCAAAACGGCAACATCAAGCCCCAGCAGGTGGTGGAAGCCCTGCGTCATCTCACCCGCGGGGACGCCATCATCGCCACGGAAGTGGGGCAGCACCAGATGTGGGCCGCCCAATTCTATTCTTTCACCAAGCCGCGCACCTTGCTGACCAGCGGCGGCCTGGGCACCATGGGCTTCGGTTTTCCGGCGGCCATCGGCGCGCAGTTCGCTTTTCCGGACAAGCTGGTCATCGCCGTGGCCGGCGACGGCTCGCTGCAGATGAATATTCAGGAGCTGGCCACGGCCGTGGCCTACAAGCTGCCGGTCAAGGTGGTCATTCTGAACAACCGCCATCTCGGCATGGTGCGCCAGTGGCAGGAGCTTTTTTACAACCATAACTACAGCTCCACCAACATGGAGGCCCAGCCCGACTTTGTGAAGCTGGCCGAAGCCTACGGCGCCGAGGGCTACCGCATTGAAAAGCCCGAGGACCTTCTGCCCGAGCTGGAAAAGGCCCTGGCCTCTCCTAACCCCGCTTTTATCGACGTGGTGGTGGAGCGCGAGGAAAACGTCTATCCCATTGTGCCCGCCGGCGCGGCGCTGGATGAAATGCTGCTGGTGTAGGGCATTTCATACGACATGAAATGCCCGCAAGGATTTGTGGACAAATCCTTGCCGCCCAAACAGGCGCGGGCGGGCGTTGCCCGCCGTACAGCGGCTGTTTGAAGCGTTAATTGCTCTATGGAGAGTTGGCTATGCAACGACACGTGCTTTCCGTGCTGGTGGAAAACGAACCCGGCGTGCTTTCCCGCGTGGTGGGCCTGTTCAGCGGGCGCGGCTTCAACATTGATTCGCTCAACGTGGCTCCTGCCCTTGAGGAAGGCGTCTCGCACATGACCATCACGACCTATGGCGACAGTATGATTTTGGAGCAGATCATGAAACAGCTGCACAAAATCGTGTCCGTTATCAAGGTGATGGATTTTGCGGACATCGCCGCCGTGGAGCGGGAAATGATGTTCGTCAAGGTTCAGGCCGAAGGCCCCATGCGCGGCGAAATCCTGCGCACCGTGGAGATCTTCCGCTGCAAGGTGGTGGATGTCAGCACCAATGAGATGACCATTGAGGCCACGGGCGACCACGGCAAGCTGGAGGCCATCATCAGCCTGCTGCAACGTTTCGGCATCAAGGAACTGGCGCGCACCGGCTCGGTGGCCATGCGCCGCTCCAAGAAGGTGGATTGACGCGCCGCCCGCAAAGGAGCATGGGTAGCCGGTAAGCGGTTCCGTTCCCCGGCGGAATGGGCCGAGGCGGTTTCGTCCGCAGGCCCGTTGCCTTTGTCCCCATTTCCCCGCCGCGTGTGCGGTCAGGGATGTATTTTGTTTAACCGTGAGCGATTACAGAGGATGTTCAGATGAAAGTGTATTATGATCAGGATGCCGATCTCAATGTTTTGAAAAATAAGACCGTCGCCATCATCGGCTACGGCAGCCAGGGCCATGCCCATGCCCAGAACCTGCGGGATTCCGGGGTCAAGGTGGTCGTGGGCCAGCGCCCCGGCGGCGCCAACTACGAGCTGGCCAAGGAGCACGGCTTCACGCCCGTGTCCGCCGCCGAAGCGGCCGCGCAGGCCGATCTGATCATGATTCTGCTGCCCGACGAAGTGCAGGCGGCGGTCTATGAAAACGACATCAAGCCCCACCTGACCAAGGGCAAGGCCCTGCTGTTCGCCCACGGCTTCAACATCCACTTCAGCCAGATCCAGCCGCCCAAGGATGTGGACGTCTTCCTCATCGCGCCCAAGGGCCCCGGCCATCTGGTGCGCCGCACTTTCACCGAGGGCGGCGGCGTGCCCTGTCTGGTGGCTATCGAGCAGGACGCCACGGGCGAGGCCCTCAAGGTGGCCCTGGCCTATGCCAAGGGCATCGGCGGCACCCGCTCCGGCGTCATTGAAACCACCTTCCGCGAAGAGACGGAAACCGACCTCTTCGGCGAGCAGGCCGTGCTTTGCGGCGGCGTTTCCGCGCTGATCAAGGCGGGTTTCGAAACCCTGGTGGAAGCCGGGTACCAGCCGGAAATGGCCTATTTCGAATGCATGCACGAGATGAAGCTGATCGTGGACCTGATGTACGAGGGCGGCCTTTCGCGCATGCGCTACTCCATCAGCAACACGGCGGAATACGGCGACTATGTCTCCGGCCCGCGCCTGATCAATGAAAATGTGAAGAAGGAAATGAAGGGCGTGCTCAAGGATATCCAGAGCGGCAAATTCGCCCGCGACTTCATCCTTGAGGCCCGAGCCAAGTACCCCATGTTCCTGACCACCCGCCGCAACGAGTCCGAACATCAGATCGAGCAGGTGGGCAAAAATCTGCGCGGCATGATGTCCTGGCTCAAGAAGGACAAAAAAGACTAAACAGCCGGGCCATGCGGCTGTTCCGGAACATTTCAGCTTTGGAATGCACAGCATTCCAAAGCTGATCTTCTCTGAGGAGCGCTTCGGCGCTCCTTTTTCGTAAGGGGCTTTAGCCAGTTGAGCGAGCGTTTGCGAGCGAAACAGAAATCCACCCGCTATGCGGGTGGAAATAATTTGTTATACAAAAAACACCTTTCCCATACGATAGAGTTGTTCAAGCCCATCGTAATTTTTAAGGGAAAGGTGTTTTTATATGGGAACTCGAGTTCAAAGTTTAGCCCACACAAAATGGTTGTGCAAGTATCACATTGTCTTTTCTCCAAAATACAGGCGGAAAATAATATTTGCCAACATTCGAGAAAGTATCGGAGAAATTCTTAAGGACTTATGCAAATATAAAGGTGTTGAAATTATCGAGGGCCATCTCATGCCGGATCATGTGCACATGCTGGTGAGTATTCCTCCAAAAATCAGTGTATCAAGTTTCATGGGGTACCTGAAAGGAAAAAGCTCATTGATGATTTTC
>NZ_JH114304.1:233133-235677 GCF_000224635.1 Desulfovibrio sp. 6_1_46AFAA
GTTGAAATTATCAGGGCCATCTCATGCCGGATCATGTGCACATGCTGGTGAGTATTCCTCCAAAAATCAGTGTATCAAGTTTCATGGGGTACCTGAAAGGAAAAAGCTCATTGATGATTTTCGATAAGCATGCAAACCTGAAGTACAAATTTGGCAATAGGAAATTCTTGGCGGAAGGATATTTCGTCAGTACGGTAGGACTCAATGAGGTAACGGTCAAAAAATACATTCAGCAGCAAGAGAAGCATGATATTCTGCAAGATCGAGTAAGTACCCGAGAATACCAAAACCCCTTCCAGGGGTAAGCCAAAGCGGCAAGGGCACTGGGCTTGAACAAAGTGAAAGCCAGCGCCTTTAGACGCTGGCCGGTAACAAGCCCTTATAGGGCTGGAGCAAACCACCCGCTATGCGGGTGGTTTTGATTTTGCATGCGGCCCATCGCCCGGCCATCGCCCGGCAAGGGCCGGGCGCTCCCGCTTCATGACAAAAAGTGAGGGAACCGGGTGAAGGCCCCGGTTCCCTCGGAGAGGGACGCGTGCTGTCCAAGCGCGTCCGCCTGCGGCCGGAATGCGCTATTCCCGGCCGCAACAGTGTTAGTCAGGCTTCTTTCAATTCCTGAATCAGCGTGGTAAGCCCCTGGGCTTGGGCGGCCAGATCGGACACGGCCTTGGCGGCCTCGGCCATGGCCTCGGCGGTCTGGCGGGACATGTCGTTGACCTGGACGATGGACTGGTTGATTTCCTCGCTGGCGGCGGACTGCTCCTCGCTGGCCGTGGCGATGGCATTGACTTGGTCCGCCGTGGCTTCCACGGTGGCCACAATTTCTTCCAGGGCCGCGCCGGAGCGGCTGGCGAGTTCCGTGGCTTCGCCGATGCGCTCCACGGCGTTGTCCACGCCGGTCATGCTCTTTGCCGTGCTTTCCTGAATGGCCTTGATGGCATTGCCCACGTCATTGGTGGAAGCCATGGTCTTTTCGGCCAGTTTGCGCACCTCGTCGGCCACCACGGCAAAGCCGCGCCCGGCCTCGCCCGCGCGTGCGGCCTCAATGGCGGCGTTGAGCGCCAGGAGGTTGGTCTGGTCCGCAATGTCCGAGATCACTCCCATGATCCGGGTAATGTCCTGGGCGTGCTCATTGAGCTGGACCATGTCGTCCTTGAGCGCCAGGGACATCTGATGAACCTGGTCAATGCTCTGCACGGCCTTGCCCACCACCTGGGCTCCGGCCTCGGCCTTCTGCTTGGTTTCGGCGGAAGCGCTGGAAGCGGAGCCGGCATTCCTGGCTACTTCCTGCACTGTGGCGTTCATCTCGTTCATGGCTGTGGCCGCTTCGGAGAGCCGCGTGGCGGACTCGGCCGCGCCCCTGTCGGACTGCTCAATCTGGGCCGACAACTGGGTGGAGGCGGAGGAGACCACATTGCCCACGGCTTCCAGCTTGTCGGCGGCCACCAGCATGGCCTGGGTCTTGCTTTGGGCTTCCTTGCTCGCGGCCTCGGCCTGGGTCATGGCCTCCTGGGCCTTGGCGGATTGCTCCCTGGCGTTTTCCGACTCGCGCTTGGCATTTTCAATATTTTGTTTTAAGGCACTGACCATTTCCACAATGGCCCCGTAGACGCCCAATTTTTTGCTGCCGTCATCGATATTGTAGTCGCCGTCCACCACACGCCGGGCAATGGCGTTGAGTTCGCCGGGGTCTTTGCCCAACTGGCGGATGGTGTTGCGCACGATCAGCCAGGTCAGCATGACGGCGATACAAATTGCGGCCAAAGTCAGGACGATGCCGGTTGTCCGGCTGGCCTCGTACATGGCGTCGCCGTCACGGCTGACTTTTTCGGCGTTTTTTAAGGCGCTGACGCACAGATCGTTGAGCAGTCCGCCCAATTTATTGTAGGCGCTGCGTGATTCGCCCAGAAGGAGCGCCGTCGCCTCCTCTGTCTTGTTCTGCTGCGAGAGGTTCATCATACGGCTTGAAATCTTGCGATAGGCATCCCGTGCCGCCAGTATGCGGGTGAAGAGTTCGCGGATGTTGGGTTCATAGATACTCTTGTCCATTTTTTCCAGATCAGCGGCTATTTGGTCCCGAAGTTTCTGAATTTCCTTTTCGTTGGCTTTCATCACCCCGGCGTCGGTGGCGTATACATGGCGTACTTCTATGATGCGGGCTGCTGCTATATCGTAGTTGACCTGCGAAGCAAGATTGATAATCGGGATTTTTTTGTCGGCTAGTTCCGTGGAGGCGTCATTGACCTTGTCCATCTGCAGCAGAAGGTAGATTGTCAAAACAGCCATCAGGACAGTCAATAGGCCCATGCTCAAGCATATTTTTGTGGATAATTTCATCTCCCTCTCCTTTTGTTTTATTGAGAAATACCGGTGTGCTTTGCCGTGGCGTCTTTTTTAGCTACGCATGATAACCTCCGGGTCGTGGGGTCGGCAGAACAAGCGGAGGCAGGCCTGAAAACGACGCGAAGCCGATGTCGGAAAATTCCGGCACCGGCTTCGCAGATATAAAAAAGATCAGGAGCTCTACATTCTCTCTCTCTCTCT
>NZ_JH114304.1:236177-238690 GCF_000224635.1 Desulfovibrio sp. 6_1_46AFAA
GTAAACGTAAACGTAACGTACGTACGTCTCTCTCTCTCTCTCTCTCTCTCTCTCTCTCTCTCTCTCTCTCTCTCTCTCTCTCTCTCTCTCTCAGCAAAGAAGACAGGGCGGATCAGGACGCCTAAGCGGCGGCTTGCAAAAAGAGGATGTCCGCTTATCTGCCGCATGAAAATTCTCCACATGAAGGTATGTCTCGTCACTCAGATTTTTTTTCCGCGCGCCTGAATCCGGCGTTCGGGAAAGATGTGAATAATTATTTCATATATCGGAGGAAAAGAGCGCATCTTTAGGGATCTAACTATAATGTATCATGATATCTTGTAATCATCAATAATTACTAAATATTGTTGGTATTGTTCAATTTTTAGAAAAATTGCATACGATATATAAAATTAAAAATTTATTTTATGATATTAAGAATTATAAATATCATTTTTATGTTAAATAGTGATAAATATCAAAACAAAAAGCGCGCCCCACTCTCCCGGGGCGCGCCGTGAACGGGCGCGTGTTGTCCTCACGCGCCCGCGTGCGGCCGGGGAAGAAAATGCCTTGCCCCGGCCGCAGCATTGTCATGGTCAGGCCTGTTTCAGCTCCTGAATCAGCGTGGTCAGGCCCTGGGCCTGGGCGGCCAGGTCGGACACTGCCTTGGCGGCTTCGGCCATAGCCTCGGCGGTCTGGCGGGACATGTCGTTGACCTGGACGATGGACTGGTTGATCTCCTCGCTGGCGGCGGACTGCTCCTCACTGGCCGTGGCAATGGCATTGACCTGGTCCGCCGTGGCCTCCACGGTGGCGACGATCTCTTCCAGGGCCGCGCCGGACCGGCTGGCGAGATTCGTGGCTTCGCCGATGCGCTCCACGGCATTGTCCACGCTGATCATGCTTTTGGCCGTGCTCTCCTGGATGGCCTTGATGGCGTTGCCCACGTCGTTGGTGGAGGCCATGGTTTTCTCGGCCAGTTTACGCACCTCGTCGGCCACCACGGCGAAGCCTCGTCCGGCGTCGCCCGCGCGGGCCGCTTCAATGGCCGCGTTCAGGGCCAGGAGGTTGGTCTGGTCGGCAATGTCCGAGATCACGCCCATGATCCGGGTGATGTTCTGGGCGTGCTCGTTAAGCTGGACCATGTCGTCCTTGAGCGCCAGGGACATTTGATGGACCTGCTCAATGCTCTGCACGGCCTTTTCCACCACCTGGGCCCCGGCTTCGGCCTTTTCCTTGGTTTCGGCGGAGGCCGCCGAGGCGGAACCGGCATTTCTGGCCACTTCCTGGACCGTGGCGTTCATTTCATTCATGGCCGTGGCCGCTTCGGAGAGGCGGGTGGCGGACTCGGCCGCGCCCCGGTCGGACTGCTCGATCTGGGCGGACAACTGGGTGGAGGCGGAGGAGACCACGCTGCCCACCTGTTCCAGTTTGTCGGCGGCTACCAACATGGCTTCGGTCTTGGACTGAGCCTCCTTGCTCGCGGCCTCGGCCTGGGTCATGGCTTCCTGGGCCTTGGCGGACTGCTCCTTGGCGTTTTCCGACTCGCGTTGGGCGTTGTCGATATTCCGTTTCAGGGCGGTGACCATCTCCACAATGGAACCGTACACGCCCAATTTCGCGCTGCCGTCATCAATATTGTAGTCGCCGTCCACCACCCGGTGCGCGATGCCGTTCAGCTCGCCGGGGTCCTTGCCCAGCTGGCGGATGGTATTGCGCACCAGCAGCAGGGTCAGGACGGCGGCAATGAGAATGGCCGCCACTATCAAAATGATGCCGGTCAGCCGGGAGTTGTCGTACATCTCGTCGGATTCGTCGTTGACGTGATTGATGTACCGCTTGATCTTGGCGATTGTCTTGTCGATAGCGTCACTCATGGCCACATATTGCTTGCGGGATTCGCCGTTCAGTATACTGACGGCCTGTTCCGTGCGCAGCTCCCGCGAAAGCTCAAGCAACTGTTTGGACTCCGCGCGGTATTTCTGCCTGGCCGCCAGATACGTCTGGAACGCCTCCCGGGTCTCGGGGCTGGCGATCAGGGCTTCGATTTTCCGGACGCCCTCCGCGATGATTTCCGACCAGTGCCGCTGTCTTTTTTCATACTCACGCATCTGCTCAGGGTCTGTGGCATAAATATGCAGCACTTCGGCCAGACGGTATTCCGAGGCCGCGTTGTTGACCACACCCATCTGTTCCATCAACGGCGCCTGATGTTGACCCATCTCTGTTGCAACGTCATTGACTTTGGACATCTGCACAATCAGGTAGATGCCCAGAATTGCCATAAGAGCGGCCAGCGCGCCCATGCTCATGGCGATCTTTACAGACAGTTTCATGCTTTTCCTTCCTTCTTTGGCTTGGTTTGGACAGTGGAAAATTTCTCGGGCTGAGTGGAACGCATTGCCTAAAAAAAGCCGTCGCCTGTGAGCAAAGCGCCCACGGGTGACGGTTTCTTCCGTCCGGAAAAATTACCCTGAATGTGTCGATAAGACAGACCGTCGGCCGGTCAGCACGTCTCTCTCTCTCTCTCT
>NZ_JH114304.1:238932-319668 GCF_000224635.1 Desulfovibrio sp. 6_1_46AFAA
TCTCTCTCTCTCTCTCTCTCTCTCTCTCTCTCTCTCTCTCTCTCTCTCTCTCTCTCTCTCTCTGCGGCAATAGGCCAACGCCGGGCAGATCGGCGCGGCGGCGGTTCAGAAGCGAGGGATGGCCGGTGGTTTTTCTCATGACAACATTCCTTCATACGAAAAACGGCATGTGTTGTCGCTCAACCGTCCGGGTCAGAGCGCGATTTGTTGAGAAACCACTGGCTTGTCGCTTAGATTCTCTCTCCGCGCGACTGAGTCGCCGTCAAAGGAGAGATGAGATATGATTTAATTGCTATATCGGAGAAAATTAACGTATCTTTAGGGATATTATTTACAATATAACATTATATTGGGCGGGGATCCAATAATTGCTGAATATTACTAATATAGTTCTAATTTTCGAAGAAATACATACGATATATAAAATAATAATATTTATTTATGATAAATAGAGTAATAAAGCATTATTTTGCTTTATATAGTAATAAATTCAAAGGCACAGGCGACACCCGATGTCAGTTTGTGACGTGCCTGATCCGCGATCGTTGCCAAAGAGGCATGTCGGCCGGAAGGATGGCCCTTGGTTGGAATGCTTGATCTAGAATTTTACGGCGCTCAGTCCCTGGGCCAAGATGGTGAGGTCTCGGGCATACGGGTTCGGGGGGATTGTCACCGCGCTTGGCCGGGACGCTGTGAACCGCGCCCGGCGCTTTGGCCGAAGCCCGCGATTCCGGAACCGGTTTCAATTGAGGCGGTTTTTTTTTTCGGCGGGAAAGAACTTTGTTGAGCGGGAGCGGGCGACCTTTTAGGGCTCGTCGGCGGGCTCAGGCCGTGGCGTCGGCCAGCCAGCAGGCCACGGCATGCTGGCCCAGCACGAATGAGGGCGGCATGGCTTCGGCGCAACGGGGCATGGCCTCGGGGCAGCGGGGTTGAAAAGGGCAGCCCGGCGGCATGTTCTGGAGTGAGGGCACGCTGCCCGGAATGGTGGGCAGACGGCTGAGGCCCATGGAGCGGCGGCTGGGCGCGGAATGCATCAGTCCCCTGGTGTAGGGGTGGCGGGGATCGGCGAAAAGCTCGCGCGCCGGGGCGCGTTCCACGAGACGCCCGGCGTACATGACGCCTACCACGTCCGCCACTTCGGCCACCACGCCCAGATCGTGGGTGATCAGCAGCACGGCCATGCCGCGCTCGCGGCTCTGGTCCAGGATCAGGCGCAATATCTGGCCCTGAATTGTGGCGTCCAGGGCGGTGGTGGGTTCGTCGGCCAGCAGCAGTTCGGGGCGGCAGGCCAGAGCCATGGCGATCATCACCCGCTGGCGCATGCCGCCGGAAAGCTGGTGGGGGTAGTCGTCATAGCGGCTGTGCGGCGAGGGAATGCCCACGTCCGCGAAGAGGCGTTCCGCCTCCCGGCGGGCTTCGGCCCGGCCCATGCCCAGATGCAGGCGCAGGGGCTCGGCCACCTGTTCGCCCACGCGCAGCACGGGATTGAGCGAGGTCATGGGCTCCTGGAAGATCATGCCCACGCGGCGGCCCCGGATGCCGCGCAGCTCTTTTTCCGGCAGGCTGAGCAGGTCTTCGCCGCGCAGCAGCGCCCGGCCGCCGAGCACGGCAGTTTCCGGCGTGAGGCGCAGCACGGCGCGGGCCGTGAGACTTTTGCCGCAGCCGGATTCGCCCACCAGGCAGGTGATGGCCGCCGGGGGCAGCTCAAGATGCACGTCGCGCACGGCGGGCAGCAGATGTCCCTCAAAGGGGAAGTGCACGGAAAGGTCTTCCAGCCGGAGCAGGGGAGCGGCGTCAGGGGAGGCGCTGAAAAAATTTCTGGAGGGTGTCGCCATGAGTGTCTTTTATGCAACCGAGACGCGCTACGAAATTTGACGCCGCCAACGGGCAAATCCCGACGCTCAGTGTTTGACCTGGGAATTGCGGAAGTTAATATACGCCTCACGCATGGCGATATAGGGATCCACTGCGGCGCTGTTCAGGTCCTCATACAGCGGCAGCACGTCGCCCAAGGCGTTGAAACGCAGGGCCAGTTCCGAGCTGGTGGCCAGTTCCCAGGGGTAAACGTAGAAAAAGGGGTCCGTGAACAGGTCGCCCGCCCGGCCCACGGTGTCGCGCGCGGAACTGGGGCCGATAAAGGGCCAGACCACGTAAAAGCCGTGGCCGATGCCCCAGCGCCCGAGGGTCTGGCCGAAGTCTTCGCCCGAGGGGTCCACGGGCACAATGGTTTTCTTGCCCTTGGCCACGTCCGCGAAACCCAGGCTGGATGTGGTGTTGATGAAAAAGCGCCCGAACTCCACCCCGGCTTCCAGAAAACGGAACTGCAGGATATTGTTCACGAAACGCATGGGGAACAGCACATTGGAAAAAAAGTTCTTCAGGCCGCTGCGGAGCTGGTGGGGAGTTATGAAGACCCAGGCGTTATACGCGGGTCTGGCGATATGGAGATAAAAAAATGTCGTTGAAGCGGAACCAGAAGCGGTTCCAGGGCTCCAGGGGGTCCGAGATACTGTCCACCGGGGCCGTATCGTAGTCGTCCAGGCTGTCGGACTGCTGCATCTGGCCGTAGGGATGCACGGTAATGGCCCCCGGCGCCAGGGACGGGCTGTTGGCGTAAACCGTGGAGGGCGTGCGGGGCGGGTCCGCCGGAGCGGCCGAAACGGCCGCAGGGCAAGACCAGGCCAGAAGCAGGAGTAAACAGAGGGCCGGGCCGACGCGGCGGCCCGCCGGGAAGGGCAGGCCGCCAAAGCGGGATACGGACGTGTTATTGGGCATGTTGCTGGCGCACTTCCTGGGCTTTGGCCCGCACCCGCTCAATAAGCTGGTCCGGACTCGCGCTGTTCAGAATGTCCTGAAACTGGGTGCGGTAATTCTTTACCAAGCTGATATTTTCGATCAGCACGTCATAGACGCGCCAGCCGCCGTCCTTGGGCAGCATGCGATAGGCCACGGGCACTTTTTTGCCGTCCTTCATGGTGATGACGGTGCGCACTTCCGTGCGGTCGCCCGCGGCCGAGGAGAGCTCGCCCACATAGACGACCTGCTCGCCGTTGTAGCCGTCGATCTTGTTCACATAGGTGCTGATCAGCAGATCCGCAAAGGCGTCGCTGAACTGCTTTTGCTGCTGGGGCGTGAAAGAGCGCCAGCGCGCGCCCACCGTGCGGGAGGAAAATTCTCCGAAATCGAAGATATGCAGCACCTCGTCCTCAATCTGCTGGCGCAGGGGGCCGCGTGTTGCCGGATTGACGTAGTCGGGATTCTTGATGCTGGCGAGAATGCGATTGGTGGCTGTTTCCAGCGCCTGGCGGGCAGGCGAGGAGGGCGCGGGCGCAGCCTGGACCGCGACGGAGAAAGCGGCCAAGCCCAGAGCCAGGCCGCAGAACAGAATAAGAGCGCGTGAAAACGCGGGTATACGGGGCATATTACACACCTCCGAAGGCGTATTTACCGATCAGCGTTTCCAGATCCACCGGAGATTCCGTCTCCGTGATGGTGCCGCCGGGCGGGATCGTTTTTTCTGAACCGCCCCGCGAGAGGCTGACGTATTTGTCGCCGATCAGGCCGCTGGTTTTAATGGAAGCAATGCTGTCGTCGGAAAGACGCAGGTTTTTGTCCAGGCGCAGATGGACCACTGCCTGAGTGCGCAGGGGATCGGGGTCAAGGCTGATGGCCACCACCCGGCCCACGGGCACGCCCGCCAGCTCCACATCCGCGCCCACCCGCAGGCCCGAGGCGGAATCAAAGCGGGCGGAAAGCTCGAAGCCCTGATTGGCGAAGAATTCCATGCGGCCCAGTTTGATGGCCAGGTAGGCCACACAGATCAGGCCCAGCAGCACAAAGATGCCCACGGCGGTTTCACGGACGCTGTTCATGCGTTTTTCAGACTCCAGACTGCGGCATAACAGAACATGACATTTTTTTAGTATATCTGCCCGGCGGCAAAGTTTCAAGCCCACAGGACGCCGGGCGGTTCAACCAGATCCGTGGTTCAGCGCCTTTCAATGCCGCGACAGCCGCGTCTTCCGCAGGGTGGGGGCGAAGGGGCCGTCATGACGCCAGCCATTTGTCCAGGGCCGCCCGCACGACGGGATCAGCCGGTTGGTGCAGGGTCAGGCGCTGGTCCCCGGCCTCGCGGCTGAGGAATTGCCGCAGATAGGGATCCGGGCTGGCCTCCAGTTCGGTCAGGCTGCCCGCGAATACCGCGCCGCCGTCCCGCAGCACCAGCACGTAGTCGGCAATGGCGCGCAGGCTCGCCAGGTCGTGGCTGACCACCACCAGGGTCATTTCGGCGTACTGCTCGTGCATGGAGTGCAGCAGTTCGTCCATGCGGGCGGCGGTAATCGGGTCCAGGCCGGACGTGGGCTCATCGCAGAGCAGAATGCGCGGCTCGGCGATGATGGCCCTGGCCAGGCCCGCGCGCTTGCGCATGCCGCCGGAAAGCTGGTTGGGGTAAAAGTCGGCGAAGTCCTCCAGGCCCACCATGCGCAGCACGCGCAGGGCCGCCTCGCGGATCAGGGGCTTGGGCAGGCGCAGATGCTCGCTCAGGGGCAGGGCCACGTTCTGGGCCAGGGAGAGCGCGCCCAGCAGCGCGCCGTCCTGGAACAGCACGCCCATCTGGCGGCGCACGCGGCGGAATTCCGCGCGGTTCAGGGCGAAAAGATCCCGGCCGCCCAGATACACGCTGCCGGACAGCGGCCGCGAAAGGCCGATGATATGCCGCAGCAGGGTGGATTTGCCGCCGCCCGAGCCGCCCAGAATGACGGAAACCTTGCCCGCAGGCAGCACGGCGTTGATGTCGCGCAGCACCACGTGCTCGCCGTAGCCCACGCTCAGGTCGTGAAATTCAATGTCCCAAGCCTGCATACTTCCGCCTACAATAAGAATGATGTCAGCACATAGTCCGCGGCCAGGATCAGCACGCAGGAAATGACCACCGCCGAGGTGGTGGCGTTGCCCACGGCCTCGGGGCCGACGCTGTCGCGGCGGCGGTGGGTGTAGTAGCCCTGGTGGCAGCAGACAGTGGTGACCAGCAGGCCGAAAACAAGGGCTTTGACAAAGCCGCCGGATATGTCGGTCATGGTCACGGAACTGGCGATGCGGTAAAAATAGGCGCCCTCGTTGATGCCCAGCATGAGCACGCCGGTGAGATAGCCGCCGAGAATGCCGATGACGTCGAAAATGGCCGTGAGCAGGGGAAAGGAAATCAGCGCGGCTACCAGACGCGGGCTGACCAGATAGCCCAGGGAGTTGATGTCCATGACGTCCAGGGCGTCGATCTGGTCCGTGATGCGCATGACCCCGATTTCGGCGGCCATGGACGATCCCGCCCGCCCGGTGAGCATGATGGCCGTGAGCACCGGCCCCAGCTCGCGGATCAGGGTCAGGGACACGGCCGAGCCCAGCATGCCCACCGATCCGAACTGGATCAAGGTGTAATAGCCCTGCAGGCCCAGCACCATGCCGCAGAAGATGCCGATCAGCAGAATCACGAACAGCGATTTGTAGCCGATCACGTAGATCTGTTGCAGGCTGCGCGGAAAAATCCTGGCGCTGGTGAATATCTGGCCCAGCCCGGCCAGCATGAACAGGGTCATGCCGCCCACGGCGTCAATGCCGCGCAGGCAGGGACGGCCCAGAAGACGCAAAAAGCCCGGCTTGGCGCTGTGCCCGTCCACGGTCCGCCTCAGCGTCCGGTCTTCCGGCTCTTGCCGGAAACCGCTTTTTTGGAAGCCAGAATGGGCTTGCCCAGTTTCATACGTTGCAGCTCCTCGCGCAGATTGGCGGCATCCAGCTCCGTGCCGCGCAGATTGACCAGCACCAGCAGCACCTTGCCGCTCTTCTGCTGGCGGCTGCGCAGGCCTTTGCTTTCCAGGCGGGCGCGCAGCTTGTCCGCGTCGGCCTTGTCCTTGAACGCGGCCACCTGAAAACTGTAGTCGAACAAGGGTTCGGCCTGTGCCGCCTTGGGTTGCGCCGCCGGTGCGCGCTGGGTCTGGCGCGGGTCAGCCCGCTGGCTCTGAGGGGGCGAGGACGGCGCGGCGGCCGCTCCCGGCGCGGGCGTGGCCGGGTTGATGCCCCAGGCGGCCAGACCCGCGCCCTGCGGGCGGCTGAACGGAAAGGCTGACCCATCCTGTGGGGCGGCCTGCGGGGCTGCCTGGGGAGATTGTTGGGCTTGCGCCGCGTCGGCCGGGGAAGCCGGGGCTCCGGCTGTGCTCCCCGTCTGTTCCGGCTGCTCTGCCTGCTCCGGCTGAGCCGTCGGCGGGCTTTGCGCGCCTGGGGCGGCCAAGGCTGTTTGCGGCGCGGGTGCGGCGGGTTGCGCCTGCTCATCCCGGAGCATGCCGGTCATCTGCTCCACGCTTTTTTCCGGATTCTGGCCGCGTCCGACCATGAAACCCATGAAAAAGGCCCAGCCTACGGCGGCCACCAGCACCAGACCCAGCGCGGCAACGGCCACACCGGACAGACTGAAGGTAAAGCGGCGGGGCTTGCCGCCGGAAGAGGCGCTTTTCTGAAAACTTTTACGTAGGGGCTGGGGCATGCTTTTACCTGATATGCAACACGATTTGGACGGCATTCATTACATGGCCTCCGGCGCGCTGACGCCCAGCACGTCCAGGCCGTTGCGCAGCACCTGGGCCACGGCGCGCAACAGGGCCAGACGGGCCAGGGTGCGCGGCTGATCGTCGGCGAGCAGCACCTGATGTCTGGCGTAGTAGCTGTGCAGCAGGCCCGCCAGCTCGGTCAGATAGTGGCTCACGTGGTGGGCGGCCAGGGCCCGGGCCGCTGCGGCCAGCATGTCCTGGAACGCGGCGGCCTTGCGCAGCAGGGCCATGTCTTCGGGCGTGTCCAGGCCGGCCAGCATCTCTTCCGTGACGGTTTCCGGCAGGCCGACGCCGCGCTCTCCGGCGCGGCGCAGCACGGCGCAGATGCGGGCGTGGGCGTACTGTACGTAATAGACCGGGTTGTCCAGGCTGCGCTGCTTGGCCAGCTCCAGATCAAAATCCAGGGGGCTGTCGCTCTTGCGCGAGAGGAACATGAAACGCGCCGCGTCCGCGCCCACTTCGCGCAGCACGTCGGCCAGGGTTTCAAAGGTGCCCGCGCGGGTGGACATGCTCACGGGCTTGCCGTCCCGCAGCAGATTGACCAACTGGATCAGGACCACGTCGAAACTGTCGCGCGGCCTGCCCATGGCCGTAATGGCCGCGCGCATGCGCGGCACGTAGCCGTGGTGGTCCGCGCCCCAGATGTCGATGAGCCAGTCGTAGCCCCGTTCGAATTTGTCATGGTGGTAGGCGATGTCCGTGGCGAAATAGGTCAGGCTGCCGTCGGACTTTTTCAGCACGCGGTCCTTGTCGTCGCCCAGCTGTTCCGTGGCGAACCAGAAGGCGTTTTCCTTCTCATAAGTGTACCCGGACCGGCCCAGGGCGGTAAAGGCCGCGTCCACAGCGCCGCGCTCCACCAGGGTCTTTTCCGAAAACCAGCGCTGGTGCTCCACCCGGAACTCGTTGAGATCCGCCTTGATGCCCGCCAGGATCTCGTTCATGGCCCGCTGGTAACAGCACTCCTGACCCTCGGCTTCGGGCAGGTCCGGCAGATGGGGATCGTCCGCCAGCATCTCGCGCGCGATGTCGATGATGTACTCGCCCCGGTAGTAATCCTCGGGCCAGTCCACCGGACGCCCGGCCAGCTCCAGTACGCGCAGCCAGACCGAAAGGCCCAACAGGCGCATCTGGCGGCCCGCGTCGTTGATGTAATATTCCGTATCCACGGCATATCCGGCCTTGCGCAGCAGCCGGGCCAGGCTGTCGCCCACGGCCGCGCCCCGGCCGTGTCCCACATGCAGGGGGCCGGTGGGATTGGCCGAGACGTATTCCAGCAG
Organism: Desulfovibrio sp. 6_1_46AFAA; assembly: GCF_000224635.1. Classification (NCBI taxonomy): domain Bacteria; kingdom Pseudomonadati; phylum Thermodesulfobacteriota; class Desulfovibrionia; order Desulfovibrionales; family Desulfovibrionaceae; genus Desulfovibrio; species Desulfovibrio sp. 6_1_46AFAA. Next base: position 246,809 of record NZ_JH114304.1, read on the forward strand.
CACCTTGCGGCCCGCGCCCGTGCCGCTCGCGCCGTAGGCTCCGCCCTCGGCCTCCACATCCAGCACCGTGCGCCGCCAGAACGCCTGGCTGAAGGTCACGTTGCAGAAGCCCGGTCCGGCGGCCTCGGCCTTTTCCAGGTCCGGACAGCGCTCCAGCAGCCGCGCCGCGAACTTCTGGGCCAGTTCGCGGGGATTGCACTTGGCTTCCTTGGCCAGCAGCATGGCCGCGTTGGTGGAGAGATCCCCGTGTTTGGGATCGCGCGGGGGCTCAATGACGGTTTTGACCGGCCAGGCCAGTCCTTCTTCTTCCAGAATGGCCGCGAGGGCCGTGCGCAGGGTGTCGGTGGCGCGCATATCTTTTCCGTATCCTTAAAAATATTACAGGCTGAATGCCGTGAGGCTTTCCAGAGTGCTGACCAGTTCCACGCGCAACGCGTCGCTCCCGACGGCGATGCCGTTCAGGCAGGGGGCGACCATCTTGCCCAGTACGGCCTTGGGGCCCAACTCCAGCCAGAAGCGCGCTCCGTTCGCGTATTGGTTGCGGACGGTTTCAATCCAGCGCACGGGCGAAACCATCTGCCGCAGCAGGCTTTCCCTGGCGCTTTCGCCGTCGTGCACGGCTTTGCCGTGCTGATTGCAGTAAACCGGAAAACGCGGCTTCCGCCAGACGGCCTTGCGCAGCAGGGGGGCCAGCTCTTTATTGGCCTCTTCCATCATGGGGCTGTGGAACGCGCCGCTGACCTTGAGTTCAATGCCGCGCCCCTTGCGCTCCTTGGCCTTTCGACAGGCCAGGGCCACGGCGGACTTGGCGCCGCTGACAACCAGCTGGGCCGGAGTGTTGTAATTGGCGGTGAGCAGCATTTCGCCGCTTTCGGCGGCGGCCTCGGCCACGATTTCCGCCACACGCGGCTCATCCAGCTTGAGCAGGGCGGCCATGCCTCCGTTGCCCTCCGGGTCGGCCTCGGCCATCAGGCGGCCGCGCAGGGCCGTGATTTCCAGCACGTTTTCCGGCGAGAGCACGCCCGCCGCCGCCAGGGCGCTGAACTCGCCCAGGCTGTGCCCGGCGGCCCCACAGGGGCTGACGCGCCCGGCCGCTTCCCGCCAGAGGTTGCAGTTGACCACGGTCAGGGCCGGTTGCAGGGCGCGGGTGTCGCTCATGGCGGCCTCGTCGTCCTCCCAGTAAATTTCGCGCAGGGGCAGGCCGCTGATGCGCTCGGCCTGCTTCCAGAGGTTCATGGCCTCGGACGAGGCCTCGGCCAGATCGCGGCCCATGCCGGGCTCCTGCGAGCCCTGGCCGGGAAAAAGCAGAACAGGTTGCGTCATAAGTACGTTCTCTCCAAAGGGCGTGTGAACTCAAGTGGTGCCGACGTCAAGACGACTAGGGCGTGTTGACGCTACATTCTTTTGCCCGCTGATTTTGTCGAACTTCGCCTTTTATTCCAGTCGAGTGCCAGAAGAGTACACTCCTTTCATAAAAGGCTTGTTCTCCTTGCCGGCAAACAAAATCCCGGTAGTGTCAACAGGCCCTGGAGCAGATTCGCGTTGAAATTGTGCCGATTTCAAAGCTGACGCTGCCTTCAGCCTATCGTTGCTGTCGTCAGCCGCTGATTTTTGCGTCTCCCCGCCTGTCGGCTCCGCCGTCGCGGGATGCGCATCGGGCTGTTGAATTGCTTTTTTTACGTTATCGGGGCGGGGCTTGCAAGTCCCGCTTGCCGGGGATATGACTGAAAGCCCGGCGCATCCGCCGGTGAATGCGGAGATGAGGATCATGCAAGAGCAGCAGACGGTGGACAGAAAGGAATTGGCCCGGCTCGCGGCGGCCACGGGCGCGGACGTACCCTCGGCGGCTCTGGAGCCGCTGGCCGTCTATCTGGAAATGTTGTGCCGGTGGAACGCGGCCATGAACCTGGTGGGCGCGCGCTCCTGGCAGGACATCCTGGCCCGCCTGGTGGCCGACAGCTTTCATCTGGCGTCCTTTCTGGAGGAACTGCCCCTGCCGGAAGAGCCCTTGAGCTGGGATCTGGGCTCCGGCGCGGGTTTGCCCGGCATTCCCCTGCGTATGGCCTGGACCAGGGGCGGCTATTATATGGTGGAAGTGCGCGAAAAGCGCGCCCTGTTTCTGTCCAGCGTCCTTGCCCGCCTGCAGTTGTCCGCCACCCATGTGTTTCGCGGTTCGGTGGAGCATTTTTTTCAGGGCCAGTATTATCAGGCGGACTGCATTGTGAGCCGGGCCTTCATGCCCTGGCCCGAATTGCTTGAGCTGACCCTGCCCCGGCTGCGGCCCGAGGGAGTGCTGGTCATCCTGGCGCTGACTCCCGCGCCCGAACGTCTGCCCGCGCCCTGGCGGCTGGCGGGCGTGCGCTCCTATGCGGCGGCGGGCAGCGGACGCTGGTTCTGGGCACTGAGCCCGTCGGGGGACATCTCCGGCGGGACTGGAAAAGCCGTTGAACCCGTATTGGCCGAGCGGACCGAACGGGCCGGGGAAGACGGGCCGTGCCTGGGGTAGGCGCGTCCGGCGCGCGGCAGGACGCGCCTCACTACTGGCTGCGGGGCCTGTTCTGGGGCCTGCTGACCTTGGGACTGGCTTTCGGCCTGCGCATGATGGAGTGGCCCTGCTGGCAGAATCCGGAATACCGCCTGGGCAGCGAATGGCTGCTGGCAACCCACGACGCCTACCATTGGGTGGCCGCCGCCGAGGGTTTCGGTCTGGGCGTGGGGCATCCCATGGCCGAGATGCTGCGGCTCATGGCCCAGACCCTGCATACCTATCCGGCCGCCGTGGCCTTCTGGTTCCCGGCGGTGCTGGCAAGCCTGGTGGCGGTGATCGTCTTCGCCTGGGTCTGGGCCCTGGGCAGCATGGAGGCGGGCGTGGCCGCCGGGCTGATCACCTCTCTGGCTCCCGGTTTTCTGGCCCGCACCCTGCTGGGCTATTATGATACCGACCTGGTGACCCTGTTTTTTCCGCTCCTGATGACCCTGGCTCCGGCCTGCTGGGCCATGCGCTACATGCTGTTGCCGCGGATGATCCTGCGGCGGCTGGCCCTGGGATCCGGCCTCAAGGCGGCGCAACGCCTCTGGGGCGAGCGCGGCGCGGATGAGGCGCACCTGGAGCGTCTGGGCAATCCCCTGCGCTGGCAGTGGGTGCTCTTGCTGGGCGCGTCGGGCGTCATTTCCTGGTGGACCCAGGAATGGCATTCGGTTTTTCCCTATCTGATCCGTTATAATGTGGTGTTGCTGGCCTTGATGGCCCTGATCATGGCCCCGCGCGGGCGGCGCGGCATTCTGCTGCTGGGCGGGCTGGCTTACGCCCTGCCCACCCTGGGCGGCCCGGCGGGCTTCGGTTTCAGCCTGATTCTGCTCCTGGCCGGGAACAAGGCCGGGCGCGGGCTGCGCCACCTGCTCTGCCGTCCCCTGGTCCTGGTCCTGCTCTGGCTGGGCGCGGCGGCCCTGCTGGTGCAGGGCGAAATCCTGACCACCCTGATCAATCATGCCAACGCCTATCTCAAGCACAGCGGCGACGTGAGAAGCACGGGCGAGGGCATGAGTCTGGTCTATCCCTCGGTGGCCCAGTCCATTATTGAAGTGCAGGATCTGAGCTTCGCGGCGCTCTTCCCCTATTTCCATCCCTGGATGGAAGCCGCCGTCGTTGGCCTGGCCGGTTTTGTCCTGGTGCTTTTCCGGCGGCCCGGCGCGCTTTTTCTGCTGCCCCTGGCGGCCTTGGGCCTGCTGAGCACCAAGCTGGGCGGCCGGATGGTCATGTTCGGCGCGCCGGTGGTGGCCGTGGGCCTGACCCTGCCCCTGTACTGGCTCTTGCAGCGCCTGCTGCGCGCCGATCTGCGCGGGGCCGTGGCGGGCGTGGCGACCTCCTGTATTCTGCTGGCCCTGCTGGTGGCTCCTTTCGCGGATATGATCCAGGCCATCTCCCAGGGACCCATAATCAACCGCCGCCACGCCGAGGCGCTGACCCGCGCCCGGACCATGACCCCCGAGGACGCCAAGCTCTGGCTCTGGTGGGACTGGGGCTATGCGGCCCACCATTTCGCGCGGCGCTCGACCATCGCGGACGGCGCGCAGCACGCCGGGCCTTCGCTCTACCTGCCCGCCGCGGTCTTTGCCACGGACAACGCGCGCTTCGCCCGGCAGCTGATCCGCTACACGGCCAAGATGGGCAACGAGCCGGGGAATGTCTTTGAGGGCCTGGACGGCCGGGCGGCCCAGGCCCTCATGGACAAACTGCGCTCGCCGGAGACCCCGCTGGTGGAAGCCAAGGGGCGGCTTTTTGTGGTGGTCAGCTTTGAAATGCTGCGCCTGGGCTTCTGGATCAGCAATTTCGGCAACTGGAATTTCGTGACCCGCCAGGGCGAGGGCGGCGCGCTGTCCATTGTGCCGCAGGCGCTGGCCTACCGCCTGGACACGGGCGAAGTACGTCTGGAGGGCAGCACCAGCACCATTTATCCTTCGTCGATCAGCGTGTTCGAGGAAACGGGTGTGACCCGCCGCAATTACGTGCAGGAATGGTTCGACGCCCACCCCAAGGCCACGCCCGAGGAGCAGAAGGAATTTCTGTCCGGGCGGCGGAACGTGAACTTCCTCTTTAATCGGGTCACGGACGAAAAACTGGCCGTGGATCAGGGCCTGTACAATTCGCTGATGGTCCAGCTGCTGGTGGGCGACCCGCAGGATCCGCGCTTCTCGCCCTACTTCAAGCTGGTTTACGACAATGTCTTTGCCCGGATTTACGAGGTGCTCTGAGGTCGTCCGGAAACTACTTTCGCGCGGAAGGCGCTTGACGCGGGCAGAGGGCGAAAGGACAAGCCGGAAACAGATCCTAGCGCAGGCGGAAGGCGAACGGCAGCAATACCAGGGTCCTCACCGGCCGTCCGTTTTTTTTGCCGGGGATAAAGCGCGTTTTGCGCGCGGCGCCGAGCGCAGCTTCCTCAAAGTAGCCTGACGGCTCGGCGGCATGGACGGCGCATTCCGTCGGGCGGCCCGTGCTGTCCACAATCAGGCGTACGACCACGCGGCCTTCAATCCTTTTCTTTTTGGCGTCCGGAGGATAGTCCGGTTTGACGGGCCGCAGCACGGACGGCAGATGGTCCAGTTGTCCCGGCATGTAAAGCCCGGAACCTCCGCTTCCGCCTGTGCCCGCGCTGCTGGCCGCCGTGTCGTGCCGCGTACCCGTCCCGGCGGAACCTGCCGGTACGGTCGCGGCTTGGCCGCCTGATGCCTGCGGCGTCAACGGCCCGGCGGGAGATGGCATCCGTTCCTGGGGGGGCGCTGTGGGCCTTTTTTCGTTTTTCCCGGCGGCCTTTCCGGGAGAGCGTGTTTTTGCGGGCGCAACCGGGTGCGGCGTATCCGCGCTTTTATGCGTCACTGCGTTTTTACCGGCGGCGGGTTCGGCCGCCGGAGCGGGCGGGGGACCGGGGTCTTGGACGGGTGCGGTGTCCGGCGCACCGCCTCTTGTGCCTCCCGGCAGTCCCGCGCCTGTTCCCGCAGGGCTCATGTCGCCGAGGGCGACCAGAGCAACCCGATAGACCGGTTCTTCTTTCTCCACCTGATATGCGGCGAAGGCCAGAATGCCGCCCAGCAGGCAGAAATGCAGGCAGCAGGAAAGCAGCCAGCCTTTCCAGACGCGGCCCGGACCGCGCGGCCGGGCGGGCGGGAACGCAAGCGCCGCGTTTCGCGTGCCCGGAACCGGCGCGGGTGCCTGATGTCCGTCCCAGACTGGGGGCAGGCCGTCCCGGCTGACTTGTGCCGCCTGGATTTCCCCGTGTTTCACACCGTTTTTCCGCGTTTTTTGGGAGAGAGCAGGATGGCGGCCAGCAGAAAAGCGGCGGCAGTCAGTACAATGGCCGCACCGGGCGGCACGGAGAAGTGGAAGGAGAACCAGAGCCCCGCCGCCGAAGCCGCCGCGCCCAGCAGGGCCGCCAGAATGAACATGCGGCGCAGGCTGTAGGTCAGTTGCAGGGCCGTGGCCGCCGGAGTGACGATAAGCGAGAAGATCAGCAGGCCGCCGATGGCCTTGAGGGCAAAGGCCACCACCAGCCCCATGAGAATCAGGCTGGCGTAGCGGATTTTACGGACCGGAATGCCGGAGGCCAGCGCCGCCTGCTTCTGGCCGATGATGGCCTGGATTTCTTTGAAAAATACAAAGATGAAGGCAAAGAGCAGCAAGGCCGTGCCGCCCATAAGCGCCAGATCAAGGCGGGTCACTGTGAGCAGGCTGCCCCAGATCAGGCTCAAGCCCTCGGTCCGCGCGCCGGGCAGCAAGCCAAGGGCCAGCATGGCCAGGCTCATGACCACGGAAAAGATCACGCCCATGGCCGTATCCAGACTGAAGCCGGGACGCTCGGCCAGCGGACCCACGGCTGAGGCCGCGCCCAGGCTGGCGGCCAGGCCTCCGGCCAGAGGCGGCAGGCCGAGCCAGAGGCCCAGCAGAGCTCCGGCAAAGGCCGCGTGGGATATGCACATGCCTACAAGGCTCATGCGCCAGAGCACCACAAAGACGCCTATGGCCCCGCACACGCCGCCGCCCAGCAGGGCCATGAGCAGGGCCCGTTGCAGGAATTCATAGCTCAGGAAGGATTCCAAAGCGCCTCCAACAGCAATCAACACTTCAAATGGGCTTAACGGCGAGTAATGCCGTCTCCGGCTGCTCGGGCAAGGATTTGCCTGAAAGCCTTGTGGAATATTTCAAACGTTACGTCGGCCGCATGCTTCGACTCTCGCGGCCGCTAGGGCAATTCGCCTGTTTAACGGTGAATTGCCCTAAAAAAGCGCTGCCTTGCGGCCGTTGCAGTCGGCGATGGCGATGGGCACGCCGTACAGGGAACTGAGCAGTTCCGGCTGCATGGCGTCCTTGACGTCGCCTTGCCAGATCAGCCGCCCTTCGCGCAGCATGGCGACCTTTCGGGCCAGATTGAAGACCGCGTTGAGGTCATGGGTCACCATAAAGACAGTCAGCGCAAAGTCCCGTCGCAGGGCGGCAACGGCGTTGAGAATATCCCTCTGGGCCTGCCAGTCCAGGGCGGCGGTGGGCTCATCCAGCAAAATCAGTTCCGGCTCCTGGGCCAGAGCGCGGGCCAGGGCCGTACGCTGGCGCTCGCCGCCGGACAGGTGGCCGATGGGACGGCCCGCCAGATCGGCCAGCCCTACGGTTTCCAGGGCGTGCATGGCCAGGTCCTTTTCCCTCGGGCCGGGTCGCCTGAACAGGCCGAGGCGGCCGTAGGTGCCGCCCAGCACGGATTCAAAGACCGAGAGCGGCATCTTGGGGTCAAGGTCCGAGGTCTGGAAAACGTGGGCGATTTTCAGACGGACGGCGGGCGCGGTTTTGGGCGTCACCGGCAGGCCCGCATACTCCGCGCGGCCCGTGGAGCAGGGCGTCAGGCCGTTGAACAGCCCCAGCAGGGTGGACTTGCCCGCGCCGTTGGGGCCGATCAGAGTCCAGAAGTCGCCGGGCGCGACTTCGAGTGTGATGTCGCGCAGCACGCGGCGCGGGCCGAATCTGACGTCCACCCCGATCAGACGGGCCAGAGCGCGGGGCCGGGCGGCGGCTGCCGTGTTACAGCCGTGCGAGCTGTTCCGCATTGGCGCGCAGCAGGCTGAAGTAATCCGGCACGTCCGGGGCGGAGCCGGGGAAATTGGACAGCACGAGATGCGGCACCTTCAGCTCCAGTGCCAGGGGCAGGCCCGCGTCCGCGCCGCTCTGCAGGTTGTCGATCACGCCGCGCACGTTTTTGTCACGCACGTTGTCCAGCAGGCCGGCCAGATTACCGGCGCTGAGGTCTTCGGCCCGGCCGTAGGTCCGCAGCACGTCCAGCCCGGCCCAGCGGGCGAATTCCGCCTGCATTTCAGCGGCCAGCACGGCCTTGCCCCGTACGGGCGCGAGCATGCGCCCGCATGCGGCGGCAGCGCCATCCACCCGCTCCAGGCGTCGGCGCATGCGCTGTTCCACCGCAGGGGCCTGATCCGGGGCAATGTCGATCAGCGCGGCGGCAATGCGGCGCACGGCCTCCTTTTGGTTTTCCGGCACCAGCCAGCTCCCGTGCGGACCCAGCGCCGTCACGCGCAGTCGCCGGTTGTCGATGGCCTCCAGCATGCCCGTGATCTGCGGCATGCGGCTCTGAAAGGTATGGATCAGCAGAAGGTCGGCCTTGGCCGCGAAAACGAAGTCCGAGGTTTTGGCGTTTTCATGGCCGGGACAGCTGGAACCCTGGATAATGGTGAGGATTTCGCTTTCTCCGGCCGTGAGATCTCTGGCGATGCCCTCAATGAGCGACGTACCGGCGATGATTTTCAGTGACCGGGCCTGCGGGGACGCAGCCGTCGCCAGAAAGACGGCCAGGGTCGCGCACAGCAGGAAAACCGGGGAAAGAATGGAAGTGACCCGCATGTCTCACTCCTGTTTGCAAGCGGCAAAATAATAGTGCTCCGCGCTTTCATCCGCCCGCATCTTTGAAAAACCCGCCTGGCTGAAGATTTTCTTCATCCCGTGCGGGCAGGGCAAATGGTCGCCGCATACCGCATGATGCTGATCGTGCAGATCATTGAGTTTTTCCCGGCCGTCGATGTGCAGGACATAGGCCGCGCCTCCGGGCTTGAGCAGGCGATAAAATTCACACGCCGTCGCTTCCTTGTCGCTGAAGTGGGGAAAGGCGGAAAAGCAGATCACCGCATCCACATAGCCGTCCAGCAGGGGAACGGCTTCCACGCCCGCATGCAGTATCCAGGCGTCGGGATGGCGTTGCGCGGCGCAACGCAGCATGGCCGCCGAGGCGTCCAGGGCGATGAGGCGGCCTTCTCCGCCGACCCGGCGGCGCAGAAAGGGCAGCAGCACCCCCTGGCCGCAACCGGCGTCCAAGACGGTCATGCCCCTGTCCAAATCCACACGCGCCAGCAGGCTCTCCAGACGCCGCAACTTTTCCGGGGAATAGTTGCGATCCTCCCAGCCTTCGGCATGGTCCTCAAAAAAATGCCGCCGCGCGGCGCAGTGTTCTTCGTCCACCATAAACGTTTCCATAAAAGTTCCAGGCTGACGAGGCCGCCGCTCCGGGCAAAGAGCGGCGGCCTCGAGAGGCGTGGGTCTAGAATTTGAGTTCAAATCCCGCCATGAAGGAGGTGCCGGGCATGTAATAAAGCTGCCGGTCCGTGTTGTCGGCGGTTTTCTGCATCGCGTAGGCGTAAGGCGTGTTCAGCACATTGTTGACGGCCACAAAGACCCGGCCTTCTTCCAGATGCAGGTCGTCGTAGCTGAAGAGGTAGTCCAGCCGCAGATTGACCACATTGATGTCCGGCAGTTTGTCCACGTCGTGCAGTTCAGTGAAGTTGCTGTTCGGATTTTTTGGGGGAGTGCCCCGCATCAGATTGCCCGCGTAGACATTTTGCAGGTGCTGGTAGTCGCCGCTGAGCAGAAAGTGCTCCCAGAATTTCCACTTGAAACCGGCCTGAAGGGCGAAGCTGGGCGTATAGGGCATTTTGTCCGTGCTTTTGCCGTCGTCGCCCTTGGCCCAGGCCTTGAGCCAGGTGCCCCCGGCAAAAATTTCCAGCCCGTCCAGCGGGGTTACGCTGCCCGCCAGTTCCAGGCCGTCGATTTTGTATTCAGCGGTAGAGGAGTTGAAAAAGGAATCGCTGACGGGCATAGCCATGGCCATATTGGCTCTGAGCCGGTCCCTGCCGTCGTCGTGGAAATAGGTGGCGCTCGCGCTGAACAGGCCGGGCCGGACGTGGCTCAGGGCGACTTCGTAATGGTCCACCACTTCCGGCTTGATGTCCTTGGTGTTCAGGTAGCCGGGCAGGGACCGGTCAGCCAGGAAACCCTGCAGGACCACGGGGCTGGGGTAATTCACGCCGCGCGCGTAGGCGAAACTCAGATTGGTGTTGGCGTAGCCCAGCACCAGACCGGCCTGGGGCGAGGCGTAGTCCGAAAAAACGTCGCTGGTGTACAGGCGGATGCCCGCCGAGGGCGTGACGTGGAAGCTTTCTTCGCTGCCGAAGGTCTGGCTCACGGCCAGATAGGGGGAGAACAGGGTCTGCGTGGGAAAATCCCAGGATCTTGTGGTGTCCGTAGCGTATTTGCGCTGGTCGTTTTGCAGTTCCGTCACGTCCAGGTCGAAACCGGCCATAATCTCATTGCCTTCCCAGAGGCTGAAGGTCTCCCGGCCACGCAAACCGTAGAGCACATTGGTCTGGCGGGAAGTGGCGGCCTCGCCGTCTTCACCCCGGATATGGAAGAGGGTGTGGTTGTAATAGCCCTTCAGATAGCCTCGGGCATTGTCATAGGTGTTGTTCAGGGACAGCGTCGCCAGACTTGTGCCGGTGTCGTAGCGGTCAGCCATCAGGTACGTGCTGGGTCCTTGGGTTCTGCTGCCCGTGACGGCATTGTTGGGCGATTGGGTTTCGGCGTCCACCCGGTTGGCCATGAGGCGCAGGCTCCAGTTTTCGCTGAACTGGAAGCCCAGATTGGCGTAATAGCTGGCCTGATGGGCGGCGGTGTGTTCTTCGTGCCCCAAGGTGCTGATAAAGCTCTGCGCCGCGTAAATGTCCACGCCGTCTTTCTTCGCGCCCATGCCCAGGTTTTCGGCCACGGTGCCGAAGCTGCCCGCCTCAAAGCCCAGGCGCAATTCGTAGCCGTCTTCGGTCATGTATTTGGGAATGAAGTTGATCATGCCGTAGCCGCTGCCGAAGCGCGAGGGCTGGGGCGACTTGTAAATTTCCATACCGCCCAGGGCGTAGACCGGAATGCCGTCGGCCAGGGCCTGGCCGTAAAGCACGCCGCTGCGGGGCACGTCGTCGAAAAAGATGCTCAGGTCCGGACTGGGATGGCTGGCTCCGCGTCCGCGAATATACAGGCTGGGGCCGGTCTGGCCGCCGATGATGTTCTTTTTCTGGTACATGACGCCCGGCACGTTGCGCAGGGCGTCATAAAAATCCAGGGAGTTCTGGAGCTGAATCTGCTCTTCGGTGAGTACGTTGAACTGTGTGCCGAAGCGGGTCATGACCGGTACGGTGGGCGCCTGATCGGCCACTCCGTAAATGGTTACCGGCGGCAGGGTGTACGCCGCCAGGCTGCCTTCGGTGAGCGCCTCCTTGCGCCCGGCGGGCTGCGCCGCTGCGGTATCTCCCTCGGCCGCCGCCGGGCCTGCCGCCAGAACATGACACGCGGCCAGCGCGAGCATCAGCTTGAAAACCTTCCCCATGCCGAAACCTCCCCCCTTGCGGCCTCCAGCCGCGTTTATTGTGGTGTTTCCCCCATGACGCGGCGCGTCAGCCTGTCGAAGTGCTACGTTTTTTATATGCGTATGTAAAATATGTTATGTATATAAAAAACGTGCTATCGAAGCTATGCCGATACAAGAGGCGAGTCAAGCCTGTTTTGAAAATAGGTGAGGTTGAAGCGGAAAGGGTGCGCCCGCCGCACATTGACGGCGACGGCGGCAATCTCTACAAGAAACGGAAACCGGCGGCGGCCCGGAAGCGCCGGACCAGCGCCGGATCAATGATGGTACGGCACCTTGCGCAGGATGCACTCCGCCCGGTACAGCTGCTCCAGCAGGACCACGCGGGCCAGCTCGTGCGGCAGGGTCATGGCCGAGAGGCTGATCAGGCGGTAGGCCCGGCCGCGCACGGCCTCGTCCAGGCCCCAGGCCCCGCCCACAATAAAGCAGGCCCGGCCGCGCGCCTCCTGGTCCAGTTGCCGCAGCAGGGCCGCCAGCTGCGGCGAAGTCAGACTGAGGCCGCGCTCGTCCAGCACCAGGGGCACGTCCTGCGGGGCCAGAGCCTCCAGAATCCGCCGGCTTTCCAAGGAGTTGCGCCGGTCCGGGGGCAGAGCCGCGTCCCCGTCGCGCACTTCCGTGCATTCCAGACGCCGCCAGCGCGTGATCCGCGCCAGATAGTGGGCGGCGGCGTCTTTCCAGAACGGCGTCTTCAGACGGCCCACGCTGATCAGCCGCAAAGGTTTGCCTGTCATGTTCGATTCCCCCTGCCGCGTGCTTGATCTTGAAGCTGCGGCCCGATGCCTGCGCCGGGGCGGCGTGGTGATTTTCCCCACCGAAACCTTTTACGGTCTGGGCTGTCTGGCCGCCGACGCGGCGGCCGTGGGCCGTATCTACCAGCTCAAGCGGCGGCCCGTCCAGCGGCCCCTGCCCCTGCTGGCCGCCGATGCGGCCCAGGCCGGAAACGTGGTCCGGCTGGAAGCCGCGCCGCCGGAGCTGGTCGCGCGTTTCTGGCCCGGCCCGCTGACCCTGCTGCTCCCTGCCCGGCCCGGCCTGCCCGAACCTCTGCTCAGTGCGGGCGGCAAGGCGGCGGTGCGCGTCTCGCCGCATCCGCTGGCCGCCCGGCTGGCGCATCTGGCGGGCGGCGTGCTGACCGCCAGCAGCGCCAATCTGAGCGGGCGTCCCCCGGCCCGCACTCTGGAGGAATTGGACCCGGAACTGCTGTCCGCCCTGGCGGAATCGGGCGATGGGGGCGGCCTGCTGCCCGCCCTGAGCGAGGCCGAACAGCCCGCCGGGGGCGAGCCCTCCACCCTGGCGGAACCTTTGCCGGAACCGCTGCCCGAATCTCCGGCGGGCGAGGAAGACGGTTGCGCGCGCCTGCGCCTGTTGCGTGTCGGCGCGGTCGGCGTTCGGGCACTCACGGATGCGGGCTTTCTTTGTCTGTAAGGTCAGGGCGTCGGCCTTTCCCGGCATGGAGGCTTTACGCCTCCCGGCGTTTGGGCCGCCTGCCCGCGCCGGAGGCGGCCCAAGCCGGAGCGAAGCGAGAACCCTGATGCCCGGAGGGCAGAATAAAACAACGGACGAAGAGCGGAATGGCCCGGCACGGCGCTGTACCTTGCGGCGCGGGCCGGACTGGCTTACCATACGGCCGCACTTCATTTTTCCGGGAAAGCGCATGAAGAAAGACGTGATCTGCCCGCATTGCGGCAAGCCCTACAGTTGTTACCGCAATCCCACGCCCACCACGGACGTGGTTATTTATGAGCCGGGACGCGGCGTGGTGATCATTACGCGGGCCAATCCTCCTTTGGGCTATGCCCTGCCCGGCGGTTTTATCGACGAGGGCGAACAGGCCGAGGCCGCCGCTGTGCGCGAAATGCGCGAGGAAACCGGTCTGGATGTGGAACTGACCGGTCTGCTGGGCGTCTATTCCCGCCCGGACCGTGATCCCCGTCAACATACCCTGAGCGTGGTCTTCACCGGCAGGCCCCGTGATCCCGAAGCCCTGCGCGCCGGAGACGACGCGGCCGGAGCTGCTTTTTACCCGCCGGACGATCTGCCGGAACCACTGGCTTTTGACCACGCCCGCATCCTGGCCGACTTCCGCGAGGTTCTCGCGGGACGGCGGATGCTGGGCGCGGTGGAGCTCCCGGCGCGAAAAGGGGATTGCTGATGGGCTACGCCAACCTGAACCAGTGCCTGGTGGATCTGGAGGCCCAAGGGCAGCTCCGGCGCGTGGATGTGGAACTGGACCCCTATCTGGAACTGGCCGCCGTGCAGCGCCGGGCATTCCGGGCCAAGGCCCCGGCTCTGCTCTTCACCAGAGTCAAGGGCACGCGTTTTCCCATGCTGGCCAATCTCTTCGGCACGCGCGAGCGTTTGCGCTATATTTTCCGGGACAGTCTGCGGGCCGTGGACGCCGTGCTGGCGGCCAAGGCCGATCCCTCGGCGGCCCTGCGGCGGCCCTGGCGTTCGCTGGCCGCGCTGCCCGGCTTGGTCCGCATGCTGCCGCGCGCGAAGCGGAACGGCGGCGCTCCGGTGCTGGAGTGCAACTGCAATCTCGCCGATCTGCCGCGCCTGACCTGCTGGCCGGGCGACGGCGGACCCTTCATCACCCTGCCCCTGGTCTATAGCGAAGACCCCTGCCGCCCCGGCCTGAACGCCTCCAACCTGGGCATGTACCGGGTGCAGCTGGCGGGCAACGCCTACGCGCCCGACGAGGCGGGCCTGCATTATCAGATCCACCGGGGCATCGGCGCGCACCACGCCAATGCCATCGCCAGGGGTGAGGAACTGCCGGTGCATGTCTATGTGGGCGGCCCGCCCGCGCTGAGTGTGGCGGCGGTCATGCCCCTGCCCGAGGGACTCTCGGAACTGCGCTTCGCCGGTCTGCTGGGCGGACGCCGGGTGGAATTGGCGCGCGCCCCGGAGCTGCGTTTGCCCGTTCTGGCCGAGGCGGATTTCTGCATCAGCGGGCGTCTCGTGCCGGGGCTCAAGCCCGAGGGGCCCTTCGGGGATCATGTGGGCTACTACAGCCTGCGGCACGATTTCCCGGTGCTCAAGGTGGACGCCGTGTACCACCGGCGGGACGCGGTCTGGCCTTTTACCGCCGTGGGCCGCCCGCCGCAGGAGGATACGGTTTTCGGCGACTTCATCCACGAACTCACCGCGCCCCTGGTGCCCCAGGTTTTCCAGGGCGTGCGCGAGGTGCATGCCGTGGATGTCGCCGGGGTGCATCCTCTTTTGCTGGCCCTGGGCAGCGAGCGTTACACTCCTTACGAGGCGCGGCGCAGGCCGCGCGAACTGCTCACGGCGGCCCTGCATCTGCTGGGGGCCACCCAGACCGCCCTTGCCAAATACGTGTTGCTGGCCGCGCATGAGGACGCGCCTGGCCTGTGCGCCCGCGACGTGCCCGCTTTTCTGCGCCACCTGTTGGAGCGGACCGACTTCAGCCGCGACCTGCATTTCCTGACCCGCAGTACCAGCGATACCCTGGATTATACGGGCTGCGGCCTGCACGAAGGCTCCAAGCTGATCTGGGCCTCGGCCGGGGAAAAACGGCGCGAGCTGGGCCTGGAACTGCGCGGCGCTCCGGATCTGCCCGAGGGCTTTTCCGAGCCGCGTGTGGCCGGACCGGGCCTGCTGGTCGTGCGCGGCCCGGCGCACTCGCTGGAGCGCGGCGAACCGGACCCGCGTATGGAGGAACTGGCCCGCCGCCTGGAAGCCTGGCCCGAGCGGGAGGCCTTTCCGCTGGTGGCCGTGGTGGACGATGCCGCTTTCTGCGCCGCCGGGCTGGACAATTTTCTCTGGGTGGTCTTCACCCGTTCGGACCCGGCCACGGACAGCTACGGCGCGCATGCCCAGACACGCGCCAAGCACTGGTCCTGCGCTGCGCCCCTGGTTCTGGACGCCCGCCTCAAGCCCTTCCATGCCCCCCCTCTGGAAGAGGATCCGGCCGTCACGCGCGGAGTGGAAGCGCTGGCCGCGCCGGGTGGCCCTTTGCATGGATATTTTTAAGGAAACACTGATTCATGGTCTTTTTGCCCTCCGCCTGTGTCGGGCTCACACCGTGCGGTGGTCGAATATGTTTGAATATGCTCCCTCCGCCCGGAGTTCGCCCTTCTTGGCGGAGAATAAAAATCTTCATTAATCAGTATTTCCTTTATGTTTTAATCGCGGGGGAGGCCGTGGAATGAAAATCGCCTTATTGCAGTGCAACAGCGTCACCGGCGACGTGGCCGGCAATCAGGAGCGCATTCTGGAGGCCGCGCGCCAGGCCGCGCGGGAAGGGGCGGACTTGTGCGTCACGCCGGAGCTGGCCCTCTGCGGCGTGGCTCCCGGCCACTATCTGCGCGCCGTTGATTTCGCCCAGGGCTGCCGTACGGCCCTGCGGAATCTGGCCGAGGCCCTGAAGGACGGGCCGCCCCTGCTGGTGGGCGCGCCGGTGCCCAGCGTCTATGCCGCCGGTCTGCTCTCCAACGCGGGCGTGCTGGTGGACAAGGGCCAGTGGCAGGTGGCTTCGCGCAAGGTCTATCAGAATATGGGCCGGAATTCGGGCCAGGACGACGACGTGCGCTATTTCGACCGCGGGGTGTCCTGCGGCATCCTGAGCCTGGGCGGCTGGCGGCTGGGCGTGGTGCTCTGCGAGGACGCCGTGGCCGAGGACGGCGCGTTCTGGAAAACCCAGTACGCCAGTGGCCATAATCCGCTCATGGAGCTGGTCCAGCGCGGGGTGGACGCCGTGGTGCACATGGCCGCCGCGCCCTATTGCGTGGGCGCGCAGGAGGCGGGCGAGCACATGCTTTCGCATGTGGCGGCCCGGCATCACATACATCTTTTTTCGGTCAATCCGGCGGGCGGCAACGACAGCCGCGTGTACAACGGCCAAAGTCTGGCCTTTGACCCCACCGGCCAGCTCCTGGCGCGCGGCAAGGCCTTTGCCGAAGACGTGCTGGTGGTGGACACGGCCCGGGGGTCCGGCAGGGTGGAGGAGCTTTGCCGAAGCGCCGAGGAAGCCGGTTGGCGCGCCCTGACTTTGGGCACGCGCGACTTTGTGCGCAAGTGCGGCGCGGAACGAGCCATTTTGGGGCTTTCCGGCGGCATGGATTCGGCCCTGGTCTGCTGCATCGCGGTGGAAGCCCTGGGCGCGGACAAGGTCACCGGCGTGCTGATGCCCTCGCCGTACACCAGCGAGGATTCGCTGACCGACGCCCGTCGGCTGGCGGACAATCTGGGCGTGTCCACCGTGACCCTGCCCATTGAGCCTCTGATGCGAGCCTTTGAAGCGACGCTCAAGCCGGGCCTGGATCTTTTCCCGCCGTATGCGGGCGAGGTGACCTTTGAAAACGTGCAGGCCCGCATCCGGGGCACGCTGCTCACGTCCCTGGCGAACCGGGCCAGGGCCCTGGTGCTGAACACCGGCAACAAGAGCGAAGGGGCCATGGGCTACTGCACCCTGTACGGCGACGCCGTGGGCGCGTTGGGGGTCATCGCGGATCTGACCAAAAGCCAGGTCTATGCCGTGGCCCGCTGGTACAATGCCCACCGGGGCGCGGAGATCATCCCGCGGAACGTCTTTGACAAAGCGCCTTCCGCCGAATTGCGGCCCGGCCAGAAGGATGCGGACAGCATCCCCCCTTACGAGGAGCTGGACCCCATGCTGGAGGAACTGCTGGAGCCTACCGCCCAGGGGCAGGACAAGCCCATGAGCGATGTCTGCCGCGAGGTGCGCGACAAGCTGTTCCGGGCGGAATTCAAGCGCCGCCAGGAACCGTTGGCCCTGCACGTGAGCCGCGTGCCCTTCGGCGCGGGCTGGCAGGCGCCGGTGGCCGGGCGCTACCGGCTGCCGTAAGCGGGTCCGGGCGAAGCTGTCGGCAGGGCAATTGAATGAATAGAACGAAAAAGAAAAATACTCTTGCGTCAGCCTTCCTGTACCTTTGCGGTTATTTTACAAAATCCGCCTTTTCCGCGCGGGCGGCGTTACCGGCGCATTTTTGATGCTCACATACTCAAGTATGCTCCGCTCAAAAACGTGCCGCTGCCTTGCCCGCACGAAAAAATCGCCAATTTTGCAAAATTCCCGCAAAACCAGCCCCCGCTCACTTGCCGACTGCGTCGGCTGTGTTCGCGGATTTAAGGAAGGCACACGTATGGATGCAAATGAATATCCGACGATTAAGGCATTCATTCGATTGCCCTGAAGGGGCCGGGCTTTTCCCTTGAAGCCCGGCGCGCAGTGGAGTAAAACCAGTTCTCAAACAACGCAGTTCCATCAGCTGGAGGATGTCATGGCGGAAGCACCGGAGAAAAACCTGGCCCTTGATATTGTACGCATCACCGAGGCCGCGGCCCTGGCATCAGCCCGCTGGCTTGGCCGCGGCGACAAGGAGGCCGGGGACGGCGCGGCCGTGGACGCCATGCGCATCAGTTTTTCCACCCTGCACATCGACGGCATGGTGGTCATCGGCGAGGGTGAGAAAGATAATGCGCCCATGCTCTACAACGGCGAAAAGGTGGGCATGGGCGACGGTCCGCGTCTGGACGTGGCCGTGGACCCGGTGGAAGGCACCAATCTGCTGGCCTACGGGCGGCCCAACGCCATTTCCGTGGTGGGCGTGGCCCCCAAGGGCAGCATGTTCGATCCCGGTCCCAGTTACTATATGCAGAAGCTGGTGGTGGCGCGCGAGGCGCGCGACGTTATCGACCTGGACGCGCCGGTCAGGGTCAACCTGGACAATGTGGCCAAAGCCATGGGCAAGAGCGTGCAGGATCTGGTGGTCTTTGTGCTGGACAAGCCGCGTCACCAGCGCCTGATCGAGGAAATCCGCGCCGCCGGGGCGCGCATCCAGTTGCAGACCGACGGCGACGTGGCCGGATCGCTGATGGCTGTGGACCCGCGTTCCGAAGTGGACGTGATGATGGGCACGGGCGGCACTCCGGAAGGCGTGCTGGCCGCCTGCGCCATCAAGGGCATGGGCGGGCAGATTCTGGCCCGGCTGGACCCGCAGTCCTATGTGGAAAAAGAGGCCATCAACGAGACCGGTATAGATCTGCGCGAAGTGCTCACGGTCAATGACCTGGTGCGCAGCGACGACTGTTTCTTCGCCGCCACGGGCATTTCCGGCGGCGACTTTTTACGCGGCGTGCGCTACAGCGCCCGCCACGCGGTGACTCATTCTCTGGTTTTGCGCGGCAAAACCGGCACACTGCGGTATGTGGAGTCCTATCACAATATGGACAGACTCTCTAAATTTAGTGCGGTTCGGTATTGAATGAATAACGGTTATCACAGAACGCCGACGTTGCTGCGTCGGCTTTTTCGGGCCGGGCTGGCTTTGGTCGCGGTGCTGGTCGCGACTCTGAGCCTGACGCCGGTCCTGGCCCAGGACGCCCTGGCGGCGCGCGCCGTCCAGAAAAAGGCCGCCCAGGCCGTCACGGTGTATGAAAATCAACCGCCGGTCACCGACAAGGAACTGGTGGGTTTTCTGGAAATTCTGCCCCGCTTCCGGGCCTGGGCCAAGGAGCATAAGGAAGAGGCCCATCCGGTCTTGCGCAACGGTAAGGCGGACTTCCTCTATTCGCCCCAAGCGGCGGAATGGGTGCGCGCCCAGGGCTGGGACCCGGTACGCTTTTTCTGCGTCATGGGCCGCATGGCCGCGGCCCTGGTCATTGTGGAAGAAGGCAACGACATGAGCGGCACCCGCCCGCGCGACATGCCCGGCGTCACCGAGGAAGAGCTGGCTCTGGCCCGTCGCCACCTGGGCACCATGCTCAAGGCCGGGGGCAATGCGCCGCCCATCAACAGATAGAATTCGCTTATTTCAAAAGTGAATTGCTTCAGAGCGGATTACCTTTGAAATGCTGCACATTCCAGAGGTAAAAACACGCTTACTTTGCCGCTTGGCTATGCTGTCCTCGCCCGTAAAGCTCTAAGACTCGCTAACGGGAGAGGCAACAGCGCAAATAAATTGCGCTTCGGCTTCGTAGCAGAAGGCTGCTCTCGCAGCCCCCTTAGAGCATTTCAACCTTGAAATG
Organism: Desulfovibrio sp. 6_1_46AFAA; assembly: GCF_000224635.1. Taxonomy (NCBI): domain Bacteria; kingdom Pseudomonadati; phylum Thermodesulfobacteriota; class Desulfovibrionia; order Desulfovibrionales; family Desulfovibrionaceae; genus Desulfovibrio; species Desulfovibrio sp. 6_1_46AFAA. Next base: position 266,053 of record NZ_JH114304.1, read on the forward strand.
CCCTGACTTCCGCGTCTGATCGCGGCGGAAGTCAAGAGAGCCGCTTCGGAACACATCCGGAGCGGCTCTCTTGACTTCTTGTGTGATGGAATAAATCAGTTGGCGGAAGAGGGCGCGGCGGGCGCGTTTTCCTGCTTCCCACTTTGCGGTAAGGATTGGGGAGCGGCCTCGGGCGTTGCCACGGGTGCGGGAGTGGTCGTCTGCTCCGGCCCGGCTTCGCGCGCGGTTTCCGGCAGGGGCTCGACGGCTTGCGGCGTTTCCGGCTGTGTTTCAGGCCGGGCGGCCTCGGGCTGCGCTGCCGGTTCCGGCGCGGGTGCGGCATTCTCCCGTGCCTGCTCCGAGGCTTGGTTCGGGGCTTGGTCCGGCAGAGTTGCTTCCGGCGCGGCCGGGACGGGCGGCGCACCTTCTTCCTGCGGCGTCGCGGGCGCGGCGGGCGTCACGGCGTTTTCCGGCATGGTCGGCATCCGGATGTCCTGGAGGCGGCTCAGATGGGCCTCAGGCAGGGCCGCCAGCTCCGGCGCGAGCATCAGGGCAGCCGGCTGGGTGAGAATCACGGCCACCAGAGTGCAGAACAGCAGTGCGCCGCCCGGATGGTCCCGCCGGATAAAACGGGTCATGGCCACGGCGGCCAGCAGGCAGAGCGTGCCGAGCACGGGCAGGGCCTTGAGCCCCAGAATCATTTCGCGCTGTTCCGGGCTGAGGGGCCAGGAGAAAAAGCGCGCCATCCAGTCCAGGGAAAAGCCGAAGCTCGCCGCTACCAGGGCCATGCCCGCGTGCAGCAGGCAGAGAGCCGCGATGAGGTAAAACAGGCGGCTGCCCAGATGGGGCAGGCGCAGCAGGGCCTTGCCCAGCAGGGGCGCGGCCAGGCAGGCCAGGCAGACTGCCACGCTCTGGAGCTGCGCCATGGGCATGAACAGGCTCAGCAGACAAGCCAGCACCATGCTTATCCAGACAAAGGCCGAACCGGCGCGTTCCGCTCGGGAGGCCTTGAGATCGCTCCAGGCTGAGCGCAGCACCCGTTGCCAGGAAACGCAGACCACCATGCCGATCCAGGGCACAAGGCCCAGACCGGCCACGGCCAGGGGCAGCCACCAGCGGGCGGTCACCGGGCCGTGCCATTGCCTCACTGTGGCGAACAGGCCTTGCATATAGCCTTCGGCGTTGGTCCAGAGGATGATCCCGCCCAGCCAGAGGGCCAGAAGCAGCAGAAGGAGGACAAAGCCGGTCAGGGCGTCCAGAGCCTGGGCCCGGCGGAAGGTGGCCCGCCAGAGCAGGAAGAGGGCGCTGGCGAGCAGGGGCAGCAAGAGATGGAAGAGCCCGCCGGTCAGGCCTGCCAGACCGGCCAGCACAAAGCCCGCCGGTAGGTAGAACCAGGCGCGTTGCGCCTGCCAGCCCCGGCAGAAGCAGATCAGGGAGAAGAGCAGCAGCGCGGCCGCCAGAGCCGCCGGACCCGTGAAATGGGCCAGAGGCGCGAAAATAGGCATGCAGAGCAGAATCAGACCGGCGGCCAGGGCCGCCTTGGAGCCGAAGCCCGCCGCGCGGCTCAGGCCCCAGACGCCCAGCAGAGCCAGGGCGGCTGCCAGAGCCCCGGACAGGGGAAAGAGCAGGGCGGGCGGGAGCAGCGCGGCAAGGGAGGCCAGAAACCAGGTGAAGCCCGGCCACTGCGCCGCCAAACCCGCCGCCGACTCCATTGCCAGGCCCGCCCCCGGGGCCAGCCATTGCCCGTCCTGCTGCGCGTGCAGGAAGATCTGGATGTTCCGGACCTCTGCCGGGCAATACAGGGCGTCGCCCCGCCAGCCCTGCCAGAAATCCGGCCAGGCCTGGGCCGCCAGCACTGTCAGCAGCACCAGGGGGCCCAGGCAGCAAAGGGCCTGGAAGAATTTTTCGGCCTGGCCAGCGGGGGGGACCGGCGCGGCCTGTTTTTCCGCGCGCGGCGGCACATGGCCGCCCTTATTTTTATCGGCGTGTGTGCCATCCGGCGTTGCGTCAGCTTCCGGCTGACCGGCAACGGCGTCCTGTCCGTCTGGTCCTGTCTGTTCGGGCGTCGTGCCCGTAGCGGCCGTGTGATCCGGCGTTGCGGCCCGCGTGGTCTCCGGAGCGGCGTCGGGCATGGCGTCCGTCCTGCTCTCCGGCGAAGCGTCCGGGGAAGGGGTGGGGGCTTTGTCTGAAGTCATGGCGTCGCTCCTTGCTGCAAGGGGTGGATGCTTTTAGGAATCACTGATTAATGGTTTTTTTGCCCTCTGCCTGCGTCCGGCTCATTCCGTGCGAAGGCCGGGTTTGAATATGCTCCCTCCGCCCGCGGTTCGCCGTCCTTGGCAGAGAACAAAAATCTTCATTAATCAGCGCTTTCTTAGAACAGATTGCCTTTGAGAATTGACATTCTCAAAGGTGACGCTGCCCTCAGCCTATCGTCGCTGTCGTCATCCGTAGCGCTGCTGTCTTGATCCGTAACACGGCTTCGCCGTGAACGGCTCAAGCAAGCCGCCCAGCGGCAACGGCTGACGCGCGGCGGGAACGCGGCCCTGCCTTGGCTTTCGGCGCGGGCGTCTGCTTTCGCAGCCGCTGGAGCAAAGTAACTTTTCAATGTTACTTTGTCTCAAAACTCTATCGGCCAAGGCCCGCTGCCGGGCCGTCCAGCAGCACATGGCGGGAATGGCGGCCGTCCAGCTCCAGTTCAAGGCCGTGCCCGTTCCGCGTCAAGGCGGAAGACAGGTCCTGGCCGCCGCCGATGTCCCGGACAGTGCGCGCCGTAATACCGGCGGGCAGTGCCAGGGGGAAAATGCGTTTTTCAGCGGAAAAGTTGGCTGCCAGCAGCCAGCAGCCGCCCGAGGGCAGGGCGCTGAGCACGGCCACGCAGCCCGGCGGTCCGCTGAATACCGCCAGCAGTTTGCCCTCTGCCAGACCCGCGTCGCGGCGGGCGCGCAACAGGCGGGCCATACTGTGCAGAAAACTTTGTCTGTCCGCCCATTGCTGTTCCAGAGCGCCGAAAGCCGACGGCGCGTCAGGTGCGACGCCGCCCGGATTGCCGCCCCAGAGAGGCGTCAGGCCCAGGCTGGCGGGCAGATCCGCCGTGGAGCGCGATAGGTCCAGCGCCCCGCTGAGATCCTGGGGGCTCACAAAACTCAAGCCCGGCAGGCCCACACGCCAGCCCAGCAGCAAAAGGCAGGCTTCGCGCAGGGCCGCGCTTTTGCCGCTGCCGTCCGCCGCCGAAGCCGATGCTTCCGCCGGTTTCAGGCCCAGAGCGCGCGCGGCCAGAGAGGCGGGCGTGGTCCAGAGTTGCATGGCCTCGGGCGGGGCGCCGGCCAGACGCTGCGCCTTGCGGATCAGTTCCCGGCCCTGCGGCAGGTCCAGCAGGGGCTGCCAGTCCACGGCCTGCCAGTCGTGCAGACCGCGCGCCAGGCGGCTCTGGTCCACGCCGGAGGCCTGTGAGGCGCGCAGCAGGGCTGCCAGCGGGGCCGCGTCGCCGCTGAGCAGGGCATAGGCGGCGGCCGCCGGGGTGATGCTGTCGCGGCTGAAATCCACGGCCCCGGCCAGCACAACGGGCGTGAGCGAGGGCGGCAGCACGTCGTCCTGCATGGCCCAGCCGCCGTAGCGATGCACTTCGCGCGCGGCTTCATCCAGAGCGTCCAGGCCCGGCGTCAGTCGGGCGAGGCGGGCCGCATCCCCGCCGCCGGGATGGGCCGCCTGCGCGGCGGCCGCGTCTTCAGCCGCTCCGGCGGGCACGTCCAGGCCCATGAGGGCTTCCAGGCGCAGGCCGGTCAGGGTCTGCTGCTGCAGGCCGGTATGCCGGATGATGGCGGCGGAAAAAATGCGCCTGGCTTGGCCCGATGGGTCCTGCCAGAGCAGCACCGGCCGCAGGGCGTCGCCGCTGTAGCGGTAGACCCAGCGCCGGATCCGGCCGTCGGCCCCGCGCACTTCGCCGGTCGCGGCCCAGCCGCCGGGCGTGGCCCAGGGCAGGGAATCGCGCACCAAGGCGTCGGGCAAAAGGCCGCGCTGGGCCAGTTGCGCCACGGCTTCGGGCCGCAGGGGCAGGCATTCCCACTCGTCCGGCAGGCGGGGCAAAAGACCCCAGTCTTTCTGCGGCACCGCGATCATGGCGTAGATGCCGTCAAAGCGCGCGGCCCGCCGCGCCTGAAGAATGAAGTCCGGTCCCAGGCCCGTGGCCGCCGGGGGCAGCTCGCCGCCCATCTGGATCTGCAACGGTTCCAGGCGTTGGGCCAGTTTTTCGAAGTCCGCGTCCGAGCCCAGGGCCGGGTCAAAACGCAGGGAGGCGACGTTTTCCCCGCCGGGCGAGGACTGGTTGTGCTTGTTCCAGAGGTCGCCGCGCTCGCCGGTGGGGGAGACGAACAGCCCATTGAGCCCGGCCTGGGGCAGCGCGTCCGGGAAACCGGCCCCGGTCCCTCCGGCCAGGGCGCGGAACACGGGCTGTCCTGTGCTGACGGTGTACGGATTGAGCGCGAACCAGTTGGGCGCGGCCCCCAGCAGCACAGGCAACCGCCGGGCCGTGCTGCTGTTGCGCCAGATGCGTTCCGTGCCGGAAACCTGGGCGGTGAGTTCGGGTGCTGCCCCGAGCATGGACTGCCGCTCAAGCCATTGCAGATAGCCGGGGTCGGCTCTGGGCAGGCCGTTGCTTGCGGCCTGGGCCGGCGTTGCGCCGGAGGCCGGGCGCGCCGCGTGTTTTGAGGGCGTGCAGGCCGCCAGGCAACAGACTAGGCAAGAGGCCAGACAACAGGCCATGACGGCCGACAGAAGGACGGGCAGCCCGGCCGACCGTCCGGCCCTGGAGGAAGCTGAAGGTCGCGTCCGTAGCGGCATGGGCCGTCTCCGTCAGGCCTTGGCGGCGGATTGGGCTTCTTCCTCCGCCTTGGCCGCGTTCCAGAGCTCGTCCTTGTCGTCCAGGGAAAGCTCCGTGAAGTCCCGGCCCTGCTCCCGGGCCAGTTCTTCCATGCGGGCGAAGCGGCGCAGGAAACGCAATGTGGCCAGATCCAGAGCCTCATTGGCCTTGATGCCTTTGCGGCGGCCCAGCTCCGTAATGCTGAACAGCAGATCGCCCAGTTCGTGCTTCTGGGCCTCCGCGTCGCCGTTGGCCGAGGCGTCGAGCCATTCCAGCCATTCGGCCTCCACCTGCTGTTCCACTTCTTCGTCCTCGGGCCAGGTGAAGCCCGCGCGCGCGGCCTTGGAGTGGATGCGGTAGGCCTTGACCAGGGGCGGCAGGCTGGCGGGCAGGCTGTCGAAAATGCCCTGGGGCGCGCCGTCGGCGTCCGCGTGTTCGGCGCGTTTGATGGCCTCCCAGGTTTTGAGCTGCTCGTCCAGGTTTTCAAAGACCGTGTCCCCGAAGACGTGCGGATGGCGGCGGATCATCTTGGCCCGGCTGGTGTTCAGGGCGTCGCTGAAGTTGAATTGCCCCCGCTTTTCGCACAAACGGGCCACGAAGAGCAGCAGAAAGGCCACATCGCCCAGCTCTTCGCGGATGTCGTCCGTTTTGCCCGAGCGGATGGCGCTGACCAGCTCGTGACTTTCCTCAATAATGTAGTCGGCCAGGCTTTCCGGGCTCTGTTCCTTGTCCCAGGGGCAGCCGTCCGGGCCCGTCAGGCGTTCGATGACGTTCTGCAACTCTTCCAATGCGCTTTTTTCCATAACGCTGTGCATCCTTGGTATGAGTATGGGCATATGACGCGCCGGTTCAGATTCCCAGGCGGGACACGAGATCGGGCGGCAGCCAGGTGCGCACCTGTTCCATCAGGGCGTTGAAATAGGGCAGGACGCGCGAATGCTGCATGAACGGCGCGTCGTGAAAGAATTTTTGCAACACCAGCAGCGCCAGCGCGCAGAGCAGCACGCCCTTGGCCAGGCCCAGCAGGCCGCCCGCCAGCCTGTCCGCCCAGGAGACGAAGGAAAATGAAAGGATTTTCTGCAGCAGGCGGGCCAGCACGGCCACGACCAGAATCACGGCCAGAAAGATCAGCACGTAGGCGGCGATGGTCCGCCAGGCCGGGTCGGCAATGGCCGTGAGGCGCGGGGACAGCAGGGAGTGATAGGCGTGCGCGGCCCAGAAGCCGCCCACCAGCGAAACCACCCCGGCCACTTCGCCCACAAAACCGTGCACAAAGCCCCGTCCGGCAAAAAAGACCAACGCCAGGACGATGATCAGATCAAAAATGTCTTGCCCCATATGCGGTTCCCTCAGCCTCCACGACGCACCATAGCAGAAGCGCCGCTGTGAGACAATGCGGCCTGCTGTACAGCCCCCGGACGTTGGGCTATATTCCTTCGCGTGAAATACGTATCCGCAGCATCCGCCCCGGCGGAATCTCAGGGGCCCGGAGGGCAGAGCGCCGCTCTTGAGGCCTACACGCCGGAAATCAGCGTGGCCGCGGCGGGGCGGCAATGGCGCCTGACGCGGGCCGCCGATCTGGAGGAACTCTGGGATGCCATGACCGCCGATCCTCATAATTTCGAGGACGAGCGGCTGCCCTACTGGACTGAGCTCTGGCCCTCCAGCGTGGCTCTGGCCGGCTGGCTGGCGGCCCGGCAAGAGGAGATCGCGGGCCGCGCCTGCCTGGATCTGGGCTGCGGCCTGGGGCTCACCGCTCTGGTGGGCCAATGGCTGGGCGCGCGGGTCACGGCTGTGGATTACGAGGAAGCCGCCCTGCATTTCGCGTCGCGCAACGCGGCTCTCAATGGCGTGACGCCGCCGTGCTGGGCGCTCATGGACTGGCGGCGCCCGGCGGTGCGCGCACGGAGCATGGCGCGGATCTGGGGCGGGGACATCATGTATGAGAAGCGTTTTGTGGCGCCGGTGCTGCGCTTTCTGGAGCATGCCCTGGCCCCGGACGGCGCGGCCTGGGTGGCCGAGCCGGGGCGCTCAGTGTATGAGGCTTTTCTGCACGCCCTGCACAGCGGCGGCTGGCAGGGGCGGCGTGTGCATACCGCGCGGGTGGAGCCCCTTTATGCCCAGCCCGTGCCGGTGACCGTGCAGGTATGGGAAATCCGGCGGCGGGCGGACTGAGCGCGCACGGGCTGGAATTATTTCTACAGACGGCAGGCGGAATGTATGGGCAAACTGGCGCGTTTCGGCGTATCGCTGGATGAGGATTTATTGGGGCCTTTTGACGCGCTCTGCGCGCGCAAGGGCTATTCCAACCGTTCGGAAGCCATCCGGGACCTGATCCGCAAGGCTTTGGTCGAAGAGGACTGGCGGACATCCCAGGGGCAGGGCGCGGGCACGCTGACCCTGGTCTACGACCACCACAAAAACGATCTGGCGCGGCGGCTGATGCGCATTCAGCACGACGACCACGACATCATCGTGACCACCCTGCATGTGCATCTGGATCATTACAACTGCCTGGAGGTGCTGGTGCTCAAGGGCGAGGCCGAGCGCGTGCGGGCTCTGGCCGACCGGCTGATCTCCTGCCGCGGCGTCAAACACGGCACGTTCAGCGTGACCACAACCGGACAGGATCTGGCCTGATGGAAGACGTACAAAGCCATGCCCCCACAGTGCCTCTGAATATCGACCGCGTGGGTGTGCGCGAACTCAGGCTGCCCCTGCTGGTGCGCGATCGCGCCCGGGGCAGTCAGCAGACCGTGGCCAGCGTGGACCTGGGCGTGGACCTGCCTTCGGCCTTCAAGGGAACCCACATGAGCCGTTTTGTGGAAGCCCTGGAGGAGTGGAATGAGGAAATCAGCTACCAGTCGGTGCGCCGCCTGCTGGAAAACATCAAGGAACGCCTGGGCGCGCGGCGGGCCTGGGCGCGCTTCAGTTTTCCCTATTTCATCCGCAAGGCGGCCCCGGCCTCGGGCAGCCCCGGCACCGTGGCCTATGCCTGCCGCCTTACCGGCGAACTGGGTGAAAACGGGCAGTCCTTTCTGCTGGATCTGGACGTGCCGGTGATGACCGTCTGCCCCTGCTCCAAGGCCATCAGCCGTGAGGGTGCGCACAGCCAGCGGGCCATCGTGCGCATGCGCGTGCGCATGACCGGCTTTTCCTGGCTGGAGGAATTCATCGAGATGGCCGAAGAGTCGGGTTCCTCGGCGGTCTATACCCTGCTCAAGCGCGAGGACGAAAAATTCGTCACCGAGCACGCCTTTGCCGCCCCGGCCTTTGTGGAGGACGTGGTGCGCAATGTGGCGCAGCGCCTTTCCCGGCACACGCATGTGGACTGGTTCAGCGTGGAGGTGGAGAGCATGGAGTCCATCCATAACCATAACGCCTTTGCCCGCATCGAACGCGGTCTGGCCGCATCCGGAGCCCGGAAAGGCGCTCGGCCTTAGGGTTTGGCGGATCCGGTCCGGCACGGGAAAAAGCGTTTTGCAGTGGGCTGATTTTATGCTATGAGAGCCGCTAAGGTGTAAATGATGAGCGGCATTACCGGCAGTATGAATCTGGGCGCGTCGGCCATGAATGCCCATTCTTGGGGTATGGCTGTTACGGCGCACAATGTGGCCAACGTGAACACGGCGGGCTTTGCGCCGCAACACGCGGTCTATGCCACGGGCCCCGGCGGCCGGGGCGTGCGGCTGGATGCCGTGCTTCAGGATTCCGGCGTTGCCGGACGGCTTCCCGCCGAGGTCCGCAATAACCCGGCCGTATCCACCGCTCCGGCGTCCATGGAGTCGGACTTTGTTAATCCCGGCGGCACGGATCTGGGGCGTGAAATGACGCAGATGATCTCCACGCAGCGGACCTATGAGGCCAACGCCCAGGTTGTCCGTACCGGCGACGCCATGCTGGGGACGCTGCTGGATCTTAAGGCCTGAATGACGCAATTACCGGAATGGGCGGGATGGACCTGCCCGTTTTTTTATCCCGTTGCCCGCCGCTTGCCGGTGGGACGGTCATTGCCGGAATGGCTTGCATTGAAAATGTCTGAATGCTCTGTGCGGGTTTCTACAAGATCCGCGCCGCGAAATTGTCGCAAGGTGAATTGACTTCATCGGTACGCGGCAATTTCAAGCGCAACATGCTGGGAATGGAGTGCGAATGGGTAAATATCTGAAACTGTGTGCGCTGATTATGGGCTGCGGCCTGGCTTTCGGGTGCGCGGCCAAACAGAATGCCGCCGATGAGAATATGCGTGTGGAGCGCTTCCGCCGTTCCTATGAGGCGGCTCTGGACGAAGACCAGGCCCAGGCCAGCAGGCAGCTGTTGCGCAAGGCCCGTTCGGCCATCGGGACCCCCTATGTGCGGGGCGGGTCCAGTCCGGGCGGTTTTGACTGCTCGGGCTTTGTCTGCTGGGCCTACAAAAGCGTGGGCGTGCAGTTGCCGCGCACCGCGCGGGAGCAGTCCGCGGTGGGCCAGCGCATTAAGAATCAGGAAGATATGCGCGCCGGTGACATTGTGGCCTTCCGCCATCCCCGCCGGGGTTATCACACGGGTATTTACGTGGGGGACGGCAAATTCATCCACAGCCCGCGCCGCCGCACCAAAGTGCGGATCAACTCTCTCAGTGACCCCTATTTCAGCAGCACTTTCCTGGGCGCGCGCCGTGTGAATTTTGAAGGCAATGAAAACCTGGTGGCCCAGGCCGAAAGCCGTCTCAACGACTATGCCGAGGAAAAAGCCGTGCGCGAACTCTCCGTGCAGAAAAAAAGCCCGGCCAAATCCCGCCGCAGTGTGAAAACACGCCGCGCCTCTCGCGACAAAGTGGTGCAGGTCGCCAGCAACGATACGCGGCGCAGCGCCAAGGCCGCACCCGCCAAGGCAGCCAAGGTTGGAAAAAGCAAGGCCGAGCACGCTTCCAAGGGCGGCAAAACCGCTGCCCGTGCCTCCGATAAGAAAGCCTCTCCCAAGGTGGCCTCCTCTTCCCACCAGAAAAGTAAAAAATCTTCCGGCACCAAGAGCCGCAAGCAATCATAGGTATATTCATGCTTCCTGTTATCAGTCCCGCTGAAACCCTGCAAAAACTTCGGGACGGAAAAATCCGTCTCGTGGACATCCGGGAGCCCGATGAAGTAAACGCCGTGCGCGTGCCCGGCGCTGAAGTGGCCCCGCTCTCCGTCATCAAATGGACGCGTCTGGCCCCGGCCAGCCCGAACCTGCCCATTGTATTCACCTGCAATTCCGGCAACCGCACCACCAAGCAGAGTGACCTGCTGGAAGAGCTGGCCGGAGGACCCGCCTTGCAGATGGAAGGCGGCGTCAGCACCTGGGCCAAGCAAGGCCTGCCGGTGGAGCGCGGTCGGCAGAGCATGCCTCTGTTCCGCCAGATTCAGATCGGCGCGGGCGCGCTGGTGCTGCTGGGCCTGGCCGGAGTGTTCGTCTGGCCGCCCATGATCTGGCTGTCCGCCTTTGTGGGCGCGGGTCTGGTCTTTGCCGGAGTGACCGGCTTCTGCGGCCTGGGCTTGCTGCTTTCGGCCATGCCCTGGAACAAAAAATAAGCCCATGCCGCCTCGCGGTCATGAGGGCGGCCCGCCGCAACAGCCTGCGGACCGCATTTGCGGTCGGCTGGCCCCGAGTCCCACGGGCTACGTCCATCTGGGCAATGCCTGGGCCTTCCTGCTGGCCTGGCTGGCGGTGAGGGCGCGCAAGGGCGTTCTTATTCTGCGGCTGGAAGACATCGACCCCCAGCGTTCCAGGCCGGAATTCGCAACGGCCATATTGGAAGATCTGCGTTGGCTGGGTCTGGACTGGGATCAGGGGCCGGATGTGGGGGGACCCGCCGGGCCGTATGAGCAGAGCCGACGCACAGCCGTATACGCGGACGTATTGGCCCGGCTGGAGGCCGCGGGCCTGACCTATCCCTGTTTCTGCACCCGAAAGGAACTGCGCCTGCTGGCCGCGGCCCCGCATGTGGATGACGCGGGCGCGCCCTATCCCGGCATTTGCCGGGAGTTGAGCGTGGAACAGCGGGAGACCCTGCTCCGGGCCGGGCGCAAGGCCGCCGTGCGGCTGCGTTGCGCGGCGGAGCGCGTTGATTTTGTGGACGCGCTGCTGGGGCCCCAATCCTTTTGTTTGGCGGAATGCGGCGGGGATTTCGCCTTGCGGCGTTCCGACGGCGTGCTGGCCTATCAACTGGCCGTGGCCGTGGACGACGCGCTTATGGGCGTAAACCAGGTGGTGCGCGGGCGGGATATCCTGTCTTCCACGCCGCGCCAGATCGCTCTTTTGCGGCTTTTGGGGCATGCTGTCCCCTCGTATGCGCACATTCCGCTGCTTCTGGACGGCGAGGGCCAGCGTTTGGCCAAGCGCCACCGGAGTTTGTCCTTGCGGGTTTTGCGCGAGCGGGGCGCGGACCCCAGGCGCGTTGTGGGCCTGCTGGCCCGGCTGGCCGGGCTCAACCCGCGCGGTTGGCCCGTGCTCCCGGCGGAATTGTTGCCGGATTTTGCTCTGGAGCGCCTGCCCGGCGCGGACCAGCGCGTGACGGATCAGGATTTGCGTCGGCTTGCGTCATAACGCATCGTACGCTTGAGATTTCCGCTTGACGGCGGGCAAAGTCCTCCTGCGGAAAACTCGCGGGCCTTGTGAAACATGGCCGGGCATTTTTACCGCTAAGAAGCAATGGTATTGTGAAGCGGCCCCCAGTGGCGCGTATCTCTCAGCAGGAGTGTGTAGAACCGTGGCAACGCTTGATCAGGATTTTCTGGATGCAGCTTTTCCGGCCCAGCGGACGGATGATTTTTTTGACGCGCTGTTCGGCGGCGCCGAGGAGGGGGCCTACGACATACGGCTGGTCTGCCGGAACGTGACGCCCGACCGGGCGGTTTTGGCCTTTGAACTGCGCCGGCGGCCGGGCAAATGCTTGGTCTGTAATTTGACCTACGGCCTGCCCCAGGTTTTCCAGCGCCATCCGGTGCTCAATGTGGCCGGTGTGGCCAAAGCTGTGGCGGCGCGCCTGGGCTGGCCCGAAACCAGCCGCTGGAGCCTGGAACCCACGGAAGAAATCAGCCATGAGCTGCACGCCATCCCGCTGGTGCTGGAACGGCCCTGATGCCCTTCTTGACAGAGCGGCTCTTTTTTGGCAATAGAAGCCGGTCGCCAGCTTAGCTCAGTTGGTAGAGCAGCTGATTCGTAATAAGAAGTGCGGCGGAGCTTTTTGAAGGATTAAGGCTAGGGAAATCAGCAAGTTACCCTGAAGATGGTTTTGGTAATTTTGCGTTTCTGTTACCCTATTGCTACCCTGGCGCGACAAACAAATTTCCCCGCGCCGCCTTGGCTCAGTTGGTAGAGCGGCTGATTCGTAATCAGCAGATCGTCAGTTCAAATCTGACAGGCGGCTCCATAATTTCAAGGGTTTATGTGCAAAAGCAGCACATAAACCCTTGTTTCGTTTTCGGCCTCCAGCGGAAAATTTGGCGAAAAATACCTAAAATACCCTTTTATTTTAGTGAATTACAGAATTTTTTAATTTACCCTATTTATACCCTGGCCGTTGAGGGCAGTCTTTCAGGCAATTCTGAACAGAAGACGCTTCCACTTTTCTCCGGCATTTTTCCATTCTTTTCTTCGCTCCTGCGACAGGCAAAACACAGAATATCTAGCACTCACAATGGGTTGCGGGCAGAATTTTTCTACCCTATTTATACCCTGAGCCATTTCGGCCTTTTTGCCCGTCTTGCGAGCATGAGGGCCACACGATGAGCGCCCCCACCGGCAACCGTTGCGGCCATGATCCCCGGCAGCCGAAGCTGAGTCCTGCCCATCCCATAAGAAAGGGCAAAGGCGGCCTGCCGCGCATCCTGTCCCTGGCGGCGGAACGGGCCAAGGCGTGGTACTTCCATCCGAAGAAATGCCCGCTGCTGTCACACCCCAATCGTCAGACCCGCTCAGAACGCCGTGAGGCCTGCCAGATCGTGCTGGAAACGATTCTGAGCCACCTTGACCTTGCTTCCATGTGCCTGGGCGTTCCCACGCCCGCCAGCGGCTTCATCGACATCGACATGCGCACCATCGTGCGGGATTCCGGCATAGGTCAGCGCCGGATAGAGCGGGCCATTGCCTTGTTCAAGGAAGCGGGATTCATGAGGGTAACGCAGCCGCGCACCCAAAACGAGGAAGGGGATTACTTCGGTTGCCGGGCCACCCGCGTGGTGACAGATACGCTCTTCGAGTGGCTGGGGCTTGGCCCTATGCTGCAACGGGAGCGGGCAAAGGCGTCTGAGAGGCTACGCCGCAAAGCTCAGAAGCTGAACCGTAAGCTCTCGGACTTCATGGGCAGGATGCGGGACACGTTCAAGAAGGCGGGCAGAACGCTTTTTCAGCAGCCCTCTTTTCAAACTGATGAAAAGCGCACGGAAGAAACACGGCGCTGGAACATGGTTTGCGCAAAATATATGATTGCCGGTTTCGACCCAGACGAGTGCCGACGACGGACTAACGCAGAACTCGGATTGCCTGCTGATTTCAGCCCCGGCAGACGCACATAGCGGACTTTGCGCATCTGGCCTCATGGGCTTTTTCTGAATTTTGAGCTTCCTTGGCTTTGCCTGCCCTCCAAAGACGAATTTTCCGCCATGATTCACCATGACGAGCATTATCTTTCCACCTTTGGCAGCACTCAAAAAAATAAGTGTCGCATGGTTGGCCCGTAGCTGTCGGGCATAAAAATCAACAGACAAAAATCAGAAGAGAGAAGAAGGAGTCCGGCTTGCTCAGGACAGCTTTGGTTAGCCAGTTTTTAATTGTGGCGAATCTGCCATAATTAACGGGAGCTATTGAAAATAGGGAAAAGTACGCGCCTTCGCAATTGACACAGAGGATGAGGCCAACCATGCCAGTGCCTTCCTGATTTTGCAGCAGCCTGCTGCAAAATGTGAGATTACGCTTCCCACTCCATCACGTTTCATCCGCCAATCCTTGCACATCGGTAAAGTCGGCATGGACACCCTGCAAACGTCTGAACAATACTGAAGTATATTTAGGCATGCATAGACGAGGTGTATCCATTTTTAAGCATCGGCAAGTGAAGGCAGTAATGCATAACAATATTTAAGAATAAGTTGTCCTAATAGCGATTTATGTAGTTCAAAATGTTTATACAGATGCTACAGTATTGGCCTTTCAGAGGGCCGGACATGGGAAGTACAGTACCTTCGGCCTGACTTCCCGACCGGCTCCCTGCGTGGGAGGGCGGGCTTATTCGCACTTCGTGCTCAACACTGAAAACAGAGAGGCAAAAATGCTCAAAACAATACTTGTGGCGCTTGCGCTTGTGTTGCCGCTGGCCGTAACGGCCACGGCAGAGGAAACCCGGCCCCCGGCCTGGCTCATAGAGGCCATTGCCCGGCAGGAATCCAGTCTGAATCCCCTTGCCGTCAACGTGGCGGGCAAAGATTACTACCCCGCCACCCGGCAGGAGGCCGAAGCCATCATTGCCGCCGCACAGGGCAGCGGCAAGAGCTTCGACGTGGGGGTGATGCAGATCAACCGCTGGTGGATGGAGCGGCATAATATCCCGCCCACGTCGTTACTCGACCCGGAGGTGAACCGCACTTGGGGCGTCTGGATTCTGGAACAGGAAATCGCCCGGCATGGCCTCAACTGGCGGGCCGTGGGCAAATATCACTCGCCGGATGAAGAACGCGGGCGGCAATACGCATGGCGCGTGTTCACCGCTGCGCAGAAAGCCCCCAAGCCCGCCACCCCAGCCAAAGTCCCTACAGTGAGGAATACCCATGCCCACCAAGAAAAAAGCCGTGACAACCTATCTGACGGAAAAGGAGTTCAGCGCCGTACAGGCCAGCGCCAGCCGGGCCGGATTGTCACTTTCGCGCTTCCTGGCCCTGACCAGCCAGGGACAGCCGCTCAAAAGCCTTGAGTACCAGCGCGAACGCATGGAACTTCGCCGTATGAAGGGCGAAATGGGCAGTATCGGCGCTTGCTCAAGCAGACCCTGGCCCAGAGCGGCGACAAGGTGCATATCTACCCGCTGTTGCGCTCTCTGGATAACTGCCTCCGGGGCCATCCAAAACCTGATCGCCCGCCTGTGAGGCAGCATGATAAGCCGACATATCCCCATTGAGCCGGAAAACGACAATTACGGGCGGCTGGCCCGATATATCGCCCGCACCGGCGAGTATGCCGAGGATAAAGAAAAGCCCTCGCTTGTGTGGTGCGCCGGGTGCGTGGGCGGGGATGATTACGCCGAGGGCATTGCCGAAGTGCAGGACGTGCAGGCCCTGAACACCCGTGTTGCGTCCAACAAAAGCTACCACCTTGTGGTCAGCTTCCGCCCGGAGGACGAAACCAAGCTCACGCCGGACATTCTGCGTGACATTGAACGGCGCTTCAGCCAGGCGCTGGGCCTGTCTGAGCACCAGCGGCATTGTGCAATCCATACTGACACGCAGAATATCCACATGCAGATCGCGTACAACCTCATCCACCCGGTTACGTTGAACCGTAACGATCACCCGTGGGATTACAACAAGCGCGATGCCCTGTGCCGGGAGATTGAGCACGAATACGGCCTGACCGTGGACAACGGCATGGAAAAAGAGCGCGGCCAGCGTAATGAGCGGGCCATAGCCTTGGAGGCGCAGCAGGGGGTGCAATCCTTCGACAGCTATGTGCGGGAGCGTGCCGCATCCATTCTGGCGGTACTGGATGCTGCAAAAAGCTGGCAGGATTTGCACAAGGAACTGCACCGGCACGGACTGGAAATCCGCCCAAAGGGCAACGGCCTTATCATCAAGAGCCGCCACGGCAAACAGGCGCTGAAAGCCAGTGACATGGACAGGCGCTTGTCCAAAAGCCGCTTGGAAAAGGTTCTGGGAGCCTATCAGCCGCCCATGCCCATTCTGGTGAAGGAAGAATCCCGCTACCGCAACAGGCCCGTGCAGCGCAGCCCGGCAGGGGAAGCTCTGCACACCCGCTATCAGGCCGAAGCCGCCAGCGGAAGCAGCAGGCCGAAGCGGAGAAAGCCCGTCAGGCCGAGACTCTGGCCGACATACGCGAAAAATGGCGACAGCAGCGGACAGAGGTCGAAAAATCCACCATGCTCAAGCAGAACCGGCGTAATCTGATCCAGTACGCCCGGAAGAAAGAGGCAGCGGAACTGGCCGAAGCCAAGGCCCGCTTGCGGCAGGAGCAGGCCGCGCCGCCCTATGAATCGTGGAACGACTTTTTGCGCCGTCATGCCGACCAGGGCGATGAAGCCGCCCTGGCCGTGCTGCGTTCCCGAAAACAGTCTGTGGAGCTGGAAGACCCTTCCATCACCCCCAGGCCGCCCGCGCTGGATAACATCAAGGCGGAATACGCGGAAAAGCAGGTGGAAGTCTTGGCCGACACCGACCAGAGCCGCAAAGGCAAGAAAACCCTGCTGGCTTACTTACGCATGGAAGAAGTGCTCAAGGAGGAAGCCCTGCGCGGCCTGGCTGTTCGCCCGGAAGACATGACCCGTAGCGTGGACGCCAAGGGCGCGGTGGTCTTCACCCTGCCCGGCGGCGGCAAGGTGCGCGACACCGGCAAAGAGGTGCTTTTTTCAGGCGCAGACGAGCTGGCAGCCAAGGTTGCGGAAGGCTATGCCCGCAAAAAATGGGGAACCCAGTTAAGTGTATACAAAAATTGTGTCCGTTTTGAGTTGAAACATGATTATTCGCTGAAATCCCATAAAAAATACAGAGACATTACAAGATGATGTGGACGTACAAATTAAAACTACATCTCTTCTTGCGAGGCTGTGGGCAGCCACACACGCTTCAAGGGCAGCTCCGCTCGCAAATCAGCGTCAAGTTTCTCATAAACATTAAGTAATTGGGCAATGAGTTCTTGTTCATCCCACAGACGCACATCAAAAAACTGAACGGGAATTTCCTCTTCCACGGTTCTGGCAAATCCACCCCACGCAACAAGAAGCCCTTTTTCCGCTTTGGAGCGTGTCATGGCTCCTCGAAGCTGGTCTAATGTCGGCCTGTCCATGGGGTCTTGTCCGGATTTTACCTGCACACAAATTCGGGGCGCATCAAATCCAAGCTCTCCACGCGCGGCAAGGATATCTATACTCTTGTCCCTTTTATCGCGTTTTTCTTCAGGTGTGCGCATGTTACAAAACCCTGTGCCTTCAGAATACCTTCCACCAGACGTTCCATGGCAATGCCCTTGAACTTGCGCCTGATAAGCTCGGACAGTTGATCGCGCGCCAGTTCTTCCAGGTCCAGAGGAGCGCTGTCTTCATGGGCTTGTCCGGTGTCGCCCCCCACAGTGCGGGCCACATCACCAAGTATATTGGCCGATGCCTGCCAATTGTTTGCAGCGAGCCGTTTGACACGATTCTCTGCGTCGTTACGGGTGATCCTGCATACGGTCATGAATGCGCCGAAAGAAAAGAGTAAATCTTTGTCGAACACATTGCGCGGGATAGACGTATTCAGCCAGCGCACATTCCTGAAGTGGCGAAAGTCTTCTTCCGCTCTGGGATCGAAAGTATAGGCAGAGGTTATTTCACCCACAGCTATGGCGGCTTTACGTTTGAGAGGCAGTACTATCCAGTCGCCAATTTGCATGGTGTGAACAAAAGCATTGATCTGACCTGCCCCGTTGATGAGCTTGCGCACCTGTTCGTCAGGGTTTTGCGCGATCATGGCTGTTTTGATTTGCTCATAGTCGGCCATTTTCGCAATATTCCGATTGGGAAACGCACCGCCCCACCTCAGATACACACGGTTGTCCTGCAAAAAATTATCTTCAAACTCGCCCTTGCTCCCGGCACGCACAAGATAAAGCGGCATGGCAATCCTCAAAAGTTTTTAGTCGGTCTATTCATTGAGCAACATTTCCGCCATATTGTCCAGCCTGTCTTTCATGTGTCGCCAGTCAGGCAACAGAGATTCCAGCAATGTATAAAAGGCGTTGCCGTGATTGTGTTCCCTCAAGTGGCAAATCTCATGCAACAGCACATAGTCAACACAACGGGCCGGAGCCTTGATGAGATGCAGATTGAGCAGTAAAACACCAGTAGGCGAACAGCTGCCCCATTGTTTTTGCATGGCTTGCAAGCGAAATGGCGGCACAACGCTCAACCATGCAATATTTCTCTGCAAAGAGGTTAGCCGTTTTTGAAAATAGGCAGCGGCATGCTCCCTGTACCAGTCCCGCAGCAAAATTTTGACCTTTTGTCGCCGCGCGGATCGCAACGCCTTATCTTCACTATCAGTCAGGGCAAGCGGCAATCTTTGTTCGCCATCCTCCACTCGTAGTAAACGAGGGGGGCGAATGCTCACGCTCAAATACGCACCGGAGAGCTTGACCCCCTCCCGGAGGGGACTTTTTGCCCGAACGCCCTCTGGCATGGTCAATGTCTGCACCTTCAGCATATACCGCCGTCCTAGATAAAAATGGCTTTCGCCACTCACATACTCGCGTGGCAAGACGTGACGTTGCCGCGCGCCTATTTCCCGCAGATGATTCACAATCCATTGCGCACGGGCACGTACAGCCTCACGCACCTGGTTGCTGTCGGCCTCTTCAGGAGCTTCCACCTCAACCACGCCATCAGGGTGAACATGAATGCGCACCGAACTGTGCCGCCCGGTACTGCGGCGTACAGTATAGTGAATGCTGTCCGTCCCATAATGGACGGATTGTACGCCCTCGCTCACGCGCTCTTGCCGCCTTGCTTGCTGTTCCAATTGCCGTAGCGCGTGGATTTGATGATATTTTCAATCACCTTCTTGGCACGTTCCAGACCGAGCCAGCCATAGAGACGCGGCAAAAGCCCCTTGGTGATTTCCGCCTCTATATCCTGCGGATTGAGTGAATTTTCCGCCACAGCCAGTGCGACGATTTTTTCCGCTTCCAGGGATTCTTCAATAAGTTTGTCGGTATTTTCTTCGGTCAGATCATGGCTATCCTGCGCCATGCGAAAAATGCCGAAAAAGGCCCTGGCCTGCTCTTTTTCCCGCAACTGTTCCGGAATATCCGCCATGCGACGTTGCCGCACACGCTCTTCAAATTCCTGAAACAAGGCAAATTGCTTGTATGGGTGGTTGAACATTTCCTCAGCTTTGGCAATGGCTTCCTTCAAAAGTTGCGAGAAGAACTTCTGCGCATAAGGATCAAAGGCCAACTCCTGATCTATGCTTTTGCGCACCCGGCTCTTGATGATGTCGGTTTCATTGCGCAGCTTTTCCTTGCTCCAGGTGGTGGGGTCTTGCACCTTGCCCAGCTCATCCACCAGATAGTGGTCTTCCGCCACTGTGATGCCTTCTCCCACCACATGCTTGTCCACAAGTTTGCGAATTTGTTCTTCATAGACACTGTAATCCACAGTTTCCTGAGCATCGCGCCGGGCTATTTTGCGCAACTCCATGAAGAAGGTCAGGTCTTGCTTGTATTTTGCCACAGTGGCTTCATCAAACGCACCGTCCTCATAGAAGGACCGGGAAGAGAGCGCCACTTTCAGGCAAAGCCCAAAGGCGGTAAGGGCCTGGTAAAAGTCTTCACGGACCTTCTGTCGGGTGTCATACAAGTCACCGTCTTCACCGGGTTCAGTTTCATACTGCGGGGTAAGAATTTGCCGGAATTGTTGCATGTCCTTGTGGTTGCGCACATCCCGGAAGATGCTCCACAAAGCGTCATGCAGGGCCGGAAGGCGCTTATATTCCGTGTTCACCTGATGATAGAGGCCTTTTATATCCTCAATCTCATAGCCTTCCTGTGTGCGTTCTTCCAGATTCTGATAGGCAGCCACAGCCGTATCGAGCTTGGCAAGTATACCCCGGTAGTCGATAAGCAGACCGTATTCCTTGGCCGGGTGCAGGCGGTTGACGCGGGCAATGGCTTGAATGATATTGTGCCCTTCCAGCGGTTTGTCGATATACAGCACGGCATTGCGCGGCTCGTCAAAACCGGTGAGCAACTTGTCTACCACAATCAGGATATCCGGCGCACCATCGGTGGAAAAATCATCGATAATCTTTTTTTCATAGTCCTGCGGGGCGGTCTTTCCCACAGTCTTTTTGTACCATTGCTGAACCAGGGGCAGGGCTTCCTCGTCCTCATCCACACTCTTGTTCCCTTCACGGGTATCCGGCGGCGAGATGACCACAGCGGACGTGACCCAGCCGGTTTCATCCAGATGCTTTTTGTAGCGGATGGCGGAAATTTTGCTGTCCGTCGCCAGTTGGCCTTTTAGCTCCGGGCCGAGATCGCGGATATAGTCCTTGAAATGCCGGGCAATATCCCAGGCGATAAGTTCAATACGGTTGTCAGACCCGTATATGGTATCTTTATTGTCGAACTTGTGCTTGATGTCCGCTTTCTGGTCTGCGCTGAGTCCTTCCGTAATTCGTTCAAACCATGCGTCAATGGCCTTTTGGTTGATGTCCAGTTCCGGCTTGCGTTCTTCATACAGGAGCGGACGCACCGCTTCGTCACGCACGGCCCTTTGCATGGTATAGGCATGAATAATGGGGCCGAACTTGCTGAGGGTTTTTTCCTTTTTCAGCAAGGGGGTGCCGGTGAAGGCGATATAGGCCGCATTGGGCAGGGCCGCACGCATGCGTTCGTGGGTCTCGCCCTGCTGGCTGCGGTGGCCCTCGTCCACCAGTACAATGATGTCTTCACTGGGATTGTGGCATTCCTTGAGCTTGGCGGCGGAGTTAAATTTCTGCACCAGGGTGAAAATGATACGTTCCACACCCTTGCCGATGCGCAGGGCCAAATCCTTGCCCGACTTGGCCTTGGACTTTTCGCCTTCCTTGCGGGCAATGGCACCGCCATAAGCCCCGGCATCCAGAAATGTTCCGGCCAGCTGTTTTTCCAGATCAACGCGGTCCGTCACCACAATAATGCGGCACTGCCGCAAATGGGGATGCAACAGCAAAGCCTTGCACAAAAAAACCATGGTCAGGGATTTGCCGGAACCTGTGGTGTGCCAGATAACCCCACCCTGACGGCCGCCACCTTTACGCGGAGCCTTGCGTTGCTGGATGCGTTCGATCATGCGCCGCACCCCGAACATTTGCGGGTAGCGCGCCGCGATCTTGCCTTTCTTGCTGTCAAACAACAGGAAATAGCGGATGAATTCCAGCAAACGGACTTTGCCGAGCAAACTGACCAGCAGGATGTCCTGCTCAGTGGTTTGCACGGGCTGCGACCACAGGGATTGGAAAAAAGCCCGCATGGCCCGGCCATCCTCACGCCAGCCGAAAAGCCGCTCTTGTTCTTCCTCAGAAGGGATGCGGTTTTTCAGGCGTTCCACCTCGGCGGCGGCAATTTCCTCTTCCTGCCAGCGTTGCCAGAACGTATCCACAGTCTTGGTGGTGCCGTACTTGCCGTCCGTGCCGCTCACCGCCAGCAAAAGCTGGGAATACACAAATAGCTGCGGGATTTCGTCATGCTTCTGGTTGCGGATGTTCTGGCTGACGCCTTCATCCACCATACTTTTGTTGGGGTTGCCGGATTCGGGCTTTTTGGCTTCCAGCACCACTAAGGGCAGGCCGTTGACAAAACCAACTATGTCCGGTCGCCGAGTGTGCAGACCGTCTGCCGCCAGCACCTCCATTTCTTCCGTTACCACAAAACGGTTGGCGCAAGGGCAAGCAGCCTCCAATCCGCTCCAATCCAGCAGGGGGATGGTGGCATTGATCTTGTGCCCGTCCACAAATTCTGTGACCGTCACCCCCTGGCAGAGTTTTTCGTATACGCGCTCATTGGCGGTGAGCAACCCTTCCTGCATGGGGGGCGTGCTCACTTCACGCACAATTTGTTCCACGGCATTGGGAGAAAGGGGATACTCCCGCCCCTTGTAGGAAAAACGCCGGGTTTGCAGAAAGGCCACCAATTCGTCCCGCAGAATCACTTCCCGGTTGCCACCGCGTTTTTTCAGGCATTCCGCAGGGCTCACATACTGCCAGCCAAGGGCCATGAGGAGTTGCAGGGCCGGAATCTTGGCGATGTATTCTTCGGACATATTGGGGACGGCAGGCATAATTTCCCCCCTCAGGCGAGTTGGTGCTGTGCGGCGTCAGTATCTGTCTTGACGCGGATTTTGCCGGTGAGCAATTGTTGCATAAGGGCTTTTTTCTGGGCTTGCAGATTGGCAAGTTTGGCTTCGTATTGCTGAATGACCGTATCGGCTGCGGTGAGTACGTCGGCTATGGCTTTTTGTTCGGCAATGTCCGAAGGGATTTCAATTGTTTCTTTTAGAAATGAATCAAAGTTGAATGTCATTTTTTCTATATGAACACCGTGGCTGTTAAGATATGCAAGGTGCCATATGTGCGGTTGCTGAAAATAATATCCTATAAATTTCATAAGCAGTTTATTTTTATTTTTTGGTGCCAGAATTATGTATGAATCAGATACAAAGCATCCGTCAAAATATTTTTGAACTATTCCAATAGATCCATGTACAACTTGCATCTTTGAAATGAGTAGTTCGTCAGAACATACAGAATTTAGCTTTTTTGTTTTAATTTCTTTCCCAAAAATATTTTCCCGAAAAAAAACGCCGCCAGCACGCCTTTTTACACTCAAAAGTTTGTACTCTTTATTGTCATCCCAAATGACAGGGCGTTTTATTTCTCTGAATAGAGTATTGAGCGGAGCTGCACTCCATGGGTTTGAAAATCCAGGCAATCTCCGTCGCCCGGTCAAAAGCTGTTGCATCAACGCTTTCTTTTGCGTTTTGCTGTTTTCCAAAAAATTTTGAGTGTGGTGAATGGCGTCATCCCATGTTAAAAGAATATGGGCTATTTTTTTTGTTCAAAAATTGGCGGGAAAATTATCTTTTGCTTTTTGATTAATTCTAAGCTTAGATTTTTCTGTGAACTGGTATTGCTAATATTTCTAATATTATTATATTTATTTTGAAAGTTATAAAAATGAAAATATGAATCCTGGCTATCAGAAAGCAATATTACAGCACATGCTTGATTGGTTGCTGCAGAAATTCCCAATCTTGCAACTGAACCTCGTGTTTTTCCCTGTCCATACATAGCAATAAGCAGTGTACCTTCAGGAAAAATTTTTGCAGATGAATTTAACATCCCTAACTCTGTGATGTATTCATTTGTCTGCGTTATTGTATTGAATAAAATTTCTCCAGTTGTTACCCATGGTATGCAGCCATTCCAGTATGAAGATTTCTTTCGGCTGGGTGTACCTCCAGACGTTACACGGGCAATATCCTCAAGTGTCGCTATTTTCCACCCCTCAGGCAACTTCTCGCTCATGCCGCACCCCCCGCATCTTCCACCCCCAATACAAACCAGTACGGCGCAAAACTCTTCTCCACCAATCCACTAACCTGCCGCACAAAGGGTTCATATTCCCCACGCACTGCCACGGCATCCAGATTGGCATAGTAGGCGCTGCGCTCTTCCACAGGGATGATGACAATGGGAAAGCTCGCCCGCAGAAGTTCCAGATTCATAAGCAGCCTGGCTGTCCTGCCGTTGCCGTCCACAAAGGGATGGATGTTCACAAAATCCGCATGCACACGGGCGGCACGTTCCACGGGATGCAGGTTGGACGCTTCGTCCGCGCACCATTGGCAAAAGCCTTCCATATGCTCCCGCACATGGAGAAAATCCGGCGGGGTGAAGCCAGCGCCGCTGATAAGCACGTTTTGCTGCCGGTAGCGTCCGGCATTTTCCGTATCCACCCCTCGCAGCACAATCTGGTGCAAATCCTTGATTTCCGTTTCGCTCAGGGGGCAGGGTTGCCCGGCCAGGGCCATCAGGTAGTCAATGGCTTCCCGGTGGTTAATGGCTTCCAGGTGGTCACGCATGCTCTTGCCGCCGATGGTCACACCGTCTTCCAGCACCACTTTGGTTTCCGAGATGGTCAGGGTGTTCCCCTCAATGGCATTGGAATGGTACGTGTAGCGCACCACCATATCCGCATGGAGATTTTTCACCGCTTCGGGCGGCAAGGGACGGAACGCGTCCAGCCGGGCTTTGAGACTGTCCAGCCTGGCGTATTCTTGCGTCAGTCCTGAGAGGGGGCCACCATGCTCCGGCGTCCGGCTATTGAACATAGCCCAGTTCCTTGAGGTATTTTTCCATCTCGCCTTCCAGCCGTTCCAGCTCCGCTTTCAGGCCCGCGCGTTCCGCCAGCAGCGCCTGCATGTCTATTTCCGGTTCTTCCTCAAAGGTGTCCACATAGCGGGGAATATTCAAATTATAGTCATTGGCCTTGATCTCCTCCACAGAGGCGAGGTAGGCGTATTTTTCCACACTTTGTCTGGCCCGGAAGGTTTCCGCTATTTTTTGTATGTCCTCAGGGCGCAGATAGTTCTGGTTTTTCCCGTCCGCATACTCACGCGAAGCGTCGATGAACAGTACCTTGTCGTCGTGCTTGCGTTTGCGGAACACCAGGATGGCGGCGGGGATGCCGGTGCCGAAGAAGAGTTTTTCCGGCAGACCGATCACCGCATCAAGGAGATTTTCGTCAATAAGTTTGGTGCGAATCTTTCCTTCCGCAGCGCCACGAAAGAGCACGCCGTGCGGAGCCACCACGGCCATGCGGCCCACAGCGGGTTTCATCACTTCGATCATGTGCAGGATGAAGGCATAATCGCCCTTGGTGCGCGGAGGCAGTCCACGCCGGAAGCGACCGAACTTGTCATTGGCCGCGCTCTCCTGCCCCCATTTGTCGAGGGAGAAGGGGGGATTGGCTACCACCACATCAAAATGCTTGAGCTTGTCGTCGCCGTCCAGAAGCAAGGGATTACGCAGGGTGTCGCCCCATTCCACCTTGTGATTGTCTTCGCCATGCAAGAAAAGATTCATTTTTGCCAGCGACCAGGTGGAGCCTATGCTTTCCTGCCCGAACAGCGCGTATTTTCGCGCGCCGGTTGTATCGCGTACCTTGTATCCACATTTCATGAGCAGAGATGCGGAACCGCAGGCCGGATCACAGATTTCATCGCCTTCCTGTGGGTTCACCAATTCCGCTATGAGTTGGGAAACTTCCGGGGGGGTATAATATTCTCCGGCCTTCTTGCCGGCATCGGAAGCGAACATTTTGATAAGAAATTCGTAGGCATTGCCGATGATGTCCAACGAGCCGATGCGGCTTGGACGCAAGTTGAGGGCGGGTTTGCTGAAATCTTCCAAAAGCAAACGCAAAATGTCGTTCTTTTGTGATTCTTCACCCAATTTGCCGGAATTGAAACTGATGTCCTGAAACACCCTGTCCAGCTTGGTGATATTGGCCTCTTCAATAGCGTGCAAGGCCTTATCTATACGTTCCCCATTGCCCGGCTCAAAACGCCGTTCATACAAGGAGTAGAAGTCTGCCCCTTCAGGTAGCACAAAGCGTTCTGTCAGCAACATGGCTTGCACCATTTTTTTGTCGCCATACTGTTTTTTGTAGGCGTCGTATTTATCTTGCCATACGTCGCTGAGATACTTCAGGAACAGCATTGTCAGCACATAATCTTTGTATATGTCTGATGAAATGGTGCCGCGAAAGGTATCGCAAGCATTCCAGACAGCTTTATTGACATCATCCTGTTTGATTTGAGTGCTCATGCGTTCTCCTGGCGATGTGTACCGAGTTCACACTCGGCAATGGCAGACAATATTTGGCGGCAATTGGTTATGCCTGATTCCATGGCTTCCATGTTTTTATGAATGGCGTTGACCGCGTGCAACAGCTTGTTTTGCCGATCAAGCGGCAATACCGTTATGGGCAGGGCGAAAAAATCGGCAAGGCGCAGACTCTTTTGCGCTGTTCCGGCTTCCATGCTGCTACAGTGGCGTTGAACCTGGCTTTGCCCCAGTTGCCAAGCCAGAAACGCGGGTAAAATCATATCGGATCGCGTGATGCGGATGCGGAAAAAGTGCAGGGCCGCCAGGGCAGGCCCAGGCAGGGCGGCAAGCAGGCTTCCATAATAGTTGCCGCCGCGCATAACGAACACAATATCATCTTGTTTAAGGAAGTAGTTTTGCATATTGGGTTCTGGGCGCACCCGCACGGTGCTTGCCCAAGAGACGGAGGCTGTGGGGCTTACATCGCGCATCTGAATTACCCGCACAGTACCGTCAGGGTCATCGCTGATTCCTGTTCGGAAAGGATACCCCGCGCTGATTTCCGCAATATCCCGTAAGGGCAGTGTTTTTGTCATAGGTATGTGCCCTTCTTACGTAAAATGATTATGGCCGCGCGGCAGGTTTGGTATCTCATGCCGGGCATCGCCTTGTCATCCCCCAGACATTGGCGGTTTCGCTGTCATAAAAATGCACCTCAAGGGGATGCTTGGAGTCTCTTTTCTGGCTTGTCGAAAGAGCCGCCGCTATGGTTGCTCTGTTGTTTTGGGTGTCCGGCGAGCCGTACAAACTGACAAAAATCTTTGTAAGTTTCGTGTTTTTTACAATAATTTTAACCAGGTGCTCATCATTGACGGAAAGTGATACCCCATGGAGGAAAAGAGAGTGATTGATCGCGCCGAGGCTGCGCAGTCCCTTGCTTAAGTACCCATGATGATAGATTTTCTCCAGTTTCTTGTGCGAGGTTCCTTCTGCCACAAAGAGCGGGAAGAAGTTCTTCCGGATGGCTTCTCTTGTCTGGTCTATCAGGGCAATATCCGTTCTTTTCCATGAATATTTTTGTAATTCATGACCGCCATCAAATAGATGGAGTGCGCCGTGAAGATAATACACGTTTTGTTGATGTGCCGAATCATCCCACACAACATATTCTGCATCTGCGTGATCTGTGTCTGTCCGGAATCCATCATCAAAGGCAATTTTTTTCTCTTCCATGCCGTGCATTAGCACCCAATACAGCAAAATATCATAGTTTAATGTAAATATTCTGCCATCACCGGGCTTGTCGCGGAAGTTCTTTAGGAACTGAATACAGGATTCATACTGCTGATTTGTCAGATCGCCTGGGCGCGCAGGGTGTTGCCCCGCAATGGTTTCAACCAACACATGTTTAATTTTCGTGGCGCATTCTTTCATGCGGTCGCTGACAAGTTGCGCGTCCTCCATAAAGCCGGGGAGTACGAGGGCCGCACTCTCCAAGGCTTGCACAGCCTCTTCAAAATCTTCAGACGCAATATTCTTAAAGGTTTTCGTGACCTCAGGGAATTGGGTAAAATTGGCCTTTCCAAACAAAGAACCATAGCGGAAGATATCCGGTCGCACCGCGACACTAAAACCGTTTCCGAGCATAAGGTGGCGTTTTTCACCGGCTAATGCCAGCGCATCTTCAAAAGAGAGGATTTCCATACTGCCTCCGGCAGATTAAGGAACCGCCTTGAAGCTCATCGCAAAACCAGATACAATACCTTTCTCTGAGCGAGGTTTTGCCTGAGTACCTGCAACGGTTCCGTTGTGGGCAGGTTACCTCATCGCACGGCTGGGTGTTGGCGCATCCAGCCGTTTGCGTTTTGAGGCACTCAACCATGTTGTCACCTAACCTTTGGGCGGGAACGGGTCGTGGCCGTGGCTGTCCGATTGCCGAATACGTCCATCCCGTCCATGGACTTGCAGTTCAGTTCCCTGATTTCTGCTGATTTCACGCGCGATTTGAATAGCCTCCTGTTGAGTTGAAGTGACATGCGAAGGCCTGGAGTTGCCATCGCGTTGAACTTTCCAGTCGCCATTACCGTTGGGGAGAACTCGATGAGTGTCTCTGGACATATGAACCTCCCTTTTGCACCAATACCTGTGCTGCAAATATTTTTAGCACCCAGCCATATGCAAGTCAATAGATTTTGCAGCAATTAAAATGGTGTAAAATTGTCATCCCTTCCACCCTCCGGGGGTGCGCGTCAACGCGCATGGAGTGCGCCAAGCCTCATGCGTTCGGCCTTCGGGCTTGTGCAGGATCGTCGCAGGCTCCTCCCTTCCGCGCCCTACGGCCTCCCTCCTTGCGTTTGTCACACTCCATTCCCCCCTACAGGCGGCGCGGGCTGCCCGGCTCTGCGCGGGGCGCGATTGCGTGAAAAGCCGTGCGGTAGGCTGCGCGACTGGCATATGGCCTTTCCCTGGCGTGGGAGGGGGCAGCACCTATTGGCAAATGCCCCCTTCCGCCGCCGGGGAAAGGTTTTCGGGGACGGGAAGGCACAAATGCCAAGGAGCAAGGAAGATGAACAGCTACGAAGCCAAGCAGGAAGCCCGCCGCCAGCGTTACCTTGACCGCGCCGATCAGGCCCGCCAGGAATTTGAGGACACCCACGAACGCGCCCACAAAATGGCGGAAGCTATCCCTTTCGGGCAGCCCATCCTTGTGGGGCATCACAGCGAAAAGCGCGACCGCAATTATCGGGGCCGCATACACGATACTTTCGGCAGGGCTTTTGCCGCCCTGGAAAAGGCCGAGCACTACAAAGACAAAGCCGCAAGCGTTGGTCACGGCGGCATTTCCAGCGACGACCCGGACGCCCTGCAAAAACTCCGTGCCAAGTTGGCAGAAATGGAGAACAGCCAAGCCCTGATGAAGGCGGCGAATCAGACAATCCGCCGCCATAAGACCGACGAGGCCCGTATTGCCGCCCTTGTGCCCCTTGGCTTCACCGAAGCCCAGGCACTGGATTTAATCAAGCCGGATTATATAGGCCGTGTGGGCTATGCCCCATTCACCCTTTCCAACCACAACGCCAACATGCGCCGCGTGAAAGAGCGCATTGCCGAACTGGAACACGCCGCCACCCGCCAGCATAAGGAAGAGCAAGCCGAGGGCTACACCTACCGGGAAGACCCGGAGGAAAACCGCGTCATGTTCATTTTTGACGGCAAGCCCGCCGAGAATGTCCGCCAGCTTTTGAAGTCCCACGGCTTCAAGTGGTCGCCCACCCGTGGCGCATGGGTTCGCCAGATAACAGGCAATGCCTTGTTTGCGGCAAGATGCGTCAGGCAAGGACTGGCGGAACTTTCCGCCTGATAGACTCTATCAAAACCAGGGCAGTCCGGCACACACCGGGCGGCCCTAAAAATTTTCGCGGCTTGCGCCCGGCGCTCACATCACGCCGAGCGCAAGCCGCATCGGCGGCAGGGCCGCCGTGAAGTCCAAAATCGAAAGAACTTGAACATATCAGGGAAAATCCCAAGAGCCTCAAGGCATCTTGACATGAACTACAGTTGACATTACATGTGTAATGAAATGCATTACAAGGAGGCCGTCATGGCGAATCTGCAAATCCGCATTGATGAAAACCTCAAGGCCCAGGCCCAGAGCATCACCGCCGATATGGGCATGGATGTGGCAACAGCGGTACGAATGTTTCTTACCCAGATGGTGCGGGAAAAGGCTTTGCCTTTCACCCCCAGCCTTGACCCTTTTTATCATCCCCATAATCAGGCGCATCTTGCCCGGCTGGCGCATGAGATGGACGCACAGAAAAACTGCACGGCTCACGAACTGATCGAGGATGCCCATGAAGCTCCTCTGGCATGATACTGCCTGGAACGACTATCTGTATTGGCACAGCACCGACAGGCAGATACTCAAGCGTATCCACATGCTCATCAAGGATATTCAGCGAAACGGGTATACTGGCATCGGCAAGCCTGAACCGCTAAAGGGCAACCTGCAAGGCTGGTGGAGCAGGCGCATTGACGCTGAACATCGCCTTGTGTACCGCATTGTTGATGACACCTGCCAGATTATTCAATGCAAAGGCCATTATGAAGTGTGATTGCGGCATGTTCATAAGCCGCAGCCTTACCTGATTCACAACAAAGCACCGCGAACAGCCGTATGCCCGCAGATTATACGATCTGCGGGCATACGGCTGTTCGCGCTTTGGCGATTGCAACCCGAAGGCAGCAGGCCAGAACCATTGTCACCCCTTCCACCTTCCGGGGGTGCGCGTCACCGCGCATGGAGTGCGCCAAGCCTCATGCGTTCGGCCTCCGGGCTTGTGCAGGTTCGTCGCAGGCTCCTCCCTTCCGCGCCCTGCGGCCTCTCTCCTTGCGTTTGTCACACTCCATTCCCCCCTACAGGCGGCGCGGGCTGCCCGCTCTACGAGGGCGCGGCAAGCGCGTGAAAAGCCGTGCGGTAGGCTGCGCAACTGATAGATGACCTTTCCCTGGAGTGGGAGGGGGCAGCACCTATGGGCAAATGCCCCCTCCCGCCGCCGGGGAAAGGTTTTCCGGGGACGGGAAGGCACAAATGCCAAGGAGAAAGACAATGATTCACGGTAAGACCCTTCAAGAATTGGCCCTGGAAGTGGAACGGCAGAGCAACGCGCAGCACGATCTTATTGTACCCTCCGGCCAGATGGAAATGAGAGCGCACAACGAACTTGCGCCCGCCCTGGCGATCAAGGGCGAGAGCGATC
The DNA here is from genome assembly GCF_000224635.1 of Desulfovibrio sp. 6_1_46AFAA. Lineage (NCBI taxonomy): Bacteria > Pseudomonadati > Thermodesulfobacteriota > Desulfovibrionia > Desulfovibrionales > Desulfovibrionaceae > Desulfovibrio > Desulfovibrio sp. 6_1_46AFAA. The sequence continues at coordinate 296,235 of NZ_JH114304.1, forward strand.
TTTTCCCCATGACCGAAACCGGCCACGACACCCTTGCAAGCCGCCTCAGCATCCCCACCCGCTACTATGAGCGTATGCGCAGCGAAGCCCCGGCGCTCTTGTCTTACAACGTCAACGAATGGTTGCGGCAGGAGAGCGAACAAAATGTATCCCGCATGGTGCGTACCCTGGACGGCAAGGCCCGCGCCGTGCTTTCCGATAAATACAAGCGCCTTGATAACCACGAATTTTTGATGACGGTGTTTCCCGTGCTGCTGGAAGCCGGAAAGCGCGACGGCATGACCGTTGACGTGAAGAGTTCGGAAATCACCGAGCGCCGCATGTATGTACAGCTTACCTTTGAAGGGCTGGAGGCCGAATTTCCCGTCAACCGCCAAGGGCGGCAAGTGGGCGAAGTAGTCAAGGCAGGACTTGTGCTCAAAAACTCCGAAGTGGGCTATGGATGCCGGGAAATCAACTTTCTTGCCTACACCCTGGCTTGCACCAACGGCATGATTTTGCCGCGCCCCCTTGGTTCCTTCACAACCCGCCATGTGGGCGGCAGGCAGGGCAACGGCTCATTGTTCGCCCTTTCGCAGGAAGCGCAGCAGGCGGACGCCCGCGCCTTTGCCTTGGCGACCCGTGACGCCGTGCGCCAGATGGTGAGCCGTGACAACTTGCAAGAGCTGGTCAACCGGATGCAGGCCGCCAATGCCCGCCCCATCACCGGGCATGTGGAACAGAGCGTCAAGGCGCTGGGCAAGTCCTACAGTCTCACCCAGGACGAACAGGACAATATTTTGCGCCACCTTATTACGGACGGCGACCTTTCGCACTACGGCCTGACCAACGCCATCACCCGCAGCGCCCAGGATGCCGCCAGTTATGACCGCGCCATTGAGCTTGAAGAAATCGGCGGCGTGTTCTTGCATCTGCCGGAGCGACAGCTTGAACCCATCCTTGCGGCCAAGCCGGAAAAGGCCCTTGTGGCGGCGTGAGTTATCCCATTCCAGCAACAACGGCATGGCTGGAATTTCCCGGCCATGCCGGGGGCAGAGGCCGCACGTTCTGCACTGCGCAGTAATGCCAAACACAATGCGAACAGCCGCCCTCACACCCCGGCTGTTCGCCCAGAAACACAAAAAATACAGGAGGCAAAAGGCCCGGCGGGAAACCGCCGTGCCTGGTTCCCGCCCTCCCGCCCGCGTGGGAGAGATGAATGTATGGGGAATAAGATATAAGGCTATTACAAGATTTCAAAATACACCTGTTCCCAAGAGCTGCCCAAGCCAAATACATCAGCCTATCCACGGGGTGGCCTGTGTTGCTCGCCCCATGAACACATGGCATTGAGCAGCGGAATAATGGACTCGCCTCGCTCGGTGAGACTGTATTCAACCTTGGGTGGAACTTGCGGGTATTCTTTTCTGATAATCAATTCGTCCTTTTCCAATTCCTTGAGCATAAGACTCAGCGTCTTGAATGAAATGGTGCCTATGACCTTTTTGATCTGATTATGGCGCATGACGCCTTTATCCGCCAGCCAGAACAAAATTATCATCTTGTACTTCCCACCGATGAGAGAAAGCGTGTAGCCGAAATGGGTTTCAGCTACAGGGGTTCCTGTGGGGACATATTCTTCCATGCTCATAGACACTCTCCAAAAGGTAAGTACATGAAGTAAATGTGCATACTTTACATAATGCATATTCAAAATTACATCTGGCATCAAGCCCCGCGCCTTACACGCCCCCCTCCACTGACAAGCCATGAGAACTATTGTCAATTGAAAAGCCTAACTATCAGGCTCAGATGTCATGAACATGCTCATACCTTCCGTGCTCTTGCCCTCCAGACCAAAATCCTTCTATCGGCTGGCGCTTATGAATTTTTTCTTTGTTATGGGGATACTTTTTTCCTCATGGGCCATACGCATTCCTGACATAAAAAATTCGTTGGCTCTTTCGGACGCGGAACTTGGCGGCATACTCTTCGGCGCGCCGCTGGGGCAGCTTCTTGCCATAGCTCCCGCAGCATGGCTCATCGGTCGCTTCGGCAGTCGCCATGCCATCATAGGGGGCATGTGCATCATGCCGCTGGCCTTGGTTACACTAAGCCTTGCTCCCAGCCGTTTATGGCTGTTCGCCGCTCTGGCCTTCTTTGGATTTGCCAACAATATTCTCAATATATCTCTCAACGCGCAGGCTGTTGGCGTGGAGGCTCTCTACGGCAGAAGCATCATGGGCACCTTTCATGGAATGTGGAGCGTCGGAGGCGTAATCGGCGGCATTGTCGGAGCGATCATCGCTCCCTTGGGGGTATCGCCGTTGGCGCACTTTATGGTGATATACTGCTACGCGCTTTTGACTCTGGCGACCATGTTGCGCTCTATTATGCCGAGGGAAGTGGGCAAAGGAAACCGAAAGGAAAACCATAATCCGTCAAAAATACATCCAGACATGTATCTTGCTTTGTTGGGAATCATTGCATTCGGCAGCTTCGCCATCGAAGGCGCTATGTATGACTGGACTGCGGTTTACTTCGCGCAGATTTTGAATGTACAAGAAGAGCTGGTTCGCGTGGGATATGTGGCGTGCCTGACAGCTATGGTCATCGGTCGCTTGACGGCGGATTCACTGGTGAATCGTTTCAACGTGGTTTTTGTATTGCAAATGAGCGGTCTGTGCGTCGCGCTTGGACTCTCGCTGGCCTTGCTCTTTCCGTCTCTGGCACCTGCCACCTTCGGTTTCGCTCTGGTGGGTTTCGGCATGGCGTCCATCGTGCCGCTCTGTTTCAGCCTTGCGGGTAAATCGGACAAATTTTCGGCCCAAGTATCCATTTCATTTGTGGCGTCTATCAGCTACTTCGGCTTGCTCATTGCCCCACCAATGATTGGGGTGTTGTCGGAAAGCCTGAACCTTCGCTGGGCCTTGTCCCCGCTTGCGCTCATAGGCGTGTGCATTGTGGCCCTGGCAGCGATACTCAAACGCATGCGTGGTGAAGGCTTACACTTGTAATCTGTTCTTCACATATTCTCTGGGAGATAGCTGGTAGTATTCTTTAAAATCCTTATGAAAATTACTACTATTGGAATAATTCAGCATTAAAGCAATCTCATTTATGGATAAGGTCGTATTGTTCAAAAGAACAAGCGATTTATTTGTATGTAGACCCCCCCGCTATGGTCTGACCCCTGTCAAGTAGACAGGGGTCAGACCATAGCGGGGGGGGCTTTTGCATTCCGGCGAGTTTGCACCCCTTCCGTCCTCACTTCGCCAGCAGACCGGCCAGCTCTCGGGCCTGGATCTCCCCCTTTTCCAGCACATGCAGCACCTGGCCCTGATGCAGCACCACCAGGCGTGTGGCCAGTCGCACCGCCTGCTCCGGACTGTGCGAAACCACAATCAGCGGATAGCGCTTTGCCAGCCGCAGCAAAAGATCCTCAATACCGGTGGCGGCGTGTACGTCGAGCGAGGCCGTGGGCTCGTCCAGCAAAAGCACGGCGGGCTCCAGCGCCAGAGCCCTGGCCAGGCAAAGGCGCTGCTGCTGGCCGCCGGACAAACGTTCCGCCGGAATATCCAGCCGGTCGGCCACCTCATCCCACAGGCGCACGTCAACGAGAGCCCGCTGCATACGCCTCTGTATTTCCGGAGCCGGAACGCCCGCCACCACCTGCAGGGGAAGGGCAAGGTTCCGGGCCACGCTGACCGGCAGGACATTGGGCGTCTGAAAAACCATGCCCACCCGGCGGCGAAGTTCGCTCAAGGGGCGAGGACACGCCCGTTCCCCGTCTTGGCCGGACGCCTCATAGATGGCCTCCAGGCCGTTTCCCAGGTCCAGTTCCACCCGGCCGGTGGTTTGGCTATGGGGAAACGTTTCATTAAGGCGGTTCAAGGCCCGCAGCAGGGTCGTCTTGCCCGAGCCGGAACGCCCGGCCAGTACCGTAATCCCGGCGGCCGGGGCGCAAAAAGCCACATTGTGCAAGATTTGCCGTTTGTTGAAGGAAACGCACAGCGCATGAATGCGCGCGGCAATTTTCATGATTCCCCCCGCCAGCGTCGGTGAAAGCGGTTTTCCAGCAGACGGGCGCAGAACAGCAGGCCCGAGGCCAGCATAAGCAGAACCAGGGCCGCGCCAAAACCCCGGAGCAGCTCTTCCTGACTTTGGTATTGGGCCGCCGTGTAAAAGATGGAAAAAGGCAGGGCTTCAAACTTGCCCCATAAGCCCGCGGGCAGGCCCGCATTGGCTACGACGCCTGTAAGCATGATGACGGCCGTGTCCTCGGCGGCCCGGCCCAGGGCGAGAATCACGCCGCCCCGGATGCCCGGAACAACGGCGGGAAGCAGAATGTGGCGCGCGGCCTGCCGCCTGGTGAAGCCCAGAGCTGTGGCGGTAGTTCTCAGGCTTTTGGGAACGGCCTCCAGGGCTTCGCACGTGGTGGTCACCAGTACGGGCAGCACCAGCAATGCCAGGCAGGCGGCGGCCAGAAACAACGACGTGTTCGCTTCCGTCTGGAAGGTCTTGCGCAGAAAGAGAATCAGCGTAAAGCCGAACAGCCCCATGACGATGGAAGGCGTTCCGGCCAGTACATCCATAGCCAGGCGGATGCGGGCGGCCTGACGTTTCGGCGCGAATTCGGCCAGATACAGGCCGCAGCCCACGCCGGGGAAAACAGCCAGCAGTACGGTAAGGCCCACCAGGCAGGCCGTACCCGCGCAGGCGGGCCAGAGCCCGTCCCAGACGGCTTGGCGCCCCAGCAGCGCGTCCAGGGCCGGGACATCCCCGAAAAAAAGCCGCGCGCCCAATGTAGGCAGCCCTTTGAAAAGCAGAAAGGCCAGCAAAGTGCCTGTTCCCAGGATCAGAAGCAGGGCGCATGTGCGCAATGCCCAGCGGAAAAAAGCGCCGGACGGAGCAAGGGAGGGCGCCCGGCGGATCAGCATGACCGCATTTCCTTGCCGCGGCGCGCGTCCGTCTCCAGGCGGCGCAAGGCCAGGCTTACCCCGCCGTTGACCAGCAGGAGAATCAGACCGGCCACAAAGAGGGAATTATACGCCGCGCCGCCCACTTCGTTGGCCGTGACCAACGCCATGTGCGCGGTAAGCGTACGCAGGCTTTCGGTCAGGCCGCCGGGAACTTGCGTGGCATTGCCTGCCAGCATAAGCGGGATAAGAGTGTCGCCCACGGCGCGGCCGAAACCCAGAACAGCCGCGGCCGTCAGGTTACGCCGGGCTTTCGGAAGCACAAAAAAGCGCAGTAGGTCCAGGCGGGAAAAGCCCAGCGCCTGCCCCCAGGGGCAAAGCCGTTCCAGGCGGGGGCCGAGCCCGGCTTCCAGCACCAGAACCATGGTGGGAAGAATCAGAAGGGTGAGCATGATTCCGGCGGAGAGCAGGCACATGCCCGTACCGCCCAAAGCCGTGCGCACCAAGGGCGTCAGCAGGAACACGGCCGCAAAGCCATAGACCACGGTGGGAATGGTGGTCATAAAGCGGATCAGTGTTCCTGTCAGCTTCACCAGGGGGCGCGCGGCGCGGGCCTCTTCGGTGAGCAGCCAGCAGCACAAGCCCAGCGCCAAGGGCCAGCCGATGATCAGGGCAGAGCCCGCCAGGGCCAGAGATCCCAGGCACATGGGCAAAATGCCGAAATGCCCCTGGTAGGGCTGCCAGACCCAGTCCAGGGGGCTTCCCGGTCCCGGCTGAATCAATGCGGGCAGGGCGGCCGCCAGAATCATGACGAAGAGCAAGGACACCGCGCCGACGGCCAGGATCGCGGCCAGCCGTGTGCCCAGGCCCGCCCGGTCGCCCGGTTCGCTCTGATGTGCGGTCGGCCCGGCGGCCGTGAAGATCAGATCTTCTCCTGCCGCCGGGCCGTCAGCGTCCTTATTTTTTCTCATAGGGAATATAACCGGCCCCGGACACGATCTCTTTGCCCGCGGGCGAGTAGATATAGTCCACAAAGGCTTTGGTCAGCCCCTCGGGCTCGCCCTTGGTGTTCATATACAGCAGCCGGGTCACGGTGTAGGTACCCTTGGCGGCGTTTTCCTGGGAAGGCTTCATGCCGTCCACGTCCAGGCCTTTGGTGCTCGGGTCCAGATGTCCGATGCCCACATAGCCCACGGCGTTGGGATCCTGGGCAATGGCGGTTTTCATGGCCCCGTTGGAATTGACCACGTTGGCCCCGGCAGAGGAACTTCCCTTGTCCAGAGCGCGTTCCTCGAAGGTTTCGCGGGTTCCGCTGCCGTCCTCGCGCACGTAAAGCGAAATGGGCGCGTCAGCCCCACCCACGGCTTTCCAGTTGGTGATCTTACCGGCAAAGATATCTTTGAGTTGGGCTTTGCTCAGTCCGGAGACCGGATTTTTTGGATTGACGGCCACCGCCACGCCATCGATGGCAAAGGGAAAGCTGACCAGCCCGTATTTCTTGATTTCGGACTCCTTGAGCGCCCGGCCCGTGTTGCCGATCTGGGCCAGGCCCTCGCCCGCTTTCTGCACGCCCACGCCTGAGCCGCCCCCGGCCACAGTGATGCGGATGTCCGGGTTGGCCGCCATGATCTGTTTGGCCGCGCCCTTCATCACCGGGATATGGGCGGTGCCTCCCGCGATGTCGAGGTTGCCTTTCAGGCCGTTGAAAGCGTCCAGAGGACCGGCGGCCAGAGTCGTGGAAGCGCTGAAAGCCAGGCAGGCCAGCGCCATAAGACAACGATGCATGAGAGTTCTCCTGTTTTGCCGTGTGAGCGACACGATCCGGAGCTGTGTCCGAACCAGGCCATTGCCGCAAGTGCGGCGTCACTGAGCCGTTGCAGGAGGGAGAAGGAGCCGCGTCATGCCTGATGCGGCCATGAAAGAGAAAGAAAGCCCGGCCGCTAAGGGATGAAGGGAGACATCCAGCCCCACCCAACGGCCGGTCAGGTGGCGCCGGTACGCGCATGCATGCCCTCCGCGTCCTTCAGAATCCTGAGACGCTGGCATTTCAGCGAGATTTCGCGTGAATATTTCCGGCATGCAAGCATTGAATCTCTGTACGCAGACCTGAACCGGGAGTCAAGGCATGCGGGAACGCGGACATTGTAGCTTCCGACGCTGCCGCGGGTCATTCCTCCGCGTTAAAGGGGTGTTCATAGTCGTCCACGTCAAAGCGGCAATCCTTGAAATAACAGCAGCGGTCGGCCTCGGTGACAAACCGCAGCACGCGGCAGGGATTGCCGACGGCCAGGGCATTGTCCGGAATGTCCCTGGTCACCACGCTGCCGGAGCCGATCACCACATTGTCGCCCACGCGCACGCCGGGATTGACCACCGTATTGCCCCCGATCCAGACATTGTCGCCGATGGTGACGGGCCTGCCGTATTCATAGCCCGAATTCCGGGATGCGGGATGCAGGGGGTGCCCGGCCGTATAAATAGCCACATTGGGCGCAATCATGGCGTAGCGGCCGATGCTGACCCTGGCCACGTCCAGCACCGTGAAATTGTAATTGGCGAAAAAGTTTTCGCCCACGACGATATTATAGCCGTAATCGCAGTAAAACGGCCCTTCGATGCGCACATGCCTGCCGCATGCGCCGAGAATCTCGCGGAGCAGCGCGTCCCGTTCGCCTTCCCGGTCGGGCGGCAGATGATTATAGCGAAAAATTTTTTCTCGGCAGGCCCGGCGTTCTTCGCTCAGCCCGTCCAGCCAGGCCTTGTAGGGCAGGCCCGCCAGCATGCGTTCCTTGTGGTTCATGACCAGTTCTCCTTTGTCCGCGCGGGGAGCGTGCCTCAAAAAAACGGCAGGCTTGCGGCCTGCCGTTTTTTTGAACTGGTGAAAAGCTTATCCGGCTTAGATGAAGAAAACCCAGGTCAGCAGGGCGAACAGCGGGATCAGAATGCCCACGGACCAGGCCATGTAGCCGAAGAAGCTGGGCATGCGCACGCCCTGGTTTTCCGCGATGGAACGGACCATGAAGTTGGGCGCGTTGCCGATGTAGGTATTGGCGCCCATGAATACCGCGCCCGCCGAGATGGCGATCAGGGTGTTGGACATGTCGTTCATCAGGTGAACGGCGTCGCCGCCAGCGGTGTTGAAGAAGACCAGGTAGGTGGGCGCATTGTCCAGGAAGCTCGACAGCGCGCCGGTGAGCCAGAAATACATGGCGTTGACCGGCTGGCCGTCCGGGGTGGAAACCATCTGGATCAGGGAGGACAAGGCGCCGTCCGTACCGGCGCGCAGAATGGCGATGGCCGGGATCATGCTCAGGAAGATGCCGAAGAAGAGCTTGGCCACTTCCTCAATGGGCGCCCAGGAAAAGCCGTTGAGTTCGCGGCAGCGGCGGCTGGTGAACTTCCAGGAAAGACCGGCCACGCAGAGCAGCACGATGTCGCGCAGCAGGTTCTGGCCTTCCACGGGCACGCCGAAGATTTCGATCCAGGTGCCCAGCGGCAGCATGCCCGAGGCCAGCACCGCCAGCACCACGCCCAGCAGGAAGAGCAGGTTGATCTTGCCGTCCAGGCCGAGTTTCTCTTCCGCGGCATTGGGGTCATGCGGCGGGGTGGGGCGGCCTTCCTTGTTGAAAAGCACCGTGTCCAGCACAAAGAAGATCGCCAGCAGGGCCACGGAAAGGCAGAGGGTCTTCAGAAAAAGATGGGTGGTGGTCCAGAAAAAGCTGACGCCCTTGAGGAAGCCCAGGAAGAGCGGCGGGTCGCCCAGCGGGGTTAGGGAGCCGCCGATATTGGCTACCAGGAAGATGAAAAAGACCACGGAATGCACGCGGTATTTGCGGTGGGCGTTGGCGCGCAGCAGGGGGCGGATCAGCAGCATGGCCGCGCCGGTGGTGCCCATCCAGCTTGCCAGGACGGTGCCCACGGCCAGCAGGAGGGTGTTCACCACGGGCGTGCCCACCAGGGAGCCTTTGAGGCGCACCCCGCCGGCCACGGTGAACAGCGCGAACAACAGGACGATGAAGGGGATGTAGTCCAGCAGAATGATATGCAGAAATTCGTACAAAGCCACATTGAAGCCGTAAACGAGGAGACAGGGCACCAGAAAGGCCAGACCCCAGAAGACGGCGATTTTGCCGAAATGGTGTTCCCAGAAGTGCGGCAGGGCCAGCGGCATGATGGCGATGGAAAGCAGCATGCAGGCGAAGGGAATGACCCAGACGGCCGAGAGCTCGGATCCGGGGATGGTGGGATGTCCCGCGGCGGCCAGGGCCGCGCCGGGCAGAACCAGGGCCGAGAACAGGGCCGTAACCAGGGTCAGAGACAAAGACCAGAGTTTTGACATTGGGCACTCCTGAATGGAAAATGTCGCGGCCCCGGGCCGCGAAAAAAACAGATATTTTCCGTTTTTTTAGGCTAAATCCACACCCTTGGCAATGCGCTTGCCTGAAAAAGTTTTTTCTGACACACCTTTCACAAGCATTTGCATCGCTGCCGCCATGTCATTCGCAGCGTGCGGGGCACGCCGCCTGCGGCGGTAAAGCAAGAGCCGTATTTTTTTCGCTGCGCGCAGGCCTGTTGCAGAAGTACACATGAGTAAGGAAGTCATCAGCATGCCCAAGGAACCCACTCCCAGGCGCAGGGCGCGCCTGCTTGAAGTGCTGCGTCACCGCCAGAACGATCTGACCCTGGTGCTGGCCAACATCCACGATCCGCACAACGTTTCGGCCATTTACCGCTCCTGCGACGCCTTCGGCCTGTCCAAAGTGCATCTCTATTATACGAACACCCCGTTTCCGACGCTGGGCCGCAAAACCTCGGCTTCGGCCCGCAAGTGGGTGGAAAGCGAGCGTCACAAGAACAGCGCGGATCTGATGCGCACTCTGCGCGGCCAGGGTTTTCAGGTGCTGGCGACCTCCTGCTCGAAAACGGCCCGGCCTTTGCGGGCCTGGGATTTCATCCGTCCCACGGCGGTGATCATGGGCAATGAGCACAGCGGCGTGGAGGAGGAGCTGCTTTCCCTGGCCGACGGCCAGCTTTACATCCCCATGTACGGCATGATCCAGAGCTTCAACGTCTCCGTGGCCGCGGCCATCATTCTGGCCGAAGCCGCGCGCCAGCGCGAGGGCGCCGGAATGTACGATTCCTCTCGGCTGAGCGAGGCCGAGCTGGAGGCCAACCTGGAGGAATGGTTGAAGAAGTAGCGCTTTGCCGCATGATTGGCGGGGATTTGCGGCGGCCTGTTCTTTGCGGACGAACTGAAAGCCGCGCCGCATGCGGCGCGGCTCATCAAACCGGAACAGATCGCCTTTGAAATGCTCTGGTCCCGGATCAGGGGCGTTCCCCGCTCTGTTCCTTGCGCGGAGTCACCTGCTTCTCAAAGGCCTTGCCGTTCCATTGAAAGCTGACCTCGTTGGCCAGGGGCACATGGGCCATGCCCGAGCTGTTCCAGAAGACGGGTTCGGCCTTGAGCCCGCCCAGGCCCAGGCAGATCAGCACCGTGGGATTGATGTCCGGCGGCAACTTCTGCCCCTGGTCCAGAAAATCCCTGATGTCCGGTTCCGGCGGGGTGTCGATGGGCACCATACGGCCCGAAGCGTCCACCCGCCATAATTCCATGGTGCAGATGGGACCGCCCAAGGTGCCGATGGCCGCCTCCACCGAGCCGTCCGCCGTATTACGGAAGAGTCGCAGGGCTACGGCGCTGTCCCGGAAGGGCAGGGCCGCGAAAACAATCACGTCTTCGGTCTCTCCGGCGACTTCCCAGAATTCCGTATGGCCTTCGGCCAGCAGTTGCTGCTTTTCCGCGTCGGAAAGGCCTTCAGCCGTATTCTCAAAAATGCTGGCGGGCAGCAGGGTGAAAATGCCCCTGGCCGTCATGCCGTTGTCCTCCGCCTGGGCCGTGGCGGGCAGTGTCACGGCAAGCAGGGCCAGCAGCGCGTATATCCGTATATACTGATGCATAGCTATCCCCCTTCCGGCCGGGGCCGGGCGGACCTGTTTCAGGCCCGTAAAATTTTTTTTACCGATTTTACGTCCGCTTGTCCATGTGCCCCTGCGGATTTGGGCCGTATCTTATATCCACGCACATGTATAGATAAACTCTTCGGCAAAACGTCCGTAAAGAAAAGGGAAGGGTTACGGCATAACGGCATCCGATAATTCCGGCGTGGCGGCGGAGCGTAGTGAACGGCTGGGGATTTGTCGCGGAGCGGGAATATTTTGATTTGATGTGTATGGTCGCTGTTGTGTGCAACGCCATGGTGTTTGCTGAATGAAAATTGATAAAATCTGTCCGGTATAGGAATAAATACATTAATAGTTATTGCAATATGTTGCATGCCTGGATGAATATGCGGCTTGTGCTTGATTTTTTAAATGGTCCTATGTAAGACTGAAAATACATAAACATTTTATTTCTTTCTGGTGGGGAAGTCATGTTGAAAAACATCAGTGTCCGCGCCAAGCTTTTTGTCCTGCTTATTCTGCCCGTGGCCGCGCTGATCGCCCTGGCCGCCGGAAATGCTCTGGAAAAATACCAAACCGTGCGCGCCATGGCCATGGCGGTAAGCGTGGTGGACCTTTCCTCGGCGGGCAGCGCCCTGATCCATGAGCTCCAGAAAGAACGCGGTTTATCCGCCGGTTTTGTGGCCCGGCGGGGAGCCTATGCCGAGGAATTGCCGGGTCAGCGCAAACAGACCGAGGCAGCCCGGCAGGCCATGGCCGAAAAAATGGCTGTTTTCAGCGCGGCCAATCCCACGGCCGCGGTCAATGCCCAATTCGCCCCGCTGACGGAAAAACTTGCATCCCTGAAAGATCTGCGCTCGCGCATCGACGATTATAATATCGCCCCGTCCGAGGCCATCGCCGTGTACTCTGGCCTCATCCTCCATATGGAGGATATTCTCCGGGGCGTGCTGGACCGGTATCTGGATGTCGGGCTCTACGCGCGGGCGGTGAATTTCCTTAATCTCATCTATGCCAAGGAATTCGCCGGGCAGGAGCGGGCCACGCTGAATGTGGCGCTGTCGTCCCGGCGTTTCAATAAACTTCTGTACCGCGACTGGATCGAACATGTCGCCTTGCAGCGGGCCTATCTTCAGGATTTTCTGGAGCGGGACGAAGCACTGGCGCGGGTCTATGCGCAAAAGGTGCCGCCTCTGCTGGAGAAGGTGGAAACCTTCCGCCGGGAAGCCTACGAGAGCCAGGACGAACCTCGGCTCAGCGGCGACGCCAAGGCCTGGTTCGCGGCCTCCACAGCCTATATCGACGCCCTTTACGAGGTGGAGGCCGCCGCCGCGCGCGATCTGGAGCGGACGGCGGACGCGCTGAGCGATGCGACCCGGCAAAGTCTGTATATTTCGCTGGGCGTGACCCTGGCGGTGATCCTGTGCACGCTGCTGCTGGCCCGCAGCCTGGTCGGCAACGTCACCAGACCGCTGCGCCGTTCCGTGGCCTTTGCCCAGAAGGTGGCCGCCGGAGAGTTGGACGCCGAATTGCAGATGGTCCGCAAGGACGAATTCGGCGTGCTCGGCAGGGCGTTGCAGACCATGGTTGTCTCCATCCGGGAAACGTTGGCAAAAGCCGACGCGGCGGCGGAATCCGCACAGCGCGAGGCCGAACGGGCCCAGGCCTTGACGACCGCGGCCGAGGAGGCCCGTGCCCTGGCAGAGCGCCGCCAGGACGGCATGGCTCTGGCGGCGGAACGCATCGCCTCGGCCGTGGCGGCCATGTCCGCCGCCACCCAGAGCATCTCCAGCCAGATCGAGCAGTCCGACAAGGGAGCCAAGGAACAGTCCGCGCGACTGGGCGAGGTAGCCGTTGCCATGGAGGAAATGAGCGCCACGGTGCACGGGGTGGCCCAAAACAGCTCGGCCGCCGCCGAAACCGCTGAAGTTGCCGGAAAGCAGGCCCAACAGGGCTCGGCCAGCGTGGCGGAAGTGGCCGAAAATATCACCAGGGTGCTGCGCCACACCGAAGAACTCAAGGAATCCATGACCCGCCTGGGCCTGCGCGTACGGGACATCGACAAGGTGCTCAACGTGATTACGGATATCGCGGACCAGACCAATCTGCTGGCGCTCAACGCCGCCATTGAGGCTGCCCGCGCGGGCGAGGCCGGGCGCGGCTTTGCCGTGGTGGCCGACGAGGTGCGCAAGCTGGCCGAAAAGACCATGGCCGCCACCAGGGAAGTGGCCGAGGTGCTCTCCGGCATCCAGCGGGACGCGGCCCATAATATCGCCACTGTGGATCAGACCGTGGAAGGCATGAGCCGGACTACGGATTTGACCCATCAGTCCGACGAAGCCCTGCGCGAGATCGTGGCCCTGTCGGACAAGACCAGCGAACAGATCCGTTCCATTGCCGCCGCCTCCGAGCAGCAGGCCGCGAGCAGTGAAAACATCAGCAGAAGTGTGACCGGAGTCAACCGCATTGCTGTGGAAAATACGGCGGGCATGGACCATTCCGCCAAAGCCGTCAGGGATCTGCTGGAACAGACACGCCTGCTGGGGAGCCTGGTGCGGGATCTCCAGGACGAAGAGCATCGCTGATCCCGCGATGCTCTCGCTTCCGCAACGACTTCGAAAAAAGCGTGGTTTCCGCTGTGGCTAGCCGCCCGGGGCGGCGCGCAACTCCTGACGGGTTTGCGGCATGTGCCACTTGACGCGACACCATTCTGTTTTGAAAACGGTAAGCTGCTTCTGAAGTCCGCCTTCGCGTGCCGGGCTCCGGCTCCGGCTCCGGCGCTCTTCACCGCCGTCCCGGTACGACGGGGATTTCACAGCTCCGCGCCGTTATCCTCTATGCATGGGGGGAATGCATATGCGCCTTTGCCTACTGTGTCTCGCTGTCGCCGTCTGCATGCTGACGTCTGTTCCGGCCAGCGCGGGAGCCATCAACGCCGCCGGTCCTTATGTGGGTTCCCGGAAATGCGCCGAGTGCCATGCTGAGGAGTATGAGACGTTCCGGAAATATTCCAAGAAGGCCGGCACCTGGGAACACATCAGCGCCATGGCTCCCAAGCTGACGGCGGAAGAGCTGCGGGGCTGCTACGCCTGCCACAGCACAGGCTACGGCAAGGGCGGCTTTGTGGACTATCAGTCCACGCCGCATCTTGCGGATGTGGGCTGTGAAACCTGCCACGGTCCGGGAGCGGCGCATGCCGAAAGTGGTGACCCCGCCGCCATCCGGCGCACGCCGCGTCACGAGGATTGCCTCGCCTGTCACAATGAAAGCCGCGTCAAAGCCTTCAACTTCAAGCCGCTGATCCATAGCGGAGCACATTAGGAGAACAGCATGCTTTTCTCCACCCGGAATATGCCGTTGGTCCGCAAATGCGCTTTGCTGGTCGTGATCACGGCCGTAGTCGTCTTCGGCTGCCTGATCGTCTTCAACAGTATCCAGAACCGCAACGCCACTCTGAGCAGTCTGGAATCCTCCACCCGTCTGGACGCCGAGCTGCTGGCAAGGCTTGTGGAAGCCCCCATGAAGCGGGGCAATGACGCGGAAACTCGCGAGGTCGTGCGCCTTCTGGCGGATAATTACAAGAACGTGTCCGTCTATCTGGCGGGCTTCAACGGCGAGATCACCTATGCCACGGATGCCTCGGCCGTGCGCGCGCCGTTGCGGGAACGCCTGCGGACGCCGGAAGCGCGGCAACTGGCCGCCGACTCCCTGCGCGCGCCCCTCAAGGTCGGCCGTCTGGTGGAAGCGGACGGCTTCAGTCGCTTCCTGATCGTTTCCAGCATTCCCAACGGCAAGGATTGTCATCACTGCCACGGCGCGTCCAAAGCCATTCTGGGCACTCTGGTGGTGTCCAAGGATGTCACCCCGACCATCAACGACCTGAAATCGCGCACGCTCAGCAACATTGCCTTGTCCCTGGCGGGCATGTGTCTGCTCATCGCCGCGTTGCTGCTTTTTCTGCGCCGCACCGTGGTCCGGCCCGTGGCGGAACTGGCCGCGGCTTCCGGCAAGGTGGCCGGAGGCGATTTCGACGCGCCCTTCCCCGTGCCCAACTGTCTTGAGCTGCGCAGCCTGCGAGACAGCCTGGCCGCCATGATCGCCCACCTCAAAACCGAACTGGGCTTTTCCCAGGGGCTCCTTCGGGGCATGGGCCTGCCCTGCGTGATTACGGATACCGATGACCGCATCTCCTTCATGAATCAGCGGGCTGTGGACATCTACAACCTCAAGGGGCGGCCCGAGGACTACAAGGGACGGCTGCGCGGCGAGGCCTTTTTCAATGATCCCGACAGAATGACCAATACCAAAAAGGTGCTTCTGAACAATGCCGACATTGAGGACGAGCCTTATACCTTCACGGTGGGCGGCCGGACGCGCCATGTGCTGGTCAACGCCGCACGCCTGCTGGATGTGGACGGCAAGCTGCTGGGCGCCTTCACCCTGATGACCGACGTCACCGAGTCCGTGCGGCAGCGTGAGATCATCCGCGTGCAGAACGAACGCATTGCGCAGGTTGCCCAGGCCGCGAGCGTGGTTTCCGGCAGGCTGGCCGGCGCGGCCGCCCGGATTTCCGAGCAGATCGACGCCACCAGCCGGATGGCCCAGGAGCAGGACGCGGCCTCTGCCCGTTCCGCCGGGGCCATGCGCGCCGTGGCCGAGGAGGCCGGGCGTGTCTCGGCTTCGGCCGGGGATACGGCCCGCACCGCCGAGAGCACCCGGCAGGAGGCTGATGAGGGCGTGCGCATTGTGGAGGGCGTTACCGGCGGCATCAACCGGGCCGCGCAAGAAACTTCGGTCCTGGCTGAAAACATGCGCGAGCTGGGCCAAAAGGCCGAAAGCATTTCGCAGGTCATCACGCTTATCGAGGAAGTGGCGGACCAGACCAACCTGCTGGCGCTCAACGCGGCCATTGAGGCGGCGCGCGCGGGCGAGGCCGGGCGCGGTTTCGCCGTGGTGGCCGACGAGGTGCGCAAACTGGCCGAAAAGACCATGCAGGCCACCGGGCAGGTCACCCGGGCCGTGGAGGAAATCCAGCGGAGCGTCAGCGGAAACGGCAAGACCACGGAGCAAATGGTGAATGTCATGAGCGAGTCCAGCCGCCGGGCCGGGCAGTCCGGGGAGGCGCTGGAGCGCATCCGGCAGATGGCCGCGCGCACGGCCGAAGGCATGCGGGCCATTGCCTCGGCCGCCGACGGCCAGTGTGAAACCAGCCGCGAGGTTTCCGAGACGGTGGACAGAATCAACGCGCTCTCGGACGAAACCGCGCGCAACATGAGCGCCTCGGCTGAGGCCGTGGCCGAATTGAGCCGCCTGGCTCGGGAACTGGACGCCATCATCGAAGGCATGCGCGATGCCGGGGAAGAGGGCGCGGCGGGCTCCGAAAAATCACGCCTTGCCAAGAGCTCCGGAGCTGCTTAGATAACACTCCATGAAAACGGACAACAAGCCCCGCATCCATATTGAAAAGGCCCGCCAGCACAATCTCAAAAACATCAGCCTGGACATCCCCCGCGACGAACTGGTGGTGGTCTGCGGGCCGTCCGGCTCGGGCAAATCCACCCTGGCCTTCGACATCGTCTACGCCGAGGGCCAGCGCCGCTATGTGGAATCCCTTTCGGCCTACGCCCGGCAGTTCCTGCCCCAGATGGACAAGCCGGACGTGGAGAAGATCGAGGGCCTTTCCCCGGCCATTTCCCTGGAGCAGCAGAGCGTTTCGCGCAATCCCCGTTCCACTGTGGGCACGGTGACGGAGATTCACGACTTTTTACGCGTCTTTTTCGCGCGCCTGGGCCGCATGTACTGCCCGCAGTGCGGCCGCCCCATCGAGGCCCGCGCCGCCGACGAGATCATCGGCGACATTCTGGCCCTGCCGCAGGGGACCAAATTCATGGTCCTGGCCCCGCTGGTGGAATTGCAGAAGGGCACCCACCTGGACAAGTTCAAGAAGCTCAAGGCCGAAGGCTTTGCCAGGGTGCGCGTGGACGGCGCGTTTTGCACCCTGGACGACGTGCCCGCCCTGGACAAGAACAAGAAGCACAGCATCGATCTGGTGGTGGACCGCCTGGTGAACAAGGAGGGCATCCGGGGTCGGCTGGCCGACTCTGTGGAACTGGCCCTGCGCTACGGCGAAGGTCGTCTCGTGTTGCACGAACCGGACAGGCCCGAGGCCGAACGCGACACCGTCCATTCCACTACCTCGGTCTGCCCGCACTGTCATATTTCCCTGCCCGCGCCCAGCCCGCAGCTTTTTTCCTTCAACGGCCCGCAGGGGGCCTGCCCGCGTTGCGTGGGCCTGGGCAGCGTGGACTATTTCGAGCCGCGCCTCATCGCGCCCAACCGGGGCCTTTCGCTGAATACCGGCGCGCTGCTGCCCTGGGCCACGGACAAGATGTTCAGCCGCTACGAAACGGCGCTCAAGGCTCTGGGCAAACGTTTCAAGTTCACATTATCCACGCCTTTGGATCTGTTTTCGGACGCGGCTCTGGCCGCCCTGTTCTACGGCGAGGACGAGCACGGCAAGCCCGCCGCCGGCTCCCTGGGCCTGCGCCGCAACTGGATGGGCGGCAATGTGGCCCTGGGCGCGGCGGGCGATTACCAGAGCGAGCATTTCGCGGAGGCCCAGCAAGCCCAGAGCGCGTTGGCCGTGAGCGACAAGCGCTGGCCCGGCGTCATTCCCCTGCTGGAAAAGGGCATGCAGTACGGCGAAGCCTGGCGGGAAGTGCTGGCCCGCTTCCGCCAGTCCATGGACTGCCCGGACTGCAAGGGCGCGCGCCTCAATGCCGAGGCCTTGTCAGTGCGCGTGGACGATCTGAACATCGCCCAGTTCTGCGCGCTTTCCGTGGAGCGGGGCCTGGAATGGCTGGAAAAGCGGAGCTTCACAGGCCGCCATGCCCTGATTGCCGAACCCCTGCTCAAGGAACTGACCTTCCGTCTCTCCTTCATGCGCAACGTGGGCCTGGAATATATCTCTCTGGGCCGCTCCATGAGCACGCTGTCCGGCGGCGAAGCCCAGCGCATTCGTCTGGCCTCGCAACTGGGCTCGGGCCTGGTGGGCGTGACCTATGTGCTGGACGAGCCCTCCATCGGCCTGCACCCGCGCGACAACGAACGCCTGCTGGGCACCCTGCGTTCCCTCCAGGCGCGCGGCAATACCGTGCTGGTGGTGGAGCACGACGAGGCCACCATCTGCGCGGCGGACACGGTCATCGAACTGGGGCCCGGCTCCGGCTCGCAGGGCGGGGAGCTGATGTTCCAGGGCCCGGTGGACGATCTGCTGGGCAAGGCCGACACGTTGACGGCCCGCTATCTGCGCGGGGACGAATCCATTCCCCTGCCCGACGCCCGGCGCGAGCCCCAGGGCGAAATCGTGCTGCATAACGTGACCACCAACAATCTGCGCGGCATTGACTGCCGCATCCCCTTGGGCGTGCTGACCTGCGTGACCGGCGTGTCCGGCTCGGGCAAGAGTTCGCTGGTGGTGGACACGCTCTACAAGCATCTGGCCCTGAACCTGGGCCTGCGCGTGGACCAGCCCGGCGCCATCGGGGGCTTGAGCTATGAGGGCGACGGAGCGCCCGTGGAGCGCATCGTGGCCATTGACCAGACGCCTATCGGCCGCACGCCGCGCTCCAATCCGGCCACCTACACCAAGATCTTCGACGAGATCCGCAACATCTTTTCCATGACCCAGGACGCGCGCAAGCGCGGCTACAAGCCGGGACGCTTCAGCTTCAACGTGCGCGGCGGCCGTTGCGAGGCCTGCGGCGGCGACGGCCAGATCCGGGTGGAAATGCACTTTCTGCCCGACGTCTATGTGACCTGCGACGTCTGCAAGGGCAAACGTTACAATCATGAAACCCTGGAAGTGCGCTACAAGGGGCTGAACATCGCGGAAGTGCTGGACCTTACCGTGCGCCAGGCCCGGCAGCTTTTTGAGAACTATCCCGGCCTGGAGCGACGGCTGGCCGTGCTGGAGGAAGTGGGACTGGAATATCTGCGCCTGGGCCAGCCCGCCACCACGCTGTCCGGCGGCGAGGCCCAGCGCATCAAGATCTCGCGCGAGCTGGGCAAGCGCTCCCTGCCCGGCACCATGTACATTCTGGACGAACCCACCACCGGCCTGCACATGCATGAGGTGGGCAAGCTGATCAAGGTGCTGCACGCCCTGGTGGACAAGGGGGCCAGCGTGGTGGTCATTGAGCACAATACGGACATGATCCTGGCCTCGGACCACGTGCTGGACATGGGCCCCGGCGGCGGCGAAAACGGCGGGCTGATTGTTTCGGCGGGCACGCCCGAGGCCATTGTGGCCGATCCCGAGTCCGTGACCGGGCGCTTCCTGATGCAGGAGCGCACGGACCGGCTCAAGCGCCGCAAGAATTGAGGCGCTGATTTCTGAAAGGCAGGGCCGCAAGACTGCGGCGCGGCATCCAACCAAGGAGAAAAGCATGATCCGGCATATCGTCTGGTGGACGCTTCAGGACGAGGCGGACGGGCATACGGCGGCGGAAAACGCTCGGCGCATCAAAGAGGCCTCGGCCCCGCTCAGCGGCATCCCCTCGGTGCGTTCCGTGGAGGTTTCCTATGAAATTCAGCCCACGAGCACAGTGCCCGTGCAGGTGGTGCTGCAATCTCTGCATGACGACATGGCCGGGCTGAAGGCCTATGCCGAGCATCCCGTCCATCTGGAGTTCGGCAGGCTGGTCAAGGCCGTCAGCGCCTCGCGCCAGGCGCTGGATTACGCCGTGTAAGCCTTTTCGGACAGATCATTCCATCCCGCCTTTCCCTAGCATGGCGGGCACTGTAGAGCTTTTTGCGCTTAAAATTATTGTG
Organism: Desulfovibrio sp. 6_1_46AFAA; assembly: GCF_000224635.1. NCBI lineage: Bacteria > Pseudomonadati > Thermodesulfobacteriota > Desulfovibrionia > Desulfovibrionales > Desulfovibrionaceae > Desulfovibrio > Desulfovibrio sp. 6_1_46AFAA. The sequence goes on from NZ_JH114304.1 coordinate 315,926, forward strand.
TAACGGCGAAGTAAATTCGCCTTGCGATACTTTCGCGGTACGGATTTTCACGGAAAATCCGCACAGAGCGTTGGGATATTTTCAATAGCAAAACGCTCTAATGCCGAAAGCCTCCCGCCTGTAAAAGCGGGAGGCTTTGCTGTCCTGTGGGAGTGGAGGAGGTACCGCTGGATAGGGGTCAGGGCAATTTATGGCCGGAGCAGCCGCCCTGGCAGCCGTTTTTTTTGCCGTCGTTTTCGCAGCCGCAGGAGCACTGTCCTTTACGCAGGCAGCGGTAGAAACGGCGGCCGATGAAAAAAAGCGCGGCAGCCACGCAGATAATGATCAGCAGCAATTGCATATCCATGAGTTTCACCTTTGCTTGACTTGCCCGTGCAGGCGTGCCGGGATGCGGAGCCTGCGGAGTCGGGTGGGAACAGACGGGCAGGAGCGCGGATGTGTGGGACGCCGCCTTTCCGTCACGACTGAAGTATGGCTGTTATGAAAATGAATGTCAAGTTCGTTGCGACCCTATAAAAAAGACCCGTAACCGGCAGGGCTGTCCACCACCCGAAGCGGCCTGAGCCGTTCACACGGTGGATCAGGCCGGGCCGTATTCAGTCCTTGCTTTCAGCGGCGCGGCAGTCCGCGCACAGGCCATAGAGATTATGCACATGGCCGTTCAGGCTGAACCCGTGCTTTTCCGCCAGTTCGCGCTGCAGTTTTTCAATGCGCTGATCGCAGATTTCCACGATTTTGCCGCAGGAGAGGCAGACAATGTGGTCGTGGTGGCTGTCGGGCCGGGCCACTTCATAGCGGGTGATGCCGTCGCTGAAATGGATTTCCGTGGCCAGCCCGGCGTCGCAGAGCAACTTGAGCGTACGGTAGACCGTGGTCTGTCCGATGCCCGGATCGCGTCCCAGAATATATTGATAGAACTCTTCCAGCGAATGGTGGCCGGGGAGTTCAAAAAACGCTTCGGCAATGACGCGTCGCTGGGATGTGGTGTTCAGCCCCTTGCGGCTCATGAAGTCCAGGAAGTCCGCCAGGGACGCGTTGTTTTGTTTGGACATAACCAACCCCCATAATCTTTTAGCACGGGGTGTGCCTTTCTGCCAAGTGGCCCGCGCGGCCGGATCGGGCCGCCTTTGCTCCGGCGGCTTGACAGAAGATATCCGCCTGGATAGAGCACTTCAACTTGGAAAAAGCGAACCGCCGCCGGGCCCGTGTGGATGTGCGCCGGGGAAGCGGCGAAAGCCGGTCCTTCCCCGCCGATCGAAGCCCGCGTCGATGCACGGCGGCAGTTACCACGCAACGTATTGAACATAAAGGCAGCAGCGCCTGGGAATGCCTCTTCCCGACGGCCCCCGCGCCGGGGGCGAAGGTTGTCCAGCCCGCGCCGCCCCTCTGAAAACCGGCGGCGCACGGCGTCCCCCGCGCTTTCCCGTGCGGAATGCGGGAATGCCCGAGCGTCAAGGAGTTCCGCCGTGCGCCTTTCCCCTCTGAGTCTGAAAATTCTGCTCAACCTCTTTCTGGTTTATATTTCCTGGGGTTCCACCTATATCGGCTTTGAATTCACCCTGGAAGTGCTGGGACCTTTTCTGGCCTGCGGTTCGCGCATGTTTCTGGCCGGGCTGCTGCTCTGCGCGGCCATCGCCTGCACGGGCCGCTGGCAACGCCCCTCGCGCGCCGACTGGCGGCACGCCTGCTGGCTTGCCGTGTTCATGGTCTTGATGGCCAGCGGCTTTCTGGGCAAGGGGCAGGAGTACATTTCTTCCGGCGTGGCCGCCGTGGTTACCGGTTCCACGCCTATTTCCATGCTGGTGGGAGCCTGGCTGTTCGGCGGCGAGCAGCGCCCTTCGGCCATGCAGTGGCTGGGACTGGCCGGTGGCCTGTGCGGCCTGGCTCTGCTGGGCTTCAGCCAGGCCGGTTCCGGCGCGGAGCAGAGCAGCCTGGGCGGCATTTTTTGGGTTTTCGGGGCTACCTTGGGCTGGGTGACCGGTTCTCTGCTGACACGGCGTTTTCCCCTGTCCACCCGGCTTTCGGCCTTGCAGGCCTGCGGCCTGCTGCTGCTTATCGGCGGCCTGGAAAGCCTGCTGCTGGGCTTTGCCTGCGGCGAGGCGGCCATGACCCGTTGGGAAAACCTGCGGCCCGAAGTTGTGCTGGCCTTCGCCTGGATGACCATCGGCGGCTCCATCATCGCCTATTCCAGCTATTTCTGGCTGCTGACCCATGTTTCCATCGCCACTGCCGTCTCCTATGAGTATGTGGTGCCGGTCATCGGCATTTTTCTCGGCTGGTGGCTGGGCGGAGAAACTATTTCAGGCCGTATGATCCTGGCCTGTTGCCTGACAGTGGGCTCGGTTTTTTTCGTGCTTTGGCACAAGCACAATAAATAGAATATGTTCAGATTGAAAATGGGCAACTGCCCCGCGACCGCGAGAGAGGGCGGCTGCTCCCGGCCCCGTGGAAACCGCATTTTTTCGCGGGATTTCCCCGAGTATTTCGCGTCTTGCCGGTGGAAAGCGTCCGGTGTACAATTCTTTCAGGTCTGACCCGGCTGAAGGCTTGACAAAACTAATAAGAAATGAATATCATTTTCATTAAGTCAAGGGGCCGAGTTCAGAAGTCCTCAACAACGGAAGCGAGCCGCGCTTCTTCACTATAAGGATAAAGGAAAGTATCATGGAAAGTCTGATTAATAAGAAAGTGGAACCCTTCACCGTCCAGGCCTTTCACAACGGCGAGTTGAAGGATGTCAGCGATACGGATCTGCAGGGGCATTGGTCGGTCATTTTCTTCTATCCGGCGGACTTCACTTTTGTCTGCCCCACGGAACTGGAAGACCTTTCCGACCATTACGACCAGTTCCGGAAACTGAATTGCGAAATTTACTCCGTGTCCACGGACAGCGCCTATGTGCACAAAGCCTGGGCCGACGCCTCCAAAAGCATCGCCAAGATCCGCTATCCCATGCTTTCGGACAGCGCCACCTGGCTTTCCCGCTTTTTCGGGGTGTACATTGAAGAGACGGGCCAGGCCCTGCGCGGCACTTTCATCATCAACCCCCAGGGCGAAATCAAAGCCTATGAGGTGCATGACCTGGGCATCGGCCGCAATGCCGACGAACTGGTGCGCAAGCTGGAAGCCGCGCAATTCGTCGCCGAGCACGGCGACCAGGTCTGCCCGGCCAAGTGGAAGCCCGGCGCGGCGACCTTGAAGCCCGGTCTGGATCTGGTGGGCAAACTGTAGGCGGCAGACGCGCCTTTTTGTCGCTGGCGGCGTTAAACAGCGCGGCCCGGTTTGGTCACGTAGTAAGCTGCGTTCCCGCGCCGGGCCGCTTGTTTGCCTTGACGGCGAGCAAAAAATCACGCCTGCCGGATGCATGGTGTAACGAAAAAGCCCGGCGTGAGAGATCACGCCGGGCTTTTTCGTAAGGGGCTTTAGCCAGTTGAGCGAGCGTTTGCGAGCGAAACAGAAATCCACCCGCTATGCGGGTGGAAATAATTTGTTATACAAAAAACACCTTTCCCATACGATAGAGTTGTTCAAGCCCATCGTAATTTTTAAGGGAAAGGTGTTTTTATATGGGAACTCGAGTTCAAAGTTTAGCCCACACAAAATGGTTGTGCAAGTATCACATTGTCTTTTCTCCAAAATACAGGCGGAAAATAATATTTGCCAACATTCGAGAAAGTATCGGAGAAATTCTTAAGGACTTATGCAAATATAAAGGTGTTGAAATTATCGAGGGCCATCTCATG
>NZ_JH114304.1:320598-432026 GCF_000224635.1 Desulfovibrio sp. 6_1_46AFAA
CTCTCACCTCGTGAGTTTATCCGTTCATTGCAAAACTTGGAGTGTCCGGTTTAGCAGGGGCAACTCCAGGATCATGTGCACATGCTGGTGAGTATTCCTCCAAAAATCAGTGTATCAAGTTTCATGGGGTACCTGAAAGGAAAAAGCTCATTGATGATTTTCGATAAGCATGCAAACCTGAAGTACAAATTTGGCAATAGGAAATTCTTGGCGGAAGGATATTTCGTCAGTACGGTAGGACTCAATGAGGTAACGGTCAAAAAATACATTCAGCAGCAAGAGAAGCATGATATTCTGCAAGATCGAGTAAGTACCCGAGAATACCAAAACCCCTTCCAGGGGTAAGCCAAAGCGGCAAGGGCACTGGGCTTGAACAAAGTGAAAGCCAGCGCCTTTAGACGCTGGCCGGTAACAAGCCCTTATAGGGCTGGAGCAAACCACCCGCTATGCGGGTGGTTTTGATTTTACTCATTAATCATTTTGCTCAGCTTAGGGCATGTTGACACTACATTCTTTTGCCCGCTGGCTTTGTCGAACTTCGCCTTTTATTCCAGTCGCGCTAGCCGTTCACAGCTCTGCTGTGTTACGGATAGCGACAGTGATTTCGATGAGAGGAGTTTTGTGTAACTCATTGCTGTCCTCATCCGTAGCTTCCTTCGTCGCAACGGCTGAAGCGAGTACCAGAAGAGTACACTCCTTTCATAAAAGGCTTGTTCTCCTTGCCGGCAAACAAAATCCCAGTAGTGTCAACAGGCCCTGGAGTAATTTCACTTTAAAAGTGCCCGCCACGAAGGCGTAAATGCAATTTATTTGCGCTGTTAAGCGCCGAAGTGAGAGTCTTTAAACGTTAAGAATGTACATTCTTAACGTGAATCCGCTCTAGGAGCTGTTTCTAAATAAGTATTTTCGTTCTCTGCCAAGGAAGGCGAGTCCTGGGCGAAGGGAGTATATTCAAATATATTCGACCTTCGCACGGGGCGAGCCTAACGCAGGCAGAGGGCGAAAGGACAATTTAGAAATAGCTCCTAATGGCCGCGCAGCATCTTCACCGAGCAGAACTTCCCGCACATGGCGCAGACTTCCTCGCTCTTGTGGGCCTCGCGGCGTTTGGCGAGCTGGGCCGGGTCCAGGGCGGCTTTGGACATGCCTTCCCAGTCCAGAGCCTTGCGGGCTGCGTTCATGGCGGCTTCGCGTTCGACGGCCCTGGGACGGCCCAGGGCCACTTCGCCCACATGGGCGGCCACGCGCGAGGCCATCACCCCGGCGCGCACGTCGTCCACGTCCGGCAGCGTCAAATGCTCGGCCGGGGTCAGATAGCAGAGAAAGTCCACACCGGCTTCCACGCCCAGAGCGCCGCCGATGGCCCCGGCGATGTGGTCATAGCCGGGCGCGCTGTCGCAGCACAGCGGCCCCAGCACATAGAGGGGCGCGTTGTTGGTCAGGCGCTTGATGCCCTGGATCTGGGTGCGCACCTGGTTCAGCGGCACGTGGCCCGGACCTTCGATCATGCACTGCACGCCCTTTTCCAGGGCGTATTTGGCGAGCTGCCCCAGGTTGATCACTTCTTCCCACTGGGCGGCGTCGCCGGCGTCCACGCCCGCGCCGGGGCGCAGGCCGTCGCCCAGGGACAGGGTGACGTTGTAGGGCAGGCAGATGTCCAACAGGCGGTCGAAATATTCCAGCAGCGGATTTTCACGGTTGTTTTCCAGCATCCAGCGGGCCAGCATGGAGCCGCCGCGCGAAACAATGCCCAGCACGCGGTTGTCCTTGACGGCCAGTTCCGCGCCGCGCCGGGAAAGTCCGCAGTGCACGGTGACGAAATCCACGCCCTGGCGGGCCTGTTTTTCGATCTCAGCGAACAGGTCGTCCGGCTTCATGCTGCTGATGTCGCGCTCGGCGTCCAGGATCTGCTGGCCCACGGCATACATGGGCACCGTGCCCAGGGGCAGGGGGCAGGCCTTGAGCATGCCCTCGCGGATGGCGTCCAGGTCTCCGGCGATGGACAGGTCCATGACCGTGTCGGCCCCGGCGTCCAGGGCGGCCTTGATCTTGCGGTTTTCGGTTTCCGGGCAGTTGCAGAGCGGCGACGTGCCGAGGTTGGCGTTGACCTTGATCCGGGAGGGCTGTCCCACCAGGATGGGCCTGAGCCCCTCATGGGCCGGGTTGCCCAGAAGCACCATGCTGCCCTCTTCCAGGGCGCTGGTGATGGCTTCGGGGGCCAGGCCCTCCTCCTGGGCCAGGGCGGCCAGATGCCGGTCGAGCAGGCCGCGCAGGGCGGCGTTTTTCGAGCAGAGCGAAGATGACATGAGTGCCTCGCGGGTTGCGACGCAGGGCGCAAAAAAAGCCACAACCTGCGGGGAAAGCGGGTGCGGCTGCAGCTTCCCTCCGGCAGTGCGAACTGCGTCAGGTTCACAGGGTCTGGGGCTGATTCCCCACTCTCAGCCGCCCTGGACGTGTTTTCGCAAAACACATCCCGCGCGGCTCCCCTAGCTCTCGTCATCTATAGCTTGGCCCCGTGGCGCTGTAAAGGACTTTGTGCGCGTGCTCAACGGGCCGCGCCGCCTGCCGTTGGCCGAGGATCGTTGCCCGCAGGGGGACTTGCGCGCCCCGCCTCCCCGCGGCGAAAGGCCTACGCTGCCGTGCGCGCCAGCCAGGCACACAGTTTCCGCCTGAGAGTCCGGGGATCAATGGGCTTGGTGATATGGTCGTTCATGCCCGCTTCCAGGCTTTTTTCGCGGTCGCCGCTCATGGCATGGGCCGTCATGGCGATAATCGGCGGCTCGGACGGTCCTATTCCCGGCAGCGCGCGGATTTTGCGGGTGGCGGTCAGTCCGTCCATGATGGGCATCTGAATGTCCATGAATATCAGGTCAAAGGACTGTCCTCGGCAGAGCTCCACGGCCTCGGCCCCGTCCTTGGCGAGGACGACCCGCATGCCCAGGCCTTCCAGGAGATTGAGGGCCACTTCCTGGTTGATTTCATTGTCCTCGGCCAGAAGGACGCGCGCGCCCGCCATGGCGCGCGTATCGTCGGGTTCGTCCCGCTCCATGCTCCCGCGCAGGGGGATGGGGGGCAGGTCAAGGCCCAGGGCCGCCACGACGGCATTGCGCAACGAGGCCCGCCAGACGGGCTTGGGCAGGATGCGCGTTCCGGCGTCCAGGCCGGGCGCGTCGTGGTACTGATCCATATAGGAAGCCGGAACGAGCAGCAGCCTGGGCAGAAGGCCGTTGCTGAGCCGCCCCAGAGCCGCCGCGCAGTCCAGGCCGCCCTCTCTCGGCAGATGATGGTCCACCAGGGCCAGGTCGAAGGGCGCGCCCTCCGCCAGGGCCGCGCGCGCCGCCTCCAGGGCCGCCGTGCCGGAATCCACGGTGCGCACCGTCATGCGCAGGTCGTCCAGCAGGCGCGCCAGCACGTCGCGGCATGCGGGGGAACCTGCGGCCAGCAGCACGCGCCTGCCGCGAAATTCCCTCGGGGCGGCGTCCACGGGCGCGCCGTCGCCGAGGCCCAGAACGGCGGTAAAGGCAAAGACGCTGCCCTTGCCCGGCTCGCTCTCCACCTGGATCCGGCCGTCCATCATGCCCACCAGACGCTCGCAGATGGCGAGCCCCAGGCCGGTGCCGCCGTAGCGCCGGGTGGTGGAGGTGTCCACCTGCTGAAAGGCTTGGAACAGCGTGCCGGCCTGTTCCCTGGTCAGGCCGATGCCCGTGTCGCGCACCTCCACCCGCAGGCGCGCCTGATGCGCGTCTTTGGACTCCAGGTGCACGCTGAGGGTCACGGAGCCCTGATGGGTGAATTTGAGGGCGTTGTTGGCGAGATTGGTCAGCACCTGCGAAAAGCGCAGCCTGTCGCCCACCAGAGCGTAGGGCACGTCCGGCCCCACGTAGAAGAGCAGCTCAAGGCCCTTTTCAGCGGCGCTGAAAACGAGCAGGTCCGCAAGATTTTCCAACACTTCCGAAAGGAGAAAAGGCGCGTTTTCCATGGTCATGCGCCCGGCTTCGATTTTGGAGAAGTCGAGAATGTCGTTGAGCAGGCCCAGCAGATTGCGCGCGGCTTGCCGGGTGCTTTCCAGATAGTGGCGTTGGCGTTCGTCCACGCGGGTCTGGAGCAGCAGGTGGGTCATGCCCAGAATGGCGTTCATGGGCGTGCGGATTTCGTGGCTCATGCGCGCCAGAAAGTCGCTTTTGGCGCGGGTGGAGGCCTCCGCCGCCAGGCGCGCGGCCCTGAGCTCGGTGATGTCCTGAAGCCAGATCAGCTGAGCCGGATTACCCCGGTAATTGATGGTGCTGATGCTGGCGAGGGTTTCCCGGCACGGGCCGTCCGGAGCGTCCAGCCGCCGGACGGCCATGGGGATGTTGACCGCCGGGAGGCCTTGCTCTGCTCCGGCGCAGAGATCGAGATAACCCTGATAATCCGCCCAGATGCCCGAGCAGTTTTCCCCCGCGGCCAAGCCTGTCAGGCGCGCGGCCGAAGGGTTGAACATGCGCGCGTTGCTCTCGCCGGTACAGATCAGCATGGCCGAGGGCGCGGCCTCCACCACGTCGCTCAAGAGGCGGCGCTCGTTTTGCAGCGTCGCCTCATAGGCGCGGATCTCCCGCAGGTCATGCACCGAGGCGAAGTAGCCCCGGGCCAGGGAAGAGGTCAGCCGCACCATCACCCCTTCGCAGGGCAGCGGGCTGCCGTCGGCGTGGCGGAACATCCAGCATGTATGCACCATGCCTTTTCGATCGCAGAGCGAGAAAACACGCGCCAGGGCCCGGGCCGTGGGCGTGCCGTCCTCCTGCAGGGGCGGCTGCAGTTCCTTGATGCGCGCCAGCGCCTCCTCCTTGGAGCCCACGCCCAGCCACTTGACCGCGGCCGCGTTGCAATCCCGGAGTTTGTGGTTTTCATCCCAGATGAAGAACGTCTCCCCGGCGCTGTCGAAAATGAGGCGCTGCCAGAGTTCGGTCTTGTAGGCGGCGCCCACGTCGTGAAAAGCCAGAATGGAGCCCGTGGCCGCGCCGTCTTCCAGAATGGGGGCGATGCTGCCGTCCACCAGCACGATGGAGCCGTTTTTGTGCAGAAAGGATTTCAGGCTGAAACGCATGTTTTCCGACCCCAGCCGCGCCCGGCAAAGCGCGCAGCTTTTCTTGGGATTGCGCGAGCCGTCAGGGAGGACGGGATGCAGGGTTTCATGCAGGTTTCTGCCGATCAGCTCGTTTTCCGCATAGCCCAGCATGGCCTGGGCGGCGCTGTTGGCAAAACTGATGGCGCCGTCCCTGTCCGTGCCGATGATGCCGTCGCTGGTGGCGTTGAGCAGGCGCAGGCTGTGCGCCTGGGAGGCTCTCAACTGGCGGGTGCGTTCCTCCACGCGTCGTTCCAGGCTGTCGGCCAGATGCTGGAGCGCGTCGCGCGCGGCGTTGCGCTGGTCAACGCGCCGCAGCAGCCGCATGCTGAACCAGGCCACGCCCAGAATGCAGAACAGGGCGAAGAGAACGTGCAGCAGGGTGATTTTGCCGCTCAGCACCTCCTGCATATGGGCCATTTCCGCCAGCGGCGGACTGACGCTGAGCCCGCCGATGACCTCGCCTTCCCTGTATCCCTGGACCGCGTGGCAGGTCAGGCAGCTCTTTTCGGCCCGCAGGATATGGATCAGGCGGACGCGCTGTTGCCCGCCCGCATCGTCCGGGCCGAGCTTTTCCTCGCCGTCGTTGCGGATCAGTTCCTCCAGCGCGGCGGCCTCCCACGGGTCGGCCTGATTCGCGGGCCGGATGGGCCTGAGACTCACCAGCCGTCCCTGGCCGGTGGAGGCCTTCATCCAGCGTTCCTGCACCAGGCGGAAGGCATAGGCCGGGTTGATGCGGGTGACGGCCATGCCGTTGCTCAGGGTGAAATCGCGGTTTTCAGGGGCCAGCCAGGGATTGGGGGGCGTGCCCGGGGTCACCGGCGCGTAAAGCCCGCCGAGATCGGCCACCCAGGCGCGCAGGGCCAGGTCCTTGCTGATGGACAAACGGGCGAGCTTGACCGCGTGGTCGCTGGTCTGATTTGCCAGCAGGCTGGAAAAACTCCAACAGGAAAAGGCGGACAGGGCCAGAATGCCCAGGCAGAGAAGGCTCGCGCCCAGCAGGACACGGCGGCGTTCCATCTGCATGCATGTCTTGCCCGAGGAAATAACGGCCATGGCATCCTCATCGACAGGGGATTCCAAACGGGGCGCATCCGTTGTGGAATTGAATAAGTATGAAAGAGGACAGCTCAATTACTCTAGCCCCTGGTGGAGCGTCAGGCAAGGCCGCCGCGCGCGGGGCTAAAAAATATACCGGCTCGGGCCGCTGCGGAGCCTCCTGGACGGATTCGCCCCAGGGGCCTGCATGCGTAAGCCTCCGGGCCCGAAGGGCTGGACCCGCTTCGGCGTGGGCGGCGCGCCTTGCAATCCCCCCACGCCTGGAATACACCACTGCAATGCAGTGCAAGCGTTTGTTCAGCCCTCTTACCTGGCCGGTCTTCTCCTTTCTGGGAGCCATCGCCCTGGGCACCGTGCTGCTCTGCCTGCCGCCGAGCTGGCATCCGGGCCGGGAACTGCAGACCCTGGACGCCTGCTTTCTGGCGACCTCGGCGGTCTGCGTCACCGGGCTCACGCCCGTGGACATCAGTTCGGTGCTCAGCCCCTTCGGCCAGGGCGTGCTGCTCTTCCTGATCCAGTTGGGCGGCCTGGGCGTCATGACCTATACGAGCATCATCTTTCTGCTCTGGCGCAACAACGTGCCTTTTACCAACCGCGAGGCGGTCAGCCAGGCCCTGCTGGGCGGCGATTTCAATCTGGCGGCTTTTGTGCGCCAGGTGCTGGCCCTGGTTTTCAGTATCGAAGCCATTGCCGCCATGCTGCTCTATCTGCATGATCCCCGCTTTTTTCACCCCTTCAGCGCGGTTTTTCACGCTGTTTCCTCCTTCTGCAACGCGGGTTTTGCCCTGAGCCCCGACAATCTGATGCCCTTCCGCGATGACCCGGTGGTCAACCTGGTGATCGCGGGCAGTGTCATTCTGGGCGGCATCGGCTTCGGCGTGCTGCGGGAATTCCTGGGCCTGCTCAGCGGCGGCAGGTTCGGCGCCCCTGTGCATCGCTTGAGCCGTTTCAGCCGCCTGGTGGTCAAGACCAGCCTGTTTCTGATCGTGGCGGGCACCGTGCTGATTTTCTGCATCGAATTTTTCCGGGCGGGCAACGAGCAGAGCGTGGGCGACGGCTTCGACCTGGCGATTACCTCCTTTTTCCAGTCCGTGATCGCGCGCACCGCCGGTTTCAACAGCGTGGACATGGCCGCTCTGAGCGAGGCGAGCCTCATGGTGCTCATGGCCCTGATGTTCATCGGCGCCGGGCCCGGCTCCTGCGCGGGCGGCATCAAGGTGGTCACCTTCCGGGTGCTCACGGGCTACGTGGCCGCCCAGTTTCGCGGCGACCGGCAGATCGTGCTGGAAGGACGCGGCGTGACCAGGGGCAACGTCACCCGCGCCCTGACCCTCTTTTTTCTCTATTCCATGCTCATCGCGGTTTCGACTTTTCTGCTGAGCATTACGGAAAACGGCATTCTGCACCGCACCGGGCGCGAGGGTGTCTCCATGCTGCGCCTGCTTTTCGAAACCGTGTCCGCGCTGGGCACTGTGGGCCTTTCCGTGAACCTGACCCCGGATTTGAGCGCGGAAGGCAAAATGATTATCATCTTCAACATGTTCGCCGGACGCGTGGGCCTGCTCAGCCTGCTCATGGCCGTGCAGAGTTTGCAGCCGAAGAAGGCGTATACCGTAGCCGAAGCCCAGCTCCCCATCGGCTAAACAGGCGGCCTTTTCGCCGCTGACCGCGTCAGGCCTCGTTTTTTATTCCGGTTGTGAACCGAAGAGTTCACGCCCTTCATAAAAAACTTGCCTTCCTTGTCAGCGACGAAAAATCCACCTGTTTCAAATGTGGAAGAAAGGAAATCACATGCCTGAAAAAAAACTGGAGATCGGGATCATCGGCCTCGGCAAGTTCGGCCTGCGCATGGCTACCACCCTGGTTTCCCTGGGGCATACCGTGGTGGGCATCGACATGTCCGAAACCCGGGTGCAACTGGCCGAAGAGACCCTGAACTCGGTCTACCGGGCCGACGCCACCAATATCAGCGTGCTGCGTTCCCTGCACATCCAGGATCTGGACTGGGTGGTGATCAGCGTGGGGCAGAGCGTGGAGCAGTCCCTGAACGTCACGCTCAACGTGCAGGAACTGGGCGGCCCTAAAATCCTGGTCAAGGCCTCCAACGAGGAACACCGCAAGATTCTCCAGCGCCTGGGCGTGGACCGCGCCCTGGTGCCGGAAACCGACGCGGCGGTCATGGCAGCCCATCAGCTCACCTATCCGGGCATGCTGGACCTGATCCCCAAATACGGGGGCATCGCCATCCAGGAATTGCGCGTGGACCACTGGGACGGCAAAACCCTGGTGGACCTCAACCTCATGCAGCGTTTCAATGTGATGGTCATGGGCATTCGCCCGGTGGGCGAGCGTTCTTTCATTTTCGTGCCCCCGGCGCGCACGGTGCTGCATCGCGGCGACACCCTGGTGGTGGCCGGGCGGGCGGATTCCATGGGCGATCTGCAACCTTAGAGCAGTTCACGCATTGCATGCGTGAACTGCTCTAAGGTTGATAAAACAGGGTCCCGCGAAAATTCGCGGGACCCTGTCGTTGGGGGAGGCGGCGGCCTCCCTTTGGGACCGGAGGATGCGTCCGGAATACGTCTTCTTCAGCGCCGCATGGTGGCGGTGGGCAGATCGTCCCACAGTACGGCGGCCACATGCTCCTCGGGATGGTGCCGGGTGACCAGGCTCACGCCGAACACGCCCAGCGCGCTGAAAAGAAAGCCGAACAGGGTCTGGTCGAAGTCCAGGCCCAGATAGGGCCAGGCCACGGTGGAGACCAGGCCGCCCAGCATGCCCGTCATAACCCCGGCGCGGGTCAGGCCGCGCCAGAGCATGGTGGCGAGGAAGGGCAGCACGATGGTGGTGGCCGTCAGGCGCAGAGCCCACTGGTAGATGGCAATGATGCCCGTGAAGTTGAAGGCCACCCACAGCGCTGCCAGGGCCACTAGGGCCACGGTGAGGCGCGAAACCAGCATGAGCCGCCGGTTGTCGGCCTTGGGATTGATGAGCTGGCGGTAGAAATCATGGGTCAGGTTGGACGAGCCCTGCAGGATGAAGGAGTCGGCCCCGGTCACCAGCGCGGCCAGCAGGGCGCAGTAGATCAGGCCGCCCACATAGGGGGGCAGCAGATCGCGCGTCACTGTGGAAAAGATCAGATCCGGGTTGATGTCCGGGGGCAGGAACTGTCGGGCGGCCAGGCCGATGAGAATGGGGCAGACAAAAACCCCGCAGCAGATCAGCACGCCCAGGGTATTGGCGTTGAGCGAGACCTTTTCGGACTTGGCGGCGAAGATGCGCTGCCAGGAGGATTGCCAGACCAGATAAAAAGGCCCCACGGAGATGAAGAACAGGGCGACCTCCTTGGCTCCGTATGGTCCCGCGGGCGAGAGAAATTCCGGCGGGGTGGCGGCCAGCATGGGCCCCATGCCCCCGGCCAGGCTCACGGAGGCCACGGCCAGAATGACGATGCCCGTGATGATCAGCACGGCCTGGAGGGCGTCGGTGACGATGGTGCCGGGCAGGCCGCCCAGCACGGTGAAGGCCAGCACCAGCACGGCCGAGAGAACCAGCGCGTTGCCCACGTCCATGCCGAAGCAGGCCGACCAGATGGTGGACATGGCAAGATACTGCATGGCCGTGGTGGGAATGGCGTAGACCACGGCCGAGAGCAGGGAGGGAATGATGCCCGCGCGCACGCCGAAACGCTGCCCGAAAAGGTCGGCCAGGGTGTAGAGGCGCTGGCGGCGCAGGGCGCGGCCGAAGGCCAGGATCAGAATCAGGGTGAAGATGACGCTGGCAAGGCTGAAACGGATATAGCCCGAAGCCCCCACCTGGAAGCCCAGGCCCACGGTGCCGATAAAGACCGAAGCCCCGCACCAGGTGCTGATGACCGTGCCCACAATGGGCCAGAAGCCCATGCTCCAGCCGCCGATAAGATAGTCGTCGGCGTTCTTGACCTTCAGGAAATAGTAAAAGCCGATGCCGAACATGATCAGGAAATAGACGATGATGTAGCCGAGATACCAGCCCATGGAATCCTCCTCGTGCTGTGGCGCCGCCCGTCCGGGCGGCTTTTCATGTGGGGAGTGGAAACCGTCAGTCCTTCAGAGTGCCCCAAACCGGGCGGCCCATGCTGATCACGGAGACGATGTTGACTTTGTTGATGTCTTCCGGCGCAACGGCGCGCGGGTCGGCATCCAGAAGGGTGAAGTCGGCCAGCTTGCCGGGTTCGATGCTGCCTCGCCGGTCTTCCTCGAAGCACATGGCCGCCGCATGGGTGGTGTAGGCGCGCAGGGCGTCCAAAACGCGCACGCGCTGGTCCGGGCCCAGCAGGCGGCCCGCGCGCGTGCGCCGGTTCACGGCGGTGTGGATGGATTGCATGGTCATCTGCGGCAGCACCGGGGTGTCGGCGTGCAGGGAGAAGGGCAGGCCCAGGCGCGCCGCGCCGCCGCAGGGGTCAATGCGCGCGGCGCGCTCCGGCCCGAGAAAGATGTCGTGGTGGCGGTCGCCCCAGTTCCAGACGTGCAGGCCGAAAAAGGAGGGCCACAGGCCCACGGCCTTCATGCGCGCCAGTTGTTCGTCCGACGCCATCTGGCAGTGAATGAGCAGGTGGCGCGGGTTCCTGCGGGGGCAGCGGGCCTGGGCCTTTTCCACGGCGCGGACCGCGGCTTCGACAGCGCCGTTGCCGTTGCCGTGGATGACGGCCTGCTGGCCCGCGCTGTGGGCTTTGAAGACGGCGTTCTCCAGCTCGTCCTGGGGAATGATGGGGGCGGGACGCGTTTCGGGGCGGCTGTGATAGCCCTCGGGCACGGCAGCGGTGTAGGCCTGGATGGAGCCGTCCACGAGCAGCTTGATGCCGTGGAAGCGCAGCAGGGGCGAACCTGTTCCGGCCAGCAGGCCCGTTTCCAGCACCCGCTCAAACCAGTCCGCGAACACGGGCATGTGCATATGGAGGTGCAGGCGGCCCTCAATCTCCAGCCCGGCCAGAGCCTCGTAAACCATCCAGGGCGTGAGCCCGCCCAGGCCCGCGCCGCCGCCGATGCAGGCCGTGAAGCCCTGGGCGTTGTAGCTTTCCACGGCGCGGAGCAGACCCTGTTTCAGGGCTGTGGTTGTCACGGGCGGCAGCTTGCCCAGGGCTTCCAGGGCCAGAGTTTCGGTGATCAGGCCGTTGGGGCGGCCGCTTTCGCAGACCACGTCCGGATTGTCCGAAGGCCGGTCCGGGGGAATGCCCAGCAGGCCGTACATGCGGCTGTTGACGTAGGCCGCGTGGATGGAGATGTGCAGCAGCAGCGCGGGCCTGTCCGGAAAAAGGGCGTCCATTTCGGCCAGGTTCGGGCCGCGCTGTTCGGCAACGGCCGTGTCGTCGAAACCGTAACCCATGGGAACGGGCTGATTCTGCTCCCGGCCGTGCCGTTGCAGAACGTCCAAGGCCGAGGCCAGGTCGGCCGTGCCGCCGCAGTAGGCATAGGGAGCCCAGGCGGCAAGCATGTCCGGGTGGCTGTGGGTGTCGATGAAGCCGGGATAGACGACCAGCCCGTCCAGATCCGTTTCTTTCAGGCGCGGGCCGCCCAGGCGGCGCAGCTCCGCCGCCCCGCCCACGGCTTCAATGCGGCCGCCAGCCACCAGAACGGCTTCAGCCGTGCGTTCCCCAGCGTCCAGCATGACGATGCGGCCATTGTGGTACAGGGTCTTTTCGCAACATTGCATACGGCACCTCGTGTGGAGCGGAATTTCGGACCGCGCGGAGGGCGGCCCGTACTCCGTATGGAGCAAGGGAGGTGCCAGAAGTTGTTCTGAAAAATACTCTTGAAAAACAGATAATTATTATGAATTGAAGAGAGGGCGACGCTGCTCTGTATGAAAATTTATTCAAAACTTGTCTTTGATTTTGAATAAATATAACTTTGTATACAAAGCCGTGGAGGCGCGGATACGCGCCTCTGAGCGTTGGCAACGCCAACGCGGCCAAAAATCAGAAGCAGGTCACGGCGTTGCCGTGCCGTTAGCTGTCCGAAGGGTGCCCGGCGCCGGGTATTTCTCTTGGCTGTAACGCGGCTTAGGGAAACGGACCGTAGCGCAGCGACTGATTTTTGTGCCTTTCCGCCCGGCAAGTTTTTCTGAAAACGAGCCGACGGCGGCGCAAACACCGCGTAAGCGGGGTTTGTCATCATCTGAGGCGCGGATACGCGCTGAAGGAGTCCCGCCATGCTGTCGCCCGACCAAGCGGCCCATGTTCTGGCCCTGCATCTTGCCCCCCGTCCCCTGAGCGCCGATGAGCTCCGCTGGCTTACGGGCGAGGCCGCGCGGCCCGACGATGCGGCCCGAAAACAGGGCCTGGCCGCGCTGGAGCGCCTGCGCATGGCGGAGCGCGTGCCCGGCGGCACGCCACGCTGGAGGGCGGGCCCTGCGGCCGGTGCCTTTGTCCGCGCCCGGCTCTTCGCGGGCCTCTGGCCGCCGGAACATCGGGCTGGAGCCCTTCTGAGTCTGCTCGACGAGGGGGCCGGACCGCGCCGGTGCACGGACATCCTGCGCGGCGCCTGGGCTGGCGGTCGTGCGGATGTGGAACTGGTGCCCCTGCTGGAAGTGCTGGTGGCTTTTCTGATGCGCTGGTGCGCGCGCCGCGCCGCCGACCCGGCGGCTCTGGACGGCGGTTTTCTGAATCTGCTCTTCGCCCTGCAGGGCTTCCCACTGAGTTCCCTCTCTCTGCTGCGTAAAATTCTGCGCCTGACGGCGCGCGCCTACCGCATGGCCCGCAACAGCGGCAATGAGCGTTTCATGGCCATGCTGCTGCTTTCCCGTCTCTATCTGCACGTTTTTGTGGGCAACAATTCCAGCCGCCTGGCCGACAGGCTGGAAGCGGCCCTGAATACGGTCAAGGCGCTCCTTGGGCCGGAAGACGACAACCTTCTGCCCCTGTTCGAGGGGCAACTGGCTTATATGCGCGGGGATCTCAAAAAAATCATTGCCTGTTTCAACCGCTGTTCCGAAGACATGGCCTGGTGCCACCGCCGCTTTTACGACACCTTGGGGGTCTGCGCCCTGTTCAGCGCGGGCTATCTGCACCAGTTCCATTTCGCGCTCGGCAGCGTGGAGCACTTTCAGCGCAAGGCCATGCTGGCCGGGGACGAACTCACAGCGGCCATGTTCCGGAGCAATTCCTGCTTTCTGCTCCTGCGCAAGGGCGACAGGCAGCGCATGCGCGCCGTGCTGCGCGCTCTGGAGGCCTCGCCGCTCTATGCGGAACACTCCATTGTGCATTCCCACGTCACCAGGGCGCACGCCCTGCTGCTTTTCATGGAGGGCGACGCGCGCGGCGCACACACTCTGCTGGATGTCCGGACCCGGCGTCTTCTGGCGCGGGGCGACAAGCCCGTGACGTTCAAGGATCCCCTGGTGCTGGATATGCTGTATGTCTTTTCACGCAACGGCTGGCCGGCCATTCCCGGCTATGAAGCCGACGCCCTGTTGCGGAGCTTTCTACAGGGGGCCAACCGGCATCTGAAGGGCACGGCCATGCGCATCCGAGCCCTGCAACTGCTGGATGCGGCAGCGACGCCGTGCGACGCCGTGGCCCTGCTGCGGCAAAGCCTGGACATATTCCGCACGCTGGGCGATCCGCACTCCCTGACTCTTACGGTCCACGCTCTGGCCCGGGCCCAGGAGCGCGACGGAGACGCCGGGGAAGCCCGGTTGCTGCACGATATGGTGCGCGAGGCCACGGGGCGGGATCTGCGCGGCGTGGAATACCACGAGGCCTGCCGGGCCTGCCTGGAGGTATGCCCGGCGGCTTTCGAGCTTTTCGGGGCGGCCTTCTCCGAAGCGGGCCTGGTGGGCAAGAGCGTGTCCGAACGCTGTCACGCCATTTTCAGCGCGCTTGACCTGCCTGATTCCTGCGAGGAGGCTCTGCAGCACTTCGTGCGGGCGGCCATGGACGCCTTCCGCCAGGAGCGCGGCGGGCTTTTTCGTCCCGGCGAGGGAGGAGAGCCGCGCTTTGCGCATATCGCCAACGTGTCCGCCTTGGAACTGCGCTCCCCGGCCATGCGCCCCTGCCTGGACTGGCTGGCCGAGGCCGCGCGGCGCAGCCGCCGCCCCTTGCTGCGGCACGAACGCCACGGCCTGGTGCTGCGCCTAGCCGAGAGCGGCGGCCGTCCCTGGCTGTTGTGGATGAGCAGCCTCTATGCGGGGCCGCCCTCGGACACCGCTCCGGCGGAGGAGCTCTTGCGGGGAGGCCGCCTGCTGGCTGCGGAACTGCGCGCCATCCTGCGCCTGGAAGCATTCAGGGAGCGGGAAATCGCCCAGCAGCACGACAAATTGCGCACGATTTTTCTGCGGGAAGACCGCGACGACTGCCTGGTGCTGCGTGAAGGCCTGCACGACCTTCTGCTTCAGGCCGCCAGCGGGGCCGTCACGGACGTGCCCATCCTGATCTGCGGCGAGACGGGCACGGGCAAGGAACTCATGGCCCGGCACATCCACACGGCCAGCGGGCGGCCGGGGCCGTTCATCCCCGTGCATCCGGCGGGCATGGTCGAGAATCTTTTTGAGAGCGAATTTTTCGGGCATGAGCGGGGCGCGTTCACCGGTGCGCTCAAGCAGAAGATCGGCCTGTTTGAAATGGCTGATCAGGGCACGCTGTTCATTGACGAGATCGGCGAAATGTCGCCCCTGGTGCAGACCAAACTGTTGCGCGTTCTGCAGGAGCGGCGCTTCATGCGCGTGGGCGGCACCAGGGAGCTGCATTCGCGCTTCCGGCTCATCGCGGCCACCAACCGCGATCTCTGGCAGGAGGTGCGCGAGCGGCGTTTCCGGCAGGACCTCCTCTACCGCATTGCCGTGTTCCCGCTGACCCTGCCGCCCCTGCGCAGGCGCAAGCAGGACATTCTGCCGCTGACCAACGCCTTCATCCGCCACTTCGCCCGCCGCTACGGCAAAACCGTTCCCCCGCTCAGCGAGACGCAGGCCGGGGAACTGCTGGCGTATGCCTGGCCCGGCAACATCCGGGAACTGCGCAGTCTTGTGGAAAGGGCCGTGATCCTGCACCGGGGCGGCGGATTGCCCTTGCTGTTCGGTCTGCACGGCGGCCCGGCGACAGCCGCCGGGGGCAAGGAAGGCGGACAGGCGGAGCCGCCTCTCCCGGAGGGCCCGGTTGCGCCGGAAAACCTGCCGACCCTGGAGGAGGCCGAGGCACTCTATCTGCGCCGGGTCATGCGGCTGGCCAAAGGCAAGGTGCGGGGCGAAGGCGGGGCGGCGGCGCTGCTGCGCATGAAGATTCCCACCCTTTACGCCAAACTGCGCAGGCACGGCATAGCCTGCGGGGGGGATAGAATGGGTGCCGGTTACCGGTAGCCTTCAGCGGTTCCGCGCGTCCGGGCCTGTTCCGGGCAGGGCCCACCAGGGCAGGCCGCGCCAGGCGCGGTTGAGCTCTTTTTCCATGTCCGGCCAGTGCGGTGAAAAGCGCGCCAGTTCGGCCCTGTAGGCCGGGGAGTGGTTCATCTGGCGCAGATGGCAGAGCTCGTGCCAGCAAAGGTGCTCCAGCAGGGGTACAGGCAGGAGCAGAGCCCGCCAGTTCAGGTTAATGTGCCCCGCCGCGTTCTGCACGGCAGCGCCGTTGTCCGGCTCATTTTCACTCTTCCCGCCCAGCAGCCTGCCCAAAAAATCCTTGAAGCTGACGCCACGGCGCGGACGGGCCGCGCGTTGTTCCCGCGCGTCCGGCCGGGTCCGCGAACAACTGCCCCAGCGGCTCCGCTGGTCCCGCACGCTCACGCCGGACACGGCAAAACCTTCCCTGGCGGCCAGGTGCAGCAGATAGGGCGGCAGCAGACGGGCGGCCTGCTCCCGGCACCAGCGGCGCAGGGCCAGAGCGCCAAGGTCCGCGTCCTCCGGCGGGCCGAACAGGCGCAGCAGGCCCGGCGTTTCCAGCAGCAGAAGGCGGCGCGCCCCCTGGCTGACCAATAGGGAATGCGCGCGGGCCTGGCTGTGCCGCCGTCCCTCGGCCAGATCTCCGGCCGTTTCCACCCGGAACTCCAGGCCCGGCAGGGGCAGGACCACGGCGCTCGGCAGGCCTTTTTCCGGCGCGCGGCGCTGATGTCGCTGCCAGGCCCGTTCCAGCCAGGGCAGAAAGCGGGGCAGGGCCTGGTCCACGGCGGAGGGGGACCAGTGGCCGGGCACCGTCAGTAACAAGCCGCCATCCGGGGCCAGGCTCAGGCGCGCCCGGCGGGCGCGGGGCGAACGGCGCACGCGGGCCGTGAGCCGCGTGCCGTCGGCAAGCGTGAAGTCCGCCGTGGCGTCCGGCGCGGGGGCGGCAATTTTTGCAGGCATGGGGGCAGGCTGCCACAGGCCGGGGAGGCTGTAAAGCGGCGTATCGACAGCCCGGACGTTCTTGGCGCGAAACTTGCTTTGTAGGGGCCGGGGACAACCAGTGGGAGCAATATTTTCCCAGAGGGTGTCGCCATGAGTGTCTTTTCGGTTATCTCCGCGTCGAACATCGCCTTTTATTTCGGTCGAGTACCAGAAGAGTACACTCCCTGCATGCGTTAGCCGTTATGCGAGGAACGAGCATTACGGATAAAGACAGCAGCGCTAAAAGGCTCGTTCTCCTTGACATAACACGAAAATCCATCTCATGACGACACCCTCCAGCCAGCACAGGAGCGCAACCATGGAAATCGGATCCGCCTACAGCGCAAGCGGCCTTTGGGATCTCAACGCCCTCAACGGCGTGGATTCGTCTTCACAAAAATCCTCGTCCACGGGGCAGAGCGGTTCTTCCGGCGATACGGTGGACATTTCCGATGAGGCCCGGAAGCTCTTTTCGGAAAAAATTCACCAGTACGACAAGGGAAGCTCCACAACGACAACCGCGAACGCGAACCAGAACAGCGGCGGAGAAGAAACCGAGGCGTCTGAAGCGCAGGGCGGCGGGGCCAGCGGCGGATCGGGCGGCGCGTCCGCTTCGGGCAGCGACAGCACGGAAGCCATTAAGAAGCAGATCGAGTCGCTCAAGAGCCAGCTTATGAGCCTGGCTTCCCAATTGAGCGGCGGTGGGGCGGATGCGGGCGTCACCAGCAAGATGAACGCCCTGCAATCCCAGATTGCGGCCCTGGAGGCCCAGCTCAACGCCGCCGAGCAGGCCTGAGGCCTAAAGCGGGCACCAGGACAATCGAATAAATAGAACGAAAAAGAAAAATGCTCTTGCGTCAGGCTTCCTGTAGCGTTGCGGTTATTTTATAAAATCCGCCTTTTTCGTGTGGGCGGCGTTATCGGCGCGTTTTTGCCCACACAAAAAAAATCGCCAATTTTGCAAAATTCCCGCAAAATAAGCCTCCGCTCACTTGCCGACTGTGTTCGGCTGTGTTCGCGGGTCTTAAGGAAGGAAGACGCACGGATGGAATCAAATGCGTATCCGGAGAGGAAGCGCTCATTCGATTGTCATAAAGCGGGAGCATACATGCCTTGACAGGCAAATTGATAAAGGTTACGAAAAAGAAACAGGGGATAGCGGGTCTGGTGAGATGTACACTTGAAATGCTCGTTTACGGCGAGCAAAGCCCGCCTACTCGCATTTCGTGGCAAGGATTTGCAGACAAATCCTTGTAGAGCGGTTGACGCATTTTATGCGTGAACGGCTCTATCCCCTTGTCTTTTCAACTGTTCAACCATGCCAGGCATGTTCAGAGTTGAGGTAGCTATGAAATCGCTGAAAGGCACCCAGACCGAAAAAAATATTCTGACCGCGTTCGCCGGTGAGTCCCAGGCCCGTAACCGTTATGATTACTTCGCCTCCAAGGCCAAGAAAGACGGTTACGTGTTCGTGAGCGACATTTTTACGGAAACGGCCCTGCAGGAAAAGGAACACGCCAAGCGCCTGTTCAAGTTCCTGGAAGGCGGCGAAGTGGAAATTCAGGCCGCCTATCCCGCCGGCGTCATCGCGGGCAGCGAGGCCAACCTGATCGAGGCCGCCAGCGGTGAAAACTATGAACACACCCAGATGTACCCTTCTTTCGCCGATGTGGCCGCCAAGGAAGGCTTTTCCGAAATCGCCTCGGTCATGCGCAACATCGCCGTGGCCGAAGCCTATCATGAAAAGCGCTTCCTGAAACTGGCCGGCGACATTAAGGAAGGCCGCATGTTCATGCGCTCCAAACCTACCGTGTGGCGTTGCCTCAATTGCGGTTGTCTGGTGGAAGGCACCAGCGCGCCGGACGTCTGTCCCGCCTGTGCCCATCCCAAAGCCTATTTTGAAGAGCTGAATTACACGTTCTAAACCTGTTCCACGCCCGCCCGCGCGGCCCTCTTTCGCAAGAGGCGCGCGGGCTTTTTTTTGCGTGGCGCGTCGGACGTCGCCATACCGTTATTACCGGAGATTGTGCTATGTGGGATACATTGGTTCTTTGGGTGCATCCGGCCATGCAGAGCCTGGCGGTGCTGATCGGCCTGCTTGCCATGTGGCAGGGCTGGAAGCGCATTGAAATGCTGCGGGGCCGCAAGGTCATCTTTCCCTGGCGGACCCACGTGCGCCTGGGCACTGTGGGGCTGCTGCTCTGGACGGCCGGGGCCTTCGGCTTTTACGTGACGCACAGCCTGTTCGGGGCCACCCATATTACCGGCATCCACGCCACCCTGGCCTGGCCGATCATTGTTCTGTCCATTCTGGGACTGATCACCGGCGGGATCATGAACAAATACAAGAAAAAACGCTTCTGGCTGCCGTTGATTCACGGGGTGGGCAATACCATTCTGATGATTCTGGTGCTCTATGAGTGCTGGACCGGCATTGATCTGTACGACGCGTTCATGGCGTAGCCCGCTTATTTCCCTCAGACGGCAAGGCCCCCGCATCCATCGGAATGCGGGGGCCTTGCCGCGTTTGCCGGGGTATTTGTGTCAGGCGTTTTCCCCGCCGATATTGCCGCTGAAACGGGCGGCATGCTCCTTGAGCGCGCGGTCCAGGGCCAGGAGCAGGCGTTGGGCCGAGGCCGGGGTCATGACGATGCGCCGGTCCAGGTCCACGGCCAGGACGTTTTCAGTGCCGCCGTCCGGGGCGTTCAGGCTTTCGGGCTGGCTCAGGCCGCAGCAGAGGATGATTTCCTCGGCCGTGCAGCGGGTCTGGAAGACATTGGCGTAGGACGTGCGGAGCCGCGCGCTGTTCAGGGCCACGCGGATTTGTTGGCCTTCGGCGGAAGCGGCGGCTTCGGCCCCGGTCTTGCCGGAATTTTTCTGTGCGCTCATGCTTACTTCCTTTTTGCGCCGGGGGCGGCGTTGTGATTGGCTTGGCCGGGGGTTTCCGGCGTTTTCCCCTTCTCGCCGGGCAGCTTGACGGACACCACGGGCAGCGCCGGGAAGACGGCCTTGCGGGCGTCCATGCCCTTGAGCACGTCCGTGGTGATGTCCAGACTGGCGTCGGCGTCCAGCACATTCCGGCGGGGCAGAACCAGGGCGGCCTTGTGGGCCTTGCGCCAGGCTTTGACCTCTTCCAGCAGCAGGCCGTTGACGACATTTTGTACGGCGGCCTCCTCGGCGGCCATCTGGCGGCGGAGGGTCAGCGCGCCGTCGCGGAGCACGGCCTCGCGCTCCTTGTCCGGAGCTTTGGCCCAGGCTTTTTGCAGATCGGCAAAGCCCTGTTCCAGGCGCTGGCGGGCTTGGGCCAGATGGGCGCGCCCTGCCTCGGCGGCGCGGGATTGTGACATGATCCGCTCCAGGTCGACCACGGCGGTCTGGGGCGCGGCGCTGGTGCTGCCCTCCAGACAGCCGCCCAGAAGGCAGGCGGCAAGGAGGGCCGTGAGGGCAAGCGTTGTTGCAATGTGGCGCATGGGGATGATTTCCTGTTTTTTATCTGTGTTGTGTCGTTGAGGGTCTTTTTATCCTGTCAGACGGAAAGGGCTTGTCACATGGATGATGTTCTGTGTGCCCTGCGGGCACGAGGGCCTTACGCTTCTCGGCGTTTGGGCCGCCTATCGCTGCTGTCTTCATCCGTAAGGCGGCCTTGCCCCAACGGCTGAAGCCTCCCTCCGCGCCGCACAATACCATCCACTGTTTGGCGTTGAGAAAGCCGCTGGTCCCATACCCGGAATTTGTTGACACGCGGCGATTTCGGGGCGTAGCGCGCCCCGCGAGCAAGACCCGTGGGACGCCGCGTCATCGGGCTACAACGTAGAGCAGGGGCAGGGGGTTGTAGGGGGCCTGGGGACAGCCGTCCCCGGCCCCCTGCCCCGCGCCGGGGAGGCGGCCCAAACGCCGAGAGGCGTAAAGCTCCTGTGCCCGCAGGGCACACAAAGCCTCATCCATATGACAAGCCCCGCTCCACAAAAAAACGGCGCGGCGGAATTCACCCGCCGCGCCGTTGCCCGCGCCCTTCAGGAAGGGACAAGAGCGCGGACTTCAGGAGGTGCCGCCCGCCGGGGAAGCGATGTCGGCGGACGGCAACCGGACCCGGGAAGCCCCCGCCTCCCGGATGTCCGGGCGCGGCGGCTCCTTACCCAATGGAGCCGCCGCGCTGATGTTAGAGGGTGTCGTCATGAGATGGATTTTCGTGTAATGTCAAGGAGAACGAGCCTTTTAGCGCTGCTGTCTTTATCCGTAATGCTCGTTCCTCGCATAACGGCTAAAGCATGCAGGGAGTGTACTCTTCTGGTACTCGACCGAAATAAAAGGCGATGTTCGACGCGGAGATAACCGAAAAGACACTCATGGCGGCACCCTCTAGAACTCGTAGCGGAACGTCCCGAACACGCCGTGCGCCGTGCTCTTCGCGCCGAGCTGGATGTTGTAGTTCACGCCCAGGGACGTGGTTTCGTTGCCGAATTCCAGACCGGCCTGGCCCATGTAGGAGACGTAATCCATGGTCTGGGTGTCCAGTTCCGCCTTGGTCCCGGTGCCGGTGAAGCGGATGTCGCTTCTGGCGTCGATGTCCCCGGCGGCCGGAATCACGGCCAAGTCCAGGCTGGGCTTGAAGTGCCAGCCGTTGCCCGTCTCGATCTGCTTGCTGAAAGCCACGCCGATGGGGAAGGTCCAGATGCTCTGGTTGATGGCGTCGCCCTTGAGCAGTGTGCCGCCGGACTTCACGTCGTATTCGTCGGTGTTCAGGCTCATGTAGCGCACGCCCACGTGCGGGATGATATCCAGCGCGCTGGTTTCGATTTTGTACTCGCCGCGCAGGCCCGCACTGATGGCGTAGGCCGTCACGTCGCTCTTGAGCTTGCCCATCTGCATGCTTGCGGGCAGGTCCTGTTCCAGCTTGTTGTAGGTGGAGGTGTAGTTCACGTCGGCGGTCAGGCCGAAGTTGCCCGGGGTCCATCCGGCATACGCGCCGATGCCCCAGAAGTTCATATTGTTGGTGGTTTCGTTGAGATCGCCGGAGCCCTGCGCGTAGCCGCCGCCGATGTTGAAGGTGATGCCCGCGCGGATGGCGTTGTCGAAGGTGTAATCCGCGCCCAGGGCCACGCCGCCCAGGCCGCCGCTGAAGTCCATGTCGAAGTTTCCGGCCTTCATGCCGAAGCCGTTGGAGCTCTGGTAGAGAGGCATGACCCACATGGCGAAGCCGGTCTTGGCGGCGTCGCCCGCGGAAGCGCCGGTTTGCATGGAGCCGTCCGTGCCCATGCTCTGGATGGCGTTGCCGCCGGGCTGGGCCAGGCCGGTACGCTGGGTCACGGCATTGCCCGCCGCGTTGCTGGCCGCCATGGTCATCTGCGGCACCGCGCCGACGAGCGCCATGCGCGCCGCGCTTTCAATGGTCACGGCGGCCTGCCTGGCGTCCGCGATATAGTCGGCGCGCGCGGCGCGGCTGAGGAAGCGCACGCCCTTGGCCTCGGCGTTCACGTCGTTTTTGGCGTTGTCCCAGACATCGGCCATGGCCGGATTCAGCTCGCCGTCCAGGCCGGGCAGCACATCGCTGGCCTTGTTGACCGTGTTGGTCAGGGTGACGCTGCCAGCGGGGTCCACCGCAGCCGTGGAAGTCAGCATGCGATCCGGATTGGCCACGCCGTTCTTGACCCAGCCATAGTCCGTGCCTGTGGCGCCATCGCTGCTGATGCCGCCGGTAAAGCCGTCCAGCAGGGTGACTTCGCCCTTGGTGGCGTTGACGACCTGCAAGTGGCCGTCGGGGTCAATGACGGCGGTTTTGGTAACAGAGCCAGTGGGAGTTCCGCTGGTGATGGCGGCGTCAGCACCCAGCTTGGAGGCGTCCACCACCAGCACGGAATCCGCGCCGAAGTATGTCTGATGATTGACAGTGGCACCGCCGATCTGACCGGAAGCGTCCACTCCGGCGTCCACCACGATCTTGCCCGCGCCGCTCACCGTCACCGGCGAGGTCAGGGCCAGGCCACTCTGGCCGGTAGCCAACGTCAGGTCGGGACCGACGCTCATGCCCGCCTGGGCCAGTGCCGTGCGGAGATCAGCGCCGCCCGTGCCGCCGATGTTCACCACTGAGCCGTCGCTTACCAGCAGGGCGAAATCGACCGTATCAGCGGCAAGGCCGTCGATATTGACATACGCCGGGTCCACAAAGAATGTGCCGCCCGTGGCGGTCAGCTCCTTGATGCTGGCCGTCGAGTTCAGCACCTGCATGGTCTGGCCGGTTATGTCCAGATTGCCGGCCTGGAATGAAGAGCTATCCACCGTGGCCGCGCCGCCCACGCTCAGATCGCCCACCGACGCCTGGGCATTGGTCAGAGCCAGAGAG
Source organism: Desulfovibrio sp. 6_1_46AFAA (assembly GCF_000224635.1). Lineage (NCBI taxonomy): Bacteria > Pseudomonadati > Thermodesulfobacteriota > Desulfovibrionia > Desulfovibrionales > Desulfovibrionaceae > Desulfovibrio > Desulfovibrio sp. 6_1_46AFAA. The sequence goes on from NZ_JH114304.1 coordinate 343,422, forward strand.
CCTACAGAACTGGCGTCCGAGCCGGTACCCGTGGCAATCAGAACGCCGTCAGTCACGGTCACCGCGCCGCTGGCGGTCAGCGCCTGAGCCTGCACGTTGGTGGCGGTGATGTCCTGCGCTGCGAGGGTTCCGGCGGTGGCGACCACGGAAAGCGTGCCGTCAGTGGCGACAATGTTCATTCCACTCGCATCAATGGACGCGCCGCTGATGTAGCTCGTACCAGTAGTGGTTGCGCCGTTGCTGAGAGTCAGCGCTCCGGTAGCGTCCACTGTGGAGTCGGCCAGCGTGGCGGCTCCGCCCAGCGTCAAATCGCTGTTGCGGGCCTCAAGCGTGCTTTGGCTCAGAGTGGTTGTGCCGGCCACGCTGTTGGCGCTCATGCCGGAACCGGCCAGAATCGTGCCGTTTTCCGCGTTCAGATTGCCCGTCACGGTAATGAGGCCATTGGCTTCGACGCCGCCGTTGGTCACGTCCATGGTCTGGGCGTTAATGGAGGTGGTGTTCAGGGCAGCGCTCGCAACGGTGACAGCGCCGGAGCCCGTAATGCCGCCGTCAACGGCAAAGTCGCCGTTGACGGCGTTCAACTTGTCAGCGGTGGATGTCAGCGTTACGGAACCGCTCAGAGCACCGTGGGTCTGGTCGCCGTCCAGGGTGCCCAGATTCAGGGTGCTGGCATTGCTTACCACCAGATCGGCCTTGCCGCCCGCGTCCAGATCAAACTTCGTATCCGTCGCATCCCCCTTGAGGGTCAGCACTGTAGCTGTGCTGTCGCCCACGGTGATGGCTGTGCCCGCCTCGGCCACCTCCAGGCCCTTGAGGTCGGTGCGCGTGCCGTCAAGCGCCACGGTGGGATCGCTGACCGAGGCTACCACATCCGCCAAGCTTACGTTCTCAACATTGGTGCCTCCGCTTTGATCCAGAGTGGCCCCCTCGGTGCCGGTGATATTCAGATTTTCCACGACAATGCCGATCATTTTGCCGGCACTGCCTTTCAGCGCCCCGGACATGGCTGTGTAATTGGCCAGACTCATCTCCTGGGCGACGTCATTGCGCAGGGTCAGCAGGCCGCTGCCCTTTAGAGCGCCGAAATCAGCGGCCAATGCGCCGCCGTCGACGTTATAGGCAGTGGCCAGATCCGTGACCACCTGGCCGAGGTCGCCGACGTTCAGGCTGTTGTCAGCGGTTTTGACTGTGCCGTCCAGCGTCAGGGTGCCGTTCTCGATCTCGGCGGAGCCGGTGGAACCGGTCTTGGCGTCAAAGGCTCCGGTAACCGTCAGATTGGCCTGCCCGGTGGTATCCGTGGTTCCGCCCACGGTCAGCGTGCCGCCCGCGCCCACGGTCACATCGGCCACAGTCCACGCGCCGTGCTGCACGTTCATTGCGCCCGCCGCCACATCAATCTTGCCCGCGTTCACCGTCTTGTTTTCTCTGGAGGAATAATAGAGATTCAGGGCGCTGTCCTGCGTGAGGGTCAGGGTGCCCGTGCCGTCGCCCACCGTGAGCCCGGCTGTGCTCATCAGCGTGCCCTTGGTCATCGTAAAGTCTGTGGTGCCCAGCCTGAGATCGCCGCTTTGCAGCGTGGAGCCCGCGTCGCCCAGCGCAAGGTTGGCCCCGGTGTGGGTCAGGCCCTGATAGGCGCGCACTGTGCCCGCGCCGGAAATCACGATTTTCCCGTTCTGGGAGGTTGTGCCGTCGACCAGCAGGCTGGTCAGGTCCACAGCGGAATTGAAGGCCAGCATGCCCGTGCTGACATCCACCTTGCCCTCAATTTTGCCCATACCGAAGGCGTCCGTGCCGTAGAGCGACAGGCTGCCGTCCGCCTCGGTGCGAGAAGAGCCGGGAACGTTTCCGCCTACGGTGATCGTCTTATTCTGCGCCAGAACCAGGGTGCCGCCCTGTTTCACTTCAAGGCTGCCGCTTTTTGTGAGATCGACATCGGAGGTGGTGAGCGTGCCGCCCTGGCTGACCGTCAGTGCCGCGCCCGGCATGTTCTCGCCGCCGCTCAGGGTCAGTTTGTCGATGAACGTGGTTGCTCCCTGCTGCACAAAGATCGCACCGCTCTTGAGTTCGGACGCAGCAGTGATCTCAGCCTCGCCCTTAAGCCACATGACCCCGCCGTTGTTGGATTCGCCGGAGGCCAGACTGCCCGCCGTCAGCTTCGCGCCGTTTGCCAGCGTGAACTCGCTGCCGCGCGTGTCGCCCAAGGTCAGGGCATTGCTCACATCCAGCGTGCCGGCGTGCACTTCCACGTTGCCGCCGTTAATTGTCAGCGACTTCAGAGAGGTGGTATCGGTCTCTTCCTTGCTGATATAGACGTCAAGATTGCCCCCCGTGGCAATGACGTCTCCGGTAACGGTGGCTTTGGCCAGACGCGCGTTGCCGTTGGCGACGGTCAGATCGCCGTCAAGGGTGCTTGCATCAACATCGAGAGAGAAAAGCAGGGGGTTCGTGACAGTGTCGCCCAGCGTGAGGTTGCCCGTATAGGTGCTGCCCTTCTCAATCCGTATGAGAGCCATCTTTGCGCCGTCGTCACTGCCGATGCCGTCAATGGTCACGTCATTGCCGTTGGTCAGCGTGGCCTCTTCGCTCAGCTTCAAGGCTCCGGCCACCAGCTTGCCGTCAGTCGCGGTCACAGTCACGACCACCGGGCCGGAAATGGTCATACCGGCGGGCTTGCCGTCAGCCGTGTATGCGCCCAGCGTACCCTTGGTGACATCGATGGCGGCGTTGCCGCTTGTTCCGGTTTCACCTGTAATGGTGGCGGAGCCGATCAATTCACTTGCCGGAACCATCAGCTCCACGGCGGCGCCAGTGGCGTTGATTTCCAGCGTCGCGTCGTTGGTGGTGGCATCACCGGCGGCGAGCTTCAGGCCGTTGTTAACGGTCATGCCCTGGCTGTCGCCCACGCTGAGCTTGCCCGCGCTGGAAACACCGTTGATTTCCAGACCCTTCGCGGCGTCAATGGTCACTGTGCCGGTGCCCGTGATTGCGCCGTCGGCTTTGGTGACGACAACCGTATCAGAGGCTCCGCCGGAGGTGGAATCATAGCTTGTACCGGCCGTGAAATCCCCCGTCTGGTCATAGGGGACGGCCCCGGCCATGCCCGCCGCGCCCACGGTCAGCGCGCCCGTCAGGGCCAGGGTGCCGAAAATGTTCAGCAGGCGGCATTTTTTAAGTACGGCCCGATATTTATTGACAAGATTACCGATAGCGCCCTTCGTCAACATAGCATACCTCCCAGGAGCACCCGCTCCTCAAGAATTCATACGGAGCCCAATGCTCCCTTCCTTTGCCGACAGATGCACTGTCGGCTTTTGGGGGAAACAGGTGGATTTGGAGGAAGGTTATCTCGATGAAATAATAAAGACTTTTATAGAGCAAAAAATTTTGAAAAACTTTACATGAAAAATTATATTGCACATTTAGCCTGTTGACAGTATTCTGTACCAAGTGTTCATTGACAGTGCATCTGTCAATGAACACTTGGTAGACTATGCGCTAGCACCCATTTTGGCGTCCATCCAAGTCGGACAGACAAATGGAAAAAGTTTTTTTTCTGTTTTTTGTCTGTCCGCACCGTTTATTTCGTGTTCTTTCTCCCTTTGCCCGGGACCAGAAAGCAACTGACGCTCTGGGCCGCCGCCAGCAGGGAGGCCTGCCCCAGATGGGCGTAGCGCATGGTTGTTCTGGGATCGCTGTGCCCCAGCAGTTTTTGCACCTCATAGAGCGAGTGCCCGGCATTGACCAGAAAGCTGGCAAAGGTGTGCCGCAGGTCATGGATGCGCACATCGGCAAGGCCCAGGCCGCGCCGCAGCCCGTCCCAGAAAAGATAGACGTCGCTGAGCGGCTTGCCCGGCGCATGGCCGGGAAAAAGCCACGGGCAGCCCGGCCCGCGCGGCAGGGCGCGGATGACGGCCACGGCCGCGTCGGACAAGGGAAGATGGCGCGGCTTGCCGGACTTGGACAACGGCACGGTGAGCAGGCGCAGGTCCAGGCGCACATTTTCCCAGCGGGCTTTGAGAATTTCGCTCTTGCGCGCGCCGGTGAGCAGAAGCAGCCGGATGGCCGCGGCCTCGGGCCGCGCGGAGCGCTCAAGCTCCCGCATGAGCCGTTGGGCTTCGTCCGGCGCGAGATAGCGTTCCCGTTGCAGATGAATTTTGAAGGGCGGCACGTCCGCGCAGGGCGATTGCCCGGCGGGCAGGACGCCGTGCAGCATCGCCAGAGAGCAGACGCTCTTGAAGACGGCCAGAATACGGTTGCAGGTGGCCGGGCACAGCCCCTCCTCCGCCAGATCGCCCAGCCAGTCTTCCACTTCGCCGCGCCGGATGCGGTCCAGCCTCCGGGCGCCGAAGGCCGGGGAAAGGCGTTGCCGGGCAATGCGCTCGTCCACCCGCCAGCTCCGCTTGCGAAGCCGGACATGCGGCAGGTAGACGGCGGCGACAAAGGCATCGAGCCGCAGTATGGCGGCCCGCGCGCCATCGCGCCGCCGGGAGTTTCCGGACGGGCGGCTTGTGGCGGAGTGCTGCGGACGGTGCTGGGCCATGCTGTTTTCTCCTGCAAAAGAGTTATGGGAAACGGGAGTATAGACAGAGAGCCCCCGCGAGAGAGCGGGGGCTCTATATACATGGTCTTATCTAACTATTGGAAAGGTTTTCAGAACAGATGCACGCGGGGGAGAATACGCGCAAACGGCCGGCCGCAAAGTCGGATTTTTCCGCGTGGGCGCGTTATACCATGGAAATTTGCTTTGCTGTATTGAAATACAGATTAGCCTAATTCCCCCGTGCCTCGCCGTCAGAAAAAAATTTTATTTTTTGCGGATGACGTCGCGATGGGTCCGGGGGGACCTCAGGGCAGGCGCGGACCCTACCTATCCAGGTTGAAGAAATTGCGGCCCGTGCGGCCCGCGCTGTTGAGCAGGGTGGTGGTCAGGCCCAGATAATCGGTGTTGCCGCGCCCGCGCAGACCCGGCGCTGGCAAAGTTCTAGGGAAAGTCGCGCAGTGTTTGCCGTCGGGCGGAATCCCAGTACAGGCGGCATTGCAGGGCCTCGGGCGTGTTTTCACGCTCCGACGCCACGGTGCGCGTGCCCAGAAAGCCCAGGGCGCGGTTCCATATGGAGATTTGACTGATGGTCATGGGCATCTTTTGGGGTATGGTGCTTCTGCCACGGATGGCGGCGCAGGCTGCTTATGATCGTGCGAAGTGGATCGGCGCGACAGGAATTTTGTCCGTCGGCAAGGAAAACAAGCGGCCCGCCGCAGCGGACCGTCTACACGGCCGAGGCGGGCCGCGCTGTCTGACGCGGGCAGAGGGCAAAAGAACGGAGCGCCGCCTTACGTTACCTGCAGGGCCGGTTCATACGGCATATCCTCCTCTCGCAGCAGGGCCGCGAAGAGCCTGCCTGCGCTCGCGCTTTTTCCGCTGCGGCGTATGTGTGAAATTGAGGCGCAGCCAGGGCTTGCGCACGGCGTGGGGCAGAAAGCGGGGCTCCATACGAGCACCAAGGGCAAGCTGCGCGCCCGCGGCGGTCCAGACCGCGCCGGGCACGGCGGACCAGGAATCGCTGGCGGAGTCCGGGGTATCGGCCTCTTCCAGGCTGAAGGCCAGGCTCTGCACCTCTTCGGCCGAAAAGGCTTCAGTGGCGGGCACGCGCAGTGGCATGGGCTCCATGCGGCCCGGAATTTTCAGGGCGGTGAGGGCCACCGCCGCGCCCTGAGCGTCGGCGCCGGTTTCGGCCAGGGCCGCGGAATCGCCCAAGCGGTAAAGCACACGGGCCGGGGCCGAGGCTTCCTTTTTGAGGAGCTGCCAGATGCGCCGGTCGGACATGTCGTGGCGCTGGGCCAGGGCCGCCACGGCGGCCGTGCTGCTCAGGCCGTGGCCCGTATGGCGGCTGAAGCCCTCAATGATCTCCCGCTGGCGCAGCTTGCCCAGCAGGGCATTGCAGCGCGGCACATAGACCCGCGTCCCTCCGAAAGCGGCCATAAGCTTGCGCAGGCAACGCAGGCCCAGGCGGCGCAGAGGACTGTCGCGCTTCGGCTCCTGCCGGGGCACGCGCAGGTCCTGGCCGCCGTAGGCATGCAGCACGCGCCAGAGCTGGCGCACGTTGTTCGGCAGATGGAGCAGAATTCCCTCCCATTCCCGTTCCTCCTGGGAGAGGCGCAGGGCATGGCCCCAGGAATCGCGCCCCCGCGCCAGAGGCGGACGGCCCGGACGGGATGCGGCCTTACTGGCGTACATGGCAAGCCTCCGTCACGGCGGCGGGCCTCAGTCTGCAAAAGTTCCAGCACAGCGCTCAGGTTTCGGATTTCATCGCGTAGTTCGGACATGCTATGCTTCCTCATGAAAGTTTCCCGGTATGTGAAACTGTTTCCATATGGATTATAGATTTTTATGTTATATTGCAGGAAAAATGTTCATAAATAAAAGAAAAATTTTAATTTTTAAAATAATTCCATCTGATACGCGTGAAAATATCCCCGGCCGGGTCACGCCCGGCAGGTCGCCTCCGGGCAAAGGCATTGTGGTTATTTCAAGGGAAACCTTGCGTTACAGATAAAACCGGTTTATCTTCACTAAGAACAATGCCTATTCTAATATATTTTTCCGATTTTTTTCAAAGGAAAAATTGTTAATTTCCTCAGGAGGTTTTCCCTAACTCCCTTGGGTCATTAACCAGCGCTTCTTTAGCTTAAAAACGAGAGCCTTATGAAAGCAGTTCCTCTCTCTTCCGGCGGCCTGCATAGCGGTTTCGCCGAGCGTCTGCGTCAGCGCCGCGTGCAGCTCGCCCTGCGCAAGCAGGATCTGGCGGCACAGGTGGGCGTGAGCCTGACCACCATTCAGCAATATGAAAACGGGCAATTGCCCAAGGGCGAATTTGCCGTGCGCCTGTCAGAGGCGCTGCGCTGCTCCCTGGACTGGCTGCTGGCGGGCAAGGGCGACGCCGACGGCGGCGTCCTCGACACGCCCGAAGCGCGGCTGGTCATGGTGCCCATGGTGGAGGCGCGGCTTTCGGCGGGCACGGGCAGCTTTGAATCCGGCGGCGAAATCCTGCGCCATTATGCCTTCCGCTGGGATTTTCTGCACCGCAAGGGCAATCCCGCCCAGATGGTGCTGCTGCGCGTGTCCGGCGACAGCATGCAGCCGCGTATCCTGCACAACGACGTGGTGCTCATCGACCAGTCCCAGAGCGATCCCGTGCCCGGGCGGATCTATGCCGTGGGCGTGGAGGACATGGTCTATCTGAAGATCGTCAATGCCATGCCGGGCAAGCTGATCCTGACCAGCGTCAATCCGGACTATGCCCCGATCGAGGCGGATACCTGCGAACATCTGGCGGATCTGGTGCGGATTATCGGGAGGGCGGTGTGGGTGGGCCGCGAACTGGATTAAGGCTCGTTGCCGCTGCGTTCTTTTGCCCGCTGGCTGCGTCGAGCTTCACCTTTTATTCCGGTCGAGTACCAGAAGAGTACACTCCCTCCATAAAAGGCTTGCTCTCCTTGCCGGTGAGCAAAACTCCGGCAGCGGCAACGGGCCTTGGAAGATGCTGCCAGAGCAATTTTACTTTGAAATTGCCCTGGTTCCGTTCGTGCCGGAGAAAACAAAGAGAAGGTATGTTCTGTCCTTACAGCTCTCAATTCTTTCGGCACGGTTCGAGCCGGTAGTCTCCCTATGCGGCGGCATGAGAGAATCGGGCAAGGATTGGAGAGGATCGGATATCCATTTCGTTGGCGGACAGTTGTAATGTCGGTGCTGTAAATGCATTCCGGGATGCTCCGGCATCCCAAAGGAGACAGGTATGAGCAAGCACCACGAATGTTCCGTCAATACGGCGCGGCGGCGTTTCTGCAAGCTGGCCGCCGCCGGGCTGGGCCTGCTGGCCGCGCCCGCTGTCCTCGGCTCCGGCGAGGCCGGGGCCGCGGCCCCACAGGGCGGCAGGCATCTGATTGCCTACTTTTCGCGTACCGGCAACACCCGGACCATCGCCGGGCAGATTCAGGCTGCGGCGGGCGGGGAGCTGCTGGAGCTGCGCACGGTTACGCCCTATCCCGAGGACTACCGCGCCACCACGGAACAGGCCAAAAAGGAACTGGCCTCGGGCTACAGGCCGCCGCTGCAGACCACCCCGCCGGACCCGGCGGCCTATGACGTGATTTTCGTGGGATCGCCCAACTGGTGGGGCACCATTGCGCCGCCGGTGATGACCTTTCTGACAAGCGCGGATTTCTCCGGCAAGACCATCGCGCCCTTTGTCACCCACGGAGGCAGCCGCCTGGGCCGCGCCGTGGAGGACATCAAAAAGCTCTGCCCCAAAGCCACTGTACTGCCGGGCCTGGCTGTCTACGGCGAGAGCGTGGCGGATGCTCAGGAAATTACAGATGCCTGGCTGCGGCGCAACGGTCTGGCGCGCTGAGCGGGCGATGCGCGGCTTTCTCCCACGGGGCACTGGAATAAACTTTTTGTGTTCAGAGCACGAGAGAGTCATACTTTTGCGTTAGCCTTTCTATAACGTTGCGGTTATTTTGCAAAATCCGCCTTTTCCGCGCGGGCGGCGTTATCGGCGCGTTTTTGATGCTCACGTACTTGAGTACGCTCCGCTCAAAAACGCGCCGCTGCCTTGCCCGCACAAAAAAAATCGCCAATTTTGCAAAATTCCCGCAAAACCAGCTCCCACTCACTTGCCGACTGTGTCGGCTGCGTTTGCGGGTATAAGGACGGTGCCCTTATGAAATCAAATGACTATCCGGCGATGAAGGCTTTCATTCGATAGCTCTGTTTTCCACCTCGGGACGCATTGTCGAAATACGCTGATCAGGATAGAATGCACCTTTCTGATCAAGGTAAAATCTTTCCCGCATTCCGGCCGGGCCGCGCGGACTCTTTCCGCTCCGGTTCCGGCCGGGAAGCGCATTTTCGTCCTGTTGGGGGAGGCATAATGAAACTCTGTCCCGTGATTTTATGCGGGGGCACCGGCACCCGGCTCTGGCCGCTTTCTCGCCGTCTGTATCCCAAGCAGTTCATGGATCTGGGCGGCCATACGCTGTTCGGCGACACTCTGAAGCGGCTCGGCGGCCTGCCGGAACTGACGCCGCCTTTGGTGATCTGCAACAAGGAACAGCGCTTTCTGGCCGCCGCCCAGATGCAGGAGCAGGGTCTGGACCCCACGGGCCGCGTGCTGCTGGAGCCCGAGGGCCGCAACACGGCCCCGGCTATTGCCGTGGCGGCCCTGTCCGCGTTGGCTTCCCTGAATGCGGCGGGCGGAGCGGCCCCTGACGGGGAAGACGTGCTTCTGCTGGTGCTGCCCTCGGACCACGTCATCGGCGACGCCGGGGTGTTTGCCCGCGCCGTGGCCCGGGCCGCCGCCTGCGCGGCGGAAGGGCGGCTGGTGACCTTCGGCATTGAGCCCGGCGGCCCGGAAACCGGTTACGGCTACATCCAGCGCGGGGACGCGCTGGCGACGGGCTTCGCGGTGCGGCGTTTTGTGGAAAAACCCCGTCGCGACGCGGCCGAGGCCATGCTGGCTGACGGCGGTTATTACTGGAACAGCGGCATGTTTCTGTTCCGGGCCTCGGCCTTTCTGGGCGAACTGGGGCGTTACGCTCCGGCCATGCTGGAAGGCGCTTCCGCCGCCTGGCGCGAGCGGAGCGAGGAGCGGGATTTCGTTTGGCTGGGCAAGGATTTTGCCGCCTGCCCGGCGGATTCCATCGACTACGCGGTAATGGAGAAAACGCCGCTGGCGGCCGTGGTGCCGCTGGACGCGGGCTGGAGCGATCTCGGCTCATGGAATTCCGTGTACGAGGCGGCAGCCAAGGATGCCGACGCCAACGTGCGGGTGGGCGACGTGCTGGCTGAAGACGTGTCGGGCAGCTATCTGTATTCCAGCGGTCGTCTGGTGGCGGCCTTGGGCGTCAGGGATCTGGTGGTGGTGGAAACCGGCGACGCCGTGCTGGTGACGCGCAAGGAATGCTCGCAGGATGTCAAAAGCCTGGTGGCCCGGCTTACCCAACACAGCCGCCCGGAAAAGGACACCCATCTGCGTGTGTTCCGCCCCTGGGGCTGGTATGAAACCCTGGCCCTGGGCGAGCGCTTTCAGGTCAAGCGGATCATGGTCAAGAGCGGCGCGTCACTGTCTCTGCAACTGCACCACCACCGGGCCGAGCACTGGGTGGTGGTCAGCGGCGTGGGACAGATCACCGTGGGGGATAAGCTTGTGGAACTGCATGCGGACCAGTCCACGTACATCCCCATCGGGACCATGCACCGTCTGGCCAATGCCGGGCCGCAGCCTCTGGAGATCATTGAGATTCAGAGCGGTTCCTATCTGGGTGAAGACGATATTGTCCGCTTTGAGGACAATTACGGCCGCTGTTAGAGCAATTTCACTTTGAAATTGCTCTAACGCTGAACACTGTGAGGCGCGCCGCGAAGACCGACCCGACGGGCGGCCCGTGGGGCCGTGCCTGTAGCCCAAAGGGCGTACAGGCATCGAGAGCAACGCGGCGTGGATTCCGGAAAAGCGACCGAAGGCAGCCCCAAGGGCTGTCATCGTTGGCGACGACGGAGCCATACGGGGATCGACAGCAGCGATAACCGCGTTTTTGCCGGAATGCCCCCTTTGAAACGCTACACGTTTCAAAGGCAATCTGCTCCAAGGGCTGCCAAGTTGTTATTTTCCGCCGGCCGGTTCAGTCCGGCCGGGCGATTCCCCCTCTCCGCATTTTCCCTTTCTCCCCCTTCAGCCTTCGAGGCAGGATCAGGCAATTTTTTGCGAAAATTGTGTCTTTAAGCCTGCCCGTCCGGCGGATATGCTGATTCCAACGGATGTAACTCCGGCAACGGGAGGAAATTATGAAAAAACTGTTTGTGTTCCGCGCCGTCTGTTGCGCGCTGGCGCTGACCATCACGCTTACGGAGGCGCGTTCCATGGACGAAACCCAGACTCTGAACGCCCGGCAACGGGGCATTGTGACCATCGCGGCCTTTACCGCCAACGGCGATTTGGAAAAGCTGAAGCCCGCCCTGCACGACGGTCTGGAAGCCGGTCTGACCGTCAACGAGATCAAGGAAGTCCTTGTGCAATTGTATGCCTACACGGGCTTTCCGCGCAGTCTCAACGGCATCGGCGTTTTCATGGCCGTTATGGACGAGCGCAAGGCACGGGGCATCCGGGACGAGGAAGGCCGGGAACCGAGCCCGCTGCCCGCGAACCTGGACCGGGACGCCTACGGGGCCAGGGTCAGGGCCGAGCTGGCCGGGTGGAAAAGCATTCCCGCGCCTTCCGGCTATCAGCTCTTTACGCCCGCCATTGACGCCTTTCTCAAGCAACATCTGTTCGCGGACATTTTTGCCCGCGACAATCTGGACTATCAGAGCCGGGAACTGGCGACCATCGCGGCCCTGGCCGCCATGCCGGGCCTTGGCGCGCAGCTGCGCTTCCATCTCGGCGCGGCCATGAATACCGGACTCAGCCCGGCGCAGCTGCGGGACTTCATCGCCGTGCTTGACGCCGGAGTCGGCAAGAAAGAGGCCGTCGAGGCGGGCAAGGTGCTGGACGCGGTACTGACCGCGCGCTCCGGCCAGGCCCGGTAGCGACCAAATCTGAGAGCAAACTGAGGGCAAACGACCTCTCAGGAGAACATATGAACGAATTTTCACGACGCGATTTTCTGAAAAACGGGACGCTGACCGCGGGAGCGTTGGCCATGGGCCTTTCCCTGAAGGGCGGCCCGGCTCTGGCCGCGCCTCCGGCCAAGGCCAAGGTTTTTTTCACCAGGGATCTGAGCGCCGAGGGCCTGCTGAACATCTACGCCAAGGTCAATGAAGGCATGACCGGCAAGGTCGCCCTCAAACTGCACACCGGCGAACCCAACGGGCCGAACATTCTGCCCCGCCCCTGGGTGCAACGGCTCCAGGCTTCCATTCCCGACAGCGCCATTGTGGAGTGCAACGTGCTTTACGAAAGCCCGCGCCAGACTACGGAAGGGCACCGGGAAACCCTGAAGACCAACGGCTGGACCTTCTGCGCCGTGGACATTATGGACGCCGAGGGCGACGTCAGCCTGCCCGTGCCCGGCGGCAGACGGCTCAAGGAAGTGGCCGTGGGCAAGCATCTGCTTAACTATGATTCCCTGCTGGCGCTTACCCACTTCAAAGGGCACGTCATGGGCGGCTTCGGCGGCTCGCTGAAAAACATCGCCATCGGCTGCGCCTCCGGCAAGGTGGGCAAGGCCCAACTGCACCGCGAGGGCAACCAACTCTGGTCCGGCGGCCCCAATTTCATGGAACGCATGGTGGAGGGCGGCAAGGCCGTCACAAGCCATTTCGGCCCGCACATCGCCTACATCAACGTGCTGCGCAACATGTCCGTGAGCTGCGACTGCGAAGGCGTCAACGCCGCGCCGGTCACGCTGCCCGACCTGGGCATCCTGGCCTCCACGGACATCCTGGCCGTGGACAAGGCTTCCGTGGACATGATCTACGCCCTGCCAAAAGACGTGCGGCGCGATATGGTGGAGCGCATCGAATCCCGCAGCGGCCTGCGTCAGCTTTCCTATATGAAGGAAATGGGCATGGGCAGCGATCAGTATGAGCTGATCACAATCTGAGTGGTAGAAATTGTTTTCGGCGGGTCGGCTCCCCCGAGCGGTTTAGAGCAGTTTAACTTTAAAAGTCGGTTTGCTCTGGGACCGGGAGCCGCTCCACGGCGGCATACAGGAAAGAACAGTCATGAAAAGGCGGTGGCGGCGCATGCTGGCGGGACTGGTGTTCGGCATTCTGCTTCTGGTTCTCGGCGGCTACGCCTATATGCAGTCGCCGCCGTTCGGGGCCCGGTCCCAGGGCGAACGCCTGGAGCGTATGCAGCGTTCGCCCCAGTATCGGGACGGCATTTTTCACAATCTGGAGCCCGTGCCCCGGGACGGGGCCCAGGGCGGCATGGCCCTGGCCCTGATCAAATATGCCTTGCGCCGCAAGGTGAACCCCGCGCCGCCCGCGCCCCTGCCCACATGCAAGACCGACCTGCGCGCCCTGGACCGCAACACGGATGTGGTTGTCTGGCTGGGGCATTCCTCGTATTTCGTGCAACTGGGCGGCCACCGTCTGCTTATCGACCCGGTGTTCAGCGAGAACGCCGCGCCCCTGCCGCGCGGCAACCCGGCCTTTGCGGGCAGTAACATCTATTCGGCGGCGGATATGCCGGACATCGACGCGCTGCTCATTTCCCACGACCATTGGGATCATCTGGACTATCCCACGGCAACGGCACTGCGGGGCAAGGTGCGTCGCGTGGTCTGCGGGCTGGGCGTGGGCGCGTCTTTCGTGCGCTGGGGCTATGCGGAGGCGGCCGTCACGGAACTGGACTGGAGTGAATCCGTCGCGCTGGGCGGCGGCCTGAACGTGCATGCCCAGACCGCGCGCCACTATTCCAGCCGTGGCTTTGCCCGCGACAGCACGCTCTGGCTGGGTTTTGCCCTGACCACGCCCCAACGGCGGCTCTTTTTCAGCGGCGACAGCGGTTACGGCAGGCATTTCGAGGCCATCGGCAAGGCCTTCGGCGGTTTTGACCTGGTCATGCTGGACAGCGGCCAGTACGACGCCGACTGGCCGTATATTCACATGACGCCCGAGGAGGCGGCCCGTGCGGCCCGTGATCTGCAAGCCGAGGCCCTGCTGCCCGCCCATGTGGGCAAGTTTTCCATTGCCTTTCATTCCTGGGATGATCCGTTCCGGCGTTCCGTGGCGGCGGCCGAAGGGCAGCCGTACAGTCTGCTCACGCCCAAAATCGGCGAAGTCGTCACACTGCCCGCGCCGGGTGCGCCGTGGTCGGTTTTTCCCCGCTGGTGGGAAGAACTGCCGGGGTGAAAAAAGAGCGGCATCCATCGTGCGGATGCCGCCCTTTTGCGGATTTTTGCATTGCGCGCGGGCGGCTAGAGCAGATTAGCTTTGAAATTTTACAAATTTCAAAGTCGGCATTCTGGCGAAAAACATGGTTTTCGCCAGAATCCACGCCGCGTTGCTCTCGATGCCTGTACGCTCTTTGGGCTACAGGCACGGCCCTACGGGCCGCCCGTCGGGTCGGTCTTCGCGGCGCGCCTCACCGTGTTCGGCGTTAGAGCATTTCAAAGTTGAAATGCTCTATGCCTGCCCTTGCGCCTGCTCCCGCGCTTGCGGCACCGGTTCCGGATTGTCGTTGAAGTCGCCTTCCAGGCGCGAGACCACCAGCGCGCCGAGGCTGTCGCCCAGCACGTTCATGGGCGTGCGGGCCATGTCGAGAACGCGGTCGATGCCCGCGATCAGGGCCACGCCTTCCAGGGGCATGCCCATCTGCACGAAAACGATGCTCATCATGATCAGGCCCGCGCCGGGAACGCCCATGGTGCCCACGGCGGCGAGAATGGACATCAGAATGACGGTCAGTTGCGCGTCCAGCGGCAGCGAGATGCCGTAGAATTCCGCCACAAAAATCGTGTTGATGCCCATGTACAGGGCGGTGCCGTTCATGTTGATGGTGTTGCCCAGCGGGATGCCGAAGCTGACCACGGTGCGCGATGCGCCCAGCGCCTCGGTGCAGCGCATGTTCGAAGGCAGGGCGGCCGCGCTGGAGCAGGTGGTGAAGCCGATCATGAAGGGCTCCAGCATGCCCTTGACGAAGCGCATCACCGGAATCTTGACCACGAACTTGACCAGCGGCAGGAACATGAAACAGTACAGAATGGCGCAACCGGCGTACATCAGCAGAATGACCTTGCCCAGGGGCAGCAGCACGGCAAGGCCGTGCTTGGTCACGGTGTAGGCCATGAGGCCGAAGACGCCGATGGGCGCATAGTGCATCACAAAGCCCGTTACCTTGATCATGACTTCGCCGCAGGAGTCGAAAAAACGGTGCAGATGCCGTCCGCTCTCACCCAGGGAACTGATGCCGAAGCCGAAAATAATGGCGAAGATGATGATCTGGAGCATATTGCCCCTGGACATGGCTTCCACCGGGTTGATCGGGATCAGGTTCATCAGCGTGTCGTTGAGGGCCGGCGGGGTCACCGGCTTGACGTGCAGATTGTCGGTGGAGAGGTTCACGCCCGCGCCCGGCTGCACGATGTTGGCCAGCAGCAGGCCCACGGCCACGGACACCGCCGTGGTGATCAGGTAGTAAAGCAGGGTCTTGGTGGCCACGCGCCCCAGTTTGGTGGTGTCGCTGATGCCCGCCGCGCCCGCCACCAGGGTGGCGAAGACCAGCGGAACCACCACCATGCGGATCAGGCGGATGAAAATGTCGCCGAGAAATTTGAAGACGGCGCTGCCCAGCGCCCAGTCCTGCGCGACCACGCCCACAAGAACGCCCGCAACCATGCCGATGCCCATCTGCATGGGCAAGCCCATTTTGATCTTTGCCATACCATTCCCCATCAGTAATATTTCCAGGCAACAGCCGCGCCCATGACGTTCTTGTCCGCCGGTGATGGCGACAGGCGCGGTCGGGCTGGATTGCGGAATTCCCGGAGGCCGGGCGGCCGTATTCAGACCGGTTCAGGGAGATAATGGTATTTCGCGACCGGGTCAATCAACGGGGCGGGATTTGCGGCTGTTCACAGCAGCGGCATAAAAATTATTGCCTTTCAGTAAAAAGATCTTTGACTTTGCAGCCAAGGGAAGTGCTGATTAATGAAGATTTTTGTTCTCTGCCAAGGAAGGCGAACTGCGGGCGGAGGGAGTATATCCAAACATATTCGACCTTCGCACGGGGCGAGCCTGACGCGGGCAGAGGGCAAAAAGACCATTAATCAGTGCTTCCCAAGATGTTTGGCGATTGTTTGCAGCGTATATAACCGGCATTCCACTATGTGCTCATTCCGTGTGCGCAGGATCGTTTTGTCTGACAAACCTGACAGCGCGACCAGAGCACGTATCGTTATCTTTCTGTCATCCATAATCTTTTTGACGTTGCTCGTTATCATGCGACACCTTTTATTTTGTCTCCCCAATAAAGCTTTTTCAAAGAGTCTCTCTGCCACGTGGGAAAATTTTTATATCATTCATATATGGAAAAATTAATTCTCTTCACTCGTTAAATTAATACTATATTCTGGTAAATCTGACCCAATTGCTCCATTGCATTGTTGCTTAATATAGATAAATTTAACTTGGCTTGATGTATTTTTGCAATGCTTCATTGTCTTGACTGGAAAAACGAAGTGTGCTTTTCTTAATCCAGGTGCTCGTAAAACACCTTCCCGCGACGGCTACCATCCCGACAGTATGGCTTTTTTGCGCCCTTTGGCTGGCGCTACTGGCTATCTATTGCCGGGTGTTGTGGTCATGTCCAGGCCGAAAGGCTAAAAGCCACAAGCCGCTCGCGGGCGGTTTACGACACCCGGCGTTGTCATCGTAAGGCAGCGCCAATGTAAAAACCCGCGAGGTGCCTTATGTCCCATCATTTCCCGAGCGCTGCTCCGCAGCCGCAGTCGTCAACGCCCCCTTCTCAAAGTCATTCCGAACTGGCGGAACGGATCGCAAGATTCCGGGCCGCCGCCCAAGACCTGTTGGCCATCTATGAACCGGCAGGGCAGGGCAGCGGGCTCAATCCGCGTCCCAGTCCGGATTCGGACGGCGAAACCCGCTGCTATCACCTTTCTGCGGGAGCGGTGCAGCATGAGCGCAAACTTTTGAAACACTACGGCGCGAAAGATTTTCGCGACCTGCTGGCGGAAACCTATATGCTCCTGGTGGGCGTGGTCAAAATAATGAAAAGCACGCACCATGACGTGCGCGTGAAAGGCTATGTCATTGCCAGCTTGGGCTGCCTCCTTGAGCAGGCGTCCAACCTGGTGTTGCGGATGCGGAACGTCTACGACAGGATGGAAAGGGTCAGCCGGTAAGCAGCTCCCAATCTCTTTTGGCGTCACTATTTCTTCATGCAAAAAGGCCCTCGCGATCTGTCATCGCGAGGGCTTAAATTTTTGGAGCGGGAAACGGGATTTTAAAAATATATATAACAATCTTAAATAAAACATAATAAATTTCGAGAGAAAATTTTGTACCCCTAAAAATACCCCCGAATAAATAGGTTCTTGCTGGACGCTAAAAAGGGACATCATCCATTCCAGATGCTGCCTCCTGATAGGATTTTCTTTGGATTATCGTCATTATTGTCTTGCAGAACAAGACCTTTTGAGCATTTGGAAGGTTTATATAGTAGGTATAGGCTTCATAAAGAAGCGAAAAATCTAAATATTTGCTTATGCCCTTGTAATATTCTATCTTTTTTACCCCGTGAAGCCTGAATATCAAATTTGAAAAATGAATTTCTTTAATAAATGCATTATCTTCTATGGCGCTTTTGAATTCTTCAGTAATCCATATCTGTACAGAATCAAAGTCTGGATACTCACCATAGTTGAATATAATCTTAATTATTACCTCATTAATGAAAGACGCCAGCCAATCAAGATTGTATTCATTTCTTCTTGTCAAATCGATGCTTGTGTCGCTCTTTTTATTCAAATAATTTCTTAAATGCCAGTTAATATGGTTTGCTTTCTTTATTCTATTGTCTGGATTCGTTTCTAAACATTTCAACACTACTGACTTATAATTGTCAGGTATGTCGTACTCTTCAAGATTCAAAATATTTTGTGAGTGAAATTTACTTTGAGTAAATATCGAATACAGCACGGCACCGATTGAGTAGACTTCCGCGCTAAAGCTATCTTTTACTTGACCAGTGCTTTCAGGGGCCGCAAATTTTGAAGCAAGAGGATACTTTGTTGTTTCATAACTGGTATCATCGCGACCTTTAGAAAATCCAAAATCAATAACTTTAACTTTATTATCCTTAGTAACAAGAATATTTTGATAGCTTATATCTCTATGCAAATCTCCAATACAGTGGATATATCCCATTGCAGATATAAATTGATCCGCAATACTTATTTTTATTTTTGTATCCAATGTATTGCAAGAAATAAAATCTAATAAATTTACACCATCTATATATTCCATTTTCAAATAATACACATTTGAACCGGATACGCATCCAACATCATATGCTGCAACAATATTTTCATGTCTATACCGCAAAAGCTTTTTACCCTCTCGGATAAATCGCCTAACTAAGTCGTCTAAGCTTTCTTCATTAAATGGACTCGGGTCAAAAAATTTGTAGGCGAAATCTCTATCTAAAAAGCTATCATGAATCTTATATATACGTCCAAATCCACCTTGATTAATATAATTTTTACTTGTATCAATTTTTACCGATGAATTTATAACAATTTCATCAGTTGAATATACATCTGGATTGAGATTATTTCTGACAAGTATATTAATTTCTGTGATACAATAGTCTGATGTTCCATTTGATTGAACACTGTGTATTCCATCAGCCACCTTAAATAAATATTCTATATTGTTGTCTAATGCCTTTTTGTTTTCAGAAAGACAGAATATCTTTAAATGGCGAGAGAAAACATTCCATATTTTTCGTGAAAAAAGGCCAGAATCTTCATACTCCATTTCAGACATCATCAATGACTGATATAATGGGCTTTTTTCGCCAAAATCTGCCTTGATATTAGCTAGAATTTCAATTTTTAAGGATTGTGGAGTAAGCATAGTAAATTAAATTATGTTGTTATTGCTTCGGATGCCTAGATATACGCTAATATATTATTCGCTTCAATCCTCACGGGCAGCGTGATTCTTGACCTTATTGAAATAGTGTGTTTTCTTTTTGATAGGTGATTCGTACCCACCTCCACGAGCGGCTACCATCCCGACAGTATGGCTTTTTTGCGCCCATTGGTTGGCGCTTCTGGCTATCTATTGCCGGGTGCTATGGTCATGTCCAAGCCGAAAGGCCAAAAGCCATAAACCGCTCTCGTGGGCGGGTACGACACCCGGCATTTGCTATTTGTAGCAATGCCAATCGTACAAATCACGAGGTGCCTTATGTCCCATCACTCCCGGAGTGCTGTTCCGCAGCCTCAATCTTCCGCGTCCTATCCTCCAAGCCATCCTGAAATGGCAAAGCGAATCGAAAGATTTCAAGAAGCCACTCAAGACTTGCTTGCGATGTATGAGCCGTCAGAACAAAGTCGGGAGGGCGTTCTGCGGCCTGCTGAAAATGGAGAAACCCGTTGCTATTATCTCTCACCGGGAACGGTGCAGCATGAGCGGGAACTATTGAAGCGTTACCGCGCAGAAGATTTTCGCGGGCTTCTGGCAGAAACACACATGCTACTGGTCGGCTTGGTCAAGGTGATGAAAAACACACACCATGACGTGCGCGTGAAAGGCTATGTCATTGCCAGTCTGGGGTGCTTGCTTGAGCAGGTGTCCGCCCTGGTGCTTCGGATGAAGAATTTCTATGACAAGGTTGAGTCCGTGAATTAGCGTTGAGCCGAAAGGCGAATAAGCAGCCACGCAGGGCAGGACGGGAGGTAGCGCTACCTCACCTGTCCTGCTCTATCTCTTGATTGCAAACTATTAACCGAATAACGCCCACTGCCCACTTGCGTTGCTATTTTCAATATCGCGTCATGATTGGGCGGTATTTGCATAAAAGTGCAATAGATACGTCACCTGTGGGCGGAGATTGGTTTATTGCCCCCTGAATCTGCTAGCTGTGCCGTTGGATATACGCTCTGAATTTTTACGGGAAAGTAGAGCGCACTTACCAGTTTCCTATGGAAACTGAGTGCGCTCTGCGAGGCTTCGAGCGTGGCGGATGGGTCTGCCTCTGATCTTTGCGGAAAGCAGAAGTATAGCTCACTATGCTTTACTTCGTAAAACGTGGGCAAGCTTCCAGCTTGACCGGGAGAGCCAAGAAGAGGGAACACTGCCCATTCACAGTCTTCTGAAAAGGACGCATCCAAGACAGCCGGAAGACCGAAAGAAGACTGCCATAGAACTGAGGCGTCACGCTCCTTGCAGCGGCACACTTCTTAGTGGTGTGCCTCGCAAGGTTCGCGCCGCCTCGCTGGCAGCGGCATATATTATTGCAGTTGCTTATTCTCAATTATGTGTATTAGAAAGCAGAGAAAAGCTACTGCCTGCTGCAAGAGGTCAGAGTATACCTCTTTGAGTGGCATTTGGTGGTAGCTAAGGTCTTTTATTGTTTTCCTGTACTCCTGGCTTTTCCTATGTGCAGCGCTTTTTGAGCGTAACTTTTGAAGTTTTCTTAGGAAATCAATTTGTTCCGCGCCTTCTATTTTTTTCAAAGTAAAGACTGCTTCTAATTTGTTGATACCACCAACGATATCCGAACTTGATGGCAGTAACTGCGATATTTGTTTTTCATTCAAAGAGTCTATCAGTATTTTGGTTAGGCTGAGCAACTGCTCATCGAATTCTTTCTGCTCATTCGTTAAAGAAGTCCGTACGCAGTCAATATGGTAAGAATCGTCTTGGTTCAGCGGTAGCAGGATTTGCCAACTTAAATGCTCCTCGCATACCTTTCTTAACTTGGCATAGCGGTCTTGAAACAAGTGCTCAATGTTCGTTGAATCTGTTGGTTGAGCAAGTAGTTGTCGCTTGAAAAAAATATTGCTTATCTTATTAGCGCCTGGGCTTATGTTATATGCTCTCCAAAACATTTGCTCATCGTATGGAAGATCACGTCCTAGGTCGCCAAGCCACGCAATAACCTTGTCATCAAAATGATTATCAATTTGTAAAGCCCAATCATTACCGCAGCATAGGAGTCCGTCTTCAACCTTGTACTTACTTGGGCGTTGATAGTATTTCTCAAGAACTTCTTTGTTGAAATGAACTGGAGTTAAGTAATTTGGAGCATCTGGGTTGGCTCCGAAAAAATCAGCTAAACAACCTGGATTCGAAGTATAAATGACTTCTTGTCTCTCTGGGGTTGTGCCAATAATAAAGTCGACATATCTTTTGGGGCGCTCAGGTGCAGCACCTACAAAACCACTTTCTGTAAATGGCAACGGCGCTATTAACCTCTTGCCTAACAAGCGGCTAAAGGCTCTATCTTCACCTGCTGCGCCACCATAATCGGCAAAGCCAATGATCCAGCTGGCTAGTGTTTCCACATGCTCTCTATCGCATCCGACAAGATTTAAATCTTCAAGGGGATGTAAAGAATGTTCACGAAAATCGAATTGGATAGAGAGGTATTTTCTTTTTATTGCCAAAAATTGCTGTATTTCTTTTAATCGAACTTTTACCTCATTTTCTTTGATAGTGGCTATAATTTCCTCGTGATTATCGAATAATTTCAAATAGGTATTGGAATCAATATCATGGTATAAATTGTGTAGTAGTCGAAATTCTTCGCAAAGCTCAAAGCAGCCTTTTTTGTTTCTGAAATTTCTAGTAAGCACAAACGGTTCAAAGCCATCGTTATTACCATATCGATAATATCTTGGTTTTTCCTGCTTCCCTTCATGGTAAACAATAATGCCGGGCTTGCCTCGCCCCTCCAAAAAGTCCCACCCTTGATCTGATAGAACTTGTTTTGCTTTTTTTAAAGGAATGATTGCTGGAAATATCGTGTAGTCACAGTTTTTGCCCTTGTTTGAAAGGTAAACTGAAATCAATTCCTCGGTGGAAAATTTTTTAGTCAGTACTGCTAGATTACTATTTTGCAATAATCGTTTTCGGTCAATTTCAATACTCATGAACTATCCCTATGCTGCAACCAGAATACATGGATAAGCAAGCGTTGCTTAACTATTTCGCAATGTTTCCAAATAATCCGCCCAATCCTGCATCATCTTCCGGCGTTCTGGCAAGTACTCGGCGCGGTTGTAAATACCGCGTATCTTGTTACGCGGATTGTGGGCAAGCTGCTTTTCAATGGCATCGGCGGGGTAGCCTTGCTCGTTGAGAATGGTGCTTGCCATTGAGCGGAAGCCGTGAGCGCACATTTCATCTTTTTCAAAGCCCATGCGCCGCAGGGCGGCGATAAAGGTCGCGTCACTAATGGGCTGTTCCTTTGCCCGCAGCCCCGGAAACATCAGGCGTCCGCGTCCGGTGAGTTCGCGTAGCTCTTCCAGAATGGCGCAAGCCTGGGTGCTCAAGGGCACTAAATGGTCAAGGCGCATTTTCATGCGCTTCGCCGGGATACGCCAGAGCTTTTCGTCCAGGTCGATTTCCGACCACTCGCCCAAGCGCACTTCCCTAGGGCGCAAGAAAGTCAGCGCCAAAAGCTGCAAGCCGCACTTCGTTACAAAGTGCCCTGTATAGCCGTCTATGGCCCGCAACAGGCCGCCTACTTCCTCCGGTTCTGTAATGGCGGCCCGTGAGGTGGTAACGTGACTTTTGAGCGCTCCGCGCAGATCGGCGGCGGTGTCGCGCTCGGCTCTGCCTGTGGCTATGGCGTACCGGAAGACCAGAGAGCAGGATTCGCGCAAACGGTTGGCTTGATAAAAAGCCCCGCGCGCTTCGATTTTCCGTAGCACGCTCAAGAGTTCAGGTGGGGTAATTTCGCTGATAGGGCGATTGCCGAGGTAGGGAAAGATGTTGCTGGCGATACGCTCAAGCATGTCTTCCGCATAGCGCTCCGTCCATGCGGATTTTTTGTTTTCGTGCCATTCCCGCGCTATGGCCTCAAAGGTGTTTTCCCAAGCGCGGGCAATCACCTTTTTCTGCACGGACGGGTCGATACCCCCACCAAGTTGTTTCTTAGCGGCGGCACAGGCTTCTCGCGCTTCTTTCAAGGAAAGTTGGGGGTGTGCCGAGCGTAAGAAGTTTTTCGCGGCCTTGAAATCGATATTTCAAGCGTCAGCTTTTGCCGCCGCTAGGAGCGACATAGAGAAAGAGGCCGTTGCCGTCAAAGAGCTTTTGCGGCTTGCTTGTGGGCTTTACGCCACGTACTGCGGTATCTGTGAGGGACATGAGGGTATAGACTCCTGGCAAGGGGTTATATACCCCCAGAAGTACCCCCAAAGGAGTGGGCTGTCTATGGATTTTTTGAGCCGAGCCCGGACAATCTATTTCCGTTTTTCCCTTGCCAGGAAAGGGTTTTTAGACCATGCCGGACTCGGCTGTTTTGAAATCTGGAGCGGGAAACGGGATTTGAACCCGCAACCTTCAGCTTGGGAAGGCGATTATTTATCTTGTATTACATTGTTTTTACTTAATTTTTTTGGTTTGGGCACATTCAAAAAGCCTTGCTATGTGCCCATGAGCCATGTTCCTATGTGCCCAGGGCACATGGCAATCTCATGGCGCGTTGGTGGGGAGGGAGAGAGCAGACATAGCCCGGCGTTTTCTGGGGGTGGAGACATATTGATAATGCTGGGCCACAATTCGCTCGCTGTTACCCATGAGATCGGCAACAGTGCCATAGTCCCATCCGGCGGCTATGAGATTGGTGGCAAATGCGTGGCGCAGGTCATACGGGCGGAAATACTCTTTTATGCCGGCGCGGCGCAATGTGGCCCTCCATGCTGTCTTTATGCTCCGTATCGGATGACCCTTGTACGAAATGACGTATTCAATCCCGTTGGCTTTGTCCGCTGCAAGCCATTGCCGCATCAGAGGCACGAGTTCTTGTTGAATGGGGACAGCGCGCATGGGCTGACTCTTGTTTTTACGGCTCGTATCAATGAGCAAGTAGCTATCCTCGTCTCCGTTCAAAAATACCTTACCCCATCGTAAGGCAAACAACTCTGACTCTCCGACGCGCAAGCCTTCCGTTCCGCCCAGCAGTATCGACCGCCGGACGTGTTCGGCGGCTACGGCGTAAATGGCCTCGGCCTCTTCAGGGGTTGGTGGACGAAATTTTTTGTATGCCGGAGCCCCGATTTTCATTGCAGGTATAACGGTAAGCATCCCGTTGGTAGCGGCCCATCGAATGACGGTGCGGAGTTTTGACATGCGGTTATGAACCGTTGCTTCGCTTATAAAAGGAATTTCTGTCTTGTTTTTTTTATGTGTCTTTGTGCTGTCACTAATTTTTGTAACTTCTTTGTGTCTGCGGGATCGTTCAAGTCGCATCAATTTTTGCACACGCTCAATGTCATCCGTATTGATTTCACACAAGGGTATGTGCCCAATATGCTCGAATATAGAGGACATGGCAGAGAGAAATTTTTCCGTATCTTTTGGAGAGAAGCGTTTCTCGTTGAGATAAAGATAGGTAGCGTCCTCAATCGTGGGGGCGCTACCATCTTGTGTTATGGCAATTCTAAAACTTTCTTTCTCAAAGCGTAATCTATGCTGAATGAGAGAATCAAAAGCCAATGCTTTTTCATGATCCTCAAAGGACTTTGATTCACGCTTTCCAGTATATGGATTGTTCCAGTATACTTGATATTGCGCGGCTCTGTTTTTTCGTGTGCGAATTGCCATTGTTATTGCATAAGAGAATTTTTTGGCCCAGAAAGCTCTGCAATCAATTCACGCCTTGAACGTCCAGATATTGCTCTTTTGCTCAAAGGTGGGTGTCTGCGTAAAGGTGTATTTTCTTCAGCTTTTATACCCTTAGCGGCCTCTATGGCTTCCAGAACGTCTTGCCGCATATAGCGCGTACCGAGCTTTCCGCCGAATGGGACGGGGCTCACTCCGGCCCGCTTCAACCATCCCTTTGCCTCGCCTGGCGTCTTTGCCTTGACGCAGACGGCAACCTCATCAAGCGTCATCAGTATGTCGGCCATGTTCATGTCTATTCCCTCGATATGTGTCGCCCGATTCGGACTTGGCCATGTCGGGACTCGTGAAGTCGTAGGCGCGTTGTGTGATTCGTTCATCACAGCCCGCCGCCAGCCATCGCACCATGTTCACGAGCCGCAGGACGGTGGCGGGGTTGGCGGCAGAAATAAAGTCGCCGTCCCACTGGCGTTGGGCGTGTCCTATTGTTTTATCCTTTAACCCACCACGCCCGATTGAATATATCGGATATACCCCATCCATAACCCACGGCCCTGGCGTCGCCGCCTTCGCCTTTGCCTCCAGGTCGGCCAGCCATTGTTCAGCGTTGGTCATGATGCCTCCCTTTCACGCGGGCAACCCTGTGGCACTTTTGGGTTGTACTGTGGCATGAAGCACACCGCCCCCCACTTTTTTGTCTGGCTGGCGTAGCGACAATCCTTGCATACATCAGCACCAAACGCCTTACGGCGCATGTACTTGTCGTATTCCTTGCAGATATGGGTACGTTTCCCCGCGTCGCACGAGTAGGGGCTTCTGCTGTTGTTGTGTTGGCAGTGCGTCCTGCCGCACGCGCCATTTCCTTCCAGCACGCCGATGATTGTCCACATGGCCTCACTGACTTTTCTTTTATCTTCGCGGCACACCAGTTTTTCCCCGATGTAAATGAAGAAATCTTCAGCGGACTGTTCCAGCTTGGCGGCGTCATGCTGATGACTTTTTTCCCATCTCTCCCGATCTTCAGCATCGTTGTACCTCTTGGGGTTATGCAGCTTGGTCAGCGCCCGGAGCTTCGACAGCTTGAGCGTCCGCGTCAGGCGCGGGATGTATATTTCAAAATACGGGTCCATTTTCGGTACCTCCCATTTCAGCTTCGACGGCGATGCGGGCGCGATACAGTCTGCATGTGCTGCAGGTCCGCTCAGTAGCGGTTAACATAGACCTCCTCCGGCAACGGATGCGGGTAGCTTACCTTGAAAAAGCCGAGGCTCCCCTTACAGGGATGGAACGGCAGCTCGCCGGACGCGACGATGGGCCAGTTGTGCAGGCCATGCGCGGCCCAGTCGGAGGTTCTCCGGCGTCCGCACTGGATGGTGAACACGGCAAAGCCCACGATGCCGCCCAGGGGAAGATCGGACGGGATGGTAAAGCCCGCTTCCAGATTCAGGTACATGAGGCCGGGCTTGTCCACCTTCTTTCCGGTATGGATGAGCACCGGCACACCATCATACTGCGGCGGCAGCCGCCAGGAGCGGTTCTCGAAATCCTTTCCGAGATGGAAAATGGCATAGGGCCAAGGCTGCATTATGGAGATGGTAGGTAAGATCATACTGTAACCTCCGGGAACTCGTTGTGTTCCACTCCGTCGAGCAGGCGGCCGGCGCGGCGCTTGCCGTAAATCACTACAGCTTCCTAAACACAGTGCATCCGCAGCCGGGGCACTTCTTCTTTTTGCTGACCATCCCGCACTTAGCGCATTCACGGTTAGGCTTTTCGTCGCTCAGGCGTTCGCCCTTGCAGGATGCGTAGATGTGCGCGAAATTTTTGGCTTTGCGCTTACCACGCCACTCCGGACGGTTCGGATTGTCATAGCCGGGCATGGCTACTTCCCTTCCTTTTTCTTGCGGCGGTGGCATTTGGGGCAGCGGGTATGCCAGGGCTCGAGAGGATAAAAAGCCCGGTGACAGCCCTTGCAAAATTTTTGCCCCGGCCAGAGGCCGGTGGATTCCTTGTGCCGCACGGCGGCGCGGTGCTCGCGCCAGTAATCGCCTACGTCGCCCATGTCAGTTTTCCTCAGCCTGCATGGGGACTTCTCCGGCCTCCGGTTCTTCTTCCACTTCGCCCTGGGGCGCCTCCGTTCCGTCTTCGCTGCTTTCGTCCAGGTCCGCTTCCGGCGTGCTGGCCGCCTCATCGGGAGCGTCCGTCGCGGGCTCTTCGTCCTTCCATTCCCAGGCGTCAGCATCGCCGCGCTGGGCTTCTTCCACGTTCAGGGCGCACCCGGCGCAGGGCGGCATGTTGATCTGCGTGTGAGAGTGGATGCAGGTCCGGCATTCACGGATGGGGTGCCAGTTGTCGTCCTCTCCGTTGTTCGCTTGGGCGCAGGCCTGGCAGGTTTCGGGCAAGTCGTCGCCGTCTCTGTTCGCGAGGCTGCCGCAGGTGATACAGGTCTTGGGTGTACCCATGGCCACAGGCGCGGGCCGCTTCTCAGTGGGCTCGGTTGGAGCCGCGGCTGTGTGGTCACCAGGGCGGGGGATGGGAAGCCGGTATTGGCGTTCTTCCGCCGTCATGGCCCGACGCTTCATTTCTTTACTGGTATCGTGGACGAGCCAGATAATGGCCTCGGCGTCATAGTCGGCCATGACATCGCAGTAAACTTCCTGCTCGATTTTTCCTTCCTGCCATTCCTTGCGGGCCTTCTCGGCATCCTTCTGGAGAGACTTAATTTCGGCGTTGATGCTTTTGCGGTAGCTGTCGAGGTCATCTTCCAGCTCGGAGATTTTCTCCAAGGCGCTCGCCATACGGTCACCAACGGATTCCCGTTCTTCAAGGTCCAGGGGGACGGAAACCGTGATGGTTTCCGTCTTCAGGAAAGAGGCTTCGGCAGGCCGGGACGGCGTGTCCGGTTCGTCCTCTCCGTCTTCGGAGTCAGTAACGGGTTCCTGGTCTTCCGGTTCATCCGGCCGCAATGTGCAGCCCTCGGCAGCCAAGGCTGAGTTCCGGATGTAACACAGCACGGTATCGCCGGAGTCCAGGTCGTCGCCGTCCTGCAAGAAATCCAAGGTCGAAAGCTCCCACCGATTGCCGTGCCGGTCTTCGGTGAGCACGGTTTCGCCGTCCTCGGAAAATTCGACCATCGTCAGCGTGACGCGCGTGGTGTCGGGCGGGTCGCCGGGAAGGTCCGGGTTCTCTCTGTCTTCCTCGCGTTTCGTCGTACCGGTCTTAAAGTCCGTCACCGTGGTGCGGGCCATACCGTCGCCGTCGGACAGGCCCTTATCGTCACCCAGCCATTCAGGCAGAGTAATGGGCACATCGGTGTCGCCGCGTTCTCCACAAAAGTCGATTTGGGACAAAGGCAGCCAGACCTCCTCGCCTTCACATTCCACCAGCACGGCGGCGTCGGTGAGTTGCAGGATGTCGGCGTGGATGGTGATCATATCGTCATGGGACATGGGGTATGCTCCTATTAGGGTCGGCAGCGGCCGGAATGAAGATTATTATTTGTTCAAGCCCAATTCCGTGAGAAATCTGGAGGGAGGTTCGTCGGAACCTTCCTTTTCCGGCCTGACGGCCAGAATCAGTTGGTTCATGGCGCGGGTAACGGCCACGTACATAAGGCGTCGCTCGTCCTCTATGCCTGCATCCCCGGCCTTGACGGCCTGCTTGCTTGGCATGATGCCTTCATTGCATCCGGCCACGATGACGCACGGGAACTCCAACCCTTTGGAGGCGTGGCAGGTCATGAGCAGGATGCCCGGCTCCTCGTCTTTGGCGGGCATTTCGTCCTGCACGTCCACCAGGGCCAGCCAGTCGAGATATTGGGCAATGGTGGTGTTTGGAAACTGGTTGATAAAATTTGAAAGCCAGTCGAGGTATTCGGAACCATCGTCGCCGTCCGCAGGATCGAAGCGGTATCCGCCGGAAGCAATCCATAAAAACGCATCTTGCACGGTACTGTTTTCCGTGGGCATTGACTCCAGATCGGACACTCTCAGAGAATTTCTGTAGACCTCGAAACACGACTTTCCTTCCTCTGCCGCTTGGACACGAATTTTGGCGTATCTTTCCGCATCCAACCCAAGCCCCTTATGGGCCAAAATAAAGGCCGTTTCGTCAAAGGGATTCACGATGCACTTGAGTGCCGCATTCGCCTTCACAAATAAGGGGCTGTGCAAAGCTGATGTGCGCTTGCCGATTCTCTTGTGCGGAATATCGCGCACGGTCAGTTCTTCACTGAGCTTGTCCAGCATCCGGTTGTTCCGGCACAGGACAGCCGGGGGCGTCTGGTGAAAAAATTCGCCCCTGCCGATATAGTCCGCAATGGCGGCGCTGTTCGCGTTCATGAGGCGCGAAAGTATGCGCGGTTCTTCTGCCTGCATGGGTCGCATTTCGATGACGCGGTGACTGGTGTTGTGGCGGATCAGGCAGTTTGCGGCGGATACTATGTCCGGGGGGCTGCGGTAGTTGCTGCGCAGTTCGTAGACGGTCAGGGCGCCAGCCTCGATCAGATTTTGCAGGTATTCAGGCACGGCCCCGCGAAATCCATAAATTGACTGTGAAAGGTCGCCTACAGCGTACAATTCAGCGCCTTCCGTATGTTCCGTGATGGCTTTCAGAGCGCGCCACTGCATCAGGTCAAGGTCTTGCACCTCGTCAACCAGCAGGTATTTCCAGTTGGTGAATTCTCTGACCTTGCCGGCTTCCGCCAGCTCCACAAGCCCGTGAATCAGCCCATAATAGGGCATGGCGTTGTTCTGGCGACAAGCGGCCTCAAATGCCTGTAACACGGGGTAGTACGGGAGCGCGGTCCCGACTTTTTCTCCGCTTCGCTCCAGAGTGGCGAACATCTCATCCAGAGCTTTTTTGCCGTGCTTCCACTTGCCCTTGGCGTACATGCCGAGTTGTTCCCCGCAGTGCTGGAGCAGGGTTTCCGTTTCCAGCGGGGTGTAGACGGTCAGGTTGCCGTAGCGCAGGCCGATATGGTGGCCGTACTTTTTCAGCAGGCCCAGGCCCAGGCCGTGAAATGTGGATACCGTGACCTTGTGCGCCTCTCTGCCGATGCGGGCTTCAAGACGCGCCCGCATTTCCCCGGCTGCGGCGCGGGTGAAGGTCGTGCAGACAATTTCATAGCCGCTGGCCCCGTTTTCGAGCAGGTGCGCCACTCGCTCAACGATGGTGCGTGTTTTGCCGCTTCCGGCCCCGGCCAGCACCAGCACATTTTTTTCCTGTGCCAGCACTGCGGCCTGCTGTTCCTGGTTCAGTTCGGAAAAGCTCATAACTTTCTCCCGTATCCCGCATTGAGCAGGGTCAAATACAACCGCAGGCGGGCCAAGGTGTGCATCCGCGCAATTGGGCGCATGGCGGCACGCGCCTCTTTACGGATTTCCCTGGGGATGGAAATGCCGTTCCGTCTGGCGGCCACTAGAGCGGCGCGGTAATCCGCCAGAATATCGCCTGACTCCGCAATGCGTCTGGATAAAACCGCCAGGGTATCGGAGAGAACTCCCACCCCACCGGGTAACGCGGGCAGGTTCGCGTCCAGTGTGGGGCGCGTCATTGGGCGGCCTCCACAACATGCACCGCTGTCCACCCGTCGCTGACGGAGGCCAGTTCGTGGCAGGTGCAGGCGATAATCTGCGTGTCTACATTGGACTTGGCGACGCTTTCCAGCAGCAGCCCGATTTCTTGGCCGAGTTCAGCGCCTTCTATCAGGATGACCGAATTTTTCTGCCCTTGCGGCACCAGCGCATAGGCAAGAGCGCCATCGAAAATCACACGCTGGCCGCCGGACAGACCTCCGTGGGCGACAAAGCCGTGACCGGGGATTTCCCAGCCCAGAACCACGTCGCCGTCATCGCCCACGCTGAACACGGCTTGTCCATAGGGCAGCATGTGTCCCATTTTCTGGGCGACAGCCGTGGCCGTGGCCTGCATGGCCGCCGACTTTTTGTTGCGCAGGTCTTCCAGCGCCTTCTTTTCGGCCTCCAGTTGTGATTCCAGCGCCAGCACGGCCGCGCGGTCTTTTTCCTGTTGCGTCCTGAGCCCGACCGCGCGTTGGAAAAGGCGCTCTTCGGCCCGCAACGTGTCCAGCCGTGTCCGGAGCCCGGAAACCCGCTGCTCCATGATTTGCAGTGAGCTATCCATTGACGACCTCCTGTGTGGCCCGAAGAGATTTGATTTCGCGTTTGAGCACCATCCGCGCGGCGCATCCGTCGCACCCGGCCCGCTCCAGCGCGGACAAGACGCGCTCAAGGGCGAGAACTCCCGTATTCCTGGGGGTGTCGTGACCCTGCTCGCTGTTTTGACGGACACGGGAAGGTTCTTGGCAGGGAACCGAGAAAGGAAGCGGCGCCTGACTCCGTGCCGCACTGGTCAAGGAATGTTGGGCCAGACCGGACCCCGGCTCCGTTGATTCCGCGGCCCGTTGCTCTCTGGCTGCGCGGGCTGCGGCCTCCTGTTCCAGACGCGCTTGTTCCCGCACCATCTCGTCGCGGGCCTCTTGGTGTTTCCTCTCGACCTTGGCGATTTCGGCCTGCACTTCCGGCAAGGTGCCTGCGGGCAACTTGAGTTCAGCGATAGACGTTGCCAGGCTTTGGCAAGACTGTTCCTTGCCCTTGATGTCGCCTTCGATTTGGGAAATGCGTTCCTTGGCGCGCGAGATGGACGCATTCAGGCCGCGCACGTCACCGGCTGGCGGGAACAGGCGGAAAAGCTCATCAACTTTTTTGGCGTCCGAGAGCGCCAGAAAACCAGCCACGTCCGCGATACCGATGCCTTGACGGTCAAGTTCCATCTCAAAAATATTTTTGGGGGTGGGTTCTCCGTCGATGCGGTAGCCACAACCAATTGCGCCGCCCTTTTTGCATCTGTAGGTGCGCTCAAAGGTCTTGCAGCCGTCAAGCTCCATGCCCACGGTCAAAGTGTCGCCGCTACCCACGGCCTTGAAAATTTCTGCGTTGGTGCGGGCGATCCCGGTGCCGGGGAGGCCCCCGGTCACCAGCAGGGCCAGCGCGAGAGAGCGGGAACTTTTGCCGCTCCCGACGCGCCCCATAATCAGCGTGCGGAGGCCAAGAGGTTGGTTGAAATCCAACCCCTTGAACCCGGTAGCGTAAATACGGGTAATCATGCCGCCCCCCTACTGCGCATCCAGCATACTGCTGATGGCGAGGTTGATTTCGGCCGCGTTACCGGGACTGACCTCCTCATCTGTCAGGCCGCAGTCCGCCAGAGCGGTTGCATATTCGTCGGGAAAATTCTCCCGCGCGACATGCAGGTTTTTCCACGCCTTGAGTTCCTCCGCCGTCCAGTCCCGGGTGGGCTCTTCCTGGGGCTGTTCCGTATCCGACGCTGCCACAGCGGGCTCTTCGATGGGGGGAGACATAACCATTCCCGATTCTTGATTTTCGTATCGGTCGGGGTTTTCCAGCGGGTCCGCCTCTTCATCCATATCACCGCCATGCACATCGTCTGTGCCACGGGAGACAACCAAAGGCTCCTTGGCTTCGGGCAGAGCGACGGGCCTGCCCACAGAAAGAGCCTCAATGACTTTCGTGGAGACTGCATAGCGCGAGGTATCAAACCGGATGAGGCCGCCGTCGCTCGGAGCCCAGCACACCACGGGCACATCCCACTGTGAAATGGGGTTACAGTTTTGGCCCGAGCCTTGGCCGGGAACAACAGCGATGCCGAACAGGTGTTTCAGCGCATTCCGTTGGGCGAAGGTCTGAGCAAACTCCAGGGCCTTTTTTTTGCGGTTCAGCACCTGCCCCAGAAAATTGATGACCTCCGCGTGGGTGATCTTCATCCATAGATTGACGGCATCATCCACGCGGTAGCAGGCCCATTCCTCGGGAGGGATGGGAGCAGGTACGGCAGAGGGCAGGAGCTTGAACGCGTCCTTCATCCTTTTTGCTTTGCCCACCATATCGGCCAAGGCATACGTTGCCGTGTCAAAAATCGTGGTCCGGTCACTGACCATGGGCTGTCCATTTTCGTTGTAGCGGAAGGCCATCGCCCGGCAATGCACCTCAATGATGGTGCCGTCCGGCCCACGGCGCACAAAAGGGTTCTGCTGTTCCACGCCATCCACGATGACCGTGGGGGCGTTCATGACAACGGCCCCGGCCGTGTGCGCCAGCATGGAGTAGCCCGGCGCGCTGATAACGTATGGCCCCTGCCAGACGGGTTGCGTCAGACCGCCGTTTTCTGCGCTCAGATGCACCGTGCGTTTGGTGGCCTTGATGCTGCGGCCTTCCGCGTCAGTCAGGACAAAAGCCTCGCCGTCCCCAAGAGCGATGACGTTTTTTTGGTGTATAGCCGCGAGGTACCGCCCAAGGACGGCGCCGTCTTCCGGGCAGGCCGCCTGGATGCGGGCGAAAGATTCCTTTGCCTGCACCGTAAGGGATTGTTCGGGTGCATTCCCTTGATTGTTGCTCATAATCTGTCTCCTTGTATGTCACGGGTAAAAATTGCGCTCTGGTCCCGAAGCCATTCGGCGTCCGCCACGGCGGATTCATAAGCCTCGTCAGTGCCGTACTCTTGCGGGCAGGGCATCCCATGCGGGCGGCCGCAGCGTTCTGAGCAGGCTTCAAAATAGAGGCAGGAGTCGTAGCACACGGCGTTATCTCCGGGCCGATTGAACCTGCGCAATTCTGACGTACAGGTGCGCGGCAAGTTGTTCATCGTCATGGTGCCACGCCCATATTGCGGCGCGCTCAAGCCACGCCATTGTCGCGGGCGCCGTGGCGCGAAAATGAGTTCCCTCGTAGCAGAGGGTCAGCGCTCTGTCCTGTATGAACTGCGCGGTTTCACTGATGGTCATGCCGCTCTCTCCGTCAGCTTTTGGCCGGTTTGAACAAGCCCGCTGGCGTGCTCGATGATGGTCAGCCCACAGCGCGGGCATATCCAGTCCTGGCGAACCCGAACGCCCGCCGGGGTTGTCCAGGGCACGAGTCCATGAAGATGGGAGTTTGGCGGGGGCCGGTACGACTGCATCGCGGGCATTCTTTCATGGCGTTTCCCCTCACTCGGCAAGGATGAAGCACTCAAGATTGCAGGGGCTGCACGGTTCGCCATCGAATCTGCCGTCACAGGAGTGCAGGCTTTTGAGCAGTTCCTGCTTTTCTTCGGCAGAGAGATTGTCGAACCCGCAGTCCGGGGCCAGATCGATGGTTTTGTAGAAACGCCCGTTGTCACCTTTGAAAACAACGCGGCTCCAATCATCCACGCCCGCGAAGCGGATAGTGATTTTTTCAGACACCGAAACTTCTCCTTTTGACTGATTCACTCGCCTGTATGGGCCGCTCTTCGTGTGCGTGTCTGGCCCCGGTCGGTTTCCGCCGTCGCCCCCGCATCCTGCCAAGGGAGGGTGAACTTCGGTCGGAATCCCGGGCGTCTCGCTTTCCTCATGCCCGGCGAGGTGCTTTCAGGGAGTCGTGCGTTCCGGCAGAGCAGCGGGCTTTGCCGTGGTGCCGTTGGCCTTTCTCCCCGTTGGCAAAGTTATATTACGAGAAATTATCGTAGTAAGCAATATAAAAATACGATGTTTTCTCGTATTAATTATGGAGGCAAAGGGCACTTGTGGGTGGAACAAAAATGCCTGCGGGAAGGCAGACATAAAAAAACCGCCGAAGCGGGTGAAGAGGAGAGTATACTATGGAGGAGCCAGAAGATTAGAAGAACGTTATTTCAATAACATGGTCACAACGAGACTTGAGATGCATGGTTAGTTTATTGTTTTAATTGATATTTGACAAGATTCTATCGTGCTCTTCTTTTGTTGATTCTTTCCATCCTAGATTATATAGACAAAAATTTAAGACAGCATCACGATTATTTATTGCTCTAATTTGATTTGCAAGTTGCATCATGTTATTTACATGGGCCATATTATTTATAGTTGTTGTCTGCTGTGAATATATACCTGTATATATACCATCAGGTGTGTAAATATTTATATTTCCATTTGTATTTGAAGCTATACTGTTATCAAATAGAACAGGAGGCTTTGAATAATAATTCATAGACACAGCATTACAATATTCGTAGTCAACATTAAAATTTCTATTTCCATTTTTATTTATGTAGTAACGAGTATGTGCACTACAACCACTGAGAATAAAAATACTGCATATAAAATATATACCGCAAATTTTCATTGCAATACTCATTGCTTAATATCTAAAGACTACCGCACACCGTATCGAGATTTGTCCCTTGTCACCGCTTCATCAGCTTGAAGCTTATTCACGCTGTGTTTACAACGAGGGCAAACATAGGTGCCATCGGTTTCTGCTAGTGGCTCTTTGCATTCTGGGCAGAGCAATGTTTCATATTTTGGTAGCTGCCCAGTTTTTTGGAGAACGACCACCCCTCCGATTCTTTTAAAATTTTTATCTTCGACCTGCTTTTGGAGTTCCTTGCTTTCAACCAGTGCACAAAGTTGCGACATGCTGACACCAAGGAATTGTGCCAAGGCATGGGCGTCCCTTATCGTAAGCCTCTGGCCGGTCTGCTCAGACCGAACGGCTTGCCATGTTCGACCAGCCGCCTTTTTATAGGGCCATGCTTTCTGTGCTGTTGGGTCATGTTTCAGGCCACGGCTCTCGATAATTTCTATGAGCGTGGTCACCATGGCCCTCTCAAAATCTAGATTATCCATGAAAACACCCTACTTGAGGAGCACTCAAAATCAATGCGTGTTTTTTGGTATTGAATAATACGAGAAATACTCGTACCATTAACCTCAGGAGGCTCACATGGACCCGAATCTCAACTCCGCCTTTGATATCCTCAGAGACAAGCTTGGAACGCATGGGGCTGCAGCTAGCTATTTGGGCATGACTCGTGACCACTATTGTGCCCTTCGCAATGGGCGTGCCCACATTCCTAAACGCACGGCTGAGCTCATAGTCCTCAAGGCCAAAGCCGTCGCTTCTCAAGAGCAGTCGGTAAGCAATTCCAGTGATTCGCTTGAAGAAGCGTAGGCCGAAGGTGCGGTTGCGTAACCCTGCAAAGATTTGAGGAACTACACCATGCCCGACTACCAGAACATGACGGCCACAGAGGCCATGCGCCATGCCAAGGACGTGTCCGGCCTGACAGCAGAGGAAATAGCTGCGGCTATCGGGACGAGCGCTGCGGTCATACGGCGTTACCTGCAACGCGGTGACGACTATGCGCCGGGCCTTGATCGTATTCCGGACCTCTGCCGCGCCATGCACAACACAGTCCTGATCCAGTGGCAGCAAGCGCAGCTTGGCCGAACGGCGGAAGGGGTTCCCCCGGCCCGGAGCCGGGCGGAGGTGTTGACCGCCGTGGCGCGTGTGGCCGCGTCCCTGGGCGACGTACAGCGGCGCTTGGCCGACAGCGAGGACGGCGGCATTGACCCGGCCTGCGCCCGTGATGTGCGTGGGCTCATGGGAGACGTAATCGGAGATTGTCGGGCTGTCATGGCCATGTTGCAGCACGTCGCGCAATGCGCGGACAGAACCGAGTGCGATGTGTTGCTGAGTGTACGCCCGAAAGCCAAGCGGCCCTGGTGGAGGTTTTGGTGATGGATGAAATAACCGCTTTCGGAGATATCCTCACCGGCGACGCCCTGGCCGTACTCCGCACGCTGCCGGACCAGTCCGTGCAGTGCTGCGTCACCTCGCCTCCGTATTGGGGCCTGCGTGATTATGGCGTACCGGGGCAAATCGGTCTTGAGGCAACACCACGGGAATATGTTGCCGCGCTGCTTCCGATTTTTCATGAAGTTCATCGCGTACTCCGTGCTGACGGCACGCTGTGGCTCAACCTGGGCGATTCCTACATCGGGTACCATGGCAACAAAATGGCCCATGGATCCGCAGCGCCTTCCGACAAAAACGGATAC
Organism: Desulfovibrio sp. 6_1_46AFAA; assembly: GCF_000224635.1. NCBI lineage: Bacteria > Pseudomonadati > Thermodesulfobacteriota > Desulfovibrionia > Desulfovibrionales > Desulfovibrionaceae > Desulfovibrio > Desulfovibrio sp. 6_1_46AFAA. Next base: position 379,616 of record NZ_JH114304.1, read on the forward strand.
CGTGAAAACATGCGTCCCACTTCTGTTGGGGCGGACGGCCTCAAGAATAAGGACATGGCCGGTATCCCCTGGCGAGTAGCCTTCGCGCTGCAAGATGCGGGCTGGTATCTGCGTTGCGATTGTATATGGGCGAAGCCTAACCCCATGCCGGAAAGTGTGCGGGACAGGCCCACGCGCGCACACGAGTACCTTTTTCTCTTTTCCAAGTCTGAGCGCTATTACTACGACCATGAGGCCGTGCGGGAGCCTGCTGTCGCCAGCAACAAGCACGACTACACCGGACAGGGCGGTTATCAGCCCCCAGGACAACCCACCCACAAAGGGAACCGGACACGAGCGGTAAAGCGCCACTCCGTCCGCCCCGGCGTTGACACCAAAGGCGGAAACCAAGGGCGTGGGGAAATAACCTACCCCCCCTATACCCGCAGCCGACGCTCCGTGTGGAGCGTCGCCACGCATCCTTTCCCAGATGCCCACTTTGCAACTTTTCCCCCGGCCCTGATTCGTCCCTGCGTCCTGGCCGGATGCCCAGCGGGCGGCGTGGTGCTCGATCCGTTTTTCGGAGCGGGTACTGTCGGCGTGGTCTGCGTGGAAGGGGCTCGGCGTTACCTCGGCATCGAATTGAATCCCGATTATGTGGCAATGGCATCCGATAGAATTGCGGAAGCGGAAATGAAGGCCCAGGCCCCCAAACAGGCCAGCCTCCTGCAATTGGAGCGCGCGATATGACCGCTCCATCTTATCAAAAAGCCGTTTCCCTCCACACGTCGCGGGTGGTCTACTGCCGTCAATTCGGCAACGCGAGATCGGATTGGGAGGTCATTGACGCGGAAACCGGCGAGGTAAAGGTGTTCGGCCCGGCACAGTTCAAGGCTTTGTTTGTACCGGACTGGCAACTGCCGCCACACATGCGGCATAGAGCGGAGGCCGCCCCGTCCTGGTGGGACTGGAAAGCGACAAGGGGACGGGTGTGAAAGTCGCTCTCCACGATTCTGACCGCACACGGTTTCCGAATTTGCCGTTGATGAAGCTCTCCGCGTGGCATCGGGCACAGGGGGATACCGTCGAACGGTTTATTCCCCTCATGAACGACAGCTATGACCGTGTGTATTCCTCCAAGGTCTTCTCGTTCACCCCGGATGAACCAAACCTTCCTCGCGGCGTGATTCGGGGCGGCACGGGGTACGGCCCTGGCTCGAACTTGCCGGATGACGTGGAGCACATCATGCCGGATTACAGCCTGTACCCGGCATTCCAGGCAAGCCTGGGGTTCACCACGCGCGGCTGTATTCGCACCTGCCCGTGGTGCATCGTGCCAGGAAAAGAGGGGACGATTCATGCCCATGCGGAACTGGAGGAGTTCCTCAGGTCGGGTTGCCGCGATGTCATACTAATGGATAATAACATCCTGGCCCATCCTCACGGTGTCTCGCAGCTCGAACACAGTATCGACTTGGGGCTCAGGATTGACTGCAATCAGGGTCTGGATGCGCGGCTCATCGCTGCGGACGATGTCCTTGCCAGCCTGCTTTCGCGGGTACACTGGCTAAAAAGCATCCGTCTGGCTTGTGACCACAAATCTCAAATGCCCGCCGTTGAAAGAGCCGTGACCTCCATACGTCGGCACGGAGGTAAAAAATACAATTTTTCCTGCTACGTCTTGGTCAAGGACGTACCAGATGCCCTGGAGCGCATCGAGTTTTTGCGCAGCTTGGGCGTAGACCCGTTTGCCCAGCCTTACCGCGAACCAGGCTCAAAAAGCGTTCCTGCCCAAAATCTGCGACGCCTCGCAAGATGGTGCAATCACAAGGCCATCTTCAAAACTGTTCCTTGGCCCAAATATCAGGGGGGTGCGGCATGACCCTGCGTTACTTCTCCGGATGCAGCGGGATTGAGGCCGCAAGCCTCGCTTGGACCCCCCTGGGCTGGGTTCCGGTGGCTTTTTGTGAAATCGACCCGTTTCCGTCCGCCGTGCTGGCCCACCATTACCCAGGCGTGCCCAACCTTGGCGATATGACCTGCGTTGACGGCAAGGCCTACCGCGGCCTCGTTGATGTTCTGGTCGCGGGCACTCCTTGCCAGTCATATTCCGTGGCCGGGCTTCGACTCGGATTGTCTGATGAACGGGGCAACCTTACCCTCAAATTCGTGGAGCTTGCCGATGCAATTGAGCCTTCTGTCGCTGTCGTCTGGGAAAACGTACCCGGAGTCCTGTCTTCAAAAGACAACGCCTTCGGGTGTTTCCTGGGCGGACTTGCTGGGAGTGACGGGCCACTGGTCCCTGCAAGGCCGGGAAAATGGCCGAACGCTGGTTATGTGCTTGGACCCCGACGCTCAATCGCATGGCGGGTGTTGGACGCCCAATATTTCGGCTTGGCCCAACGCCGCCGCCGTGTCTACGTTGTCGCGTGTCCTCGAAACGGGCTCAATCCCGCAGAAATACTTTTTGAGTTCGACGGCGTGCGCCGGGATACTCCGCCGAGCCGCGAAACGGGGGAGAACATTGCCGGAACCGTTGAGGCGAGCCTTGGAAGAAGTCGCGGGGCGGGAACAGCCCCCGGCGCCTGCGTAGAGGTATGCCAATCCCTGACCCGCAGTCTTGGAAGCGGCGGGCCTGACGACAATAAGGCCCAAGCCGGATTTTACATCTCACAGTACGGCGATGTCGCGGCGGCCCTGACAAGCGAAGGGGCGGATGCTTCGCCCTGCGCTGATCGTGGGCCGACTGTGATTGCCTATGACACAACGCAAATCACCAGTCCTCACAACGGCAGCAATCCCAAGCCGGGGGCTCCATGCCATGCTGTTTCCGCACGGGCTCACCCTCCAACCATTATTGCCTTCCATGGATCACAAGACCCGGACGTTTCAGGAGAAATCAGCCACCCTGTAGGGCGGAATCAAGGCCAAGAGACCTGTGTTGCCCTTCTGGGTGGACAGGAGCAGCAGGCAATCTCGTGCAAATGGAGCAAGGGCATGTCCGGGCCAGCAGGAGATGAACACCACAATCTAATCTGCGGGCCGGTAGCTACTCCAGTCACCGCCCACGACCCCATCCGTGGGGCCGATTCCGTCTACAGCACATCCGGTGCTGGTGTTTGGCGTCCCGAAATAGGCCCCCTGCGGGCAAGGCCCCAAGACAGCCATGAAAATTTGTGCGTGACCTTACATGCTGGGGCTCTCCGCGAAAATCCAACATCCGGCCTGGCGTACACCCTTGAAGCGCAAGCCGAGGTACAGGCCATTGCTTTCACCGAACGTGGACGGGCAAGTGGCCGGGCGCTCGAATGCCAGGAAGAGCAGGCATATTGCCAGCAAAATCCAGGTGGAGGCAGGTCTCATAGCCTACAGATTATGACCAAACAGATGCAGGTGCGCCGCCTCATCCCAGTAGAGAGCGAGCGTCTCCAGGGAATACCCGACGACTACACGCGCATTGCGTGGCGTGGGCGTTCGGCTGAGGAATGCCCCGACGGTCCCCGGTACAAGGCTGTGGGGAACAGTATGCCGACGAAGGTCATGCGGTGGATTGGGGAAAGGATTGAACGGGCGATTTTGCGGCGGGAGGCATCGGCATGAAAAAGGCAAAGATGTCCGAACAGGAACTCGCCGCCCGCGTCATCACTGTTTTGAACGCCTACGGTTGGCAGTGTTATCAAGAAGTTCAGCTTAAGATGGGCGGACGGACCCTTGATATTCTTGCTGTTCAGCGGCCACTTTTCATTGCTATCGAGTGCAAGCTCAGAGTGAACTTTGAGCTTTTGCTACAGGCAAAAGGATGGCTCCCTTACGCGCATTACGTCTATGCCGTGGTCCCTGGCTGGATATCAGTATGGGATGATGAAGCCAAAATTTTCAAGGCTTGTGGCGTCCGTTTGCTTGGCATGACTGAAATCGAATCTGGCCACCCTATGACTCATGGACCTGTGGATTGTTGGGTGCCCATGAACCGCCACGCAAAGGTTGAGGTCTGGAAACCATTCTTGCGCCCAAAGTACCATGCCCATACGGACGGCTGTGCCGGGTGTGCAGGCGCTCCGAAGCTGACCCACTACCGCGGCACCATCATCGACCTCACGGAGATGGTGCGGAACTGGCCGGGCATCAAAGTCAAAACTCTTGTCCAAAAGGTTCCCACACACTGGGCATCTCCGAAAGCCGCAGCGGGCCGAATTATCGAGCTGGCCGCGCAAGGCGTCCTCTCCGAATTCCATCTGGAGCAAGACGATTCCGGGGAATGGTGCGCCTATCCGAACGCAAAGGAGACTCTCCATGCATGACATCCAGATTGTGGCCTTGAAGTGCAAAATCAAGCCGCAGCGTCCGGAGGAATGCGGCTACACGACATGGGAGCGAGTCAAAGAAGCGATGGCAAAGCAGGGAGCACGTCCGCTTGTCGAACGCCTGCGCCCCTGCGTCCCTCGCAATGCCTGGCTTTACTATTCGAGCCGCCAGAAATGCGAAAACTCGCTGTGGGATTTGGCGATAGATGGGGTTCCGGCCTGCGCCGTGGTGCGCCGCATTCTGGGCAACGCTGTGGAACTGTATGTGCCCGACCGACAAGAAACTCTGGAGTATTTCATCACCAAGAAAGAATGGCGGCTGAACCAGACGCCGCAGAAGGAAGAGGCATGACGTTCAATGTCGGTGACAAGGTTCGATGGGTGTCTACGTCCGGTGGCTACGACAAGGAGAAATGCGGCACTGTGGTCCGCGTTGTGGCGGCTTACGGCCATCCCCGCGAAGCCTTTACGGCGGCCCATCAAGAGACCGGGGCGTCTTTCATGGGGGACTTCGGGCTTGCGCGCGACCATGAGTCCTACATCATCCATGTGTCCACGCCCACAGGCCGGGGCAAGGGGCGGCTGTACTGGCTTCGGGTGAAAGGTCTGGAACTCGCCTGAACAAAAAGGAGCCCCCCGGAGGGCCATCCGAGGGGCAGTAAAACAAAGAGGCAAAAGCCTCCAAGAGAGGAATTTATCATGCTCCAAAATCATGGTGAAGTCAATAATATCGGAGCCTACCATGGCTGAATATCGCACGGTAAGAATGTCGTACTGGACAGACCCGTACACTGAAACTCTTGAGAAACCTCAAGAGAAACTTTTGTATATCTATCTGTTCACCTGTCCTTACGCCAATAACTTGGGCATCCTCAATGTTTCCCGAAGAAGAATGGTGTTTGAAACAGGTCTGGATAATGCCGTAATTGAAGAAGTGTTATCGAGGTTTGAGAAGGACAAAAAAATCCTGCGCGATGGGGAAGCTATCTGGATGCGAAACTTCATCAAGAATCAGACTTCCACGTCTTCAAAAATTATTGCTGGCCTCAGAAAACTACTCCCCCGCGTCGAATCCGCTCTGTTTTATAAGGCCATTATCGAACAATACCCATACCTCATGGATAGTGTATCGCGTCCTGCTGATGCCCCTTTACCTTCTGACGATACCATACCAAGGGGTAGCGATAGGGTATCAAGGCATATTGATACCCTATCAAACGGTATGGATACCATAGGCATACCCCTTGAAGTAAAGGAAGAGGAAAGGGAAGAGGAAGTAGAAGATATCTTAAACCAACACCCTTCTAACTCTCAGGCTGATCGCGCGCCCGCGCCCTCTGTGGGTGGGGGGAATGGGGAATATACCGAATCTCCCAATGCGGAAAACGCACCTAGCATCGAATTTCAAGAGCTTCGGCTTTACTACAACGCGCATGGCCGTCAGGAAGCGCCTAAAACGGGATGGCAGGAATATCTCACGCTCCACGCCACACGCCAGTGGCCGGGGCAGTCTGCCATCTACGCAGCCATCGACCGCCTTTCCCAGCATGATGGCGAGTGGCTCGCAGGCAAGGCCCCCGGCCTCGCCAAGTTTTTCCGGGAAGAATGGTGGCGCATGATGCCTCGGCCCGCCGCCCGCGCGTCGCCCCTGGCCCCTCCCGGCCAGACGGTGACGGAGCGCAACGAGGCGACGGCCATGCGGGTACTCGCGGAAATGGAGGCGGACAATGGCAACTGACCTGGAGCGCAAGACGGCGGCCATCGGCGGTATCGCGGAAAATTTCGGCAAAGAATTTTCGGCGGACCTGTTGAAAATCTGGCTCCGTCTGCTGCGACCGTATCCGCCGGAACCGGTGGAGGCGGGAGCCGTGCGGGTGATTGAAACCTACGCCTATAAGACTATGCCCCCGTTCGCGGTGCTGCGTGAGGCCATCGAGGAGGTGATGGGGGCCGGGCCGCAAGCCACGGGACTCAAGGCGGCGGCGGAATGGACCCGCTTGCAGGAAGACGTAGCCCGCTGCGGCTCTTACGCCCCTCCGGAGGATATGCACCCGACAACGGCCCATGTTGTGTGCGTTATGGGCGGTTGGCGGGCCGTGTGCGCGTGGGAAACGCGGTATCTGGACCTCAAGCGCCGTGAATTTGTGGACCTGTGGACTCAGGCAGACGGCAAAGCGGACGTGCTGGTCATGGGGGCCGCAGGGGTCCAGAGGGCCATCGCACAAACCCGTGGCGGATTTGTGCGCGTGGGCATGACCTTGTCCGGCGGGCTGATGGCCCTGGACGAAAGCAAAAAGCAGATAGGAGCGTGAGTATGGCATTGGTATTCGTTGATAGAGAATGCTCGGTCTGCGGCGGGGAGGGCTGCGATCATTGCCATGGGACCGGTATACAGGGCGAGTGCGTGGAAATGCCGGACATCCGCCTGCCTGAACCATCGCGGTGGGCATGGGAGTTGAGAGCGTGGAGGCTGGCCGCCAAGCTGACGTTGATGGAGTTAAGCGTGCTGACCGGCTTGGGAGTGGTTGTGCTGAGTAAACTGGAGAACGGATTACGGGATGCGACGGATGCGGAGAAAAAGGTGTTGGACGCCTGCAGGGAGGAATGGCGATGATTGCGTTTACACTGAATACCATTCCCACGGCCCAGGCCCGCGCCCGGCACGGCGTGGTCAACGGTCACAGCATGACGTACAAGTCCGGCCCCCAGCGAGCGGCCGAGCAGACCCTTGATGCTCTGCTGGCGCCCCATGCACCGACAGCGCCCATGGTGGGGGCCGTGGTGTTGGAGTTCCGGGCCGTATTCCCGCCGCCGAAAAGCGTGAGCAAAAAAGAGCGGGCGGCCATGCTGCGAGGGTGGGTCCATCACACCAAAAAGCCGGACCTCGACAACCTGACCAAGCAGTTGAAAGACGCCATGACACGTCTGAACTTTTGGGGCGACGACCGGCAGGTTGTCCGCACGGCCAGTGAGAAACGGTACGGCGAGGTGGGCCATTGGGAGGTGTGTGTACGCGAAGTGGCGGGAGGCGAAGCGATATGAGCAGAATCACCGGCGCGAAATGCGACGATTGCGGCAAAGTGGCGGGCGGCGAGGGCAACTGGTCCGCTGTATGGCGGGCGCTCAAACACGCGGGCTGGACCGTGGACCGGGGCGCACATAGGTGCCCGTCATGCTCCGAGGCGAGGCAGGCCAGATTTGAGAGGGAGGCGCGACGTGGCCCGGCTGACCGCTGACCAATGGGAGCAGGCCCGGGCCGAGTACGAAGTCCGCGGCGTGAGTCTGGGCGATGTGGCCAAGCGTTTTGACGTGGCCACGTCCAGCGTTTCCAGGCGGGCACGGGCCGAGGGCTGGGTCCAAGGCAAAATGCAAGACCTCGCGGAGCGGAAAGTCGCGGCGGTCAAGGAACTCGCGGCGGTTGAAACGCAAACGCAAGACCTGCCGTTGCGTTTCCGGCACACCTTGCAAAGCGTGGTGCAGGAGCGCCTGCAGGCCGAGGGGATGCTGGCGTCCCTGGACGTGGCTCTGGCAACCAAGGCCATCACGCTCGCCAGCCAGGCCACCAGGGCGGCGGACATCGAGACGCTTTCCCGCGCGCGCAAAAACCTTGCGCCCGCGCAGCAGGCCCCGGCCCAGCAGACCACCGTCACCGTGAATCAGCAGGCCCAGGCCGGGGCGGCCGCCGAGGCAGTTTCAACCCCTCCGGCTCCCCCAACGCCCGAGGGGGCCGTACGCGCCGTGCTGCGCGGCGCCCTGGAGGGAGATGACGCCTGATGCTGTTCGCCAAGGCTACACAGGCCGAGCGCGACGAAATTCGCCGCTCCTGCGAGGCCGACCTGCTCACGTTCACGGCCATCATGTTCCGCGCGCGCATGGCCCAGCCTTTCCTGGTCAACTGGCACCATGAGCGCATTACCGACGCCCTCATGGCCGTGTATCGCGGCGAAATCCACAACTTGCTAGTGACCATGCCGCCAGGAGGCACAAAAACCGAGCTGTGCGTGATCCATTTCATGGCGTGGTGTTTTGCCCGCTCGCCCTACTGCCGCTTTCTGCATCTGTCCGGCTCCGGGGAGTTGGCGGCGCTCAATAGTGCCACCACCAAGGAGATCATTGAGCTTGAGGAGTATCAAGCCCTGTGGCCACGAGTCATCCGCAGGGATACGCGCGCCAAAAACCGCTGGAACATCGACGTGTATGGCCGCACGGCCGGGGGCGTCTACGCCACGTCCACCGGCGGGCAGGTAACCGGGTTCCGGGCCGGGTACATCCGGCCGGGATTCTCCGGCGCGATTCTCATCGATGACCCCCTCAAGGCTGACGATATCTGGAGCAAAGCCAGGCGGGACGCGGCAAATCGCAAGCTCACCGGCACCATCCGCAGCCGCCGGGCCAGCTCCGAGCACACGCCCATTATCCTGATCATGCAGCGCCTGCACGAGGACGACCCGGCCGGTCACGCCCTGGCCGGAGACTTTGCAGCCGGGTTTGAGCACTTGGAAATTCAGGGCGTACAGGACGAGGGGACGCCGGGGGAGCGCAGCTATTGGGAGGACAAGGACAGCCTCGCCTCCATGCGGGACTTGCGGGAGCGTGACCCCTACACGTTTTACGCCCAGGTGCAGCAGCGGCCGACGCCGCCCGGCGGCGCCATGATCAAGACGGACTGGATACAGCATTACGCGAGTCCACCGGACACGTTGCACACTCTGCTCTTTGTCATGGACACCGCGCTCAAGACGGGCGAGCGCAACGACTACTCCGTCTTGTCGCTATGGGGGTTCACCGGGCTGGATGTCTACCTGCTGGACGTGGCGCGCGACAAATGGGAGGCCCCGGACCTGCTGACGGCTGCGGCTGTCTTTCTGGACCGGCATCGGCCACGGCGGCCGTCAACGCTCAAAGTCCGCGGCGTACTGATTGAGGACAAGGCCAGTGGTACGGGCTTGATTCAGAGTTTACGGCGTGATGAGGCGTTGCTGGACATGCCCATCATTGCCGTGCAGCGCAGCACGGACAAGGTGAGTCGCGTCAATGACGTGCTGCCGTTCATCCGGGCCGGTAGGCTGTTTGTGCCCGAGTCCGCCCCGTGGCTTGCGGCCTATCTGGGCGAGTTGGCCGCGTTTTCCCCGGCCATGACCCACAAGCACGATGACCAAGTGGATGTGACAGTGGACGCGCTCAACGAATTTTTGCAGGCAGGGGGCGGCGTGTCCCAGGGCATGGACCTGTCATAGGAGGCGGCATGGCAAGGATTAGACTTTTGAGAGACTTGATTACCGGAGAGCGGTATTTCAAGGAGGCGGCCACAGGCATGGCCTTCCGGCGCACTGTCGGCTCTCTGGTGTGGCCCTGCGGGGAGCGGCCAGGCTGCCTTGTGGTGCTGGGGGAGACGCGCTCCCGCCAGAACGTCTTGGGCGCCCGCAGGCACGATGTGCACAGACTGGAAGAGGTCCGGAGCGACGACGTGTCGGTGTTGGTGTCCCAGATGGCCCGCATGACAGAGGATTGGCTGGTCAGGTACTGGTCCACGCCGATGGCGGACAATCGGGCGTACCTGCTGGACGATGTGAACGACAACCTGCGCAGACTTCGCCGCCCGCTCCTGCAATACGGTGATCCGCAAGGGTGGAAGGGCCGGGGTGAGGGGCTGCTGCCCTTTTACCATGCTCTGGTCCAGCGTCGTACAAAGAGTGAAAAGACCCTGTTCTTGGGTGACGCCTGCACGGGAGCCGATGAAATCGCCAAGTTGCAGGCGGAGGACATGACCAAAAAGCCCACGGACTTCCCAGGCGCGGCAGCCTTGTGTTTCGCGCTCGCGGAAATCGACGTTGACCCATGGCCGGATTGGGGCGAACGCACCAAACTCTACGGGGGGCCTGCCGACGAGCTAGGGGGCTACTGATGGAGCGTGTCAATGGTGTGTCGTATACCCCGAAAATCCTGAAGAGTATGCGGGAAATCTGTGAAGAAATGGGCGTCGGCGCGAAAGTTGTGCGTCGTTGGGCGGCCTGTGGCGCCCCCATTGCCGTGGAGGGGAGCAAGAGAAATGCGCGGTACAGCGCCGAAGCGGTACGCTTACAGCTCTGGCGTGAGTCGCTCGGTAAAGGACAGGCCGGGGAATTGTCCCCCGGCCCCTGAGTTCTGTCAGCCCGCCAAGGCCGCCCGCACGGTGTCCGGCGCTTTTTCAATGACCCGGAGATACGCGCGGACGGCCGGGTCAGGTCTGCGTTTGCCCTGTTCCCAATTTCTGAGGGTATTGATGGAAAATCCGAACTGTGCGGCAAACATGGCTTGTGTGAGGCCCATGACATTTCTGATTGCCCTTACATCAACGTGTTCAGGCGGCCGAACAGGCACAATTTCATGGACCTTGTAGCATGATTTGTCCGCCTTTCCGTCCATATATTCCACCGCTTCACGCAGACCGTCTATAATACGTTTTCCGCTCATAATTCCCTCCCATACTTTTGCAATATCCTGACAAGTTGAGTCATTTCATTGCATTCTGCCTGGGTTAGGTTGATTTTTTCGTTTTTTGCATACAACGCAAGGGCAAATAACGGTATCGTTTCATTGTAATAATAAAAAATAACACGATAACCGCCGCTCTTTCCACCCCCCTCTCGTGCCCAGCGCACTTTGCGTACACCGCCGGTACCCGGCATCACATCTCCACATTCCGGATTTGATGCGAGGTACAGGACAAGCGATGCGCGCTCATCCTCGTTGAGATGGCCTTTGGCGTTCCGGAGGAAGGTCGGCATCTCGACCACGGTCATGGGGGCATCTTGCATGTGCTAAATGTAGCCCATTGGGCTACAAAGTCAAGTCCTGAAAACCCTGTCAACCCCCTCCCGCGATACGCCCTTGATATGCCCTCGATACGCCCGCGTGTGCCCTAGCCGAAATCCCCATGCTACGTTCCCGGCAAAACGGGAGTGTAGCGTTATGCCCGCAAATTTGACCAGGATTCAAAATTTTCTCCGCCGTCCCGGAATCGAAGGGCCGCAGCGCCTGCAAGGGTATATCCCGAGCCACATCCTCGATGGCAATAATGCCGGGCGCAATCTGAATTGCACCGGGCATGACGCCTACGGCACGCATGACCCCATCGGCGTTTCCGGTGTGACCATCGCCACCGGAGTTGACCTGGGGCAGACCGACGCCGCAACGCTCCGCAAAATTGGCGTTGATGCTGCTGTTATCAGCCTGTTTTCTCCCTTTCTGGGCAAAAAGGACAAGGACGCCGTGAAAGTCTTTCACCGCGTCGGCGGTCTTGCCATCTCCCAAGCTGAGGCGGACATGCTGGACGATTGCATACACCGCCACCACTACCAGCTTATCAGCGCCCGCTATGCCCGCGACGCCGGGGCTGGGGCCTTTGCTTCTCTGCCCTGGCAGGCACAGGCCGCCATCTTTTCCGTGTTGTACCAGCGTGGCACGGGCTACGCCTCCAAAATGCCCAAGACGTGGGGTCATCTGGTCCGCAGGGACTGGCAGGCCGCCGCCGAAGAGTTGTGTACCGGGTTTACGCAATATTCCGAGCGGCGTGCTGTCGAAGGCCGGTTGCTCAAGGAGATTGCCTGATGTTCGACCTGCTCAAGTCCTTGTTCGGCATCGGCGGCAAGGCGTTGGACAAGATTTTTCCCGACCGGGCCAAGCTCCAGGAAAAGAACCTGGAAATCAACGCGGAAACGGAGCGGACCAGCGGCGGGCGCATGACCCCGCGCAAGCTCATGATGTACCTGCTATGTGTCCTGGTTGCATGGGAGGCCGTCGCCCGGCCCATACTCATCACCTACTGGCCCGACCTGACCCTGCCGCCCAGCATGGGCAAGGAAATATGGCTGGCCGTTTCCGCGCTGTTCGGCATGGGGTTTTAGCGTGACCGTGGACCGCGAACTTTCCGAGCATGACTTGAACACGGCCGCGAGTATCGCGCGCCTGGAAGCCAAAGTTGACGCCCTCATCATTCGTTTTGACGAGGCCATCACCACTCAGGTCAAGGATCACGGCAAACGTCTCGGCGTTTTGGAGAGGCGCGCGGTCTGGCAGGCGGGATGGATAGCCGGAGCCGGTATTGTCGGATCGGCAATGCCCGCGATTATTTTCAAATTTTTGGGCCTGTGAGAGATGCCATGTCCTACCTTTCCCCCAGCCTTGAAGAGCAGACGGAACAGGAAGCGCGCGCCGGACGGCCGCCTCTGGACACCGGCGCTCTGGCCGTACAGCTCCGCGCCGAGTACGACGAGGCCGAGCGCGCCCGGGGCATGGTCAATCTACGCTGGCTGGAGGACTTGCGGCAGTACCGCGGCATGTACGCGCCGGAGGTGCTCGCACGGCTCAAAAAAACCAAGCGGGCCAAGGTCTACTACCGGATGACCACGGCCAAAATCAACACCATGACCGCGCGCCTTATGGACCTGCTGTTTCCGCAGCGCGTGAAGAATTGGGCGATTGAGCCCACGCCGGACCCCATGTTGCCCGACGATGTTGTCATGCAGGAGATGCAGGACGAAATCAGCGCGGCCGCAGAGCAAATCATGGGGCAGACCATGCAGGGATTGCAGGCACAGAACACGGTTCCGGATATGTGGGCCGCCCAAAACCTCATGGCCGAGGCGTTTCAACAGGCATTTCAACAGGTGGATACCACATCAGCCAGGGTAAGGATTGCTAAGGACAGGGCCACGGCCATGGAGCGGGTGATTGATGACCAGCTCCGCGAATGCAACGCCAACGGCCAGCGGCGGCCTTCGTTGCAGCAGAACTGCCGGTCTGTGGTGAAAAGCGCCTGCCTGTACGGCATGGGCGTGCTCAAGGGGCCGCTCGTGGAGCGCGTGGAAACAAAACGCTTTGCGCCGACCAAGGACGAAAACGGCAACACGGTCTGGAGCGAACAGGTGTTTTCCACGGACCTGCGGCCGTATCACGAGGCCGTCTCTGTCTGGGATATTTTTCCCGATCCCGGCGCTCGTCTGCCCGCAGAACTCCGTTACGTCTGGCAAGTGCACATGATGACGGACAAGGATTTGCTGGAGCTGGCCAACTTTCCAGGATTCAACGGCCAGAACGTCAAGAAGTACATCCAGGAGAACCCGGACGGCGACGCGCAGTTGAGCGCATGGGAAAGCCAGATTCGTGACCTGAATGAAGACAATCTGGGTGGCGGCGCCCTGCTGAAAAACCGTTACCGCGTGTATGAGCGTTGGGGTTTCCTATCTGGCCATGAACTGGCCGCCGCAGGAGCGGACATCAGCGAGGAACAGCAGAGCAATGTCTACTCTTCCAATGTCTGGCTTCTGGGCGACAACATCATCAAGGCGATGGTCAACCCTCTGGAAGGCGTGGACATTCCGTATTTTTTTTATCCGTACCAACAGGACGACACATCTTTCTGGCCCGAGGGCATCGCCTACCAACTGAGGGCTCCGCAGGCTGGCATCAATGCGTCCGTGCGCGCCATGCAGGACAACGCCGGGGCCTCGTCCGGCCCCGTCTACGGCATCAACATGGCCTACCTGGCTCCCGATGAAGACCCGCTTGAGATGCAGGCCAACAGATTTTTCTTGTTCAACAAGTCTGGGGTGAACCTTTCGCAGGCGTTCCAGGCCGTGACGGTGCCCTCGGCCATCGAACACAATCTGGCGCTCGCCAATTTCTGGCAGCAAGGCGCGGACGAAGTGAGCACACCGCGTTTCAACCAGGGTGACGGCAACATTGCCGGAGCCGGAAAAACCGCGTCAGGACTGTCCATGCTCATGGGGGCGGCCAACATTTTGCTCAAGGACCACATCAAGGACTTTGACGACTGCATTGTCGCGCCGTTCATCCGCGCCATGTTCCGATGGAATATGCAGTGGAATCCCCGCGAAGACATCAAGGGAGACTTCGAGGTGGTGGCCTCCGGCAGCCAGAGCATGATTGCCAAAGAGGTCCGCGCCCAGCAGGTTCCAGCTCTCATCAGCTACATGGGCATCCAAGACTTTGCGCCATACATCCGCGCGGCAAAATTGTTGGAAGTGGCTCTCGAACAGACCGACCTGCCAGCGGAGCGCATTCTGCGCAACGAGGAAGAGGCCAAGCAGTACGTAGAGCAGCAGATGCGGGCACAGGCCAAGGCCCAGGCGCAAGCCCAGACCGAAGCCTTGATGGAACAGTTACAGCGCCAGGGCATGACGTCGGAGCAGATACAGCAACAGGTGTTGCTCTTGCTGGCCCAGCTCGCGCAGGCGGCCAGTGGGGGACAGGCGGGAATCCCGGCCGCACAGCCGGAAGGAGTAGCGGTATGAAGACGGATATTCGCGTCCGTAGAGCGGACGCGGCGTGCGCGCTGCAAAAAGCGCACGGTCAAGGGCTGTACACGGACCTGACAGACTTGTTGGAAGCAGAGATAGCCGAGGCCCAGGAAGAACTGGAATCGGCGAGCGGCAACATTGCTATCTGGCGGGCGCAAGGCCGGGCCGCTGGAGCCCGGAACCTGCTTGCCGCCATAACCCCGCGCAACGCGGGATAGGGGGTTTCACATGAGTCAGTTGCAGGATGAGACAGCGGCCCAGGCCCGGCCCGAAACGCAGACCGAGGAACAGGCCGAAACCCAGTTCGACGAAGGATTCGGGCTGGGCGGGGAAGACGAAGGACGGGATACGGGCCCTGCGAAACAGCAGGAACAGCCCGCAGGTGAAAACCTGCGGCCGGAGGAACGGCCGCAGGCTGATACGGCGGAGACGCCTCCCGCCACGCCGCAGGTGGACCCGGCTCCCTCCGGGACGGAGTTTCGCGGTTACGAGCCGGAAACCACTCCTCAGTCCGCGCCTCAACCGACTCCGGCCCCCGCTCCGGTAAAGACGGTGGATGTGCCGGAAGAAATCACGGGCGAGCTGGAAACGCTGAAAACGCTGAACCCCGACGCGGCGGCTCTGGCCCTGGAAGACTCGCCGGAAGGCGCCAGCGTCCGGGCACGGCTCGAACAGTATGGCGCGGAGCTGGCGCAGGACAGGGCGGAGCAGGTTTTGTACCAGCGCCAGCAGGCCCAGGCCCGGCGCGAAGCCGAAACGGCCCGGTTTGAGCAGGCGCGGGAGGCGCACAATGCGGCGTTCAAGGCCATGTTTGCGCGGGACCATCCCGATTACGCCGCCATGCTTGCCGACCCCGGTCGCAAGGCCGAGGCCGCCAAGTATCAGCAGGATGTTTTCGACTGGATAGCCGCCAAGCCGTATGCGGAGGCCGCCCAGCTTATGGAGGTAGCCCGGAACGGGCGCGACCCCGCCCAGGTGTCCGCGCTGCTCACCAGATTTGAGCGCGAGCGGGGAGGCGGGCGCAAACAGCCCGACCCCACCGGCGCGCTTGCTGTTCCCGGACGAGGCGCGCCTGTCGCGCCGACCGGCGTCGGAGACAAGGACGATTTCGATGCCGGGTGGAACGCCAATCAATAACCCGTCCAAAATGAGGTTTTAACCCATGCCCATGACGACCACTGGCGACATCTCGCCCAGAACGGCGGGATATTTTTCAAAGGAACTGCTCAAGCGCGCTCAGCCCTTGCTGATTGTCTCGCGGCTCGGCCAAGCCAAGCCCCTGCCCAAAAACGCGGGTAAGGTGATGAAGTTTCGTGGGTATCTGCATCTTCCCAATCAGCCTAAGCCGCTGACCGAAGGCGTGACCCCCGCCGCTTCCAAGCCCACATTCCGCGATCTTGAGGTGAGCATCGCTCAATACGGCGATTACGTCGAACTGACGGACGTTCTGGCCGACACCCACGAAGACCCGCTCATCCCCGAATTTTCCGACATTCTGGGTGAGCAGTCCGGCATCATGCTGGAGCGGGTGACCATTGGCGTCTTGCAGGCCGGGACCAACGTCCATTTCAGCGGCGAAACCGGCGGCGTCATCGCCACCAGCCGCGCGGGTGTGAACCAGCCGCTGACCCTGGCTTTGCAACGCCGCGTTATGCGGG
Source organism: Desulfovibrio sp. 6_1_46AFAA (assembly GCF_000224635.1). Taxonomy (NCBI): domain Bacteria; kingdom Pseudomonadati; phylum Thermodesulfobacteriota; class Desulfovibrionia; order Desulfovibrionales; family Desulfovibrionaceae; genus Desulfovibrio; species Desulfovibrio sp. 6_1_46AFAA. Next base: position 395,858 of record NZ_JH114304.1, read on the forward strand.
GGCTCAAGCGCCAGCTTGCCATGCCTCTTACCAGCGTGGTGAACGCCTCGCCGAATTTCGGCACGTCTCCCATCGCGCCCTCGTATCTTGCCGTCTGCCATACCGACTGTGAGGCGGACATCCGGGAAATGCCCGGTTTCGTCCCTGTCGAAAAATACGGCAGCTACAAGCCAATGGACGGTGAAATCGGCAGTGTGGAAGGCGTGCGTTACTGCTGCACGACGGTACTCGACCCGTGGCTGGACGCCGGGGCCGCCCCCGCCGCCGGGAAACCTGTGGAATCCAATGAAGGCGCGTGCGCGGATGTGTATCCGGTGCTCTTTTTCGGGAAAAACGCCTTCGGCAACATTCCTCTTGCGCGCAGCAAAAATGGCGCCTCGCCCATTACCCCCATGGTTCTGAATCCCGGCCAGCCGCGCGGCGGTGACCCGCTGGGGCAGCGTGGGACCATCGGCTGGAAGGCATACCACGCCGCCATCATTTTGTACGATTTCTACATGGCGCGCGCCGAAGTGGCCGTGTCCAAGGTCTAGAGGAGATAACCCATGGCTGATCCCAAGCAAGCGGCGCAGACCGCCAACACGGCCAGCGCGGACGCGCTGAAGGCTGAACTGGAACGGCTCAAAGCCGAAAACGCGGCCGCCAAAGAGGAAGCCGAGGCGGCCAGAACCCTGGTCCGTAAAGCCGAAGCCGAGGCCCGTGCCGCCAAAGAGGAAGCCGAGGCGGCCGAAGCGAAACTTAAGGAGCAGTCGGACGCCCTTGATGCGGAAGTCTCGCGGCAGGAGGAGGCCATCCGGCGCCAGCTCCGTTCACAGCGCAAAGTGCGGATCGTCATCGCCAGCGGCAAAGACCCGCAGGACCGCTGCCCTGTCACCGTGGGCGTGAACGGTCGCGAGTATCTCATTGTGCGCGACAAGCCCGTGGATGTGCCGCAGGGCGTTCTTGACGTGCTCGACCTGGCCGTGGAGCAGGTGCCGGAAGAAGTGGATGAAGGAGGCCAAATCAGAATCGTCTTTCAACCGGCACAACGCTTTTCCTACCGCGTGCTCGGCCATATCGACCCGGCGACGGGCGAACTTGCGCAAGGATAACGATGCGCGCCGCCGAAGTGTTGCGACTGGTGTCCGGGGCCTTGCAGGACTTGGAGCCGGGGCTTGAAAGCCGTTGGCCGTGGGAGGGTGGAGACGACGGGCGCATCGGTCTGCTGGACTTCCTCAATGCCGCCCTGCGGGCCGTCTCCATGCAGCGTCCCGACATTACGGCGGTCACTGAACCCATCCGCCTTGAACCGGGGATGCGGCAATGTCTGCCACGGCGCAGGCCGCACGAGGCCAGCAGGGACGCGACCATGTTGATTGAACTGGTGCGGAATCTGGGGCGGGACGGTGAAACGCCCGGCCCGGCCATCGTGTCGGCATCTCCGGATGTACTGCTGGCCTGGGCCGACCCGGGCCGGGTGGGCGAGATGGTGGAAAACTACGCCTATGACCGCCTGACCAACAAGGCTGTCTACTACGTCTACCCCGGCGTGCCGGAGAACGTGGATGTCTGGGTGGAGGCGACGTACAGCGCGCCACCCACCGTCATTGTCAGTCCGGACCAGGATATGGGCGTACCCGACGACTATGCGCAGGCGCTGGTGCATCACATGCTGGCGTCCGTCCTGTCCGGCGACAACGAGAGCAGCAACGCCGGGAAGGCCGCGTATCACATGCAGATGTACGGCTCGCTGCTCGGCATCAAAACGCAGGTGGACGGCGCGTGGCCCAAGGCCAAAAGCTCCGCAGTTCCCGGAGGCGGCGCATGACGTTCGATACGCGCATGGAGCGCATGGATGGGCTTTTGCCCCGTATCCTGCCGCAGGTGCTGCCCTGCCCCCGTAGCATGGCCTTTGACGCCGTGCAGATGGTGGCGGGCGATTTCTGCAAGGAGACGGGGGCCTGGAGCATGGTACTGGCGGAAAGCGTCTTGGCTGGTGAATGCCGGATTGCCGTGGCCACGCCCCGCGATACCGTGCTGGTTGATGTGTTGGACCTGTATCTCGACGGACGGCGCCTCGACCGCGCGGACTATGTTCCGTCGCCCTATGACATTGTGTTGCGTTTTACGCCGCAGAGCGACGCCGTGGCCACCATTGAGGCGACGGCGCGCCCGGCCAGAACGGCCGCCACGCTTCCGGCGGAAATCATGGAAGCGTGGGGAGATGTCATCGTCCACGGGGCGCTGGCCCGGCTCAAGAGCATGAGCGGCGCCCGGATAGAGTGGACGGACGCCCAGGGCGCGGCCATGCACAACGGCCTTTACAATGAGGGATGCGCCGCCGCCCGGACGCGGATGTTCCGCCGTCGGCATGGTGGCGGAACCCTGTATGCCAATTCGGGGGATTGAGAGGATAGCATGGATATACCCTTGGTCAATGTCACGGCGCGGATAAGCGACCAGCAGGGCCGCCCCGTTCACCGGGCGCAGATTGTGATGCGCCTGACCACCGTGGAACGGTATTGCGGCCTGATTGTGCCGCGTGAAGCGCGCGCCGAAACGGACCCCCAGGGCCTCGCCGTGCTCAAGGTGTGGCCCAACGAGCTGGGTACGGAATCCAGCGAGTACATGGTGACGGTGACCTTCCCCGAAGCCTGCCAGGTTAGCGGCGGGAAACACCCGAGCCACCTGCCGCCCCTGCACAGTCTGCGCTACCACGCCACTGTGCCCAATGCCGACTGCAACTTGCACGATATTGCCGAGTTGCCGCCTTACGAGCAGCGGGGATCGGGACAGGTCATCACGTCCGAGGTGGCCGCCTACGCGGCGGAGGCCGGGAGGCACGCGGCGGCGGCCGAGAGCACCAAAGAGGCTGTCGCGGCCATGGAAACCGGTCTGAACGGCATAGCGGACCAAGCCGACGCAGCCAAGGGAGCGGCCCAAGAAGCCGCCCGGCAGGCCCAGGGACACGAGCGGCGCGCGCAGGAGATGGTGGACGGCGTTGCCGACACCATCAGCACCTTCGAGCTCACAGTTGTGGATCGGACGGAGCGGACGGCGGCCAGGCTGATGGCGGACGCCACCACCTGTATCACGCAATACAAGGCCGACGCCCTGCAGGCCGTTGAACTCCGTTCCGGGGATGTCCTGAACGAGATTTCCAAGGCCGCGTCCGACGCCCGGACCAATGCGGTGAATACCGTAGCCGAGGCGCGGGAACATGCTGTTGAGGAAATCGACGACGCGCGAAGCAGCGGCCTCGCCGCCTTGCGCGAGGAAGCGGCGCTTTTTGGAGAGGACTTTGAAAACCTGACCGAACGGGCTCTGACGGCCGCGAAGCGGGCGGGCTGCTCGTCGGCCTCCGCCCAGGACTCCGCCACCAGGGCGTGCGGGTGCGCCACGCGCGCGGAACAGGCATCACAGGGCATGGAGCGGTATCGGGATGACGCCTTGGCCGCCGCCCAGCGCGCTGAAAGCGCGGGGGATTGCGCCAGGGCCGACGCCCAGCGGGCAGAGTCTGCGGCTGATTCCGTGGGCAAAAATGCCACCATCGCCAAAGACTCGGCAGAAGCGGCCGGGAAGTATTCGGCAGCGGCCGGGGCCAGCGCTAAGGGCGCCGATGAAAGCGCCAAGATGGCGCTGGATGCCAAACAAGCCGTGGCGGAGCACAGGACGCATGTGGACGAGGTGACGGCCGACCTTGACGCAGCCATTACCGGAGCCGCCGCCGGTATCGTGACCGACCGGATTGTATCCGACGCGGTGGACGCCGCCACGGCCGAGGCCACAACTGCGGCCGGGCGAGCGGAACAGTCCTCCACGGCGGCGGGTGTTTCCGCCGCCGCAGCGCAGGCGGAAGCCGAACGCGCCACAACCGCAGCGAGCCAGGCCGATGGCGCGGCCCTGCGGGCGGCCGAATTTGCCGGGAAGCTGGAACATGAGTTCAACGCGGAAACGAGCGTGGCGCGCATGGCCACGGAACTCGTGACCCTCTCCGACAGATTCACCAAATCCGTCTTGGCCGGGCTGCAAAACGAGCTGACCACGGCGCAGACGCAAGGGCAATTCGCACAACTTTCCGACCGCGTGACCTGCATAGAAATGCGGGCTGCGGGAGGGAACTGACCGGACAGACGGTGCCGCCGGAACTTCCCCCGGTTCCGGCGGCACGCGCCGCGCCGCTCGCCGGGTGGGTCCGGCCAGTCGGGCGGGGCTTTTGGCTCCGCCCGGAAACCACAACAAATACGCACAGGAGCGCATCCCATGAGCGATACCACTACGACTCCCACCGAGACTCCCAGCGGGAGTACCCCCGATGCTGGCGCGAACACGGCCGATGTGCTGAACGAAGTCAGCAAAACCTTGACCGCCTTGCAGGATGCCCAGCAGACGTTGATTGAGGGCAGAGAGAAGGTTATCGCCCATCTTTCCGACCCCGACGCCCACGGAGCGGAAACGAGGGCCAACATCACCAAGGCCGTGCCCAAGCCATTGTGGAACGGCACGAGTCTGGTCTTTGCCAGCACGGACGGTTCGATTGCCACCGAGCCCGTAAACCTGAAGGGCGAACGGGGCGCGCCCGGCGAGAAAGGCGACCCCGGCGAGAAAGGCGAGCCCGGTATTCCCGGCGCGGCCGGTCCCATGCCGGACCACCAGTGGGACGGCACCTCCCTCAAAGTTCAGAAGCCTGACGGCTCCTGGCCGGAGGCAGGTGTCGACTTGAAGGGCGCCAAGGGCGACAAGGGCGACCCTGGACAGGACGGGGCTCCCGGAGCACCCGGCCCGGCGGGCGGTCCCCAGGGCGAGAAAGGCGATCCCGGTCCCGCTCCCGAACACCAGTGGGACGGGACGGCCTTGAAATTCCAGAACGCGGACGGTTCCTGGCCGGAACGCGGCGTGGACCTCAAAGGCGAAAAAGGGGACAAGGGCGACCCCGGGGAACCGGGAACGCCCGGGCGTGACGGTGTGGACGGTGTGACGCAGGAAGCCGTGAACACGGCCGTTGCCGGGCATGAAGCAAAAGCCAACGCACATGGCATCGACAAGCCTGAAAGTCCGTTCCGGGCTGCGGTTGTGTCCATCGCCCAGGCCGAAGGCCAGAAAGCGGCATCCGACGCCGTGGCGGACATTATTGTCGGCAGCACCGATCCCGTGTTCGGCATTGCCCGGCTCAAGACCGGCGGCGGCGCCGGGCTGTGGTTCCACTGCGACAAGGACGGGGAACCGCTCAGTCTCAAGACCTCCTATTTCGACCGTCACCCGGTATACGGCGGCATTGAGCGCGTGTTGGTGGACGGGCAGGTCATGAACCGCGTGCCCAAGTTCTACGTCAAGCACGACACGCCCGCCTCAGGCAGCCTTGCGGGCAGCAAGATCACCTACATCTCGCCCACGCGCCTGGACGGCTATCATGTGCATCCGGCCTTCATGAACAACGGGCAGGAAATCCCCTATTACCTGCTCGGCTGCTACAAGGCCAGCTTGGACAGCACCAACACCAAATGCCAGTCCGTACACGGCGTGTACCCGGCGGTGAGCAAGGACTTTTCCACGTTCAAGGGCCTGTGCGCCGCGCGCAACGTGGACGGTGTGAGCGGCTTCATGATGCAGGACATCTACCAGACGGACGCCGTGAAATTGCTCATGCTGGCCGAGTTCGCCACACCGGACATGCAGGCCATGCTGGGCATGGGGCATGTGGCCGGGAGCGGCGCCGTCACGGTGGACAGCGCGGCCAACCATACGCCCTGGCGCGGTTTTCACGGCCTTTACGGCAATGTCTGGGAGATGGTGGACGGGGTACGGGCCGATACCAACCGGCGCCTTGAAATTTACCGCAATGACGGCACGCGCGCCTATGTTTCCACCAACCTCGCCATGACCATTTACAACAGCAGTCAGGGCTACACGGGCTGGATTACGGAAATGTTCAGCGATGTGGCGGACGGCTACGACATGGGCGATGTCTTCATCCCGAAAAGCGGCGACCCCACGGAAACCAACGGCACCTATGCCGACAATCACTACGGGGCCAGCCCGAACGGCGTTTGTTACTCCGGCGGCTATTGGGGCGACGGCTCCACTGCGGGCGTGTTCCTCGTCGACTTCGGCAGTACGGCGTCGAACCTGAGCGCGAACATCGGTTGCCGCCTCGCAAAGGTGTAGCCTGGGTACTGAACCCTGGCTCCTGTTCGGGCCGCCGGTAGGCGGCCCCCGCCGCGCAGCGGCGACGGAGCGGCCAGCGAAGCTGGCCCGCGACTTTCCATCCTGCCGCCGCAGGCGGCTCTTTTCAAAAAGGATTTTTCATCATGAAAATCATTTTTTCCCACAACGGCGCGAGTTTTGAGACGGATTACCCCGGCACCGGGGCCGGACACGCCAAGCTGTACCGGGTGCCCGTCGAATACAGCGAGGACGGCTACTACATCGGCGTCTGGCAGGACACGGAAATCGAGCCGGAGCCAGGCTGCGCGGTGGGCGAGGCCCGGCTGCTCTGCCACGCCCGGCTTGAAAACAACGGCGCGGACGGGGGCGGTTTACTCCTGAAGACCCTGGAAACCTACGATGGAGCGGAATGCCATGCCTAAGACCGAGAACGGCGTACACAGCAAGACCATGCTGGCCGGGCTTGCCAATGCCAAAGCCCTCAAACTGGCGGAAATCAATGACAAGTGTGAAGCGGCCCTACAAGGGTTGACGGCGACGTATCCGGATACGGAACGCCTGACCTTCGACCAGCAGAAGCAGGAAGCCGAGGCCCGTCAGGCCGACGCTACGGCGGCCTGCCCTTTGCTGACGCCGCTGGCCGAGGCGCGTGGCATTGCCCTGGACGATCTGTGCGGGCGCGTACTGGCCAAAGCCACCGCCTTTTCGGCGGCCTCCGGCGCGCTCATCGGACAGCGGCAGCGCATGGAGGACGCCCTGGACGCCTGCACGAGTGTTGAGGGGGCGCAGGCGCTGTCCGTCAGCTACAGCTTGCCCGGTGGTGCGGCATGAAATGGGACCGGCGTCTTGCTCAGCGTTGGGCGGCGTTCCGGCACAACGGCAAACAGTTTCTGATTGCCGTTGACCAGAGCTTGAATGCGCTCATCGGCTTCACCCTGGCAATTCTGAGTCTGCTGTACCTGCTGCCGCGCCCGGCTGGGTTCTGGTGGGCGGACGAGAGCATCAGTGCTCATTGCTGGCGTTGGGAACTGGCAGGCATCCGGCGCTGGCCGCGACTACTGGTGGATGCGCTGGCCCGCTGCTGGGGCGATACCGGCCATTGCCGCGCCAGCTACGAGAGCGAACGTGCGGGGCGTCAACTTCCCCCGGAAGAGCGTTGCTGTTCATCGTAACATCTTTGTTTTGCGGCCCGTAAGACCGCAACTGCCCCCATGCGGGGTTACAGGGAGAGCCATGGCCTTTGAAAGTTTGGCGATGTTGGAAAAGCTGGAAGAGGTAAGCGCCTATTCGCGAATCGCGCTGCGGCAGTTCCCGAAGTACGAAAAGTTTCTTCTGGCTGCGGAAATCAGGGCCGCGCTTACGGAAATCAAGCGGCTGCTGATACGGGCGGCCAAACGGTACTACAAGAAAACCACACTTGAAGACCTGGACATCGAAATAGAACTGCTGCGTTCCCTGGTGCGTGAAGCCGTAAAACTGCAATACATCGACATGAAGCGGTATGAGGTGTGGTCCGCGAAGATAGGGGAAATCGGAAAAATGCTCGGTGCATGGTTGAAGAACGTGCGGGCCGCTCAAGGGAGCGCCGAAACATCCGAGTCATCCGCGCGCGCCAATCCCCAGCCGAAAGGCAGGAGATAAGCAATATAGGGTAACAGCCTGTACTCCGGCGGCAATTGGGGCAACGGCTCCACTGCGGGCGTGTTCCTCGTCAACTTCAACAATACGGCGTCGAACCTGAACGCGAACATCGGTTGCCGCCTCGCAAACAGGGCCTCAGCCAGAAGGCGGTATGCCCACGGGCATCCATCCAGTGCTTTATTTGGGGCTGTTATCCCTCTCGGCCAACAGCGCCGGGAAAACAACAAAACGGGGACCGGCGGCCGGTAGGCGACGAACGCGGCCGGTCCCGCCCACAACACGGGAGGCGATATGGCCAAGACGCTGAAGAATATATGGCAGCGGATCACCAGCTTTGAAAACCTTGTGGCGGCATGGGAAGAGGCGAAGCGCGGAAAGAGGTATCACATGCCAGTCCTGAAATTCGGCGGCAGCGTCGAGGAAAACCTCTTCGGGATTCAAGGGGAACTCCTGCATAGGACATGGAAGCCCGGACCCTGGCGCGAATTTTTTGTCAACGAGCCGAAGATGCGGCTTATTCAGGCCCCGCCTTTTGCGGACAGGGTAGTTCATCACGCGCTGGTCCGGGTGATCAATCCCGCGTTTGAAGAGCGGTTCATCCACGACAGCTATGCCTGCCGCAAAGGCCGGGGGACTCTGGCCGCCGGGAAGCGGCTGACACATTTTTTGCGCTGTGCGGCCATGAGCGCGACTGGAAAACGGCGGAGCGTCTATGTCCTGAAAGCCGACATCAGCAAATATTTTCCAAACATCAACCACGACATTCTCATGTCCGTTCTGGCCCGCACCGTGGGCGACGAGGGCGCGCTGTGGCTCATGGAACGGATTGTGCGCGAGAACGGTTTTGAGGACTGCGGCCTGCCCATCGGCGCCCTGACCTCTCAACTGTTCGCCAACGCCTATCTGGACGTGCTCGACCACTACATCAAGGACGAGTTGGGCGTGCGCTGGTATGTCCGATACATGGATGATTTTGTCATCGTGAGCACCGACAAGCGGCAGTTGCAGGAGTTGCGGACCAAGATCGAGGTTGTGTTGTGGGAACGGCTGCGGCTGCGGCTGAACCCGAAGACGGCGATTTTTCCGGCCTCGCACGGAACGGACTTTGCCGGATACCGGCACTGGACCACGTTCCGCCTGCCCCGGAAGCGGAACATCCGGCGCGCCCGGCGTAAGTTTCGCCTGCTGCGGCGGCTCTATGCCGAGGGCAAGGTTGACGTTCCTTTTGTCCGGGCGCGCGTCATGTCCTTCCTGGGCTACACGCGGCACTGCAAGGCGCGCAGGACGGTTGATAGCGCGCTTTCCGAATTGGTTTTGAAAAAAGAGTGAGGCTCCTTATGCGCTTCTATGGCCTGCATTTTGTGGGCAGCGACAAAATACCGGTTCAGGTGCGTGTCAATACGAAAAAAACGGAAATATGGGCGCGCTCCGCCCCGAACGGAGAGTGGACGCCCTGGCGTCGGCTGGACGTGACCCGCAACGCCGATGGGACGCTGGCCGAGGAAGTGGCCGAAGCCACCCACGCCAAGCGGGCCGATACGGCGCTCCGGCTCACCTATCCCATGAAGCTGTCCCTTACGGGCGATGTGAGCGGGGAAGTGAGTTTTGACGGCTCAGAGAACGTGACCTGCGTCGTGAGTATCCCCGGTCTGGGAGACATCCGAAACCGACTCGACAAACTGGAAAAGCCCACCACGGACCCTTACGACAGGGAGAATTATTGATGGCCTCCATCACCATTCCCACCTTCGGCGGCGAAGTGCCGCGCACCGCGCCCCGTCTGCTGGAAGCCACGCAGGCGAGCATGGCCGTCAACTGCCAGTTGCAGCGCGGCAGTCTGGAACCTTTGGCCGGGCCGAAGAAGGTTGCAGATCTGGAGCGGGCCTCGCAAACGATTTTCAAGCACGCCACGGACGGCTGGCTTTCCTGGCCCGGCGCGGTGGACGTGGTGAAATCTTCCGTTACGGACATCGCGGGCGAGACGCCTCTGGGGCATCTGTTCATTACCGGCGACCGGCCTTACCCCACGCAGTATCTGGCCGGGGGCGGCATCCACCGCCTGGGCGTGCCCCGGCCAGACGCGGCGCCGCTTGTGGCCGTGGCCAAGGGGGCGGTGGAAAAAACCGTGGCCTGTTACGCATGGGGCGCGGACTCGGACGCGCAGATACCGCCCCGCTACGGCTACGAGGATACTCTTGCCGCCATCCAGGAAGACAATGTGAGCGTGGCGGCGTTTGCCGAATCCGCCTCGGAAGAGCCGGAAACCTCGCCCACGGACAGCGGCGTCAGCCGGTCCTCGGCCTACTGCTATACGCTGGTCCAGTCGCTTGCCGATGGGATATTCAAACAGGAGTCGGCCCCCTCTCCCGCGTCGGACGTGGTGGACGTGCTGGACGGTGACGGCGTGACCCTGAGCGGTTTTGATATTCCGGACCTGGAAGGGCTGACGGTCACCCATATCCGCCTGTATCGCACGGCGTCCGGCACCAAAAGCAGCGAGTTTCACTTCCTAGCCGAGCTGGAAGTTCCGGTTGAAGAATACGTGGACACGGTCCACGACGCCGACCTTTCCTCGGACGTGCTGCAAACGGCCGCCTGGGATTGTATTCCCGACGACGCGGCCGGGCTGATCCATACCGACAACGGGCTTTATGCCTGCTTCCGGGGCAATGAATTGCTGGTGAGTGAGCCGTTCATCGCCTACGCCTTTCCCACGGCCTACCGGCTGACAACCGAGGATTCCATAGTGGCCCTGGGCTATGTGGACGGCACCATCATCGTGCTGACCACGGGGCGGCCCTACCTCGCCGCGGGTTCGGAGCCGGAAAGTCTGCAAATCACCCACCTGCCCATCGAGCAGGCGTGCGTTTCCGCCCGCTCCGTGGGCAGCCTGCCGGGCGGTGTGATCTATGCCTCGCCCGACGGGCTCATGCTGTTCACGTCCGGCAATCAGACCCTGCTCACCGGCCAGACCTTCACGCGGGAGCAATGGCAGGCTCTGCAACCCGACACCCTCATGGGCACGGTACATGACGGCCGCTACATGGCGTTCTTCGCCGGCAGCAATCAGGGGCTGCTGTTCAGCCTCGGCGCGAAAGACGTGGTGCGCGTGCAACTGCCGGAAGAATGGGCGGTGCGGAGCGTCTACCATCATTCCGAGGACGATTGCGTATACCTCTCCATCGACACGCCCGAGGGGAGCGCCGTCTACCAGTGGGAGGCGGGCGGGCCCCTGCCGTATCAATGGCGTTCCAAGCCGTTTTTTACCTCCGCACTTACCTGCCCGGCGGCCGTGCGCGTGGAAGGTGATCAGACCTGTAAAAACGCCGTAAGCGTCTCGCTGTACGGCCCGGACGGACAGTGGCCGCGAGCGCGGTTGCGTCTGACGGACAGCCGGGCAAAACGCCTGCCCACGGGCAAGGCGGAAAAGCTGTGGAGCCTGGAGTTGCGCGGCACGGCCACAGTGTATGAGGCGCGCCTGGGCGGCAGCGTCGAGGGGGTTGAATATGGGCAATGAACGGGGACTCCCCTCAATCCCCAGGGGATTAGGGCGCGAACTCACCACCTACCTGCAGTCCCTGCACGGTATTTTGCTCGGTCTGTCCGGCCTGTCGCGCGGTTCGGATCGGGCGCTGCGCGTTTCGGACGGTTCCGTCCGCACCGGCACGGTCACGGCCAGCATCGGACAGGCGGCGGTCCTGAACCGGCATTTGGCGGATAAGGCCGTCACTTCCTCCAAGCTGGCGGACGGGTGTGTCACGGCTGGCAAGCTGGCGCCGAGCGCGGTGACGGACAAGTCCATTCAGGCGGGAGCCGTCACCGAAGCGGCGCTCGCGACCGGAGCCGTTACCGTCACCAAACTGGCGGCCGGGGTGCTACCCGTATTGGTTTCCGGAACAGCCAGGGACGGGGAAACCGTCTCCCTGCCCGGCGTTTGGGCCGCCGCCCCTCTCGTCGCAATGACGGCCTTTTTACCTCCGATTCAGGAAGAGGAACAGGCGGAGAGCCCGGCTCGCGTCGGCGTGGCCGACCTCCGTGAAGTTGCGGAGGAAGGGGGCGAAGGAACGGGACAATGGGAATTTGACGCGGCCGGAGACTTTGAGTGGGCAGCGATAGGATATGCGCGATGAAACACGCCATCCTCTACCTCGACGCGCAACAGCCCGGCACACCGGGCCTGCTCGAACATGTTTTCGACAAAATGACCACCGAGGGCCTGCTGTCGCGCGTTTTCTATGACGGGACCGTTGGGACCAGAGAAGAATTTCTCGCTGACGTGCTGCGGCCCGGCTCCCTGCCCTTTGTGATTATGGCCGGAGAAGAAGTGGCCTGCTTTACCTGGCTGAACAGCATCGAGGGCCGGGCCGCGCGCGGGCATTTCACCTTTTTCCGCAAATTTTGGGGGCGCAGGAACAGCGTGCCCATAGGGCGCCGCTACTTCCGGTACGCGCTTTCCATGCGGGACGCCGACGGCTACCTGTTTGATTGCATTGTCGGGATTACTCCGCAGAGCAATCCTCTCTCGTGGAAATTCGCGCTCGAATGTGGGTGCGGCATGGTGGGCACGATTCCCGCCTTTCTCTACATGGCGGACACAAGGACATCGGTGGCCGCCGTGGCGGTGGCGGCGACACGGGAAGGCATGGGTGTGAAGGACGGAGAAGTCATGGAGGCCGTATGGGACGCATGATTTATACCCGCGTTGTAATCGATATGGGAACGGGTGCGGTGCTCGAGCAGGAAGGCTTTGAGTGGACCGGGCCGGTTGCCGAGTGCAAGGGCGGCGGAGGAGGCAGCACGGTCAACAGCGTGGACTACGCCTATAATGCCCGCATGGCGACGCTCTCGGAAGAGCAACAGGCATGGGCGCGCGAATACTTCGGCATGTGGCAGCAATACTACAAGCCTTATGAAATTGCGCAGGCCCAGGCCAATCTAGAACTGCTGCCTCTGGAAACCAATTTGTACAAGAACCAGTTGACGGCGGCCACACAACTGTTGCCGCAGCAGACCGAGGCCGCCCAAAAGTTTTTGACCGCCTCGACGCAGGGCGTGGACGTGAATGAGCGCATGGCCTTGGCCACGGCGGATACGGCTAACACCTGGAAGGACGTGAACGCGACCACTGCGCGGGCTGCCGCCCGCATGGGCGTCAACCCCAACTCCGGCCGCTTCCAGGGAATTCAGGCCACTCTCGACACGCAGAAGGCCGCGCAGCTTGCGGGAGCGCGCACGCAGGCCCGCGTGGGAGCCGAGCAGGAAAATTATGACCGGCTGACCAAGGCGGCCGGATTCAACGCGACAGGCGGCATTTTGCAGGGCCTGGGCTTCATGAACGGATAGGAGGAGCACCATGCCTTTATACAGGACACAGAGCCCATACACCGCCGCAGTTTCGGCCATGGGCAACGCCGCCGGGACCGCGGCGAGCATGACCAAAAAGACCGAAACGAAATATCACGAACCTGAAAAAACGCTGGGCGGTGGGCTTGCCTCCGGCATAGGCGGCGCATGGGCCGGAATGCAGGCTGCTGAATACATGGAACCCGGAACTTCGAAGGCTCTTTATCACGCCTTGGGCGATATGTTTTCCGCCCCTACCAATGCGGCGGCCACCGGGGCCGCCCAGGCCATGACTACCGGCGCGGAGGCCGCAAAAGCCGGGATCGCACAAGGCATCGGCGGCAGCATGGGGGCGGAAGGAGTTGGAGCCGCGACGGCGGCCGCAACTCCGGCGGCCACGGCCTTGCAGTCGGCTCCTCTTGTGGCTGGGGCGGCGCAAAACATGGCTACGGGCGGAGCCGCCGCTACCGGGGCCGCCATGTCGGGCACCTCGGCGGCTGGTATGGCGGGAACTGCGGCCGGAGCAGCGGGGATGGCCGGTGCTGGCGCGGCGGGTACCGCAGCGGGAACCACGGCCGCCGCCACTGGCGCGGCAACCACGGCGGCGACAACCGGAGCCGTGACTGCTGGCGCGGCCTCAGCCGGAGGTGCAGCCGCCGGGACCACTACGGGAGCCACGGCGGGCTCCGCCGCCGGTCCTGTCGGAGCGGGTGTGGGCGCGCTGGTCGGCCTGGCCGCCGGGCTTTTGTCCTATTATCTCTGAGGTGTTCCATGACGCGAGGATATTATAACGGCGGCGGCAATGATGGCGTTGAAATCGCCATGAACCTGATTAACGGCGTAAACAGCATGGGCACGGCCATGCAGAACGCCCAGCGCGCCGAGGCCGGGCGGCTGGAACTCGAAGATGAAAAAGGAGTGCGCGCGGCCTATGAACATTTCGCGCAAGCAGCGGGTCAGAATGGCAATATCGCCGCTTTGGACAATGACCCTGTTCTCAATTCCCGCCACGGCGTCATGGCCATGGGCCGTTACATGGCTGACAGGGCCAATACCCAGCAATCCCGCGCTGCCATGCTGAAAAGCATGGAACAGGCGGATGACGCGCTTTATCAGAACCATTTTCGGCCGCTGGCATTTGCCGCCCAGGAAGCGTTCAAAAAGGGCGACATGCGGACATTCGGACAACTCGCGGGCCAGCTCTCGGAAATTTCACCCTTTCCCTACAAATATCAGATGGGGCAGGACGGCAATTTCACGGAACTGTTCAGGTCCACGGGGGACGGCGGTTTTGTCGATACCGGCCAGCGCATGACTCCGCAGCAGGTTATGGAAGCCATCACCGGCATCATGTCCGGGGAACAGAATATTCTTTCCGGCATGGATATGCATGCCAGAGCGGTGAACCCGAATTTTCTCGCGGCGGCGGCCCGGTACAAGATGGGCACCATCATGGGCAACGCCCAGGCCATGGCCGACCCCAGGCAGTGGATTCCCATGCAGAAAGACGGACACATCGTCTATGCCATCCCCCAGAACCGGCACGATGACTACTCGGCAGCCCCATCCTACCGCGTTCTTGATGAGCGCGGCGGTCGCTCGTACATGGCGGGCAGTATGCAGGACTTACTCGACCAAGGCTACACCCGGGCCGATGTGAAGGCCAAAACGGACAAGCTGATGGGACGCGGCGGTGCGGCCAAGGTTGGCCCCGGAGCCGGGGGCGCACACATTGCCATGCTGAACGCCGGGTACGTCTGGGACAAAAACCAGAAGTGGTATTTCAAGGCCGGAGCCGATGCGGACGGGAAACCGCAGGCCGACTACAGCCAGCCCGCCGACATGAAGTTGTACCAAGCAATGGCGGGGCGCCATGGCGGCGTTGCCCAGGGCATTGGCGGGACCGGTATGACGTCTGGAGCAAGAAGGGGTGACCCGGTGGGCATTCTCGGCCAAGGGGGGCAGGCTGCTTCGCATGGAGCACAACGCCCCGCTCCGCCCAACATTCCCCGCCGGGAAGAGACCCCTTCCAAAAGCTCCAACGCCGGTCAGCTCATCATGTACTCGAAAAACGGCGCCTCGCAATGGGCCATCATTGGGGAGGACGGCAGGCCACAGGACATCACACCTGATGAGGCCAAGGCATATTCCCGCCAGCAAGCCGGGCCGGAGCCAACCCCCCGCAGACGGGCCGCCCGGGTGACCATTCATGACGTGTGGGAGGAACTCTCGCCGGAAGAACGGGAAGGATGGCAGAAAACTGGCAAGCTGCCCGGCCGCTACAATCAGGTCCGCTAAGAGGGTATATCCATGCTGAAGCTCCAGGATTTTCGTGCTGTCTATCCCGAGTACAACAACCTGACCGACTATGAACTGTCCACGGCTTTGCACCGCACACATTATGCGGATATGCCCTATGAACAGTTCGCCCAGGGCTTCGGCGGCCCCTTGCAGGAGGACAAGGCCGAAACTGCGGCCCGAGACTACAACGCCGCAAATCCTGAACACCCCATTACCGCCCAGGACATCCGCGACAAGGACAGAAGCGGGATTTGGGGAGGGATTCGGTTGCTGGGCGAGGGCATCTACGATGCCGTCACCGACCAGTTCCCCGAAGACATGGCCCGCGCATGGCGTGGTGGCGACATTGACCCGGCCAATCCTGGTGCGGCGGACAGCATCATTCGTCAGCAGACCAAGGACAGCGCTGCGCGCATTCCATCCATTCAGGAAGTCGAAGGCGACACGCTCGCCAACTCGCTGTACCAGGGACCGAAATCCGTAGCCACCAGTATGGCCACGGGGATTGTAGGCAGTGCCCTCGGCGGCGCCGCTGGGGCGGCTGCCGGGTCTGTAGCGCCCGGC
The DNA here is from genome assembly GCF_000224635.1 of Desulfovibrio sp. 6_1_46AFAA. NCBI lineage: Bacteria > Pseudomonadati > Thermodesulfobacteriota > Desulfovibrionia > Desulfovibrionales > Desulfovibrionaceae > Desulfovibrio > Desulfovibrio sp. 6_1_46AFAA. The sequence goes on from NZ_JH114304.1 coordinate 411,851, forward strand.
GTAGGCACGGCGGCGGGCGGCCTTGTGGGTTCCCTGTTCGGCGGCGCCACCATGAGCGGCGCGGCTTTCTATCGTATGGCCAAAGACCAGTTTGTGGATGAGGTGCAGCAGGCCATGCAGGCCAGCATGGGTCGCACCATGACCAGCGAGGAAGCCGCTGAACTGAACAAGGCCATTGACGCCGACGCCACGGAGTACGGGCTTTGGGAGGCCGGGCCCGAAGCCATAAGCCAGTTTTTTACCTTGGGCCTGATCAAGGGCGCGGGCGGCATGGCGCTGAAAAAGTTCGGCATGGGAGCCATGGCCGAGGCCATCGGCAAGCGCGCCCTGACCCGCATCCCCGCGAAAATGGGGGCGGAGCTGGGGGAAGAAGAAACCACCGAAGGCATTACCTACTTCGGCCAGGAGGGTATCCGGCAGCGGTACGGTTTGCGCCCCGATGCGCCGACCTTGGGCGAGTTTGCCAGGGAACAGGCCGGGCCTGTGGCCGTGGGGTCTTTGTTGCAGCTTGGCGGTATGCGGGCCGCCGAGGCTGTCGGCCGCCGAATGCGCCGCCGCGCGGACGATGTGAACGCCAACGCCGGGCAGGATGACGACGCCACGCCTCCACCGCCAGAGGCGCAATCGCTTTCCGAACACGATATTACCCCCGCCGCTCCTTACGTCTTTGAGCAGTCGCCGGAAAATATGCCGGTGCCTGTTTCTCCCGGCGAGTTTATAAGCGAAGCGGACGCGGCCGACATTGATGCCTTTGTCCGGGACTATGAGGCCCGCGAGCAGGCGCAGGCCGACGCGTCGCTGCTCAGTGAATACGGCAGGCCGGAAACACAGAGGTTCACGCCCCTGCAACTTGCCCTTGAAGAAGGGAATCCGATTGACCTGTTGGCTCTGCCTCCGAATGCGACGGGCGTGGCCCAGGGAATAGGTGGGTTTGCCCTTCCGCCAGGAACCGGGGCTCTTCCCATGGGGACGCGGGCGACGGGGCAAGGGCCGATAGCGCCGCCCACGGACTTTGCGGGCCCGCCCATGGCCACGCCGTTTACGCCGCGTCCGGCTCTTCCACAGCAGGCCGGGCCGTCCGCCGGTCAGGGACGCTGGGCCGGGGGGCGCTCGCAACTCGCATACGGCGGGGGCATGATGCAGGGCTTGGGTTTCATGGGCGGACAGGATGGAGCTCAAACCGCTCCGGCCCGGGCCATGCCCACGGCGAGCCAAATCACCAACACGCAGACCGCGCCGCGCGCCGACACCACGGCGCAGGCGGAAGCCTTGGGGATGCCCGCGCCGACTCCTTTAGCGCCGGGGATTGATGTCGCAGAGAGGCCAGCGGTGCAGACTCCGACCACGCAAAATACTGCCATGGATCCGCAGTCACCCATGCGCGGCGCGGCTGTTCCGCCGGTGACTCCCCCAGGGTATAATTACTATCTGCCGTCCTTCGTGACCGCGCAATACGGACGCCCCAAGGTGAAAACCGAGGGAGCGTCTACCTCCCCGGTTCCTCAGGCCAAGCAAGACGCGGCCGCGCCGCGCGAAAATCGCGCCGACTTGTTGCGTCAGCTACCCCCGGAAAGCCGCAAGGAGGCCCGGCGTCTGACCAATGCACAGCTTCAGGATCGGGTGCTGGCAGAGAAAAATCCGGTGAAGTTTGACGGGAACACCATCGACTACACGGTCGAGGATTACCCCATGCCTACCGCACCGGGCGGCACGGTGTTCACCTGCGCCAGCGGGCGGAGGCTGGCGCCGTTCCCGCAGGTGGATTATTCGACGCCCCGCAAGCACAAGTCCAGCAATGCCAAGGTTGCGGCCTGGCTGCTGGATGAGGCCCGCAAGGAGGCCGCCCCGAACGAATGGCGGTCACTCCTGCTGCGCGGCAGGAGGGCCGACAATCTCAGCCCGGCGGACGTGCGGGACTTGGTGGACATCCTGTCCAACGGCGTGGAAAAAGACGCGGAACCGCCGTTTTTCAAGTCTTTTCCGGCGGAGGCCGAACATACGAGCGCCGCGAAGGAAGAGGCAGGTAAAGAGGACGGGAAGGAAGCCGCAGCGGCCGCGCCGCAGGCGGAGCGAAAAAAGGAACGGGAAATTTTCGAGCCGGAAAATGGCGCTTCCGAAGCGGAAAGCGGCGTGGTAAAATCGGATACAGCAAAAGGAGATGAGCGCCATGTCCGAAACATTCACGATGAGAAACCCTCAAAACAGCCCGTGGTGGATGAGCCGACTGATATGGCTTCTGGATTACAGCCCCGATCTGGCTCTCGAATGGTGGAACAGCCCGAACCACGAGAAGCTCCTGGAGCATCTGGACGGGATGGCGACGCAAGCAGCGTATCTGGACGAAATGATGGGCGAGATGCCGCAGGACGCGAAGGAGGAAATGATAGCGGCGGCGATTTGTCCGGCGGACGTGGACGAGCCGGAAGAAGAGATGCCGGAAGAGACGAGACTGGGAATTCTGGAATGGGCGGAAAGCCTGGAGTTTCCGAACCCAACGGGCGAGGACGCGAGGTTGGTGACGATCACCGTGCCGTAAAAAGCGAGACTGGCGGCAACCATCACATAGCCGACGGCGACACACTCGTTCCCGGCGGCGCTGTGGCGCGCGCAAAGGCGAATATAAACGCTATCAGACTTGTGCGGCAGCTTGAAAAGGAAGGCCGCGCGGCGACGCCCGAAGAAAAGAAAATCCTCACGCAGTTCACGGGTTGGGGGTCTTTGGCCCAAGCCGTTTTCAATCCCGATTTTGTTTCCTACGCACGGATGGAAGGGCGCGGAGGCCTGCCCTCGTATCTCAATGCCGACGCCGTGTCCAAGTACCGCAAGTGGAAAAGCCAGTACGGCGAAGCCCTGCACCCCGCTCTCGGCGGCATCTTGACGGAAAAGGAGTGGGCCGCCGCTGAAAAGTCCACCCTCAACGCCCACTATACCGACCGCAAGGTTATTTCCGCCATGTGGGATATGGCGGAGAGGCTCGGCTTCCGAGGCGGGCGCGTTCTGGAACCGTCCGCCGGGACGGGCCTCTTTTTCGGGCTTATGCCGGAGCACCTCTCCCGAAGCTCTGTCCTCACAGGCGTGGAACTGGACGAGATGACCGGGAAAATCCTCAAGCATCTCTACCCCGACGCCGATATTCAGATTACAGGTTTTGAGAAGGCCAAGCGCCTGGGCGACAACTCCGTCGACCTCGTGATTTCCAATGTGCCGTTCGGTGACTTCACCGTCTTTGATAAATCTCGCCCGCAATACAGCAAGCAGTCCATTCACAACTATTTCTTCTCCCGCGCCCTGGACACCGTACGTCCGGGCGGCCTCGTGCTGCAAATCACCTCTCACTACACCTTGGACAGTGGCGCCGCCGCGAGGCTGCGCGAGGAATGGGGCCGCAAAGCCGACCTTGTGGCGGCCGTGCGGCTGCCAAAAACGGCGTTTGAAAAAAACGCGGGCACAGAAGTCACCACGGACATCATTGTATTCCGCAAGAAGGCGGACAGCCGTTTCGACCTCGGCAACTCTTTCCGAAATATTGTCACCATTACGACGCCGCAGGGAGAAACCGGCATCAACGAATACTTTGCGGCTCATCCTGAGATGGTTCTCGGTGAGCATTCCCTGAGCGGAACCATGTACGGCGGCAATGAATACGCGCTTCTTCCCGCCAAGGGAGAATCCTTGGAAGAGGGATTGCGCAGAGCCGCGGCGAACATTCCCCCTGACGTATACGGCGTCGAAGCTAGCAATACCGGCACTGAAAAAAATAGCATGGAAGGGGAATCCGCTCACGAAGGGGCCAAAGAGGGCTCGCTTGTGGATGAAGGCGACAAGGGCGTCTTTCTGGTGGTTGACGGGCGTCTTGAGGCTCCTGAATGGGCCGGAAATAAGCGGCATACGGAACAGGCCAAGGCTTACATTGGGGTCAAGGAAAACGCCATGAGTCTTATTGCGGCTATGAACTCGGACACGAACGACCAACGGGTCGCTGCGCTGCGCGAGAAGCTCAATGCCGTCTACGATGCCTATGTGAAAAAATACGGCCCCATCAATAAGCGCGGCAACGGATTCCTTGAGGATGACATTGAATTTCCCACCGTCGCCGCTCTGGAGCATGTGACACGCGAGCCTGTGGAAAAAATCATCAAAAGCGGTCCTAACAAAGGGAAACGCACTCGCGAGATGGAAGACAAAATTTCCAAGGCAGACATTTTTAGCGCCCGCACCATTTTTCCTTTCCGGGCCCCGGAGCACGCAGACACCCCGGAGGACGCGGTAAAAATCAGCCGCATTTACAAAAACGGTATCGACCTCCCGTATATAGCCGGGCTGCTCGGCATGGAGACGAACGAGGCCAAAGCGGCACTCCTCAAGACCGGAGAGATTTTTGAGGCTCCTGAATCCGGTCTTCTCGAACCCAAGGACATTTATCTTTCCGGCAACGTGCGCGAAAAGCTGGAGCGGGCGGAACGCGCGGCTGAGGACAATCCCGCCTACGAGGCCAATGTCGCGGCGTTGCGGCAGGTGCAGCCGCCGAGAATAGGCATAGACGCCATTTTCGCCCGGCTTGGTTCCTCGTGGGTGTCGCCGGAAACATACGGGGCCTTCCTGCGACACATCGGCGTCGGCAACGCCAAAGTGACGCTGACACGGCTTCCCGGGGACGAAGGAACGGCGACGTGGAGCGTGCAGGGGCACGGGCTGTCTGCGGAAGCCAGGAATCGTTGGGGCACTGAGCGCGCCGACATTTTGAGCCTCGTCGAGGACTGTCTGAATCTCAAGCGCACCGTGGTGCTGGACCCTGCGAAGGACGGAGACAAGACGAAATACGTCCGCAACGAGAAGGAAACCATGGCCGCCCAGGAGAAGCAACGACTCCTGCAGGAAGAATTCAGGACGTGGCTGGTAGGTAACGAGGAACACGCCAAACTTGTCGAGGACATCTACAACACACGCTTCAACGGTTTTGTCGTGCGGACGTTCGATGTTCCGGACATCAAATACTACCCCGGGGCATCCCATAGTATTGAATTGCGCGACAATCAAAAAGTTGGCGTTTCGCGCGCCTTGCAGGAATCTTGCCTGTTGGCGCACGGCGTGGGCTCCGGCAAAACCATGCTCCAGATTACTCTAGCTATGGAGATGCGCCGCCTCGGCACGGCCAGAAAACCCTGGATTGTCGTGCAGGGGTCCACGCTTTCACAGTTCGCGGCGTCATTCAAGGCGCTTTATCCCGGCGCGCGCATTCTGGCTCCCACTGAAAAACAGCGTACCGCGAAGAACCGGCGACGCCTCCTGGCGCAGATTGCAAGCGGTGATTGGGATGCCGTGATTACGCCGCACGGTTTTTTCAATGGCGTGTCCGTCTCCCCGGAAACAGAGGGGCGTTTTATTCGTGAGCAGGTGAGCGAATACGAAGACCTGTTACATGGCATTGATAAAGACGAAAAAATCACGCGCAAACAGATTGAGAAGAAAATTGAACGGCTGAAGGTGCGGCTCGAAAATATTGCCGATACCCGCAAGGACGAGAACATCTTTTTCGATGAGCTGGGCGTGGACGCGCTGATTATTGACGAGGCCCACGCCTACAAGCGCGGCCAGTTCGTGACCAAAATGGACAACGTGAAGGGGCTGGACCGGGACTCTTCGCAGCGCTCTTTCCAAATGCTCATGAAGGCGCGGCTAGTACAGGACAAAACCGGCGGGAAAAATGTCGTCATGGCCACGGGCACGCCCATATCCAATACGCTTACCGAAATGTGGACCATGTTCCGTTACACACGCCCGGACCTGTTGCGCGAGTTCGGCGTGGAGCAATTCGACGATTTTGCCACCACCTTCGCCACCACCAGCATTTCTCAAGAAGAGACGGCCACGGGCGAGTGGAAGGATGTGGAGCGGTTCAACAAGTATGTCAATGGCCCTGAACTGCTCACTCTCTGGCGCTCCGGCGCGGACGTGGCCATTACCGAAGACCTGACCAGCATCAAGGGGCTCCCCAAGCTGCAGGGTGGAAAAATTCATGAAGTTCCCGTGGAACGCTCGGAAGCCCTGTCCAACTACATTGAAGCTCTGCGCCAGGAGCGCCTTGCCTGGGACAGGCTGACGGGCAAGGAAAAGCGGGCACAGTCCCATGTGCCTTTGACCATCTATGGCCGGGCGAAACAGGCGGCCATAGACTTACGCCTTGTGGACTCGACATTGCCGGATGAACCAAACAGCAAGGCCAACATAGCCGTACAGGGTATCTTTGAGCGGTGGCAGGCGAATCAGGATACGAATGCGACGCAGATTGTTTTTTCCGACACCTTCCAGTCCAGGGACAAGGCATTCAACCTCTTTGAGGACATCAGATGCAAGTTGGTGAAACGCGGCATCCCGCAAAAGGAAATTGCCGTCATTCATGATTTCAAGACGGATGAAGCGCGCAAGAAGCTGTTTGATGCGGTGAACCGGGGTGGCGTGCGTGTGCTCATGGGCACCACGGAAAAGCTGGGCGTGGGCGTCAACGTGCAGGAACGTCTGTTGACCGCGCACCATCTGGACGCGCCGCAGCGGCCCATGGACTTTGAGCAGCGCAACGGGCGTATCCGCAGGCCCGGCAATGTTTTTCCCGAAGTGGAAATTCTGACCTACGGCACAAAGAATACGCTGGATTCCGTGACCTTCCAGCAACTCATCAGCAAGCAGAAGTTCATCAACCAGCTTTTGCGCGGAAACGTATCCGACCGCAGTTTTGAAAATCCTTTTGACGCCACGCAGGCTACCTTTGAAGATATGATGGCCGCCTTCTCCGGCAACCCTCTGGCGAAAGAGAAGATGCAACTCACGGCGGACGTGCGCAGGCTGCGGGCTATGCTTTCTTCCCATGTCGCCCAGGTATCGGGGCAACGGAGCAAGCTACGTTCTTTGAAGGCTTTTTTGGAGCGCCAGGAAGAACGCCTTTCCGAAGCCAACAGCCTTACCGAATACATTGAGCGGAATTTCCCCGGAGGGAAAATCGAGGGGAAAAAGCAGCTTTCCAAGGAAATCGACGCATGGCTGGAAACGACGGAGGCCGCCGTCGTCAATTCGATATCCGATATTCATACAGCGGCGCAATGGTATACCAAGAACCGCGCTTCCTTCGCGCAGAGCCGGGAGTTTGACTTGGGCCACGGCCTGAGCGTCACGCTTGCGGTTGAACCCTACATCGACTTTGCCGAAACCAAGGAAGAGCAAACAGAGTACGGAACCACAAGTAGCTACCGCCTTCAGGGTCCGCATGACATCAAGCAGGGAGACAATTTCTCCGGCGCGCAGGGCCTGTTCACCCGCCTCGGAAATGCGCTTTCGAGCGCAGGCAGGGCGCAGGCCAACGCCGACGCCTCCATAAAGGATACGCGCGCTCAGATTGCCGCGCTTGAGGAAGAGATAAAGCGGCCCTTTGCCCAACAGAACGAGCTGGACGCCGCGAAACAGCGCCTGGAAGAGGTTGAATCCGAGCTTGAAGCCACAACCAAGGCGCAGCAGGAGGAAAAGGAAGAGGTGCGGGACGATTCCAGCAGCGAGGATACCCCCATGGCGTCCCTTGCTCCCGCCGCGTTTCTACCGAAGGAACCATCATCCCGCAGGTCCGCCAGAAGAGCGTCCATAGAGCGTGTGGCAAAAAGACTTGGGGAACGCGCCAAGCGCGCGGCCCCCGTCAACGTCGTTGGGGACGCGTCGGAATTGCCCGTCAGTATCCGCAGGAAACACGCGGACAGCCTTGATACTATAGAAGGCGCCTACGACACACACAGCAAAACAGTATGGCTTGTGGCCGGAAATCTCAGCAGTGAAACGCGCGCCGCTGAGGTCTGGGCGCATGAGCAGTTCGTTCACCACGGGCTGCGTGGCTTGTTTACGGACACGGAGCGCAAACACCTCCTCGGACAGCTTTGGACAAGCCTCGGGGGAATGCAGAATCAAGCCGTGCGTGAGGTGGCTGAGTTGTATGGGCTTGACCCCCGCTCGGACGTGAAGGCTCGTCTCACCGTCATGGAAGAGGTTGTCGCTTCCATGGCCGAAAAGCGCGCCATGGACAGTATGACGCCGCAGGAACTGAACCTGTGGAAGCGTATCGTGAACGCTGTACTGCGCGCCTGGAACAACCTCGTAGGCGCCGTTTCCGGTCGTTCCGGATCCATGGGCTTTGACAATGTGGATCAGCTTCTTTCTTATCTTGGCGGGTACGTCATGGACGGAAGGATGTCGCCCGGCTTCGGGCTTGGCGGAAACATGGGGTTTTTCTCCGCCGAAGGCGTGTTTCCTTCCCTGCGCACCTCACCGGCCCCCAAGGATACCGTCAGGGCCTACAAGCTGTTCCGCGTCCGCAAGGATAAGCCCGGCAAGCTGTTCCCTCTTTTTGTCGGTGCTGACGAGGCCATTGATACTGGAATCTGGCTTGACGCTGAAATAGGTCCGGATGCCGGAAACGGAAAAGTGAAAAGCAAGCTCGGAGCGTTGGCCATGCGACCTGGCTGGCACGCCGGGGATGCCCCTGTCGCAACCCATATCGGGGACAAAGCGAACATCAGGGACAAGGCCCCGTCCTTCAGGCCGGAAAACCAGGTTTGGGCCGAGGTGGAACTGGCGAACGACATTGACTGGCAGATGGAGGCGAACCAACGCGCGCAGCGGAATAAAGCCGGGAATATTATCCCCAGGACGGCACACATTACCGACCGGATACCCACGGATGGGCTCTATCGCTACAAGACCAATCCGAACATGACCGGCAATTGGATTATCGCCGGTAGCATGAAGGTCAACCGCATCCTTTCCGACGCTGAAGTCGAGCGCATCAACAAGAAGCGTGGGGTTGCCGACCTGCCGCGCAAACAGCCTTTTGACGCGGAAAAGTACGGATTCTCGGAAGTGGACGACGATGCCCCATTGGCCTCGCTGTCTCCACGCGGTATCTTGGATATGACGGTGCGCGGGGCGGCGAAGTCGGCGGACGCCCCGGAAATCCGGCACTTGTTCCGCAAAAACGACATCAGCCTGCTGCAAGGCATCATCCAACTGCCGCACTGGATAGCCAAGCAGGCCCCGGATTTTGCCAAGGTGTACGAACGACAATTGCAACGCATGGATGAACGCTCCGCCGCACTGAAGATGAGCCTTGAAACCGTCCCCAGCATGTTCGGAAAGCAACGCTTAGAGGCCGCCGATATGGACAGCCTGCGCAAGTTACTCTGGGAGCATGAAGGGAAGGAGCCAAAAGAACTGGAAGGTATCGAAAAGTTTTTGACGGAAGAGACGTTGGCCACGGGCCGGGAACTGATCAAAGTCAATCCCGAGTTCTATGATGCCTACAAAAAATGGCTTGGCGGTCTGGACGGAACCAAAGCAGCCAAGGCGGCCATGCTGGAAATCCGCAAGAGCTTGGACGAAGACCTTGTGCAGGCTCACAACCGCATGGCGGCCATGTCCGAGATGAGCGACGACGCCATCACGGCGTTTCGGCAGAGCATCGGCCATGTGCCCAACTACTTCCCGCACCACCGCTACGGCGGCTACTTCGTCCAGGCGAAAGTGGGCAAGGACGTGGTGTTCCGCCAGCACTTCGACGCGTTGGGGGAAAAGGCGGCCATGGCCAAGGCCCGGAAAATTGTCGAGGAGCAGCGCAAGAATTACCCGGATGCCGAGTGGTCGGACGGCAAGAATGACCGCCTGCCCGACGAGGTTTTGGGCGCGCCCATCGATTCCGAAGCCATGGAGCAGATCATTCGGGCGGCCACGGTAAAAATCGGGGACAAGGATCGGGCTAGAGAAATCAACGAGCTGCTTGCCGAGGGCGTTTCCGACGTGCTCAAAGCGCGCGGGTGGGGGGCGCATGGCATCCAACGCAAGGGCATCCCCGGCTTTGAAACTGAGGACATTGCACGGGTGCTCTACGACTACAAAGCGGGCCTGAACGGCTGGCTCACCAAGATGGAGGCGGCTAGGGATTTCAGCGAGGCGCTTTCCGGAATTGACGCCCGGAAAACGCCCCATCTGTGGAAGTACACCGCGCAATACGTCAAGGACATGTTACGCAACAGCGACCGGGTGGATAGGATTACCGGCAATATCAAGACGGTGGCCTTCGCGTGGTACTTGGGTGGTTCCATCAAAACAGCGTTTGTGAATGCGACCCAGAACCTCGTGGTGGGCGTGCCGCGCCTGCAGATGGACGTGACCGGCGGCGGCCGGGAATGGCTTGCCGGGGCCCGGAGCGCGCTTGTGGATCGGGTGACCGGCAACCAGGGCAAGGGCCTGACGGAAGACGAGGCCCGGCTGGTGCGGGAACTCTATGGCGAGAGCGTCATTACGGACGCCTTTATGCAAGAGGTGCGCGGCCAGTTGCGCGGGGTAAGCGGCGCGTCTCTGTGGAACAAGTTTACCCGGGTGCTTGGCCTGCCCATGAGCGAGGTGGAGCGTTTCAACCGCGCCTCGCTGGCTCTGGCCGCGTTCCGGGCCGCCCGTTCGGGAAAGCTGAAAGCGCGCGCCAGGGAGAAATACGGCGTCACGGGCAAGGCCAGTTATGAGCAGGCCAAGGCATTCGCCTCGGACGTGGTGCGCGACGCGCATTTTGTCTACGGCAAGAGCAATATGCCGGAGTTCATGCGGAGCAATACCGCAGGCCGCGCCATGGCGAGCATGTATACCTTCCGCACCTTCACGCACAACATGGTCGCCATGTGGGCCTGGGCACTGAAAACTCAGGGTAAGGAGGGCGCGGCCTTTGTGGCCAAGAGCCTGGGCGCCACCATGGCCCTGGGCGGCGTGACGGCCTTGCCCCTCTATGCCACCCTCATGGCTTTGTTCCAGGCCGTGACCGGGGATGACGACGACTGGACCGAGTTTCTCAGGAGCCGCCTGCCGGAAAGCAATCTGCTGCGGGACGTGGTTTGCTACGGCGCTCCGGCCATGGCCGGGGTGAACATCGGCGGCTCATTGAAAATGGAGACGCCCCTGACCAAGGGGCTGACGGGCGGCAAAACGCCGCAGGAAGTCCTCACGGACAGCATTGGGGACATTATCGGCATTCCGTATGACCTGCTCGTAGTCAAGCCTTCCCGTGTGATGGAAGCCCACAGCAAGGGCAATACGTGGCGCATGTTGGAAGAGACGGCCCCGGTGGCCGTGAAAAACGGGATGCAGGCATGGCGCCTTTACTCCGAGGGGCAGACCACCATGAGCGGGCGGCCCATCAACGACCCCGGCGAGAAGGGCGCGCGGCGTCTGACCAGCGGTGAATCCGTTGGAAAGCTGCTTGGCTTCCAGCCGGTCAGCAGTACCAAGAGTTATGACGCCTATGCGGCCACCAAGCACGCGGATCAGGTGCGTAGCGATAAGATTGACGAGCTGACCGTGCTGGCGCTCAAAACCTACGATACCGGCGATTCGGCGGGTCGGAGAGAAGCCAACCGGGAACTGCGGGAGTGGAACGAAAAAATGAAGGCCGAGGGCAAGCCGCACATGCTGATCAACCTCAAGGACGTCATGCGCCGGGTGAAGTCGCGGCGGCGGGAGAACCGGGCGACGCCGAAGGCCATGCAGAAGAGAGAGCGGCAGCAGGCGGTATGGGGGTAGAAAAAAGGGAAGGCGGGCCGGTTGAGTGCCCACTCATGTGCCCAAGCCATGTGCCCAAACAAAAAGCACTTACGATTTTTGTCGTAAGTGCTTGATTTTATGGAGCGGGAAACGGGATTTGAACCCGCAACCTTCAGCTTGGGAAGCTGACACTCTACCGTTGAGTTATTCCCGCAGAAAGGGCGGTGGAGCGGGAGACGGGATTTGAACCCGCGACTTCAACCTTGGCAAGGTTGCACTCTACCACTGAGTTACTCCCGCATATACGAAACGGCGAGGCGTGAAAATACTCTGGAGGCGGCATCCAGATTTGAACTGGAGATGGAGGTTTTGCAGACCTCTGCCTTACCACTTGGCTATGCCGCCGATAAAAAAATTGGAGCGGGAGACGGGATTTGAACCCGCGACTTCAACCTTGGCAAGGTTACACTCTACCACTGAGTTACTCCCGCTCAGCGAAAAAATCTTTTACGCGTTCCTTTCCCGGCTGTCAAGCGCCGGGCTGAAACTTTTTTCCCAATCGCTCTTTTGTGCCGGAAAAACGCCGGAATACGGACTGTTGAAATCATCCCCGGCCCGCATCCCGGCGCGGCGTTCAATCCTTGAGGCGGTTGTCCACAATGCGCTGGGCCTTGCCTTCGGAGCGCTGGATGGAATGCGGCTCCATCAGGCGCACCTTGGCCGTGACGCCCAGAAATTCCTTGATATTCTTCTGCAAACGGCCTTCCAGCATCTGGAGCTTGCGGATTTCGTCGGCAAAGAGCGAATCGCTCACTTCCACGCGCACTTCCAGCGTGTCCAGATTATTGGAGCGGTCCACAATGATCTGGTAGTTGGGCGTGAGGCCCTCGCTCTCCATGAGAATGCCTTCGATCTGCTGTGGGAAGACGTTGACCCCGCGGATGATCAGCATGTCGTCGCTGCGGCCGCGCAGGCGCGAAATGCGCACATGGGTGCGCCCGCAACGACAGGGCGTGTAATCCAGGCTGGTCAGGTCGCGGGTGCGGTAACGCAGCAGGGGGATGCCTTCCTTGGTCAGGGTGGTCAGCACCAGTTCGCCCACTTCGCCGGGCGGCAGCTGCTCGCCGCTGATCGGGTCGATGATTTCGGGCAGGATGTGGTCCTCCCAGAGGTGCATGCCGCATTTGGCGTCCACGCACTCCATGGCCACGCCCGGTCCCATGATCTCGGAAAGGCCGTAGATGTTCAGGGCGTCGATGCCCATTTTCTGTTCCATGTCCCGGCGCATGGCTTCGGTCCAGGGTTCGGCCCCGAACACGCCGATGCGCAGCGGCAGGTCGCGGAAGTCGATGCCCGCTTCCTGTCCGGCCTCCCAGAGGTGCAGGGCGTAGGAGGGCGTGCAGCAGAGCACCGTGGCCGCGAAGTCGCGCAGCAGAAAGGCCTGCCGCCGCGTGGCGCCGCCCGAGGCGGGCACCACCGTGGCCCCCAGGTATTCCGCGCCGCCGTGCGCGCCCAGACCGCCGGTGAACAGGCCGTAGCCGTAGGCCACGTGCACGATGTCCGTGCGGTTCACCCCGGCCGCCGAAAGGCTGCGCGCGGCCAGTTCCGCCCAGTTTTCCAGGTCGCGGGCCGTGTAGCCCACCACCACCGCCTTGCCCGTGGTGCCGCTGGAAGCGTGCAGGCGCACGATGTTTTCTCTGGGCACGGCGAACAGGCCGTAGGGATAGTGATTGCGCATATCCTGCTTTTCGGTGAAGGGCAGGAGCCGCAGGTCCGCCAGGGTTTTGATGTCCGCGGGGGTGATCCCGATCTCGTCGAAACGTTTGCGGTAAAAGGGCACATTGGCGTACACGCGGTTGCAGAGATCGCGCAGGCGGCGCAATTGCAGCGCTTCCAGTTCCTCGCGGGGCAGGGTTTCCTGTTTGATATTGAAGAGCACGGGCCACTCCTTATTATATGGCGGAACTAGAGCAGATTAACTTTGAAATTTTGCAAATTTCAAAGTCGGCATTCTGACGAAAAACGTGGTTATCGCTGCTGTCGATCTTCGTATGGCTCCGTTGTCGCCAACGGGGACAGCCCTTCGGCCGCTTCGTCAGAATCCGCGCCGCATCGTGTGCGGCGCTAGAGCAATTTCAAAGTTGAAATGCCCTGGGACAGAAAAACAGGGAAACGCGCGCGGCGCGCGGCGTCACTCCGGTATGCCGCAATGTGGGGGCCGGGTCAACCGGCCCGGCGCACGGCTTTGCCTTCCGGCGGCTATCCATTGGAACTCCGCGGTGCCGCCGCCTTGGCCACCACGCCATTGCTCTCAGTCCGGCTTTGGGATATGTGCTTGACATGGAACAGATTCCTTCTACCGAAAATACCGAGGCCCAGGCCGCGCGCCCGGGCCGCAAGCGTTATGCGGACGTTCCCCTGGCCGAAAAGCTGGCTGTCATCACGGCCTGGCTTGAAGAACACAAGGCGGAACGCATCGTCAGTCTCAATCTCACCGAGCAGGGGGGCTTTGCCGACGCCCTGCTGGTGCTCACCGCAGGGTCCATGCGCCATGCCCAGAGCCTGGCCGACGGGGTGGCCGCTCTCTGCCACGAACGCAATTACGAATATCTGCGCGTCGAGGGCTATGAGGCCGGACAGTGGATCCTTGTGGATCTGAACGACATCGTCATCAACATTTTTCTGGAGCCCGTGCGGGAGCTGTACCGTCTGGAGGCCCTCTGGGGCCAGTCTCCGGCCCGCGCCTCCGACCATGCGGCTTCGGCGGCCGGACCCGGGGGGGAGGCCTCGGCATGACTCCCACCTTGCTGCTGATTCTTGACGGCTGGGGCCTGGCCGCGCCCACTCCCGGCAATGCGCCGTATCTCGCGCCCACTCCCAATCTGGACAACCTCAACGCCCGTTGCCCGCATGCGCAACTGACGGCCTCGGGCCGGGCCGTGGGCCTGCCTGAAGGCTACATGGGCAATTCCGAGGTGGGCCACCTGAACATCGGGGCCGGGCGCGTGGTCTACCAGGACATGACGCGTATCGATGTGGCCCTGGAGGACGGCTCCTTTGCCGCCAACCCGGTGCTCAATGGGCTGCTGGAAACGCTCAAAAAGAGCGGCGGCAGGCTGCATCTGGCGGGCCTGCTCTCGGACGGCGGCGTGCATAGCCATATCCGGCATCTGGAAGCCATCTGCGATATGGCCGCCCGTGCGGGCGTGCCCGTGCGGGTGCATTGCATCATGGACGGCCGCGACACGGACCCCAAAAGCGGCGTGGGCTTTGCGCGCGCGCTGGAGGAGCATCTCAAGGACCAGCCTCTGGCGCGCATTGCCGGTCTGGTGGGGCGTTTCTACGCCATGGACCGCGACAAGCGCTGGGACCGGGTCAAGGCCGCCTGGGATCTGCTGGTCCACGGGCAGAGCGCGGAGGGCCGCGTGGCCCCGGACGCGGTGAAGGCCCTTGAGGTTTCCTATGCCGAGGGCATCACCGACGAGTTCGTCAAGCCCGTGCGCTGCGCAAGCGCTCCCCTCCCGGATGGGGCCGAGGAGCCCGTGGGCATGGCCGACGGGGACGCGCTCTTTTTCTTCAATTTCCGGGCCGACCGCATGCGGGAGTTGACCCAGGCCTTTATCGAGCCGGATTTCAAGGGCTTTGAGCGCGGCACGCTGCCCAAACTGGCGGGCATCGGGTCCATGACCTCCTATGAGGCGCATTTCGGCATTCCCGTGGCCTTTCCCAAGGAAGCCGTGACCATGGGGCTGGGCGAGGTGGTTTCGCGGGCCGGTCTGCGCCAGCTCCGCCTGGCGGAAACGGAAAAATACGCCCATGTGACCTACTTCTTCAACGGGGGCGTGGAAGAACCCTTCCGCGGCGAGGACCGCATTCTGGTGCCGTCGCCGCGCGACGTGCCCACCTATGACCTCAAACCGGCCATGAGCGCCCGCCAGGTCGCCGACAAGTTTGTGGAAGCCTGGGACAAGGGCATTTACGACCTGGTGGTCTGCAATCTGGCCAACGGCGACATGGTGGGCCATACCGGCGTGCTCAAGGCGGCGGTGGAGGCCTGTGCCGTGGTGGACGAATGCGTGGGGCGCATGCTCAAAGCCGTGGAGGCGCGCGGCGGCCGCATGCTGATCATCGCGGACCACGGCAATTGCGAGGTCATGCTGACCCCCGAGGGGCAACCGCACACGGCGCACACTACCAATCCCGTGCCCTGCATTCTGCTGGAGCCGGGCGGCGCCGTCACAGCTCTGGCCGACGGCAAGCTGGCCGATGTGGCCCCGACCCTGCTCGGGCTCTGGGGCATGGAGCCCTCAGCGCCCATGACCGGCCGGAATCTGGCCGCCAAAGAGGTGCGGCATGGCTGACAAGAAAAACCGTCCCCTGACGCCCGTGCCGCCGGACGGCATGGAAATCCTCTTCTTCTACCAGTGCCCGCAATGCGGCAAGCATATCCCGCTGGTCAGCCCCACGGAACCTCGGATGATCTCCTGCGATGCTTGCGGCCTTGCCTTCCCCATCATCCCGGTGGACGAGCACGGCCTGCATTATGTGCGGATCATGCTGGCCGGGGGCAAGGCGGCGGCGGACCCGGACTTTTTATAGCTTTATATATGTTGCCGTGCCGGCAGCCGGTCCTTCGGGGCCGGTTTTTCTTTGTCTTGGGGCGAAGCGCGAGGCGGTAAAAATTTTTTTACAAAAAGCCTTGCCTTCCTACCCGAAAGCCGATAAACAGTATGTCAACCTGTATGGGACAGGACAACTTTTTTAACTTTTTGAGGGCTCAAACGAGAGGAAGGAAAAAACATGAAACGTATCTGTACGCTTCTGTTGGCGGCTGGCATGCTGCTGGGCGTGGCGACGGGCGCCAGCGCCATTGATTTCAAGGCCAAGGGCCAGTGGCTGATGGGCTTCGCCGGCGGCGAAAATCAGCTGATCAACAAGACCCGTACCGGCAACGGCCCTAAAGAAAAGCTGAACAGCAACGACAAGTTCGCCGCGCAGCAGCGCGTGCGCTTGCAGTTGGACGCCGTGGCTTCCGAATCTCTGTCGGGCACGGTTTTCTTTGAAATCGGCAACCAGGTTTGGGGTTCCAATAGAGCCGGCGTGGGCGGCGGCGCTTTGGGCGCTGACGGCGCCAACACCATTAAGCTCAAGCGCGCCTACATCGACTGGATGGTGCCGCAGACCGACCTGAAGTTCCGCATGGGCATCCAGGGCGTGACCCTGCCCAACAAGGCCGGTGGTTCCGCCATCATGGACACCGACGCCGCCGGCATCACCGCCTCTTATCAGTTCAACGAAAATGTCGGCCTGACTGCCTTGTGGGCGCGTCCCGCCAATGACAACTACCTCGGTTATCAGAGGGGCGACAACAAGCACTACAATCAGAACTTCCTGGACAACATGGATCTGTTCGCCCTGATGGTGCCCGTGAAGCTGGACGGCTTTGAAATCACCCCGTGGGCCATGTACGGCGCTGCCGGCAAGAACACCCTCACGGATCTTGGTTCCACGGCTGACGGCAATCTGCCCTTTACCACGCGTCCCTATTTCGGCACCCCCAATAACGAATGGCCCATCGGCAAAACCAGCAAGGCTTATGGCTCCATGTTCTGGGCCGGTCTGCCCTTCGCCATCACCGCCTGGGATCCGCTGAACATCGAAGTGGACATCAACTACGGCTATGTGGAAGCCATGGGCCGTTATGATGCCTACAAGAACCATAACACCGTCTATAAGCGCGGCAGCACCGAGCGTCAGGGCTGGTTGGCCAAAGCCCTGGTGGAATACAAGATGGATTGGGGCGTTCCCGGCATCTTCGGCTGGTACGGTTCCGGCGATGACGGCAACGTGAAGAACGGTTCCGAGCGCATGCCTTCCATCGTGCCCATGGGCAACTTCACCTCCTTTATGGGCGACGGCAACTACGGCTGGATGTGGGTTGACAACTCTCTGGAATACTCCGGTACCTGGGGCTTGGGCCTGCAGGTCCGTGATATGAGTTTCCTGGAAGACCTCAAGCACACCTTCCGCGTGGCCTACTGGGGCGGCACCAACTCCACCTCCATGGCCAAGTACATGAACAACGCCTATTCCTGGAATGAAGGCTGGGGCAGCAATGCTTCCCCGTACCTGACCACCAACGACGGCCTGCTGGAATTCAACCTGGTCAACTCCTACCAGATGTACGAAAACTTCGACGTGAACCTGGAGCTGGGCTATATTGCCAACTTCATGGACAACGACACCTGGAAGAAGGCCAACAACTCCAGCTCGTTCCAGAAGCAGGACGCCTGGAAAGCCCAGCTGATCTTCGCGTACAGCTTCTAAGCCCGATTCTGCGCGGGATTTATCCCGTAGGATGATTGTAAAAGGGGGAGCCTCGGCTCCCCCTTTTCGCGTCTGTTTTCCGGCTTGCCTGCTTGTTGCGCGGGGAGTAGGCTGCGAAAAATGGGCGACGGGCGTGACCAGGGGCATTCCATTTTCCTCCTGTAGTCAGAGTAATTTTGTATGTAGAGAGGTCACCTTAGAGCAATTTGAAAATCAAATTGCTCTAACGCTGCACACGGTGCCAACTTTGAAATTTGTAAAATTCCAAAGTGGAGTCGTGTTAGATATATAACAAATTGAAATATTTTATAAAAAAATATTTCTAAAATATTTCTACCAACTATAATACCAACATTTTTTCTGGCTTTCAGAGGACTATATGAGCCTTCAGCAGCCAGTCTCCAGATGCCGGGCAGGTCAAACGCCTCCCGGCATCATCATTTCTCCACGCCTGCCATGCCGCTTTGTGAAGGCATCAAATTCTCCACGTAAATCCTGCTCAACGGTGAAGAGATGCTCAGAAAATTTTCTGCGTCAAACCATGTCAAGCAAAAAATTGCCGCCCATGCAATATTCAGTCGGACGTATGCGGATTGCTTCGGCTATGGCCTCTTCTTCAGATCAGGAGTCGGCTGAAAAAGCCATGATACGCTGTGCGGACTCCGTCCTGCTCAACAAAGAAGGCTGTTGATGCAAGATGGCAAGCCATTTCCCTTTTTCCAGCAGGAGAACCGCACATGGCCCATCACCAGCCGCCAGCTTCCCCGGCACATCAGTCGCCCGCACAGGCCGGGCGGCACGATACTTCCACCATCTTTGACGCCTTTGTCTCAAACGTCTATCTGCCGCACGTCAAACTCCGCAAGCGGAGCTGGCGCGTGGATGAGCGCATTGCGCGGCAGCATCTGTCCCCGACGTTCGGAGCGCGGGAACTTGCCGACATACAACGCCACGAAGTGGAAGACTGGCTGCACGGGCTGTCGGTTCATGGTCTGGCTCCGGCCACCTGCAACCGTATTCTGGCAGTCTTCAAGACAATCTGCTCTCTGGCCGTAATGCGTGGGCTTCTGCCCGCCGGACAATCCCCCTGCGCGGGCGTGCCGCCTTTCAAAATCCACGCGCAACGGGAACGCTATCTCACGCAAGACGAGGCACAGCGGCTCATGCGGGCGCTGGAAAAAAGCGACCGGCAGGAAGCCAAAGCCATCCGCCTGCTTCTGCTGACCGGCGCGCGCAAGAGCGAAATCCTCAAGGCCCGCTGGGAGAACATACGTCCGGATCAGCGCCTGCTGACCGTGCCGGTCTCCAAATCCGGCAAACCGCGCCATATTTCACTGTCTGGCGAAGCTGTGGAAGTCATCCGTTCCATTCCCCGCGTGCCGGGCTGTCCCTGGCTTTTTCCCGGCCGTGGGCCGGGCAAACCTCTCTCCGACATCTACATATTCTGGAACAGGTTGCGGCGCGGCCTGGGGCTTGCGGATGTACGCATTCACGACCTGCGGCATACCTTCGCCAGTTTTCTGGTCAATGCCGGGCACTCGCTCTACGAAGTGCAGAAACTGCTGGGGCACGGCGATCCCAGAACGACCATGCGTTACGCCCATCTGGGACAAGCCTCGCTGCTGGCCGCCGCCCAGACCGTAAGCGCGTGTCTTGCCCGGAACAGCAGGGGCGACAGAAACAGGAACGTCATCCCGCCCTTGCCGCGCGGGACATATAAAGGAAGGGGGCGCATACATCCGCGCGCCGCGTGGTAGGGCTGGGGCAAAGCGTAAAAACAGAAGACGACGAACGTGAAGGATAGGGGATTTCTGTGAACGGCGCTGGCCAGACGCGGTCTTGCCTGACCGTCTTTGGCCGTACATGGAGCATTCATCGACAGTCGCACTGTCAATGAATGTTTGTGGAACAATACTCTCAAAGGCTCCTGGTGACAATATTCATGTCCATTTTAAAAATTTTCCCATAACTGCTTTTTTAAAGATAATTATAAAATCCAGCCTGATATTTCATTTCTGTCCACTTTTTGACTTTCAAAAATTGACAGTGCGACTGTCGAAGTCATTTGTAACGTCCCGCTCCCCTCGAATACCGGAGAGCGCGGATGTGTCAGAGGTGTTATGTCTGTGGAAAACGCCAGAGAGCGGATGACGGCAAAAACCGGGCGAGAGGAAAGACTGCGGGAAGCGGCTTTTGCCTCTTCAGTGTTGCGACAGGAGGCCCATGCCCTGACGCTGCTGGCCTGTGGGCTGGACGGCTCTTTCTGCGAGGCAACGGACTGTCTGTACGGCAA
>NZ_JH114304.1:432083-465887 GCF_000224635.1 Desulfovibrio sp. 6_1_46AFAA
CAATTTTTGAAAGTCAAAAAGTGGACAGAAATGAAATATCAGGCTGGATTTTATAATTATCTTTAAAAAAGCAGTTATGGGAAAATTTTTAAAATGGACATGAATATTGTCACCAGGAGCCTTTGAGAGTATTGTTCCACAAACATTCATTGACAGTGCGACTGTCGAAGTCATTTGTAACGTCCCGCTCCCCTCGAATACCGGAGAGCGCGGATGTGTCAGAGGTGTTATGTCTGTGGAAAACGCCAGAGAGCGGATGACGGCAAAAACCGGGCGAGAGGAAAGACTGCGGGAAGCGGCTTTTGCCTCTTCAGTGTTGCGACAGGAGGCCCATGCCCTGACGCTGCTGGCCTGTGGGCTGGACGGCTCTTTCTGCGAGGCAACGGACTGTCTGTACGGCATAAAGGGACGCATCGCGGTCACGGGCATGGGCAAAAGCGGTCATGTGGCCCGCAAGGTGGCGGCCACTCTGGCCTCCACTGGCTCCCCGGCCTTCTTCATTCACCCGGCGGAAGCCAGCCACGGCGACCTGGGCATGCTGGCCTCCGGCGACGCGGTTCTGGCCTTTTCCAATTCCGGCAATACGGCGGAACTTTCGGACATCGTGCTGTACGCCGCGCGGAGGGATATTCCCCTGATAGGCGTGACGCGCAACGCGGACAGCCTGCTGGGCAAACATGCCGCGCACATCCTGCTGTTGCCGTTCGTGCCGGAGGCCGATCCGCTGGACTGCGCCCCCACCACATCCACCACATTGCAAATGGCCCTGGGCGACGCGCTGGCTCTGACGCTCATGCGCCGTCGCGGCTGTTCCCCGGAAGATTTTCACCGCTGGCATCCGGGCGGCTCGCTTGGCCGCAAGCTGCTGACGGTCAAAGAAATCATGCACGAGGGCGAGGACATGCCCCTGCTCCCGGCTTCCGCACTTATGCCGGACGTGCTGATGCTGATGACCGGCAAGGGCTTCGGCGTGGCGGGCATTCTCGAAAAAGACCGGCTTGCGGGCATCATCACCGATGGCGACTTGCGCCGCCATATGGGGCCTGCCCTCATGGACAAAAAAGCAAAACAGGTCATGCACCCCGATCCTGTGGTGGTGAATGAAGACACGCTGGCCGTGGCCGCCCTGCGGCTCATGCAGGAAAACAGGATTACCTCGCTGTTCGTCACCAGGGAAGGAAAGCCGGTGGGCATTCTCAATGTTCATGACTGCCTGCGCGCGGGGGTGGAATAATGTGGCGGCAATCCCTGCTCTTCCTGGTCTTCTGCGCCATACTTTCCGGCTGCGCCGCGCGTGAATCCGTCTCTCCGACGACTTCCACTCCGGAGACGGTTCCCGCCGCGCAGTCGTTCAACGAACAGGTGGCCGCCCTGCCGGAAGGCGCAACGCAATACTTTGCCGAAAGTCCCTTCGGCCCGGCCAGCATTGAGGCTGGAGCCCCCTATCTTTCCGGTCTGGGCAACGAGTGCCGTTCCGCCCGCGTCACACGCGGAACCATGAGCCACAGGTTCGCGTTCTGCAAGGAAGAGAAAGGCAACTGGCGTTTCCTCCCCACCATCTTTGAGAGCATGCCGCGATGAACGCCGACGCTGTTCCCGCTTCTTCCGTATCGCCCGCCCTGACCGTGCAGGGAAGAGTGATTTACGCTCTGGTCATGCGGGAAGTGCATACGCTGTACGGCAATACCCGGCTCGGCTACCTCTGGGCCATTATCCAGACGGCGTTCAATATAGCGGTATTCTGGCTGTTCCGTGAGTTTCTCGGCGCGCACGCCCCCCACGGCATGGGGATGGCGGTTTTTCTGCTCTGCGGTTTCATTCCCTGGTATATGTGCAGCGATGCCATTTCCCGCTGCATGAAAGCCGTAAGCGCCAATCAGGCGCTGCTGACCTTTCCGCAGGTGACGGAACTGGATCTGATGTTGGCGCGGGTCATTGTGGTCTGGGGCACGCAGCTTGTCTGCGCCCTCGTCATTCTGTCCCTTGCCGCCGCCCTGGGGCAACCCGTCGAGCTGCGTCATCCCGGTTCGCTTGCGGCCACGCTGTTCCTTGCCCCCCTGCTGGGATTGGGCATAGGGCTTGTTTTCGCGTCCCTGGCCCGCCTCTGGCCCACGCTGGAACGGCTTGTGCCCATTCTGATGCGCTTCCTGTTCTTTGCGTCCGGGGTATTTTTTCAGGTATCCGAACTGCCCGCCCGTTTTTCCGGGCCCCTGCTGCTGAACCCCGTGGCGCAACTCATTGAATGGCAGCGCTACGGTTTTTCCGCGTCCTCATCCGCCCCCCTGTACAGCATGGACTATGTGGCCGCGTGGTGTCTGGGGTCGCTCTGCCTCGGCCTGTTGCTGGAACGCTATGTGCGCGGGAGGGAAGTCCGATGATCGAGCTTTCCCGCATCAACAAATCCTACCGTCTGCCGCACGGAAAACGCAGGGATGTCCTGCATGATGTCAGCATCACCTTCCGGCCCGGCGTGAACATGGGGATTCTGGGGCTGAACGGTCAGGGCAAGTCCACGCTTATCCGCATCATCAGCGGCGCGGAACGCCCGGACAGCGGCATTGTGACGCGCAAGGGGCGGGTATCCTGGCCCATCGGTTTTGCCGGAGGCTTCAACGGCAGTCTGACCGGACGGGAAAACCTGCGTTTCACCTGCCGCATCTACGGCGCGGACATCAATGACGTGACGGAATTTGTGGAGGATTTTACGGAACTCGGTCCGTACATGGACATGCCGGTAAAAACCTATTCAGCGGGCATGCGCTCCAAGCTGGCTTTCGGTCTGAGCATGTCCATCGGTTTTGACTTCTATCTGATTGACGAGGCGTATTCCGTGGGCGACGCCTCTTTCCGGGCCAGGGCGGAAAAGCTCTTTGAGGCGCGCAGGGCGCACGCGACGCTGGTTGTGGTGTCGCACAGCGTGGCCACCATCCGCAAGAACTGCGACAGCGCGGCGGTGCTGCACAATGGCCTGCTGACCGTGTACGACAAGCTCAATGACGCCCTGCGCGTCTATACGGGGATTTGCCATGCCGGATAGCAGGACAGGCATCCCCGCCACGCAGGCTTCCGGAGCCAGGACTTCCGCGCCCAAACAGGCTCCGGATGCAAAACCTTCTTCTCCCGCCGCGCCCTCGCCTTCCCCAAACAAGGCGTCTCCGGCCCAGCCTTCTCCCGCCGCGCCTCCGAAGGCACAAGCGCAGGCAACGCCTCCCGCTGCCCCAAAAGAGAAATCCAGGGCGCAAGCGGCGACGCCGCCCAAAGGAAGTTCGCCTGCCGCGCCGTCAAAAACGGAAGCCGGGAACAAGGTTCCTTCCGCCGCCCCCAAAGGACAGCCTCCCGCTCCGGCCAAAGCGGCTTCCGCGCCGCCCAAAACAGCCGAGAACCCAAAGCCCGCAACGGTTCCGACTTCGCCCGCGCCCGCCGACCAGACCTCGCAGGCCATTCCCGATCTGGTTCTGGCCGCGCCCCCTGTCGCCACGACGTTCGACAGAATAAATTCCCGCCTTTCCCCGGCCATGAAGGCGCTGCTGCTGGCCGTGCTGCTGCCCACATTCCTGTCCCTGCTGTACTTCGGCCTGTGGGCTTCGCCCATGTATATCGCCGAAGCCCGTTTCGCCGTGCGCGGCGCGGAAACCGGGGGGATGGGCACGGGACTCATGGCCATGCTGATGCCCGCCGCCACGGCGGTGGGTGTGGATGCCAACATCGTGGCCGAATACATCCAGTCCCCGGACATCATGGAGGCCATTGACGGAGAAATGGGTATCTTCCGCCATTTCTCCAGCCGCGAGTATGACCTGATCAGCCGTCTGGCCGCCGACGCCACGCGGGATGAACGCCTCTCCTATTGGCAATGGGCGGTGAACCCCTCCTTTGACCCGGAAACCGGCATCATCGCCCTCTCCGTCAAAGCCTATGACCCGGCCACGGCCAAGCGTCTGGGAGAAGCGGTACTGGCCAAAAGCGAGGCGCTGGTCAACGCCATGAGCCGCCGCGCCCAGGAAGATTCCATTACCCTGGCCATGAGCGAGGTGAAGACGGCGGAAGCCCGCGTGAGCAAGGCGCAGGAAGCCATGCGGGAATTCCGCAACAGGAGCGGCATGCTGGACCCGGTCAGCACGGCGGGCGGGTTGCAGGGCATCGTCAGCCAGTTGGAAGGCGAGGCTGTGAAAGTCCGCGCGGAAATCGCGGAAGCCTCCACCTACATGAGCAAGAACGCCCCGACCCTGGTGGGGCTACGCGCCCGGCTGGAGGCGGTGGAAAAGCAGCTTGCCTCGGAAAAGCTGCGCCTGGCCGGGGAGGCGGCCCGCGAAGACAGCCTGACCGCCTTTGCCGGGGAATACGAAGCCTTGCAGACCGAAAGCGAGTTCGCCCGCCAGCAGCTTGTCTCGGCCATGACTTCGCTGGAAACCGCCCGCGTGAAGGCGGAAGCCAAGTCCCGCTATGTGGTGGCCTTTCAGGTTCCGGCCCTGCCGGACGAATCCCTGTATCCACGTCCTTTCCTGTTTACGGCCTATGTCCTTGTCGGCGCTCTTGCGCTGGCGGGTCTGTGTTCCCTGATTATCGCCGCCGTGCGCGAACACGCGGGGTTTTAATATGATGGATGTAAGGTGGTTGGAAAAGCGGGGCTCCGCCCCGAACCCCGCCGGGAGAGATAATCTCCCCCGGACCCCCATATTTAATTGGCCTCTTCTGGCGCTGTTGCTTGTTTTGCTCGTTTCCTTGCATACATCCGCTCACGCGGCGGAAGAGCCGCGCCAGAACGGAGCAACGTACGGCGGGAGTCTGGGCAAGTCCGGCAATCCCAGCCCCGGCGGCAGCGGCGGCATTCAGGGCATACCTTCGACCCGGCCCCCGTCCTACCAGGCGGGCGGTTATCAACGGGAAACTGTTCATCAGCAGGGCGTGTTGCGGCAGGATTCCGGCTACCGGCGGGAAAACCGTCAACGCCAGTATCTGCCGGGTCTGCCCGCCTGGGCTTTGGACACGTATCAGCCCGACATGACGCAGGGCTTGCAGCCCTTCGGCGCGAACCTGTTCCGGGGCAATTTCGCGGGAACCTACGGCAATGGGATGAATGACGATTATGTGATTCTGCCGGGCGACAGAATCACCGTGCGCGTCTGGGGCGCAAGAAGCTATGACGATGTGCTCTTTGTAGACCAGCAGGGCAACATCTTTCTGCCGGAAGTGGGGCCGGTGCGGATAGCCGGGCTGCGGCAGTCTGAACTGCCCGGCGCGGTACGGGCTGAACTGGCCTCGGTCTTCCCGGAGAACGTCAATATCTATGTGAACCTGCAAAGCGCCCAGCCCGTGGCCGTCTATGTGGCCGGGAACGTGCCCAATCCCGGCCGTTACGCGGGCGGGCCGCAGGATTCCGTCATGTCCTATCTGGACCGGGCCGGAGGCATCCTGCCGGAACAGGGCAGCTACCGGAACATCAAAATTCTGCGCGGCAAACAGACCATCGGCCGAGTGGATCTCTACAGCTATATGCTCCGGGGCGAACTGCCCGCCATCCGCCTGAAAGACGGCGACACCATTCTGGTGGAACCCTTCGGCATGTCGGTGGCCGCCTATGGCCTGCTGCGCCAGCCCGCCCGCTATGAGTTCAGGGGAGCAACAGCCGGCGGCAGGGAACTTCTGGCCTACGCCCTGCCCATGAACGGCGTTTCCCACGTCAGTGTGGGCGGCATGCGCAACGACGAGCCGTTCAACGTGTACGTGACTCTGGACGATTTCCGCAACCTGCGGCTTGAGGACGGGGACCGGGTGGAATTTGTGGCCGACACGCGGGGCAAAACCATCATGGTGGCCGCGTCCGGGGCCATTCACGGCGCGTCGCGCTTTCCCGTGCTCAAGCAGACCAGACTGAAGACGCTGCTGGAATATGTGGCCGTGGAGCCGGAGCTTGCGGACATCAAGTCCATCTATATCCGCCGCAGGAGTGTGGCGGCCGAGCAGAAGGTCATTCTGGCCGACGCCCTGCGCCGTCTGGAACAGAGCGCATTGACCGCCACGTCCGCTTCCGTGGACGAGGCCGGCATCCGGGTCAAGGAAGCCGAGCTGATCCAGAACTTCGTGCAGCGGGCCTCGCAACTGGAGCCGGACGGCGTGCTGGTGGTCTCCCGCGAGGGCAGAATTTCCGACGTGCTGCTGGAGGAAGGCGACGAAATCATCATTCCCCGGAAAACAGACGTGGTGCACGTTTCCGGCGAAGTGCTCATCCCCACCGCCGTGACCTGGGAAAAGGGCCTTTCCCTGAAAGGCTATCTCAGCGGCGCGGGCGGGCTGTCCGACCGGGCGGACGCGGGCAACATCCTGATCGTGGGCCTCAACGGGGAAGTCTCCCGCGCCAGAGGGCAGAAAATCGAGCCCGGCGACCGCATTCTGGTCATGCCCAGGTTTGATTCCAAGAATCTGCAACTGGTCAAGGACGTGACCCAGGTGCTGTACCAGATGGCCGTGGCCGTCAAGGTCGCCGTAGGGCTGTAGGGGGGATTATGGGATTTTCCTTGGAGTTTCAGGGCAAGGTCTTCGGGCCGGTGGACAACAATGCGCCCCTGTTCTGCATTGCCGGGCCGTGCGCGCTGGAGAGCCGCGCCCACGCGCTGGAAGTATCCGCCGCGCTCAGGGAGATCTTTGCGGCGGCGGGCGTGCCGTTCCTCTACAAGTCCAGTTTCGACAAGGCCAACCGTTCTTCCGGCGCATCGTTTCGCGGCGTGGGCATGGCCGAAGGGTTGTCCATTCTGGCCGAGGTGCGGGAAAGCGTGGGCGTGCCCGTGCTGACCGATGTGCATACGCCGGAACAGGCCGCGCCTGTGGCCGAAGTGGCGGACATGCTCCAGACCCCGGCCTTTCTCTGCCGCCAGACTGATTTGATTGCCGCCGTGGCCGCCACAGGCAAGCCCGCGAACATCAAGAAAGGCCAGTTTCTCGCCCCGTGGGAGATGGAGAATGTGCTGCAAAAGGCCAGAGCAACGGGCAACGAGCGTATCTGCCTGTGCGAACGCGGCACGAGCTTCGGCTACGGCAGTCTGGTGGTGGACATGCGCGGGCTGGACATTATGAAGCGCACCGGCGCGCCCGTCGTCTTTGACGCCACGCATTCCGTGCAGCTTCCCGGCGCGTTGGGCGACCGCAGCGGCGGACAGCGGGAATTCGTGCCCGTGCTGGCCCGCGCCGCCGTGGCCGTGGGTGTGGCCGGTCTGTTCCTGGAAGTGCATCCCGACCCGGACAGGGCCCCCTGCGACGGTCCCAACATGCTGGCCCTGCGTGACCTGCCGCCATTGCTGGAGCAACTCAAGGCGTTTGATCAACTGGCAAAGGAAACCGCGGGAGTCGGGGCATGAAAGCCGTCGCCGTTATCCCCGCCCGTTATGCCTCCACCCGTCTGCCGGGCAAACCCCTGCTGGACATCTGCGGCAAGCCGCTGTTGCAGCACGTCTGGGAGATCGTGTCCCGTGCGCGTGGGCTGGATGAAGTTGTAGTGGCCACGGACGACGCCCGCATAGCCGATGCTGTGGAGCGCTTCGGCGGCAAGGTATGCATGACTTCTCCAGAGTGTCAGTCCGGTTCCGACAGGGTGCGCGAGGTCGCCGCCTCTCTTGCCGCTGA
The DNA here is from genome assembly GCF_000224635.1 of Desulfovibrio sp. 6_1_46AFAA. Classification (NCBI taxonomy): domain Bacteria; kingdom Pseudomonadati; phylum Thermodesulfobacteriota; class Desulfovibrionia; order Desulfovibrionales; family Desulfovibrionaceae; genus Desulfovibrio; species Desulfovibrio sp. 6_1_46AFAA. The sequence continues at coordinate 439,701 of NZ_JH114304.1, forward strand.
CGTGTACGTCAATATTCAGGGCGACGAACCCTTGCTGGAAGCTTCGGCCATTGAAAGGCTGCGGGACGTCTTCACGGAAGATGCAGGCGTGCAGGTGGCGACCCTGTGCAGCCGTATCAGCGAGGAACAGGCCCGTTCTCCGCATCAGGTCAAGGTCATCCGCGACCATGCGGGAAACGCATTGTATTTCAGCCGCGCGCCGCTGCCCTTTGTGCGCGAACGTGGCGAATCCACCGAATTTTTGGGGCATGTGGGCATCTACGCCTACAGGGCCGATGTCCTGCGCGGCTTTGCCTCTTTGCCGTTCTCTCCGCTGGAACAGGCGGAAAAGCTGGAACAGCTCCGTTTTCTCCAGGCCGGTATTGCCATCCGCGTGCTGGAAGCGCCGCCGATGGGCGCGGGCGTGGACACCCCCGAAGACCTGGAGCGGGTACGTGCGGTCATCAGGGAGAAGGAAAATGCTGACAATGCACATGCTGGAACCGTGGCTGTGGGGGATTTGCGGCGGCCTGTTTCTGCTCTGTCTGTGGCTGCCGCGCGACTGAATCCCGAACTGACACGCAGACTGCGCCACATCAAGCTGGTCATCACCGATGTGGACGGCGTGCTCACGGACGGCGGTCTGTACTACGGGCCTGACGGCGAGTGTCTGAAACGCTTTCATGCCCGCGACGGCCTGGGCGTCAGGCTGCTGCAACAGGCCGGGATACAGGTGGCCGTGCTCTCCGGGCGGGACTGCCCGGCCCTGCGCAGACGGCTTGCAGATTTGGGCATTACCGAGGCCGTATTGGGGCAGGTGGACAAGCGGGCGGCGTTGTCGGGCATCATGGAGCGCTACGGCGTTGTCGCTGACGAAGTTGTCTTTATCGGAGACGACATCCCGGACATGGAGGTTTTTAACCAGTGCGGGGTGTCCGTGACGGTGGGAGATGCGCCGGATTACGTGAAGGACAGGGCTGACCTCGTGCTGGAATGCGGGGGTGGTCAGGGGGCATTGCGGGAGCTGGTGGACGGGATTTTGGAAAAGAAATCAGGTTTCAAGGGGGACATATGAAAATTTCTGTCATCGTTCCCATATACAATATGGAGAAATTCATCATGCGGGCAATTTCCTGCCTGAAGGCTCAGGATGAGCCGAATATTGAATTTCTCCTCGTCAATGACGGTTCCACTGACGCCACATTGAACATTTTAGAGCAGCTCTGTGCGAATGATGGGCGTTTCCATATCTTCAGCATGGAAAACCGGGGATATGGGCATGCCTGCAATTTTGGAATCAAACAGGCCACAGGCGATTTTTGGGCCATTTATGAACCTGATGACTGTATAACTCCTGATTTTTACTCCTGCCTTTGGCAAACTGCCGATCGCTACAGTCAGGCTGACATTATCAGATATAACGGAATATACCGCCATGAAAATGGCCAGTCCCGTACGCTATATCACTGGAAACAGAACTTTACAGGAAAAATTCTTGATAAATATGCCCTGAAAAGGTTCTGGCGTTCTCATCCTTCAGTTTTTAACGGCATATATCGAAAGAACTTCATGCGGCAAAAGTCTGTATGTTTCTGTGAAACTCCAGGAGCATCTTTTCAGGACGCCATGTTCGTAGTGTCTTTATTTTATGCAAATCCATCAATATATATAATAAATGATATAAAATATACGTATACTATTCATAATATGCAATCCATACAATTTGTGGATGATAAAATTGATTTTGTCATTAAAGCCTGGGAGATGGAGGCTGACTGGATATTCAATAATGGATTTAGAGATTATGACTTATTTTTGTATAAAGTCTTTACCCAAATGAACAGTCTTTTGAAAAGAGTTTCTCCCAAAAATAAGGAGAAACTTATGCATAAATTTAAATATTTAAACAAAGGCAAGATTTATCTCGACAGTGATATTCCAACAATAGCGCAAAAAATAAAATATGCCCTGGCATAAAAATCACCATACCACGTCGCGTGCTGTATGTATGGAGTAATTTGTATGAATATTTTTCAGTTTGTGGACAGCTTGTCTTCCGAGCCCTGCCTGATGGGTGATGAGTTATACATTGAAGAAGGGAAATGGTTGCGCTGGGAGCATCTTCAACTCTCCCCCCTGGATGTTGTTTCTCTGGAGAAAGTTTATGGCGACCGTTTTTCCCTGTCCTTGAATTTCGTTGGAAAGCTTTTGATCAAAGCCGGAGTCAGCTCTGAGGGAAAAAGTTTTGTCTGGTGCGGAGAAAAAACACTTGAGGCTCATAGCCCCGGCAAGGGGACATGCGAAATAGACTTGAGCGGAATTCAGTCGGGCACTCTGGAAATCAGCCTTCATGCACTGGAAGAAAGCGTTGTCTTTGACGACAGTTCCATCGCCGTTGAGAAAGCCATCCGCCCTGAGCATGTGCTGTATGATTTTCTGTTGCCAACATACGAATTGTGTTGTGAGGAACCGCTGTACTATCGATTCACCGGAGAGCGAGCCTACTATTCCTTCGAGGAGAAATGCGTTCATCTGAATAAAGATTCTTCCGTGGATCTGCTGACCTATTTCAACGCCTTCAGCGCCGTAAAATGGCAAAAATATACCAATGTCGATCATCTGGCGTTGTATCTCGATTTCATGGGCGAAGCGAGAGCCGAGGCTATTCATATCTGCGAGAGGGGAAAAAGTGTTCTTGCCGCATGGAAACTGAAAGCCGACCACCGTACCACACTGGAGCTGCCACTCGGCAAATACCCTGATACCGGCATCATCGGCCTGCACATTCATGCCGAACAGAAGTGCGTACTGTACGGTGGAGGATACCTGACGGATGCCCCTGAAACCCAGCCTGTGCGCCTGGGCATCGGCATCACTACCTATCGCCGCGAGGAGGCTGTCAAGGCGTCCGTGGCCCGGTTGGGCAAGGCCATTGCCGCACATCCCCTCTATCACGACGTCATTGACATAACAGTGGTCGACAACGGGCAAACTCTTGTCCCAGAAGATGTGCCCGCCGCGACCCTGATCCCGAACAGAAATCTCGGCGGGACGGGCGGCTTTATGCGCAGCCTCATGCATTATCGGGATAAGGGGACATACACCCACTGCCTGTTTATGGACGATGACGCCAGTTGCGAAGCAGGCTCGCTCTTTCGCAGTATGTCTTTCATGCGGCATGCAAAAGATATGTCCGTTGCCGTCAGTGGGGCCATGCTATCGGAAAATGTACAATTCATCCAATGGGAAAACGGTGCATGGTTCGATAAATGCTGTCATCCTATGCACTGCAATTATGATTTGAGAGATCCTAATATACTTGTACTAAATGAAAAAGAAGATGCTCTACAGCCTACATACGGCGCATGGTGGTTCTTCATGTTCCCTATAAACAATGTTGAGATGTTCTCTTTTCCATTTTTTGTTCGAGGCGATGATATAGAGTTTTCATATACAAACAAGTTTAATATTGTTCGTATGAATGGCATATGTGTATGGCAGGAAGATTTCAAGATTAAAGAATCTCCAATGACACTGTATTTAGATGTACGTTCTCATATTTTACATCATCTTGTATTGAAACATATTGACAACGGCGCTTGGGATATTCTCAAGATGGTGTGGGCATTTTTTAAGCGTTTTAATTGGTCATACCAATATGATACTGCAAATGCAATAGTTACATCATTTGCTGATATGCTGGAAGGCCCGAAATACTGGCTGGACAACATGGATACCAGCAAAATCAGGGCAAAAATCAAGAAAAGATATACGCAGGAGGCCCCGCGTCCCCTGCGGCGGAGCTATCAGGATATACCTGAAGCAAGGGAAAATATTCGCCTACCCTTCTGTACTAAATTTATCCGAAAAATATCTTTGAATGGTCACCTGTTACCTGGCTGTATGGTGCGCAAGGGGATGAATCGCCTGAGTAAATATCAAGTGCCGTTCGCCAATCGCGTCTTTCTGCGTGATGAAGTCCTCGTATGCAATGAAATCAATAAGACTGAATTTATTCTAAAACTAAATACGCAATATGCTTTGAAGAATTTATATTATATGATTTTAGCTTCCACAAAATTTTACCTCAATTATAGTAAATTAAAAAAACACTATCAAAACTTTTTGAAAACATTGAAAAACGATAAATTCTGGAGAGAAAATTTTAATCAATGAGTTCATTAAAATTGTACTTTTACCTTTTTGTTAAGGTAGTAAAATCTGGTAAGGTCGTTATTGGTCATGCTCATAAGCGCCATAAAATGGGATGGCCGTGTCTAAAATCAACTATGGGGAAGAGATATGAGTAATTCCATTAAGAAAAGTACATCAACTTCACCTTTTGATGTCGGGGTTATGGGATTTTGGTATAGCTGTAATTATGGAAGCATGCTTACTTATTATGCATTAAATAATATACTCAAAGATTTAGGCAAGTCTGTACTCATGATTGACAAACCTTTAATCTTTCCCAATGACATCGAATATTCGCAGACCCATTCCAGAATTTTTTCACAAAAGCACTACAATATCAGTAAAGTTTTTAAATTATCAGAGCTGGGCGATTTAAATTCTTTGTGCTCTACCTTTATGCTAGGATCAGACCAACTTTGGAATTATGGGCTGGCCCGTCCTTTTGGTTTTTCCTTATTTTTTGATTTTGTGGATGACGATAAGCGTAAAATTGCATGCGCCACCTCCTTTGGGCACGACAACTTTTCAGCTCCTGATGGTTATAAGGAACATGCAAAAATTCTTTTAGAAAAATTTGACGCTATTTCCGTGAGAGAAGATAGCGGAGTGACAGTTGCTCAAAATAATTTTGGTTTACATGTGGAACATATTGCTGATCCTATTTTTATGTGTGATATGGTGCATTATGAAAATCTTATAGCATCTTCCCAATTGGATATTCCAGAAGATTTTATGCTGGTATATATACTTGATGCTACTGCCGAAAAACGGGATTACGTTCTTTCTTTAAGCAAAACCCTTAATAAAAAAGTAATTTGTATTGTTGATGGCATACCTTGGCATTTTGAAGAAAACAATAAAAAGTTAAATTTAGAAAATACCTTGGAAAATGTTCATGTGGAAGATTTTTTATATTGCTTTAAAAAAGCATCTTTTATTGTTACCGATTCATTCCACGGGGTATGTTTTTCTATTGTTTTTCGTAAACAATTTATATGCTTAGGGAATAAGAAGAGAGGATTAACAAGGTTTGCATCTTTATTGGAAAAGCTTGAACTGACTTCACGTATGGTATTAGACAATTATTCTTTAGAAATACTATCTCATATGATTGACTATGATGCGGTAGTAGATAAATTGAATAGTTTTATTCGCGTAAGTATGGAATGGTTAAAAAATGCGCTTGATACTCCTGTCAAAAAAATTCAAAACACAGCATTAATAGATAAATCTATTGTCAAGCTTCAGCCAGAATTATGTACAGGCTGTGGAGCTTGCTCAGAAATATGTCCTCATAACGCTATAGAAATGAAAAAAGATGAACATGGATTTTTACGCGCCAGAGTAAAAGAAAGTCTTTGTATTAATTGTGGCATGTGTGGAAAGCATTGTATAGCACTTAATCCTCAATATAAAAATATTGCTAACCCAAAATGCTATGCAATGATGGCGAAGGATGAAACACGTAAAATAAGTTCATCTGGCGGCATGTTTACAGTTGCTGCGGAATATATTCTGAATCTTGAGGGCTATGTATGCGGTGCAGCCTACACGGATACCTTTGAAGTCAAGCATATTGTTATTGATAGCATTAGTCAGCTGGGAAAGCTACGCGGTTCAAAGTACATGCAAAGTGAGGCTAGCCCTGTTTATCCCAAGATAAAAGAGCTTCTGGAAAAAGAAAAATATGTTCTTTTTAGCGGTATGCCATGCCAAGTGGCCGGGCTCTATGCTTATTTGGGAAGAGATTATGAAAAATTATATACTCTTGACATTTTTTGTCATGGGATTGCTTCTTCCAAAGTTTTTAAAAAATACCATCATGATATCCTCAATGGCAAAAAACTTACTCGCCTTGAATTCAAGGCTAAAGAGCCTTGGGGGTGGTATGCAGGAATGAATGCATACTTTGAAGATGGCACAAAGTACTCAAAGGGTTCGGGAGACGACCCGTATTTTAAAGCCTATCTGCAAAATATTGCCAAAAATAGTGTCTGTGGTGTTTGCAAAGTAAATACCTTGCCACGGCAAGGCGATCTCTCCATTGGTGATTTTTGGCGAGTGTCAGAATTTGATCCATCCTTTAATGATAACAAAGGGACTTCTGTTGTGTTAGTGAATAATGCCCACGGAGAATCTCTCTTTGATAAACTTAAAGATGCCATGTCTCGCGTCAAAGAAGCACCATTAAATATTGCTATAAAGGGGAATAATATTATAAAGCATCCCTATCCGGTACATAAAAATAGAAATATATTTTTTGAAAATCTTGATAAATTACCTTTTGATATGCTTCAGTCCGCTTGTTCACAAAACCGGATATATGAGCAGATATACCTTAACTTGATAAAAACCGTGCCCAAAGAGGACCACGAGTTCTATCTTATCGCCAAAGTTGTTGCCACAAATTTTTGTGGAAGAAAAGTGGTCACATGGATTCGTTCCGAAAAATTTGAGACCATTCTTCAGAAATATTTTGGCCTCACGGTCGCGTTTGGAGTCTCCCAGCGTAAGGAGGCACAGGTCAAGGGCCGGATAGAAGATTTTTCCATCCTCAACGGTAAGAGCTCGGAATATTATCTGGTCTCTCTTGATAGAGCGTATGATGATGGGGTTTATAACCAACTTGCCGTTTTTGGCTATCGAGAAAAAAAGGATTTTGTCTTTAGAAAATTTAAACCTCTTGTCTTAGAGCGTTATGATTTAGCTAAGAAAAATTACTATGATGATTATGGTAATTCTATAGAAGGCTTCAATACTATTGTGGGAAAAGTTATTTTTAGAGGATTTAATAATCACATTATGTTGAGCAAAAATATTACCCATGGAGCAAATATTACCGTCGATGTGGGCGCCAATGCCTTTATTGATATTGGAGAAGGCACGCGTTTTAATTCCGCTAGTCAAATCGAAGCGAAGGATTTTGAGCACGACATGTCCTTGGTCATAGGTCGCAACTGCGTATTTAACGCAGGTGCCTTGTTTAGATTTTTTAATCCATCTTCAGCACTCATCAATGAATCCTGCACGTCCAGCTCTCACTTTGGTCTACATGCCAATCAGGGCAAAAAAATCATTATTGGCCGGGACTGCATGTTTTCCTATGAAAATGAGCTGTGGGCTGGGGATGGACATTCCGTTTTCGATGTCAAGTCAGGGGCTTGCACTAATCGTGATATGAGCGGGAATTATCGTCCTTCCAATCATCTGGTTATAGGAGACCATGTGTGGGTGGGCAAGCAGGCTTTCATCATGCACGGAACGAATATAGGAAGCGGGAGTATTGTCGGAGCCCGCAGTGTCGTTAAGGGGATATTCCCAAACAATTGCTCCATAGCGGGAAGTCCCGCCAAGGCGGTGAAAGAGGATGTTGCCTGGAGTCGTGATGGTATGGCGACTGGCTTGGAAAGCTGTGGCCGTCCAGAATATGCCGTGCTGACAAGTCATGCACAGGCTCCCATCAGCGGGCGTAAAGTGCTGGTCATTGGCGGTACCCGTTTTATGGGCGTACAGTTGGTCAAGAAACTGCTTGCACTTGGCAATGATGTTACCATCGCTACTAGAGGACGCACTAAAGATAGCTTTGGAATGTATGTAAACCGCCTTGTTATGGATGTTTCCAATGAATATAGTGTAAAAAATGCATTATATGGTAAAAAATTTGATGTTGTTTTTGATAACCTTGCCTTTTCATATGTAAATGTTGATAATATACTTAAAAATATACAATGTGATAAATATATTCAGATTTCATCTATTGCTGTTTATCGCGATAGAAAAGAGGATATGAGTGAAACATTGTTTGATCCATTAAAATTTAATATTTCTTCTTCTGAAAATAATATTGAATATGGTAAGTATGGTAAGGGATATGGTGAAGGGAAGAAAGCTGCTGAGGCAATATTATATCAAAAATATAAAAATATTAATGCTGTAACTGTAAGAATACCATATGTTACAAAAACTGACAGACTGTTTTTTTATTGTAAAAATATTTTCAAACAAATTCCTATGAATATTAATGACATATCAAAAGGATTTACATTTATTCGTGATATTGAAGTCGGAAGATTTTTACCTTGGATTGCTGCGCAAAACTTTTCTGGCCCAATTAATCTATCAAGTGAAGGAATGATTACTATTAGTATGATTTTAAATTATATTGAAAGCAAAACAGGTAAAAAGGCAATTGTTAATAGTAATGGAATAGCATCTCCTTTTAATGAAAAAACATTTTCAATGAATATGGATAAGGCTCGTCGACTTGGATATAAAACTTCATATATTAATGATTGGTTCTGGAAATTGATGGATGAGTATATAGCAAGAGCTTTGAAGTAGATTGTTATAGAGTAAGTATTTTTAGTTAGGAGTACTTCATGCAATACCTTATCGTAGGCACCGGCATCTGGGGAGCAGTCATGGCCGAGCGCATAGCCTCGGTCATGAAACAACCCGTGACCATTATTGAACGCCGTGACCATATCGGCGGCAACTGTCATTCTTCACTGGATGAGGAAACGGGAATCGAGTGTCATCGTTACGGTTCGCATATCTTTCATACCTCGCTACCGCAGGTATGGGAATACCTTTCCCGGTTCTGCGAATTCACCTCCTACCGGCACAAGGTGCTCATCACACATGGCGGCAAAGTCTATGCCATGCCCATTAACCTGTTCACTATCAATGCCTTTTACGGCAAAAACTTCACGCCTTCCGAGGCTGAAGCCTTTCTTGCCGCCGAGATTGCGCGCGATCGAGTCGAACAGCCCGCCAATATCGAGGAAAAGGCTGTTTCTCTCATCGGGCGGCCTCTGTATGATGCCTTCATCAAGAACTATACCCGCAAGCAGTGGGAACGTGACCCCAAAGAGCTGCCCGCCTCCATTATCAACCGACTGCCGTTCCGTACCTGCTACGATATGGATTACTTCAACGACACATGGCAGGGCGTACCCAGGGACGGATACTTCAGTTTGTTCAAAAACATGCTGACGCCCCCGAATATTACCGTTCGTCTGGGCTGCGACTACGCGAGCATCAGAAGCGAAATCCCCTCGGACGCTACGGTCATTTATACCGGTATGCCTGACGAACTGTTCGACTATAAATACGGGGAACTGGAATGGCGTTCGCTCCGCTTTGAGTGGGAAACACATGATGTCCGGGACTTTCAGGGAACAACCGTCATGAATTATGCCGATCCGGATGCCCCCTGGACCCGCATCCATGAATTCAAACATTACCACCCGGAAAGAACAGCCCCGTTCAATTTGGGGAAAACCGTCATCTGCCGGGAATACCCCGCGACCTGGAGCCGAGGAGAAGAAGCCTATTACCCGGTCAATGACGAACGCAATACGGCTTTATACGCCCGCTATGCCGAAGAGGCTGCCAAAACGCCCGGCCTGATTCTGGGGGGCCGATTGGGGGCATATCGTTATTGGGATATGGACAAGGCCGTTGCCAATGCACTGCATGTTTTTGAAACGCGGATACGTCCCCGGATGGGGGCGGGCATATGAAAATTCTCGTAACAGGCGGCGCGGGATATATCGGCAGTCATGCCTGCAAGGCTTTGGCCGCGCGGGTCATGAGGTGATTGTCTACGATAATCTTTCCACGGGATTCCGCAAGCTGGCGAAATGGGGAGACTTTATCCGGGGAGATATTCTTGACGGAGAAAAACTGCGGGCCTGCCTGCGCAAGCACAAACCGGAGGGTATCATCCATTTTGCGGCCTTCTCCCAGGTGGGGGAGTCAGTCAGTAATCCGGGCAAGTATATCCGTAACAATGTGGGGGGAACGCTGAACATTCTGGAATCCATGCGGGATACGGGCGTAAGAAATATTGTGGTTTCCAGCACGGCTGCCGTGTATGGCATTCCCGAGCAGTGCCCCATAACGGAAGACATGCCCGCCCGGCCCATTAATCCCTATGGGGAAACAAAGCTGTTCATGGAATGGATGCTGGCGGATTTCGCACGGGCATATGGAATCTCATGGACAGCATTGCGCTACTTCAATGCAGCGGGAGCCGACCCGGAAGGAGAATGCGGCGAATGCCATCTCCCGGAAACCCATCTCATTCCCCGCGCGCTTATGGCTGTTACCGGCGAACTGAAAGATTTCCGCGTCATGGGAAGCGATTACCCCACGCCGGATGGCAGCTGCATACGGGACTACATCCATGTTTCCGATCTGGCTTTCGCGCATGTACTTGCGATGGAACGTTTGCACGCCGGAGAGTCAGGCCAGGGAATTTCCCTCAATCTCGGCACGGGGACGGGATTTTCCGTAAAGGAAATTTTGCATGCCGTGGAGCGGGTCACCGAACGGTACCTGCCTCATACGACAGGGGAACGCCGGGCAGGCGATCCGCCGGTATTGGTGGCGGACGGAACACATGCGAAGGAAATCCTGCACTGGAAGCCCTGCCGTTCACGCGTGGATACCATCATTGCGGATGCCTGGAACTGGCATATGTCTGGAAGATACATGGTTATCCAGCCGGATTGAATGACTGCCTATGTTCAAGTATTTTTCCTCCGCACTGAAATGCAATCAGTTTCTGGGTGCGTTTCTGACGCGGGAAAGTCAACTTGTCCGCACGATGGTGGTTGGCTGGGGCCACAAATCCACAGCGGACAAGGCCCGCCGCTATGCCACCCAACACAACCTCCCTTACATCGCTCTGGAGGACGGCTTCATACGTTCCCTTGACCTGGGCTGCAAGGGAGCGCAGCCGCTTTCCCTGGTGGTGGATCATACTGGCATCTACTATGACGCTGGGGAGCCGTCCGACCTGGAGAATCTTCTCAATGTTTCCGGCTGGGAAACGCCGGAGCTGATGGAGTCCGCCCGGTGCGCCATGCGGGACATCATCCGGCATAACCTGAGTAAGTACAACCACGCTCCGGATGCGCCGACGTGGGTATGGGGAGAAACCCCGGCTCCCCGCGTGCTGGTTCTCGACCAGACGGTGGGCGATGCCAGTGTCACGCTCGGAGGTACGGACGAGCATACGTTTCGGGCCATGCTGGAAGAAGCCCTGACGGCATACCCGCTTTCGCAGGTCTGGGTAAAAACGCACCCGGATGTCATTGCTGGGAAAAAGCGTGGCTATCTGGCCGCCTATGCCGCCGGACGCGGCGTCAGGGTCATTGCGGCGGACTGCGCGCCACTCTCCCTGCTGGCCGGGGCGGATGTGGTATACACGGTCACGTCGCAGATGGGATTTGAAGCTCTCATGCTCGGCAAGGAAGTTCATTGCTTTGGCATGCCCTTCTATGCCGGATGGGGATTGACCAGAGACCGCCTGACCTGTTCACGAAGGAAAAAGCAACGGAACCTTGAGGAAATCTTTGCCGCCGCGTATCTGCTGTATGCCCGCTATGTGAATCCCATACGCGGCGAGCGTTGCGACATCCATGACGCTATCGGCCTGCTGGCCGAACAGCGCGGACAGAACGAGCGAAATCGTTGTTTCCATGTCTGCGTGGGCTTTCGCTGGTGGAAGCGGCCTTACGCAAGAGCCTATCTGCAATCCACCGGAGGACAAACCGTTTTTTACCGGAATGCGAAACGCGCGGTATACGATGTCTGGGCAAAAGGCGGCGAACTCGTGGCATGGTCGTCCGGTGTGGATGCGGCGCTTCAAAAAATATGCGATGACAGGGGAATACGGCTGACCCGCATGGAAGACGGCTTTATCCGTTCCGTGGGCCTGGGTTCGGATTTCAACTGGCCCTATTCACTCGTTCTGGACAGGAAGGGGATCTACTATGACCCGTCCCGCCCAAGCGAACTTGAGGATATTCTCAACGCCATGCCGGAACATCCTGACCGTACAGCACTGCTGGAACGTGCCGTCGCCCTGCGCGCCCTGATTCTGGAAAACGGGCTGACCAAGTACAATACGGGATTCCGCGCCGTGCTGCCCGACTTTCCCCAAGGCAGAAACATCATTCTGGTTCCCGGTCAGGTGGAGGACGACGCCTCGGTACGCTGCGGCGGTTTTGGCATGACCAATCTGGATGTGCTGCGGATCGCGCGGGAAGCCAGGCCGGACGCTTTCATCATCTACAAACCGCACCCGGATGTGGAAAGCGGCAATCGTCAGGGCGCGTTGCCCGACGCGACAGCCTTACGCTACGCGGACAGCATACTGCGCGACTTTCCTATGGGCCGTCTTCTGCTTCTGGTCCATGAGGTGCATACGCTAACCTCGCAGACCGGCTTTGAAGCCCTGCTGCGTGGGGTCAGAGTGTTCACCTACGGCGGGCCGTTTTATGCGGGATGGGGACTGACGGAAGACAGACAAGCCTTTCCCCGCCGCAAAACGCGCCTGAGTTTGGATGAACTGGTGGCCGGAGCCTTGCTGCTCTATCCCTCTTATTACGACTGGCAGACAGGGAATTTCTGCCGGGCTGAGGATGTCTGTTGCCGTCTGCTCCAGCCGGACGGCCAGATGCGGGGGCGTGTCTGGGCGCGGCTTGCCACTGTCGCGCGCGGCTTCCTGCGGAGGATGGGACGATGAACACCCATCTCTTCCTCCAGGGACCACATGGTCCCTTTTTTCGACGGCTGGGGCGGGCATTGGCCCGGCGAGGGGATACGGTCATCCGCGTCAACTGCTGCGGCGGCGACGTGGTGGACTGGCCCTGGCCCCACACCCGCCTGTTCAGGAAAAAGGCCACGGTCTGGAGCGCATGGATCGCCCGGCTCATGGATGAAAAACAGGTGACGGACCTGCATGTCTTCGGAGACTGGCGGCCATTGCACCGGGAAGCTGTCCTGCTGGCCAAAGTCCGGGGCATCCGGGTCTGGGCCTATGAGGAAGGTTATCTGCGCCCGGACTATATCACCATGGAACAAGGAGGCGTAAACGGTCTTTCCTCCCTGCCGGACACAAGGGAAGGCATGGCGGAGCTGGCCGTCCGCTGCACGGACCTTCCTGAAGCCCGGAAAGTCGGCAATCCTCAAACCGTCAAGACATGGCGGGCCATCGCCCATTATGCGGGAACCATCTTCCTCTGGCCGCTGTTCCGGCATTTTCAGACACACCGCCCCCAAAGCGCCAGCCGGGAAGTCTGGGGCTGGTTTCTGCGCGTGCTGAGCCGCTCCGCCCGGCGGAAGCGTTCCGCTCAGGCCCTTCGGGCCGCGTACCGCGCCCATGCGCCGTACTTTCTTTTTCCCCTCCAGCTTGACGCCGATTCCCAGGTGCGCCGCTATTCGCCTTACAGCGGCATGAAGGAAGCCATTGCCTGCGTGCTTTCATCTTTTGCCCGAAGCGCACCGGCGGATACCCATATCATTATCCGAAATCACCCGCTGGATAACGGCCTTATCGACTATGCGGGCTTCATTGTCTCATTTGCCGTGGCCTGTGGCATCAGCGAACGGGTACACTTCATTGAGGGCGGCAAGGCGCACCAGATGATGGACAAAAGCCTCGGCGTGGTGGTGCTGAACTCTACCATAGGGATTTCCGCCCTGCGGCAGAGCAAGCCCGTCTATTGCGTGGGCACGTCCATTTACGCCATGCCGGGCCTAGCGGTAAATAGCGCGGAAATGCCATTGGATGCCTTCTGGGTCAATCCGCGCGAGCCGGAAGCAGCAGCGATTGCGGACTTTGAGCGGGTTCTCAAGGTCCATGCTCTGGTCAACGGGAATTTCTATACCCAGGAAGGCGTCAGCACGGCCATTGACGGGATTTTATACAGGCTGAGGGGCAAGGCCCGGTAGGGTAGATGGATCCGTGCGTTGCAGAGATAACCTTGGGGAAGAACCAGCCCGTAGAAACAGCTCTTGCTTATGAATTTATATATTTAATTTATTCCTTGGATGGTTTTGAAATAATACGTTTTTTTGCATTTCAAGGCTGACATGCGTGTAGCGTTCTGTCGTTTTTATTGAACTATGTCCTAAAATTTTTTGTATACATCTACAGTCAACACCATTATCAAGGAGTGCTGTTGCCAGAGTATGACGAAACATATGCGGCGTTATATGCTGTGATATTCCAGATTTTTGAACAATCATTTTGATAATACGACGAACAGATTGTTCTGATAGGCGATCTCCATTTCGATTTATGAAGACAAAATCTGTCTTTCTGCAAATATCAATTCTTTTAGATAAAAAATCATTGAAAAATTTTTTCACATTTATATTCGCAATATATAGAACACGTTCTCTTGCTCCCTTACCCATAATTAATATCCTTCCATCTTCTATGCTAATATTATTAATTTTTAAATTACATAATTCTGAGACACGTATCCCTGTAGAGAATAAAAGTTCAATAACCAAAACGATTGTTGCATATGTAAAATAATTAGTGTCATTCTTATTACAGGATGACAATATAGAGTATGCTGTCCTCAATATTGATTCAAAAATACTTATAGAAAAAATTTTAGGCAATTTTTGTTCCTCATTAATTTTTATTCGTATCCTTGAAAAAGGATTCAAATCTATTATTTCTTCCAGCTCAAGGTATTTAAAATAAGCCTTTAACGTCGCATATTTCCTTTTGATCGTTGATGGCTTTAAATTAATATCAAGATTTGAAAAATATGACTGAATAATTTGCCTCATATCATTTTTTAGGGCACAAGAATTTATGTAATCTACAAATTGATATAGATCAATCTTATATGCTTTTATTGTCTTTTTATCAAGTCTCTTATTATTGGAACAATAATTAAGATATTCATTAATATAATCAGTATAAATCATATGATACTCCTGTTTATTTTGCAAAGATGCACACCAAGACACAAAGAACACGGCAACATCTTTGAATTGTATGGGCAAATTTTTGCTAGGGTATTTACCAAAAGTCAAATTGTCTTCCTATATAGCATTGTCAGTGCGTTGTCCTTGCGATAGTTTTTCAAAAATTCCCCCCTATTTTATCTTGCACATGGCTGATTGTCGCGCCCAAATGGGGGGGGCATCAAGTAGACAGGCCAAGCACATGGAGTAGAAGAAAAGACAGTGGGATAAGGAGGAAAAGAACAGTCTGCGGAGCGGAAGCGAGGAAGATAGAGCAGTGAAGAGCAGTCAACGACGGCTATGGACGGCTTAGCAATCAAAAATTAAGCAGCCTCCCCCTAACAAATTGAATTTAAAGTGGTTAACGATAGAAAACTGCCCTCAGAAGTCATCCTTGTGAAAGAAATATTGACGGATGGCATTGACTAGGCGATAGTGGCCTATCAACAAAGGATAATATATAATTATCTGAGGTTAAAATGTTGATAGACCGACTTTTAGAAATCGATAATATTTACAGTCTTGAAAATGAATTTTTTATACAAAAAAATATTAAACCAACTCGTCTTTCGACATGGGATTGCTCCAGAGAGTTTCTTGACCTTATTAATAAAAATATAGTTATACCTTCTGATATTGATTTTATTACATACAAATATTCCTATAATATTGAAAAATCTATTCATAATTGTATTTTAAAAAAACTAGGAGGAAACAGTAATTGTCGATTAATATTTATGCAAAATAACACCATATCAATAGTAAATATTGTTAATTTTTTAAAATTAAATAAAAAAAAGAATATAGCTATAGTTAATCCAGCCTATTTTTCGATTAGAGAATGCTTGAACTCTTTTGGATTAAAACCATATGAAATATCTGCAAATTATGAAAATAATCATTTTTCTCTACCTAATACAGAAGAGTTATTAAAATATGATGTAATATGGATCACCTCTCCGTTTTTCTCTATTGGACAATATTTTGATAAAAAAGATATTTTAAAGATAAAAACATTGATTAATAATGGTGTATTAGTTATTGGAGATGAAAGTTATGCATCACACGGTAGTGAGCTTATAAGAAATTTTTCAGGTCATAAAAATTTTATTTCAATTTATAGTCCACACAAAAGTATATGCATTAATGGAATTAAATTTTCAGTTGTTATAACTCATAAGGATTTTTTAGATTTTTTTGAAACCTGGGAAGATGTCTTTGCTGGTAACCTTTTATCCTCTAACGTTTATGCTATATATCATTATCTATCAAAAAATTTTGAATTATGTGAGCTGACTGTAAAACAATATTTATCTACTATGCGATTACATATTGTAAATATTCTTGAGAAATATCCCTGCATAGCCTATGATAAAAATACTAATGGTAATCTACTTAGTCTCTTTTTTCCTCATATTTCTTCATCCTATATGAAGTCAAAATCTTTTTTACGTCAAATGATATTTCAAACAGCTACCTCTGTAATCCCTGGGTATCTCAATGGAATTGATGGTTCTAGTGGGTTCAATTTTCGTATAAATTTATGTTTAGCTAATAAGGACTATTTTTATTCATTGAATCGTCTCCTTTTTTATCTTTGTCAAAAAAAATATTAATATTAGTTATATTTGTCTGATTATAGCCAAATTTGTCTTCGCTCTTCAAAAAATTGTAATTTATTAATACCTTATTAAGTTTTTCTATTGTGTCCAAATTTGTAAAGTCGATAGCTGAAGGAAATATAAAATTTTTTGTTATATAATAATCTTTTTTTATTTCTACAATATCATATTTTTTTGACTTTTGCTTACTTTCAAGTTTCAAAATAAAAAATGGAACAAACACATTAAGTAGAGAAAAAAATGTTTGAATTAGCAAAAGAGTTTCTTGTGAAATTGATATGAGTTCTATAAAAGAGCCATAACTTGTTTTTATAAGCTTCAGTTTCTTCTGAGCAACACTATTTATAATAGAGCATATATCTATTGATGGCTTTAGTTTATATGTTATTTCAATTTGTGCACTATTGGTAATATGTATTTGTTTTTGTGCTATCTCATCCATAAATCTAATATGTTCAATATATAATTCGTTCCGAATACCGATTAAATCTTTTTTTGTGCTTTCACTAGATTGATTTTGGTAAGCATCTATAATACTATCAAGCATATTTACAGACTGAAGTATAGTTAAGGGAACAATTTTTTTTGATTCATATAGAAAAAATAATATTTCTCTAAAAAATTTTATCATATCGGCTTTTATTAGTAAACAGTTTTCAATATATTTTTTTATATAAACTATACACCCTAACACACATTCATCATTTGAAATATTTCCATAATTAAAAGCAAGTATACCGATATTAAGATACATTCCTCGCTTTTCATATATCTCTGACAATGGGCGAAGTATGTTTATTTTATCATTATCATATACTTTTGCCTCCATAAAAAGTAAATCAATACTGTTAATATTTTCTTTTGTTATGCCAAAAGAATACCCAAGCAAATAAGCTTCAAAAGTAGTGTTTTTAAAGCTACAACATATAAAACTATTATAATAAAAGTATTTTATAAATAATGATTTGTAAAATATTACATTATTAAATTTATTTAGTATTCCCGAAATTGAATTTGTATTAAAATTAAAAAATATACAACTGATAAAAATATTTTGTTTTATTTTTGACTCATCAAATTTGCAATTTATAAATTTGCAATTTCTAAATGTTGAAGTTTCAATATCTGCTGACACAAAAGATATATCATAAAACACGCTATCAGAAATAATAATTGTTTGTATTTCTGAAGATGCCAAATCACATGATATAAATTTTGTTTTTGATATAATAGCTCCTTCAATATCAACAGATTGCATTTTACAATTTTTAAATATACAATTATCAATTGTTGAACCATTAAATAACGATCTATTTATATTTTTATCTTCTAATACACAATTTTTAATAGTTTCATAGCTTAAATTAGAGTTAATACCCCATTTATCCTTAATCGCTATTCTATTCATCACACATTCCCTCAGATAATTATATATTATCCTTTGTTGGACCCTCCTTGGGGGTTATTCGTACCCGCTTTGTTAACACCCTGCTGTATACTGAAGAGCTTCAGCGTAAACGAAGCGCGCGACGCTCCCGTTGCACTCTTTCCCGTTCATTCTGGCCTGCTCTCTCCCGTTCCATTTCCTGGGCCTCGCGGTTGAATGTCTGAATCTGCTCCGGGCTTGGCCGGAAGGAGGCGATGTCTATATCGCCTGCCGTACCAAAAGCATGACCGACAATCTGCCGCCCGTAGTCGATTTTTTCATTGCGCCCGCGTTCGTCGACTGGCGCGGGGGCATGTCTGTAAATTCCGTTGGCGACATCCGCCTTGCTGTATCCGGCGCAGCGCAGATACAGGGCCGTCATGTAGTCCAGACGCGACCGCGCCAGATGCATATCGGAAAAACGTTATTTTACCATTTCCTGATAGGCCGCGAAAGGGGCGTCCAATGCCCCTGTCCGAGGAAACTCGAACTGCCGGACCTGCATCTCCGGCGTAATCCGCCGCCTGAATCTCCACAGATTGGCCAGACGCGGACTTCGTTTGCCGAGCCAGTGCTTGAAGCGTCTGAGCCGCTCCGCTTGCTCCGGCTGAAACGCTTTGTCTCGTAGCGCCGCGTTTTCCTCCCGTTCCTGTTTCTTCAGACAGTGCCGGGCGATGTTCAATATGGAAAGTCCATGCGGGGCAAGACGGGCTATGGCTGTTTCCCGGCGCTCCCGCTGTCGCCGTTCCAGCTCTTCCCGTTCTTCCTCCCGTTTCTTTCTGGCGTGCCGCTTCTTTTCGGCCTGTCTCTGCTTCTCCTTCTGATACTCCAGCCATTCCGCCCGGCAAACGTGACTGACCGGCTCCGGAGCGGGCTTGGTGAATGTCCGTTCGGAGTAATAGCCGGGCGTGAACTCTCCAAGCCGTTTGCAGAGCCTGGATAGAGAAAAATTCCTGTCCACGCTGGACGCCTTGACCGCCGTGTCTCCCATAAAAATCACCGCGCCGGAGCCTTTGCGCACGAAACGCAAACCGACCGCATCCAGTCCGGCATGAAGCTCTTCCCAGCATGAGGCGTTCTGGATGACGGCATGGCCACGCTCCTGTGCGATGCGTTGCGCGGACTTTTCACCTGTGACGCTCTCAAAATCCTCCGCTTCGGGCTTGGCTTTACCCGTTCCCGCCGTTGGAGATTCTTGACCACATGACCCTGTTCATTGACGCGATAGCGGGCATTCATTTGTGGTGCCCAGCCCTGTTTGTGTTCGATTTCCGCCACTATTTTATGCGCCTCGTTAATGTCGAATCCTCTGTGCGGTTGAATGACTTTCTGCGTGTAGGGATGCGTCCGGTTCACGGCGATATGGAGGTGATAATTGCCCGTGCTCTTATGCAGGGCGTAAACTGTCTGGTGTTCAGCAAGGCCCATTCCCCGGAGAAAAAGGCTGACAGCTTCGTCCACCTGTTCACGGGTCGGCTGCTCGTTTTCCTGCCATGACAGAATCCAGTGCGTGACCGGCATCTTGCTCTGAATGGATTCCTTGGCAAGAGAAATCATCTCCCTTTTCTGAGCGGCGACAGTCGTTGTCAGAAAATTTCTGCTTCCGGCACAGGCGAGTTTGTCCTTGCCCCTGTCATCATGTTCGGCAAGGATGTAGTCCACCAGACCGCCAATCATGACGGTTTTGGACTTTTTGAAGCTGGAGCGTTTGAGCTTCTTGATGATCATCGTTTTTCGCTCAGGGCTTCGATGGCGCGCCGGATTGCCCGCAGAGCGGCGTCCAGTTCCGCGAGAGTGTTCGCACTGCCTGTCCGCTTCACCACCTCGAAATGATGCTTGAGCAAGCCTCCAAGCCGCCGTAACTCCCGGATGGTCTGGTCGTCCGTTCCGGCGATGATGGGCCTGCCGCCGAAGAACAGCCGCCGCATGTACTCGGAAACGGAGATTCCGGCGGTGACGGCCTGCCGGGTCAGTCTTTCGTCTTCCGCCGCCGTAAGACGCACCGTGCGTCTACTCTGAAATCTTATGCTTCTTCCGCTGTTTTTCTTCATGCCTTTCCTGCCTTTTTGAAAGCGTGAGAAGCGCAGCGCCGAACGCTCTGGGGGAGTCCAGAGGCGAAGCCTTTGGCAGGATGTTAGCTGGCGTCAGACAGCTACCATCCTGTAAAACGGAACACCCGACGCGCTTTGAAACCGCTTCATCTCTTTTCCCGGCGTGTATCCACGCGCTTCCTTCTCTCTTTTGCGGAAAGCATAGCTGAAATTTCGTTCTGATTGCCAGAGAAAAAAGCAAAAAGACCATATTATATTTCCATGCACAACAATCAGAATGTTCATGACTTCCCATTTTGAAAAACAGTAGTTGTCCGTATATGTATGACTTCGTATTTATGCATTCAATATTGTCCACAATAGTCCAGCACATGGACTTGAATGAAAGTCCATACTCCTGTTGCGGAAAGGAAAAACTCCGCTCTTTGAAACGCCTTCAGGAAAGACTGAACGTTTCCCGGCAAAAGTGAAATGCCGTCCGGTGGAATGGGGGCGGACTCGCCTGAAAAAGAGCGGGCTATGTGTCGGGAAAGTCCGTAAGCGTGTGGGAACAGGGCTATGCGTTGGGCAAAATGTGGAGAAGCTCCAGAGCAATCAGGGAAGCGGATTTCTCCCGCCCGGATGTGGACTTCAACTGGAGCGGCATGACGTCCTGTCAGGCCGGTATGCCCGGTTTGTGCAATGCGCGACCGAGAATGGGCTCATGCAAGGCTCGTCGGAGGGCGCGCCTCCTTATATTTTGAGGCCCTGGCGAAACGACGCCTTCAGCGAAGCGGCGGAAGCGGGAAACCGGGCAGGGCGAAAAAGTGGACGGCGTGGTTGAGAACTTTTTCTCAACCACGCCGTCAGCTTTCAAGGTCGATTTGTTTCCGTTGCGGGCGGAAGATGGTCCGAAAACGGCCATACGTTCCGCACAGGCCGGATTCCCTCTCTACCCGTACCAGGCTTGCATAATGTCCATGCCGTCATAACCGGCGGCTCGCAATTTCTCCCGATACGCCTCGCTCCAGCCCGTATCCTTTTCCGTGATTTGGGAGTGTTCGCCTATCTTTCCGATGGCGACATCGGTGTTCATTTCTCTGAAAACATCTTCCGGCTTGCCGGCCTGTTTTTCCGGTTCGGCGTTCCCGGACGCGCATCGCAAACCGTCAAGATAATCAGCGTATGCCTGAACCATACGCCGCCGCTCCGGCAGATACTCGGCGTAGTTGTAGGCGGCGCGGACGCCGTTTCTCTCACAGTGGGCAAGCTGCCGCTCTATCCAATCCGCGTTATAGCCAAGTTCGTTCAGGAGCGTGGAGGCCATTGACCGGAAGCCGTGAAAGGTATGTTCACCGGTGACGCAGTCAATCTGACGCAGAACGCGTAGCGGGCCTCCCCTGTACATAGGGCCGTCGTTTCCCGCCCGGTTGCCCGGAAAGACGAAACGCCCGTCGCCGCTTTTTTCGTGCAGCTCCCGGAAAATCGTCAGGGCCTGACGTGAAAGCGGCACGATATGGATTTGACGCATCTTCATCCGTTCCGCCGGAATACGCCATTCCGCCGCCTCAAGATTGATTTCCGTCCATTCCGCGCGGATCAGCTCGTTGCCCCTGACGAACACCAATGGCGCAAGACGCAGGGCGCGAGAGATGAAAAAGTTTCCGTCATAGGCGTAAATTTTGCGCAGCAATTCGCCCACGGCAACGGGTTCGGTAATGGCCGCATGGTGACCGTTGGCTGTAGGGGCGAGTGCGCCGCGCAAATCGGCGGCAATGTCGTGTTCCGCCCTGCCGGTGACGACGGCGTAACGGAAAATCCGTCCGGTATCGCGTAACGCCTTGTGGGCGATGGTCAGCGCGCCCCGTTCCTCCACCCGTCGCAGTATAGCAAGTAGTTCCTTCGGCGTGATGGCGTTGACGGGACGCTTGCCGATATAGGGAAAGAGGTTTTCCTCCAGAATGCGGATGACCGCTTTCCGGTATGCGGGAACCCACTTTGGCGAATACTTGGCGTACCATTCCCGCGCCACGTCCTCAAAGGAATTGCGGGCCGCTTCCGCCGCCGCTTCTCTGGCCTGCCGCCGCGCTTCGCTGGGGTCAATATGTTCCCGCAGCAGCTTTTTGGCGTCTTCCCGTTTTTCCCGCGCCTCCCGCAAACCTACTGACGGATAGGGACCAAGGGAAAGGAGCTTTTGCTTGCCCGCGAAACGGTACGCCAGCCGCCACGATTTCTTGCCTGTGGGCGTGACATAAAGAAACAGCCCGCCGCCGTCCGAGTGCTTCTGTACCTTGCCGTTGGCCGTGACATGCCGTATGAATGTGTCGGTCAGCTTCATCCATCCACCTCCAGTGTGGTCTTCTTTGGTATGGTTGGACTGACTGCTACCAACATATTCCTGAAAAATCCTTCTGGTACAAGGAATTACAAGAAATATGCCGGTAGCGGGAGGGACTATCCCCCCCGGTTTCCCAGGGCCGGGGCCAGCACTGTCCGGCCTTGGGAATCGCCGTCATTGACAGGTCAGACCTACCAAAAACATACCAACGTGTCTACCAACGGATTTTGTGGATTCAGCGGGATTTTGGTGGATGATATGAAGCAAAGATACCTATTTAACATATTGAAATAACATACTAAATAGATATCTTTGGACTTCTTGGAATTACTTGAGCAACTTCAAAGTGAAATTGCTCTAAGCCCGCGTTTCAATAACTTTCGGAATGGGGTCAGTTCCTTTTTCAAAGATAGTCAGTGAATGGCATTGCGTGGCGCGGAGGGAGATCGCCCGAATCTGCAAAAGCAGGTGAGGGAAGCTCCCGCAGCAAACGCCGCGCAGCCCTCGGAAGCTGGAAGCATTGGAAAGCTCCACAGGGGTGTTCCGGGGGGTTGCAAGGGGGCGGAGGAGGGGGCGGCAGCCCCATAGCCCGCCCCTGCCCGCGCCGGAGGCGGCCAAAACGGAAATGAAGCGAGAAGCGTAATGCCCGGAGGGCGGAATAAAACAACGGGCGGCGAACGGCACGCCCCGCCGGGGAGAATCGCCATCAAGGAGAAGGGAGCATGGAAGAGCTCACAAAACTGGTTCAGAATATCAACAGCGTGCTGTGGGGCGTATATTGCCTGATCCCCTTACTGGTGGGCACGGGCATTTATTATACGTTTCGCCTGAAGTTCGTGCAGATCCGCAAATTCGGCAAAGTAGTCCGCTATACCTTCGGCGACCTGACGCTCTTCGGCAAAAAGGCCGGCAAGGACGGCATGACTTCCTTCCAGTCCCTGGCAACGGCCATTGCCGCCCAGGTGGGCACGGGCAACCTGGCGGGCGCGGCCACGGCCATTGCCATGGGCGGTCCCGGCGCCATTTTCTGGATGTGGATAGCCGCCTTTTTCGGCATGGCCACTATCTTCGCCGAGGCCGTGCTGGCCCAGCTGTACAAGACCCGCGATTCCGAAGGACATGTCACCGGCGGCCCGGCCTACTATATTTCCAAGGGCCTGGGCTGCAAATGGCTGGCCGCTTTCTTTTCCGTGGCTATCATCATTGCCTTGGGCTTCATCGGCAACATGGTCCAGGCCAATTCCATTGCCGACGCCTTCCATTCCGCGTTCAGCATTCCCACCTGGATCATCGGCGTGGTTCTGGCCCTGCTGGCCGGTTTCGTCTTTTTCGGCGGCATGCGCCGTATCGCGGCCACCACGGAAAAGATCGTGCCGCTCATGGCCGTGCTTTATCTGGCCGGCGGCCTCTGGGTGCTGCTGACCCACCTGGACATGCTGCTGCCCGCTTTCAAGATGATTTTTGTGGGCGCGTTCGACCCCTCGGCGGCCACAGGCGGCCTGATCGGCGCGGGCGTCAAGGAAGCCATGCGCTATGGCGTGGCCCGCGGCCTCTTTTCCAATGAAGCGGGCATGGGCTCCACGCCGCACGCCCACGCCGTGGCCAAGGTCAAGTACCCGGCCCAGCAGGGCTTTGTGGCCATTATGGGCGTGTTTGTGGATACCTTTGTGGTTCTGAACATGACCGCCTTCGTCATCTTCGTCACCGGGGCCATTGACGGCAGCACCACGGGCATCGCCCTGACCCAGAAGGCCTTTGAGACCGGCCTGGGCTCCACGGGCTACGGCTTCGGCTTTGTGGCGGTCTGCCTTTTCTTTTTCGCTTTTTCCACCATTATCGGCTGGTATTTCTTCGCGGAGCAGAACATCAAGTATCTCTTCGGAGTCGGCGCCGTGCCGGTCTTCCGGGTGCTGGTCATGGGTTTTCTGGTGCTGGGCTCCTTCCTCCAGGTCAACCTTGTCTGGGAGCTGGCCGACATGTTCAACGGCCTGATGGCTCTGCCCAACCTGGTAGCCCTGATCGGTCTGGCCAAGCTGGTGTCCAGGGCCTTGGACGACTATGATGAGCATGGCGCCAACGCGCCGCTATGATGCATCTCTTGTAGCCATGAACGAGGCCCCCGCATGCTCGCCAAGCATGCGGGGGCCGCCTCGTGTTTTGGGAGGGAAGGAAAGCTCCTGGAGCATGTTCCGTTCGAAATGCTGTGCATTCCAAACCTTGTCCTAGAGCAGATTACCTTTGAAACGTGTAGCGTTTCAAAGGGTTCATTTGGGCAAAAATCGCATTTTTGCCCAAATCCACGCCGCTTCGCGGCGCGCCTCACCGTGTTCGGCGTTAGAGCATTTCAAAGTTAAAATGCTCTAGCGTCGGCGTTGCAG
The DNA here is from genome assembly GCF_000224635.1 of Desulfovibrio sp. 6_1_46AFAA. NCBI lineage: Bacteria > Pseudomonadati > Thermodesulfobacteriota > Desulfovibrionia > Desulfovibrionales > Desulfovibrionaceae > Desulfovibrio > Desulfovibrio sp. 6_1_46AFAA. The sequence continues at coordinate 464,450 of NZ_JH114304.1, forward strand.
ATGGTCCCGCAGCAACACGGCCAGCAGATTCATGCCCAGCACCAGCAGGATCAGCACCAGACCCGTGCCGTATTGCAGGGGGCGGGTTTTTTCGATCTCCGTGCCCGCAGTGGCCAGCACATACATATGGTAGGGCAGGGCCATGACCGCGCTGAAAATCGAGTCCGGGGTCTTGGGCGTATAGAATACGGCGGCGGTGAACATGATGGCCGCGGTTTCACCGGCGGCTCGGGCCACGCCCAGAATGGCTCCGGTGAGCATGCCGGGCAGGGCGCAGGGCAGCACCACGCGGGCGATGGTCTGGGATTTGGTGGCTCCCAGGGCCAGAGAGGCCTCGCGGTAGGTGTCCGGCACGGAGCGCAGGGCTTCCTCGGCCGTGCCGATGATCACCGGCAAGGTCAGCACGGCCAGGGTCAGCACCCCGGAAAGGATGCTCACCCCGAAACCGCAGAAGGTCACGAAAAAGGACAGGCCGAACAGGCCGAAGACCACCGAGGGCACCCCGGCCAGATTGTTCACGCCCAGGCGCACATAACGGGCGAAGGCGTTGCGCTTGGCATATTCGTGCAGATACACGGCCGAGGCCACGCCCATGGGAAAGGCCAGCAAAAGCGCACCCAGGGACAGGATGGCCGTGCCCAGAATACAGGGCCAGATGCCGCCCTCGGTCATCATTTTGCGCGGCGGTTCGGTGAGGAATTCCCAGGACAGGGCGGGTAAGCCGTGCCAGAGCAGAAAGGCGCACACGCCGACCAGAGCCAGCACGTTGACGGCGGCGATGCACCGCAGCAGCCAGAACATGGCGGCCTGGCGGCAGAGGCGGGAGCGGCTGGAGGAAATGCCGGGGGACAGAGCTGACATGGGAGGTGCTCCTCTGATTTTTCAAAGTTGAAATACGAGGCGGCGTGGATTCAGCCGAAGCGGCCGAATGAACCTTGGGAGCGCAAAGAGTTTCAAAGGTAATTTTCTCTAGAGCCCGTTAACACTATTTGACAAAGAGCGAGTATTCCGTAAGAATGTCTTATGCAAATTACTCGCGAACAATATGAGAGAATCGCTGACTGCTTCCCGCGCCAAAGAGGTAATGTCCATTTTGACAATCTCCAGGTGTTGAATGCGATTCTGTACGTTGCGGAGCATGGGTGTAAATGGCGTGGACTGCCGAAAAATTTTGGCTGTTGGCACAGCATCTACACGCGCATGAACCGCTGGAGCAAGAACGGAGTTCTTGACCGTATATTTGAACGCCTTCAACAAGAGCAGATACTCCGCCTTAAAATAGAAGCAGTTTCTCTCGACAGTACTATTGTTAAGGTTCATCCCGATGGAACAGGGGCCTTAAAAAAACAGGTCCGCAGTCCATCGGAAAGTCCAGAGGCGGCTGGACGACCAAGCTTGATATGGTTGCCGCGAATGCTGAATGCGCGTTGAATTTCAG
>NZ_JH114304.1:466065-506472 GCF_000224635.1 Desulfovibrio sp. 6_1_46AFAA
ACAGTACTATTGTTAAGGTTCATCCCGATCGGAACAGGGGCCTTAAAAAAACAGGTCCGCAGTCCATCGGAAAGTCCAGAGGCGGCTGGACGACCAAGCTTGATATGGTTGCCGCGAATGCTGAATGCGCGTTGAATTTCAGCCTCACTCCCGGCAACGCCGGCGATGCCCCCGAGGGGCGCAGGCTGCTTGTCCAGTTGGGGCCGATGCCAGCGCCGTGCAGCTTGCTTATGGATGGCGCATATGAGGGTAATGAAACGACTCGCTTGGGACGTGAGTTGGGCTTCACTCCGGTGGTGCCGCCCAATCCCAACCGACTGAAACCGTGGGAGTATGACAAAGAGCTATACAAAAGACGTAATGAGGTAGAACGGCTTTTCAGGAGGCTCAAAGGCTTCCGCCGTGTTTTTACTCGGTTCGATAAGCTCGATGTCATGTTCCTGGCCTTTGTCGTCTTTGCGTTAATTGTTATAGCTCTGAAATAGTGTTAACAGGCCCTAGAGCAATTTCACTTTGAAATTGCTCTGCTGACGCGAAGGCGGCAGCCGCCACGAAGTGGCGTGGATTCTGGCGAAAACCACGTTTTTCGCCAGAATGCCAACTTTGAAATTTGTAAAATTTCAAAGTTAATCTGTTCTAGAGACCGGACGAACCGGCCTGACGGTGTTTTTCGGCAATGTGCCCGGCCGCCAGATTAAAGGCCAGGGTCAGGAAAAAGAGCACGATGCCGATGGCGAATAGGGCGTGGTAGTGATCGCTGCGGAAGGGCGCTTCGGCCATTTCGGCCGCGATGGAGGCGGGCATGGGCCGCACCGGGTCCAGCAGGGAGGTGGGGATCAGGCCCGCGCCCCCGGCCACCATCAGCACCACCATGGTTTCGCCGATGGCCCGTGACATGCCCAGCATCACCGCCGTGCCGATGCCGGAAAGCGCGGCCGGAATGACCACCCGCACGGTGGTCTGCCAGCGCGTGGCCCCCAGGGCCAGAGAGGCTTCGCGCAGATCGCGGGGCACGCTGTACAGGGCGTCCTCGGAGACCGAACAGATGGTGGGCACGCTCATCAGGGCCAGGACCAGGGAAGCGTTGAGCAGGTTCAGGCCCGTGGCCGCGCCGAGCCAGTCCTGGATGACGGGGGCCAGTACCACCATGCCCAGAAAGCCCAGTACCACCGAGGGCAGGGCGGCCAGCAGCTCCACAAAGGGCTTGATGATCCGGCGCACGCCCGGATGGGCGATCTCCGTCAGGTACACGGCGGTCAGCACGCCCAGGGGCACGGCAAGCAGGGAGGAAAACAGGGTCACCGCCAGCGAGGCCATGAGCAGAGGAAAGATGCCGAACAGCCCGGGATCTTCCGTGGGATACCAGAGCCGCCCGAAAAGGAAGTCGAAAACCGAATAATGGGCGAACAGCGGCAGGCCTTCCATAAACAGAAAAAGCACAATGCCCGCCAGCGCCAGCAGGGAACTTCCGGCCACGCCGGTAAGACTGTATTGGACGATTTTTTCCTTGAGATCGGCTCTGCGCATGGCTTTCTCCCCCAATGGCGGGTTCTTTAAGGAAAGAACCCGCCATTGGACTGGTGGTTTAAACACGGCGGGGATTTTGTTTACCGGCAAGGCAGGCAAGTGGCCCGGCTTGGTCACGTAGGCGGCTACGCTCCGCGCGCCGGGCCATGCCGCCTAACGCCGCCGGTGGGCAAAAGCGCGGCGTGTTTAATGGGCCAGGGGCACATACCCCACTTCCCGCACACTCTTCTGCCCCTTGCCCGGATCCAGCAGGTAGTCCACCAGGGCCTTGACCTCGCCGGTGGGCTGGCCGTCAGTGAAGATATACAGTTCACGCGCCACGGGCCATTGCTTGGAAAGCGCGGTCTGGGCGCTGGCCTGCACATTGTTGACCTTGAGCCCCTTGGTGGACTTGTCCAGATAGCCCAGGCCGATGTAGCCGACGGCGTTCTTGTTGTTGGATACGGCCTGCACCACAGCGCCGTTGGAGGCCTGCATCAGGGCCGCCGGGGTCACGCGTTCCTTGTTCATGACCAGTTCTTCCCAGCATTCAAAAGTGCCGGAGGAGGTGTCGCGGGAAATGATCACGATCCTGGCGTCAGCGCCGCCCAATTCCTTCCAGTTGGTGACCTTGCCGGTGTAGATGTCCCTGAGCTGCTGGGTGGTCAGGCCGCTGACCGTGTTGGACGGATGGACCACGGGCACGATGGCGTCCACAGCGATGGCCGTGCGCACGGGCGTGACGCCGTTCTTGTCGGCGGCGGCTTTTTCCTTGCCCTTGATGTCGCGCGAGCTCATGGCCACATCGCACTGCCTGTCGATGAGCGCCTTGATGCCGTTGCCCGAACCGCCGCCGGAGATGCTCAACTGCACGCCTGGGTGGGAGGCCATGAAGGCCTCGCCGGCCTTCTGCATCACGGGCAGCACCGTGGTGGAACCGTTGATGACGATTTCCCGGGCCGCCAGGGCCGGGGTGCTGAGGCTCAGAACCGTCAGGGCCGTGACCAGCATTTTGCCGATAGTCATTCCGTACTCTCCTTAGGGTTTGCGAAGGTGCCGCGCGGGGAAGCTCCCCGCGCGTTTTCCTTTTGACCGGCCTCTGTTACAGAATGATGACAGGAAGGCGAAGACTGCGTGAATCCGGGCCGGACGCCTGTCGAAGCCTTGTCCGGCGCGGAAATCGGGCGTTGAGGCGCTTGTCACGCGATTGTAACAATGTCACCACCTGTTTGGCGCAATGGCATTGTTAACTGGCTCCGCAGCACAGAGGAAAAGATATATGAGCGCACAACATATCCTGGTAGTGGAAGATGAAAGCGACATCCGCGAACTGCTGCGCTTCAATCTGGAGCGCGAGGGCTTCAGCGTGCTGGAGGCCGAGGACGGCCAGAAGGGGCTGGAGCTGGCCCGGCGGCATCTGCCGTGCCTGATTATTCTGGATGTGATGCTGCCCGCCCTGGACGGCTTTGAGGTCAGCCGCCGGTTGGGCGGCCAGGCCGAGACCTCGGCCATTCCGGTGCTGATGCTCACGGCGCGCGGCGAGGAAATGGATCGCGTGGTGGGCCTGAGCCTGGGAGCGGACGATTACGTGGTCAAGCCTTTCAGCGTGCGCGAGCTCATGTTGCGCATCAAGGCCATTTTGCGCCGGGGCGGCCGTGTGGCGGAAAGCGCCCTGCTGGAGCGCCACGGCATCCGGCTGCGGCCCGACGCGCACACGGCGAGCGCCGGAGAGCGGGAGCTGGTCCTCACGGCCACGGAGTTCCGCCTGCTGGAAGATCTGCTGCGTCACGCGGGCACGGTACGCACGCGCGAGCAATTGCTGAACAATGTCTGGGGCTATTCCTTTGAAGGTTACGCCCGCACAGTGGACACCCATGTGCGCCGCCTGCGCTCCAAGCTGGGCGAGGCGGCGGCCGCGCTGGAGACCGTGCGCGGCGTGGGCTACCGGATCAGGGAATAGCGCCTCTGCTCAGCGTTGGTTCAGGAAGAGTGCCAAAGACAACCATTGGCGGGGTAAGTTCATGTTTTCCTTTCGTACCCGGATTTTTTGCAGCGTGCTGGCAGTGGCGCTGCTCTCCATCGGCATTGCCGTGTTTTACGGCAAAAGCTGGCTGGAACACAGCCAGTTGCAGGCCGCCCGCGAACGCCTGTTGCACGAAACCCGCCTGGCGGGTGTGATTCTGGACAAGCTGGGGCCCGATCCTGACGTTCTGCCGGAACTGGCCCGCATTCTGAACCTGCCGGACGAGCGCCTTTCCCTGCTGGACGGCAAGGGCAACGTGCTGGCCGACACAGCCGTGGGAGCCCAGCCCGTGGACCGGCTGGACAATCACGCGGACAGGCCGGAAGTGCGCGAGGCCCTTTCCGGAGGGGACGGCGCGGATGGAGAGGGCGGCGGCCAGGGTTTCGCCATCCGGCCCAGCGGCACTCTGGATCTGCCCTTGGCCTATGCCGTGACCCGCCTGGACGACGGCCGCCTGTTGCGGCTGGCCGTGCCCCTGGAAAATCTGAAGCGCCAGATTGAAAGCCGCCTCACGGTATTCAGCCAGATCGGCCTGATCACCGTGGCCCTTTCCCTGCTGCTGGCCATGCTGCTGTCCGGCGCGTTGCGCCGTTCCCTCAGCCAGATGGTCGGCGTGGTGGAGGCCATTTCCCTGGGCAATTTCCAGCGCCGCCTGCGGCGCATTCCGGGCAGTGAATTCGCGCCCCTGGCCGACGCGGTCAACCGCATGGCCGAAAATATCGAGGAACATGTGCGTGCCGCCGCGGACCAGACCGCCCAGTTGGAAAGCATTCTGGACACCATGAGCGACGGCGTGCTGGTATTGGGGCCGCACGGGCATATCCGCCGCTGCAACCGCGCTCTTGCCGGGGAGTTTCCGGCAGCGGCCACGGCTCAGGGCGCGCAGGTGGTGGAGATTATCCCCTCGCCGGAATTGCAGAAAGCCGTGGACGAGGTGCTGGCCGCGCCCGCGCCGTCATCCGCATCTCAAAGCGCATCCCATGACGCGTCCCGCTCGGGTTCCGGCAGCGAGCCGGGCGACGAAAACGGCCGGGTGCAGCGCCACCTGCACCTCACCCTGCCGTCCGGCCAGGTCATGTCGGTCTGCCTGTCGCGGCCTGCCGGGCCGGACAGCCACCTGGGGGCCGTGGCCGTGTTCCACGACATTACGGAGCTGGTGCGCCTGGAGCGCGTGCGCCGCGACTTTGTGGCCAACGTCTCGCACGAATTGCGCACCCCGCTCACGGCCATCCAGGGCTATGCGGAAACCCTCATCAGCCTGGACACCTCGCTGGAGTGCCGCCGTTTCGGCGAGATCATTCTCAAGAACGGCGCCTATCTCACGCGCATGGTCGGCGACCTGCTGGCTCTGGCCCGCCTGGAAGGCAAGACGGGCAGCCTGGAGCTGGCCCCCACGGACCCGCGTGAGGCCCTGGCCCAGGCCAAAGGCATGTGCCGCGAGGTTCTGGAGCGCCGCAACCTGCATCTGAATGTGGATATGCCGGAACAGTGCCGGGTCATGGCAAGCCTGCCGCATCTGGCCCAGGTCTTTCGCAACCTGCTGGAAAACGCCTGCCGCTACGCGCCGGAAGGCGGCAACATCCGCGTTACAGCGCATCCGGTCGGCAATGAGGTGGTTTTCCGGGTGGTGGACGACGGGCCCGGCATCCCGGCGGCGGACCTGGATCGCATTTTCGAGCGTTTCTACCAGGTGGAACGGCACCGGGGCCAGGCCTCCACCGGGCTGGGCCTGGCAATCTGCAAGCATATCGTGGAGCGGCACGGCGGCCGTATCCGGGCGGAAAGCCCGGCTCCGGACGGCAGCACGGCCCTTGTGTTCACCCTTGGTTCTGTTGAGAGCGAACATCGCTCTGGCGAAAATCCTGACGGAGCGGCAAAGGCATGAAGGAAAATCTGCTGGCCCGGAATATCAATGTCTATTACGGCTCAAACAAGGCTCTGCACGACGTGAGCCTGGACTTCGCTCCGGGCAGGGTTACGGCCCTGATCGGGCCGTCCGGCTGCGGCAAATCCACCTTTTTGCGCTGCCTGAACCGGATGAACGATCTGGTGCCCGGCGCGCGCGTGGAAGGCGAGATCCTACTGGACGGCGAGGATGTGAACCGGCCCGGAACGGACGTGGTTTCGCTGCGCCGCCGGGTGGGCATGGTCTTTCAGAAGCCCAACCCCTTTCCCAAGAGTATTTTTGAAAACGTGGCCTATGGGCTGCGCGTCAACGGCCTGTCCGACGAAACGCTGATCGCCGAGAAGGTGGAAATTTCCTTGCGCCGGGCCGCTATTTTTGATGAGGTCAAAGACAGGTTGCAGTCATCGGCGCTGGGCCTTTCCGGCGGACAGCAGCAGCGCCTGTGCATCGCCCGCACCCTGGCCGTGGAGCCGGAAGTGCTGCTCATGGACGAACCGGCCAGTGCCCTGGACCCCATAGCCACCCAGAAGATTGAGGAGAGCATCCGCGAGCTCAAGGCTTCGTTGACCATCATCATCGTCACCCACAACATGCAGCAGGCCGCGCGCGTGTCGGACTGGACGGGCTTTTTTTACATGGGCCGCCTTATTGAGCACGACGCCACGGACGTTATTTTCACCCGGCCCGGCAAGAAGCAGACTGAGGACTATATTACCGGCCGCTTCGGCTAGAGCCGCCGCTCTGTTCCTTTGGCAGAGAACGAACACCCTTTTCAGGAACAGCTCTTGGAGCGGCGACGAATAAGGGCGACTAACTCGTGTATGGGAAAGAATTTTATTCAGGAGAAAGCCTGATGAACCAGCAGGAAAATTATTTGCAGCAGATGCTCGTGACCTTGCGCACGCGCCTTCTGGTCATGTGCGCCAGCGTGGGCATTGCCCTGGAAGAGGCCGACAAGGCTCTGGCCGCCAACGATCCCGGCCGCGCGGCAGCGGTCATTGAAAGCGACGCGGCCATCGACGAGCTGGAAAACGACATCGACGACATGGCCCTGCGCCTGCTGGCCCGCACCCAACCCGTGGCCGGGGATCTGCGTTTTGTGGTCAGCGCCCTGCGCATGGTGGTGGATCTGGAGCGCATCGGCGACGAGGCCGTGAGCATGGCCGAACAGGCCATTCTGATGCAGGACATGCCCGGTTACGGCGTCATCCCCCATGTGCGGGTCATGTTCGACAAAGCCCGCCAGGCCTTTGAGCAGGCCGTGGTCATCTTCCGCGAGAACGACGTCGAGGCCGCCCTGGACATGAGCCGGGGCGAGGATGAGGCGGTGCAGTGCGAGGTGCGGATCATCCAGGGCATTATGGAGCGCCTTTCCAGCCACGGGACGGATCTTGAGCCCCACCTGGCCATGCACATCATTCTGGTCACCCGTTCGTTGACCCGGATCTGGCGGCGCTCCATCAACATTGCCGAGCACGTCTATTTCATCAATCAGGGCCTGACCCTCAAGCATCACGGCGAACTGGCGGACGAGCCCGAGGATATGCAGCGGGTTCGGGAGGATCGGGGCGGGGAAGAATAGAGCGTTTGATATTGAAAATATCTTAACGCTCTGTGCGGATTTTCCGTGAAAAGCCGCGCCGCGAAATTATCGCAAGGCGAATTTACTTCGCCGTTAAGCGATAATTTCAAGCGCAAACTGCTCTAATGCTGGCCAGCCCTGGCGGCGGGGCCGCCAGGGCATTGAACGGATATAAAAAAGGAGCGCGTCCATTTCGATGGACGCGCTCCTTTTTATATCCGCCGGAAACGTTTTTTAGAGCAGGCCCTGCCGATGCAGCACCTCAATGAGCCTGGCCTTGCCGGATTCGCTCATGGGGCAGAGCGGCAGGCGCATTTCGCTTTCCATCCGGCCCATGAGGGCCAAGGCCGTCTTGGCCGGAATGGGATTGCTTTCCATGAACATGGCCTGATGCAGGGGGAAGAGCTCATGGTGAAGGCGGGCAGCCCCGGCCGGATCGCCTTCGGCAAAGGCGTTGCACATGGCGGCCACGCGGCCCGGCACCAGGTTGGAGGTGACGGAAATCACACCCCTGCCGCCCAGGGCCATCAGGGGCAGGGCGGTGAGATCGTCGCCGGACAGCACGCTGAAGCTCTCCGGGCAGGCTTCCAGCGTTTCGCTGCCCTGCACCATATCGCCGGTGGCTTCCTTGACGCCCACGATGTTGGAAAAGTCGCGGGCAAGGCGGCTCAACACCGGCGGCAGCATATTGCAGCCCGTGCGGCCCGGCACATTATAGAGCACCAAGGGCAGATCCACTGTCTCGGCAATGGCCTTGAAGTGCAGGTACAGGCCTTCCTGGGTGGGCTTGTTGTAATAGGGGGTGATCAGCAACGCGCCGTCGGCCCCGGCCTTTTTGGCAAAGAGGGCCAGGCGGATGGCTTCGCTGGTATTGTTGGAACCGGCCCCGGCCAGCACCGGCACCCGGCCTTTGGCCTGATCGATACAGATTTCAATGACCCGCTCGTGTTCCTCATGGGACAGCGTGGCGGATTCGCCGGTGGTGCCGCAAGGCACCAGACCGTGGATGCCTTCGGTGATCTGGCGTTCGATAAAGGCCCGGTAGGTCTCTTCATCCACGGTATTATTCTTGAACGGGGTGACAAGCGCTGTCATCGCACCGGAAAAAAGCATATCCGACTCCTTATGTCTGCGCCCGCGGCGTCGTGGCGGAATACTCCGGGGCTCTGTAAACGGGCGGCGGAAGGCATGGCCCGGATCATTCCGACGTCACGCGGCGTTGGAAACACGCACCGTTCCGCGAAACAACGGCTTTGCCGTCGCGCGAATGCGGTTCGGATACGGCCGACACAATCTCGGGCGCGGCTGCTACTGATTGATGAATTCCTTAAGTTCCTTGCCGGCGCGGAAGAAGGGCAGGCGTTTAGGAATCACCGAGACGCTTTCCCCGGTTTTGGGGTTGCGCCCGGCGTAGCCACCGTATTCCTTGATTTTGAAGCTGCCGAACCCGCGGATTTCTATCCGTTCCCCGGCGATCAGCGATTTTTTCATGGCGTCGATGAATGTGTTCACAACCAGTGACGCATCATCAAAGGGAATATTGGTCTCTTCGGCCAAAGCCTTGATCAGTTCGCTTTTATTCATCACGCCTCCGTTGACACGTTATACTATTATCCCGTGGGGGAAGGGCGACAACGCGGGAACTCAGCCAGCTTCATTATACCTATACCTTTTATGCAGTAAGGTAAACCGCTTACTTAGAGCAATTCACGTTTGAAATGAGTGAATTGCTCTGGTGGCCGCGTGAGCGGATACCCGCCCCCAAATGCAAGGAAGCGACCGGAGGCGGCGCAGCCGTGCCTGTTAGCCCACAAAGGGCTTGCGGGCATCGACAGCAGCGATAAACCGTATTCTTCCCCAGCACGCGGGCGGCGTGGAGTTTGACTCAAAATGCTGTATGCGGGGCCTGCAAGACGTCGCGCGGGGCCAGCCAGTCGGCCATGTTCAGGCGCACGCGTTGCAGGCGGCCCGCCAGGGCCTGGATATCCTGGGCCGCCGGGCTGCCCGGCGCGTAACGCAGCAGGGCCTGCTGACGGCAGACGGCCTCGGGCAGCTTTTTGTCCATACGCACGTGGCCCAGCAGCACGGGTTCCAGATGCAGGAAGTGGCGGCAGGCCCCGTTCAGCTTTTCAAAGGCGCCCTGGGCTTCCTTGGGCGATTCAGCCTGATTGACCAGCACCATGAAGTCGCGCATGCCGAAGCGGCTGTTGAGCACCTTGATCAGCGCATAGCTGTCCGTGAGAGATGTGGGTTCGGGCGTGATGATGACGATGCGCATGGCGGCCATGGCCGCGAAGGTCTGCACTGTTTCGGAAATGCCCGCGCCCAGATCCATGAAGATGTAATCGTACTTGCCGAGCACCGGCTCCAGGCGTTCCAGCAGCATGTCGCGCAGATCAGGGCGCATGTCGTTGAGCTCGGGCACGCCCGAGGCCGCGGGCAGCACGTCAAAGCCCTTGGGCTCCAGGGGATAGAGCACATCGCTTAACCGCGCGTCGCCCAGCAGCGCGTCCTGGAGGTTGCCTTCCGGGGTGATGCCCAGCAGCACGTCCAGATTGGCAAGGCCCATGTCGCAGTCCATGAGCAGGTTCTTGAAGCCCGCCTGGTAGAGCGCGCAGGCCAGATTGAGGGACAGGTTGGTCTTGCCGACCCCGCCTTTGCCGCTGAGCACGGCAACGCTCAAGGTGCTGTTCATAAATTATTCTCCGCCGAAAAAGAGAAAGCGTTTTTCACTGGAATGGACCAGGGTGGTCCGTTCGCCCAGAGGAGTGGGCGCTTCCTGGTGGATATGCCCGTTTTCCTGCTGAATGGCCGTGTTCAGGGCCGTGTCGGCCTTGCTGAGCAGGTCGAGGGCGCGGCCCTCCGCGCCCTGGCTGACGCAGACGATGCCCAGGGCGCAGCTGGCCCCGGTTCCGGCCGAGATGCCGCCTGTGGGGAAGAGCGGCCGGGCCTGCTCCTCAAAGGCGTGTTGCAGGCGTTCGGCCAAGCGCCGGGCCTTGAGCTGGCCCATGCCCGGCAAAAGCAGGGCATAGCGCCCGGGAGCAATGTCGCCCAGGCTGTCGCAGGCGTCCAGATTGTCGCGCAGGGTTTCGGCCAGCAGCCGCTCCAGGCGTTTCACCGTGCCGTCGCCCAAGGCCACGCACAGCCTCCGCCGTTCGGACAGGGCCGCGAGGATCAGGCTGAGACCGCCGCCGTTGCGCGCCAGACGCAGCAGTTCGCGGCTCAGTTGGGCCGCGAACAGTTCGGCGCTCAGCGCGCCGATCAGGGCATCCGGCGGCATGTCCGGCGGCATGGGCGGCTGGACGTCGGAGCGCAGATCCGCGACCCGCCCTTCCGGAGACGCGCCGGGCACGGGCAGGGCACACCACTGGCTCAAAGGAAAGGCGCGGCAGAATTCCTGCCAGCGCTGCCGGGAAAGGCCGCGCACCAGCCGGACCACCAGCATGGCCTCGCGGGTCCGGGGCACGGCGTCGCCGCAGCCTTCTTCCCGCAGGGCGCGCAGTTCGCGGGCCAGGGCGTCAAATTCAGCGTTGTTGCTCATGGCGGTACAAAAGGTAATCGTGTTGGAACTGGTCGATCTGACCGTCAAGAACCGCGTCCACGTCGCCGGATTCCGAGCCCGTGCGGTGGTCCTTGACCAAGCGGTAGGGCTGGAGGGTGTAAGTGCGGATCTGGCTGCCGAAAGCAATGGCGTCCTTGCCTGCGTATTCCGCCTGGCGCTCGGCCTCGCGTTTCTGCAATTCCAGGTTGTAGAGGCGGGCCCGCAGGACGCGCAGGGCCGTCTCCTTGTTGTGGTGCTGCGATTTTTCGTTCTGGCATTGGGCGGAAATGCCCGTGGGCAGGTGGGTGACGCGCACTGCGGAGCTGGTCGTGTTCACGCTCTGGCCGCCCGGACCGCTGGAACGGAAGATGTCGAAACGCAGATCCGATTCCTTGATATCCAGCTGAATGTCGTTGCCCGCGTCCGGGATCACGTCCACCGAGGCGAAGGAGGTGTGGCGGCGGCCCGAGGCGTCAAAGGGCGAGATGCGGATCAGACGGTGGATGCCGCGTTCGCTCTTGAGAAAGCCGAAGGCGTGCGGCCCGGAGATGCGCAGGGTCACGCTTTTGATGCCCGCCTCGTCGCCGGGCAGAAAGTCCATTTCCTCCACCGCGTATTTGCGGCGCGCGGCCCAGCGGGTGTACAAACGCAGCAGCATTTCGGCCCAGTCCTGGGATTCCGTGCCGCCCGCGCCGGGGTGGATTTCCAGAATGGCGTCCTGGCCGTCTTCCTCGGCCGAGAGCAACATGACCAGCTCGGTCTCGTCCAGCAGGGCGGCCAGTTCCTTCTGCTGCTGCTCCAGGGATTCCAAGGCTTCCTGATCCTCGTTTTCCGAGGCCAGAACCAGCCATTCCTCCATGTCGTCCCGGCAGGTCTTGAGGCGGGTCAGGCGGCCCACCTCGTCTTCCAGGCGTCTTTTTTCCTGTAAAACCGGTGTGAGGGCCTCGGGCTTGTCCCAAGCGCCGGGACGGGAGAGTTCCGTTTCGATGTCGCGCAGGCGTTGTTCGCTGGACGCGACGTCAAAGACGCCCCCAAAGGTTGTCAAAACGCTGGGACAGGGGCTGACAGGCGGCGCGCAAATCACTGAGATGCAGCATGGTCGATTCTGTGGGGTTGAGGGTGAAGATTCCGTTTTATCCGGTGTCGTGCGACGCTTACGCGTTCACGGCACCGGGATTATCGGCGTTGTCAGCGGCTCCGGACAGCGGGAGCGGGCTGAAGACCAGCCGTGGGGACGGCGCGTGCCCCGTGAAGCGGGGCATCAGTCTGAAGTTCTGGCGCCGCGTGGACCGAGGACCAGCAGGACCAGACAGAGCAGGGCCGCTACGGGAAGCAGCCAGGGCGCGAGACGGTGGTAGAGGCTGGGCGCTGTGCTCAGTCCGGCGCGGGCCCAAAGGCTCTCGGCCCGAAACTGGCCGCCGCGCGCGGTCAGGCGTCCGCGCGGGTCCACCACCACGGAAATGCCGGTATTGGTGCCGCGCAGAATCCAACGGTTTTGTTCCAGGGCACGCAACACAGTCAGATAGAGATGCTGCCGCGATGCCGGAGTGTCCTCGAACCAGCCGTCGTTGCTGATGTCCACCAGAATATTGGCCCCGTCCGCCACGCGGGCCTGGGCAAGCCAAGGGAATATGCCTTCATAGCAGATGAGCATGCCCAGAGCAAGATTTTCGTAGCGCAGGGGCGCCACGGCCGTGCCCGTCTCATAGACGCCCACCCCTTGGAGCAGGGCTTCGAGAAAACCCCAGTTCAGCCAACTCGGCAGATACTCGCCGAAGGGCACCAGATGTTCCTTGTCATAATGCCCGATGGTCGCGCCGTCCGGGCCCAGCAGGAAGGCCCGGTTAAAAATGGCGGGTTCCGCCCGGCCCGGCCGCCGCTCCACGCCGGGCGCGCCGAAAAGCAGAGGGCCGCGGGCCTCCAGGGCCATATCGCGCACCAGGGCGGCCAGGGCGGGCTTGGTTTCAAAAAAGAAGGGCAAAGCGGTTTCCGGCCAGATGATGAGCGGCTTTGCATCCCGGTCCGCAGCGGGCCGCGCGGCCAGGCCCGCGCGGGTCAGCGCCAGATAAAGGTCCACGGTCTGCCGCTGGAAGGCGGGCAGCCATTTCCGGTTCTGGTCCACATTGCCTTCCACAAAAAGCACGGCCATGCTTTCCGGACCGGAGGGCTCGGCCCGGAACGGATGAGCGTCCAGCCTCCAGGCCCCGTAAGCGAGCAGCAGCACGGCCAGAGCCAGTCCCGTTGCCAAGCTCGTTGCCGGTCGGCGCGGACAAAAAGCCCGTGGCGCGGCTGCTTGCGGGATCAGGGGCAGGCTGAACAGGCAGAGCAGGGCGGCCAATAGCCAGAGTCCGCCCAGGCCGTACGCGCCTACGACATCAGCGGCCTGGACCAGCACGGGCCAGACCGCCAGAGCTCCGGCCAGGGGCAGCCAGGGAAAGCCCAGCGCCAGGGCGTAGACAGCTTCCAGCAGATACCAGAGCAGGGCCAGCGCCAGGGCCAGCAGCATCGGCGGCCGGGCGCGCAGAATTTGCGCGGCCAGGGAGAACAGGCCGCCCGCGCTGGCAAGGCAGGCCGCGATGAACAGGGCGCAGGGCACGGCCAAAGGCCAGGGCAGGCCGCCCACATTGTGCACGGGCAGGGCCAGCCAGTACAGTGCCGCCGTGCCGCCCGCCAGGCTGACCAGCCAGCCCCGGCGCAACGCGGCCATGCGGCCGGGCGCGCGCAGGCCCAACAGGGCCAGGGCCATGGGCCAGAGCAGGACCAAGGGCGGCAGGCTCAGAAAATCATTGGGAAAGCCCAGCCAGAGCGCCAGAGCGCCTGCCAGGCCCAGGAGCAGGTCCGGACGCAGGCTTCGGAACGGCGGCTGTCCGCCCGCGCGCGCCGTGTTCATGCTCCGGCATTGTCCCTGGCTTCGTCCAAAGCCTGCGCCGCCTTGTCGGCGGGTTCCATGCGCAGGCGACGGATCAGCTTCTTGTCGGCGTCCAGCACCGTAAAGGCCCAGCCGTGCAGGTTGAAAACCTCGCCGGGGCCGGGCACATGGCCGGCCTCCATGCTCAGATAGCCGCCGATGGTGTCCACCTCGTCGGAAACCAGGTCAACGCCCAGTTCCTCCAGATCCTCCAGCAGGGCGCGACCCGTGAGCTCATAGACATTGTCGCCCAGGGGGCGGATGTCCTCCTGGCGGGGGGTGTCGTGCTCGTCCTCAATGTCGCCCACGATTTCCTCCAGCACGTCCTCAATGGTGATCAGGCCGGAGGTGCCGCCGTATTCGTCCAGGGCGATGGCGATATGCTGCTTGCGGGCGCGGAATTCCTGCAGAAGCGCGCGGATGGGCTTGGTTTCCGGCACGAAAAAGGGCTCGCGCATGACCTGGGCCACCGGGGGATGCTTTCCGGCCGGTTCGATGAGGCAGCGCAGGAGATCCTTGGCGTGCAGAATGCCCACCATGTTGTCGCGGGTGTCTTTGTACACGGGAATGCGGGAATGTCCGGAGTCCACGATGACGCGGGCCACTTCGGGCAGGGGCATGTCGTCGGGCACGCAGTCGATATCGGTGCGGGGGATCATGGTGTCCTGCACCTGAAGATCGTTGAAGCGCAGGATGCCCAGCAGCATGGACTCCTCGTCCGGTTCCACCTCGCCGTCGGCTCTGGCTTCAAGAATGGCTTTTTCCAGGGATTCTTCGTCGTCGTGCCCGAAAAATCTGCCCAGGCGCGACCAGATGGTACTATGACCGTCGGAGCCTCCGTCCAAAATAACCTCCATGTTTGGGCGCGGATCTGCGGAGTCCGGTTCCGGGGCCGTGCCTCCTGCCGCGAAGCGGCGTAACCACAGCAAAAACCGCGCTTTTTGCTATGCGAGCTTCACGCCGAACCCACAGGTGAGGCGTGACATCGTGAACAAGCTGAAAGCTGCTAAAATGAAGTCTTAGAGCGTGTTGATATTGAAAATACCTCAACGCTCTGTGCGGATTTTCCGTGAAAATCCGCACCGCGAGATTATCGCAAGGCGAATTTACTTCGCCGTTAAACGATACTTTCAGGCGCAAAATGCTCTAACTGTTACATGGTCTTGGAAAACAGTCCTAGAGCAGTTTGCGCTGTTCCATATCCATGCGCATGACCCACTGGGTGATCGGCCCCACGCCCCGTGATGTGGAGCTGTGAAACCAGTGGATTTCGGACTTGCCCTGTTCCAGCACGGCCCAGTTGGTGAACTCCACCCCCAGAATCAGAGCGGGCGAGGGAGCTTCGGTCGTGCGGGTGTTGATCACCTCGCAGGTGCACCAGAAAGTAATAAGTTTCTCGCCTTTTTTGTCCATGGCATAAATGACGAGACAGAGTAGCTGTGAACCTTTGTCCAGGTCAACAGGCCGGGTTTCCGGGTCTTCCATCTGAAAACGCAGGGCCATGCCCGTTGCGGAGATGTTTTCCACCTGCACGGGCTCGTTGTTCATGCCCAGCTTGTAGTGAATGACCGGGCGGCCGATTTCGGCCGTGGTGCGGGGAATGGGTTTGGCCGGATCAATGGCCCAGACGCCGATAACCCGCACCGCGTCCTTCTGCGGTTTGATGCGGATGAAATTGCGCTTTTGCCCCACTTCCAGGTCTCGGGGCGCGGTGAGGAAAACGCGGGATTTTTCGCGCGAGGCTTCCACTCTTTGGATGGCGGCGCGGAATTTATAGAAGACCGGGCCTTCCGGCAGGCTGACGCGAAAATAGACGTCCACCGGGTGTCCGTCCATTCCTTTGGAGACGTAAGCCAGCACTTCCATGTGCAGGGTTTCGGGGGTCAGCTTGATCAGGGTGCCGGACAGGCCGTTTTTTCCGGCTTCGCTGTCCAGCATTTTCAGATCGAAAATTTCGTTCTGTTCCTGAGCTGTCTCAAGCATCCGGCGAACCACGTTTCTGCGGCGTTCCTCCTGCCTGATCTTTTGCAATCTGGTGCGCAGGCAGACGAGAAGGATGCAGAGCGCCACAAAGAGGACGCCGAAAATCAGGATGTATTCTTCTGTGCTCATTATCAGGCCACCGGAATGGATTCCAGGAACACGTTGCGCGTGAGCCTGCGCTCGGCTCGCGGTCGGAATTACGAAAAAACGTCGCCTCTGCGCTCTTGCCGTCGGACAGGACGCAAGAGACCCAGCTTGTGCAGGTGTATTTCCAGGCAGGCCACCGCCGCCGGGGTCACCCCGGAAATACGGCCCGCCTGCCCCAGGTTCAAGGGGCGCACGCGGCTGAGTTTTTCTTCCACTTCACGGGACAGTCCGGCCACTCTGGCATAATCCAAATCCGAGGGCAAGGCCGTGGCCTCCAATCGGGCAGTACGCGCGATCAGCGCGCGCTGGCGTTCCAGGTATCCGGCGTATTTGATGTCCGTCTGCACGCCGCCGTATACGGTCCGCCCGCAGCGTTCCAGCTCGGCGGCCAGCTCCGCGCCCAGCCCGGCCAGCGGGCCCGGAGACGCCGCAAGCACGGCTGCCAGCCGCTCCAGGTCCATGTCCGGGCGGCGCAGCACGTCTTCCAGGCTGCGGCCCGGCGGCAGGGCGGCGTCGTTGTTCTCATCCTGCTTATCGGCGGGAATACGCATATTCTCAAGGTGTTTTTTGAGCCGCTCCGCATTTTCCCTTTTTTCACAGAAGGCGCGCCAATGGGCGTCGCCTACCAAACCCAGGTCGCGCCCCAGCGGGGTCAGGCGGGCGTCGGCGTTGTCCTCGCGCAGCAGCAGGCGGTGCTCGGCGCGGGAAGTGAACATGCGGTAGGGCTCCTGGGTGCCCAGAGTTACCAGATCGTCCACCAG
This sequence comes from Desulfovibrio sp. 6_1_46AFAA, assembly GCF_000224635.1. Taxonomy (NCBI): domain Bacteria; kingdom Pseudomonadati; phylum Thermodesulfobacteriota; class Desulfovibrionia; order Desulfovibrionales; family Desulfovibrionaceae; genus Desulfovibrio; species Desulfovibrio sp. 6_1_46AFAA. The sequence goes on from NZ_JH114304.1 coordinate 482,423, forward strand.
CACGGCCATGTAGGCCGCGTCCCGGCCCGGCGCGAAGGGCGGCAGTTCCTTTTCGGCGCGGGCGATGTTCAGGGCGGCCCAGAGGCCCTGGGCCGCGGCTTCCTCATAACCGGAGGTGCCGTTGATCTGCCCGGCCAGCCAGAGCCCCGGCACGTTTTTGCTTTCCAGCGTGGGGCGCAACTGCACGGGGTTCACGTAATCGTATTCGATGGCGTAGCCCGGCCGGACCATGACCGCGCCCTCCAGGCCGGGGATGCTGCGCAGCATGGCCATCTGCACGTCCAGGGGCAGGCTGGTGGAAATGCCGTTGGCATAGACCTCCGCGCTGTCCAGGCCCTCGGGCTCCAGAAAAATCTGATGCCGCTCCCGCTGGGGAAAGCGGGCCACCTTGTCCTCAATGGAGGGGCAGTAACGCGCGCCTACGCCCTGGATCACGCCGGTGAACAGAGGCGAGCGGTCGAAGCCGCCGCGGATGATTTCGTGGGTGCGGCCGCTGGTCCAGGTGATATGGCAGGAAACCTGGGGCAAGACCGGGCCGGGGCCGTGAAAACTGAATGCCGGAGGCGGCGTGTCGCCGCGCTGTTCCTCCAGGCGGGAAAAGTCGATGGAAGAGCGCAAAAGTCGCGGGGTGGTGCCGGTTTTCAGGCGGCCCAGTTCCAGGCCCAAAGCGCGCAGGCTGTCGGAAAGGCCCAGGGCCGGGGCGTCGCCCAGGCGGCCGCCCGGCAGGTTGGTCAGGCCGATGTGGATGCATCCGTCCAGAAATGTGCCGGTGGTCAGCAGCACGTGCCGGGCCGTGAATTCCAGGCCTTGAGCCGTGCGCACGCCCGTGACGCGGCCCGCGTCCGTGACGACGTCCGTGACCGTGTCCTGCCAGAGGCGCAGGCCGGGCGTGGCGTAGAGTGTTTTTTTCAGGACGCGCTGATAGGCGTCGCGGTCCATTTGGGCGCGCGTGGCGCGCACGGCCGGGCCCTTGCTCATGTTCAGGGTGCGGAACTGGATGCCCGCCGCGTCGGCCCAGAGGCCCATCATGCCGCCCAAGGCGTCGATTTCGCGCACCATATGGCCCTTGGCCAGGCCGCCGATGGCCGGATTGCAGGAAAGATAGCCCAGGCGGTCCAGATTGCCGCTGATCAGCAACACGCTGAAACCCAGCCGGGCCAGGGCCACGGCGGCTTCGGAACCGGCGTGGCCGCCGCCGGCGATGATGCAGTCAAAGCCGGCGTCAGGCATGGGCATCCCGCTGCATGAGAATATGGGCGAATACCTGGGCGTCCTTGCAGGCCGCGCTGACGGAGGCGCGCTCGTCCGGCTGGTGGCAGGTGTTCTGGATGCAGGCCCAGACGGCGGCGGGCAGGCCCTTGCGGCGCAGCAGCGCGGCCACAGTGGCCCCGCCGATGCCCACGGGCCGGGGCTGGACGCCGTAAACCCGTTCCACGGCCTGTTCCAGGGCCAGGACCACCGGACTGTCCGCCGGAGCGGCCGAGGCTGCCTGGGCGTGCTCCACATCCACGCTGATCTCCACCCCGTACCGTTGGGCCACACGGGCCGCGATTTCGCGCGCCTTGGCCAGCACGGCTTCCTGGGAAACCTCGGGCAAAAGGCGACAATCCACGTAAAAGACGTCGCTGCCGGGCAGGATGTTCACGCTGGGCACGTTGGCGTCGTGCTTACTGGGCACAAAGGTCGAGCGGGACGGCTTGAACAGCGGATCTTCCTGGGGGAATGTCTCGTACAGGCCCTGATGACAGGCCAGAACCATGTCCGCCCCGGCCAGAAAGGCGTTGCGGCCTTTGTGCGGGGTGGAGGCGTGGCACTGCGCGCCGGTGGTCCGCACCTTGAGCCAGAGCTGACTTTTTTCCGCCACTTCAATGAGATCGCCGCGCGGCGACCCCGCGTCGGGCACGATATAGAGATCGTCGGGCCGGAACAGTTCCGGGGCCTGCTCCAGCACGTGGGCCAGACCGTAATCGCTGCCGGACTCCTCGTCGGCCATGAAGACCAAACCCAGGCCCAGGGCGGGCGTCAGGTTCTGCCGCCGCAACTCTTCGGCCAGCAGCAGCATGCTGACAATGGCCTGCTGATTGTCCTCCACGCCGCGCCCGTAGAGCCAGTCGCCTTCGCGCCGGACCTGCCAGGGGTCGGAGGCCCAGGCGGCGGAATCGCCCGGCGGCACTACATCGGTATGGCCGAAAAGCCAGAGCGTGCGGCTTGTCGTGCCGGACAGGCGGGCTATCAGATTGGGGCGCAGGCCGTCCGGCACGCGATTGTCCGGCGCGTCCATTCGGCGCAGATCGCGCACGCCGCAGGCCGTAAGCCAGTCCGTGATCCGGCGCACCTTGTCCAGCTCGCCCCGGCCGCCGTTGTCCGGCCCCAAAGCCTTGCAGGCCGTGAGCGCGCTCTGCAGCTCCACAACGCGCTCGCCCCGTTCCGCCAGACCGGCCAGCAGTCTGTCCAGATTTTGATTCATCTCTGTTTCCGCCCTAGAACAGATTACCTTTGAAATGCTTTGCGTTTCAAAGGGGGCATTCCGGAAAAACGCGGTTATCTCTGCTGTCGATCCCCGTATGACTCCCTTGTCGCCAACGGGGACAGCCTTTCGGGCTGCCTTCGGTCGCTTTTCCGGAATCCACGCCGCGTTGCTCTCGATGCCTGTACGCTCTTTGGGCTACAGGCACGGCTCTACGGGCCGCCCTACGGGCCGCCCGTCGGGTCGGTCTTCGCGGCGCGCCTTACCGTGTTCGGCGTTAGAGCATTTCAACGTTGAAATGCTCTAACTTGAAAACCAGAAAAGAGGCCGCTTGCGCAGCCTCTCCAAAAAATTTCAGCCCGACAGGGCGATATTTGAGATTTTTTTGTCGCTGGCAAGGAAACCGAACTTTGTCCGACAGGAGTGTACTCTTTCGGTACAGGACTGGAGGACAAAGCGAAGGTTGAGCCGCCAGCGGCAAAAAAAGCCAAATATCGCCTAGCGGCCCTTGGCGGCGCGCTTCGACGCCTTCAACGGGTTCACCTTCGCCGCCGCGGCCGTCTGGGCCTTGACGTGGGTGGCGAAATTACAGCGACCGCCGACCCATTTGCTGGCCGGGTTGGGATAGCTGGAGCAGAACTGCTCGCCGTCGAATTCGCGCACGCGATCACAGCCGGAGCACTGCTCCACCACGGGGGAAAGAACAAAACCCTTGACCACCACGCCTTCAGCGGTCTTGGTGGCATTTTCCAGAGGACTCATAGCAAAACCTCCATGCGCCGGAGCGCCCCAAATTTCATAATATCCTACCGGCAGCATGCAAAGGGCTGCCGTCCGGGATGGAGAAGTATAGGCTAAAGCGGGCCGCTGTCAAGAGGAGAGGGGCGGCCTTACCAGGGCAGACGCATCTAATTCCAGGTTTTGCAGGCCTTTTATTTGCCGTGATGATCCGTCAAAACCAGCCTTTTGTGTGCCGGCTGCGTCATCTGGCGCTTTTTGCCGCTCATGTACTTGAGTACAGCTCTGCTCTCGATGCCCGTAAGGCTCGCCCGGCTCGCCCAACGGGCACGGCCCTTTGGGCCGCCTTCCGGTCGGTTTCCGCGCAAAAAGCGCCGTTTTCCTTGCCGGCACGCAACAATCCTATTTTTTAGGATTCTCCCGGCACCAGCCATCCGCCTGCGCTTCGCTCCGGCGGAGCAAAGGTGGCTTCGCCTCTTTTTTGTTCGTTCCCCAATCTATCGGGGAATAAAGGCTTTTTAGATGCGTCTGCCCTGGGCGGCCTTATCCCCCAAGCCCGGCGGCGCGCAGCACAAAGCCGCGCAGGTCGCGCATTTCCCGGCAAAGGGCGTCATAGTCGAAACGGCTGAAGCGCCCGTCCTGATAAAGAATCTCGCCCCCCACCATGGTCAGGCGGGTTTCCAGGCCCGTGGCCGCGTAGACTGTCTGCGAGACCACATTGTACAGGGGCTGGAGATTGGGCGAGGCCAGATCCAGAGCCACGCAGTCCGCGGCCTTGCCCGGCGCGAGCGAGCCCAGGCGGGCGTCGTGCAGGGCCGCGGCCCCGCCCAGAGTGGCCATGTCCAGCACCCGCGTCGCGGGCAGCAGGGTGGGATCATGCCCGGCCAGCTTATGGAGCAGGGCGGCCCGTCCCATTTCCGTAAACATGTTCAGCTGATTGTTGCTGGCCGGGCCGTCGGTGCCCAGGCCCACAGCCAGGCCCCGTTCGAGCATGGCCGGTACCGGGGCCACGCCCGAGGCCAGCTTCATGTTGGAGGATGGATTGTGCGCCACCACGGCCTTGTACTCGGCCAGGACGTCCAGTTCTTCTTCTGTCGCATCCACCACATGGGCCAGGGTGCAGGGCAAATCCAGCAGGCCCATGTCGCGGCAGAGGGCCACGGGCCGTTTGCCGTGGTTCTTGAGGCAGAATTCCGTTTCCTCGCGGGTTTCGGAGAGATGGATGTGCAGGGGCAGGCTCAGCTCGGCGGCCAGATCGCGGCAGGCCGTAAGGATGTCGGGTGTGGTCGTGTAGACGCTGTGCGGATTGACGGCCACGCTCAGCCGCGCGTCGCCCGCGCAGCATTGGGCCAGGGCGCGGGTGGCCTCCAGGGCGGCTTCCGGACCGGGGCAGGCCGCCGAGGGAAAAGCGAAAACCGCCTCGCCGCCCACGCAACGCAGGCCGGCCGTGCGCGCGGCCTCGAACACGGCTTCCTCAAAGAGATACATGTCCATGCAGGCCGTGGTGCCGGTACGCAGCATTTCCGCGTAGCCCAGCAGGCTGCCCAGGCGCACGATTTCCGGGGTGAGCTTGGCCTCCACCGGAAAGATGCGCTGTTGCAGCCAGTCCATGAGCGGCATGTCGTCGGCCAGGCCGCGCAGAAAGGTCATGGCCGCGTGGGTGTGGGCATTGACGAGGCCGGGCAGAACGAGCATCCTGCCCAGATCAAGCTCGCGTTCGGCCTGCCAGGCGGCGCTCAGCGTGTCGCGCGGCCCCACGGCGGCCACCAGCCCGTCGGCGATGGCCAGGGAAGCGTTTTCAAGGATGCGGCGTTGCGGGTCCTGGGTGACGATGATTCCGGCGTGGAGGAGCGTGTGGCAGTGCTGCATGAGAAGTCCCGAGTCTGAGGTCGTCGTGGCCATGGCCATGTTTAAACTCCCTAGGTAACGCCTGCTGGCCGGGGAGGCAAGCCCCTGAAAAAGGAGAGGCCGTGCGTTGTCTGTTGCTGCACGGAATCGGCGGCAGCCCATTTGAAACTGCGCCCCTGGCCGAGGCCTTGGCGGCAGCGGGCTTTGAGGCCCATGCCCCGGCCCTGCCGGGCCACGGCGGTACGGAGGAGGCATATCTCGCCTCTTCCTTTGCCCTGTGGCGCGACTTTGCCCATACGGAGTACGGCCGCCTGAGCGAGAGCGGGCCCGTGCTGCTGGCGGGATATTCCTTGGGCGGCATTCTGGCTCTGGATGTGGCCCAGGCGGCGGCGCGCGGCAAGCTGCCGCCCCCGGCGGGCCTTCTGGCGCTGGCCACGCCGCTGTTTTTCCATAAATATTTTCCTTTTTTCGCTGTGGACTGGCGCTTTTTCGCGTTGCCCCTCTGGGCCCGGTTGCAACCCGTGCTGCGCGTCCCGGAACGCGACCCGGCCTCCCGCGCCGTGGCCCCCTGGCAGGGGCACGAGCAAATCTGCTGCCTGCGCCATTTCGCCGAGGTGGAGCGGGCCCTGCCCGCCATCCGGCGCGGACTGCCCCTGATCCGCGCGCCGCTTTGCATTGTGCAGCTGCGCAACGATACGAGTTGCCGCCCATACAATGCTTTTTATCTGGCGCGGCATTGTGGCTCACTGAGCACGCATCTGCACCTTCTGCGCGTGCGCGGCCCGCACGGCGGGCATTTGCCCATGACCCATCGGGAAAGCCGTCAGCGGGTAGCCGAGCTGGCCGTGGCCTTCGCCCGGGAAGTCGCCGGGGCCACAAAGGCTTGCACATTCGCGCCGCAGAGGCTATAACGATGCGCTGTTATTTCGCCAACCCGGCCCCGGCGTCCGCGCGGGGGCCTCATCCACACCTTAATGGAGGTGCGCTTTGTTTGAATCCGTAGCTTTTGCCATGGGCACGCCCCAGGCCGGAGGAGCCCCGGCCAGCGGCACGGACATGCTGATGCAGTTCCTGCCGCTGATCCTGATGTTCGTCATTTTCTGGTTCCTGCTGATCCGTCCCCAGCAGAAGCGGGCCAAGGCCCACAAGCTGATGTTGTCCGAACTGAAGCGCGGCGACCACGTGCTGACCTCCAGCGGGCTCATCGGCCGCATCCTTGAGATCGACGACGAGCAGGTGCTGCTGGAATCCGGGGATGCCAAGCTGCGCATTTCCCGCGCGGCCATCGGCGGCCTGCTGCCCGCCAGGGGCGGCAAGGAAGCCAAGCCTGAAGAAAAGAAATAAGTCAGCGCCGGGCGTTGTTACGCTCCGTGCGAGTCACTGTTCCGTTGGCCGCGCAAGCCGTATTCTGTGGCGGCGCGGCCTCTTTGTCCGTCCGGCGGGAGAATGCGCCCGCCGCGCGGGTTGACGGGGCAGGTGTTCCGTCCGCGCCGCGCGCGGGCAAGTCCTCTGTTGTGGAAGGTGTACGATGGGTCTGCGCTGGCGCTTGTCCATTGCGATAGTGGTGTTTCTGGCATGCCTTGTTTACGCGCTGCCGAGCCTGCCCGGCATCGGGACGGCGTTGGAGCGTTTTTTGCCGTCCAGCAAGATCAATCTCGGTCTTGACCTGAAGGGCGGCATCCATCTGACGCTGGGCGTCGATGTGGCCAAGGCCGTAAGCAATTCCCTGGCCCTGGCAGGGCAGGACCTGCGCCGTCTGGCCCAGGATGAAAAGGTTGTGGTGCTGCGGCCCCGCGTGGTGGGCGGCACGGCTCTGGAATTTGTGCTGCCGCGCGCCGAGAATGAGGACAAGCTGAAGGAAATCCTCAGCCGCCACTTCCCCCAGCTGGATGTGGGCACGCCGCACAAGGGCGAATCCGGGCAGTTGCGCTATGTGGCCCATTTCACGGCGGCGGAAGTGACGCGCCTGGAAAACATGGCCCTGGACCAGGCCCTGCGCACCATCCGCAACCGTATTGACCAGTTCGGCGTGGCCGAGCCGGACATCCGCAAGCAGGCCGGGAACCGCATTCAGGTGCAGTTGCCCGGCATTTCCGACCCGCGCCGCGCCGTGCAGATCATCGGCCAGACGGCCCATCTGGAATTTCACCTGGTGCGCGACGACGTGGACCCCGGCAAGGCCGTGCTGCCCACGGGCGTGGTTTCCCTGCCCCTGCTGGAAAACACGCCGGGCGGTCAGAAGAAGGAAAGCCAGATCGCCGTGGAAAAGGACGCCATGCTCACCGGCGAGGATGTGGCCGACGCCCGGCCCGCCTTTGACCAGATGAACAAGGCCTATGTGACGCTGAATTTCAATGCGCGCGGCGCGCGCATCTTCGAGCGGGCCACCACTGAAAACGTGGGCCGCCGCATGGCCATCGTGCTGGACGGCAAGGTCTATTCCGCGCCGGTCATCCGCGAGCGCATCGGCGGCGGCCGGGCCAGCATTTCCGGCAACTTCACCACCGCCGAGGCCCAGGACCTGGCCATTGTGCTGCGCGCCGGTTCCCTGCCCGCGCCGGTCTCCGTGCTGGAAGAACGCAGTGTGGGCCCCTCCCTGGGGCAGGAATCCATCGACAGCGGCGTGCGCGCGGCCCTGGTGGGCGCGGCCGCCGTAGTGCTGTTCATGGCTGTCTATTACGGCCTCAGCGGGCTCATTGCCGACGGCATGCTCTGTTTCACCATGCTGATGGTCATGGCGGGCATGGCCGCCTTCGGGGCCACCCTGACCCTGCCGGGCATCGCGGGCATTGTGCTGACCATCGGCATGGCCGTGGACGCCAACGTGCTGATTTACGAACGAATACGCGAGGAGCTGCGCCTGGGGCTGTCGCCGCTGGCGGCGGTCAAGGCCGGTTTTGACCGCGCCGCCATTTCCATCACGGACTCCAACCTGACCACCATCATCGCCACGGTGATTCTGTATCAGTTCGGCACCGGCCCCATCCGGGGTTTCGCGGTGACGCTTTCCCTGGGCATCATCGCCTCCATGTTCACGGCCATCTTTGTGTCGCGGGCCATTTTCGAGGAATGGGCGCGTCACTGCGGGCCCAAGGGCATCAGCATCTAGAGCGGATTACCTTTGAAACTCTGCACGTTTCAAAGGGGCATTCCGGCAAAAACGCGGTTTTTACTGTCGCCTGAAGCGGCACGAGCGTTGGAGAGACCATCATGGGCTTTGCATTCATCAAGCATGACACACAGATAGATTTCATCGGCTGGCGGCATTGGGCCTACGGCATCTCCATCGTGCTGCTGCTGGCCGGTCTGGCTTCGGCGCTCTGGGGCAACGGGCTCAAGATGGGCATCGACTTCGCGGGCGGCGTCATCGTCCAGGTGCAGTTCGACAAGCCCGTCAACGACGAGGCCCTCAAAAAGAGCCTGGACATTCCCGCTCTGCCGGGCATCACCACCCAGCGCTTCGGCGAGGGCGGGCGGGACTATCTGCTGCGCTTTTCCAGCGCGGAAAACGCCGACGCCTCGGCTTTGCGCACCAATGTGGTCAATGCTCTGGCTTCGGCCTTTCCGGACAACGCGGCCCAGATCCTGCGCCTGGAAGTGGTGGGCCCCAAGGTGGGCGACGACCTGACCAACAAGGCCCTGAGCGCCCTGTACTACGCCGTGCTGCTCATCGCCGTGTATATCTCGGGCCGTTTCGAGCAGCGCTGGATGGCCGGCGCCATCATGGCCGCGGCTCTCTGGGGCGGCATGTACGTGCTGAGTTTCACCGGTCTGGGCATGGGCTGGCTGGTGCTGTTCGCCCTGGCCATCACCATGGTGGTCTGCTTCTTCCTCAAGCTCAACTTCGCCCTGGGCGCGGTGGTGGGCCTGCTGCACGACGTCTTTATCACGGCGGGCCTGCTCTCCATTATGGACGTGGAGATCGACCTCAACGTCATGGCGGCCCTGCTGACCCTGGTGGGCTACTCGCTCAACGACACCATCATCGTCTACGACCGTCTGCGTGAAAATCTGCGCGCCGCGCCCAAGGTGGATCTGGCCTCGCTGATTAACAGGAGCATCAACCAGACTCTTTCGCGCACCATTCTGACCAGCGGCACCACCTTTGTGGCGACCTTGTCCCTCTTCCTGCTGGGCGGCGGCGTGATCCACGACTTCGCGCTGACCATGCTGATCGGCGTGTTTATCGGCACGGCCTCGTCCATTTATGTGTCCTCGGCCATTCTGCTGGGTCTGGGCGATACGGATTTTTACGTCCGGGCCCAGGAAAAGGAAAAGTACGAGCGGCCCGGGGAGCACGGCGTGGTGTAGCCACAGCCTCCAAGCCCTGTTATGTCTTGTCGGCAGCCCGCCGCGCCCGGAGTCAGGTCCGGACGCGGCGGGCTGCCCCGGTTTCAGAGCAAAGTTGGCGTTGCCTAGAGGGTGTCGTCATGAGTGTCTTTTCGTGTTATATCAAGGAGAACGAGCCTTTTATGCAGGGAGTGTACTCTTATGGTACTCGACCGAAATAAAAGGCGATGTTCGACGCGGAGATAACACGAAAAGACACTCATGACGACACCCTCTAGGATCCGGACGTTTTCTTGGACTGAGAGCATTGACGACGGCGCAGGCGGTCTTATGTCTTTCTATTGGAGTGGGACGCGCGGGAGCGCGCAACGTCCCGCCGGTGCGGCACAGTCGTCGCCGGCACGGCTCCAGAGCCAGACCCGTACGGGGGAGAGCAAAATATGGCAGTATCCTATAAAGATTATTATAAACTTCTGGGTGTGGAACGCGAGGCCAAGGCCGAGGAAATTTCCAAGGCCTACAAAAAGCTGGCCCGCAAATACCATCCGGATCTCAATCCGGGCGATAAACAGGCTGAGGAAAAGTTCAAGGAAATCAACGAAGCCTATGAAGTCCTCAAGGATCCGGAAAAGCGCAAACTATATGACCAGCTCGGGCCCAACTGGCAGCACGGCCAGCAGTTCCAAGGCGAACCGGGCTATGAAAACGTGCATTTCACGTTCAACGGCAAGAGTTTTGACGGTTCCGGATTTTCGGACTTTTTTGAAACCCTGTTCGGCGGCGCGGCCGCGGGCGGCGGGCGCGGGGCGAATTTCGGCCCCGATCCCTTCGGCGGTTTTTCTTCCCGGCCCCGGCGCGGCCGCGACGTGGAGGCCGAACTGCCCCTGAGCCTGGAAGAAGCCTCGAGCGGCGGCCGCCGCACCGTGACCCTGCAAATGCCGCAGGGGCCCAAGACCCTGGAGGTCAACGTGCCCGCCGGCATCCGTGAAGGGGCCAAGCTGCGTTTGGCCGGCCAGGGCGACCCCGCGCCGGGCGGCACGCCGGGCGACTTGTTCCTGCGGGTGCGCTATCTGCCGCATCCCCAGTTCAAGGTGGAAGGCGAAAACCTGCATTGCGACGTGGCCCTGGCCCCGTGGGAAGCCGTACTGGGCGCCAAGGTGGCTGTGCCCACCCTGGAAGGCCAGGTGGAGCTGAACATCCCGGCCGGTTCCAGTTCGGGCCGCAAGTTCCGTTTGCGCGGCAAAGGCCTGGGCAGCGGCGTCAATCGCGGCGATCTGCTGGCCCGCGTGATGATCAAGGTGCCCGCCCAATTGAGCGCGGAAGAGCGCGAACTCTGGCAGAAGCTGGCGGACGTGTCGTCTTTCAAGGCCCGCGCCTGATCCGGTGGAGGTGAATTATGAGTATGACCAAAAAATCGCCCTCCCTGCCCGCGCCGTCCACGGTCATGGCCTGGGAGGAATTTGTGGAAATCACCGGCGTCGCGCCGGATCGTCTTCAGGAGCTGCTTGCGCTGGGCTGGATCGAAACCCGGACCAGCGCGACCCGGATCCGGATGTTCCGGGATGCCGACATTTATCGGGTCCGCAAGCTGGAGCGCATCTGCTGCGATTTTGAGCTGCCCGTGGTGGGCGGCACCATTATCGTGGACCTGCTGGAGCGCATCGACGTCCTGGAACGGACGGTGCGCGGTTTGCGAGGTTTTGAAGATTAACGCCTTTGTATTTTTGTTGCGACGGCGGCCTGCGGCCGCGTCGCGCAATATCTATTGAGATTTGTCCGGCCGAGGGTCGGCTATGCAACCGGCCCGGCCGGATGGAAATATACGCCGAGGGCGCGACAGCCCCGGCACTGTGTGGAGGAATTATGGATATTAACAAGTTTACGGAAAAAGCCCGGGAGGCCATCGGCGAGGCACAGACCATCGCGGCGGGCATGGGCCATCAGGAGACGGACGCCGAACATCTGGCGCTGGCCCTGGTGCAGCAGGAAAAGGGCATTGTCCCCCGTATTCTGGAACATATGGGCATCCAGCCCAAGGCTCTGGCCGTGGCCCTGGAAACCTCGCTGCGCAAGCGGCCCTCGGTTTCCGGCGGCGGCATGGACCCCACCAAGATCATGATCACCCCGCGTCTGGCCAAGATTCTGGGCGAAGCCCAGAACGAGGCCCGGCGGATGAAGGACGAATACGTCAGCGTGGACCATCTTTTTGCCGCGCTGACCGAAGTGGAGCCTTCCTCGCCCCTGGGCCAGGTGTTCAAGGAATACAATATCACCCGCGCGGGCTTCGTCAAGGCCATGGAAGAGCTGCGCGGCGGCGCGCGCGTGACCAGCGCCAACCCTGAGGACACCTTCGAGGCCCTGAGCAAATATGCGCGCGACCTGGTGGACGCGGCGCGCCAGGGCAAGATGGACCCGGTCATCGGCCGCGACGCGGAAATCCGCCGGGTGATCCGCATTCTTTCACGGCGCACCAAGAACAATCCTGTGCTCATCGGCGAAGCGGGCGTGGGCAAAACAGCCATCGTGGAGGGCCTGGCCTTCCGCATCGTCAAGGGCGACGTGCCCGAGGGCCTCAAGGGCCGCAAGCTCTTCGCCCTGGACATGGGCGCGCTTATCGCCGGGGCCAAATACCGGGGCGAGTTCGAGGAACGGCTCAAGGCCGTGCTCAATGAAGTGGAGAAAAGCGAAGGCCGGATCATCCTCTTCATCGATGAACTGCACACCATTGTGGGCGCGGGCAAGACCGAGGGCTCCATGGACGCGGGCAACCTGCTCAAGCCCATGCTGGCTCGCGGCGAACTGCACTGCATCGGCGCCACCACGGTGGACGAGTACCGCAAGTATATTGAGAAGGACCCCGCCCTGGAGCGGCGCTTCCAGCCCGTGCTGGTGGAAGAACCCACGGTGGAGGACGCCATCTCCATTCTGCGCGGCCTGAAGGAACGCTTTGAGGTGCATCACGGCGTGCGCATCAGCGACTCGGCCATTGTGGAGGCGGTGGTGCTGTCGCACCGCTACATCACGGACCGCCAGCTGCCGGACAAGGCCATTGATCTCATCGACGAGGCGGCGGCCATGATCCGCACGGAAATCGACTCCCTGCCCGCCGACCTGGACGAGGTCAACCGCAAGGTCATGCAGTTGGAAATCGAGCGCGAAGCCCTGCGCCGCGAGACGGACGAGGCCTCGCGCGAACGCCTGGAGCGCCTGGAAAACGAATTGTCCGAGCTGCGCAACCAGCAGGCCGCCATGCGCAAACAGTGGGAGAGCGAGAAGGGCTCCATCGACAACGTGCGCGAGATCAAGGAGCAGATCGAACAGACCAAGCTGGCTATTGAACAGGCCGAGCGGGCCTATGATCTGAACCGGGCCGCGGAACTCAAGTATTCCAAGCTGCTGGAGCTGGAGAAAAAATTGGCCGACGCTTCGGGCGACACTCAGGAAGGCGACGCCCCGCGCCTGCTGCGCGAGGAAGTGCGCCCCGACGACGTGGCCGAAATCGTGGCCAAGTGGACCGGCATTCCGGTAACCCGGCTGCTGGAATCCGAACGCGAAAAGCTGCTGCGCCTGTCCGAGCAACTGCACGAGCGGGTGGTGGGGCAGGATGAGGCGGTCAACGCCGTGTCCGACGCCGTGCTGCGCGCCCGCGCCGGTCTGTCCGACCCCTCGCGTCCCACGGGTTCCTTCATCTTCCTGGGCCCCACGGGCGTGGGCAAGACCGAGCTTTCCAAGGCCCTGGCCGAAGCGCTCTTTGACACGGAAGACAACATGGTCCGCCTGGACATGAGCGAGTACATGGAAAAGCATTCGGTGTCGCGGCTCATCGGCGCGCCTCCGGGATACGTGGGCTATGACGAGGGCGGCCAGCTTACCGAGGCCGTGCGCCGCAAGCCCTATTCCGTGATTCTTTTCGACGAGATCGAAAAAGCCCACCCGGACGTCTTCAACACCCTGCTGCAACTGCTGGACGACGGGCGGCTCACGGACAGCCAGGGCCGCACCGTGGACTTCCGCAACTGCATCGTGATCATGACCTCCAACATCGGCTCCATGCATCTGCTGGACGGCATCGCGCCGGACGGCACCCTCAAGGAAGGAGCGCGGGAGCAGGTCATGGAGGAATTGCGCGGCCACTTCCGGCCGGAATTCCTCAACCGCGTGGACGAAACCGTGGTCTTCCTGCCGCTCAGGCGGGATCAGATCGGCCGCATTGTGGAACTCCAGCTCAAGCGCCTGCGCGAGCGGCTTGAGGAACGCAAGATCAAGCTGAGCATGAGTGAAGAAGCCCGCGACTTTGTGGCCGAAGCGGCCTACGATCCGGTCTACGGCGCGCGTCCGCTCAAGCGCTATCTGCAGCAGGCCGTGGAAACGCCGTTGGCTCGCGAACTGGTCAGCGGCAAGATCCGCGACGGCCAGCATGTGCATGTGGAAGTGAAAGACGGCAAGCTGGCCTTCAAAACGGAATAGAGCAGTTCACGCACGAAATGCGAGTGGGTCTGCTTTCCCCATGAGCACCGCATGATAAAAAGCGGCTTTTCCCCGGAGATCCATCCGGGGAAAAGCCGCTTTTGCGTGCGGGGCGCGCCGGGTTCAGGCCTCGAAGTCCTTTTCTTCCAGATTTTGTTTGATTTCCGCGCGGGCGTGCTGCAGCAGCCCCCGCAGTTTTTCCAGGCTTTGTCCGTCCGCCGTGTTGGCGGCATACGATTGTTCAAGCGCAGCGGCGTGCGCCGAGAGGGCGTCCATGCCCAGTGTGGCCGCGACGCCTTTCAGGCTGTGGGCCGCCAGGGCGGCTTCCGGCCATTGCCCGGCGGCGCTCAAATCCGCCAGAGTTTGCGGCAGGTGGGCATACTGCCGGGCAAAGTTTTTCAGCTGTTTTACCAGCAGTTGTTCGTTGCCGCCCACATAAAAGAGTCCTTTCTCCCAGTCAAAAATCCTCCCGGCATCGGCATTCGCCGGGGCCGAACAGGCCGGGGCGTGGTCCGCCGCGTGCGCCGCCTGCTCATACGGTTTTACCCATTTGATCAGGATCCGGGCCAGCATATCGGGATCTATGGGCTTGGTGATATGATCGTCCATGCCCGCGTTCCGGCTTTTTTCCCTGTCTTCTCGCATGGCATGGGCCGTCATGGCGATGATCGGCGTTGGTTCCGCGCCGTCGTCGGCTTCCTGCGCGCGCAGACGGCGCGCCGCCTCAAGGCCGTCCATGACCGGCATCTGGATGTCCATGAAAATGATGTCGAATGTTTTCGCCTTGCAGGCATTGACGGCATTGAGCCCGTTCTCGGCCAGGGTCACGCTCATGCCCATGCGTTCCATCAGGCTGCTTGCCACTTCCTGGTTGATTTCATTGTCCTCCACCAGGAGAACACGGGTGCCGCGCCGCTGGGAGAGTGCGCCGTCCTCGGTCCCGTCCATATCCGCAAGGCGCGGCGAGGCGGGATTTTTCCCCAGAGCTTTCAGGATGGTGTTCCAGAGCGTCACGGGATTCACGGGCTTGACCAGAAAGCCCGCGAAATGCAGATTTTCGCCCTTTTCCCGGTAAGCCTCCAGTCCGTGCGCGGAAATCATCAGCAGCTGCGGGATGCTCTCCAGCGGCAGTTTATGGATATTGTCGGCGACTTCCATGCCGTTCATGCCCGGCATCTTCCAATCCAGCAAAACCAGGGAATACGGCGTATCTGTTCGGGCCGCCCGCACAAGGCGATCCAGGGCCTCCTGCCCGGAGGCGACCGCATCCACACGGAATCCGAAGTGGATCAGGACCTCCTGAAGGATGGTCCGCGCCGCCTCGCAGTCATCCACCACCAGCAGGCGTTCCGCGCCCGCCGGATCCGGCGGATCCGGATTGTCCCATGCGTGCCGGACCGGCCGATAAGGAAGCGTCAGACTGAAAGAAAACGCGCTGCCTTTGCCGGGTTCACTGCGCACTTCAAGCTCGCCGCCCATCATCCGCACAAAGCGCTGGCAGATGACCAGGCCGAGCCCTGTTCCCCCGTATCTACGGGTGATGGAGCCGTCGGCCTGTTCAAAGGGCTTGAACAGGCGCGCCAGCTCTTCCTCCGTCAGGCCGATGCCCGTATCGCTCACGGATATGCCCAGGGTGATCGTGTCCGCGCCCCGGCCCAGTTCTTCGATGCGCAGCACCACCCGCCCTTTTTCCGTGAACTTGACGGCATTGCCCAGAAGGTTGGTGAGCACCTGCGTCAGCCGCAAAAGGTCGCCTTCCACAGTGACAAAGACATTGGGGTCCACGTGAAAAAGCACTTCGATATTTTTGCCGCCCACCAGGGCTCCGCACAGATCACTGAGATTTTCCACCAATTCCTGTAAGGCGAAGGCTTCGTTTTGGAGCGTCATTTTCCCGGCTTCGATCTTGGAGACATCCAGGATGTCGTTGATGATGCCCAGAAGCCCGCGCCCGGCTGAAAGGATTTTGCGCAGATAATACAGCTGCTTGTTTTCGTGCGTGGTTTGCAGACAGAGATAGGTTATGCCCAGAATGGCGTTCATGGGCGTGCGGATTTCATGACTCATGCGCGCCAGAAAGTCGCTCTTGGCTCTGGAGGCTTCCTCGGCCTGTTCTTTGGCCGCCAGGGCGTTTTTTTCCGCCTCGCGCAGGTCCGAGGTGCGTTGTTCGACCTTGCTCTCCAAGGTGGCGGCAAAAGCGCGGAGTTCCTTTTCGGCGCTGTCGCGCCGGGCGATATTTTGGAGAAGCGCATGGCCCCCCCAGAGAAAAAGCAACAGCACGACCACGCCCGCCGTGGAAAAACCCGCCAACAGCGTTCGTTTGACGGCCGCGTCGCCGGTTGCCATACGGCTGGTGGCCACTTCCGAGCTGATGCCCCCGATGATGTCGCCCACTTTGTAGCCCTGCGTCGTGTGGCAGGCCAGGCAGCTTTGCTCCACCCTGAGCGCGGCCATATAGCGCAGCACCTGGCCTTTTTGGGGATCTCCGCTCAGGATAAAGTATTCCTTGCCGCCGCGCCGTTCAATGTCCTCAAGCGCGGCGGCCTCCCAGGGAATGGCCTGGTTGGCCGGGTTGACGGGCTTGGCGCTGACAAGCCTGCTGGGAATGTCGCTGTGTTCGCGCCAGAGTTCATGTACCAGGCGCGTCACATAGGCCGGATTCATCCTGGTGACCCGCATGCCGCCGGGCAGGGTGAAATCGCGCCCTGCTTCGGGCAGCCAGGGATTGGGCGGCGTTGCCGGGGTCACCGGCGCGTAGATGCCGCCCAGACCGGCGACCCATTTGCGCATGATGATGTCCTTGTCCGAAGCGGTCTGTGCCAGCAGATAGCTGCGCTGCTCGGCCTGCTCGCGCAGGATGTCGGATATTTCCAGGTAGACGAGACTGATGCCGATCAGGATGCCCAGGCCCAGCAGGCCGAAAGTCAGAAAGAAATTGCGCTGGTCCCGGGAAAGGCGCTTCAGCGTGTCGATGGAAATTGCCATGCGCTCTGCTCCTGGCACTGCCTGTGGAATGTGAGGCCGCTTTCGTGTCTCATTTCCAAGCGTTTTCATCTGAAATTATCAAAAAGGCAAGTGCCGCAGCGCATAATTTCCGTTGGGACCGGGTGCCCGGCTTGTGTGCGGCTCCGTCGGGCTCATCGTCTGGCGGCCTTTTGCCGTCGGAACGGAAGCCGTGCTCCATGAGCGCGCGGCTCAAGACCAAGCGTATGGCTTCCTCCTTGCGCGTGGTAAAAAAGCGGGAAGCGGCCGGATACATTGAGCAACGCGGACGGGCAAAGAACTGTCCGTCCGCTAGGTGCCTGTTGACACTATGCTTTTTTGCCCGCTCGCTACGTGCGGCAGCCGTTGTCCGAAGGACTTACGGATGGCGAAAGTAATTGCATGGAACAGTCTGTGCCGTTACGCATGCTGTCTTCATCCGTAGCTAGCGTTGCTGTTTTTATCCGTACGGCTCACAAGTTCGCCTACGGCTAAGGCTCCTGCGTCGCAACGGCTGAAGCCAGATTTCACCTGCTTTTTCGGTCGAGTACCAAAAGAGTACACTCCCTCAAAGCAGGCTTATCTTCCTTGCGAGCGAACAAAAATTCTATAGTGCCAACAGGCCCTAAAGGGAGGACACGATTGCTTTCCCCCGGCGGGGCGGGTAAAGTCGGTATATTGCAGTCCGAACCTTTAACCGCCCGTGAGACGACATTAACTTTTATAATAGCCATAGTCAATATAAAAATATCTATTCGGCTTTAATAAAGTTGGCATAGCCCATGATCCGTGCGCTGGACTGGGCCCTGCTTCGGTTCGCGGACGAAACTGCTGGAAGCCTATGACCATTGGTGAAAGGCTGAAGCTCGTCCGAGGTTCTGTTTCCCAGGACGAATTCAGCAAACGGCTCGGTGTGAGCAAAGCAGCGGTGGGCGCGTATGAGCGCAACGCTCAGATGCCGGGCTCGACTTTTATTATAGCCGTATGCGATCGTTATAATATTGAACCCCGCTGG
Organism: Desulfovibrio sp. 6_1_46AFAA; assembly: GCF_000224635.1. Lineage (NCBI taxonomy): Bacteria > Pseudomonadati > Thermodesulfobacteriota > Desulfovibrionia > Desulfovibrionales > Desulfovibrionaceae > Desulfovibrio > Desulfovibrio sp. 6_1_46AFAA. Next base: position 500,230 of record NZ_JH114304.1, read on the forward strand.
CTGCTGACAGGCGTGGGACCCATGCGCTCAGGCGCGGAGGCTGCCCCTGGCGTTTCGGGCGCGTTGCCGTCTTCGGCAGCTCTTTCCGGAGCGGTGGAGGCAGGTTGCGTGCGCTGTCTGAAGTTGGAGGAAAAGCTGAACCGGACGGAACACCAGCGAGACGACGCGGTGGAACAGCTCCGCCGGACTTGGGATGAAAACCGCCAGCTCTGGCGGCAGAACGCGGACCTGCGTGAACGACTGGCCCGCCTGGAAGAGCGTTTTATCGGTAAAGGGCCTGTGGAACTTTCTGAACGAGCCGGTTGAAGCAGTCAGCCGGAAGGATCTGCTCTGCAGATCCTTGCCATGAAATACGGGTAGGCGGCTTTTGCTCGCCGTAAACGAGTATTTCAAGGTTACATGGTGTAAGGTTCGTCCGGATCAGGGATGGCGTTTCCCGGCTGTGCTTGCTGCGGCTTGCCGTTTAGCGCCGAAGACGCTATTGCTCTGCCTGCGCGATTCCGTTTCGCCGCTCGCGCGGCGGCGCAAGGAGATTTCTGTATGCCGAAAAACGCGGCTCTCATTCTGGCGGCGGGCAAGGGCACCCGCATGCACTCGGACCGGCCCAAGGTTTTGCAGACGATTCTGGGCGAGCCCATGCTGGCCTATGTGCGCGCGGCCCTGCGGCCGGTTTTTGCTGAAGATGTCTGGATGGTGGTGGGACACCGGGCCCAGATGGTGGAGGCGGCCTTTCCGGACGCCCGCCTGGTTTTCCAGACCGAACAGCTTGGCACGGGCCACGCTCTGATGCAGGCTCTGCCCGGGCTGGCCGAAGCGGGCTGCACCCATCTGCTGGTGGTCAACGGCGACGCGCCGCTGCTCTCCGAAGCTCTGGTGCGCGATTTCCTGGCCGAGGCCGGGGGCGCGGACCTGGCCTTTGCCACCATCCTGCCGGATAATCCCGGCGCGTACGGCCGGGTGGTGCGCAAGCAGGGCCGGGTGCTCGGCATCGTGGAGGCCAAGGATTACGATCCGGCCCGCCACGGCCCGGAAAGCGGCGAAGTCAACGCGGGCATGTACTGGCTCAGCCTGGCCGCCGTGGAGACGCTGCTGCCGCGCCTGAACAACGACAATAAGAGCGGCGAATATTACATCACGGACATCATTGGTCTGGCCGTGGCGGAAAATTACACGGTGCGCGGCGTGGAATGCGGCCGGGACGACAGCCTGCTGGGCGTCAACTCCCCGCTGGAGCTTTCCCGCATGGAAGAAATGCTGCGTGCACGCACGGCGGAACAGCTGCTGGCCTCGGGCGTGATTCTGCACGCGCCGGACCTGGTCCGGGTGAGTCCCCTGGCCCGGGTGGAGCCCGGCGCGGAACTGAGCGGCCCCTGTGAAATCTGCGGCAGGACCGAGATCCGGCGCGGCGCGTCCGTGGCCTCGCACTGCGTTGTGCGCGACTCTCTGATCCGCGAGGGCGCGGAAATCCGCGCTTTTTCGCACCTGGAGGATGCCCGTGTGGGCGAGGGCGCGCTGGTGGGGCCTTTCGCGCGGCTGCGCCCCGGCGCGGAACTGGAAGCCGACTCCCACGTGGGCAACTTCGTGGAGCTGAAAAAGACCCGCCTGGGCAAGGGGGCCAAGGCCAACCACCTCAGCTATCTGGGCGACGCCCGGGTCGGCGCGGGCGCGAATATCGGCGCGGGCACCATCACCTGCAATTACGACGGCAAGCACAAGTACCAGACCAACATCGGGGAAAAAGCCTTTATCGGCAGCAATACCGCCCTGGTGGCCCCGGTCAGCGTGGGCGACAACGCCTTGGTGGGCGCGGGTTCGGTCATCACCAAGGATGTGCCCGACGGCGAAATGGGCATAGCCCGTGGGCGGCAGAAGAATTTACCGCGCAGGGGATAGCGGGATGGCGCGGTGCTGTGGCGCAAGGGGCTGGCTGTCGCCATCCGTAACGCCCCTTGGGCGTAACGGCTGCCGCAGCCCGTGGGCGGCAGAAGAATTTACCGCGCAGGGGATAGAGCAAAGTAACTTTGAAAAGTTGATCTGCTCTATGAGGTGAGGACGCCATATCCCATATCGCCGCGTGACGCCATTCCGCAACCTTTCCCGCACATATCGCCGCTGCCCGCGAAGCCACGGGCGGCGGCTTTTTTTATCCGCCCGGGCCATCCTTTCTTGCCAAGGTCGGGGGGCGGTGCTATCTAAAAGTCATGGAACTTCTGGAGCAGCTTGAAGCGCAGGTTGCGGAGCTTTTGGCCCGCTTGGACCGCCTCAGGGCGGAGAATACGCGTCTTCATGCCGAAGCCTCCGCCATTGTGGCGGAAAAGGCCGTTCTGGAAGAGGAAAACCGCAAGCTGCATGACTCTCTGGCGCAGGAAGAAAATCTGCGCGTCGAAGCGCTCAAGCGCATTGACGCCCTGTTGCACAGGATTCAAGAGCATGACAGCGTTGAGTAGGTTTTTGTGAGTCAGGAAAACATCAACCTTACTGTTCTCGGGCTTGATATCGCATTCAAGCCGGGTGCCGACATGGAGCGGGTGCAACGTGCCGTGCGGTTGGTGGAAGAACGGTTTGCAGACCAGAAACTGAGGTCCCACGGAGGGCAAAGCAAGGATATTTTGCTGACCTTCCTGGCCCTTGGCCTGGCGGATGATCTGTTGCAGTCGAAGAAAAGGCTGGGTGATGTGCAGAATCGCATCAATTCCCTGCTTTCCAAAATAGAGGAGTCCGTGTAGACTCTTTTGACGATTTCCCTGGGGTGTGCGTGATTTATGCCTCGGTGCTAACCTGACAAGCATAAAAATGGGTGCCGTCTCTGCTTTTTGTGTGCATGCCCGCGTTACGCGGGAAGCCTGAGAAAAGCATACGGGTGCCCGACCTGGGAAACCAGGTTCTGCACCGCAGACATGACACGGCGCTCTGGGGATTACGCCAGTCTTTCCTACGGATTGTTCATAACGGGCGGATTTATTTCGGGCCGCTCTCTTCGCGCAACGCATCCTTCGTGCCGGTATTCTCCGGTAGCCAGCCACAGGGTCCAAGCTCTCCGGGCAATCCGCTGCGGCGGTCGCGGTTTTTCGCGGCTGCCGGTGTCTGCCGGGCGCCATGCCCGTATTCATAAAGAGAGGCTGGTTTCATGGATCTTTTGTTCATTTTCGCGCTTGCGGCGGCCGTCCTGGTGGGGGTGTCGGCCGGCGCGCTGGTTCACCGCCGGGTGACCACCAAGCGCATCGGCGACGCCGATGAGTTGGCCAAGCGCATTGTGGAAGAGGCCCGTAAGGAGGCCCAGGCCCAGAAAAAGGAGATTTTGCTCCAGGGCCAGGATGACTTGTTCAATCAGAAACGCGAGCTGGAAAACGAATTCAAGGAGCGGGAACGCGACGTCAAAATCCGGGAGCGCAAGCTGGACGAGCTGGGCGGCCGCCTTGAGGAAAAATTGGAAAAGGCCACCGAGAAGGAGCATGAGCTCCTGGGCACGGAAAAGGATCTGGCCCGCAAGGAACGCCAGTTGGCCGAATCCGAGGAATTTTTGCAGGCCCGCATTGAGGAGCAGGAGCAGAGGCTGGCCCAGATCGCGGGCTTCACCGCCGAGGAGGCCAAGACGCGCCTTTTCTCGGAAATTGAGGCGAAAACCCGCCACGAATCGGCACGGATGATCCGCCAGATCGAAATGGAAGCCCGCGAAACCGCCGACCGCAAGGCCAAGGAAATCCTCTGCAACGTCATCCAGCGGTATGCCGGCGACTATGTGAACGAGCAGACGGTCACCGCCGTGCCCCTGCCCAGCGAGGACATGAAGGGCCGGATCATCGGCCGCGAGGGCCGCAATATCCGTGCTCTGGAGGCCGCCACCGGCGTGGACCTGATCATTGACGACACGCCGGAGACCGTCATCCTTTCCGCCTATAGTCCCCTGCGCCGCCAGGTCGCCAAGATGGCTCTGGAGCGCCTGATCCAGGACGGCCGCATTCACCCGGCCCGCATTGAGGATATCGTCCAGAAGTGCGAGCAGGAGCTGGACACCCAAGTGCGCGAAGTGGGCGAGCAGGCCACTTTCGACGCCGGAGTGCACGGCATTCATCCTGAAATCGTGCGCCTGCTCGGGCAATTGCGTTACCGCACTTCCTTTACCCAGAACGTGCTCCAGCACTCGCTGGAAGTCTCCGCGCTCTGCGGCATGATGGCCGCAGAGCTGGGCATGGACGTCAAAAAAGCCAAGCGCGCCGGCCTGTTGCATGACATCGGCAAGGCCGTGGACCACGAGGTGGAGGGGCCGCACGCCCTGATCGGCGCGGATCTGGCCAAAAAGTATAACGAGAGCCAGGAAATCATCCACGCCATCGCCGCCCACCACGAGGATCAGCGACCCTCCACGGCCCTCGCCGTGCTGGTGCAGGCCGCGGACTCCATTTCCGGGGCGCGGCCCGGCGCACGCAAGGAATTGCTGGAGAATTACGTCAAACGCCTGGAAGATCTGGAAGGCATCGCCACCAGTTTCGACGGCGTGACCAAGGCGTACGCCATCCAGGCCGGGCGCGAAATCCGGGTCATGGTCAATTCCGAAAACGTGGACGACGACACCACCTACATTCTCTGCAAGGATATTGCGGAAAAGATCGAAAAGAATCTGACCTATCCCGGCCAGATCCGCGTCACGGTCATCCGCGAGCGGCGGGCGGTGGGCTTCGCCAAATAGGATAAGTGTCTCTTTGTATTCGTCCGTAATCGCCCGCCGGTGCGGCATATGCGCAGTCGCTTGCGCGTATGCCGTACCGGCGGCCTTTTTAGGGAAGCACTGAGTAATGGTCTTTTTGCCCTCCGCCCGCGTCAGGCTCACTCCGTGCGAAGGCCGGGTTTGAATATACTCCCTCCGCCCGCAGTTCGCCTTGCTTTAGCCGCTGCGGCGCAGGAGCTTAATCCGTAACACGGCTTCGCCGTGAACGGCTCAAGCAAGCCGCTGTCGCGGCAACGGCTTGCGCCCTTGGCAGAGAAGAAAAATCTTCATTACTTAGTGCTTCCGTTAGACTAATTTCACTTTTTGAAAATGTGTAAATGCTCTGGACGCAGCGGCGCGTAACATGAACGGTGAAGTGCGTTGAGATGAGCGGATTTTTCTTCTGGTTCGGTTCTTTTGATCTGGCGGCCTCTTTCCTGCTGGCTGCCGCCGCTTCCTGCCGCGGCCGCCTTTTCGGCGGTCACGTAAGTGGAGCGGCGGTGCTTGGCTGCTTGTGCGGCCTGGCCGGTCCCCTGTTGCGGGAGTGCCTGGGCGGCGGCTCCGGTGCGGAATTGCTCGCCTCGGGCGCTTTCGTGGGCGCGGTGGTGGCGGGTGCCCTGGCCGGGGCCGTGCTGGCCGGGTTGCGGCGTCAGGGAGCGGGCCTGTTTTTCTGGCTGGACAGCCTGGGCCTGGCGCTTGCCGCTTGCCTGGGGGCCATGCGCGGCCTGACGCTGGGACTGGGCGCGGCCGGCGCGCTGGTGCTGGGGCTGCTGGCCGGTCTGGCTCCCGGCCTGCTGCGCGATATGGCCTTGGGCGACACCGCCCGCGCCGTGGAAGAGTCCTGGTACGCCACGGCCGCCGCTCTGGGGGGCATGCTGACCATCGGCCTTGCGCGGTTGCCTTGGCGGCCCGCGGGCTGGGCGCTGTCCGGCGCGCAATGGGAATATGCCTGCATTGCGTGCGGCGTTCTGCTGGCGACGGCCTTACGCTTCTGGCGCGGGCGGCGTAATCCGGACTAAGTATAGTTTTCCGCAAGTCGTTGCCGTGCGGGGCTTTGCGGTGATATTCCGGGCAGCCTGGCAACTTTTTTTACAAAAAAGCGTTGACAGATGAGGGGCGGATGGATATCTTCCACTTCCCGCGACTGAACAACACGTTTTTGGGCCTTTCGAGGCACGGCGAAAAAAACTTTGCCGGAACGAAAAAAGTTGTTGACACAGCCAAGGGGATGGTGCATAAATCTGCACCGCGCCGCTGAGAAGAGCGGCAGGGGGCGGAGGCCCTCGGGTGGTTCATTGACAAGTGAATAGCGAGTGGGAAGAAAGAGTCTTTGAGATTCTGATTTCTGCCAAGCAGGAATCTTGATACAGATTTGAACTGGAGAGTTTGATTCTGGCTCAGATTGAACGCTGGCGGCGTGCTTAACACATGCAAGTCGAACGCGAAAGAGGCTTCGGTCTCGAGTAGAGTGGCGCACGGGTGAGTAACGCGTGGATAATCTGCCCTCATAATCGGGATAACAGTTGGAAACGGCTGCT
>NZ_JH114305.1:0-37882 GCF_000224635.1 Desulfovibrio sp. 6_1_46AFAA
CGCGCCACTCTACTCGAGACCGAAGCCTCTTTCGCGTTCGACTTGCATGTGTTAAGCACGCCGCCAGCGTTCAATCTGAGCCAGAATCAAACTCTCCAGTTCAAATCTGTATCAAGATTCCTGCTTGGCAGAAATCAGAATCTCAAAGACTCTTTCTTCCCACTCGCTATTCACTTGTCAATGAACCACCCGAGGGCCTCCGCCCCCTGCCGCTCTTCTCAGCGGCGCGGTGCAGATTTATGCACCATCCCCTTGGCTGTGTCAACAACTTTTTTCGTTCCGGCAAAGTTTTTTTCGCCGTGCCTCGAAAGGCCCAAAAACGTGTTGTTCAGTCGCGGGAAGTGGAAGATATCCATCCGCCCCTCATCTGTCAACGCTTTTTTGTAAAAAAGTTGCCAGGCTACCCGGAATATCACCGCAAAGCCACGCACGGCAACGGCTTGCGGAAAACTATACTTAGTCCAGGTTCACTGCCAATGGCATACCGAGCGGCCCCTTATATCCTTTCTCTTGATCAAGTTACTCTTTCATCCTCCTCAGAGTCGCCCGAATTTGCCCTCTCCCCCACACCATTACTTCACGCCGAGTGCGCCCCCAAATATTTCGTCATCTGGCGAAACATGCTTGACATTCAAATCCACCCCTCCTATATTTCGCTTTAGAACGAATTGAAAAGGATATTCATCTGCAAACACCGGACAGCACCAGCTTAGCCGGGATGATGACGGAGAAACCCATGTTCACCTTTCTCAACCTGGTCCGCGCCCTGGGGGACGAGAGCCGCGTCCGGATACTCATGGCCCTGCGCCACCGCCCCCTGTGCGTCTGCGAAATCACCACCCTGCTGGGGCTGGCGGCGTCCACCACGTCCAAGCATCTTTTCCTGTTGCGGCAGGCCCGGCTCATTGAGAACATTAAGAAAGGACGCTGGGTCTATTACCGCCTGCCGGAAAACCCCACGCCCAGCGTATGCGACGCCCTGGCATGGCTGGAAAAGGAACTGGCCGACAACCCGCAGATATTGCAGGACGCCGCCGCCCTGCCGGGCATATTCCACAACAAGAACATTCACGCCTTTCTGGAACAAAAGCACATTCCCGCCGCCACTTGCGGCGCTGAAGACGCGGAAAACCAACCTACCCACAGCGGGAGAAAAAGCCATGTGTAACAGCTGCCCCCTTGAGGAACATCGCTGCTCCTGCAGCGCCTGCTCAGACCACGATCATGGGCACGAGCATGAAACGTCCGGCGGCGAGCGCCGGGAATTGCTGCTCATGGGCGTTTCCACCGTGCTTTTCGCCGTGGGCATGCTGGTGGACACGCGCCTGGAAGCCTTTCTGCCGTCCTGGCTGGTGTCAACCCTCTGCTATGTGCTGCCCTACGCCCTGTGCGGCTATGACGTGCTCCGCCAGATGCTGCGCAATATTATGCGTGGCGATATCTTCAATGAATTCACGTTGATGGGCGGCGCGACCATCGCGGCCATCGCCCTGGGCCAGTTGCCCGAAGCCGTGGGCGTGATGCTCTTCTACCGCATCGGCGAATTCATGCAGGAACGCGCCGCGGGCAACTCACGCCGTTCGGTCAAGGCTCTGCTGGCGGCCCGGCCCACCACGGCCCACGAGCTGTTGGACGACGGCGCCACACGGGACGTGAGCCCCGAAGACCTGGGACCGGGCAGCCGCATTCTGGTCCGGCCCGGCGAAAAAATTCCCCTGGACGGCACAGTGCTGGAAGGCGAATCCCAGGTAGACGCCTCGCCCCTGACCGGTGAGTCCGTGCCCGTGCGCCTCTCCCCCGGCGGACAGGTCCATGCCGGGACCATCAACCTCAACGGCGCGCTGACCGTGGAAGTCACGGCTCCCTTTGCGGAATCCTCCATTGCCCGCATTCTGGAAATGGTGGAAAACGCGGCGGCCCGCAAGGCCCCCACCGAACGCTTCATCACCCGCCTGGCACGCTGGTACACTCCGGCGGTGAGCGGCCTGGCCCTGCTGGTGGCCGTGTTGCCGCCGCTCTTCGGCCTGGGGAGCTTTCAGGAGTGGATTTACCGCGCCCTGGTGCTGCTGGTCATTTCCTGCCCCTGCGCCCTGCTCATTTCCATTCCGCTGGGTTACTTCGGCGGCATCGGCGCGGCTTCGCGCCGGGGCATCCTGATCAAGGGCGGCGCGGTGCTGGACAATCTGCGCGACATCCGCGTGGCCGCCTTTGACAAGACCGGCACTCTCACCGAGGGAGTATTCGAGGTCAATGCCGTACTGCCCATGCCCGGCGTCAGCCGCGAGGAACTGCTGTCCGTCGCGGCCCTGGCCGAAAGCCGTTCCAATCACCCCATCGCCCGCTCCGTGCTGCGCGCGGCCCTGGCGGCGGGCCTGGGCACGGAAAAGGACGCCGCCGTCAGCGCCATGCGCGAAATTCCGGGCAAGGGCGTGGAAGTGACGGCCGACGGCGCGCAAGTATTGGCGGGCAACGCGGCTCTGCTGGAGGCCCGCAATATTACGCCGCTGCCCGTGGACATGCCCGGCAGCGTGGTGCAGGTGGCCCGCGACGGCCGCGCGCTGGGCGCGCTGGTGGTTTCAGACCGGATCAAGCCGCAGGCTCCCGGCGCGCTGGAAGCCCTGCGCCGCCTGGGCGTGGATGTGCTGGCAATGCTCACCGGCGACCGCCAGAGCCAGGCCAGGCCCGTTGCCAAGGAACTGGGACTGGATGTGCTCAAGGCCGACCTGCTGCCCGAGGACAAGGCCAGCGCCCTGGAAGCCCTGGGCCCCACGCGCCAGACCCTGATGGTGGGCGACGGCATCAACGACGCGCCCGTGCTGGCCACCGCCGGAGTCGGCGTGGCCATGGGCGGCCTGGGTTCGGAAGCGGCCATTGAAACCGCGGACGTGGTCATTCTGGATGACAATCCCCAGCGCCTGCCGGAACTTCTGCGCATCGCCCGGCGTACCCGGCGCATTGTCTGGGAAAACATCGTCCTGGCCCTGGGCATCAAGGGCCTGTTCATGGGGCTGGGCATTGTGGGCCTTTCCGGCCTGTGGGAAGCGGTCTTCGCGGATGTGGGCGTGGCTCTGCTGGCCGTGCTCAACGCTTCCCGCGCCGGGCGGATCTGAGCGCGGCCACGGCCGTGACGGTTTGCGTGGAAAAGGGCGGGGGTTTTGGTCCCCGCCCTTTCTTCATATCCGGCCTCACATCCGGCTCCCCGCTGGGGCGGCCCCGGCCGGACCGCGCCGCAGCGTGACAAGCGCGATTTCCGAGGGCACATCCACGCGCAGGGGAAAGCCGTTCCAGAGCCCCGCGCCGGAACTGACATACAGAGGCATGCCCTCAACCCGGTACCAACCCCGCACATACCCATGATTGAACAGGGCCACCAGGGCGCTCAAGCCCGGCGCGTGACCGCCGTGGGTATGGCCGGAGAGCTGCAAATCCACATCTTGCCGGGCATTGCGCGGGGCATTGCCCGGCCTGTGGTCAAGCAGAATGCGCGCCGTCCTGTCCGGCGCCCCGGCCAGGGCCGTAGCCAGGTCCGGTTCGGGCAGGCCGAAGCGGGCGGCCACCGGGTCGGTGACGCCGGCCAGCACCAGCTCCCGGCCGCGTATGCCAAGCACCTGATGGCCGTTCAACAGCATGGTGATGCCCAAATCGGAAAAAATCTCCGTCCAGGCTTTGAATCCACTGTAATACTCATGGTTGCCCGCGCAGGCCAGCACGCCGTGCCGGGCGCGCAACCGGCGGAGCTCGGCCGCGCTCTCCGCGTGCGCCGCGGGCAACCCGTCCACGATGTCGCCGGTCAGAACCACCACATCCGCAGCCTGGGCGTTGACCCTGTCCACCACGGCCCTGACCCAATCCTTGCCCAGCAGCGGGCTCATATGCAAGTCACTGATCTGCGCCAGCCTGAGGCCGTCCAGGGCTTCGGGCAAACGGGGCAGGACGACTTCCCTTTGGCGGACCTGGGGAACGGCCACGGCTTCATAGACCCCGTAGGCCGTAGGGGCCAAAACCAGCCCGGCCAGAGAAGCGCGACCCAGAACGGAAGCCGGAGCGGCGGCCAGGCCCGAAGTCAGAAAACGCCTTCTGCCGACGGAAAAAGCGGGGCCTTGCCGTTTGTCCCGCCACAAGGCGCGCCTCGCCAGACGCACGAGCCGGACGCCCAGGCAGAAAACATCCCGGACCAGCACCAGCACGAAGAGAAAAAGCAGGCTGGTAAACAGCCAGCCCTGGAGCATCAGCACCCACGCCGGCAGATCGGGCGCGGACAGTCCCCCGAAAAAGAGACCGTTCAAAAGATGCTCCTGCGAAGCGAGAAAAAGCGCGACTGCCGCCGCAGCCTTACCCACGCGGCTCAGGCCCGACGGCAGCACCAGCCGGAAAAAGAGATATAGGAAAAGCAATGCGGCAGGCAGATAGAGCATCACAGTGCGGCCTCCTCGGCGGGGGCAGGATCAGAGGTGGATTAGGGTCCGGCCGGAGGCTGGGAACAACAACACGTTCAAACCAACCCGTGGCCAGCTTGTTCCAGGGCGGCCAGAGCTTCGGAGAATTTCTCCCGCTTCACCAGGATGTAATCCGTGGCATAGGTGGACACGGCAAAAATGCTGATGCCGCGACGCGCCAGCAATCCGGCCAGTTCCGCCAACACGCCCACCAGAGAGAAATCCAGCGCCCCCTCGATGCGGAAGGCTTTCCAGCCGTCCTCACGGGCCAGGGCATTGTCCGGCGCTGTTTCGCTCCGGCAGACCAGGGAAAGTTCCTGATCCGTCTTGCCCAGAAAAAGGAAATCGTCCGCAAAGGAAATGCCTTCCGGGCCGCCGAGTTGGCAGACGGAAAAATCCCCGTCCAGAACCTTGATGATCATCCCGACTCCCGTCTGTTTAGAGCGTTTTGATATTAAAAATATCTTAACGCTCTGTGCGGATTTTTCGTGAAAACCCGCACCGCGAAATTATCGCAAGGTGAATTCACTTCGCCGTTAAGCGATAACTTCAAGCGCAAAATGCTCCAGAAACAGCCTCTAGTGCCGGATCAGTTTCCGGCAGTGGAAAAAAGGCGTCAGATGCCGGGTCCAGCGGGAAAAGAAGCGCACGCAGAAGCCGGTCAGCACGGCGGCGATCACCGTGCCCTCGCGCAGCCCCACCACATTGTGCAGTACGGCAAAGGACAGACCGGCGGCCAGGGCAACCAGGGAAAGGTCAAAGAGCACCTTGATGTTGCCGAAAATTTTACGGGCGCGGTAGGCAATGGCGATGACGATGCCCTCACCGGGCTGCACTGTGGCATTGCTGACGATCTCCAGGCTGATGCCCAGGCCCAGCACGCCGCAGCCGGTCAGGCAGAGCAGAATCTGCAGGGGGTAGACATCGGTGACCAGAGGTCTGGTCAACCACATGCAGATGTCGATGAACACGCTGAACAGCAGCACCGCCGGTAGTTGCAGGAGATGGGCCGGGGAGAATTCCTTCCGGAGCAGGACCTTCTGCAAAGCCACGAACAGCAGGTTGAGCAGAAAGGTGGCCGTGCCCAGGCTGAGCGTGAAAATGGCCCCCAGGGCATACGGCAGGCTGGTGATGGGTGTAGTGCCCAGATTTGAATTGGTAACCAGGGCGATGCCCAGGGCCATGACAAAAGATGCAAAGCAAAAACCCATGTAACGTCGAACGAATTCTTTTTTCTTCATAAAGGCCAGTCTTTCAGGAAAGCAGCAGCTTCAAATGCTTATAAGCCCTGGCTGTGGCCATGCGGCCGCGCGGGGTGCGCTTGAGAAAGCCGCACTGAATCAGATAGGGCTCATAAATGTCCTCAATGGTCCGCACTTCCTCGGAGCAGGCCACAGCCAGGGTTTTAATGCCCACGGGCCCGCCGTCATAGTGGGTGATCAGCACTTCCAGGAGCTTGCGGTCCATCTGGTCCAGGCCGTGCTCGTCCACGTCCATGCGCTTGAGGGCCGCCGTGGCCTCCCCGCCCGTGACCTGCCCGTTGCCGCGAATCAGGGCGAAATCCCGTACCCGGCGCAGCAGGCGGTTGGCGATACGCGGCGTGCCGCGCGAACGGCGGCCGATCTCCTCCGCGCCATCCGGGGTCACTTCCACGCCCAGAATGCGCGCCGTGCGCCGCACCACCCGGGCCAGATCCGTGGGGCTGTAGTACTCCAGTCGGGCCACAATGCCGAAACGGTCCCGCAGGGGCGAGGAAATCAGTCCCATGCGCGTGGTGGCCCCCACCAGGGTAAAGGGTTCCAGGTCGATCTTCACCGTGCGGGCCGCCGGGCCCTGGCCGATGACCAGGTCCAGCTTGAAATCCTCCATGGCCGGGTAGAGCACTTCCTCCACGGCAATGGGCATGCGGTGGATTTCATCCACAAACAAGATGTCGTGGCGGCCGAGATTGGTTAGAATGGCCGCCAGATCGCCGCTGCGTTCCAGCACCGGCCCGGAGGTGCAGACCAGATTGACGCCCAGTTCGGAAGCCATGATCTGGGCCAGCGTGGTCTTGCCCAAGCCAGGATTGCCGTAAAACAGGGTATGGTCCAAGGCCTTGCCCCGCTCCCGCGCGGCGTCCAGATAGACGCGCAGGTTGGCGCGCAATTCATCCTGGCCGATGAAATCGTCCAGACTGCGCGGCCTGACGCTCTCGTCCAGACCCGCTCCGGAGTCCGGGGCGCTCATGCCGTACTCCGGCCCCGGCGGCGTCCCATCCCATTCCGCCATCACGATCTCCCCTTGGCCAGCGCCTTGAGCGCGGCCCTGAGCGCGCCGGTCACATCCAGATCCGGCTCTTCATGCAGGATCTTTTTGACCAGAGGCGCGCATTCCTCTTCGGCATAGCCAAGATTGGCAAGGCCATCAAGCACATCCCGGAAGACCGAGCCGGGCCGCCCGGAGGCGGCCAGCACGGCGGCCTGGGGCACATCCTCAACCTTGAGCTTGTACTTGAGCTCCAGAAAAACATGCTGGGCCGTCTTCTTGCCGATCCCCGACACGCGCGTGAGGGCCAGCACGTCGTCCTCCAGCACCAGACGGCGCAGATCGTCGGGCCGGAAAATGGACAGGATGGCCAGGGCCGTGCGCGCCCCCACCTTGGAAATGGACACCAGCACCTCAAAGGTCTGGCGTTCCTCAAAACTGGCGAAGCCGAACAGCTCCAAGGCGTCCTCGCGCACGGCAAGGCTCGTGTACAGGGCCAGCTGTTCGCCCCGGTCGGGCAGGGCCGCCAGCGTATGGGCGGGCAGGGCCACTTCATAGCCCACGCCCCCTTCAGTGACGATGAGGCAGGCATTGCCCCAGGTTTCGGCCAGGCGTCCTTCAAGATAGGCGATCATACAACTCTCGGATTAAGGTCCCACCTCACGGCAAAAGCCGCGCGCCCCCAGAGCAGATTAACTTTGAAATTTTACAAAGTTCAAAGTTGGCATTCTGGCGAAAAACGTGGTTTTCGCCAGAATCCACGCCACTTCGTGGCGGCTGCCGCCTTCGCGTCAGCAGAGCAATTTCAAAGTGAAATTGCTCTAAGAAGCGCGGCCGCAATGCGGGCGTGGGGACCGCATTAAATGAATGCAAAACAATGGTTTTGGCAAGTCCCCTGCACAGAGCTCCCGTTTCCGGCCCCGGATTCCACGGGCAGCGGAGGTGGGCTCAGAACAGAAGCAACAAGGAGCCCGCGGTGATCAGCAGACCGCCCGCAATAACCTTCAGGCTGACGGGCTCGTGCAGAAAGACCATCGCCAGTATCATGGCCAGGGGGACGCTGAGCTTGTCCACGGGCGCGACCCTGGAAACGTCGCCCAGCTGCATGGCCTTGAAATAACACAGCCAGGAAAGCCCCGTTGCCAGGGCCGAAAGCAGCAGAAAAAACAGCGTGTGGCCGTCAAGGCTTCTGAGGCCTCTGGCCGCGCCGGTACAGAGCACAATACCCCAGGTCAGCACCAGGATGAAACTGGTTCTGATGGCCGTAGCCAGGTTGGAATCCACATTTCCGACGCCGAGTTTGGCAAAAATGGCGGTCAGGGCCGCGAAGAAGGCGGCGCCAACGGCATAGACACTCCACATGGGCGTCAGCCTCCGATGCCCACCATCTGCCTGTCCGCCACAGCCGCGCCCGCGCGCCGCGCGCGCAGCAGATCCGCGCCCACGGGCTTGTCCGCGCAGGCCCGGCGGATCACTCCCGCCAGGATCTCGTCCGTGATCCGGGGATGGCGCAGCAGGCCGCGCAAACGGTATTCCTTGTCCGCGAACAGACAGGTGCGCAATGCCCCCTCACTGGTCAGGCGCAGGCGGTTGCAGGTCAGACAGAAATGATTGGTCAGGGGCGAAATAAAGCCCAGCCGCCCTTGGCCGCCCTCAATGCGGTACATGCGGGCCGGGCCGGATTCGGCCTCCGCGCCGGGCTCGTCGGGGGATACAGGAATCAGGCGCGCGCGGCGCGCGGCTTCCTCCCGGATGTCGTCAGCGGACCAGAAATTTTCCGGGCTCCAGAGCGTGCCGCTGCCCATGGGCATGAATTCGATGAAGCGCAGATCCAGGGGCATGGTCCGGGCCGCGTGCACAAAATCGTCCATCTGCCCGTCGTTGACGCCCCGCATGGCCACCACATTGATTTTCACCCGCACGCCCGCGGCCAGCAGGCCATCCAGCGCGGCCAATACCGGGGGTAACAGGTCCCGGCCCGTGACCCGCGCGAAGGTTTCGCGGTCAAAACTGTCCAGGGAAAGGTTGACCGCGCTCACGCCGATCCGCCTCAACAGGGGAATATGCGGCTCCAGCAGGGTGCCGTTGGTGGTCACGCGCAGATCCATGTCCGGAAAACGCGCGTGCAGCATAGCCAGGAACTGGCCGCACCCCTTGCGGGCAAAAGGCTCCCCGCCGGTCAGGCGCACCTTGCCGATGCCCAGGGAAGCGGCGATGCCCACCATGCGCGCCATTTCCTCATAGCGCAGGACCTGCTCATGGGGAATGCAGCGCTGTTTGGCGTTGCTGCGGCAGTACAGGCAGCGCAGATTGCAGCGGTCCGTCACTGAAAGGCGCAGATATCGCACGCTGCGGCCGTGGCCGTCATGCAAGGCGCGCATAAGCCTCCCCGCCGCCCGGAAGTGGCCAGTTGCCAAGAACGCGAAATGGATTTACATCTGCCTGCATGAAACACCTGCTGCTTTGGGCGGCCATCGCGGGCTGCCTGGTTGTGCCGCTGACGGTTCTGGCCTGGGACGGCTTTGACGCCGCCACCACCGACCTTGTGGAAATCACGCCCGACAGGCTGCCCTCCCAGGGCGACACAGTGGACGTCCGCAACTACGATACCGACACCAGCCAGACCTGCCTTGTGGAAACCGTGACCCGCAACGCCCGCACGGTGGAGGTGGTGGTGCGCACGCCCAAGGGGCTCAAGCGCACCCTGGTCATGGAAGGCCGTTAGGGAAACACTGAGTAACGGCCTTTTTGCCCTCTGCCTGCGTCCGGCCCACTCCGTGCGAAGGTTGAATATGTTTTGAATATACGCCCTGCGCCCGGAGTTCCCCGTCCTTGGCAGAGAACAAACATCTTCATTAATCAGCGCGTCCTTAAGAGCATTCCAACGGTGGCATTCTGGCGAAAAACGCGGTTATAGTTGCTGTCGATCCCCGTATGACTCTGTTGTCGCCAACGGGGAAGCCCTTCGGGATGCCTTCGGTCGCTTCGCCGGAATCCACGCCGCGTTGCTCTTGATGCCTGTATGCCCTTTGGGCTACAGGCACGGCCCTACGGGCCGCCCGTCGTGTCGGTCTTCGCGCCGCGCCGTGTGCGGCGCTAGAGCAATTCCACATTGAAGTTGCTCTAGCTTTTCCCTTCTTCCTCTTCTTCCCGCTCATAGCCCGGCAGCAGTATGCCGGCGCTTTCGGTCTGCCCCTGGCCCTTGGGGCAGTGGCTCTGCATGTGGCAGATCTCACAGCCGCCCCGGAAGGGGAAATGGGTCACCACCGCGTAGCGGCGGCTGAGCAGGGATGATTCCTCACTCTTGTAGGGCAGCCCCAGACCGGCCAGGACCTCGCGCAGCGCCGACGTGGGACGCGGCGACGGCGCGCAGCCCCCGTCCTCCACCTCGGGCAAGAGTTCCTGCACGGCGGCCATGCACAAAAACTGGGCCAGGTTATTGATCAGAAAGCCGTCGGACGGGGATTTGCCCCAGGCTTCATCCACGGCTTGTTCCACGCTCTCCGGCAGCCAGATCGCCAGATAGGAAATCTTGCCCGTGCCCACTTCGTACGCCTTCAGCTCCGGCAGCCATTCTCCCCAGAGCTTCACAAGTCGTTCCAGAACGGCTCCGCCCAAGCGCGTTTCCCGGCTCATGTTCATGAAGGCTTCCATGTCGAAATACGGCTGGATCTGACGCTCGGCAATGCTGGTCTCGCTCACAGGATCTCCTTAAAAAAAGAGGACAGGATTGGAGTGCGAAGCGTGCCGGAAGCGGCTGACTGCGGGCACGCCCTCTCACGCTATTGTAACCAAGGGACGGGCATCGTCAAGAGCGCGGGCGCGGACAATCCGCCGGGGCGCGTCGGCTTTACTTCCCCACGCGCCTTGCGTATTTATGGGGCGCATGTATTCCGGCGACCTTTCATCAAAAGGAACTTCCATGAACAAAAACGATGCTCCGCCCTCCAAAATCCGCTACAAATATGAAATGGCGCCCGAAGCCCGCCTGCAGACAGCCCACGGCGTCTGGGGGGGGATCAACCCCCAGGGCGAAATCGAGATGAATTTCTACCATGAGAGCGACTGTCTGCCCGCCTATTCCGAGCGGCTGATCGCGCCGGACGGCTCCATCGGCCACGAAATCACGCCCGAGGATGACGAGCAGCGCGGGGTCACCCGCCATATCCACAGCCGCGTGCTGCTTAATTACCACACGGCCCGCGCCGTTCTGGAATGGCTGGAAGACCGGGTGGCCGCCCTGGAAGAGGAAGGGCCGCCGGACATGTACGATACGGACTCGGGCATTGAACAGTAGGGGCTGTTTCTAAACTGTCCTTTCGCCCCCTGTCTGCGTCAGGCTCGCCCCGTGCGACGGTCGGGTTTGAATATGCTCCCTCAGCCCAGGACTCGCCTTGCTTTAGCCGCAGGCGAACTTGTGAGCCGTACGGATAACGGCGGCAATTGGTTACGCAAAATGTGATTCGGGGAAATTGCAGTCGCTATCCGTAGTGATGCTGTCTTGATCCGTAGCAGTGCTGTCCTTATCTGTACGCCGCCCTGCGGCTACAGCTAAGGCAATACGGCTTCGCCGTGAACGGCTCAGGCAAGCCGCCGACGCGGTAGCGGCCAGCGCCCTTGGCAGAGAACAAAAATCCTGATTTAGAAACAGCCCCTGGCAAACGTGCGACCATGACTGAAAAAAGTTTCCATATCATCACCTTCGGCTGCCAGATGAACGTGCACGACTCCCTGTGGCTCGCGCGCGCCCTCACGGCGCGCGGTTTCACGGAAGCGCCGCTGGAAGAGGCCGGGGTGGTGGTGGTCAATACCTGCTCGGTGCGCGAAAAACCGGAACAAAAGGTCATGAGCGCGCTGGGGCGGATACGCCAGGTCACGGGCGGCAATTCCGGCGTGCTGGTGGCCGTGGCCGGCTGCGTGGCCCAGCAACTGGGCACGGCCTTTTTCGAACGTGAAAGCCAGGTGCGCCTGGTGGCGGGCAGCGACGGCATCAGCGGCGCGCCCGCGGCCATTGAGCGCCTGCTGGCCGAACCGGATCTGCGCCTTTCCCTGCTGGACTTCACCAGCCATTACGTGGAGCGCGAGCCAGGCGCGGACGGCCCCTCCGGCCCGGTGGCCTACGTGAACATCATGCAGGGCTGCGACAATTTCTGCGCCTACTGCATCGTGCCCTTCACCCGAGGCCGCCAGAAATCACGCGCCACCCCGGCCATTCTGGACGAATGCCGGACCCGCCTGGACCAGGGCGCGCGCGAAATCACCCTGCTTGGCCAGAACGTCAACGCCTTCGGGCACGACAAGAGCGGCGACGGCGTGAGCTTCGCTCAACTGCTGGCCCAAGTGGCCGCCCTGCCCGGCCTGGAACGCCTGCGCTTCGTGACTCCGCACCCCAAGGACATGGGTCTGGAGGACGTGGCCGCCTTCGCGGAACTGGCCCCGCTCTGCCCGCGTCTGCACCTGCCCCTCCAAGCCGGTTCCGACGCGGTACTCACGCGCATGCGGCGCAGATACGACCGGCGCGGCTTTCTGGAACTGGTGGACAGCCTGCGCAAAGCCCGACCGGATCTGGCTCTTTCCACGGATCTGATTGTGGGCTTTCCCGGCGAGAGCGAGGAAGATTTTCAGGCGACTCTGGAGATGATGGAAGCCTGCGGCTTCATGTCCAGCTTTTCCTTCTGTTACTCGGACCGCCCCGGTGCGCGGGCCGCGCTTTTCCCGGACAAAATTCCGCCTGAAGTCCAGCAGGAGCGTCTGCTGCGCCTTCAGGCCCTGCAGGATCGGCTCAGCCAGCGCTGGCTGGACGCACGCGTGGACCGGGAAATCTGCCTGCTCATCGAGGGCAGAAGCCGCAAGGATGGCCCGGACGGGGAAAGCAGCTGGCAGGGGCGCGATCCCTACGGCGCGTTGGTCCATGTGGCCCTGCCGCCGGAGGCGGACCATACCGGGCGCATGGTGCCGGTGCGCATCATTGAAGCCAAGAAGCACAGCCTCATGGCCCGACGGGCGGGTGATATATGGTAGAAATGCGCGTATTCGGCCTGACCATTGATCCCCAGACCAAAACGCCCATCGTCATCCTGCGGGAGATGGACGGAGATGTGGTGCTGCCCATCTGGGTGGGAGCCATGGAGGCCATGGCCGTTTCCCTGGTGCTCAACAATGAGCGCCTGCCCCGCCCCCTGACCCACGACCTGCTGCTGATGAGCATCAGCGCGCTCAAGGCCGAGTTGGTCAACGTGGAAATCACAGACCTGAAGGACGGCGTCTACTACGCCCTGCTGGTGCTGCGCGGCCCTGAAGGCCGGGTGCGCGTGGACTGCCGCCCCTCGGACGCCATTGCCCTGGCCCTGCGGGCGGGCGCGTCCATCCTGGTCAATCCGGATGTGCTGCGCCGCTCGGCTGAAGCCCAGAGCAAAGCTGAAGAGCGCCTGCGCGAGGAGAGCCCGCCGGTCCAGCCCGCCGACGCGGCCACGGACATGGTGCGCAAGGCCGGCGCGCGCAAAGAGGTGGACATGCTCAACGGCCTGTTGAGCCGCCACGGCAGCCTGCCCGGAGAGGATGACACTACAGAGGACCAGAAATTCCGCGACCTTCTGCGCTCCCTGGACCCTGTTTCCCGCCGTAAAATGTAAGGCCGCCCCCTCCGCCGCTTTCCGCGCGCCCTTTCCGGCTCGCCAGGCCGCGCCATATGCCCTTACCCCACCAATACTAGTTTTTTTCTAGAAAATTTCAAATATTAATATATTGATATAATTATTTATTTTAGACTTATCAGACTCCCGTCCCATAGCCGTCCCTAAAGATTTTACCCTTATATTCCGATAGGCAGGGCATACCACGGATGGAAAAAACTATGTTGGATTACCGCCGTTTTAAAGAAATCAACGACCTCTTCGCCTCCGGCCAGCCGGAAAAAGCCCGCCGCCTGCTCATGGAAATGCAGTCGCGCTGCATCGCCCTGCGCGATGAAATGAGCATGCTCAAAATCCGGCTGCAAACCCTTGAGGATATTCTCTACCTCTCCCAAAATCTCTATGAGGAAAACGGTTTTTACTGGTTGCGCACCGCCGGGGTTAAACAGGGACCGTTCTGCCCGCACTGTTATGAAAGCGAAGGCGGTCTGATACGCCTGGAAAAACAGAGAAAAGGCTTGAGCTGCCCCTACTGCAATGCCGATTACAAGAGCCGCATCAATATCATGGCCGAAGTTGGCGAGCCTTTTACCGGCCGCCAGGCCCGAATACTTCCCTTCGCCAGATAGAGCATGTAACGCTTGAAGTGCTCGTTTGCGGCGAGCAAAGCCGGTTTATCCGCGTTTCGCGGCAAGAAGCCGTAGACAAACTTGCGGAGCCGAAGCCCCGCGAGAACAGGCGGCGAAAAAGCCGGGTCCGGCACTTGCCGGACGACAAAAGCGGCTATACTATATGTATAAGGTAAAGGCCACGGCGGCCGATGTGGCGCCGTGGCCTTTCGTGTATGCAAGGAAGACCCCATGACCAGCCGAAACAGCAGCCTGCCCGGCGTTCTTCTGCTCAGCGAAAGCGAGGCTCTCGCCGCTCTGGACAGACGCGCCCTGCGCGACGCGGGCGTGGCCCGGATCCGGGTCATGACCTCGGGCATCCAGGCGGCCCGCATTCTGGCGGGCCTGGCCACGGACAGCCAGGGCTTCCAGCCGGACATCATCGTCTGCGGCCAAAAACTGGCGGATATGGACGGTGAACAATTCTGCGCTATTCTGCGTCTGCATCCCCGCCTGCTGGCCCTGCCCATCCTGCTGATCCTGCCCAATGACAGCGAAGTGGAGCAGCTCAGAACCCTGGGCTGCGGCGCCAGCGCACTGCTAGGCAGGCCCTATTCGGTGACTTCGCTCAAGGAGCAGCTGGTCACGCTCGCCGCCTCGCAGCCCCGCCTGACGCAATTGCAGCAAGCCGCGCGCTATACCGACACCAAGGCCTTTGACGCGGCCGTGGCGACCTACGGCATACTGCTCAAGCCCGTACGCCAGCCCGAGGATTATTTCCGCGTGGGCATGCAGTGCCTCCAGCAGAACCGCTGGAACAACGCCATCAATGCCTTTCAACGGGCTTTGCGCAACGCCCAGATCAAGGGCGAGGCGGAGCTGGGCATGGCCGTGGCCTGGAAAGGCAAGGGCGACCTTTCGCGCTTCCGCGCTTGGCTGGCCAAGGCGGCCGCCACTTTCGTGCGCGCCCGGCGCTGGCACCGCGCCCGCGCCGCTTACGCCCGCCTGCTTCAGGAAGATCCCACGGCCAAGAACCCCTTCCTCAGCCAAGCCCGGCAGCTCATGCGCCAGGGCCTGTACGACGAGGCCGCCGACACCCTGGCCCAGGGTTTCGAAGTGACGCCCAAGGCCCAAGTCTGCGACAAGATCGCCCAGACCTGCCTGGCCGCAGACGAGCCCGAGCGCATGCTGCGGGATCTGGAGGCCAGTCTGGGGCGCGCCATGGGCGCGCGGGGCAACCGCCTGAGCGACGACATTCGCGACAGCCTGGAAGCCTTGGTCCGCGAGCAGGAAAACCGCCGCCGCCAAGCCGCGGCGGAACGGCAGTGGAAAGTGTCGCGCCTGCTGGCCGGGCAGAAGGAAGACGCGGAGGAAACAGAAGCCGCGCCCGCTCCGGAAGCCACGGCGGAAAGCGAAACAAAACCGGCAACCGAGGCACAGGTGGAGACGCCGGAAACAGAGACTCTGGAACAGGCGGCGCCCAAATCTCCGGCAGCGGGCCGGGCGCGCACCAGCCGGATTATTGCCACCAGCGTCATGCCGCCGGAGGAAGGCGCTTCCCGCCCCGCCCTGGATCTGGGCCTGGACGAACTTCCGCCGCCCGGCGGCGACCGGCCCGGAGCAGGAGCGAACGGACGCGGCGCGAACCGTTCCGGTTCGCCGGATCAGGCCGGGATTCTGTCTCCCCTCAGTGAAGCCGAGGCCACCAGCGGGCTCTTCACGGGCCGCCCCAGACTCAATGAATTCCTTTCGGTCATGAAGCTGACCTGGAAGCTGGCCCGCCGCGACAAGAAGTAAAGCTCAACTCCAGGGGCTATTTCTAAATCGGGATTTTCGTTCTCCGCCAAGGGCGCAAGCCGTTGCCGCGCCGAAGGCTTGCTTGAGCCGTTCACGGCGAAACCGTGTTGCCTTAGCTGTAGCCGCAGGGCGGCGTACAGATAAGGACAGCACCGCTACGGATAGCGACAGCAATTTCCCCGGATCACATTTGCGCAACCAATTGCCGCCCTTATCCGTACGGCTCACAAGCTCGCCTGGGGCTAAAGCAAGGCGAGTCCTGGGCTGAGGGAACATATTCAAACAGATCCGGCCTTCGCACGGGGCGAGCCTGACGCAGGCAGAGGGCCGAAAGGACAATTTAAAAACAGCCCCTAACGGCGCACGCGCGCCCGAATGGCCGCATCCCCCAGATGGTGCAGAAAACGCACCCGCCAGAGATAGCAGCAGGCCCCGAAGCTCAGCGCCGTAATGTAGGCGATCCAGAAACCCGCAGGGCCCATGGCCGGAACGATCCAGTTTGTGCGGGCCAGGGTAAAGCCCAGGGGCAGGCCGATGACCCAGTAGGCCAGAAAGCAGATCACGCTGATGATCCGCGTGTCGTTATAGCCGCGCAGGACGCCCAGAGCCACGGTTTGCAGGCCGTCCACCACCTGATAGCAGGCCGCGTAGAATAAAAGATGCGCGGCCAGGGCCGTGACCACGGGATCATCGTTGTAAATCCGCACAATGCCGTAACGGAAGGCCACCGTGCAGACGGCGATAGCCAGAGCGAACAGCACGCTCAGGCCCAGGGCCGTGCGCGCGGCCACCCGGGCCTGCTCCATTTTGTCCGCGCCCAGGCAGTGTCCCACCCGGATGGTGGCGGTCATGCCCAGCGCAAGGGGAAACATGAACATCAGGGTGCTGAAGTTGGTGGCGATCTGATGCCCGGCCACGGCCACCGTGCCCAGTGGGGCCAGCAGGATGGCTGTCACGGCAAAAAGCGAGACTTCAAAGAACAAGGCCAGAGCGCTGGGCAGGCCGATGCGCAGGATACGAAGAATCAAGGCCGGGTCGAAACGTGGATAGTCCGGGGCGGAACCGTCCCTTTGGCGCGCGGCGCTCCGGGAAAACAGAGGCGCGTAGATGGGGTGCAGATCCCGATACTGCGGGTCGCGGCGCAGGTAATAGAACATGGCCAGGGCCATGAACCAGTAACAGAGCGCCGTGGCCACGCCGCAGCCTACCGCGCCTAGGGCGGGCAGGCCGAATTTGCCGTAAATCAGCACATAGTTGCAGGGCACGTTGAAGGTCAGGCCCAGCATGCCGATGATCATGGCCGGGCGCGTGCGCGAAAAGCCCTCCAGGAAGCTGCGCTGGTTGACGAAAAGCATGAAGCCCGGCATGCCCCAGAGAATGGCCCGCAGATAGCCCCCGGCCAGGCGGGCCAGCTCCGGCTCAAGACCGAAGGCGGCCATGTGCCAGGACACGGCGTAAAACAGGCTCATGAACAGCACGCTGATGCCGCAGGTGAGCCAGATGCCCTGGCGCAGCAGATGCGCCGCGCCGTTGCGGTCGCCCGCGCCCACCATCTGGGCGGTCAGGGGCGGCAGCGCGAACAGGCTGCCCAGGCCCAAAAGGGAAAGCGGCGCCCAGATGGAACCGGCCACGGCTACGGCGGCCATATCCTCGGCGCTGGCTTGGCCGGTCATGGCCGTGTCCGCGAAGTTCATGCCCACCTGGGAAAGCTGGGCGATAAAGATGGGCAGACCGATGGCGTAGAAACGCCGGGCCTCGGTCCAGGAAAAAAAGCGTCGGCTCATATGCGGGGCCTCTGAAAAATAAAGTGTACTTTCCGGCCGGCGCTCCGGCCTGTCGGCGGCAATGCGCCGCAGTCCGCG
This sequence comes from Desulfovibrio sp. 6_1_46AFAA, assembly GCF_000224635.1. Taxonomy (NCBI): domain Bacteria; kingdom Pseudomonadati; phylum Thermodesulfobacteriota; class Desulfovibrionia; order Desulfovibrionales; family Desulfovibrionaceae; genus Desulfovibrio; species Desulfovibrio sp. 6_1_46AFAA. Next base: position 17,583 of record NZ_JH114305.1, read on the forward strand.
CCTGCCGTGAAAAATCGGGCGAGATCCACAGGGCTCCACAGGGCGATGACGAGCATTGCCTTGTCAGGCCATGCGGATGGGGCGGTTTGTCCGAAGGCGCTTTGCGGGACAAATTCCGGGACCGTCTCCCAAAAGACGGATCAGAACAGTTCAAGTATCAAATACTCTCAGGCACGGCCCAAGAGGCAAAAGACGCTCTCAGAAGAAGCCCTCTGGGGTTGTTAACACTATGGAATTTTTGTTCGCCTGCAAGGAAGATAAACCCGCTTTAAGGGAGTGTACTCTTGACTCCGTCGTTGCAGCGAAGCTGCTTACGAATGAGGACAGCAGCGATCTGGTACTCGACCGAAAAAGCAGGGAAAATCTGACGCAGCAGGCGGGCAAAAAGACATACCGTTAACAGGTCCTAACGCAAAAACAACCCTTCGTCGGGAATCCGTCGTCCTTCCAGGGCGGCGGCGCGGCCCACCAGCAGCTCAATGGCTTTCCGGCCCGCCTCGCCTAGATCAAGGCTGTAGTCCGTGACAAAGGTTTCGATATGGGCCCGGGTCACGGCGTCGTCCAGCTCCTGCGCGTGGGAGCGGATAAAATCCCGCGAGGCCTCGGGATGGGCGCGGGCGTAGCGCAGGCTCCCGGCTATGGCCGTCTGCACGGCTTTGGCCGTTGCCGGGGGCACGTCACGGCGCACGGCGATGGCTCCCAGCGGCAACGGCACGTGGAACGCGCCTTCCCACCATTCCCCCAGATCCAGAATCCTGGTCAGGCCCATGCGTTGATAGGTGAAACGTCCCTCGTGGATAATCACGCCCAGGTCCGCGTCGCCGCGCGCCACGGCGGGCATGACCTCGCTGAAAAGCATTTCCCGGCGCGGCCCCTGAAAGCCGCCGTGCAGGGTGAGCAGCAGATTGGCCGTGGTCAGCAGGCCGGGCACGGCCACCCGCGCCGTGGCCCAGGCTTCCGGCGGCAGCGCTTCGCGGGCCACCACCAGCGGGCCGCAGCCCCAGCCCAGGGCCGCGCCCGAAGCCAGCAGGGCGTAATCGTCCATGATCCGCGCGGCCGCGCCCAAAGACATCTTGGTCACATCCAGTTCCTTGCGCCGGGCCAGGCCGTTGAGTTCCTCCACATCGGCCAGATGCGGCCTGAAGGCCACGGGCGCGGGCACCAGGCCCTGCAGCAGGGCATGGAAAATAAAAGTGTCATTGGGACAGGGCGAAAGGCCCAGGGAGAGCGTTTCAGACATAGGGGCGGACATTTTTTCCCTCACATTGACAGCGCACGCCGGGCGGGCTTAGTCTTGCCGACGGCCGTTTTGGCCGCCACTCCAGCGTACAGGACTTGCACATGCTTGACGCCGCACACTACGCCGCACTGGGCCTTTCGTCCATCCATGAAAAAGTGCTGTCCGGCCAGCGTCTGAATTTCGACGACGGCCTGGCCCTGTTCAACTGTCCGGACATCACCGCCGTGGGGGCCCTGGCCCTGCACGCGCGCCGCCGCCTGCACGGCGACGCGGCTTTTTACGTGGTCAACCGGCAGATCAACTATACCAACGTCTGCGTCAACGGCTGCACATTCTGCGCCTTCCGCCGCGACGAAGACAGCGAGCCCGGCGCGTTCCGCCTGAGCAAAGAGGATATCCTGGAGCGGCTGCGCGCGGCCCGGCAAGGCTCCCTGCACCTGGACGAACTGCACATCGTGGGCGGCTGTCATCCCAAACTGCGCCTGGACTGGTTTGAGGGCGTGCTGCGCACGGTGCGGGAGATCTACCCCGATCTGCCGCTCAAGGCCTTCACGCCCGTGGAAATCGAGCATTTCGCCAGGCTGGAGGGCATCAGCAGCCTGGAAGTGCTCCAGCGCCTCAAGGCCGTCGGTCTGGTCATGATGCCCGGCGGCGGCGCGGAAATTTTCGACGAGGAACTTCGCCCGCAAATCTGCCCGCACAAGGCCGACGCCAAGGCCTGGCTGCGCATTTCCGGCGAGGCGCACGGCCTGGGCATCAAGACCAACTGCACCATGCTTTACGGCCATCTGGAAAATCACGCCCAGCGCGTGGACCATCTCTGCCGTTTGCGCGAGCAGCAGGACAAAAGCGGCGGCTTCACCTGTTTCATCCCACTGCCCTTCCTCACTGAAAACAGCCGCCTCAAGTTGCCCGAGGACCGGCTGGGGCCCCAGCGCGGGCTGGACCAGCTGCGCACCGTGGCCGTGTCCCGGCTGATGCTGGACAACATTCCGCACCTCAAGGCCTACTGGATCATGATGGGGCCCAAACTGGCCCAGACCGCGCTCTGGTACGGGGCCGACGATCTGGACGGCACCATCGTGGAGGAGCGCATCGGGCATATGGCCGGGGCCGAATCCGCCCAGGGGCTGACCATTCCGGAGCTGGAAAACATGATCCGCCAGTCGGGCTTCAGGCCGGTACGGCGCAACGCCGTTTTTGAAACCATGTCGCCGGACGCCCCCGGCAAAAGCAGCCACGCGGAGGCGCGCTCATGAATTTCGCTCCCGCCCACAGCCCTTTTGAGGAAAACGCGCCCGAATTCGCGGACGTCCGCGAGGCGGCCGCGCTGGCCGCTGGTGGTCAGCGCCTGGATCGCGCCGCCGCCGAAGCCCTCTACTACAAAGCCAGCCTGCACACCCTGGCTGCTCTGGCCCACGCCATGCGCCTGCGCCTGCACCCCGAGCCGGTGGTGACCTATGTGGGCGACCGCAATATCAACTATTCCAATGTCTGTGTCTGCGGCTGCCGTTTCTGCGCCTTTTTCCGTCCCCCGGAAAGCGGCGAAGGCTATGTCATCAGCCGGGAGGAAATGGCCGAAAAGGTGGAGGAAACCCTGCTCCTGGGCGGCACCCAGATTTTGCTCCAGGGCGGGCACCATCCGGATCTGCCTCTGGAATGGTATGAAGACCTGCTGCGCTGGCTGCGCGAAACCTGGCCGGAACTGCACATTCACGCCTTTTCGCCACCGGAGATCTTTTTCTGGTCCGAAAAATTCGGCCTGACCGTGCCTGAAGTGCTCCGCCGCCTCAAGGCGGCCGGGCTGCACTCCCTGCCCGGCGGCGGCGCGGAAATCCTGCATAACGAGGTGCGGGCGCGGGTTTCGCCCAACAAATGTACGGCCGACCAGTGGCTGATGGTTATGGAAGAAGCCCACAAACTGGGCATGCGCACCACGGCCACCATGATGTTCGGCCATGAGGAGGAACCCTCCCACCGGCTGGACCACCTCTTTGCCGTGCGCGCCAGCCAGGACCGCACCCACGGCTTCACGGCCTTCATCCCCTGGACCTTCCAGCCCGCGCACACCCGCATCCACTGCGCGTCCCTGCCCGCGCCCGCCTATCTGCGGCTGCTGGCCGTTTCGCGCCTGGTGCTGGACAACGTGCCCAATATCCAGTCCTCCTGGGTGACCATGGGGCCGCAGGTGGCGCAGCTGGCGCTCTTCTACGGGGCCAATGATTTCGGCTCGCTGATGATCGAGGAGAACGTGGTGGCCGCTGCGGGCGTGTCCTACCGCCTGAGCCGCGGGGAAATCCACAAAATCATCCGCGCGGCGGGCTTCACGCCCGTGCAGCGCACCATGAACTACACGCCTGTGCGGCCCCAGCCCGAGGTTTAACCATGAGCACCCCCCACGTCCTGCGCATGGGCCGCATCAGCTATCTGAACGTGCTGCCCGTGTATCATCCCCTGGAAGCGGGCATCCTGCCCCACGACTTCGAGCTGGTCTCCGGGCCGCCCGCCCTGCTCAACGAGATGATGTCACGGGGCGAACTGCACGTCTCGTCCTGTTCCTGCTTCGAGTATGCCCGGCGGCCCGAGCGTTACTATCTGGTGGGGGATCTCTCCATCGGCTCGCGCGGCCCGGTCATGAGCGTGCTGCTGCTCTCGCGCCTGCCTGTTGAAGAGCTGGACGGGCACGAGATTCTGATCAGCGGCGAAAGCCACACCTCCGTGGCCCTGCTGCGTTTGCTCATGCGCGACCGCTACAAGCTCGACGTGCGCTTTTCCACCGGGCCGGTCACTCCGGCCCTGCGCTCGGACAACCCGCCCACGGCCTTTCTGGCCATCGGCGACGAAGCCCTGCGCCTGCGCAACCATCCGGACTATCCCTACCGTCTGGATCTGGCCGAAGCCTGGCGTGACTGGACAGGCCTGCCCTTCATTTTCGGGCTCTGGGTGGTCAGCCGGGAAGCCGCGGAACAGGGCCTGTTCAGCAGCGACCCCGGCGCCCTGCTGCGCCGGGGGCGGGACTGGGGCCTGTCTCACATGGATGTGATTCTGGATCTCACCGGCCTGGGCTGCCCGTTGTCGCGCGAGGAACTGCGCATCTATTACCGCGACGGCCTGGTCTACAGCCTGGGCGAAGAGGAATTGCAGGGCCTGCGACTCTTTTACAAAAAACTCGCGTCCGCGGACATGATCCCCGCCGCGCCGCCCCTGCGTTTTTTCAGCATGTAACATTACGACCGTCATGGCAAAGAAGCCGGGAGCGCTGATATGCGTCCCGGCTTCTTGTCGTACAGACCGCGTCTCCGCGTCCGTCGTCTTGCTTTTGGCGTCTACTTCATGGCATCGACAATGGCCTTGGCGCTGACCTGTCCCAGCACCTTGCCGTCCACCACCACTGCGGGCAGGCTTTTGACGCCGTAATAGCGGCAGAGCTGAACCGTCTGGTACATGTTCACATTGCCCGCATTATAACAGTATTTGGCCACCGCCAGTTCGTCCCTGGCGGGCACGGGCGGGCGCAATTTGGACAGGTACCCGTAATGAATGGGATAGTCCGTGGCCGTGGCCGTGGCGTCATATTCATTGGTAAAGGGCTTCACGCCGCCGGAACGCTTTTGCGCCGCCTTGACGGCGTTCCAGCGTTCAAGAGCGTAGCTCAGGTAGGGCATGGCCTGGCCTGGCCGGGAATAGGAAATCCAGATGGCAAGGCCCATCAGGTCCGTGCCGTAATTTTCCCGGCTGTTGCCGAACACGGCGATCTTACACTGCTTGGGTGATAAAGAGCGGCTGGCCTCAACCACCGCATGCCAGACCTTTTCGCTCTGGGGCGCGGAAAAATCGAGCAGGACCAGGACTTCATGAGGGGCCTTGGGATCGCCGAAAACCACGGGATAGAGTTCCTGACGCCAGTGCCCGCGGTAAGCGGCCTCGCCCTCGATGCTCTGGGTGTGCGCGCCCATCTTGCCGAGCATCTGCGAGGCTTCGGCAGACATTAGGCGGGTGTTGGGCAGGCGGTCATGCATATACGGGTTGAAGGCATTGGCCCCGCCGCCCGGCGTTCCCGGCGCAAGGACGGTTTCCGTTTCCGCGCCGAGGGCGGGATCGCCTGATGCGGCGGTTCCGGCCGCGCCGCAACCGGCCAGCAACAAACCCAGAAGCACTGTGGACACAAGAAGTCCGCGCATGATTCACCTCTTTGCTTAGGAAAATGACACAAACGCGCCGTCCGGCCCTGCCGGGGCGCGGTTCCGGATCAGATTAACTTTGAGATTTTAAAATCTCAAAGTTTTGAAGACGCCCGCTTCGGCATTCAACAGCGCAAATAAATTGCGCTTATGCCTCGCGGCGGCCGTCTGCTCACGCAGTCGCCGGAGCAATTTCACTTTGAAATTGTTTCGGATCACGCTTCAGATCCGGCTGCTCCGTTGTCTGCCGCCGCGTCGAAAGAACGCGCGGCGTCCTCAAGATGGCGCAGCCAGATTTCGGCAAATCCGGCATATTCCGCCGTGCCCTTGAGCACCGGCACACATTGGCGGCCGTCGGCCTCAATGCGCGAACGCCAGGATTGCGCCTGTTCCCCGGCCATGTCCTGCAGGGCGTGACGGCCCACCACCGAAAGCAGGGGCATAAGCCAGACCCGTTCCGACGTAAGCCGGGGCAAAATATCTTCCAGCACCACCGCGCCGTTCATGGTGCCCACATGCACGCGCGGGTCCAGGGCGCTCACGGCCTGTGCCAGGTCCCCATAACGGGCCACAGCCGCGTGCCGGGCTCCGTGCCCCATGAGCACCACATCCTCTCCGGGCGCGCGTTCCGGCGGCAGATGGCGCGTCAGGGCCAGAGCCGCCTGGGCCACATCCTCCGGCTCGGCCAGCAAAGGCGCGCCCACCCGGCAGACAAGGCCCTCTTGCGCGGCCACCTCATCCACGGCGGCGCAGACCTCGGCATGCTCGCGCCCGGGAATGGTCTGGAGCGGCTGCACGGCCACTTCGGTAAATTTTTCAAAACACAGCCGCCGCAGGGCCTTGAGCACGGAATCGCTTTTCTGCCTGGCTTTGGCCAGACGTTCGCGCAGCAACAGCGAGGTATAGGCCCAGCGCACCGGCAGGCCCGGAAAACGCGCACGCACGCGGGCGTCAAAATTTTTCAGGGCGCTCTGGCCCTGGGCGCTGCTCGCGCCGAAAGCCACCAGAAGAATTGCGCGTTTCATACCGCTGTGTTGTACGTCACTTGCCCGGGTCAGGCAAGGCGACTCATGCCGCAACAGCGCCGTCCGCCGGAAACTCTCAGATATTGACCCGGCTCCCCCAACAAGGCTACAGTACCCGCAACATGGTTACTCCGCCCGTTCCGTCGCGCCGTCAGGCCCCGGGGGCGGGAGAAGCCAGGGAGGTTCAGATGGCTAAGGCCTTGGTTCTGGGGGGCGCTACCGGTCTTTTGGGTCTGGCGCTCACACGCGTGCTCACGGAACGCGGCTGGCAGGTGGAAACCCTGGGCCGCGCCGACGGCAATCTGCTGGAGATGCCCTTTCTTGAGGAACGCTTGGCCAAGGCGGACGCGGACGCGGTGTTCAACGCCGTGGCCTGGACGCAGGTGGACGACGCCGAGGACCATCCCGAGGACGCCCTGCTCATGAACCGCACCCTGCCCGACGCTCTGGCCCGCGTGCTCAAGGCGCTGGGGCGAGGACATCTGGTGCATTTCAGCACGGATTTCGTCTTTTCCGGCCCGCATCAGACCCCCTGGCGCGAGGACGACGCGCCGCATCCGGCCGGGGTCTACGGCCGCACCAAACTGGCCGGCGAGGAAGCCGTGCTGCGCGTACTGCCCGAACGGAGCTGCGTGGTGCGCACGGCATGGCTGTTCGGACCGGGCCGCAAAAATTTCGTGGACACCATTCTGGCGGCCTGCCAGAAACGCGATGCCATCAGCGTGGTGCACGACCAATTCGGTTCGCCCACCTACAGTCTGGATCTGGCCCAATGGAGCACAAGCCTGGCGGAAAAGGAGGCCACGGGCATCTGGCACGCGGTCAACAGCGGCCAGGCCAGCTGGTGCGAACTGGCCTGCGAGGCTATTGCCCTGACCGCCGGACCCTGCCGTCTGGAGCCCATCGCCAGTTCCCAATGGCCCCAGAAGGCGCAGCGCCCGGTCTATTCCGTGCTGGACACCAGCAAGCTCAGCGAATTTCTGGGCAAGAAGCCACGCCCCTGGCCCCAGGCCCTGCGCGATTTTCTGTTCAGCGAATACGTGCCCGGCGCGCACGCCGACAAAGAGGGCACGCATTGAGCCGCAAACGTCCTTCCGGCGCCTGCGCCGCATGGAGGCGGCGGCTGGCCGCCCCGGCGGTTCTGGCTACACTGGTCTGCCTGATGTGGGGTCTTTGGGCCACGCCGCTTTCAGCCCGCCCGCAAAATCTGCGGCAACTGTCCGAGATCACCAATAAACTGACCGAAACCAGCGTCAGTTACGGGGCCATTCCCGCGCTCTACCGCCCGCGCTACGACCGCGTGCAGGACGCGGATCTGAACATGAGCCAGGAGGATGTGGTCTTTGTGGTCATGCTGCCGGGCGGGCCGCGCATTTATCCACAGCGCTTCATGGTCTGGCATCAGGTGGTCAACGAACTTATCGACGATGTGGCCTATGCCGTCACCTACTGCCCGATCACCGGCACGCTGATGGCCTACAACGCCTCCATGAACGGTCTGAACCTGATTTTTGATCTGGAGGGCCGCCTCTACGACGGCAACAGCGTGCTCATTGACCGTAATTCCGGCAGCCTCTGGCTCCAGGAGACGGGCATGGCCTTTGACGGACCGCTGCTGGGCCGGGGCATGCCCACCATTCCCGTATTCTGGACGACCTGGGGCGCGGCGCGCCGGGTCTACCCCGACGCCCCGGTGCTGGCCCAGCCGCGCGGCAGCCGCCCCTACGGCCGCGATCCTTACGGGAGTTATCTCAAAAAAAACACATACTACAACAACGATATCCTGGTCTATCCGGTGCAGCGTCTGGACCGGCGTTTTGCCCGCAAAACGCCCATGCTCTGTCTGGAATACGAAAATTTTCTGTTGGCTGTCGACATCGCCTACGTCAAAAAGAAAGGCGCGGTGAACTTTTTTCTGGGGCCGTCGGCCCTGCTGGCCGTGCATGATCCCCAACTGGACGTGGTCCGCATCTATAACCGCCAGATCTGGGCCGAGCCCTTTCTCTTCGTAAGCCAGTACGGCCGCCTTATGGACATCAATACGCGCAGCGTCTGGGATCCGAGCACGGGCAAGGCCCTGGACGGCAATATGCGGGGCGCGTCCATGAAGCAGTATTTCGGCGGCTATTCCATGTGGTTCGCATGGTACAGCCTGAACCCGGAAACCCTTGTGATTCCCGGCCCCGGCGAAGTGCCCGCCGATCTGCTTTCACTCACCCCGCCGGGCGTGGACGATCCGGCCGGGAAGAGCCCTCCGGCGAAGAATGGCGATGCGGCGGGTACGGGAAGTTCACAGCCGTAGGCTATCCGCTTCAGTCGTCCGCCAGTCAGTCTGCCAGCCGCAGCAAAACCGCCGCGCCGCCCAGCAGGGGCCGACGTTCCGACACGCGCAGGCCCGCCCGCTGGACGCAGCCTTCAAGACCGCCCTGCTTTAGAAAAGACGCAAACGCCGCGCCGCCGCGCCTACTTGGCCACAGGTCAGGCCAGAAGCCCAGCAAGGCGCGCGCCAGCAGACAGGCGGGCAGTTCCAGATTGCGCTCCGGCGGTTTGAAATCCGCCGCCAGCACTTCCCGTCCCGTCCGGGCGGCCAGGCTCAGCAGGGCCCCGCCCTCATCCAGAGGCAAGTACCACAGAGCGAATGCCAGACGGATGTACGCCGCGCTTCCCGGAGTCGCGGCCCGCAACCAGGCTTTGGAAGGATTGAGCGGCCCGCTCGTCGGCATGTCCAGCGCCGCCTTTGGCCAGGGCACGCGTTCGGCAAAAAAATTTCGGGGAAAGCGGGGCGGCGGGCAGAGAGCGTCAGTCACGCGCGCGGGCTCCGTCAAGCCGCTCCAGCAGGGCCGCGCGCACGGGGCCGTAGGTCGCGTTTTGCGGCAGGCCGTCCAGAAGGCGACGGGCATGGCCGTTTTCCACAAACTGGCGGCGGCTGGCCTCAAAGTGCATGTCAAAGAACCAGGTGCCGAGCAACACGCGAAAGTCATTGACGCTGCGCAGATCGGCATAGGCCGCCACCTGCCCGGCCCTGGCCGCGCGCAGCACGGCTTCCCCGGCCAGGGCCGGATCATCCGGCAGATTCAGGACCACCGTGGGGCTGTACGGGCCGGGCCCGCCCAGATGCTCGTCCATGATCCGCAGAATATCCAGCTTGTCCGCGTCGCGCACCACATGGGCGGCCAGTTCCGTCTCGCGCGGCAGATGCGCGGGCAAGGCAAAGCGATTGTGCAAGCCCACGGCGGCCAGCACGATCTTGCGTGTGGCCGCGTCCTCTCCGGCCAGACGCGCCTCACGCTTGAGGATTTTCACGCCCAGTTGGCCGTGATTGCAAGATTCCCGGTCTTTAAAAGTGTGGTAGCGCAGATACTGCTCAAAGCGCGCCACGTCGTGGTACAACGCGGCCAGCAGGCAGGCACGGGTCAGGGCGACGCCAAAGCCCTCGCTGGCCGCTATGCGGCGCGCATTGCCCAGCACGGCCATGGTGTGCCGGAGCTTCAGATCCATGGGCGCGGGGTCGCCCTGCTCCTTGGCGCGCTCCCGCGCGGCATAGGCCGCGAACCACTGTTCATGCAGGCAGATATCCGGATTCATGGCCTTGGATGTACGCCGGGGCGGCCCGCAAGGCAAGTCCGGGCCGGAAACCCGGTGTACTGGCGGCTTCAGGCCGCGTTGACGGTACCTGGGATTATTTTTAGCCTTACAGATTCTCCACTCAGCAGGAGGCCGCCATGCTCTATGCTCACAGCCTTCCGGATCAACCTGTTTCCCTCTGGCAGAGCCTTGAACAACATCTGCGGAAAAGCGCACAACGGGCCGAAACATTCGGACGCGCATTCGGCGCGGGCGATTGGGCCGCATTGGCCGCCCGGCTGCACGATCTGGGCAAGGCTTCGCCAGAGTTTCAGGCTTATATCAGCGGACAAGGCGGACGCCGCCGCATTGACCATTCCACCGCCGGGGCGCGCCTGCTCCTGCGGCATTGGAAGACTCGGGGAAAAGAAGGGGAACACATGGCCCTCTGGCTGGCCTATTGCATAGCCGGGCACCACGGCGGCCTGCCGGACCTGGGCGACGGGGCCTCGGATGCGGGCAGCCTGCGCTCCCGTCTGGACCCGTCCTATGCCGTTCCCGACTATTCCGCCGGATTGGATCTGGCGACGCCCGTTGACATTCCCCAACCGGGCGCTCTGCCCTTTCCCTTTCGCCTTTCCAGAGAACATGCCGCATTCAGCGTCAGTTTTTTCGTGCGCATGCTTTTTTCCTGTCTCACGGACGCGGATTTTCTGGATACGGAACATTTTTACGCTCCGGAGAATCGTCAGCAGCGTGACCGCTGGCCCTCTCTGGATACGCTATGCGAGCGGCTGCATGATTTTTTGTCCGCCCAAGGCTTTCTGCTCGCGACGTCTGGCGACAGCCCCATTGTAGCGGCCAGAAAAGAGATCCTTCAGCATTGTCTGAATGCCGCCGCGCTGCCGCCCGGCGCATTCACCCTCACGGTGCCCACCGGCGGCGGCAAAACGCTTTCCTCGCTGGCTTTCGCCCTGGAGCACGCCCGGCGGCATCATCTGGACAGAATCATTCTGGCGGCTCCCTACACCAGCATCATTGAACAGAATGCGCGGGTGCTGCGCGACGCCCTGGGCGCGGACGCCGTACTTGAACACCACAGCAACTATGTCCATCCCGTTGAGCAGGCGGCAGCGGACCAGACCGGGGAAAGCGACGCCCTCCAGGGGGCTGCCGCCCTGCCGTTCAGGCTGGCCGCCGAAAACTGGGCTGCGCCGGTTATCGTCACCACGGCGGTGCAGTTCTTCGAATCTCTGTTTTCCAGCCGTCCTTCCCGCTGCCGCAAGCTGCACAATATGACCCGCAGCGTGGTTATTCTGGATGAAGCGCAGATGCTGCCCGTTCCTCTGCTGGAGCCTTCGGTGCTGGCGCTGCGGGAGCTGACGGAACATTACGGCGCAAGCCTTGTGCTCTGCACCGCCACCCAGCCGGCGTTGCGCCGGGACGGCCCCCTGAAAAACGGCTTTGCAAAGAACAGTCTGCGCGAACTGATCCCCGCCCCACGGATGGCGGAGCTTTTCAAGACCTTCACGGCGCACCGGCGCCTGACCATCAGCCAGCCGGGCAAACTGAGTGATGAAGAGCTGGCCCGCCGCCTGCTGCGGGAACATCAGGTTCTCTGCATCGTCAACAGCCGCGCCCAGGCCCGCGCGGCCTATGAAAGTCTGGAGCGGGACGATGACGCCCACTTTCATTTGAGCGCGCGCATGACTCCCCGCCACCGGCTGCTCGTGCTGGACACCATACGTCAGCGTCTGCGCCGGGGCCTGCCCTGCCGGGTGGCCAGCACATCCCTCATCGAATGCGGGGTGGATATCAGCTTCCCCTGCGTATACCGGGTCCGGTGCGGGCTGGACTCCGTGGCCCAGGCAGCGGGCCGCTGCAACCGCTCCGGTGAACTGCCCTCCGGCAGTCTGCATGTCTATACGCCGGAAAGGCCCGTCTCCCGCGCGCAAGCCGATCTCTATCTGCGCGCCCGTTTTTTCAGTCAGGTGGCGGAAAAACATGCGGATATCCTCGCTCCGGAAGCTGTGGAAGCCTATTTCAGCGAGCTTTACGGCTTCGCGGATCTGGATGCGAAACACCTGCTGAAAACACTGCGCGAAAAAAACAGGCGCTTTGCCGTTCCCCACATCTTTGATTTCCGCACCATGGATGCTCTCTATCAGCTTATCCCGGAAGACACGGCGCCGGTCATAGTCACGCACGGCGTAAACGACGGCGGCGATCTGGCGGAAAAAAGCCACGCGCTTGTACGTCGCCTGGAAACGGAATACCCGCCCCACCGTCTGACCCTGCGTTTGCTGCAGGGCTTCAGCGTACAGGTATACCCATATGAGCTTGAACGGCTGCGCGCGGCAGGCAATCTGGAAAGGCTGCACGGCTGTTTTGACGTGCTGCGCAACGGCGCGGGTTATGATCCGAAACTGGGTCTGCTGGTGGACGATCCCACCCGCCAGACTCCGGAGGATTGCCTGTTTTAACTTTATAAGCCCAGTAATAGAATTATAGTCTATACTTTATACAAAATTCTTGTTACAGGTTTCTGACCTGAGGGAGTTCTCCTGCCCGCGCCCTCAGGAAGAGAGGTGGCCTGTACACAGGCCACCTCCGCAACAAAGGAGGAAGGCGGGTGGCGGCGTGACGTGTAAACAGCGCCTGTGAAAGCTGGTCGGCGCATCAGTACGCGCCGTGGATTGAAATAATTATTGGGCTTAGGGCAATTTCACGGTGAAATTGCTCGTGGCGGCCGCGTGAGCAGACGCCCGCCACGAGCTTCAGCCATTGGCGGCTATGCCGTCTTGCCTTGAATGAGGGCTGAGCCTAGACAGCGGTCATCCGCGCACCTGCGCGGGCATTTCTGAAACGGGCAACGCCGGAACCCGGCATGTTCAGGAGGTACGCATGGCCTACGGCATAGCACTGCATGTCTGGGGTGAATATGCATTATTCACACGACCGGAGACAAAATCAGAGCGCATGTCTTACGAGGTTATAACCCCGTCAGCGGCACGCGGCATTCTCGAAGCGATTCACTGGAAGCCGGCCATACGCTGGTTTATTGACAAACTGCATATTCTGAATCCCGTCTGTTTTGATTCCATACGCCGTAACGAGCTGGCCTGCAAAGGTTCGGCGCAAAATGCGTTACAAGCCATGAAAAAATCCGGTCCGCTGCATATCGCCGTTGAAGACGTGCGCCAGCAGCGGGCCGCGCTGGTGTTGCGCCGGGTGGCCTATGTGATCGAAGCTCATTTTGAACTTACGGACAAGGCCGGGCCGGACGACAACGAGGGCAAGCATCTGGACATTTTCAACCGCCGCGCCAGAACCGGACAGTGTTTTCACCGTCCCTGCCTGGGCTGTCGGGAATTTCCCGCCCATTTTTCCCTGCTGGAGGGCAGCCTGCCGCCTTCGCAACTGGCCGACGACGCGCCCCGCGATCTGGGCTGGATGCTCTATGACCTGGATTTCGCCCACAATATGCAACCCATTTTCTACCGGCCCCGCCTGGCGGGCGGCGTCATCGACGTGGCGGACTGCCTGCGCAGATCCGGGGAGGCACGGCCATGATTTTGAGTCAACTGGCGGCCTTTTATCAACGCATGCTTGAAGAGACGGATGCGGAACTGCCCCGTCCGGGCTATAGCCGCGAGCTGATCGGCTTTGTGCTGGTGCTCACTCCCGAGGGAGAGTTGCGGCACATTCTGCCCCGCCTGGACGACAAGGGCAAAGCCCGGCCCATGCTGGTGCCCGCGCCGCGAAAGCAGCCCGGCTCCGGCATCAGCCCCAATCTTTTCTGGGACAATACCGGCTACCTGCTGGGGGTGGACAACAAGGGCAAAGCCGAGCGCAGCGCCAAAACCTTTGCCGCCTTCCGACAGGCCCACGCGGCACTGGCCCGTGACACCGGCAATGCCCGGCTTGAGGCCGTGGCCGCCTTTCTGGAAGCCTGGCGTCCCGAGATGTTCGCCGGTCTGGACATCGGTGACCTTATTCTGGACAAAAACGGTATATTTCAGATTGAAGGAGATCAGGGCTTTTTACATGAGCAACCGGACATCCGCACCATCTGGGAAGAGCAGCGCCGCCCCTCCGGGGAGAATGGCCTGACCGGCGTCTGTCTGGTGACAGGAAAAAGCGCGCCCATCGCCCGCATTCATCCGCCTATCAAAGGCGTCAGCGGAGCCAACCCCACCGGCGCGGCCCTGGTTTCCTTTAACTGCGACGCCTTTGAATCCTACGGAAAAAACCAGAGTTACAACGCTCCCGTAAGCAGCGAGGCCGCCGAGGCTTATACCGCGGCGCTGAACTTTCTGTTGCGAAAGGACAGCGGGCACTGCCTGCGTCTGGGCTCCACCAGTCTCGTTTTCTGGACGGAGCAGCCCGGCCCGGCGGAAAAAATCTTTGCCTCCTGCCTGTTCTACGAGGACGGCGAGGCCGTGGAATGCGGCGCTGATACGGCTGAAGACAGGGAACTGCTGGGCAGGGCGCGCGCTGTCCTGCGCGCCGCGCGTGACGGGAAAAAACCGGCGGATAGCGATCTGGCGGCCCTGCGTGAGGCGGAAACGCGCTTTTTCCTGCTGGGCCTGAAGCCCAACCAGGCCCGCCTGGGCGTCAATCTGTGGCAAATCTCCTCGTTCGGGCAACTGCTGAACAACCTCAGCCGCCATTACCGCGATCTGGCCCTCGCGCCGCAGTATGCAGGCGATCCTCCCTTGCCGCCGCTCTGGATGCTGCTGCGGGAGCTGGCTCCGCAGGGCAAAACGGAAAATATTCCGGCCAGCCTGGGCGACGCCCTGTCCCGCGCGGTTCTCTCAGGCGGCCGCTACCCTGAAAATCTGCCGGCGATTGTCTTGCAACGCATCCGCGCGGACAAGAAGATTTCCTATTTGCGCACGGCGCTGCTCAAAGCCTTTCTGCTGCGCAATCATCCCTCACAAGGAGCCTGGACCATGGAACTTGACGACAACCGCAAAGACACTCCCTACCTGCTGGGCAGGCTTTTCGCCCTGCTGGAAAAAACGCAAAGCGACGCCGTGGGCGCGGTAGGCGCCTCCATCAAAGATCGCTACATCGGCGCCGCTTCCACTACGCCGCTTCTGGTCTTCCCGCAACTGCTGCGCCTGGCCCAGCACCATATCGGCAAGGCGGGCTATGGCAAATATAACGAAGACAAAATAGCCGGGGTCATGCGGGGCATCGACGTTTTCCCGCCCCACCTGACCCTGCCGGAACAGGGAGATTTCTTCATCGGCTATTACCATCAGCGCGTCGCCAATTATCAGAAAAAGGAAAAGGAGTAAGCCATGTCCGCTCTTGCCAACCGTTATGAATTCGTGCTGCTGTTTGATGTGGAAAACGGCAATCCCAACGGCGATCCGGACGCGGGCAATCTGCCCCGCATTGACCCGGAAACCGGCTGCGGCCTGGTCACGGACGTCTGTCTGAAGCGCAAGATCCGCAATTACGTGGGACTGGCCAAAAACGGGGAGGAAGGCTTCAATATCTACATCCAGGAAAAGGCCGTGCTCAACCAGCGCCATGAACAGGCCTACAAGGCTTGCGCTCTTGAGCCGGACAAAAACGGCAAACGCCTGCCCAAAAAAGCGGAGGACGCCGCCCGCGTGACGGCCTGGATGTGCGCCAATTTTTACGACGTGCGCGCCTTCGGGGCCGTCATGAGCACGGAGATCAATTGTGGGCAGGTGCGCGGCCCGGTGCAACTGGCCTTTGCCCGCAGCGTGGAGCCCATTGTGCCGCAGGAGGTCAGCATTACCCGCATGGCCGTCACCAATGAGAAGGATCTGGAAAAAGAACGCACCATGGGCCGTAAAGCCATTGTGCCCTACGGACTCTATCGGGCCGAAGGCTATATCTCCGCGCCGTTTGCGGAAAAAACCGGCTTTGACGAAAATGATCTTGAACTTCTCTGGGAAGCGCTGCGCACCATGTTTGAGCATGATCACTCCGCCGCGCGCGGAAAAATGAGTTCACGCAAACTCTTTGTCTTCAAGCATGCCAACCGGCTGGGCAACACGCCCGCACATGCGCTTTTCGAGCGCGTCACGGTAACGCGCAAGGGCTCCGGGACTGTTGCGGGTCCGGCCAGGGCTTTCAGCGATTACGACGTTCAGGTGCGGCGCGACGGTCTGGAGTCTGTCGAGATTCTGGAAAAATTGTAGGAAACGGAGTGCCCGCCCATGGACGAAGCGGACTTTGTGCCACTTTCCGCATTGCAGCATTATGCCTATTGCCCACGTCAGTGCGCGCTGATCCACCTGGAACAGATCTGGGAAGAAAACAGCCACACCGCCGAAGGCCGGCTCATGCACGAACGCGCTCACAGCGGGGAAAGCACGGCGCGCGGCCAGGTGCGTCTTGTGACGGACCTGCCGCTGCGCTCCGCCAGTCTGGGCGTCAGCGGCAAGGCAGATGTGGTGGAATTCAGGCGTTGCGGAAACATCTGGCAGCCCTATCCCGTAGAATATAAAAAAGGCTCGCCGCACGGACACGCGGAAGCCGACGCCGTGCAGGTCTGCGCACAGGCTCTCTGTCTTGAGGAAATGCTCTCAGTGGAGATCCCCGAAGCGGCGATCTTTTACGGAAGCCCTCGGCGCCGAAGCGTTATCCCTCTCACTCCGGACTTGCGCCGAAAAAGCGCGGCCATTGCTCTGGCCGTACATGAACTTTTCCGTAACGGCAAAACGCCGCTCCCGGAAGAACGGGGCCATTGCGCGGCCTGCTCCCTTCAAAATGCCTGCATGCCCGCCTGTGTGGAAAAACCCGCGCTGGCCGCGCACTATCTTGAATCCCTGTGGAGCGAGCCATGAAACGCCACCTCAACACGCTTTTTGTGACAACGCAAAACACCTGGCTGTCCAAGGACGGCGAGTGCGTCAGCCTGCGCGCGGAAGGCCGGGAACTGGGCAAAATCCCCATCCACACCATCGGGGCGCTGGTCTGCTTCGGACAGGTCACTTGCAGTTCCTTTTTGCTCGGCCATTGCGCCCGGAACGGCGTCGCCGTGTCCTGGCTCACGGAAAACGGGCGCTTCATGGCCTCAATGCACGGGCCTACCACGGGCAACGTGCTGCTGCGGCGCGAGCAGTACCGCAAAACAGACAGCACGGAGGGGGCGGTTCCTTTGGCCCGCGCCTTCATCACCGGTAAGATTGTCAATTGCCGCACGGTGTTGCGGCGAGCGGCCAGAGAACATCCCGAGAACCACGCCGACGGCGGTCTGGCCCGAGTCTGTGAAAGTCTCACATCCTGTCTGCAACGTCTGCCCCAGGCGCGGTCGCTTGAAGAAATCCGTGGCCTGGAGGGCGAGGCCGCCGGAATGTACTTCAGTGTTTTTGACCGCCTCGTCTCCGTCAAAGCGAAAGGCATACGCTTTGCCGGACGCAGCCGCCGTCCGCCGCTGGATGAGATCAATTGTCTGCTCTCCTTTTTATACACGCTGCTGGCGGCGGACCTGCGCGGGGCCATTGAAAGCGTCGGCCTTGATCCCGCGGTGGGCTTTCTGCATCGGGACAGGCCGGGCCGGCCGAGTCTCGCTCTGGATATGATGGAAGAATTCCGCCCTGTTCTGGCGGACAGACTGGCGCTGACGCTGGTCAACAGAGGTCAGATCCGGGCGAAGGATTTTGAGCAAACCGCGTCCGGAGCGGTCCTCCTGAAGGAAAAAGCCCGCAAGGAAGTGCTGGTGGCCTACCAGGAGCGCAAGCGCGAAGAGGTGCTGCATCCTTTTCTGAACGAACGCATGACCGCAGGCCTGCTCTGGCATATGCAGGCGCGCCTGCTGGCCCGGTATATCCGGGGCGAGATGGACGCCTATCCACCCTTTGTCATCAGGTGACACATGCTTGTTCTGGTGAGCTACGACGTCAATACGGAAGATGCGGCGGGGCGGCGGCGGTTGCGGCGCATCGCCCGGCATTGCGGAAATTGGGGGCAGCGCGTGCAGTTCTCTGTCTTTGAATGCGTTGTGGACCCGGCGCAGTGGAAAAGTCTGCGCGCGGCGCTGCTCAATGAGATGAATCAGGAAAAGGACAGCCTGCGCTTTTATTTCCTCGGCAGTGCGTGGCGAGGCAAGATAGAGCACCTAGGTGCAAAGCCGGGCTACGACCCAGAAGGCCCACTTATTTTCTGATGCGGGAACCTCAAGCTGACGGCTTTTCCCCGGCTGGTTCTCGATATGTATATTATCTTGAAATATAACATGAAAGTTTGTCGTTGTGCAAAAAAATGAGCGTTCCTGACAGAATGCCTCCAAGATGCCCGATATCAGGCCCGTAAATCCTTTAGCCTCGCAGGCCAACGCCTGTCACAGTCGCCTCCCGTGCGGAGGCGTGGATTGAAACACAATGAAGGCGGGTATGGTAAGGCAGGATAGGTAGTCGCCTCCCGTGCGGAGGCGTGGATTGAAACGGCATCAAGGAGGAGTTCCGCCTGCTGGGCCTGCCGTCGCCTCCCGTGCGGAGGCGTGGATTGAAACAGCTTCCACCGCAAGGCGGCCAGCTCTAAGCGAGCACGTCGCCTCCCGTGCGGAGGCGTGGATTGAAACTCGTATGACTCCCCCCAGATATCCCAGGCGCATTTGTCGCCTCCCGTGCGGAGGCGTGGATTGAAACCCACCCTGTGGAGCATGGGTGGGCGGCACGGATAGTCGCCTCCCGTGCGGAGGCGTGGATTGAAACGGGTCATGCCGGGCCAAGGTGGATGGCAACCGCGTCGCCTCCCGTGCGGAGGCGTGGATTGAAACCATTCGTCCCTTAGATGGAGAAGCCCGCCAATATCGTCGCCTCCCGTGCGGAGGCGTGGATTGAAACCTTACGAAGGGGCAGTCCTCCGCTGGTGTGGCGCGTCGCCTCCCGTGCGGAGGCGTGGATTGAAACCAGACCCGCGACGTGCGGGCCAAGCTGCCGGAGAGTCGCCTCCCGTGCGGAGGCGTGGATTGAAACAATTTCGGCGACAAGTTCGGTCAGGCTCTTTCCTGGTCGCCTCCCGTGCGGAGGCGTGGATTGAAACTCACCGGCAAGAGGGCGTTCAAAGACGGGAGCGTGTCGCCTCCCGTGCGGAGGCGTGGATTGAAACAGGTTCAGGGCGTGGGATTTGAGCTGGACGCTGATGTCGCCTCCCGTGCGGAGGCGTGGATTGAAACATGAATACACTTCTGGGAGGACAGGAGGCGGCTCAAGGTCGCCTCCCGTGCGGAGGCGTGGATTGAAACACCCGTAGCTTCTACTGGTGCGTCATATGATGTAGGTCGCCTCCCGTGCGGAGGCGTGGATTGAAACTGAACCATTTCCGGAGCATTGTGCTTGGCCCAGGTCGCCTCCCGTGCGGAGGCGTGGATTGAAACATAGCGCCATACCTCGCCCTCAATCATGGGAAACCGTCGCCTCCCGTGCGGAGGCGTGGATTGAAACATCCAAGGCGGCACGTGCGCTTTCAATTTCCTCCGGTCGCCTCCCGTGCGGAGGCGTGGATTGAAACATCCAAGGCGGCACGTGCGCTTTCAATTTCCTCCGGTCGCCTCCCGTGCGGAGGCGTGGATTGAAACGGCCGCATGGGAGACATACAGGCGCGATTGGATGGTCGCCTCCCGTGCGGAGGCGTGGATTGAAACACGCCCGTCAGCATGACGCCCGGAATGACCGCGCCGGTCGCCTCCCGTGCGGAGGCGTGGATTGAAACTCTGCCTTTTCCTGGCTCGCCAGATCCGATTGAACGTCGCCTCCCGTGCGGAGGCGTGGATTGAAACAAATCGGCCGGCAACGGCGGGGCCGAGGCCGGGTCGGTCGCCTCCCGTGCGGAGGCGTGGATTGAAACTTTTTTGGATGGTTCTTTCATGGCGCGCCTCTAGGTCGCCTCCCGTGCGGAGGCGTGGATTGAAACGATTAGAAGGTGCATACGGGCACGACCCTGGTCATGTCGCCTCCCGTGCGGAGGCGTGGATTGAAACTGCCCAACTACAATGCGACTAAAATGGCCGGCGCTGTCGCCTCCCGTGCGGAGGCGTGGATTGAAACTTGATGAACGCGGCGGCCGCTCGTACATGGCGGGGTCGCCTCCCGTGCGGAGGCGTGGATTGAAACAGGGGTATAGGGGGCCAGCAGACGTAGCCACAAGTCGCCTCCCGTGCGGAGGCGTGGATTGAAACTTGATGAACGCGGCGGCCGCTCGTACATGGCGGGGTCGCCTCCCGTGCGGAGGCGTGGATTGAAACAGGGTATAGGGGGCCAGCAGACGTAGCCACAAGTCGCCTCCCGTGCGGAGGCGTGG
>NZ_JH114305.1:38015-73724 GCF_000224635.1 Desulfovibrio sp. 6_1_46AFAA
GTGCGGAGGCGTGGATTGAAACAGGGGTATAGGGGGCCAGCAGACGTAGCCACAAGTCGCCTCCCGTGCGGAGGCGTGGATTGAAACTTGATGAACGCGGCGGCCGCTCGTACATGGCGGGGTCGCCTCCCGTGCGGAGGCGTGGATTGAAACAGGGGTATAGGGGGCCAGCAGACGTAGCCACAAGTCGCCTCCCGTGCGGAGGCGTGGATTGAAACACCAAAAACGGCTGGGCCATGCGCGCGCGGAACATGTCGCCTCCCGTGCGGAGGCGTGGATTGAAACTCTGGACAGCGACTTGTTCACCCCGGCGGACGCATGTCGCCTCCCGTGCGGAGGCGTGGATTGAAACCCTGCCATGATCGGGGGCCACACCGTTCGAGGTGGGGTCGCCTCCCGTGCGGAGGCGTGGATTGAAACGATTCAGCTCCCCGACAATATTTCGAATCTCATCGTCGCCTCCCGTGCGGAGGCGTGGATTGAAACCCGTCGGGCACGTCCAGACGCCGGGCCGGAGTATGGGTCGCCTCCCGTGCGGAGGCGTGGATTGAAACCGCTGGCGCTGGTGAACACCGTACCGCCCGGAGCGGTCGCCTCCCGTGCGGAGGCGTGGATTGAAACATGCTGGCCAAGAGGCTGGAAGAGGCCAGAGGCAAGTCGCCTCCCGTGCGGAGGCGTGGATTGAAACCAGCGTATCGAAGAGGTGTGCGAGCTGTATCTGGTCGCCTCCCGTGCGGAGGCGTGGATTGAAACACCCTACGCGTGCGGGAAGAAGCGTGGGAGAAGGGTCGCCTCCCATGCGGAGGCGTGGATTGAAACCTCTTGAGGGATGCCGGACAGCTCAATGGTGAAGCTGTCGCCTCCCATGCGGAGGCGTGGATTGAAACTCCATGTAGATGATCAAGTCGATGGCACGGCCGAGTCGCCTCCCGTGCGGAGGCGTGGATTGAAACTTGCGCATTATAGTCGCTGCTGTTGGTATCGAGAGTGTCGCCTCCCTGCGGAGGCATTGGCTGAAACAGCTTGCCGGAGACAGTGGCTCAAGCCGTGGGGGGTCCGCTCCGCCTTGAGCCCCGCTCCGCCATTTGCTATAGACAGAGCGCACCCCTTCTTTCAGGAGCCTCCCATGTCCGATTTCGTCCATCTGCATTGCCATACCGAATACAGCCTTCTGGACGGCGCCATCCGCATCAAGGATCTCTGCGCCCGCGCCAAGGATTACGGCATGCCCGCCTGCGCCATCACCGACCACGGCAATATGTTCGGCGCGGCCTATTTCTACGCGGCCTGCAAGGACTTCGGCATCAAGCCCATCTTCGGCTGCGAGGTCTATGTCTGCCACGACCACACGGACAAAACCTCGGAACTGGCGCGCCGCCGTCATCACCTGATTCTGCTGGCCCAGAACGAGCTGGGTTATCATAATCTGGTCAAGCTGGTCAGCCACGGCTTCCTAGACGGTTTTTACTACAAGCCCCGCGTGGACAAGGAGTTGCTGCGCCGCTACGCCGAGGGCCTGACCTGCCTTTCGGCCTGCATCGCGGGCGAGATTCCCCGCGCCATCCTGGCCAAGGACATGGACAAGGCCTTGAGCCTGACCAGGGAATACGCGGACATCTACCCCGGCCGCTTCTACCTGGAATTGCAGTCCAACGGCCTGGCCGAACAGGAAGTCGTCAACAACGCCCTGCTGGAGATCGCGGAAACCGCCGACCTGCCCCTGGTGGCCACCAATGACTGCCACTATCTCAACGCCGACGACGCGGACGCCCATGAGGTTCTGCTCTGCATCCAGACCCAGACCACCATGGACGACCCCAAGCGCATGCGCTTTGAAACGCACGAGCTCTATTACAAGTCCATCGAAGAGATGGAAAAGCCTTTCGCCCATGTGCCCGAAGCCCTCGCCAATACTATGCGCATCGCGGAAACCTGCAATGTGGAGCTGGATTTCGGCCACCACTACTTCCCGGTCTACCAGCTGCCCGAAGGGGCCAGCATGGAGTCCGAATTCCGCCGCCTGGCCGAAGAAGGTCTGGAAAGGCGCCTGGAAAAGCACCCGGATCGCGAAAATATTGATCCGGCGCGCTACCGCGAGCGCCTGCAATACGAGCTCGGCGTCATTCTGGAAATGGGCTTTCCCGGCTATTTCCTCATCGTGCAGGAATTCATCAACTGGGCCAAGAACCACGGCATCCCGGTGGGGCCGGGGCGCGGCTCGGCGGCCGGTTCCCTAGTGGCCTGGTCCCTGCGCATCACCAACCTGGACCCCCTGCCCTACAATCTGCTGTTTGAACGCTTTCTGAACAACGAACGTGTCTCCCTGCCCGATATCGACGTGGACTTCTGCGAACGCCGCCGTGGCGACGTGATCCGCCACATGGTGGACACCTACGGCGAGGGCTCGGTGGCCCAGATCACCACCTTCGGCACTATGAAGGCCAAGGGCGTGGTGCGCGACGTGGGCCGCGCCCTGGGCATGACCTTCGCTGAGACGGACCGCATCGCCAAGCTGGTGCCCGACGACCTCAAAATGACCATCAAGAAGGCTCTGGACCTGGAGCCGGACCTGAGGAAACTCTATGAGGAGGACCAGCAGGTCCGGCATCTGCTGGACACGGCCCGCTGCCTGGAAGGCCTGGCCCGGCACGCCTCCACCCACGCCGCCGGGCTGGTGGTCTCTGACAAGCCCATGGAGGAATACCTGCCCCTTTATCTGGGCAAACGCGGCGAACTTGTGACCCAATTTGACGGCCCCATGACCGAAAAGGCCGGGCTGGTCAAATTCGACTTTCTGGGCCTGAAGACCATGACCCTGATCCAGGACACCCTGGACAACATCAGCCTGCAGGGCCAGACCCCGCCGGATCTGGACAACCTGCCGCTCACGGACGCCGAGACCTACGAACTTTACGCGCGCGGCGACACGGACGGCGTCTTCCAGGTGGAAAGTTCGGGCATGCGCCAGTATCTGCGCATGCTCAGGCCCACCTGCTTCGAGGACGTCATCGCCATGCTGGCCCTTTACCGGCCCGGCCCGCTGGGTTCGGGCATGGTGGACGAATTCATCAAGCGCAAACACGGCCAGGTGCCGGTGGTCTATCCGCACGACTCGCTCACCGAATGCCTGCGCGATACCTACGGGGTCATCGTCTACCAGGAACAGGTCATGCAGATCGCCCAGATTATCGCCAGCTACACGCTGGGCGGGGCCGACCTGCTGCGCCGGGCCATGGGCAAGAAAAAAGCCGAAGCCATGGCCAAGGAGCGCGTAACCTTTGTGGCCGGGGCGGAAAAGAACGGCATCGCCAAGGAAAAAGCCAACGAAATCTTTGACTTGATGGAAAAATTCGCCGAGTATGGCTTCAACAAGTCGCATTCGGCGGCCTATGCCCTGATCTCCTACTTCACGGCCTATCTCAAGGTGCACTATAAGGTGGAGTTCATGGCCGCCCTGCTCACCTCGGAAATGGGCAATCAGGACAAGCTGCTCAAATACGTCTCCTGCTGCAAGGACATGGGCATCGACGTGGTCCAGCCCTCGGTAAACCAGAGCCAGCGGGAATTCACGGCCCACGGCGGTCAGGTGGTCTTCGGCCTGGGCGGCATCAAGAATGTGGGCGACGAAGCCATTCGCGAAATTGTGGAGGGCCGCAAAGAAGGTGGCGACTACATTTCCCTGCTGGATCTCTGCTGCCGGGTCAATCTGCGCAAGGTCACCAAGCGCGTGCTGGAATCCCTGATCAAGGGCGGGGCCTGCGACTGCTTCAATGTTTCCAGAGCAGGCATGCTGGCCGCCCTGGAAATTGTGGTGGCCCGCGCGCAGAAAAAGGCCAAAGACAAGAGTTCCAACCAGGTTTCCCTGCTGGCCATGGCCCCGGTGGTGGAGGCCGCGCCCCAGCCCGGCGTGGGCCTGGACTGCCCGGAAGCCACGCTGCCGGAAATGGAGGACGACCTGAAACTGCGGGCCGAAAAGGAAGCTCTGGGCTTCTTCCTCACCAGCCACCCCCTGCAGCCTTACAGCCGCGAGATCCGCCGCCTGCGTCTGACCACTCTGGAGGACGCGCGCGAGCTCTTTCCCGGCGCGGAAATCAACTGTGCCGTGCTGGTGACCAGCATCAAGGAAGTGCTCACCAAGTCCAAGGGTGAGCGCATGGCCTTTGTGGGCGTGGAGGATCTCACCGGCCACGCGGAAGTGACTTTTTTCCCGCGCTCCTATGCCGAGGCCCGGGAGCTGATCCGGGCTGAGCAGCCCCTCTGTCTGACGGCTCGCCTGGACAGCCAGGGCGACGCCGCCCAGGATGCCGATGAGGAAAATACCGAGGACGCCCCGCGCGAACTCAAGCTCCTGGGCCAGAGCGTGCGGTCCCTGGCAGAAGCCTGCGGCCAGAGCGACACGCCGGTCTGCGTGCAGATTCCGGCGCACCGCCTGGGCCGTGAGGACATGCTGGCCCTGAAAAACATTCTGGAAACCTACCCCGGCCCGGTGGAAGCCGAAGCCCTGGTCTGCCTGGACGGTTGCCAGTGCCATCTGCGCCTGGACAAGGCGCTCAAGGTGCGGCCCGGGCCGGAGCTGGACAAGGCCCTGGCCGCCTGGGCTTCATAGGCTCCGACTCTTCTGAAAGGCAACGCCTGCCCGCAGTTGTGGGCAGGCGTTTTATTTTCAGCCGCTCCTGAATCCCTTCGGACGGTGTGCCGGTATGGCTCAGGGCCGATAGATGGTAAAGCCGTTTTTACCACCCTGTTTGGTATGGTACAGCGCACTGTCCGCATTCTTGTACAACGTTTCAAACTCCGTACCCGCCTCCGGCACCATGGCCACGCCGATGCTGGTGGAAATGGAGCAGGTGGTTACGCCGTCCGTAAAGTCATGGCGTAAATCCACCACCAGATCCCGGGCCTTTTTCTCCCCCCATTCCCGTGACGGCGCGGGAGCGAACACCACAAATTCATCTCCGCCGATCCTGCCGACGATGTCGGTATTCCGGAATTCGTTTTTGAGCATTTCCGCAAAACCCGCGATGACCATATCGCCGGCGGCATGCCCGCAGGTATCATTCACATTCTTGAAGTTATCGATATCAAGAATGAAAAACGCGAAGAGCTTGTCGGGATGCTGCAGAAGAGCTCGCTGAATATGCTCTTGTGTGGCCACCTTGTTGTATAACCCGGTCAGGGAATCGCTCTCCATTTTTTTAACCAGACGCTGTTCATGTTCTTTTTCCTTATCCACATTCTGACGGTACACGAACATGCGCACCGAATCGTCATCATCCCAATAAAAAATACGGGCCGTAATGCGCATCCAGTAATAACTCCGTCCCGCGTTATTGGAAATCATAAAATCATAGCGCAGGCATTCCCTGCCCTCCTGATAAGCCCGCAAGATATTGTCCGGGCTGAACGTATCGAGATAGCCCCGGCGATATTCGGTTTTTATCTGTTTCCGGGCGATAATCCGCAGCGCTTCGTTATACGGCGTGCTCCTCGGCACGCCCAGACTTTCGAAATAGGCTTCGGTGGCCTCGCTGGCCGCGCGGTTATGGGTGATGTCAATCTCATAAATATTTTCATACAGCTTTCCGGTTTCAGCCTGAAAAACCGAGCTGCGTCTTTTCTCTTGCTCCACTGCCAAGTTGACGATCCGCACATTATACTTGCGGAGAATATAGGTAATGACGAACAAAACAGGCACGACCACCAAAAAAATAACCATAACACCTGTAAAAAGCTGCTGTCTTGTCTGTTCCGTCAAGACAGATGCATCATTGTCGACAATCAAATACCATTCTAAATTCTGCACATATTGTACAACAAGATAACCTTTTCGTTCCTCTTTACCATACCAAAAACATTGATCTTTTTCTTTTTCAGAGATAATCCGCTCTCGCAAGCAACTGAAGTCGCAGAAAGAAAATAAATCCGTCTGTTGATAACCGGTCTGATCCGAAGAAACTTCAATCATTCCATCTCCATTGACCAGATAGGATTTGACGCCGAATTTAGTTTCGTATTGCTTGAATATTTCCTGCAAATAATCGACACGGAAGCCGACTCCCACAACTCCGATTGTTTTTCCAGCCTGATCTGTAATCTTACAGTTAATAAAAATCACTATTTCATTATGGGCTGCTTCATCGTTGTCAATATTCAATGCGTAATCCGCAGGATTTTTTAAAAAAGAATAATACCATACGTTTTCTGGATTATCCGGCGTCAGGATCCGATTGATACCGTTAAAGTTATAATAGCGGTTCGTTCCGGTGGACACCAGAAACACGGAATCATAATGATATTTATCTTTGTAGGCCAAAAGATAATGCTGAAGCGTTTGTATAAATATTCCTTCATCCGCCATTTGTTCTTCATCAATAAGGAAGTTCTTCAGCAGATTGTCATTGGCCATTGTCAATGAGATATTGATAGGCTTTGCAAAAATTGAATCTATCTGATGGTAGATGCCCTCTGCCGTCAGCAGGGCAATATGCTCCATATCCTGCTTAAAAATTTTTCTATTGTATTGATAATTATGAATCGATATGAGAATAAATCCTGAAAGAATTAGTATAAAAATAAGAAGATTTGTTCTTAGCAGAACATGCCTTTTCATATCCCCCCCATATCAGCAGGAGTCCCCTTTTGCGCGGACACGACGTACCGCCCCATGACCTGCCCCCCCCAATATTCGCTCATATCCTTGATTCCCTATCACGTTCAGGATATTTGCGGACGATGTAAATTTTGTTTTTTACACTATAAATTTTACTCTGTGTATCACTCTCGTTCCATCGTAGGCAGGTGTATATCTTCCATAGATAGTAAAACATGGACAAAGAGGTGGCGTTATTGTGCGGGTACAGCCCGGCGACGCCATGTGCCCCCGCGTACATGGCTTTTACTTTCCCTTGAAGGACGCCATGTCCACCTGCATTATGACACAGGCAGTGAACAGTGCCCTGTATTTCCTTTTTGACGGAATATGGCAGATGCCATTTGCGCTGCTGTCAGCGCCTGAAGCGGAAAAGAGTGGAGAAAACCGGAAGGATGGCGATGTCTGGCGGGGATTCGGGAAAATATATGCCGGTCACTTGCCAAAGGCGCTTGGGAGACAAAAATATGCGGCTCAACGATAAATCAGTGACAGGCTATATTTCATAATTGCAATCATTATACACCATATTTCAGATAATATCGCTATAATTCATGCACTCCTGGATCGCCACCACAACGACATGTGGACATACCGGAAACCGGTCTATTCCATCGGCGGCGAATACGGGAATGAACCCGGAAAACGCATGACCGCGTTTCTCCACAGTCTCCCGAGTCTGGCGGATTTTCTCACCGTGACTCGAGGTCAGACACACAGAGGTTCAACGCAGAGATAAGCGAGAAGGCACTCCTGACGACACCCCCCAGTCAACGCCACGGCCACGTGACACGTTTCCAGCGCAAAGGCTTTCCTTCTTCTTTGACAGCCAGGCAGGCGATGTCCTCCAGCGCGGCAAGTCCTCCCATGTGTACGGCGGCTTTACCGTCGCGGGTGACCGGGGCGGAGGCCAGCGCGTAACGCGCCGTGACCGCAGCCGGGGAAGGCGACACCGTATCGCCGAGGGGAGACAGTACGCGCAGGCCGCCCTGCACCAGAGCGGCGACCGTGGGCCGGTGCGCCACGGCGGCGATATGGACGGTCCCGGCCGGAAGGTTTTCCAGGTAGACGACATTACATATTACAAGGGCGCTCACATTTTTCATCCCCGCCACCGCTATCGGCCTTGCCTCGCCCCAGGGCACCCTGTCGCGCCAGCCTGTGCCGTACAGGTCAATCTCCCGAATATCGTAGCCAAGGAAAAAATATTTGTCCGTTTCGGGATACGCATAAGCACGGACAGTATCCGTCCCGGACGCCCTGGCCAGCTCCCTTTCCTGTAGAGCGGGCCGGGCCAGAACAAAGACGCGCGCCTCTGCCAGAACACTGGCCAAAAGCATGACGCAAAAAACGGCATAACACGCCTTTGCCGCGCCTCCCTTGAATTCTCCGGATGTGAGAAAAGCAAAACAACAAAGGGCGGCGTAAAAAAATGTGGCCGACATTGCCCGATACGGAGTGGAGGGGCTGAGGACGAATGCGGCCAGGCTGACCTGTGCCATTACAAAAAAGGCCGCTCCGGGCAGATATGCTGACGGGTTCCGCTCCCCCCGGTAATACAACAGACAGGCCACAACAAGGGCTGTCAGAATGTAGGGCAGCATTTCCAGTTGCTGTGAGCCCCAGAAGATCAGAAAACGATGGAAAGATTCCAGCGAAAAGACAGGTATCTTTTCCGCGCCGCCTATCTGCGCCAGCCGCACGGCATTGCCGGGGGCGGCCATCATCAGAGTCCAGCCCACTACCGCCCCCGCGATACCGACCGCCGCCCACAGCGGAAGTCGCCGTGTCGTGTGAAAGCGGCAGACCGCGACGCTCGAGGCTACCAGAATCGAGAGCATACCCACATTTTCGTTGCTGCATCCAGCCAGAAATCCGGCCAGCGCGTACGCCGGGCCGCCGGAAAGACGGTAGTCCTTTTTTTCGGCCCAGAAGCGATAAGGCACCAGAAATGCCGTGGCAAAGGCCAGACTGTACCCATAGTCGGCTGTGCCCGTACGCCAGAAATACACAGTCCCGAATGCGGGCAGGGCAAACCATACCAGCCCCGCCAGCACCACCGGATGCCAGGCGCGGATTTTCTCGCGCCACCCCACCCCCAGACTCAGCAGCACTCCGGACAAAACAAGGCCCGTGAAAATGACGGGCGTCAGCAGCGGATGCAGCCAGGCGGGCCCGTGCAACAGCACACGCGCCATAAAGTGCCCTGCGAATTTCCCGCTCCAGCTCCTGTACTCCTGAACCTGTGCCGCGAGCATGGCTCCCGGGCCGCCGTCACCCGCCCCATAATTGAAATCATCATAGACCCAGGGCGTCATGGCGCAAAAAAAAGCCATCACCGCCGTGATACCTATGGCGGCCCCCAACACAGGGACATATCCAGACTTCACAGGAGCCTCCTCATTGCATCCGCACCATTGCCCTCAAGGCCTGGGCAGGCCAATTTATATATGAAACTTTTAATGTGTCAATGTGTTTCATAAAGTTTCATGGCAATCTGCGGCAATGAAAGAACTGCTGGCGGCATTGGGGGATCTTGTAGCGCTGGAGCGCCTGAACAGGGACAAGCTGGCCGAAAAGATCGGACTGAGCCGCCCCAACATGATTTCGGCCTTCAGCGGACGCCGGGCTATGCCGGACACGGCCCTCCCCAGATTGCGGGCCGCCCTGTCCCTGGATGAGCGCTATCGCCTTGATCCGGCGCGGATCCATTGCCTGCAGGCACGTGCCGGGCATTACGACGCAGCTTCCATCACGGCGGTGGCCAACCGTTTCGCAACGCTTCCACTGCGCATTCGCTGGCTGGTGCGCGGCGTGGGGGAACTGGGATATGAGGGCCTGGCCCTGATATGGGAAGACGCCGCCCAGGCCCTGCTTCTGCTTCGCAATGACGATGCCGTGCTTGTGGAGGCAATGCTGTCTGCCCAGGAAGGGCCGGCGCCCGAAGAGAGAGAAATTTCCCTGAAGGATTTTTCCAGAATCACACAGGGAGAAATTTCTCCCCACGCGGCAAGGGAGCTTCTGGGCAGGCGGACTGAAGTATGGACATGGGCGCGGGTGCGCGACCATGCGGAACAGCGCGGCCTCTCGCCCCGGGATGTGGTGGAGGCCATTGCGGCATGGAGGCGGACGAGCCGCTAGCCGAGACTTCCTTTTGACAAAAAATGGCCACTTGATATGTTATAAGCCTAACGCGCGCTGTGCAAACCATCCTGTGGAAAAAGCATGTCCTTTACATCCTGGCTGCAACGCATGTTCAGCCCTCCCTCCACCGGCGATCCCGATCTGGAGGATGAAATTTCCGGCTTTGAATGGAACCAGAACGTCCGCATCGTTCTGGCGATTCTTGTTGTCTTTATTTCGGCCCTGGTGGTCTGGTGGATTGTCTCATGACGGCACGGCATTGCTGGCGCCTTACGGTGCGCGACGAATTTTCCGCAGGGCATGCCCTGCGCCACTATCAGGGCAAGTGCGAACGCCTGCACGGTCACAACTTCGGCGTGGAGCTCTGTGTGGAGGGCCGCGATCTTACGCCGGGCACCGAACTGCTGCTTGATTTCAAGGTTCTGAAAACCGCGCTCAAGGATGCGCTGCGCGAGCTGGACCACTGCGTGCTCAACGACACGCCGCCCTTTGACCGCATCAACCCCTCCTCGGAAAATCTTTCCCGCCACATCTGGCGGAACGTGGCCGCCCGTCTGGCCGAAAGCCCGGACCCGCAGGCCCGCGCCGTGCGTCTGGTCAGCGTGAGCGTATCGGAAAAGGGCAGCCAGAGCGCCACATATCTGGAGTGGGCCGAGGGTGACCCTCCGGTCCGCTGATGCCATGCCCCAGGCCCTCTGCCTCCTGCACGCCAACTGCCAGGGCGACGCCCTGCGCCCCCTGCTGGAAACAGCCCCGGCGTTCGCCCGGCATTTCCACATCCGGCAATATCTAAACTACACCCGCCAAAGCATCGCCGAAGCGGATCTGGAACAATGCGCGCTCTTTCTGTATCAGCGTCTGGCCCCGCGCTGGGGCGCGCTGTCCACGGAGCAGATGCTGCCGCGCCTGCCCGCCGCCTGCCCGCGTATTGAAATTCCCAACCTTTTTTTCAAGGGCTACTGGCCGTTCTGGACCAATGCGGCACAGGGCATCGACTTTGCCGACAGCCTGCTGGAACGCTTGCTGTCTCAGGGCCTTGCGCCCGAAGAAGCCCTGAACCTCTATCTGCGCGGCGATCCGGCCCTGTTGGGCGATGTGGCCGCCGTGGCCGAAGCATCCCTGGCGCGGGAGGAAGGCAAGGAGGCGGATGCTCTTATTCGTTGCGCCCCCCTCGTGCGTGAACGCTGGCGTGAGGAACAGCTCTTCATCACCGTCAACCATCCGGGCAGAAGCCTGCTTTTTCATGTGGCGGACAGTCTGTTGCGCCTGCTGGGCCTGGGCGGCCTGCCGGAAGAAACACGCCGCGCCTACATCCATCCGCAGGAAGATTTCTGGCTGCCCATTCACCCCGCGCTGGGACCGTTGCTGGGCCTGCCCTTTGCCCACCGCGACCGGCGATACCCGGCCTTCGCCGCCCGGCTTACCCATCGGGAATACACTTCCTGCTATCTGGCCTGCCGCCGCCACGGGGTGGACGACCTGCTGACCCTGCTGCGCAACCTGCCGCCCGGCGGCGCCAAGCGGACGGCCTGAGACCCCGGTCGCGCCCCGTGTCAGCCATGCCCGCCGCCCGCCCGCCGCGCCTGCCGCATCCGCATGCTCCGCTTCGGGCGGCGCTCTGCCTGTTTCTGCTCGCCCTGCTCCAGCTTCAGGCCTGCGCCGGAGGCGATCCCCGGCAGGCGGCCCGCGCGTTGGGCGCGTCCCGAGGCTTTGCCGAAACGCTCTATCCCACGCCGTATTTTATCCTCTACGGCCAGTTCCGGCCCGGCACCGGGGATGTGCTGCGCGTCTACATCGAGGGCGACGGCCATGCCTGGCAAAGCCGCACCCGGCCTTCCGCCGACCCCACGCCGCATAATCCCGTGGGTCTGCGCCTGGCCCTGGCCGACCCCTCGCCCGCGCCTCTGCTCTATCTGGCCCGGCCCTGCCAGTACGCGCGGGGCGAGGTCCTGCGCCACTGCGCCACGCGCTACTGGACTTCCGCCCGCCTGAGCGAGGAGGTCATCAGCAGCCTGGATGCCGCCGTCAGTGCGGCAAAGGCCCACAGCGGCGCGCGACACGTGGCGCTGGTGGGCTTTTCCGGCGGAGGCGGCGCGGCGGCCCTGCTGGCGGCCCGGAGGCGGGACGTGATTTTTCTGGGCAGCGTGGCGGGCAATCTGCATCTCTCGGCCTGGACCGGCCTGCACAGGCTGAGCCCGCTTTCGGAATCGCTGGAACCCTTTGCCGTGGCCCCGGCCCTGCACGGCCTGCCCCAACGCCATCTGAGCAGCCGGGGCGACAAGGCCATGCCGCCGGAACTCAGCGCGGGCTTCTGCCGCGCCGCCCGGCAGCCCGAAAGCTGCCGCGTGGTTGAAGGCATCCCCCACAGCGGTCCCTGGACCCAAGCCTGGGACTACACATACTGACGCCTTGCTCCTTGGCCCGCCATTCCGTAAACTGAGCGCCGGTTCACAATCCATATGCGGACCGTTTCCCATGGACAGGCGCAAACGCCCATACCAGCATTCTTGCAAGGAGATTTTCATGAAGGTTCTTTTGATCAACGGCAGTCCGCACCCCAAGGGCTGTACCTATACGGCCCTGTCAACGGTGGCGAAGCAGCTGGAAAAACACGGCCTTTCCACCCAAATGCTCCACATCGGGCATAAAGCCGTGCGCGGCTGCATCGCCTGCGGCAAATGCGCGGAGACCGGGCGCTGTATTTTTACGGACGATCCCGTCAATGAGGGTATTGACCTGTTGCGCGAGTCCGACGCCCTGGTGGTGGGCTCGCCGGTCTATTACGCCGGGCCCAACGCCACCCTGTGCGCCTTTCTGGACCGGGTGTTCTACATGAAATCCGCGCCGTACGCCTTTAAGCCCGCGGCTGCCGTGGTCAGCTGCCGCCGGGGCGGGGCCAGCGCCTCTTTCGACCGGTTGAACAAATACTTCACCATCGCCCGCATGCCCGTGGTCTCTTCCCAATACTGGAACTCCATCCACGGCAATACGGCGGAGCAGGCTCTCCAGGACAAGGAAGGCCTCCAGATCATGCGCACTTTGGGCGACAACATGGCCTGGCTGGTCAAATGCATTGCCGCGGGCAAGGCCGCCGGGATCGACCATCCCACGCCGGAACCCTGGGAAGCCACCAACTTCATTCGCTGAGCGCCTTTTTCTCAAGAAACGTCAACGCGCCTCATCCGGCCGGATGGGGCGCGTTGACGCGCTCAGAACAGCTCTCCGCTTTTTAGCGACAGTCCCTGGAGCAGATTAACTCAAAAGTTAAACCACTCTAAGGTTGATGAGGCATCAACGCCTTATACGGCCCGCGCATTTTATAGATGAAATCCGCCTGCCGCACGTCGCCGCTGACGATGAGCACCAGCAGCAGTTTGGAAATCGGGTCTTCACGCACCACGCTGTAGCCCTTGATGCCCTTCTGTTCAAAGCTGAACTGCAACTGGCCGTCGCGGGCCACGGGCTTGCTGCCTTTCAGGCGCTGGGAACCGGCTTCAGCCGCTTTTTCGGCGTCGCCCGGCTTGGCGGGCCCCACAATGACGGCCGCCGAGGTTTTATGGTCCTTCTGGCCCAGCAACACCTGCACCGCGTCATTCTGTTTCGTGGGGCCGTTGACCACTACCCAGTCCGGCGGCAGATCCAGGCTGTAATACTTGGTAGTCAGCGGCGCCGCGGAAATCCGCCCGGCAAAAGCGGGCAGCAGCAGGGCCAGCAAAAGGACGACACGCGCGACTATTTTCATGACAACTCCCTGTTCGTATTCGTAACCACACGCGGCAATACGCGCATCAGCGTTATGACAAAAACCGCTTCGCGGCCTCCGCGCCGCCACCTGCCGCGCGGCCCGCGAAAAACTTGCCCCGTTCCGGCAAGCCTTGTACCATGCACAGCCAGATCCACGAGGCATAATTATGAACAAAACTACTCTTCCGACCTTCCGGGCCAAGCTCTACTCCTACCGTTTCGAGTTGCTCCTGGCCTCACTGCTCTGCGTGTTTGTACTGAATATCTTCTTCCCAGACAACATTTACGGCGGCATGGCCCAGGCCGTGTACCTGCCCTTCCAGCTCCTGGCCGCCACGGTGCTGTTTGAATCCAAACGCAATCTCCTGCGCCTGGTGCTGCTTTTCGCCGTGCTGCTGGTGATCTGCCGGGCTCTGGATCTTTTTTTCATCAAAAATATCCAGAACGAGCTTCTGCTGCTCTATATCTGCTTTTTCGGCAGCGTCATGCTGGAAGTTTTCCGGCAGATCTACCACGCCCATCTCATCACCACCAAAATCGTCTACGCTGCCGTCTGCGGCCTGCTGCTCATCGGCTATTGCGGCTTTTACATCTTCCTGACCATCGAATTCCACGAACCCGGCTCCTTCAACGGCCTGGGCCAGGGCGTGCAGGCCATGAACGACCTGTTCTACTTCAGCTACGTCACCATTCTGACCGTGGGCTACGGCGACATCACCCCGCACACCTGGATCGCCAAAAACGCCACGGTGCTAGTGGCTTTCACGGCTTATATCTATTCCCTGGTGGTCATCGCCACCATCGTGGGCGAGGCCACGCGTTCCAAAAAGAAAAACGGCAACGGCAACGGGGAAACGGGAAACTCCTGATCCGCGCCCTGCCGCCCGCACTTCAGGAGGACCGGCATGAGCACAACGCCGGACGCGGCCTCCCAGCCGGTGATGCTCTACCGGCCGGGCGTGGCCGACCCTGCGCGCTTTTGCGGCCCGCTTACGTCCGGCGCTTGAACATCCACACGGCCACGCCCACGGTGGCCATGCTGATCAGGGTAATCTTGCCCAGGCTCAAGGCCGCCGCCGCAAAGGTGATGTCCTTCAGAAAGACGCCCTGGCTGATGACCGTAAAGTGCCGCAGGGGGTTGAGCTGGCTGGCGTGCTGCAAAAAGACCGGCATGTTGATGATGGGCGTCACCGCGCCGGAAATCAGAATGCAGGGCACGCCCACGGTGAAGGCCCCCAGAAAGGCCTGCTGCTGGGTGGAGGACAGGGAGGAGACCATCAGCCCGACCCCGCCCGAAGCCACGGCGAAGATCAGCATGGCGAGGTAGAGCAGGGCCACGGAGCCCGTGAAGGGCACGCCGAAGCCGAAGACCGTGATCAGCAGAAAGATGGTGCCGTGGACCAGGCCCACAATGCAGCCCGGCACCAGCTTGGCCAGGGCGATTTCCGTGGGCGTGGCCGGAGAAACCAGAAGCTGGTCAAAGGTGCCCACCTCCCGCTCGCGCGCCACGGACAGGCCCGTGACCACCAGGCCCAGCATAAGGCTGAGCATGCCGATGAGATTGGGCAGGAAAAACCACTGAAATTCCAGGTTGGGGTTGAACCAGCAGCGCATCCGCACGTCCAGGCGGGGCGCGCTGGCCGCCGCCGTGGCCGAGGCCCGGCCCAGCGGCGTGTCCCCAGCCATGCCCTCGATGATCCGGTTGAGGTAATAGGCCGCGATCTGGGCCGCGTTGGAGCGCCGCCCGTCCAGAATCACCTGTGCCTGGGCGGATTCGCCCCTGTCCACCTGGCGGGAAAATTCCTGGTCAAACACCAGGATGAAGAGCGCCTGCTGCCCTTCCAGTACGGGCCGGATGCTCTCCTCCGCCGGGAGAAAACGCACGCTGCGAAAGGTGGGCGAGCCCTCCAGGCGGTGGACGATCTCGCGGCTCCAACGCCCGTTGTCGTGATCCAGCACGGCCATGTCCACATTGCGCACCTCCATGGTGGCGGCCCAGCCGAAAATCACGATCTGCATCAGAGGCGGCACGATGATCAGGACGCGCGAAACGCGGTTGCAGAGCAGGACCAGCAGTTCCTTGCGCACGATGGTGACCACGCGCCGCCAGTTCAGCCGGGGAAGCTCGAAAAAAGCCATATTCAGACATCCAGACGTTTGACGAGATTTTTATACACCAGGCCCAGCAGCACGGCGGCCAGCAGGCCCATGAACAGCAGGCTCGGCCCGAAGATGCTCCAGACGTCGCCGGTCAGAAAGATGGTCCGCAGGCAGGTGTTGAAATAGCTGGCGGGCAGCAGTTTGGTGATAGCCTGGAGAATGGGCGGCATGCTGTTGATGTCGAAAACAAAGCCCGAAAGCAGCAGGGCCGGGAGAAAGCCGGAAAACAGCCCGGCCTCGGCCGCCACTAGTTGGCCGCGCAGGCTCACGGAAATAAACAGGCCCTGGCCCAGAGCGCTGAGCATGAACACCGAGGACAGAAGCAGCAAGGCCCAGAGCGAACCCCGGAAAGGCACGGCGAACAACGTCACCGCGGCCACAGCGCAGAGCGCCATGCTGAACATGCCCATGCAGAAATAGGGGATCAGCTTGCCCAGCAGCAACTGCATGCGGCTCACGGGCGTGGCGAACATGGCCTCCATGGTGCCCCGCTCCCATTCGCGGGCAAAGACCAGAGAGGTCAGCAGGGTGCCGATGAGGGTCATGATGACGGTAATGGCTCCCGGCACCAGGAACTGCACGCTCTTGGCCGTGGGATTGTACCAGAAACGCGTTTCCAGATTGACGGGCGGCTCCAGGGCCGTGCCGCCGGGCAGGGAGGTGCGTTGCCAGTTGGAGATCAGGCCCTGGCTGTAGCTCTGGATGAACTGGGCCGTGTTCGGCTCGGAGCCGTCCACCAGAAGCTGCAGGCTGCCCGCGCCGCCGCGCGCCAGCTCCTGGTCGAAATCCTGGCGGATGACCAGAATGCCCAGCACGTCCGAATCGCGCATCAGGCGCGCGCCCTGCTCCATGTTGCCCACGGGACGGGTTTCAAACCAGGGCGAGTGGGCGAAATCCGCCGCCAGCGTCAGGGAACGGCTGCCGCCGCTCTGGTCCAGCACTGCCAGACGCAGAATGCCCGCGTCCAGCGTGATGCCGAAACCGAACAGCAGCAGAAAGATCAGCGGCAGCACCCCGGCCACCAGGTAGGATGAGGGATCGCGCGCGATCTGCTGAAATTCCTTGCTCATCAGGGCCATAAGCTGGCGCAGCCAGAGATACCGCTTCATGCTTTTACCGCGCCTCTCCACCGACCTGTTCACGCCTCCCGTCCGCGCCCCCATATTGCACTCCGCCACGGGCGGAATGCCTGCCCTTTCTTGTGGTAGACCGAATCGCCGCCGTCTTCAAGAGGCTGTGCGGTCCCGACCGCAATAAGCCGGGACCGCCCCATAACCGAATCCGGGACAGAAGCATTCGTCACTCCCCGTCCGCCGCCAGCGCCTTGAGCGCACGATAGTCGGTCTTGCCCGTGCCCAGCACCGGGACGGCCTCGAGCCGCAACACGCGCCGCACGACATACAGGGCGGACAGCCCGGCCTCGCGCAGGGCCGCATTGGCCTCCTCACGGGTGAAGGGCACGGCGCTGCACAGCACGATTTCCGGCAGGCCGTCGCGCTCCACGCTTTCCACGGCCAGAGCCGGACCGCTCTCACCGGCCAGATGCGGCATTGCGGCGTCGCGCCGGGCCTGATAGTCCAGCAGGGCATTTTCCATCTGCGGCAGGGAAATCATTTCCCCACCGAGCTTCACAAAACGGCCCAGGCGCCCGGCAAAGGTCAGACGCCCTTGGGCGTCGGCCCGGACGAGATCGCCGGTGCGGTACCAGCGCAGGCCCTCAAACGCCACAAAGGGATCAGGCGGCGTCTGCCCCGGTCCGGCCAGGTACCCCGCAAAGACATTGGGGCCGCGCACCAGCAGCATGCCCGCCTCGCCCCCGGCCACCCGGCGCAGGGGGCCTTGGGTGCTGACCAGGGCCACTTCCACCGAAGGCAGGGGCAGGCCGATGCTGCCGGGCACGGGATCTTCAGGGCGGTTGACGCTGACGGCCGGGGCGCATTCGGTGACGCCGTAGCCTTCGCACAAAACCCCGCCGCTCTGCGCCGCAAAGGCGTCATAAATCCGTTGCGGGCAGGCTTCCGCACCCACAAAACCCAGACGCAGCGAGGCCAGATCGCCGGGCGCGGCCTGTTGCAGCATGCCGTCCAGAAAAGTGGGCGGAGCCACGGTGAGCGTGGGCCGCCAGCGGCGGCAGATACGGTTGAGGCGGGCCGCCTCCGTGGGATTGGGGTGAAAGACCACGGGCAGGCCGAAGCACAGCGGCAAGGCGATATTGCCGGTGAGCCCCAGGGAATGGAAAGGCGGCAGCATGCCCAGCATACGATCCTGTCCGGTCACGGAAAGCACCGCGGCGATGTCCCGGCAATTGGCCAGAATATTGGCATGGCTCAGGGGCACGCCCTTGGGCGCGGTCTCGGAACCGGAGGTGAACAGCACGGCCGCCGTTTCGGCCATGCGGCCCGGCATGGCCGCCCGTTCCCAGCCCAGCAGGGCCAGACGGCCGCGCACCAAGGCCGCGAGCTTGAGCCCCCAGGGCATGGCGGCGGCCGCGTCCTCCAGGCAGAGCCACGTCGCGCCCGCCCGCGCCGCCGCATGGGCGTCAAAGCCCTGCCCGTCCAGACGCTCCAGCAGTTGCCGGGCCGTGAGGATGGTCCGGACCTCCGCCAGCCGCGCGCAATGGCTGAAATTGGCCGGGCCGGTGGTCCAGTTGAACATCACCGGCGTCTTTCCGGCCAGCAGCACGGCCAGCCAGCTCATGGCCGCCGCGCCGGAAGCGGGCAGCATCACGCCCACGCGCTCCTGCCCGGCGCAACGGCGGCGCAGCAGCAAGGCCAGAGCCAGGGCGCGCGTCCAGAACTCGCGCCAGCTCACAGCGCCGCCAGCGTCGGCCAGGATCAGGCTCGTGGGGCTGCGCCGGGCCTGGCGCAGAATCGCCAGGGGCAGATGCGGGGCGTCGGGCACGTCCAGACGCCGGGCCGGAGTATGGGAAGCGTCCGCGGCCCAGCCTTCGGGCGCGGGGGCCGCGTCCTCGCCGTCCTCCAGCAGTCCGGCGGCGGCCAGCGCGCAATCCCCGGCAGTGAGCAGCAGGTCCAGGCGGCTCACGCTGTGCCCGGCCACGTCCTCCAGCTTCAGGCACAGCTCGGTCAGGGCCAGGCTGTCGATGCCCAGATCCGCCGCCAGCCGCGTTTCAGGCGTCAGGGAGGCCGGGTCCGCCTCCACGGCGGCGCTGTCCGCCAGGATGGCATAGACCTGTTCACGCACGGCCCTGTCCACGCTGCGAAGCGCGTCCGCCGGATTCCGGACGGAACCGGCTTCCGTTTCCACGCGCGGCAGGGGCCGGGGCGCGCCGCCCTGCCAGAAATAATAGGGCACGGCCCTGGCTTCTTCCGGTTCCGCGTCGTACCAGGCCTCCAGGATCCGGTTCAGGGCTGGAGCTCCGGCTTCGGCGGCGGGCAGGTCCCGCAGTTCATGCAGGCTGATGCGCACCTCGCGCCGGGGCATGAAGAAAAGCAGATTGCAGAGCAGACGCCGCGCGCCGCGCGCGAGACCGCGCAGCATGTCGGGATGCTTCCCTGCGGCATGGCTGAACGAGGAGCCCCAGAGGCCCCGGCTGCGCACCAGCACCACACGGCAGTGGGAAACCTGTTGCAACAGCCAGTGCGCCCCGCTGTTGGCGCCGAGATGTTCCCGTCCGTCGCGGCTGAGGCCGCCCGCCGGGTAAAACAGCAGGTTATCACCGGCCTTGAGCGCCTCAGCGCAACGCGTGAGGGCCTCCAGCACGGCCCCGCGCGCCGCACGGCCCTGGGCGCGCAGATCGGGCAGGGGCACGGGCCGGGCCAGGGGCGCGATGCGGCGCACCAGGGGGCGGCTGATCTGCCACTCGTCGGCCAGGGGCCGGGGGCGGAAGGCGATCAAATGGCTGTAAACCAGCACGGGGTCCATAAGAGCCGGATGGTTGGGCATGAACAGAATGGGCCGGTCGTCGTTGGCGGCGCTCACGGCTTCCAGGCCATCCACGCGCACACGGTAGCGCAGGGACAACAGCCCGCGCAGCAGGGCGGCCAGAATGTCCAGGGCCCGCCCGCCGCTATTGCGCTTTTCCGAGCCGGACGCGGGCGGCATGCCGCCTCGCTCCGCCGTTTCCGGTTCGCCGGAAGGCTCGCTGCCATCGGGAGCGGGCAGGGAACGCAGCCCCCAGGCCAGGCAGACGGCCGCCGCCAGAGCCATGCCGCCCAGGATCATGTGCCCCGTGGAGGGCGCAAAGAATTCCAGGCCCCAGTACACGGCGCTGGCCAGGAGAATGCCGGAAAACACCAGGCAGTTGTCCGTGCCGAGCACGCGGCCCTTTTCCTCGGGAGCCGGGCGCACCTGAATGAAGCTGGACACGGGGATCAGATACAGGCCGCCGCACATGCCCGCCGCGCCGTACATCAGCAGCAGGCTCCAGAAGCGCGCGCCCTGGGGCAGCTGCGGCGCGAAGCCCGCCGCCAGCAGGGAGCAGCCGATGCCGCAGCAGGAAGGCACGAGCCAGCGCTGCCAGCTCCGGGGCGTGCCGCGCGCGGCCAGCAGCGAACCGGCGCAGATGCCCAGCATCAGAGCCGTGGGCAACAGGCTGGTGACGGTTTTGCTGAAGCCCAGCTCACGCACGCCCAGGGCGTTGATTTCCAACAGCACCAGAGTGGAAATAAAGTAGAAAAAGGCATCGGCCGCGATAACCAGGGCCAGAGCCCGGTCCCGTCGCAGCCGCAGAAAATCGTTCAGGGAATCCCAGGTCCCCAGCCAGGGGAAAGGCGGGCGCTCACGGCAGGGCACGGCCGGACGGTACGGAACCAGGGCCGCCCCGGCAAGGCCCAGCACGGCCACCAGCACCACGCCCACGGCCACCAGCCAGCGCCCGAAAGGAATCAGGGTATCCACCCACTGCCTGTCCAGGGCCGCTCCGGCCAGCATCACGCCCAGCAAAATGGACGCCGTGGTGAAGAGCTTGAACAACGCATTGACGCGCGGCACGCTGTGAGGCGGAAATATTTCGGGGATGGAGCCGTTGAGCGCCGGGCTGAACAGGGTGGAGCTGGCCCCCATGCAGAACAGCATAAGCAGCATGGCTGTCCAGTTCAGGGACAGAATGCCCCAGGCCCCGGCCAGCATGGCGGCCAGTTCCAGGCACTTGGCCGCCGTCACCAGATACTTCTTGGGGAAGCGGTCGGCCAGCCAGCCGGCCCAGGCGGAAAACAGCACGAACGGCAGGGCGAACAGAAACGTGCCCCAGGCCTGAAAGCCGCTGTAGCCCAGGCTGACCGCCAGCAGCAGGGCCGCCTGCTTGAAAAAGTTGTCGTTGAACGTGCCCAGCGTGTAGCTGGCCCCCAGAGCCGCCGCCTGCTTCAACAAAACGCCTGCCATCCGCTTTCCCTCCGCGGAGAGGCGGGCTCAGGGCATTTGCTCCCCGGAAGCCGCCAGCATCTCCGCCGCATAGGTTCTGACCTTGTCCAGGGCCTCAATAGCCAGTTCAAGATCAAGACTGTAGTAGACTTCCCGCCCTCGTTTCGAGGGTTGCAGCAGTCCGGCCCGCACCAGGGTGGTCACATGGTGGGTCACGGCCGTCCGGCTCAGGGGCAGGAGTTCGGTCAGACTTTTGAGGCTGATGCTCTCCCCCGGTTCGAACAGGAGCAGGATTTTCTGCCGCGTGGCGTCGCCAAGGGCCGAAAATACCCGGGCCACGGCTTCCCAGTCATCCGGCAGGGTTTGCAGATATTGCGTGTTCATGCCCTGTCATAGGGAAGCCGTCCGGCTGCTGTCAAGAAAAAACTATAAAACTAGTTTTTAATTGTCAACTAAAAAATTAGTTTTATAGTTTTATAGTTTTACAACGAAGACCACCTGGATGCCCGGTTCCTCACGCGGTCGGGAGATGCGCCGCCGTGAGGGAGAAATGTTCACTGGCGACGCTTCTGTTTCAGCACCGGGTGCGCACCTTGCGCTTGCCCTTGCTCCCGGCGCATCAAAAAAACGTATCCAGCGTATTTCAATTTCCAATTTGCTACATCCGGATTTTATATATTTCATAATATATTGAATAAGCTATAAAATTTTTAGCTTGCTCTTGATGCCCGTGAACTACCCATAATTTTGAAAGATTCAAAAAATTTTCCCGGACGCTTCTGGTCTATTTTTACGAGGAAGTATCCCGGAAACTGAAAAAGGCCGCTCCATGAGGAACGGCCTTTTACTGGAAGCGGCAATATGCTACGCCATAACACTAATAATATGGTAATATTACCATTTATCAGTATGCATTTTCTCTCTTATCTGGATATTTTTTTGCTTCGGCTTAGAGGCATTCTTTGCAGGATATCCCAAAGCGATATAACACGGCATGACATAGTTATCCGGATGTCCAATAACTGTCTTAATATGCTCAGATTCTTCGGCCATAGGAATACGAGTCACACCAAATATTCCCTCAGATGCTGATGCAAGCAATATATTTTCAATGCAGCACCAAATTGAGGCAAAATCATTGAGAGAGCTTAGTGAGCTTGGGTGGAGCAACGGCTCTCGTACTTTGAAAAAAGGAAGTATCAGGCATCCGGCATTATAGAGCATGGAGAACTGCCTTGGCATGGCTTCGTGGAACATGTTGCGTTGAACCTCGTCAGTCAAGCCGAATCCATCAAGCATCTTATCGCACTCATCCCGGCCGGCCATGTTCTTTACCCGTAAAACCTTTGCCCTTTCCTCTCTGTCATTGATGATGACAAATTCCCATTGGCGGAGGTGATTGTTGGTCGGCGCTTTCAGACCGGCGTCAAGCACTCGTTCAATGATGCTCATTTCAACCGGTTTATCCTCAAAATCCCGAATGGTTCTCCGAGTCGCAATCGCTTCGTAAACGTCCATCGTTGCCTCCATCTTTGGGGTGTGGAAATTTGATACGCAAACCATACCGCCAGGAATCGGACAACTATTTGTCATATTTCTTTTTCATCAGACAAATTTTTTCTTTCAGGGCATTCCGCAGGGTTAACGGCTCAATGACTTCCAGACCGTCAGCAAATGAAAGAAGATAGCCTGTAAGCCATTCATTTATGGGCATTGGCTCCTCTATCAGGAACGTACCGTCTGGCTGAGGGTAAATGTTCTGATCCGGAAATTCGTCGAAAACTCTGAAGGCGTGTTCAGCTTTCACGCGAAGGACTACCCGCTGCAAGTCATAGCTGGTTGAATAGTCCGGGGTTGCCATAGGGTCAGCCTGCATGACGCGCTCAAATATTTCATCCGTTACACGCAAATTGCGGATGCGTGAAGCCCGCAGTATCATTTCACGGTTCTTTTTTCGGTCAAAAACACAGACATACCAAGCCCGTTCCCGGAATAACAGGCATAAAGGTTCCGCACATCTTTCTGAAATACGATTTTCAGAACTGAAATATGTGAACGTGATAACCTTTTTACC
This sequence comes from Desulfovibrio sp. 6_1_46AFAA, assembly GCF_000224635.1. Taxonomy (NCBI): domain Bacteria; kingdom Pseudomonadati; phylum Thermodesulfobacteriota; class Desulfovibrionia; order Desulfovibrionales; family Desulfovibrionaceae; genus Desulfovibrio; species Desulfovibrio sp. 6_1_46AFAA. The sequence continues at coordinate 61,106 of NZ_JH114305.1, forward strand.
AAGAATTGCGCCTTTCAGCCGGTCGAATTTTTCTTTGCCAAAGCCCGAAGCGCACCAGGAGGAAAAATCCACGCGCAACCAGCTGTCTTCCATTTTCTTTCTGAAAAGGGCGGCGAATTTGTTGAAAGAGTCGTTAGCGTCAGCGTATCCCGTTCCCTGTAGAGCTTGCAGCCCATGCAAGATATCCGTCTGCTCCTGTTCAGTCATAAAAGTCTTGTCGAGTGTGAATTCCTTGAGCAATCCCACCCCACCGCCATATCCCCGGCTGGAACATATCGGAATACCCGCCAAACTTAGGGCATCCAAATCCCTTTGGATAGTTCTTACGGATACGGAACAATATTCCGCCAATTCTTTAGCAGTTGTATAAGAGCCATTCATTAATAAAAAAATTATTTTGAAAAGGCGTTCAACTTGCATAAGATACTACTCTTGCAATATGTCCCTGTATTGGGACTGTGTATTTATTCCAGTCTCTCGTGCAGTCAGACTTCAATTCACCGTAGGCCCAAAGATGATGTCTTTTGCGGGGAAAGCTCCCGTTTAATTTCAGCAGCCTCGAGGGTGAATCTTTGAATCTGCTTCGGGGTAGGCCGAACGACGGTAATGTGATGTCTCCCGCCGTTTCAAAAGCATAACCGACAACGTGCCCATCAGGAACGGGATGGGATTACCTGCACATCACGTCTTTTCTGTACCCGGATCCGCCTGCGGCGCTACAGGGGATGCTCCCTGTCGTAGCGCTCAATGCTGGCGATAAACGCTTCCTCCAGCGTGGGGTCGGTGAGGCCCGTGGCCGAGGCCTTGAGTTCGTCCGGCGTGCCCACGCTGATCATGGCTCCCCGGTAGATCAGGGCGATACGGTCGCAGTATTCGGCTTCTTCCATGAAGTGGGTGGTCACCAGCACGGCGGCCCCGGCCGAGGTCATGGCCAGGATGTGTTTCCAGAAGTCGCGCCGGGTGCGGGCGTCCACTCCGGAGGTGGGTTCGTCCAGAAAAAGCACCGGCGGTTCGTGCAGGGTGGCGCAGAGCAGCGCCAGGCGTTGCTTCAGGCCCAGCGGCAGGGCCCCGGTGCGGCTGCGCAGAAAATCCTTGAGCTCCAGGGCCTCGGCCAGCACGGGCAGCAGCTCGTCCCGGCGTTTTTTGTCCAGGCCGTAGAGATCCGCGAAAATGCTGATGTTGTCCTTCACCGCGATGTCGGGATAGAGCGAGAATTTCTGGGCCATATAGCCCAGGCGCGAACGCGCGGCGCTGCCCGCGCTGAGCAGATCCACGCCGTCCACCGCGCAGTCGCCCGAAGTGGGCCGGGACAGGCCGCAGAGCATGCGGAAAGTGGTGGACTTGCCCGCGCCGTTGGGCCCCAGCAGGCCGAAGATCTCACCGGCCCGCACCTCAAAGCTGATTTCATGCGCTGCCGTGAAGTCCCCGAATTTCTTGGTCAGCTTGCGGGCGGCGATGCGCGGCCGCGCCGCGTCCCCGGATTCGCGGGGGCCGTGGCCGTGATTCACGGCAATACGGCCGTAAGGCGAGGGCTTCTGGTTGATGCCGCCCACGGCGCTCATATAGGCGTCTTCCAGATCCGGGGGCGTGGGTTCCCCGCCCTGGGCCAGCACCTCCTCGCGCAGGGCGGCGGGCGCGTCGGCGGCCAGCACCAGACGCAGACGGCTGCCCTGGACCAGGGCATCCTCCACGCCGGGGCGCATGCTCCAGCGGGCCAGGGCCTCGCGGTGTCCCCCGCCGCGCTCCCGGCCCCGCTTGTCTGCGGCGCCGCGCAGCAGAAACACCCTGCCCTCGGCCCGTCGGGTCAGATCCTCCGGCGGCCCGGCAAAAAGCACCTTGCCCGCGTCCAGCATGATCACGCCGGGACAGCGCGCGGCCTCGTCCAGATAGGCGGTGGACCAGATCACGGTCATGCCGCCGTGGCTCAGTTCCTGCACCATGCTCCAGAGTTCACGACGCGACTGCGGGTCCACGCCCACGCCCGGCTCGTCCAGCAAAAGCAGGCGCGGCGAGCCCAGCAGGGCGCAGGCAATGCCCAGCTTCTGCTTCATGCCGCCGGAAAGCCGCCCGGCCAGCCGTTCGGTGAACGGTCCCAAAGAGGTAAAGCCCAGCAGCCTGGCAAAAAGTTCGTCCCGGGCCTGGCCCGTGAGCCCGCGCAGGCTGGCGTGCAGGCGCAGATTCGCCATGACCGTGAGATCTTCATACAGGCCGAAGCGCTGGGGCATGTAGCCGATGCTGTTGGGCTCGCGCCGGGCCAGCTCCATGGACGGGCAGCCGAACACCAGAGCCCGGCCGCCGGTGGGCTGCATCAGGCCGGCCAGAATGCGGATCAGGGTGGTCTTGCCCGCCGCGTCCGGCCCCACCAGTCCGGTGATCCGCCCGGCGGGAATACGCGCGTCGATGCCTTTGAGCGCTTCCACCGCCGTTGCGCCCTTGCCAAAACTCATGCCCAGATCTTCCAGGCGCACCGCGATGCCGGGCTCGTCCGGCCCCGGCTTTTCCGGCATGGCGGCCCCGACGGCGGGCCTCATGGCGTCACCGGCTCCAGGGTAATGGTCACGGGCATGCCCTGGCGCATGACGTTTTCCGGATCCTCAACCTGGACACGCAGACGGTAGACCAGAGCCGTGCGCACTTCGCGGGTTTCCACGGTCTTGGGGGTGAACTCGGCCGTGGGCGAAATAAAGCCCACCGTGCCGGAGAACGTCTTGCCCGGCGCGGCGTCCACGGCCACGCGCACGGACATGCCCGGCTTGACCCTGCCCAGATTGGGTTCGTCCACATAGGCCCGCAGCCAGACCGGATTGGTCAGGGTGAGGGTGTAGACGGTCTGTCCCGCCTGGACAATGGCCCCGGCCTCGCGGGCGCGGGTCAGAATAATGCCCTTCTGCGGCGCGGCGAGCACCGCGTCGCGCACCTGGATTTCCGCGTGGTTCAGTTCGGCGTCCGCGGCGGCCACGGCGGCGCGCTGGGCCAGCACGTCCTCCTCGCGGTAGCCGGAGGTAAGCATATCCAGCTGGTCCTGGGCCGAACGCAGCTTGGCCGCCGCCTCCCGCTCCGCCGCGCGGGCGTTGTCCAGTTCCTTCTGGGAAATGGCATTGGAGGCGCGCATGGCCGCGACGCGCTTCAGATTGATGCTCGCATTTTCCGCCACGGCGGTGGCTGCCACCACCGAGGCGCGGGCCTGAGCGATTTCCTCCACGCGGTAGCCGCGTTCCAGGCGGGCCAGATCGGCCTTCTGCCCGGCCAGTTTGGCGGCGGCCTGGTCCCGCTGCTGGCGCAGCAGATCATCGTCCAGCCGGGCCAGGGGCTGGCCCTCGCTCACCGCATCGCCTTCATCCACCAGCACCGCGGCGATACGCCCGCCCACGCGAAAGCCCAGATCCACCTGCCGGATATCCACATTGCCGTACAGGGTCAGATCGCCGCTCTGCCGCGCTCCGAACAGGTGCCAGGCCAGGAACCCGGCCCCGGTCAGAATGGCCAGAACGGCAATGACTTGTATTTTACGGGGAATATGCATGCCTTTTATCCCGGATAATATAATTAACGCTGCCGCCTTCCGTGCCCGGATGGCGGTATGGCGGGGCGTCGGCCCGCTTTTCCGAAATATAACGCCGGAAACAGGGAGCGTCCAGCCGCGCGCCCGGCTTCCGTCCTTGACAGCGCAAGCCGGGCATGCTGTGCTGCCCTCCATGATTCCTCTTTTCCGCGAAATTCGCCCCGTCTTCCGCCTGTTGGGCATGCTGCTGCTTCTGTCGGCCGCCGGACCGGCTTCAGCACAAGACTTCGGCTGGTTTGAACTGGACATCCCGCCGGACTGGCAGGCTGAAGAGCCCCGCCGACTGGGCGGAACCTGGGTGCTGAGCCTGCGCAACGCCGAGGCCGGTTCGCAGGTGAGCATTCTGGTGGGCAAAACCGCCGGGCCGCCGGACGCCGCCGACGTGGCCGGCCTGCTGCGCGCGGCCACGGGCGTGCCTGAACCCGCGCGCCGCCTGAAGGGGCGCTGGCTGTTCGCGGGCAAGGACGCCCAGGGCGTGGACACGGCCTGCGTCGTCAGCGCGGACCGCAAGGCCGGGCTCTATCTCGCCGTGCTGCGCTCCGGCGGGGCGGCCCCGGCAGAGGCCCTGCTGGCGGGCCTGCGCAGCAAAAAATATCCCGCCCTGCTGCCGCGCTGAACGGCATTCTCCCTCAAAAACAAAGAAAAGGCCGTGGAAAAAATCCACGGCCTTTGAGATTACTTTGGGAACAGGCTTACCAGCGGCGGGGCGCGGGACGCTTTTCAGCTTCGTTGACGCGCAGGGTGCGGCCTTCAAATTCCACGCCGTTGAGACCGGCGATGGCATTGCGGGCGTCGTCCTCTTCCATTTCCACAAAACCGAAGCCGCGCGGGCGACCGGTGACGCGGTCCATGATCAGATTCACGGACAGCGGCGTGCCGTACTGGGAGAAAAGATTCTCAAGGCCAGCCTGGGTGCTGGAAAAAGACAGATTACCGACATAGATAGAAGTAGCCATGGTAAAACTCCAAACGTTACGGGGATGTACACTTTCCGCTTGAAGCCTTACCCATGCAAAGTCTCTGGCAAAAAAGAAATACGTACGCCCAATCAATCAACGGCGGGAATATACATGCGGATGGAAAGCGGGTCAAGTCTTTTCTGTGATATGCTCTTTTTTTCACGGTCGGGCCGACCGACGGCGCAGGCAGTTGATGATGCCGTACAGGCTGATCACGAACCAGAAGGCCTCCACCAGAAAAGCGGACATATTGAAGGCGAAAAGCAGGGAAACGCCGATCAGCAGCGCGGCCAGCGCATTGAGCAGAGAATAGAGCGGCCGTGTACTGTCGATTTTGCCCATTTGCAGCAGCAGATAGGTTCCCAGCAACAGGACAAGGCCGATATTGCCGATAAAATCATGAAAGGCATAATGCATGACAACCTCGCGCTCCGCTCTCTCCTGTTCCGCCGGAACGCGGGGACGACAACCGCCCGCCGCGTTCCGGCGTCCGGAGGAGGGTTTACTTTATATTCCGTCCGTCGCGCAGGGCCTCAAGGAATTCCGGATGCAGGAAGTCCTCGGCCTTCTGTCGCGGCACCTCATTCTTGATACGGCCTTGTTCCAGCAGGAAGGCAGCCACATTTATGATATCCCCGGCCGATCGGCCCTTGTGGGCGCTGGTGCCCAGGAAAGCGGGACTCAGCTGCTCGTCCAGGCCGATGAGCCGGGTCCCGGCCATCATGCGCTCGGCGTCCTTCACGGAAATGCCGCCCAGCTCCTTGGCAATGATTTTTGCCGCCTCTTCCGGATGCTCCCGCCAGTACTCCATGGCCGCCAGTTCGCTTTTGATGAACTTCGTGACCAGTTCGGGATACTTCCGGGCAAATTCCGGCTGTACGCTGATCACATCCCAAGTCAGATGCCCCTTTTCGGCCATCTGCTCGCTGGTCAGCAGAATCTTGCCGCCGTTTTGCACCACCAGGCCGAGGCCGGGCTCCCAGATATAGGCGGCGTCGATGTCGCCCCGGATAAAGGGGGCCAGGGCTTCGCCGGGGGCCATGTCCATGATCTTGATCTTGCCCATGTCCACCCCGGCCTCGCGCAGGGCTTTGATCAGCAGATAGTGGGTGGTGGAGCCGAAGGGGGCCACCACGGTCTTGCCCTCCAGGTCCTTGAGACTGTTGATGTCCTTGCGCACCACCAGGGATTCCACCGCGCCCAGCACATTGGCGTTCATGATGCCCCAGTAGTTCATGCCTCCGGCCAGACCGATCGTGGCCGGGGGCAGGCCCACATTGCCGAAGTCGATGCTTTTGGAGGCCATGGCCGTGTTGACGTCCCGCCCGGAATTGAAGCGGAACCACTCCACGGGTACGCCCATTTCTTTCTCATGCAGTTGCAGGTACTTGGAAAGAAGCTGCCCGTTGACCAGGGAGAGATAGCCGATGCGCACCTTTTCCGGCTTGTCCGCCGCTTGAAGCGGCTGAGCGACCGACACAACGAACAGCGCCAGGAACGCCAGGCAAATGAATTTCTTCATGGCAGTACTCCCGATAGGTTTATGTACATGAATGTCCGCGTGACCTTTACAGACGGATTTTGTTTTTCGGCAGGGAAACAGGCGCTACTGCCGCTTCCAGCGCAGAAGATGCTTCGCCGCAAAGCGCAGGCAGGCGTCCAGGCCGATGCCGGTGACGCCCATGGTGATGATGCCCACAAAAATGATGTCCGACCGCATGAACTTGCTGGCGTCCCAGACCATCCAGCCGATGCCCTCCGTGGCGGCCACGATTTCGGCGGCCACCAGCACGGTGTAGGTAAAGCCCAGGCTGATGCGCATGGAGGTGATGATGGCCGGGGTGGTGGCGGGCAGAATGATCCTGCAGAAGACCTGCCGGCTGTCCGCGCCCAGGGAACGCGCGGCCTGGATCACCGAAGGGCTGACCTCCTTGACGCCTTCCACCGCGCCGATGGTCAGGGGCGGGATGGCCGCCAGGAAGAGCAGCAGAATCTTGGAAAATTCACCGATGCCGAACCAGAGCACCAGCAGGGTGTAATAGGCCAGAGGCGGCAGAGGACGGTAGAACTCAATGAGGTAGTCGAATACGGCCCGCACCTTGGAACTCAGGCCCATGGCCAGGCCCAGGGGGATGGCGACCACGCAGGCGGCCAGCCAGCCCAGCAGCACCCGGCCCAGGCTGACCATGCAGTGGTAGAAAAGCCCCCGGCCATGGTAGCCCTGGAAAATGGTTTCCTCAAAGCCCTGCCAGACATCATAGGGCGAGGGGATGAAAATTTTGGGCACAACGCCCCGGCGGGTCACTTCATACCAGGCCAGAAAAATAATCAGCAGGGTCGCCAGGGTGATCCAGTTTTCCACCCTGAACTTGAAACGCGTGCCGCTCATAACTACCTCCGCAACGCCGCAGATTGTCAGATTTTGCCGTCCGGGCAGGCGGCGCGCCAAGCCCGGAGCGGACAGATTGCAACCGCCCTTCCCCGGGGCTCAGCGCCCGCCGGGAACATGCTCGAAGGATTTCAGCGCCTCGGACTCCAACACCTCAAAGGCTTCGCCTTGGATCTCCGCGAATTCCGGGCAGGTCTGGTGCTCCACCAGGCGCGGCCGGGGCAGATCCACGCGCATTTCTTTCTTGATGGCCGTGGGCATGGTGGACAAGAGATAGAGCACGTCGCCCATGAACACGGCCTCATCCAGCTCCGAGGTGATCAGCAGCATGCTGATGCGCGTGCTTTCAAAAACCCGCAGAAAATATTCCTGCATCATGCCTCTGGTCATGGCGTCCAGGCCCCGGAACGGCTCGTCCATGAGCAAAATCCTGGGCTCGTTGATCAGGGCCCGGATCAGCTCGGCCCGGCGCTGCATGCCGCCGGAAAGCTGGCCCGGGAACTTGCCCTCAAAGCCGTCCAGACCGGTAAGGTGAATAAGCTCCCTGGCCTTTTCCCCGGCTTCTTTCAGGTTTTTGCCCTGAATACGCGGGCCGAACAGGGTATTGTCCCAGAGGGTCATCCACTGGAAGAGCGTATTTTCCTGAAAGACGACCAGGCGGTCCGGGCTGGGCCCGCTGACCGGCTGCCCGTCGAAGAGGCAGGAGCCGCTCTGCGGCGCGAGATAACCGGCCAGTACGGACATGATGGTGGTTTTGCCGCAGCCCGACGGGCCGCAGATGCAGGTGAAGTTTCCCTCTTCCATGCTGAAGGACAGATCGTCCAGAATTTTCGTATCGCCGAAGCTGACGCTGACATGGTCAACCCGCATGATGGCCGGCGTCGCCGCCGCCTGAGCCGCATCCGACATGGCTTTTCCTCCGCTTGCTCCCGCAGGTTACGCGCCCTCGCGCTCGCCGCGCTCAAAGGATTTCCGGGCTTCCTCCCGCACCGCTTCGATAGTCTGGCGTTTGTAATCGAGAAATTCCGGCATCTTCTTGGTGCCGAAAGTACGCGGCCGGGGCAGATCCACATGAATCCATTTTTTGAAACGGCCCGGCCGGGTGGTCATGATGCCCACCTTGTCCGAGAGATAGATGGCCTCATCCAGGTCATGAGTGATGAAAAGCACGGTCTTGTGCACCCTGTCGAACATATCCAGCAGGAACTGGTGCATCACTGATTTGGTGATGGCGTCCATGGCCCGGTAGGGCTCGTCCAGCAGCAGGGTCTTGGGTTCATTGATCAGGGCCCGCAGAATTTCCACGCGCCGCTTCATGCCCGATGAAATGCGGATGGGGTAGGCGTCCTCATAGCCTTTCAGCCCGGCCATGCGGATCAGCTCCATGGCCCGCGCTTTGGCCTGGGCCTCACTCATGGCGCCGGTGGACAGCGGGCCGAACATGATGTTCTGCCGCACTGTCATCCAGTCGAACAGGGCCCCCGCCTGAAAGACCACCACCCGGTCCGGGCCGGGCCGGGGCGTCCGGCCCGGACCGGCAATGACCTGGCCGTCCATGCGGATCTCGCCCCTGGAGATGTCCTCGAAACCGGCGGTCATGTTCAGCAGCGTGGTTTTGCCGCAACCCGAAGGCCCCACAATGGCTACAAATTCCCCGGCCCGGATCTCAAAATTGCAATTGTCCACCGCGAGCACATTGACCCCCTCGGGATCGTAGATCTTGCTCGCATTGATGATCTCCAGATGTCCTTCCTTAGTGTCCACGGCATTCCCCCTGATGGTTCAGGCACGGCCGGGTCTGGGCCCGGACGGAATATGGCGGGAAGAGGATCGTGCGGAAACCGCCGCGCGGGCGGCGCCGCCCAGGCGCTCCCTCCGGCGTCCGCGCCGCTGCGCGGCGGAACCGGCGGAGGGAGCGCCGACAGGTTCTAGACCTTTTTGGGCTTCAGGCGATACTGATACAGCTTTTCGTAGTACGGCAGGCAATGCTCGTAGAGCATTTTGAGCATGGGCAGATCCTCGAAGATGGCGTCCACCACCTTGTCATCGTAGAGGAAGGCCTCCATGTTCTTCTGGATGCCGGTGCTGCCGCTCACATCGTGGTAAAAATCCTTGCAGTGGTCGTATTCGGGACGCCATTCCGGGGCCCAGCGCAGGGTTTCGGGCTTGAATTCCAGGCCCACGGCCTCGCACCAGGCGGCCATGATGCCCGCCGGATCGTTCTGGAAGTCGTCGCCGTCAATGACCAGCGGGGTTTTGCCGTTATCCAGGGCATGCAGGCCCAGCTCACTGAGCCGGTTGAAGACCCTGTCCGAGGCTAGAGGCCCTATGTCCTCAATACGCATGGAGCGTTGCGAGCCGATGACCTTCCAGAAAGACAGAACCACATACTTGGGGTTGCGGATCTGGAACATGTGGGTGCAGCGGCGCAGATAATTTTCGTCGGCCAGGTAGTTGTCGATGGCGTGGTAGGGGCATTCCTTGATGAAGGTGGGCGTCTGTTCCGCGATGCCGTAGATCTTCCGGATGATTTCCTCATAGACCACGGGCCAGCCCTCATAGTCCTGATGCGACTGCACGCCGGGCTCGTTTCTGTTGCGCCAGTACAAAGGCAGAGTGGGTTCAAAAATAGTGTGGAAATCCCCCCGGTTGGTGATGGCCCGCATAAAGACCGTGGTGAGCGAGCGCGGGTACATCCAATTGACGATGATTCTGTTCATGCCAGCCTCCTGAAGTTTCCTGTAAATACGAGCTCCGGAATCAGGCGGGCGAATAAAAATCCGGACCGATGCCGCCAGCCGGGCTCTGCACGGGGAAGAGCAAGGAGCATGCCAGGAGCATGGCCTGAAACTGAAAAATTATTCAGTTATTTTAGCTGATTATAAAATAAAGATAAAAAGCGCGGCATCAATGTTTGTGCGGCTGTAGCAAGTCGCACACTACTGGTGCAACAAAAGTGTGCGAATGCTACAGTTCTTCGCCCGGCCGCTCCAGACCATGGCGGAGCAGGCGGCGGTAGAGGGTCCAGCGACTGACACCCAGCAGTCGGGCGCTCTTGCTGATATTCCAGGCGGCTTTTTCCAGCGCGGCCAGGAGGCGCTGTTTTTCATCGGCGGGCACCGCCGCGACCGCTTCCTCCCGCTGGACCGGGCGCGCGGCGGCTTCCAGGGCGATATGCTCGGGCCGGATCATTTCCCCGCCGCAGAGCACAAAGGCCCGCTCAATGACGTGTTCCAGTTCGCGCACATTGCCCGGCCAGGGATGGCCCATGAAGATCTCCATGACCTCCGTGGACACCCCGGTAATGGACTTGGCATACTGGCCGTTGAATTTGAGGCGGAAATGCTCCGCCAGCAGGGGAATGTCCTCCACCCGCTCGCGCAACGGCGGAATGCGGATGTTCATGACGTTGAGCCGGTAATAGAGATCCTCGCGGAAGGTTCCCTCGGCAATGGCTTTTTTGAGATCGCGGTGGGTGGCGGCCAGAACGCGCACATCCACCTTGCGGGGCGTGGTTTCGCCCACGCGTTCGATCTCCTTTTCTTCCAACACCCGCAGCAGCTTGAGCTGGATCAGCGGCGAAATGTCGCCGATTTCGTCCAGCAGAATGGTGCCGCCGTGGGCAGCCTCAAAACGACCCACGCTCTCCCGGTCCGCGCCGGTAAAAGCCCCTTTGGCATGGCCGAACAATTCGCTTTCCAGCAGGCTTTCGGCCAGGGCCGAGCAGTTGACCCGGATAAAGGGCCGCCCGGCCCGCCGCCCGCCGTAATGCAGGGCGTGGGCGATTTTCTCCTTGCCGGTGCCCGATTCGCCGGTGATCAACACCGTGGTGTTCATGTCCGCCAGCGTGTGCAGCAAATCATAGACCTTCTGCATTTTCTCGCTTTGGCCGATGATGCCCTGGTAGTTGCGTCGTTCGCGCAGGACGTTTTCCAGACGAGCCAGGCGGGTGATGTCGCGGATGACCAGAACCCCGCCCAGAAAGCCGCCTTCGCCGTTGAGCAGGGGGGAACAGTTGACCGCCGCCATCTGTTCCCTGCCTCCGCCCCGGAAACAGCAGATCTGCGAGTCGCGCAGGCTGCGCTGTGTCTCCAGGGTTTCCTTGAGCAAGGCGAGACAGGCCCTGGTGCAGTCCCTGGCGCAGAGATCAAAGCGCTTGCCCGCCGCGATATTCTTGTGGCAGATGCCGGCGGCCGCGCGGTTGGCGGTGATGATGCGCAGGGAGGCGTCCACCGTGATGATGGCGTCCTGCACGCTGCCGAAAATGGATTCCAGCAGATTTTTATTTTCGACGAGCTCACGTTCGTAAATCTTGTTTTCAATGGCCCGCGACAGGATCTGGGCCGCCGTGGTCAGAATGTAGAGGTCGGAATCGTGCCACTGGCGGTGGAATCTGTGTTCGTCAAAGCCGATGAAGCCGTACATGCTTCCGTAGACGAAAAGCGGCACGTTCAGGGTGGATTTCACCCCTGAGGCGAGCAGATGGTCCCTGTAGTTTTTGAAGGGCATGGTCGCCGTATCGGGATAATTGAGCACCGTGCCGGAGGTCAGCTCCCCGGCGGCGTCGGGAATGTGCAGCACAATGCCCCCGGAACCGCGCCTGACGCCCAGTTCCGGGTCGTCCCAGCCGCAGCGGCAGGCGAAGGTGCGGTCTTCATGCTGATAGCCGAACATGAACACGCGGCTGACATGCAGCGTTACACCCATGCGCTGTAAGGCCCGTTGCAGAAAGGCGTCCATATCATTGACGCGCACGGCCATTTCAGAAATCTCGGCAAGCATTTTTTCATAGGAAATACGCTTTTCCAACATTTCTTTACTGTGCATGGCTCACCCCGTTCGCAGCGCGCTGCGTGAAACCATCTTTATATATAGAATAATAATTATGTAAATAATACAATTAAAGAGATACAGAGGTCAAATCCAGCGCCACGCACAGAGCGTTTTGATATTGAAAATATCTCAACGCGCTGTGCGGATTTTCCGTGAAAAGCCGTACCGCGAAATTATCGCAAGGCGAATTTACTTCGCCGTTAAGCGATAATTTCAAGCGCAAACCGCTCTAACGCCGCACACGGTGCGGCACGCCGCGAAGACCGACCCGAAGGGCTGTCCCCGTTGGCGACAACAGAGCCATACGGGGATCGACAGCAACGATAACCACGTTTTTCGCCCGAATGTTAACTTTGAAATTTGTAAAATTTCAAAGTTAATCTGCTCTAGTCCGCGCGACAATCAAAACCACCCGCATAGCGGGTGGTTTGCTCCAGCCCTATAAGGGCTTGTTACCGGCCAGCGTCTAAAGGCGCTGGCTTTCACTTTGTTCAAGCCCAGTGCCCTTGCCGCTTTGGCTTACCCCTGGAAGGGGTTTTGGTATTCTCGGGTACTTACTCGATCTTGCAGAATATCATGCTTCTCTTGCTGCTGAATGTATTTTTTGACCGTTACCTCATTGAGTCCTACCGTACTGACGAAATATCCTTCCGCCAAGAATTTCCTATTGCCAAATTTGTACTTCAGGTTTGCATGCTTATCGAAAATCATCAATGAGCTTTTTCCTTTCAGGTACCCCATGAAACTTGATACACTGATTTTTGGAGGAATACTCACCAGCATGTGCACATGATCCGGCATGAGATGGCCCTCGATAATTTCAACACCTTTATATTTGCATAAGTCCTTAAGAATTTCTCCGATACTTTCTCGAAT
>NZ_JH114305.1:73923-214313 GCF_000224635.1 Desulfovibrio sp. 6_1_46AFAA
TGAGTCCTACCGTAATGACGAAATATCCTTCCGCCAAGAATTTCCTATTGCCAAATTTGTACTTCAGGTTTGCATGCTTATCGAAAATCATCAATGAGCTTTTTCCTTTCAGGTACCCCATGAAACTTGATACACTGATTTTTGGAGGAATACTCACCAGCATGTGCACATGATCCGGCATGAGATGGCCCTCGATAATTTCAACACCTTTATATTTGCATAAGTCCTTAAGAATTTCTCCGATACTTTCTCGAATGTTGGCAAATATTATTTTCCGCCTGTATTTTGGAGAAAAGACAATGTGATACTTGCACAACCATTTTGTGTGGGCTAAACTTTGAACTCGAGTTCCCATATAAAAACACCTTTCCCTTAAAAATTACGATGGGCTTGAACAACTCTATCGTATGGGAAAGGTGTTTTTTGTATAACAAATTATTTCCACCCGCATAGCGGGTGGATTTCTGTTTCGCTCGCAAACGCTCGCTCAACTGGCTAAAGCCCCTTACGAAAAACCCCTCCGGAAAAATCCGGAGGGGTTCGGGGATTAGCGTCGGCGGCGCGGGCATGCCGCCGCGAGAGCAATCCATGTTTGAAATAAGTGAATTGCGTTAAGGAGAGCTTACGCTGAAAAGGCTCAGATTTCGCTTTCAGGAATGCCGCAGGCCTTGGCCACACCGGCGCCGTAAGCCGGATCGGCTTTGGCGCAGTTGCGGATGTGGCGCAGCTTGATTTCCTTGGGCGCGTCGCCCAGGGCGCGGGCCGTATTGCCGAACAGGGCTTCTTTCTGTTCCGGGCTCATCAGCCGGAAGAGCTTGCCGGGCTGTTCAAAGTAGTCGGCATCGTCGCAGGGATAATTCCAGCGGGCCGCATCGCCGCTGATCTTCAGCGGCGGCTCGGCGAACTCAGGCTGTTCCTGCCAGGCGCCCTCGCTGTTGGGCTCATAGCTGGTGTAGCTGCCGTAGTTGCCGTCCACGCGCATCTGGCCGTCACGGTGGAAGCTGTGATAGGGGCAGCGCGACTTGTTCACCGGGATCAGATGGTGATTGACGCCCAGGCGGTACCGCTGCGCGTCGCCGTAGGAGAACAGGCGGCCCTGAAGCATCTTGTCCGGTGAAACGCCGATGCCGGGCACCAGATTAGATGGGTTGAAAGCGGCCTGTTCCACTTCCGCGAAATAGTTTTCCGGATTGCGGTTCAGTTCCAGCACGCCCACTTCCATGAGCGGATAATCCTTGTGGTACCAGACCTTGGTCAAATCAAAGGGATGGTAGGGCAGCTTCTCGGCGTCTTCCTCGGGCATGATCTGGAAGTACAGGGTCCAGCGGGGATAGTCGCCCTTTTCGATGTGCTCGTACAGATCGCGCTGATGGCTGTCGCGGTCGCGCCCGATAAGTTCCTGGGCCTCGGCGTCCGTGAGATTTTTGATGCCCTGCTGGGTTCTGAAGTGAAATTTGACCCAGAAGCGTTCGTTTTTGGCGTTGATCAGGCTGTAGGTATGACTGCCGAAACCGTGCATGTGCCGGTAGGAAGCCGGAATACCCCGGTCGCTCATGACCACGGTGACCTGGTGCAGGGCTTCGGGCAGCAGGGTCCAGAAGTCCCAGTTGTCCTTGGCGCTGTGCATATTGGTGCGCGGGTTGCGCTTGACCACGTGGTTCAGGTCCGGGAAATTAAGCGGGTCGCGCAAAAAGAAGACCGGCGTGTTATTGCCAACCATGTCCCAGTTGCCCTGATCCGTATAAAATTTGAGGGCAAAGCCGCGGATGTCGCGCTCCGCGTCAGCGGCGCCGCGCTCGCCCGCCACAGTGGAGAATCGGGCGAACACATCGGTTTTTTTGCCGATTTCAGCAAACAGCGAAGCCCTGGTGTACTTGGTGAGGTCATGGGTCACCGTAAAGGTGCCGTACGCGCCGGAACCACGGGCGTGCATGCGCCGTTCCGGAATCACTTCACGGTCGAAATGGGCCAGCTTCTCCTGAAACCAGACGTCCTGCATGAGCATGGGGCCGCGCGGACCGGCGGTCAGGGCATGATTATTATTGGGCACCGGCGCGCCAGCATTGGTGGTGAGCGAGTCTTTATTTTTCATATTATCTGCCATGATGCTTTTCTCCTTGGTTTATCCGAGGGGATCGGGTGAGAAAAAACGGCTCCGTACCTGCTTGTATTGCGTTGGAAAAAGCATGGCACGGCTGACGATTTTTGTAAATAGTAATTGTTACTATTTTTAAGAAAAAATCGATCTCCGCTTGTTTTATTGAAAAATTTCTATTGCTTATGAAGGAAATTTTATTTCATGGCCCCAGCTTAAGGCATGGCTGGCTTGCGGCTGCGCACAATGGGCTGCCCCAGATGCAGCTCCTGCATGATCTGCGGCACTTCCGCCGCGCGGACGGCGTCGCCGCGCAGCAGCACCAGGACCAGAAAGAGCTTGCCGTCGCGCTGCATACGGGTGCGCAGCCCCCGGCCCTCCAACCGCTGACGCAGGCTGTCCACGCTGTCCTCATCCTTGAAGGCCGCTACCTGAAAGACATAGTCGAACATGGTGGCCGCCGGAGCGGGCGGCGGGGTCTGGCCTTCCGGCACGGCCGGGGCGAAGGGCGCGGTGGAAACACCGCCCGGCGCGTTTTGGCCGGGTTGTGTGTTTTGCGCGCCCTGACCGGGCGCTGCGGCGGTCGCCTGCGGCATTGCCGGAGCGCGCCGGGCCGGGTCCGGCTCGGAGGCATTGGCGGAATCATTGCGCAGAGCCCGCGCGAAACGCAGATCTTCCGGAGCCAGTATCCGCTGGCCCGCGTCCGCGCCGTCCTGTACCGCTTCCGCGCCCTGACTGATGGGGTCCACGGGCTTTTCACCGGCGTCCGCCCGCGCGCCGGGCTGCGTCGCCGCGGCCGGGACCGCGTGCCTGACCGCGTATGCGCGCCCGCTCATAACCCCGCCCACATAGGCCAGGGCAACGGCCGCCAGCACCAGAAAACACGCCGCCACCAGCGACGACGGGCGCAGGCGCGGACCGGTTTTGGGGCTGTCTTGCCCGGATGCGGACGAACGGGAAGCGGGGGCCATAGATTCTCCTTGTATTCTTACTGATATACTACTGCCCGCGCGCCATCCGGCACGAGCAATGCCAGCACCATAGCAGTCCGGCCCGCCAGCGTAAAGGGAGGAAAACCCGGCGCGCCCTGCACGGCTCCGCACCGGGCCGAGCCCATGCGCATGCCGCCTTGACAGGCGTCCCCCGCACTCTGCTACAGTACGGGCGTACCCATCTCCAACCGGAGTTCCGCCATGAAAAATACGCGTTGCCGCATTGTCGCGCTTCTGCTGCTCGCCCTTCTCTGCGTCTTTCCGGCGCGCGGCTCGTCGGCCGCCGAAACGCCTTCCTGCCTGACCGTCAGCAATCAGACCAGCCGGGACCTGCTTAATATCCGCTTCCACCAGGGCCGGACCACATATTTCGTGCGTCTGGACATGGCCCCCGGCGCACGGGACGATATTGAAAATCCCGGAGTCACGGCGGACCTGCGCGTGGATACGGGCCTGGCCTTCTGGTTTTTCAAGGCCGTGCCCCTGGCCCAGGCGCGCCGCCTGACCTTCTGCGGCGACCATACGGCCTGTCTGATTCTGGAACAGAAGAACAATATCTCACGACATATCAACGGCAATGCCCAAAGCCTGCTGCCCGGCGAACTCAGCAGGCCGGTCTGCACCCTGGACCAGTTCCGCCCCGGCATGACCATGAATGATGTCTGTTCCCTGCTGGAGCCCGATCCCCCTCGGGACGACAATGACGCAGTGCTGACCAGCCTGGGCTTCGCGGGCATGGTCTGGGCCGCGCGCCTCGCGCCGAGCCAGCCCTCCGGCGGAAGCGGCTCCCTTTCCGGACGCGACCGCCTTGGGCATCTGGAGCTGCGGCAGCACCTGACCGACGCCAATCTGGCCGCCCTGCTGCGGACGCTCTACAGCCAGGGCTATGCGCCCTGGCAGGCTGAGCTGCCCGGCCTGGACATGAATTTTACGGAAATGACGGATATGGATACGGCCAAGCAGAAGGACATCCTGCAACGGGCCCTGGAGTATTTTCTGCAATCCGGCCGGGGTGAGGCCACCCTGATGCTGGCCCCGGCCGCCATGCTGCCCGCTCTAGCCGACGCCGACGCGCCGCAGCGCGACGTACAACTCTTCACGCTGACCCTGCGCCAGAGTTCCAGAACCCTGGTCGTGGATGTGGCGGCCTACCAGGGCGGCGAAGGCGGCCGCTAAAATTGCTTTGGCGGTTGCATAGGCAGACGCCCGCCACGAGTGTCAGCCGTTGGCGGCTATGCCGCCTTACGGATGACGACAGCAGAGCGAGCGGCTTAAAAACTTTGGGAATGCCAATTCTCAAAGTTAATCTGCTCTAAAAACCATTGGCGCTCTGGAAAATTTGTTCTCCGGCAAGGAAAGCAAATTTTCCAGAGCGCCAACGGTTTTTATAAAATCGGCGCGGCTTCGTCTCGCTACGACGCCTTCTTCTCCGCACGCATCTTGCGCAGCCAGTCATACCATGCATCAAGGCCCTCACCGCTGCGGCAGGAAACCTCAAGCACGCGAAGATCCTTGTTCAGCTTGGTGGCAAAGGCGCGGGCGCGGTCCATATCGAAATCCACATGGGGCAGCAGGTCCACCTTGTTCAGCACCATGGCCTTGGCCAGGTTGAACAGCAGGGGATATTTCTCGGGCTTGTCGTCGCCCTCGGTCACGCTGAGCAGGGCCACCTTGGCATCCTCGCCGCAGTCGAATTCCACCGGGCAGACCAGATTGCCCACATTTTCGATGAAGAGGATATCCAGGCCGTCCAGCTCCAGATTGTCCAGAGCCGTGAGAATCATGTTGCTGTCCAGGTGGCAGCCGCCGTCGGTGTTGATCTGTACGGCCTGCGCCCCGGTCGCCGCTACCCGGCGGGCGTCGTTGTCGGTCTGCAAGTCGCCCTCAATGACCGCCATGCGGAATTCCCCGGCCAGGTCGCACAGGGTGCGCTCCAAGAGAGAGGTTTTGCCCGCGCCCGGAGAGCTGATCAGGTTGAGGGTCAGAATCTTGCGCCCGCTCAGCTGCCGCCGCACATGGGCGGCCATTTTTTCATTGGCTTCCAGGACGTTGCGCACCACGGGAATCTGCATACTTTTCTCCTTATCTCCAAATTCTGCCGGTATCCGAGTGAGATATACATTTTGCGGGCTTCAGCTCCCGCCACCGGAGCATTGCCGATTTCAACGCGAAAATATTTTAGCGGGCTTCCAGGCGACTCAAAATCAATTCCTTGCCCTGCTCCACCACATGCCCGAACTGCTCGCCGCAGCCGGGGCAGGGCTGCCAGAGAGCGTCCTGCCCTTCGCCGCCGAACACTTCGCCGCAAAACGGACAGCGCAATCGCAAAGGCAGACAGACCAACTCCAATCTGGCCCCTTCATGGGGCGTGCCCTTGATCATGGTTTCAAAACAGAACTGCAACGATTCGGGCACCACACCCGAAAGCGCGCCGTATTCCACGCGCACCAGTTCAAGACGGCTGCAATTCCGGCGGCCGATTTCTTCCTCTGCCATAGCCAGAAGGCTTTGTGCAATGGCCATTTCGTGCATTCCCCATGCTAGCCCAAAGGCCCGGCTGCGTAAAGGGCGCGGGGGGAATCTTGCCATTCGGCGCAAATGATGTACATTTCGCCTATGCGTCCTCCCAAATATCTTGGCGTATATTCCCAGCCTTTGGCCAAGGCGGACGGCACCCGCAAGACACTCTTCTTCGCCTGGGACCTGGCGGAGCAAGGCTACGCGGTGCAACAACTGGACAATGCCTTCCAGCCCAAGGCGGAGGCGCGACGCGTCAGCGCCGCCCATTTTGCCGCGCAGTTCCGGTCCGAGCCCTCCATCCTGGCCATGCCCATGACCATGCTGGACGTCCGCGCCCTGGCGGACCTTCCGGACGCGCGCGCCGTCGCGCCCGCTCCGGTTGCGGATGCGCCGGAACTGGACGACGAGCTGCTGCGGCATTTGGACACGGCGCGCCGGACCAAACAGGTGGAAATCACTCTGCGGGAGAGTTTCCGCAAGGCTCTGCTGCGCCTGAAGCGCCCGCGCGAACGGCAGGCCGCCATTACCGCCCTGGAACAACTGGCGTCCACCACGGAGAATATCTCATCCGCCCACAAGCATATGTTCCGCGATTTCGGCGCGAAACTGCGCAAAAATGCCATGCCGGATCTGGCCCTGCGTTTCGGCAAACGGGTTCTGGAACTCTCTCCGGAGGACGACCACGCCCATTTCAACCTGGCCCGCATCCTCTGCGCCATGGGCGCATACGACGAAGCCGCTGAACACGTCCGCACGGCCATGCGCCTGGACGCCCGCGAAGCCGTCTACCCCAGGATGCTGGCCCATATCAGCAAGGAAAAACAGCTTCGGCCCGGCAAAAACCGCCCCCGGCGGCCACGCTGAGCCCGAGCGAGCAACTCGCCTTTCGGCAGGAGCCATACGGCATGAACAAAGTCATTCTCAGTCTTCTTCTGGCGGTCTGCATCTTGGGCATGGCGCTGATCATGCTCAATGAACGCCTGGGCCGCAAATCCGAACCTGTTCCGGCCCCCACGGCGGAAGCCGGCGAACCGGCCGCGCCGGACAGCGGCGCCGGTCTGCCTCCCCTGTCGACGGATGCCGCCCAGAACGGTTTTACCGCGCCCGCCGCACCGCAGGAAGCGGCCCGCGAAGAACCCAAATTGCCGCCTCTGCCCAGGGACGACGCCGCCGAGGCCGCGCCCGTGGTGGAAGATGTCAGCGAACGGGCCCAGATGCCCCCGGCCGCGCCCGCGGCCCCCGGCCCGCAGGCCGCCGCACGTGAGAATATGAGCACGCCTCCGGCGATGGAGCGCACGGCCCAAAGCGCCAAAACGGAAAGCAGCGCTCCGGCCCGCGCCGAAACCCAAAAAGAAGAACGCCCGGCTCAGACGGATAAGCCCAAAGCCGAAAAGGCAAAGACCGAAAAGCCCAGGGCGGGAAAAGCCGCCGCGCCGCGTGAGCGCAACATCAGCCGCTTTGTGGTCTTCGCGCGGGACAAGGGAGCCACGGTGCGCCTGGAGGGCAACGCGCCTCTCCGCTACAAGAGCATGAATCTGACCAATCCCGACCGCGTGGTGGTGGACCTGGACGGCCAGTGGCAGATCAAGGCTCCGGGCGTGCCCAAGAATCCCCTGGTGAGCAATGTGCGCATCGGCAAAATGGCGGACAAGACCCGTGTGGTCATCGACCTCAAGGCAAAACCCCAAAATACCCGCTTTGTGCTTGCCAAGGACGGCAACACCCTGGACGTGCGGGTGGATCAGTAAACTCGTTTTTCCGTTTACAGCACCAAAGCAAAGCCCTTCCGAATGCTCGGAAGGGCTTTGCTTTTTTCGGCGTATCCACGTTCTCAGAGCAGATTAACGTTGAGAATTGGCACTCTCAGCATTGACGCCGCCTTCAGCCTATCGTTGCTGTCGCCACCCGCAAGTCCTTCGGACAACGGCTGCCGCACGTAGCGAGCGGGCAAAAAGGCATAGTGCCAACAGGTCCCACAGGATTCCGGGGAGTGCCGTTCAGGATGACGTTCAGGCCCCGCCGCCCGCGAGCCTCCCGTGCAAAACATAGTAAAGGCCTAGCCCGGCAAGCACGGTGAAGGCCAGGGACTGATACATGCCGTCATAGCCCAGAGTGGGGACGAGAAAACCGAAAATATAGGGCCCCAGGCCGATGCCCAGGTCAAAAAATATGAAGAAAGTTGTGGTGGCCTGGGCAAAACGCGAACGCGACACCAGCGAAAGCGACACGGCCTGCCCCACGGACTGGAAGTTGCCGAAGCCCATGCCGAGCGCCAGGCCGGAGAGCAGCAGCATCCAGCTGCTGTGCGCGCGGGCCAGCATGATCAGGGAGAGCGCGGTCAACAGCAGAATGGGATAAAAAATGACGTTCTCGCCGCGGGTATCGAACAGGCGGCCCGTCAGCGGGCGGGTAGCCAGGGCCGCCACGGCATACAGCAGAAAGAAGAGACTCGCCGGGCCGGAAAGGGAGCGCTCGGCGGCAAAGGAGGTCATGAAGGCCTGCACGCAGCCGTAGCTCAAGCAGACCACCAGTGCCACCAGGGAAAAACGCACCACACGCGGGTCAATGTAACTGTTGAGGCTGAAGAGCGAGCGATGTCGGTGACGCATGGAAGGCAGGGCCGCCAGCCCGAAAAAGATGAGCAGGCAGACCAGGGCAATGCCCACATTGATCCGCATCAGCGCCGCATAACTTATGTGGTTGCTCAGGCTGATACCGAGAAACGGCCCCAGGGCCAGGGCCAGAGCCGTGCTCATGCTGAACAGGCTCACGCCGAGCCCGTGATGCCGCTGCGGGATCACATAGGCCACAATGGTTCCCGTGGCCGTGCCGATGACGCCGACGCCGACGCCCGCCCAGAGGCGTTGCACGAACAGCCAGGGCAAGGAATCCACCAGGAAAAAACCCGCGATGCTGGCCGTGTACAGCACGATCCCGGCGAGAAGAACGGCGCGGCAACCGAAAAACGAAAGCAGATTGCCGGTGACGAAACGCCCTGCCAGGCAGCCGATGACCATAATGCCCGCAGTGAAACCAGCCGTGCTCAGGCTTGCCAGATAAGCCTCTCTGGCATAGGAGGTGCTGGTGACGAAGATCAGGTAGTAGGCCGTCATGACCAGAAGGTTGATCAGCGTCACCACATTGAAGTTGCGATTGCAAATCTCCCGCAACGCCCCACCGGCCCCCACGTTGGATACGCCCGCCGTTTGCTTGCGGCGGATGCGGCGATCAAGCATCTCATATCTCCTGTTCATAAAAATCGTTGCGGGGGCAACGATTATGTGTTTTCTCTCTCGTGTCAAGCAGAGGTTTGGAACTGTCGTCCGGCCCGGCCTAAGGGTTTATCCGCAGCTCTTTGCGGACAAACCCTTGCCGCGAAATGGGAGCAGGCGGGCTTTGCCCGCCGTAACCGAACATTTCAAGTGTTAAATGCTCCGGGAGCGTACTTTGGAACTGACCTGCAAATGGATCACCCTGGCCAACCGCTATTACTACATGTATCTCGCCAAGGCCCTCGCGCCGTACGGCATCAACACCAGTCAATATCTCTTCATTGCCGTGCTGTGCAGAGAACCGGGCATCACGCAGGACAAGCTGCCCGAGCGCATCGGCATCAACAAGAGCAACGTGACGCGAGTGCTGGCGCAACTGGAGGAGGCCGGTTTCATCCGCCGGGAAAGCAATCCGCAAGACAAGCGCACGACCACCGTGCACCCGACGCAGCGTGCCTATGAGGCATATCCGCATATCATGAAAGTCGTTGCGGAATGGGATGCCGCCACCACCAGCATGTTTTCCGAAGAGGAAAAACAGACGTTACAGGCGCAGTTGCGACGTCTGGCGCAATCCGCCAGGGAATACAGGGGACAAGGCGAAGCGCGCACCGGCGGCGAGGTGGAGGAAGGCTGAAAAAAAACAGGAGGGAATCTGACTACTCAGATTCCCTCCATGGCGGAGTTGACGGCCCGAGCAAACGCCAGGGCTCACAGATTCAGCTTTCCATCTCCCGGCCCCGCGCATCGGCGGCCAGCACGGCATCCACCAATTGGCCCAGCAGGCCCACGCGATCCAGATGATTGACCCCGGCGATGGTCAGGCCGCCGGGCGAACAGACTTCGTCACGCAACTGCATCAGCGGCGCGGGGTTCTGCTCGGCCATACGCGCCGAACCCACAAACAGGGCGGCCACCATGCGCCTGGCCTCCCTGTGCTGAAAGCCCAAGGTCACCCCGGCCTGCACCAAGCCCTGCATCATCTCGAAAACATAGGCCGGGCCCGCGCCGATCAGCGCGGAAAAAGCGGTAAAGCGTGCTTCGGGCATTTCCAGGCAAAGGCCCAGAACCCCGAAAAGTTCCAGTAATTCGAGTTTGCCTTCCCGGTCCAGCGCCGGGTCCTCAAAGCAGAGGGCAAAAACCCCCTCCCCCACCAGCGCCGGAGTATTGGGCATGCAGCGGACCACCGGGCACTGCCCGCCCACGGCCTCGCGCAGGCTCTTCAGGCTCACGCCCGCCGCCACGGAAACCAGCACCTTGCCGCCGTTGAGGGCCGGACGCATTTCCTCCAGCACGGAAGCCACCTGGTATGGCTTGACCGCCAGCAACAGCACATCGGATTTGCGCGCGGTTTCCAGAACGTCGGGCATGACCCGCACGCCCTTGTCCGCCAAGGGGCGCATGCGTTCCGGCGTGCGGTTATAGCCGCAGAAGCTATAGCCCTTGTCCCCCAGCCTGTCCGCGAAACCGGCCAGAATGGCCCCGCCCATATTGCCGCAGCCAATGCAGCCGATTGTTCTGCTCATACGTTACTCCGTCATTTCCAAGGCATTGAAGAAATATGCAAGCTCAACAGCGGCGTTCTCCGGGCAGTCGGAACCGTGCACGGCGTTGGCTTCAAGGTTCTGCCCGTATTTGCGGCGCAGAGTGCCGGGCTCGGCCTGGGCCGGATTCGTGGCGCCCATCAGCGCCCGGTAGCGGGCCACCGCGTCCTCGCCGCGCAAGGCCGCGCAGACCACCGGTCCGGAAGACATGTAGTCCGTAAGGCTGTCAAAAAAGGGGCGCTCTTTGTGCACGGCATAAAAGCCCTGGGCCTGGGCCTTGCTCAACCGCAGCATTTTCAGAGCCACGGGGCGAAGGCCCTCGGCCTCCACGGCGGCCAGAATTTCCCCGGCAAGGCCGCGCGCCACGGCGTCCGGCTTGATGATGGCAAGAGTGGTTTGCAGCATGTCCGCTCCTTAGAGTTTAACACTTGAAATGTTCACTTACGGCGGGCAAAGCCCGCCTGCCCGCATTTCGCGGCAAGGATTTGTCTGAAGCCGTGTTCGTGAAAAATCAACGCTTGCCGCCGCGCGCGCCGTCCCGCGCCTGGAGTTGCGCCAGGTGCCAGACCAGACGGCGCAGAGGCACCACGGCCACACCTGCCTTGTCCTGCCAGCGGCGCAAAGCGCTCAGAGTTTCCGCGTACGGATGCCCGATGGCGACGGCGAAACCGGCACTGCGGGCTTTGGCCGCCGCCGCGTCCAAGGCGGCCAGTACGGCGGAAACATCCCGGCGCGTATCCAGAAAAACAGCACGGGCCACGCTGACCAGCCCGGCGGCACGGGCTTCCTCCGCCAGCCGGGAATAGGGCTGGGTCAGACTGTCCAGCACAAAGAAACCGCGCCCGGCCAGTTGCGCGCAGAGCAGGCGGCAGGCGGCGGAGCTGCCCGTGAAACGGGAACCCATATGGTTGTTCAGGCCCAGCGCCGTGGGCAGTGCCGCCAGATCCGGTTCCAGCACGGAGGCCAGGGCGTGCCGGCTCATATCCGCGAACAGCGCGCCCGGACCCGGCTTGGGACGGAAGCCGTCGGCGCGGGGCTGAGGCTCCATGGGCAGATGCACCAGGCAATCCAGGCCCATCTGTCCGGCCAGGTCGGCCGTCGCGCCCGCCCTGGGCGCGTGCGGCCAGACGGCCAATACCACGGGAAAGGGCAAGGCGGCCAGATCCTCGGCGGGCTCCAGGCTCTGCCCCAGGTCATCAATGACCAGAATCAGGGCGGCCTGAGGCAGGGGTCGGGCCAGATCCGCCAGAGCCCGTTCCTTGCCGGGAAAATGAAAACGATGCGTCGGCCGCCCGTTCAGGCGAATTTCCAGCGCGCCTTGGTCCGTCCAGGCAAGGCGCGGGCGGAAACGCTCCGGGTCAACGGCGGAAAGATGAGGAAAATCCGGATCAGCGGCGGAGCGCAACTTTTCCAACAGGGCCACACCCAGGCGCAGCGGCGCGCAAGGCCCTGTAACCCGGTAAGCACGGGCAGCCGATCCTTCGTCCTCCAAGGGCAGCCCTTCTTCGCGCTGCCAGCGGGCGAGCGGCAGGGCCAGGGGCAACGTCTGGATAACCAGAGCATCCAGGCGGGCCAGTATCATTCGCTCGGCCCGCGCCTCAGGCTCCTCGGTCGCGTCCCGTCCTTCGCCAGTTTGCTGGAACGACGGCGCGCGACCGGCGGAACCGGAAAAATTCCCCGGCGCCATGGACCCGTTGCCCAGCCAGAGCGAAAAGGCCAGGGAGCAGAGCAGCCAGGCCAGACCACCCAAGCCCAGGCGAGTGGAAGCGCGCAGCCCCCCGCCGGACCCGTGGGGTCCGGTCAGGGGGCCGGTATCTGTTCCTTTATTTTGCACGCTGAACGTATGCCGTCTCGCGGAACCCGCCCCGGCAAGGGGATCGGGCCACGCGCCCTAGTTTCTGATCTCCCGCATCTTGGGCAGACTCTTCACGACCTGGAGGGCCATGCGCAACTGGTTGTCACGGGCCAGCTGCTCCTTGCCTTCGTCTTTCTTGACCTTGCTTTGGCCGCCCTTCTTGTCCTTGCCGTTTTCCAGATGGCGGTTGAGATCCTGTTCGCGCAGGAGGAAACGCGGATTGTCCTTGTCGTCGGTGCGCGGCGGCTCGAAGACCACTTCCAGGTCGGGCACGATGCCCTCGGCCTGGATGGAGCTGCCGTTGGGCGTGTAATACAGGGCTACCGTGAGCTTGAGGCCGGACCCGTCGGACAGGGGAATGATGTTCTGCACCGAACCCTTGCCGAAGGAGCGTTCGCCCAGAATCAGGGCGCGCTTCTGGTCGCGCAGCGCACCGGCCACGATTTCCGAGGCCGAGGCAGAACCGGCGTTGACCAGCACCACCATGGGCACGCGTACGTCGTCGGCCTGCTTTTTGGCCTCATAAACGCGGTCCGTGCTGTCCCGACGGCCTTTGATGGAAACGATCACGCCCTTGTCCAGGAAAGTGTCGGACACGCTGACCGCCTGGTCCAGCAACCCACCGGGATTGTTGCGCAGATCCAGCACAATGCCCTTGAGCCCGCCCGTGGCCTTGCTTTCCTTGGCCGCATCCTTGAGCGCGTCCTTGAGTTCCTCGGTGGTGCGTTCGGAGAAACGGGTCAGGCGCACCCAGTAGTAACCGTCTTCCAGCTTTTTGGACTTGACGCTGATCAGGGGGATGGCGTCGCGCACGATGCGCACGGTCTGCGGCGTCTTGGCGTCGCTGTGCAGAATGGCCAGCTCCACTTCCGTGCCTTTGGCCCCGCGGATGCGCGACACCACTTCCTGCAGCGAAAGTTCCTGCGTGGCCTGGCCGTTGATGGACAGGATCACGTCGCCGGACTGAAGACCGGCGCGGAAAGCCGGGGTGTCCTCAATGGGCGTGACCACCACAACTTGGCCGTTTTCCATGGAAATTTCAATGCCCACCCCGTAGAATTCGCCGGAGGTGGTTTCCTGCATTTCCTTGTATTCTTCGGCATTCATGAAGGTGGAGTGCGGGTCGAGCCCCTGCAGCAAGCCCTTGACGGCCCCGTTGATCAGGTCGTTCTGGGTCACATCCTTCACATAATAACGCTCCACCAGATCAAGCACCTGGCTGAAACGCTTCAAGGCCTCGAATTTGCTGGGAGCTTCCTTGGCGGGCTCTTTTTTGGCCTCCGGCGCGGAGGCGGCCTGGGCCGCGGTCAAGCCGCACAGAACCAGAAGCAATGCAAGAATGCAGGAACGGACAAAAACGCGCATAAGAAGGCCTCCGCGGCGCTGCGCATGCCCGGTTTCCCGGAATGAATCCGGGGGGCCGGAGTGCGGGCGGACGCCCGCGCCGCCGCCGTTAGTGTTGGTATAACCGCGCCAAAAGCGCTGATGGCTGCAAAACGCCATGCGGATACTGACTCTTTTCAAGCCAAAATGCAATGCCGCTGGCAGCGCTCCGGAGGCGGCGCGGCCGTGCCCGTCAGCCCACAAGGGCTACGGGCATCGGCAGCAGCATAAATCGCGTTTGAGTGTTGCTGTCGGCATCCGTACGGCTCGAAGACTCGCCAACGGCTGTCGCTTCCGCGGCACTCAAACGCTACATGCTGTGGAACCGTGGCCCGCATTTCCCGGACCATCGCGGCCCCGAAATGGCAAATGACAAAGGAGCCGCCTTACGGCGGCCCCTCCAACCATCACAGTCGCGCATCCGGCGTCAATGCCGCCCCCAAAGCGGCATGGAGCGGCGCGCGGGATCGGTTACTTGCAGCATTCTTCCACTTTGAAGAAAGCCGCCGCGCCCGCGCCGCACACGGGACAGGCTTCACAGGGGCCTTCGTGGGTGTAGCCGCAGATCTTGCAGACGTAGTAGTCCACATTGGCAAGAGCGGAAGGATTGGCAATGGCCTTCTTATACAGATTGGCGTGCACTTCTTCCACCTTGTTGGCGAATTCAAAATACTTGGCAACGGCGGTCTTGCCTTCGGCCTCGGCGTCCTTGATCATTTCGGGATACATCTTGGTGAACTCGTAGGTCTCACCTTCCAGAGCGGACTGCAGGTTGGCGGCCGTGTCGCCGATCTTGCCCGCGTTCTTGAGGTGCGCGTGGGCGTGGATGGTTTCAGCGGCGGCGGCGGCGCGGAACAGCTTGGCGACCTGGGGCAGGCCTTCCTTGTCGGCCACCTGGGCGAAAGCAAGATATTTGCGGTTGGCCTGGGACTCACCGGCGAAAGCGGCCATCAAATTTTCCTGGGTCTTGCTCATTGTTTGCTCCTTTTGCGTATCTGAAGTTTATTGTTTCCATTAATGCGAACGATTACTGTTTACAGAAAGCCGTCCTCCTTGTAAAGCCTTTTCTGCGCATTTCCCCAAAAAAATTGGGGTGAATTAGATAACCTATTAATATAATGTGATTTTATAAAATCATTCCATTACAACTTTCCAGCACCGCATTTCGCCCTCCTCGCGAGCCTGGACGAAAAAAAGAAGGACCATTTTCCCATTGCCCTTGGCGGCATTGCACGCTACTAAAATTCTGATGAACCCCGAAGAGCTGATCGCCCATTTCACGCTTGCCCCCCATCCGGAAGGCGGTTTTTACCGCCGCACGTATTGCAGCAGCGGCACTATTCCTCAGGCCGCCCTGCCGTCGGGCTTTGCCGGGCCGCGCCCGTTCGGCACGGCCATCCTCTTCCTGTTGCGCGAAGGCGACTATTCCCGCCTGCATCGCATCCGGCAGGACGAGATCTGGCATTTTTATCTGGGCGGCCCCCTGCGTCTGGCCCTGCTGGGGCCGGACGGCGCGGCGCGGGAAGTCATGCTGGGGCAGAACCCTTTGGACGGCCAGCACCTCCAGTACGCCGTGCCCGCCGGTTTCTGGTTCGGGGCCACGCCCTGCCCCGGTTCCGGCTTTTCCCTGGCGGGCTGTACCGTGTCGCCGGGCTTTGACTTCGCGGACCTGAAGCTGGGCCGCAGAAAAGAACTGCTGACGGCATTTCCCGCAGCCGCGGCCTGCATCCGCGAATTCTGCCCGGCAAAAGACAGCGAAACGGACCGATGACGCGCTATCCCATTCCCGCCGCCGGGCCGGACCGGCCCCACCGCACGGAGCTGCTTATCCGCCGCAGCCGTTTTCTGGCCCAATGCGCCCACACGCCGGGTCCGGAGGCGGCACGGGCCTTTGTGGAATCCATCCGCCGCGCCAATGCCGACGCCACTCATAACTGCTGGGCCTACGCGGCGGGCGCGCCGGGGCAGACCGCCCGGATCGGCTCTTCCGACGACGGCGAGCCCCACGGCACGGCCGGGCGGCCCATGCTGCAGGTGCTGCTGCACTGCGGCATCGGAGAAATCTGCGTGGTGGTGACGCGCTGGTTCGGCGGCGTCAAGCTGGGCACCGGCGGCCTGGTGCGGGCCTATCAGGATTCGGTGCGCGAAAATCTCAGCACACTGGCGCTGGCCGAACAGGTGCCCCTGGCCCATCTGGATCTCACGCTGGAATACGCCCATCTGGACGGGTTGCGCCGCCTGCTGCCGACGTTTGAGGCCCGGATTACGGATGAGGACTATCAGGCCACCGCCGGTCTGGGGGTGAGCCTGCCGGAGGAGCACCTGGAGGCTTTCCTCAAAGCCGTGGCCGGAATGAGCAACGGCGCGGCCGTCTGCCGGGTCAGAGAAGACGGCTGAAGCCTATTCACGGGGAAACGTTGATGAGCAAAGCCCCTTACTCAGCGCTTCCCTGAATCCGCACCGCCACCCCCGGCACCAGACGCACCTGGCCGTCCACCACCACCCGGTCGCCCTCGGCCAGTTCGCCTTCCACAACGCTGGCGCCCTGATGCTCGAAAAGAACCTTGACCTTGCGGTAGACGGCGCGACTGTCCTTATCCACCAGATAGACGTAGGATTCCTCGCGGCCGGACTGCACGGCGCGGCTGGGCACGGTCAGGGCTTTGGGGGCCATGCCAAGGGGCAATTCCACTTCCACGAACTGACCAGGCCAGAGGCGGCGGTCCTCATTTTCAAAGCTGCCGCGCAAACGAATGGTGCCGGTGCGCGTGTCCACGCTGTTGTCCACCAGGGTCAGCAGGCCGTTTTCCACTGTCCCGCCCGCAGGGGTGGCCGTGATGGACACGCTCCCCCGGCGCATGCGCTCCAGAATCACCGGCAGATGGACCTCGGGCACGGAAAAATTCACATAAATGGGCGAAAGGGTGTCGATGGTCACAATGGGCGTGTCGTCCGTGGTTTTGATCATATTGCCCTTGTCCACATTGAGCGCGCCGACCCGGCCGCTGATGGGCGCGGTCACCGTGCAATAGGAAAGATCCAGGGCCGCGCTTTCCACAGCCGCCTTGTCCGACTGCACCGTGGCCTTGAGGGCCGCCGCCTCGGTAGCGGTCTGCTCATAGGCCTCGCGGCTCACATAGCCGCCGCCCACCAGCTTGCCGTAGCGGCGCATGTCGTCGTTGGCTTTGCTCAGCTGGGCCTGGGATTTTGCCAGCAGACCGCGCTTTTCACGCAGGGCGGCCTCAAAGGGGCGCGGGTCGATGCTGATCAGGGGCTCCCCTGCCCGCACGTCCTGGCCTTCCTTGAAATGGACTTCCTGGATTTCGCCCGTGACCCGCGGCTTGACGCCCACGGTGGCCGAGGCTTTGACATTGCCCACCACGTGCAAGAGGCGCGGCACGTCGGCGCGCGCCACGCTCTGCACATGCACGGGAGCGGGCGGCGGGCCGCCGGTCTTGCCGTCGTCGCCGGAACAAGCGCTCAGAAGGGCCGCCAGCAACGGCGGCAGGATCAAACACCAGCGCGAAAAATGCTTCATGATCGTCCCCGAAACAGGTGCGCGGAAGCGCGCGTCAGCATCGGCCGCGCGCCGGTCCGGTCATTTGTTGAAAGTGAATCATGCCCCGCGCTTCGTCAAGAGTATGGTTAAGGAGTCGCCCGGCGGGCACCTTAGGCTTAATCCTCATTAAAACGCCGCCCGCGAAAAGCTGAATTTTTTCGGGCAGCAAGGCGCAAAGAAGAAATTGGGCGAAGCTGTATTGAACATACCGTGTGGTCAATTTCTTTTTTGCAACGCCGCTGTACGGGAAAAGGCGGCTTCGCAGCAGGCGCTTTCAATGAAGGCTGAGCCTAAGGACCGCTATGGGCATAGTGTGCCCCACGCCGGGGCCGCAGCGCCCGCAAACATTGACTTTGCGCGTTTTCACGGCATAATGACGCCGCTTCGGGGCGCATGCCCTCATTGTTTCCCGCCGGGCGGCGGCATCCAAGGAGAACACGTTGGCCAAAAACCGCGCATTGCAACAGTGGCGGGTGGAAGATTCCATCGAACTTTACGGCATCCGCAACTGGGGCGCCGGCTATTTCAATGTTTCGGACGCGGGCGAAGTGGTCGTCTGCCCGCAGGGCCCCAAGGGTCCCCAGATTCCCCTGCCGGAAATCATCGCCGGTCTGCATGAGCGCGGCTATGACATGCCCGTGCTGCTGCGGGTGGAAAATATTCTGGATTCGCGCATTACCAGTATCCACGAATCATTCCGCAAAGCCATCAAAACCCTGAATTATACCGGCGAGTACCGGGGGGTGTTCCCCATCAAGGTCAACCAGCAGCAGCAGGTGGTGGAAAAAATCGCCCAGTTCGGGGCGCACTACCATCACGGGCTGGAAGTGGGTTCCAAGGCCGAACTCATCGCCGCCGTCTCCCTGATGCGCGACACCGAGGCCTGCATCGTCTGCAACGGTTACAAGGACGCGGAATTCATCGACCTGGGCCTCCAGGCCCTGCGCCTGGGCTTCAATGTCTTTTTCGTGCTGGAAATGCCCGGAGAGCTGGACGTGCTGCTGGAGCGCGCCAAGGTGCTGGGCGTGCGCCCCAACATCGGGGTGCGGGCCAAACTGGCGGTCAAGGCGGGCGGCCACTGGACGGATTCCGGCGGGGAGCGCTCCACCTTCGGCCTGTCCCCGGCCCAGATCGTGGACGTGGTGGACACCCTCAAAGCCCACGACATGCTGGACTGCTTCCGTTTGCTGCACTACCACCTGGGCTCGCAGGTTTCCAACATCCGGGACATCCGCACCGGGGTCATGGAAGGCGCGCGCCTGTACGTGGGCCTGGTGCAGGAAGGCGCACCCATGGGCTACCTGGACCTGGGCGGCGGCCTGGCCGTGGACTACGACGGCTCGCACACCAATTACATTTCCTCGCGCAACTACAATCTGGACGAATACTGCGCCGACGTGGTGGAAGCCATCATGAGCATCCTGGACGAGCAGCAGGTGCCGCATCCGCACATCATCACCGAGTCGGGCCGGGCCACGGTGGCCTATTATTCCGTGCTGCTCTTCAATATTCTGGACGTGAGCGTGGTGGAGGAAGTGCAGCTGCCCGACGAACTGCCCGAGGACACGCCGGAGCCGGTGCGCAATCTGCGCGAGGTTCTGTCCGGCATTTCCCTGCGCAATCTTCAGGAATGCTACAACGACGCCATTTATTACCGCGATGAAATGCGCCAGCTCTTTTCCACGGGCCGGGTCAATCTGCGCCAGCGCACCCTGGCCGAGCGCTTCTTCTGGGCCATCATCATGCGCATCGCCCAGGAAAAAACCCGGCTCAAGAACGTGCCCCGCGATCTGGCGGACATCGACGTGAGCCTGGCGGACATCTATTACGGCAACTTCAGCGTGTTCCAGTCCCTGCCCGACTCCTGGGCCATTGACCAGCTCTTTCCCATCATGCCCATACACCGGCTCAAGGAATTCCCCTCGCGCCAAGGCATTATTTCGGACATCACCTGCGATTCCGACGGCCGCATTGACCACTTCATCGACCCGCAGGGCATGAAATCCACCCTGGACCTGCATCCCCTGCGCGACGGCGAGGAATATTACCTGGGCGTCTTTCTGGTGGGGGCCTACCAGGAAACCTTGGGCGATCTGCACAATCTGATGGGCGACACCAATGTGGTCTCCATCCGGGCCTCGGAGGACGGCAGCTATGAATACGTGCGCGAAATCCGCGGCGATTCCGTGGCCGACATCCTGAGCTACGTGGAATATGACCCGCGCCGCATCCTGGAGGATCTGCGCAGTACCGCCGAGCAGGCCGTACGCCAGGGCCGCATCTCGCCCAGCGAGCGCTTCGCCGTCATGCAGGCTTTTGAGGACGGACTGCGCGGCTATACCTATTTTGAGAGGTAGGCCTTCCGACAGCGCCTGATTTGACTAAACACAAGGAAGCCCCTCCGGCAGCGGGGCTTCCTTGTGTTTAGGGCAAGGAGCGCTCCACGGCTCCGGAAAAGTGCCGCTGTTCCAGTTCGTCAATGACGGACAACCAGCGCTTGGGAATAAAAAACGGCACGCAGGCCATGCCCAGCGACGCGGCCCGGTGCCGGAAAAAAGCCGCCCCGAGCAGCGTCTTGGGGGCGGGCCCCGCGCCGTTCAACTCCTGAAAATTAAGGGAAAACTGCACGGAGGTGACGTCCAGCGCCCGGCAAAGGGCGAAAAAGCGTTCCAGTTCCGCGACGGCGTTGTTCTTTTCAAAAATGATGTACTTGTAGATGGATGAGTCCGGCCTCGCGGGCCGCCGCCCGGTAGCGTTCAATATTGGCGGTCACCCGTGTGAAACCGTCCACCCCCTTGACCGCCCGGTAGACTTCCGGCGAGGCGCTGTCCAGGCTGACGTTGACGCCGCCCTTGCCCTCCCGCAGCAGAGCGGCAATGGCCGGGGAAAAACGCAAGGCGTTGGTATGCACGTATTGCGGCCAGCCGTTATGCAGAATCCATTGGCTGGCTTCCTCAAAATCCGGCAGGATGCCCGGTTCGCCGCCGCCCCAGCTGAAAAAGCAATCCCGACGCAAGACTTTCTGCTCTTCAAGGTTCCGGAGCACAGGCAGAATGGCGTAACCCGCGCCGTGCCCTCGCCACAAATCGCAGTACACGCATCGGCAATTGCACAAATGCCTGTGCATATTGATGCTGACCGACCTGAACAGCAGCCGCGCGGCTGAATCCTGCGGCGCGTTAATCTCGATACATTCCGGACAGCCCCGGCACACTGCTCCCCCTTTCTGCAATTGCTCCACGACATTCTGGATATGCCTGGCGTAGGCGGCCATATCCAGCCTGCCGCCCGTAAAAGGAAAGCGCGGCACGGCAATGGCGTGCACATTGCAGCAGGGCTGCACCGCATCCGGCTCAAAATTAATGTCATTGCAGAGATTCAGACAGAATTTCATGGCACACCCACTCCTCGGGCTGCCGGGCCGAAAACCTTTGGCCGCCCGGCGCGGGCCTGTCCCATGCTCACAACAGATGGCAGCGCGCCCGCCAGCCGGGGGCAAGTTCCTTCCAGGCCGGGGGCTCGCGGCGGCAGATACCCACGGCTTTGGGGCAACGCGGGTGAAAGCGGCAGCCTGCGGGCGGATTGAGCGGGCTGGGCAGCTCGCCTTCAAGAATCCGGGGCAGGCGGCTTTCTCCGTCGCCGGTGGGCATGGCGGCCAGCAGGGCCTGGCTGTAGGGATGGGCCGCGCCCGCGAACAGGCGTTCGCGCGGGGCCTCCTCCACCACCTGGCCCAGATACATGACCAGAATGCGCGGGCAGATGAAGCCCACCACCGCCAGATCGTGCGAAATGAAAAGATAGGACGGGCTGAAACGCTCCTGCACATCGCGCAGCAGATTGAGCACCTGCGCCTGCACCGAAGCGTCCAGGGCCGAAACCGGCTCGTCGCAGATGACCACGTCCGGCCTGGTGATCAGGGCACGGGCCACGGCGATGCGCTGGCGCTGGCCGCCGGAAAATTCATGCGGATAACGCCCGCCCATGCCTTCCAGGCCCACGGTGGCGAGCATTTCATCCGCCAGACGGCGGCGCTCGGCGCGGGGCATATCACGGGCCGCCAGAGGCTCGGCCACGGAGGCGCGCACGGAAAGGCGCGGGTTGAGCGAGGAAAAGGGGTCCTGAAAAACCATCTGAATCCGCCCGGCGGCCCAGCTGGCCGCACCCGCCGTGGGCAACTCCCTGCCCTCCAGCAGCACCCGCCCTTCCGAGGGCATGAGCAGGCCGCAGGCCAGGCGGCCCAGTGTGGATTTGCCGCAGCCGGATTCGCCCACCAATCCGAGGCTTTCACCCCGGCGCAGGCCGAGACTCACCCCATCCACGGCGGTAAGCTGTTGCGGTTCCCCGAACCAGCCGCGCCGCACCAGAAAACGGCGGCTCACGTCCTCCAGGGCGAGCAGCGGGGCTGCGGAAGTCGTGCTCTCCGCCATTTACGCCGTCCTCTCCTCAACGCCCGCCGAGCTGAAGGTCGCCATATCATTATAGACGGCCGCCGCGCCGCGCAGCAGATGGTAGGCCAGGGCCCCGCCCGTGCCCTCGCCCAGGCGCATGTTCAGGTGCAGCAGGGGTTCGCCGGACATCCCCCCGGACACCCCGCTATCCAGGCGGGCCAGCGCCGGGCCGTGGCCCGGTTCGGCCGAGGCGTGGGACAGCACGGCATATCCCGCCAGGTCCGGACAGATCGCCAGGGCCGCAACATAGGCCGCGCTGCAGATAAAGCCGTCCACCAACACGGGCAGGCGCTGCGCGGCCGCGCCCAGCATGATGCCGCTCATGACAGCGATTTCAAAGCCGCCCACGGCGGCCAGAATAGTTACCGGATCGGCGGAGGCCAGGGCGGCGGCGTTAACGCGCAGGGCCTCGCGCACAATGCCCGCCTTGTGCCGGACCATGGCCGGATCGGAACCCGCGCCGGGGCCGGTGATATCTTCGGGCTCCAGGCCCAGCAAGGCGCAGTACAGGGCCGTGCCCGCCGTGGAATTGGCGATGCCCATCTCGCCCGTGCCCAGGCAGCGGTAGCCCTCATGGGCCGCACCGGCGGCCAGCTCCAGACCCAGCCGCAAGCCCTGCAGGCAGGTTTCACGGCTCATGGCCGGGCCCCGGCTCATATCCGCGGTGCCGTCGCCCAGGCGGCGGTCCAGAAGCATGGGGTGCGGCGCAAACGGGCCGCCCACGCAACCGGCGTCCACCACCCGCAGATCCAGTCCCCCGCAACGGCAAAGCACGTTGACCGCCGCCCCGCCGTTGCAGAAATTCATGACCATCTGCCTGGTCACGGCCTGGGGAAAGGGCGAAACCCCCCGGGCGGCCACGCCGTGGTCTCCGGCCACGGTCAGCATCAGGGCCGGGCTGACCGAAAGGGGCAGCCGCCCCCCGCTCATGGCGTACAGGCGGGCGGCCAGTTCTTCCAGCCGTCCCAGGCTGCCGCGCGGCTTGGTCAGATTGTCCAGATGGGCCTGGGCCGCGTCCAGATCTTCCCGGCGCACGGCCTCAATGCGCAGTCCGGGGAAAAGCGCTTCCAGATCCGCCGAAGTAAAACTGATTTTCTTGTCCATCGGCGGTTTGTAGCCTGTCCGGAACGGCGGCGCAAGGGCCGTTGCCCACCGCTTCCTTTACAAGTCGGCCACGATGATTACCTAGTAAATGACTCGGCAATTCCGGATTTCCGGACAGGCCGTTCAAACTGCCGCCCTGCGTCATACGGGCGGCGAGACTTTACGAGGTGAATCATGTACAATATATATCGCAACGCCCGCCGGGCCGCCCTTTTCTTTTTGTTCTGCCTGCTGACCGCCCTTGTGGGCCTGCCCATCAGGGGCGCTCTGGCCACGGCCGCGCACGAAAGCGCCGGGTTCGCCACGGTTCAGGCCGAACAGCGCGCGGATGCGGCCATGCCGCGGTCCGTGGCGGCAGTGCTTCCCGCCGCGCCGGGGCAGAACATACCGCGCGGTGAAACGTATTGCGGAAGGTAATCATGCCGAACTGTGCAGTTCAGAGCGTCCGTAGGTTTCTCCCTTTCCTCTTCGTCTGCCTGCTGGCCGGGCTTCCCGGACAGGTCGTCCGGGGAGCCCAGGCCGCGCCAGCGCCGGCCAGCCCCCGCCTCACCCCCGTGGTCCGCGCCGTGCAGGCCGTGGCCCCGGCGGTGGTCAACATCACCAGCACCCATATTATCGAGGGGCACCGCGTCTCCCCGCTGGAGCGCTTTTTCGGGCCCGGCTTCGGCCCCGGCTTTCCGGATTCCAACGGCTTCGGCGCGCAGCCCCGGAAGCGGAAACGCGTCAGCCTGGGTTCCGGCGTCATTGTGGACGGCCGCAAGGGCTTGGTGCTGACCAACGCCCACGTCATTGCCGGCGGCGACGAAGTCATGGTTCACCTGCTGGACGGACGCGAATTCCCCGCCACGGTCAAGGGCGCGGAACCGGATTTCGACATCGCGGTGCTGGAAATCAAGGGCGCGCATGATCTGCCCGCCGTGCGCTTGGGCGACTCCACCGACATCATGCCCGGCGAGACGGTCATTGCCATCGGCAATCCCTTCGGCTTCAACCATACGGTGACCACGGGCGTGGTTTCCGCCCTGGGCCGGACTATCCGCAACGACGGCGGCGTGTTCACGGATCTGATCCAGACCGACGCGGCCATTAATCCCGGCAACAGCGGCGGCCCGCTGTTGAACATCGAGGGCAGCCTCATCGGCATCAACACCGCAGTGGACGCCCGCGCCGAGGGCATCGGCTTTGCCATTCCCATCAACAAGGCCCGCCGGGTCATGGCCGATCTCATGGGCCAGGGCCGCGTGGCCCCGCTCTGGCTGGGGCTCATGGCCGAGGACCTGGACAGCCGCATGGCCATGGCCCTGGGGCTCAAGGAAGCGCGCGGCGTGCTGGTGGGCGCGGTGTTTGAAGGCACGCCCGCGGCCAAGGCGGGCATCGAACCCGGCGACATTATTGAAAGCATCAATGCCTCGCCCGTGCGCGACCGGCGGGATTACATCAATGTGCTGCGCAACCAGACCGGCGGCGAAAGCCTGCGCCTCAGCCTGCGCCGGGGCGAAAAAGTGCTCGCTCTGGACGTGACGCCCGTGCCCTTTGAGGACGACACGGCCCGGAAACTCATGGAACGGCGCTGGGGCCTTGCCGTACGGGAAGGCAAACAGGGTCTGGTCATCCAGAGCGTGCGCCCGGACGGCCCGGCCGCCTTTCTGCGCAAGGGCGATCTGATTACCGGGGTCGGCGGCATGCGCGTCAAGAATATGAGCGAACTGCTCCAGGCCTTCCGCAAGGAACGCCTGGCCGGACAAGTGCTTTTACAGGTGGTGCGCGGCGACCGGGGCTATTACGCGCGCCTTGTGCTTTAGGCCCGTCCGCGTGCTCTTGCCAAACGGCGCAACGGCCTTATTTGTATGACGAACCCGCAGTTCAGGCCGGGCCGGGCAAAAAGGCCGAAGGCACTTGACAGGGCGGGGGGCTGACGCTATCCATTTCACAAGCGGTGTTCAGCCGCGGCCTGCATCCGGCAGGACACAAAGTTACTTTGGGAGGAAACAATGGGCTACAATGTGAGTGTTGATAACGACAAATGCGTGGGTTGCGGCGAATGCGTGGACGTTTGCCCCGTGGAAGTCTATGAAATCAAAGACGGCAAGTCCGAACCCGTGAACGCTGAAGAATGCCTCGGCTGTGAATCCTGTGTGGAAGTCTGTGAAGCCAGCGCCATCACTGTCGAAGAAGCCTAGCCGGCAGCGTGATGCCCGCGCGGCATTCCGCGGCTGATCCGTTTACAGAACTCGTATTCTTTCCACAGTGCCGCCGGGCGTGTGCGCGTCTGGCGGCACTGTTGTAATCCGTCCCGTTGCCCGGGCTTTCTCTCTTGCGGAGAAAATGCTCCGGCGGCCCGGCATGGGCAGGCCCGTGCGCAAGCAAGGCGAGCTCGCCTGTGGCGCAGCCGTTCGCGCGCAATGGGGAACGCCGACAGACGGCACATGGTTCCTGATACCGCTCCGGCGGCTGACGCCGCCATGATTGAGCACAACGCCCGCGCAGGGGCGGTTTCGCTGCTGCGCGAACTACGCCAGGTATAATCATGATCCCTGATCTGAGTCCCATATTTTCCCGCTATGAAAGTCTGCGGGCCGAGGCCGACGCCCTGTTCGCGCGGGTGCGCGAGACGCAGCCCGGCTGCGTGACCTGCAAGGAAGGCTGTAGCGACTGCTGTCACGCCGTATTCGATCTTTCGCTGGTGGAGGCCATGTCTCTGAACCGGGCCTTTGAGGCGGCCTTTGCCCACGGGCCCGAGCGTTCGGCCATTCTCACCCGCGCGTCGGAAACCGACCGCCGCCTCACCCGCCTGAAGCGGGAACTCTTCCGCGCCGAAAAGGACGGAGAAAGCCCGGAGGCCCTCATGGCCCGCGCCGCCCAGATCCGGCTGCGTTGCCCGCTGCTGGACGGGGAGGACCGCTGCCTGCTCTACGAGGCCCGGCCCATCACCTGCCGTTTGTACGGCGTACCCACGGCCATCGGCGGACAGGGGCACGTCTGCGGCTTTTCGGCCTTTGAGAAGGGCAAGGCCTACCCCACCGTGCATCTGGACAAAATCCAGGCCCGGCTGGATGAACTCAGCCGGGAGGTGGCCCGGACCGTGGAGTCCCGCTTCTCTGAGCTGCACGAGGTGTACGTGCCTCTTTCCATGGCCCTGATCACCCGCTACGATGAAGCCTATCTGGGCATCGGCAAGGCCAAGCCCGAAGAGTGATTCCGGAATTTTTGCCCGGAACCGGGGCGCGACAAGAATGTCGCGCCCAAGCTGACGAACCAGAAACAGGCCGAGGCGCTCCCCATGTTTGACAGCATCCCCGCCACTGTTTTCCGCGACGGCACACCGCAGGCGCTTACGGACGAGCAGGAAAAACTCAAACGCGAGATTTACGAAAAAATGAATCCGCGCCGCCGCAAGTTTGTGGACCGTATCGGCTATGAAAACTGGGACCCGTTCCAGAAGCCCAACGATCCTCTGGACCTGCGCATGGATGTGAGCAAGCGCACCACCCAGCAGCTGGTCAATGAATTTCTGCGCGAAGCGGCCCGAAAAGGGCCGTACAGCAACGACTACGGCAAGGGAGCCATGGAGTGCGCCTTGGGCGTGGTCAACAAGGACGAAAAATACCAGGGCATTTTCGACTTCTGCCTCTGGTACCATGATCTTTTGAAAAAAGAAGGGCATATCGCATGAAAGAGCGTTACGACGACCTGGATGAATATATCGCGGACCTCAAAAAGGAAATCGAGGCCAACGCGCAATGCGCGACACACTACTACAACCTGGGCCTGGCCCTGCTGAGCAAGCGTGATTTTGTGGCCGCCGAGGAAGCGCTGCTCAATGCGGTGCGCAACTCGCCGCATCTGGCCGAAGCCTATGTGCAACTGGGCGGCATCTGCCTGGAACGAGGCGATCTGGAAGGCTGCCTGCACTATAATGAGGAAGCCGCCAACTGCCGGGCCAAATTCCCCATTCCCTGGAGCAACATCGCCTTCGTGCATCTGCAGCGCGGCGAGCCGGACAAGGCCATCGCGGCTCTGCGCAAGGCCCTGAAATGGGACCCCAAGTTCATCCAGGCCAAAAACGCCCTGGCCACGGCCTATTACATGAAGGGCGACTTTAAGGCCAGCGTGGAAGCCTGCCGGGAACTGCTGGCCCAGGAGCCGGGTTTTGCCCCGGCCTGGAACAATCTGGCCCTGGCTCTCTTTGACCTCAAGGAATACGATCAGGCCGTGGAAGCCGCGGACAAGGCGCGCGAACTGGGCTTCGAGGTGCCGGAGGGCTTTTTGGAGGAGCTGAAGCCCCACAGGAAGTAAGCCGGGAGCGGACGCCTTTTCCCTAACCAGCGGCATATTTTTTGCTTATAAAAACGCGGACGGTCAATTTTTCCACCGTCCGCGTTTTTTCGCGTCCGGGCCCTTGGGCCAGGCTCTAGAGCAGATTGACTTTGAAATTTTACAAATTTCAAAGTTGACATTCTGGCGAAAAACATGGTTTTCGCCAGAATCCACGCCGCTTCGCGGCGCGCCGCACCGTATGCGGCGTTAGAGCAATTTCACTTTGAAATTGCCCTAAAAAGACGGATTTTGCCCTCAGGGGGCAAAAGATATCTTGCGAAGCCGCCCCGCCCGCGACAAGCATAAGGAGCATACGCGCATGGAACTGGAATTCCGCTTTCGCAATAATGATCTGGGGCCGCATTTCCCCACCTTTCAGGAACGGGTCAACGCCATGTTGCCCGCCCGCCCGGCCGAGCCCGAAGGCATAAGCGCCGAGGCCGCCGCCCCGGTTCTGCCCACCCTGGAGAAAAGCGCCCCGCTCACCCCGCATATGCCCAATTCCGAGGAAGTACGGCAGACCCTGGCCCAGGTGGAAGAAGAAGCCGTGCTGCAGAGCCGGGAGCTGATCCAGGCGCACTCCGGCCTTAACGAGCAGCGGGTGGCGCGGCTGTTGGGCCTGCTGGACTAGAACCTGTTGACACTACTGGGATTTTGTTCGCTTTAGCCGTTAGGCGGCTTGGCCGCCCAACGGATAAAGACAGCAGCAATAACAAATCCAGCGGGCAAAAGAACGCAGTGCCAACAGGATCTAGCGCAGAGTACCTTTGAAACTCTGCGCGTTTCAAAGTTAAAATGCCCTCCGGCTTCTACAGCTCCAACTCCAGCCCCACCGGGCAATGGTCCGAGCCGTAGACGTTGTTTTCGATCCAGGCGTCGCTGACGGCCGGGGCCAGCTCTTCGGAAACAAAGAAATAGTCAATGCGCCAGCCGATGTTCTTTTCCCGCGCGCGGGTCTTGTAGGACCACCACGAATACTGGTCCGGCTGGTCGCCGTGCACCTTTCGGAAGGTGTCCACATAGCCCATGGCCGTGAAACGGTCCAGAAAAGCACGTTCCTCCGGCAGAAAGCCGGTATTTTTCACATTCTGCTTGGGCCGGGCCAGATCTATGGCCTGGTGGGCGATGTTGAAATCCCCGCAGACCACAATGGGTTTGCTTTTGCGGCACTCTTCCGCATAGTTCAGAAAGGCCTCGAAGAAACCCATCTTGTAGGGCACGCGCTTGAAGCGTCCCGTGGGCTTGCCGTTTTCATCCAGCTCCTCGGCCCCGCCGTTGGGGAAATAGCCGTTGAAAAAATGGAAGCCGGGAAATTCCAGGTGCAGCAGGCGTCCTTCGCCCTGCCACTGGGGATCGGGCAGTTCCGCGCGCACGGCCAGGGGCGTCATCCGGCTGAAGACCGCCACTCCGGAATAGCCCTTTTTCACATGGCTTGAGGACCAATGGGCCTCCCAGCCCTCGGGGCTGGCCAGTTCTTCCTTGAGCTGTTCCGGGTGGGCCTTGGTTTCCTGCAGGGCCACGATCTGGGCGTCGGTGCGCGCGAACCACTCCCACTCCGGCTTGGCGGAAAGCGCGCGCAGGCCGTTCACATTCCAGGAGACGAGTTTTATCCGCATATGTCCTCCACGGGCCGCAGCATAGCCAAGGCCGCTGCCGGGGGCAAGCCGCCATGCTCGGGGCCGTTGTGCCGCTGCGCCCCATTGCGCGCAATCCACTTTTCCGGTACACAAAAAGTGCTGCCGGACAGGCCCGCAGAGGACCTGCCGGGCGGATATTTTTTAGAGCGGCTCACGTAGTAAATGCTCCAGGGAAGCGCTGAGTAATGAAGATTTTTCTCTGCCAAACACGGAGAACTCCGGGTGGAGGGCGTATATTCAAACCCGCCCTTCGCATGGAGTGAGCCTGACGCAGGCAGAGAGCAAAAAGACCATTGATCAGTACTTTCATAGGAGCCGGACGGCTCTGCCCGCCTGTGTCCGATCCACTTTTTAAGGAGTCCCTGCAGTATGGAAGTTCTGCCAATCCGCCGCGCCATTCTGAGCGTTACGGACAAGAGCGGCCTTGTGGATTTCGCCACCTTTCTCAGCTCCCGCGACGTGGAGCTGATTTCCACCGGCGGCACCCAAAAAGTGCTGGAGGCGGCGGGCCTGCCCGTCACCGCCGTCAGCACGGTGACCGGCTTTCCGGAAATTCTGGGCGGGCGCGTCAAAACCCTGCACCCCAAAATCCACGCGGGCATCCTGGCCAACAAGGATGACCCCTTCCACATGCAGACCCTGGCTGAAAAGGGCATCCGGCCTTTTGACCTGGTCTGCGTCAATCTCTACGACTTCGCCGGTGCGGTGGAGCGCCACCTCTCCCTGGAAGAAGCCGTGGAGGAAATCGACATCGGCGGCCCCTGCATGCTGCGCGCGGCGGCCAAAAATTTCCACAGCGTCCTGGTGCTGCCCTCGCCCCAGTGGTACGGCGCGGCCATGGACGAGCTGCGCCAGCACGATATGAATGTGAGCCTCAACTTCCGGCAGGTCATGGCCTCACGGGCCTTTGAGGCCACTTCGCGCTACGATGCGCTGATTACCTCCTACCTGCGGCCCTAGACCGGATACCTGTGAAACGCTTTGCGTTTCACAGGGTTATTCAGCCGAAGACCGCGGCCATCGCCGTTCGTATGTCTTCGTTGTCGCCAACGGAAACAGCCCTCCGGGCTGCCTTTGGCCGCTTCGGCTGGATCCACGCTGCTTCGCGGCGGGCGGCCCGACCTGCTCGCCGCCTGGCATTCCAACTTTCAAAGCCGAAATACTCTCACTGCACGCCGCAGAAAGGAGACGCGCCATTCCCAAGCCAGAAGGCAATGTGCAGGGGCTCAAGCCGAGCCAGCTCAATGCCCTGAACCGCCTTTTCAACCGCCGGTTTCCGTCGGAGGATGTCTACACCATTGAGCAGGCCCGCGAGCTGGCTCTTCTGTCGCGCGCTCTGGGGCGGCAGGTGGGTCTGCTTATCGACCGCAAGGGCCGGGTGCAAATGGTTCTGGTGGGCGAGGCGGGCAGCATCCTCATTCCCGAACTGCCGCGCGGCCGCACCGGCCAGGAGCGGTTACGCGGCCTGCGCCTGTTGCACACCCACCTCTCCCCGGACGGCATCAGCCAGGAAGACCTCATGGACATGCTCTTCCTGCGACTGGACGCGGTCATCGCCCTCAGCGTGAATCCCACAGGCGATCCCGTGCAGTGGCAGGCCGCGCACCTGCTGCCTTCCGGCGCTACGGGCAAGCCCCACCACCTGGACGCCCCACAGCCCTGGGACCGCACGGCCGCGCAGTTCACGGCCACGGCCGAAGCCCTGGAAGAAGAGCTGGCCCGGCGCGGCGAGGATGCGCGGGAAGCGGCGGACGCGCCGCGCGCCCTGCTCGTTTCCGTGGCGGCCCAGCCCCGGATTCTGCAGGAGCGCAACCTGGACGAACTGGCCGAGCTGGCCCGCACCGCCGGTCTCACCGTAGCCGGGCGCATGGCCCAGCGCGTGGCCCAGGTCAATCCCCGTCTGATTCTGGGCAAGGGCAAGGTGGCGGAACTGGAAGTGCTGGCCCTGCAAGGCCGCGCGGGCATGCTGGTTTTTGACGGCGAACTTTCGCCCGCCCAGTTGCACAACCTGGCCGACATCACCGAGCGCAAGGTTATTGACCGTACCCAGCTTATTCTGGATATTTTCGCCCAGCACGCCGTGACCAGGGCGGGCAAACTCCAGGTGGAGCTGGCGCAGCTGCGCTACACCCAACCGCGCCTGGTGGGCAAAAACCGGGCCATGGACCGGCTCATGGGCGGCATCGGCGGACGCGGCCCCGGCGAAACCAAGCTGGAGACGGACCGGCGCAAAAGCCGCGAGCGCATGGCCCGCATCCGCAAGGAACTGGACCAGTTGCGGCGGCAGCGCGCCTTTACCCGCGCCCGGCGCTCGCGACAGGGCATCCCCCTGGCCGCCCTGGTGGGCTATACCAACGCGGGCAAGTCCACGCTGCTGAACCGGCTGACCCGCTCGGACGTGCTGGCGGAAAACAAGCTCTTCGCCACCCTGGACCCCACCACGCGGCGGCTGCGCTTTCCGGCGGAACGGGAAATCATTCTGGCCGACACCGTGGGCTTTATCCGCAATCTGCCCAAGGAACTCATGGACGCCTTCCGCGCCACCTTGGAAGAGCTGGAGGCCGCCGATCTGCTGGTGCATGTGGCCGACGCCTCCCACCCGGACCTGCTGCAACAGATTTCGGCGGTGGAGACCATTCTGGCCGAAATGGAGCTGGACCGCGTGCCGCGCCTGCTGGTGCTCAACA
The DNA here is from genome assembly GCF_000224635.1 of Desulfovibrio sp. 6_1_46AFAA. Lineage (NCBI taxonomy): Bacteria > Pseudomonadati > Thermodesulfobacteriota > Desulfovibrionia > Desulfovibrionales > Desulfovibrionaceae > Desulfovibrio > Desulfovibrio sp. 6_1_46AFAA. The sequence continues at coordinate 105,337 of NZ_JH114305.1, forward strand.
AATGGGACCAGCTTGCGGCTCCGGCCCGGGCCGAGTTGGCCGACGCCTTTCCCCTGGCCCTGCCTGTTTCGGCCAAAAGCGGCGACGGCCTCAACTATCTGCTGGAGCAGCTGGAAACAGACCTGCTGACCCGGAACAGGCCGCCGGTCATTCCGGATATGCCCTTCTCGCTGAACTAGAGCAGATTCCCTCTGAAACGCCACACGTTTCAATGGATTCATTCCGGCAAAAAACGCGGTTATCGCTGCTGTCGATCCCCGTATGGCTCCGTTGTCGCCAACGGGGACAGCCCTTCGGGCTGCCTTCGGCCGCTTCGTCGGAATCCACGCCGTCTCGCGGCGAGCCTCTGCGTGTTCGGCTCACAGCTTTTCAAGTGTGAAATGCTGTAGAGTTCGCAAATGGACGCGCAAAAAAACGGGGAAAAGAGTCTCCCCTTCTCCCCGCTTCCCTAGAATATTTCGCGGTGCGGATTTCCACGGAAAATCCGCACAGGGCGTTGAGATATTTTCAATATCAAAAGGCTCTAAAGCAGATTAACTTTCAAATGCTCTAACATTCAGCGAGCCGGAATTAAATATTCATCGCGCCGCCGTCCGCAGGCTTGTCCGCACCGCCGCCTGGATTGGCGTTCTTGTCTCCCTTATTTCCCGCATCCGGTCTGGCCGCGGGCGCGCCGCTCACCGGCGGCGCGGAAACGTCCGTCGCGTAGGCTTTGGCCGTGCTTTCCAGAATGGCCTGGCCCACCACCAGCCAACGGTCGCCCTTCTTGCGCAGGGCCAGCCAGCTGGTCATTTTGGCGGGCGTGGTCACCTTGGCCACCGCCGCCGTATCGCTCAATTCGGTCACCTGCGCCTGTTTCAGGGATTCAGGCACCCAGGGGCAGTCCGGAGTCTGGGCCTCGCGGCACTGGGCCATCATTTCGCCTGTGCTCACGCCACGGGTGTACTGGCTCTGCAAACGATTTTCCATATTCAGCACGCTGCCCAGCAGATCGTCCATGCCGCCCAGGCCCAGCATGCGGCCCAAGGAGTCCAGCGAGCTCAAAGCCTGGTCCTCGCGGGTCAGGTTTTTGATCTGGTTGGCCGCGAAGGTTTTCAGATCCAGCTGGGCCAGAAAGGCCGCACTGTCGTTTTTATTCAGGGCTTCCGCCAGCGAGTTCAGAGCCTTCTGCGGGCCGGAGGCAAAACAGGCCGTGAGCAGGGCCGCAAGCAACGCCGCCACCAGAAGAAAAGGGGACGGCCGACGTAGTATATTCATAACAACCTCGTTTACGCGCCGAAACGCGATAGTATCGTTCTAGAGCAGATTAACTTTGAGAATTGACATTCTCAAAGTTGACGCTGCCTTCAGCCTATCGTTGCTGTCGTCATCCGTAGCGCTGCTGTCTTGATCCGTAAGACGGCTTCGCCGTCAAACGGCTCAAGCAACCCGCTAGCGGCAACGGCTGACGCGCGGCAGAAATGCGGTCCCGCCTTGGCTTGCGCCAAGCGTTACGACGCAGGAAGCTACGCTTGACGACAGCAGTGAGTTACACAATAGTCAGTCAATGATACCGCTGTCGCTATCCGTAAAGCTCGCAAGCCCGCCAACGGCAGCGCCAAGCGCGGACGTCCGCTTTCGCAGCCGCCGGAGTAAAGTAACTTTGAAAAGTTACTTTGCTCTAACAAAAATACTATAGCGCGCTGGCCGGAATAATGCAAAGCCCCGCCCCGGCCGGGCCGACGGCGGGGCTTTTTTTCCGCGCGGGCTTCTGCTACAGGTAGCCGAGTCCCGCGGGCTGCATACCCGTCGGCGACCCAGGAGGCCTTTATATGAAAGTGATCATCATGTGCGGCGGCAAAGGCACGCGCCTGCGCGAGGAAACCTCGGTCAAACCCAAGCCCATGGTGGAAATCGGCGGGCGGCCCGTGCTCTGGCACATCATGTCCATTTACGCCCGTTTCGGCTTCAAGGATTTCGTCCTGCCGCTGGGCTACAAGGGCGAAGTCATCAAGCAGTATTTTCACGATTACAACATCCGCAACACGGATTTCACCGTGGAACTCAAAAGCGGCACTATCATCTCCCACCCCGGCCATGTCGAGGACTGGCGGGTGACCCTCTGCGACACCGGCCAGGAAACCCTCAAGGGCGGCCGCATCAAACGCGTTGCCAAGTATATCGACAGCGACCGCTTCATGGTCACCTACGGCGACGGCGTGGCGGATATCGACCTGCACAAGCTGTTGGAGTTCCACAAGCAGTCCGGCACCATCGGCACATTCACCGGTGTGCGCATGCCCTCGCGTTTCGGCGCGGTACGCACGGACGCGGCGGGCAAGATTCTCTCCTGGGAGGAAAAGCCCGTGCTCAACGAACATATCAACTGCGGCTTTTTCGTGTTCGAACGCCGTTTCCTGGACTACTTGAGCGAGGACGAAAACTGCGACCTGGAAAAAGAACCCCTGCAACAACTGGCCGCCGAAGGGCAGCTTTCCATGTATCCGCATCCCGGCCAGTGGCAGTGCATGGACACCCTGCGCGATTCCATCAAGCTCAATGAACTCTGGGACAGCGGCCGGGCCTTTTGGGTGTAGCAGTCCGTTTTTTTGCCCTCCGGCGGCGTCAAACTTCGCTTCGGCCTCCAGTCATGTACCATAAGAGTACACTCTTGTCGGCTTCAGCTCGTTTTCCGTCGGAGAACAAAACTCCCGACCTGCCGTAGAGCACGCGCCGGGCTGCTTGTCCGCCTTACCGGCGCGCAAAAATTACCGCGCCGCAATGAATAAAAAGACAATCCAGCTTTCTCCCACGAGTAAGGAATAGTTATGTTTGCCAATGCCTATCAAGGACGTCGGGTCTTCGTTACCGGGCACACGGGTTTCAAGGGCTCCTGGCTGGCCGCCTGGCTCACGCGGCTGGGCGCGACCGTGGCCGGTTTTTCCGACGGCATCCCCACCGAGCCCTCACATTTCACGGCCATACATCTGGGCGCGCACCTGGAAGATCTGCGCGGCGACATCCGCGACCGGCAGGGCATGGTCGACGCCGTGCGGCGTTTCAAGCCCGAGGTGGTCTTCCACCTGGCGGCCCAGGCCCTGGTGCGCAAATCATATGAGGACCCCACAGGCACCTTTGAGGCCAATATGCTCGGCACCATGAACGTGCTGGAAGCCGTGCGGGCCTGCCCTTCGGTGCGGGCCGTGGTCATGATCACCTCGGACAAGTGCTACCGCAACGACGAATGGGTCTGGGGCTACCGTGAAACCGACCATCTGGGCGGTGCCGATCCCTACTCCGCTTCCAAGGGCTGCGCGGAAATCATCGCCCATTCCTATTTTCAGAGCTTTTTCAAGGAAGGTCCGGCCTGCGCCACGGTGCGCGCGGGCAATGTGATCGGCGGCGGGGACTGGGCCCTGGACCGCATTGTGCCCGACTGCGCGCGGGCCTGGGCCGAGGACCGGGCCGTGCAGATCCGCAGCCCCTGGGCCACGCGGCCCTGGCAGCTCGTGCTGGAGCCGCTTTCCGGCTATCTCTGGCTGGGCGCGCGCCTGCTCGACAACGGGAACGCGCCCTTTGACCCGCGCGGCCAGGCCTACAACTTCGGCCCGGCGGCGGACGTCAACAATACCGTGGCCGAGGTGGTGGAAGCCTTGGCCCGGCACTGGCCCGGCTTTGAAAGCCAAATGGACGCGGCGGGCCAGGCGGGCATGAAGGAATGCACCCTGCTCAAGCTCTGCTGCGACAAGGCCTTGGCCCACCTGGGCTGGAAGGCCACTCTCAGCTTTGACGAAACCATCCGTTATACCGCCGAATGGTATCACCGTTTCTACCGGGGCCGGGACGGCGCAACCCCACCCGACATGTTGGACTTCAGCCTGGGCCAGATCGCGGCCTACGTCAACGCGGCCGAACAGCGCGGCCAGGTCTGGGTGCGCTGATGGGCGCGCATACCGCCGACGGACCCGTTGCACAGGAGGTGGGCATCGCGGGCGCACTGTTCCAGCCCCTGAAAATGATTCCCACGCCCGGGGGGCCGGTGTTGCACATGCTGCGCCCCGATTCGCCCCTGTTGCCCGATTTCGCGGCGGGTTTCGGCGAAATCTATTTCTCGGAAGTGCTGCCCGGCGCCGTCAAAGCCTGGAAACGCCACAGCCGCCAGACCCAGCTGTTTGCCGTGCCCCACGGCCTGCTCAGAATCGTGCTTTATGACGACCGCCCCGGCTCTTCCACCCAAGGCGTACTCTGCGAGCTGGCCTTGGGCAGACCGGAACACTACGGCTTGCTGCGCATTCCGACAGGCGTCTGGTACGGATTCGCGGCCATGAGCGGGGAAGCGGCCCTGATCTGCAACTGCGCGGACATTCCCCACGATCCCGCCGAAGGGGAACGCCGCCCGGCGGACGATCCGGCCATTCCCTATAGCTGGAAGGGCGCGGTTCAGGCCGGAGGACGCTGAGCATGGCCCGCCACCTGCTGCGCGCGGCCTGGGCTCCCCGTCCGTCCGACGCCCCGCCGCTCTCCGCCGGGCAAAAATGCCGCGCATGGTGGCAGGCCTGCCGCCCGCCCTTTTTCATTACCGCCGCCATCCCCGTGACCTTGGCGCTGGCCCTGGCCTTCCGCGTGCAGGGACATGTGACGCCCGGCCAGTGGGGCGTCTGGCTGCTTCTGCTGCTGGGCTGTTTTCTGGGCCTGACCATCGCCAACTTCGCCAATGACCTTTTCGACCATATTCTCGGCGTGGACGAAGGCGAAAACATCGGCGGCTCAAGGGTAATCCAGGCCGGGCTGATCAGCCCGCGCCAACTTTCCGTGGCCCTTCTGCTGCTGATCCCGGCCACCCTGGTTGTGGGCGCGGCCCTGATTTTCAGCCTGCCACCCGCGTTGCGGCCCTGCCTGTGGGCGGCCACCCTCTTTGCCGTGGCTTCGGCCGTCTTTTACGTGGCCCCGCCCATCCGTTACGGGCACCGCGCCCTGGGCGAGCTTTTCGTCTGCCTGAACATGGGCCTGATCATGGTAACGGCCGGCGCCACCCTGCTTCTCGGGCGCTTCGACCTGCGTTCTCTGGCCCTGGCCCTGCCCGTGGGCCTGATGGTGGCGGGCGTGCTCTACTACCAGAGCCTGCCGGAAATCGAAACAGATCTGGCTGCGGGCAAGCACACCCTGGCCAACAAACTGGGCAAGGACAAGGCCGCCCTGGTCTTCAAGCTCTGGTGGCCCGCCGTCTGGCTGCTGCTTATCAACCTCTGGGCCTGCGGCCTGGCCGGATGGCCGGTATTTCTGGGGCTGTCGGGCCTGCCCTTCTATCTCACGGCCTGCCGCCGGATCAACGCCGCCGGGCGCAGCGACTGGCTGCCCCTGGACGCCCACGGCCATCTGGTGCGCAAAACCTACCTGATCTGCGGCGCGGCCCTGATTCTGGGCGTGGCCTTTTGAGTGGTTACGGCGCGGCGCTCTTTTTCGGCACAAAAAAACGTTTTGAATATGCCCCTTCATGGGCCAACAGCATAATCTTCTTGTCAATGCCGCCGGCATAGCCTGTCAGGCTTCCACCGGCTCCGACCACACGATGACAAGGAATAATGATAGAAATCGCATTATGTCCCACCGCCCCGCCGACTGCTTGTGAAGACATTCGTTCCTTGTCGCAGGCTACAGCAATTTTTTTAGCTATTTCTCCATAGGTTGTTACCTCCCCATAGGGAATCTGACAGAGAATTTTCCATACCGCCTTTCTAAATTCACTTCCTGCCGGATCAAGTTTCAGCTCCGACACATGCGGTTTTTCGCCGGCAAAATAGCGATCAAGCCATTCCCTGCCCCGAACCAACACCGGAAAATCGTTCCGTTCCCGGAACTCCCCTTTCAGGCTGCCCGCGAAATACTTCTGCCCCTCCATCCAAAGCCCGACAAGAGCGTCGCCTTCCGCCGCAAGCATGATCCGTCCTAGGGGCGTTGTATGGTATGCTATACAGCCCACCGCATCCTCCCTTTCAGCAATCCCATTGGTATTTTTTCAAGTCCACATGCCTGTCGTCCTTCATGACAACCTGTTCCGCTTCCAGCAAAAAACGCTGTTCCGGCCATCCAGGCGCAAGCCGCCCCGCGTGGTTGACAACTCTGTGACACGGATATTCTCCATACAAATTCGCCATGCCAAGGACTTTTCCCACCAGCCTGGAATTCCTGTCCCTGCCGATCAGCCGCGCGATCTGGCCATATGTGGCGACGCGCCCTTCCGGTATTTCTCCAACAGCGGAAAGTATCTCGTATATCAAGTCTTCGCGCGGCATGCTGGAATCCGCGTTACAGTGCCGTGCCCCTGGCGGGAACAAAGAATTTTTCCATATCAACACCTTCAAGCTCCAGCAATCTGCGTTTTTTATCCACGCCGCCCGCGTATCCGGTAAGGCTCCCGTTGGTTCCCACAACGCGGTGGCAGGGAACAATGATCGATATTTCATTGTGCCCGACAGCGCCGCCCACGGCCTGCGCCGACATCCGGCGCAGGCCGCGTCGTCTGGCCACCTGCCTTGCGAGGTCACCATATGTGACGGTCGTTCCGTAAGGTATCCGCAACAGCAGCTCCCAGACACAGCGGCGAAATTCAGAACCGATCATATGCACCGGCGGCATAAAATCCGGCTCGTGCCCGGAAAAGTAGATGTCCAGCCAGCGTCTGGTTATCGCGAAAATCGGCGTTTCCCTTTCCTCATGCTCAGGATCAAGACTGAGGGCATAGAATTTTTCGCCTTCAAACCACAAGCCGGTCAGGCCGGTCTCATCGGCGGCCAGCAGTACATCGCCGACGGAAGATTGATAGGCAGCGGTATATTGCATCGTCACGCCTCCAGGAACTGATTGGAATCTTCGGGCGCATTCCGGCGATCCGCCATGGTATAGCCGCGCATTGGCGCGAGCACCGCAATGCTGTAGTTTGCAAAAGCGGTTGCCCTGCTCTTTTGCCGGCAGATGCGGTGCATTGCCGGATTCCGCCATTGTGTCACGCATTCTTCAGCTTTCCCATCTGGGCAGGCTGAGTCGTTTGCCCTTCTCCACCAGGGAAAAGAAACGCTTGGAGCGGGTACAGCCCTCCGCCTTTGCCGGCTCTTCCTTCAGGGAAGTAGCCAGCTGCAACTATACATCACTTTATCTTTTTAATGGTGATCTTAAACAGTACAAACACATTTTTCATTTCAATTTACTCTTTTGAAGATTATATTTAGCATTAAACAAACTTGAATATAAATATTATAAAATATAGTATCGTTCAAAATTCCCAACCATGATTTTTATATCAGCATGCAGTTATCCGTTGTCAGCAGTGGCATGCAGGCTGTTCCAGAGATTGACCGCAGCGTAACTTCTCCACGGTCTCCATTTTTCGGCCATGGTACGCAGCTCTCTGGGGGAATATCGGGGCAATACATGCCGTATTCCCGCGTCTGTTTCCAGAAACGCGTCTGGCCAGGCCATGGCCCGCATAGCGATATAGTTTGCCGTCCATGTGCCGATTCCCCTGATGCCCATAAGTTTCCGCATTTCCTGTTCCGGGTCGCTGCACCCGTCCAAACAGATCTCCCGCCTTGCGAGAGCCTTGGCGAGCGCCTCTATGGCTCCTGCTCTGGAAGCGGTGATGCCGAGCGGCCCCAGGCGCTGTTCCAGCGGCCCATCAAGACCGGCAAAATATTCCGGGGGCGGAAATATACGCGACAGACCTTCAACTACTGTCGCCACCGGAATCCCGAACCGGCTGACAAGCCGTTCCGCAAGAGCGGCCGCCGCCTTTACCGTGACCTGCTGCCCCAAGATTGCCCTGACGGATACCTCGAAGGAATCAAAGCAGCCGGGGAGCCTTGCGCCTTTCATGCAAAGGTTTTCCCGGATGGCATTCATGGAGGATAGCGATTCAAACACCGCCTCCGGGTCACAATATAGATCAAACATATTCCGGACTTTCCCAAGCAGCTGTGGAAGAACGGATAAAAGCGACTCGCTTAGAGACACCTCCAGAATATGCTCAGCTTCGTTATTTGAAACGGCAATCCATCCCGTCACCGGCATTCGCCTTGTGTTTGCGAGGCAAACCGTCCGGTAATAAGCATCTCCCCTGACCAGATCAATTCCAGCTATTGCGCGCCCTTTCAAAAATCGCAGCATCTCTTTCCAGCGGTACGGCGGCCGGTAACCAAGGGAGACTTTCAGCTCCGCGTCTTCTCGTTTCGTGGTGGACATCCTTTTGCGGATGTCGCCAGGCGTCAGGTGGTATTTTTCTTTGAAGGCATCATTAAATCGGCGCAAGCTGCCGAAACCGGCAGCCATGGCGATATCCACGACCCGCAATTTTGTGTCCGTCAAAAGATTTTTTGCCAGAAGCAGACGACAGGTCTGCAAATATTGTACTGGTGAAACATGAAATTCTTCTTCGAATACCCGACGAAGATGACGGCCCGTGCAATGTAAGCGGTGCGCAAATTGCTCCAGTCTTTCACCGCTTCCGCAGTTTTCCTCTATCATTCTTGCAGCGCGTTTCGCCAAGGATGCGGAAGCGTCGGCAATCGACATCCCCGGAGCAAGTTCCGGCCGGCAAAGCAGGCATGGCCTGTAGCCCGCCTGTTCAGCCTCCGCCGCTGAGGAAAAAAAAGCGCAGTTCTCCTCTTTGGGCATTCTGGCGCGGCACACGGGACGGCAATATATCCTGGTGGAAGACACGCCAACAAAAAATCTGCCGTCAAAACGGGGATCTTTCGCGCAAAAGGCGGAATAGAGTCCTGGATAGTTGCCGTGCATCCTTGCGCCTGCCTCCATGTGAAAAGACTATACCGGGATATCCCCAAAGAGCTAGCCGTTTTCGGACATGGCAATGACTCCGCGACATCCATTGCTGACCAGCGCGGTCCGCGCGCTGCCCACATTTTACTGGGGGAGTTCACTGAACTATGCCGCCATCGGCAATTAACACACCGGCATTATCGATATAACAAATGAAAAAAAATCAAAGCGGCGGCGCGATGTCCTTCCGGAGATCGCGCCGCCGCTTCTACGCCGTTTTTTTCAGTTCGGGCCGTGCCGCGCGGGAAAGGGCGGCTTAATGAGGACGGCCCTAATTCTTCGCAATCCGCCCGTGCGTCTTCCACAGCCGCAACCGCCGCACTTCCGAAATACCCAGGCCCAGCAGGGTCAGGGCCGTGCCCGTGGCGGACATCCAGGTGATGCGCTCGTGCAGCACCAGCACTGAGGTGAGCACCGTGACCACCGGCACCAGATAAATGTAGACCACGGTTTTAATGGCGCCCAAGCGCTTGAGCGAGAATGTCCAGGTCACGAAACAGAGGGCCGAGGCCCAGAGGCCCAGAAAAAGGAGGTTCAGAAAATTCACCGGCTTGAGCAGGCGCGCGGCGTCCCAAGAAAAGCCGAAAACAGGCAGGCAGGGCAGCATGAACAGCAGGCCGTAGAAAAAAATCCTGCGGGTGGCCTGCAAGCTGCCGTAGCCGTGGGCCCCTATCTTGCGGGTCAGGATGGAGTAGACGGCCCAAACCAGGGCCGCCAGCACGGCCAGCAGGTCGCCCAAAGGATTGAGCTGGAGCACAGTGCTGCCGTTGAAGCTGATCAGGCCGATGCCCGTAATGGCCACGGCGAAACCCAGAAAAAAGTTGGCCTTGGGCCGCTCGCCGTCCAGAAAACGGAAGGCCAGCAAGGCCGTGAAAAAAGGCGCCACGGCCACGATCACCCCCACATTGGAGGCAAAGGAATAGGTCAGGGCGATATTTTCCAGCAGGAAGTACAGGGTCACGCCGGTCAGCCCGGCCATGGCGAAAAGCCATTCCTGCCGCCTGTCCGTCAGCTTGAGGCGGTGCGGGCAGACCAGCCAGAGGGCCAACCAGCCCAGCGTGAAACGGATAAATAAAATTTCCAGGGGCGTGAAATCGCGCAGCAGCACCTTGGTGGAAATAAAGGTAACGCCCCAGACGATAATGGTCATCAGGGCAGCGAGGTGTCCGATCAGCTGTTTCCGGTCCGTCATAATATTCCTTCCCGCTCACCGTTTGGCCGGGATGAAGATGCGCTGGTACTGTTTGGGCGTCAAGCCGATAAAACATTTGAAAAATTTCGTGAAGTGGCTCTGGTCCGCAAAACCCGCGCTCAGGGCAGCCTCCACCGGCGGCATGCCTGTTTCCAGCAGGGCCTTGGCCCGGGCGATGCGCACATTTTCCAGATAGCGGTAGGGCGTGATGCCTTTGACGCGGGTAAAGGCCCGCAACAGATAATATTTGTCCAGCCCGGCCAAGCGGCCCAGATCATCCAGGCTGATCCGCTCCGCATAATGCTCTTCCAGAAAAATACAGACCGCACGGATTGCGCGGGCGGCCGCATCTCCGACCTGGGGCGCGGGCGGCGTAAAGGGCGCGGCAAATTCTTCCAGCAATTGTTCCAGCAGGGCGAAGAGCAGCTCTTCCTTGCAAAAGTCCACGGACTCTTCCAGGACCATGGCGTGCAGATCCCGCAGCAAAGGAACCAGCTCGCTTTGCGGCACGATATTGGGCGCGAACATGGGCAAGGCCTCCGCGCCGGTGATCTGCCGGATCAAGCGGCGCATGGTTTCCTCGCCCACATGCAGACAACGCCAGTTCAGAAGCTCGTCGCCCACCTGGCTGCAGGCATGGTTGTCGCGTGGGTTGAAAAGAATCAGATCCCCGGCCTCGGCCAGATATTCCCTGTTGTTGCAGAGAACCCGGCGGCGGCCGCCGTCTATGCAGCCGATGACATAATGCTCATGAAAATGATTGGGAAAGTTTTGCAGCAACCCGTGAAACAAACAGGCCTCAATCTGCAGATCCGCGTCAAAACGGATCACGCGCGTCCCGCCCGGCATGGCCAACTCCTTGTATGAACGAAAAGTAGCGCGTCAGGCGAAGATTTTCTGGTACGATATTGACGCCGGAACAGCCGGATGAGCGCTGATCAGCATAGCCACCGCTCCGCCGTGTCGGCCACGGCCTGCATGTCATGGAAGAGCCCGGCGGTGTGAAAGCCGTCGGCCACGGCGTGATGTACGGAGACAGCCACGGGAATCAGCCTTTTGCGGCCCTGGACGAAGTGTTTGCCCACCCGGATCAGCGGGAAAAGCAGGCGTGATTCCGCATAGGTGTCCTGTGCGAAAGACGTGAAGGAAAGCCAGGGCAGGGACGACACGGAGCAGAAATTTTCCGGCGTGGGGGATCGCCCCTTGATGCCCCGCACGTTGCCGTAACGGGCCATGTCCGCCAGCACGGTTTCGTAAAACATGCTGAAATCCGGCGACCATTGGCTCCAGAGGTCGGAGAAGGTCGCGTCGTCCTCATGAAAGACGGTGTAGACCGGATTGCAGTAACTCCAGCGACCCAGGCGGCCCAGAACGTCAAAAGCCATGCGGAAAGCGCTGTTGCCCGCATTCTCTTCATCGCCCTGCCTGTTCACGGCGCGCATGATCACATAGAGCAGGATGGGAAAAAAACGGCGCTGCAATTGCCGCCGCCGACGCATCAGGCGGGTGATGTCCAGCGTCGCGGTGATGGAATAGCGGCACTTGAGCCTGTCGAAATAATAGGCGAAGTATTCCCGGCGCGGCCAGCTCTCCAGGTCCACGGGCGTGAAGACGGCAGGCGCAATGTCCCTGCCCGCGCCGCCCGCTTCCTCCACTCCGTGCGCGCCCGAAGCCGCCATGCTCAGCTCTTGCGCCGCGCCATGCCCAGTTCCATGAGCCGTTCCAGCAACCGGCCGAAATCAAGGCCGATGACCTTGGCCTCCTGGGGCACAAGGCTGGTTGAGGTCATGCCCGGCAGGGTATTGACTTCCAGCAGGGTCAGGTTCTGGTCCGCATCCAGAATGAAGTCGGCCCGGCTGTAGCCCCGGAGTCCCAGGGCCCTGTGGGCGGCCAGGGCCAGTTCCCGTACCCGGTCGGTCAGCTCCGGCGCGATGGGCGCGGGGCAGATCTCGCGCGCGCCGCCCGTGGCGTACTTGCTTTCGTAATCAAAAAAATCACCGGCTACGGGCTCAATGAGAATGGGCGGCAGGGCCTCTTCGCCCAGGATGCCGCAGGTCACCTCGCGGCCCTTGAGTTCCGGCTCGATGAGAGCCTCGTCCCCGGCGGCGAAGATTTCGGCCAGCACCATGTCCAATTCCGCGCGGTCACGCGCCCGGCCCAGACGCAGAGAGGACCCGCCGGTATTGCTTTTGACGAAAAGCGGATAGGGCAGACGCGGCTGCCAGTCCGCGGGCGGAGGGCAGGGCAGAAATTCCCAGTCCGCCGTGGGCAGGCCCGCATGCCGGAAAAGCTGCTTGGCCGCGGCCTTGTTCAGGGCCAAAAAAGACCCCGCCGGGCCCGCGCCCTGGTAAGGACAGCCCACCCGGTCCAGCATGGCCTGCACCAAGCCGTCCTCGCCCGGCGCGCCATGCAGGTTGATAAGGGCGAAGTCATGCTCCCTGGCCTGGGGCAGAAGCTGATCGAACTCCGTCAGCAGATCGAAAAAGGTCACGCTGTGGCCCAGCGCCCGCAGGGCTTCCGCCATGCCGCGCGCGCCGTTCAGCGAGACTTCGCGTTCACTGGACCAGCCGCCCGCAATCAAAAGAATCTTCATGCAACGCCCATCCTAACTGCGCCGACAAGGCGCGCTCAATGGTTTTTCCCTGTTCATAGGAACCCCGGATGCCCTCGCGCGCGGCCTCGGTACGGCCGTAGCGCGTCAGCAGATCCTCATAGCGTTCCTCAAGCGGCACACAGGCGTCGTGCCTGACCCGCTTGTCGGCATAAATCACAAAAAACGGCAGCGCGCAGATGCCCGCCCCTTCCGGCAGAGGCCAGGGCCAGTGCACATGCAGCATGACGCCTTGAGCCAGCGCGTAGTTACGGGTTTCGGCCACCGCCCACGCGCCGCCCAGCAGGGCGTGGCTGCCGCCGTGACGCAGGCAGTAGGTTTTGGCGATGTCGTGCAGCAGGGCGCTGGCGCGCACCTCCGGCACATTGACCGCAAAGCCCTTTTCCGCCGCGCGCCGGGCCAAAGCCGTGGCAATATGGGCCACCAGACGAGAATGGCGCTGCACATTGGGCAGCATGGCATACTTGCGCCAGAGGGCGAAACAAGCCTCGTCATCCGGAGAAGGCGGCGAAGGCGCGGAGGCGGCCGTCCTCAAACCCGGAAGTTCCGGCAGGCCGGACAGAGGGTGGCGGAATGGTTTCGCCGCGCCGGGCGCGGGGTCAAAACTGTTCATCCTGCAAGTATGCCACCGGCGGAGGGGGATGGCAAGACGCCCGCAACGCCGCCAGGGTCATTCCTTTCTCCGTCCGTAGGCAGAATTATTCTGTATCTATACAGAGTTATCTTTCAAAGGGAATTGTTCTATGGGCTTGTCATATGGATGAGGTAGTTCGGGCCCTGCGGGCGCAGTGTCTTTGCGCCTCCTGGCGTTTGGGCCGCCTATCGTTGCTGTCTTCATCCGTAAGGCGGCCTTGCCGCCAACGGCTGAAGCCCGGCGCGGGCAGGGACCGGGGGGCGAGAATAAAACAACTGACGGAGAACAGAATGCCCCTGCACCCCCGCTGTTGCCGTTTCAAGGAATCGCACAAAAACAAAACAGCGGACCGGCCTTCAAAGGCTGATCCGCTGTTGATGACTGTGTTACGCCCACTCCCCTGGCCGCCCCGGACGCCGGATGGCGCCGGAGTCCGGAGCGGCGGCAACGGGAAGTGAACCGGGCGCCGGCTACGACACGAACCGGCGCGCGTCGCCGCTGCATCCCCACAGGCGGTCGGAATCAGGCATAATTCCGCAAGGGATGGCCCTGTTGACGGAAAGGGCCGCGACGAGCAGAACGCGTGCTGCGCTCTAAGCACTCTTATCGGCCCGTCGCGCGAAGACTTGAGAGGAAAGTCCGGCCCGAGGGGACATTCCCGCAAAAAAGCCCGTTCATTCAACCGCGCGCGGCCTGCTCCCGCAGCTTGTAGTGCAGCAGCTTGCCGGTGGCGGTATGCGGCAGTTCCTTCACCAGGGTGTAGAATCTGGGCCGTTTGTACGGAGGCAGCATGGGATGGCGCGCGCAGTGGGCTTTCAGCTCCTCCACGCTCAGGCTTTCATCCGCCGGGAGCACATAGGCGGCCACGCACTGGCCGTGCAGACGGTCCGCCACGCCGATGACCGCGCTTTCCGCCACCTTCGGATGCTCGTTGAGCACGGCCTCGATCTGGGTGGGATAGATGTTTTCACCGGCGCAGATGATCATGTCGTCCTTGCGGCTCACTATGGTGACGCATTCATTTTCATCCCAGGTGCCCAGATCGCCGGTGTAATGGTAGCCCTTGTAAAACTTCCGCGCGCTCATTTCCGGATTGTTCACATAACAGCAGGCGGACTTGGCCGGGGATTTGATGATGATTTCGCCCACCTCGGCATTGTCCTTGGCCGCCAGTTCCGTGGGCTCGGCGTGGCCGCCCTCCTTGAGCCGGATCACGCGCACGTCGTCGTCCGTGCAGGCCTGCCCGGCGCTGCCCGCCATTTCCGGCAGATTGTAGGGGCGCAGAAAAGTATTCCAGAAGGTTTCCGTGGTGCCGTAGCCGTTGAAGATATTGGGCGTGAACAGCTCCCGATATTTTTCGCAGGCGCTTTTCTCAAAGGGACTGCCCATGGTCACGATGCCGCGCAGGGCACTGAGGTCCGCCGGGGCGCGCTCCTGGGCCCGCGCCAGCAGGGCGATAATGGAGGGCACGCCGATCAGGAAGGTGACCTGATGTTCCTGGGCAAAGGCCAGGCAACGACGGGGATTGAATTCACGCAGGATGACGACTTCGCCCCCGGCGTAAAGCGTGGGCGTGAGGCCGCCGGAATGCAGGCCGCCGCGGTGGAACCAGGGCGTCATGTTCATGGTCCGGTCCGTGGCGTTGAGCGGAAAGTGCATCATCACGTCGTGGGCGGAGAGCACTTCATTGATGTTGTTGATGGGCACGGCCTTGGCCCGGTTGGTGGTGCCGGAAGTATAGAGGCGCGCGGTTTCGTCGTAGATGTGCGGCCTGTCAGGACGGACAGGGTCGCTCCCCGGCCTGCCCGCCACGTATTCCCCGTACGGCGTATCGCCGGGCCGGGCGGGAGCTCCCTCCCCTACCGCCACCACGCGGCGCGGCTTGTGACGGGCAAAGTCCAGGGCTTGGCGCGCCGTTTCCACGAATTCCAGGTCATAAACAAAAATTTCGGGCGTGCTGTCGTCGATGATCAGGGCCAGTTCGCCCGGCGCCAGGCGGTAGTTGACCGGGCAGCTGACGGCCCCGGTCTTGTGCCCGGCCAGATAGCAGAAGGCGAATTCCGGGCTGTTCAGCAGCATATACATGATCACGCTGTTTCCGCCCACGCCGTCGGCCGTCAGGGCATGGGCCAGACGGTTGGCGTCGGCATTGAGAGCCCGGTAGGTCCAGCGCCGTCCGCTGGCCGGACAGTGCAGGGCCGGACGCTCCGCGAAGCGGCCCACATTGCGCAGAAAACCGTTCAGCCAGGTGAATTCATGCTCGAAGGTGTCCCTGAACATGGCGACATCGTAGGTAAAAGCCACAATATGTCTCCTATGACGGATAGCGGGATACGATAATGCTGGAATTCTGGCCGCCGAAGCCCAGCGAGTTGGACATGGCCGCGCGTACCACAGCGGGACGCGCCGTATTGGGCACATAGTCCAGATCACAGAGCGGGTCCGGAGTGGAATAGTTCAACGTGGGCGGCAAAACGCCCTCGCGGATGACCTGAATGCAGGCAATGACCTCGGTGAGGCCGCCCGCGCCCATCAGATGTCCGGTGGCCCCTTTGGTGGAGCTGGCAGGCGGCGCGACAGCCGCGCCGCCGAACACGTTTTTGATGGCCAGGGTTTCGGCCCGGTCGCCCAGCAGGGTGGACGTGCCGTGGGCGTTGATATAGCCGATGTCCGCCGGACAGAGTCCGGCCCGGCGCAACGCGGCGCGCATACAGGCCGCCGCGCCCGTTCCCCGTGGTTCCGGCGCGGTGATGTGATGGCCGTCGATGGTATTGCCCCAACCCGCCAGCACGGCTTTGACCTCCGCCCCGCGCGCCAGGGCATGGGCTTCGGTTTCGAGCAGCAGAGCGCCGCCGCCTTCGCCGATGACAAAGCCGTCCCGGCTCAGATCAAAGGGACGACAGGCCGTGCGCGGCTCGTCGTTGCGGCGCGAAAGGGCCTTGGCCTGCGTCAGGCTGGAAACCACGATGGGGCATAAAATACTTTCGCCGCCCATGGCGAGAACAGCGTCGGCCTCGCCGGAGAGCAGCAGCATGGCTGCGGTCATCAGGGCGTCGCCTCCGGCTGAGCAGGCGGTGTTCAGGGTCAGGCTGGGCCCGCGCAGACCGTGGGCAATGGCGACCTGGGCCGCGGCCACGTTGCCGATGACCATGGGCACGAAATGGGGGCTGACCTTGCCCGTACGGCTGGCCTGAAAAGCGTCCTGGGTGCGCGCCACAGTGGTGACGCCGTCCATGGCCGTGCCCATGACCACGCCCACACGTTCCGGCTCGGCGGCCACGGCCGCCATATCCAGGCCGCTGTCGCGCAGGGCCTCTTCCGCGGCCGCAAAAGCGTACTGCATGAAGGCCGAAGTGGTCCGGGCCACGGCATGGGGCAGCATTGCCGCCGGGTCGAAATCCCGGACTTCGGCGGCAATGCGCACGGCCATGTCCGAGGCGTCGAAGCGCGTAATGGGGCCGACGCCGCACGCGCCGTTGACAAGATTTTTCCAGTAGGCGGGTACGCCGATGCCGATGGGAGTGACCGCGCCCATGCCGGTGATCACCAGCGCCGTGTCTTTCATACGACTACCTTTTGGCCGCCGCGCCCTGGGATGCCGGAGGTTGCGCCACCAGATCGCTCAAGGCCAGGATGGTATTGGCATAGGTCTGCGAGTGATTGTAGGCCATCAGCAATGTATGCTGACGGGCGCGTGAGATCCCCGGCTTCCAACCATGCTTGGCCAGATAATTGGACAGGCTGGCCACCGCGTCCGGCACACTGAACAGATCCACCTTGCCGTCGCCGTCGCCGTCCGCGCCGTAGACCGCGATATTGGACGGCATGAATTGGCAGAGCCCCACGGCCCCGTAAATGGAGCTGGGCAGGGCGCGCGGGTCGGCATTGTCGTGCAGCAGATGGGCCACCAGCGCGCGTACTTCCTTGTAGGCCCAGTCCGCGCGCTTGGGCATGGTTTCGGCGAACCAGTCCAGATGCCGCTCATAGCCGGGCAGGCGCGGCAACCAGTCGCTGATATCCTGGGGCCGGCGGCTCACGGCCATGCTGGCCAAGGTATAGAAGGCGTTTTCCGGCACATCGGCCAGCACTTTGCCCAGGCGCGTCTCCACAAACAGCAGGGACACGGCAATGGCGGGCGGCACGCCGTAGCGGGCTTCCGCCAGGGCAAAGGCCTGGGGGTTGGCCGCGATGAACTCGCGGCAGAGCCGGGCGTTTTTCTCCGTGACCACGCCCTTGTAATAGAGCGGCGCGGGCTTGCCCGAGGGCGGCTTGGGAAAAAAGCGTCGCATATACAGCTCGCGCATTTTCCGGCCCATGGGCGACTGGCTGGGCGTGGCCGCCAGGGTGGACAGCAACGCGTCCACCCTGGGCCCGGCCAGACCGTCAGCGGCCAGACGTTCGGCCAAGGGCCGCCATGCCGGGGCCACGGCCTCGTTTCCGGCGACATTCCCGGCCGGGTTTCCAGCCACGTTTCCGGCCAAATTTCCGGCCAAATTTCCGGCCTGGTCGGCGGGCGCGGCGACCGAAGGGATCACCGGCGGAACCGGTTCCGGAGCAACGGGCGCGGAGCCCGCGGAAGGTTGAGAGGGTGAGGAAGAAAGAGTGGCGGGATTGTCCGCCGTCGGGGACGGCAGATCCCGTTCCGTCAGAGTGTCGCTCGTCGCGTCTGCGGCGGGCGGCGTGGAAGCCGTGTGTATGCCGCCGCAGGCGGCGAGCAGAAAGCAAAGGATCAGCAGAAAACAGCGCGGGCCAGCCGCCCGGCGAAAACGCGCGCGCTGACGCCGCAACTGCTGTGGAGACATGGCTACAGCTCCTGCAGAACCCAGACCACCTTCCCCAGCAGGCGCTTGGCCAGCAGATCGGGCGTCAGCGATATTTCGGGGAAATCCGGCGACTCCGAGCGCAGCAGGTAGCCGTCCTGCGCTCCGTTGAGGAAGACGCGGCGCAGCATCAGCCCTTCATTGGGGGCGAACAGGGCGTAGATCTGGCCGGACACCACATTGTTGTCCAGCGTGTCCACCCCCAGATGCGCACCGGGCAGGATGAGCGGGCTCATGTTGGCCCCGCGCATGCGCAGCACCAGCAGGCCCTCGCGGCTCAGCGAAAGGGGCAGCGAAATTTTACCCGCTGGCGTCAGTTCGGGCCGGGGCTTTTTATCGCTGTAGGCACAGTGCATGTCATATTCCGTACACACGGAATTTTTGGCCAGGGCATCGCCGTAATGGGCCGCGTTTTCGGCCAGAGAGGCCGGCGCGTCCTGCGGCATGTAGCCCTGCTCGGTACGCAGGTACATGGGCCCGACCCCTTGCTTGAGCCAGTCGGGGTTGAGTCCGTATTTCTCAAAGAGCTTCATATACCAGTCGCCCGGCACGGAATTGCGCCGTTTGGCGTCTGAGATGCTCGACTGGCGGATATCCAGCACTTCAGCCAACTCCACCTGGGTGCGGCTGCTGGTCGCCAGTTTGATGCGTTCATATATTTCCGCAAAGACAGGCATGGGATACTCCATAACGCGCAGAAAACGCGTCATCAGTGTTGCAGATTGAGCAGCGGCGCTTCGTTGGTCAGCACCATCTTGCTGTTGTCCTTAAAGGACTTGCGCATAGCCTCCAGCCAACGCTGGTAGGCATAAAATTCCGGAGACTTGCTGTAGGCCTCGGCATAGGCGGCCGCGGCCTGGGCATCGCCCTTGCCGCGTTCCATCTGGGCCTCGCGGGCGGCTTCAGCCAGAATCAGGGCGCGCTGGCGGTCGGCGTCGGAACGGATGCGCGTGGATTCCTCCTCGCCCTCCGACCGGTATTGCTTGGCCTGGCGTTCGCGCTCGGCGCGCATGCGGCCGAAAATGGCCCGCTGGTTTTCGGCCGGAAGGTCCGTGCGCTTGATGCGCACGTCCAGCACTTCCACGCCGAAGGGTTTCATCAGTTCCGAGACCTTGTCGGTCACTTCCTTCATAATGGCCGCGCGGTGCGAGGAGACAACCTCGGTAAGGGTGTACGCGCCCACCAGAGCCCGTAACTGGGAGTAAACCACGTCATCCAGACGGGCCTGCGCTCCCGGGATACTGCGCATGGTGCGGTAGAACTGGAGAGGGTCAATAATCTTCCAGCGGGCGTAGTTGTCCAGCACAATGGCCTTCTTGTCCACGGTGAAGGCCTCGCGCGAGCGTGCTTCATAATCCAGCACGCGGGAGTCGAAATAGACCACGTTCTGAATGAAAGGCAGTTTGAAATGCAGGCCCGGCCCGTACACTTCCGGAAGCGGCTCGCCCAGTTGAAGAACCAGGGCTTTCTGGGTCTGATGCACGGTGAAGAAGCACTGACTCGCCAGAGCCAGGATCACAAGGGCCACGATAACCAGAAGCAGCGGATTCTTGCGCATTACTTTTTCTCCACGGCCTGCGGGGCCTTGGGGGTCTGGGGGGCGCTCAGGCTGGGGAGGGGCAGATAGGGCAGCGCGCGGGCAGCGGCAGCGCCGTCCATAAGCACCTTTTCTCCGGCACCGGCCAGAATGTCTTCCATGGTTTCGTAATACAGCCGCTGCTTGGTGACCTTGGGAGCTTTTTCGTATTCCACGCGCAAGGCGTCGAAACGCGAGGCGTCGCCCTCGGCGTTACGCACGCGGGTGGCGCTGTAGGCCTCGGCCTGATTGCGCATGGCCGCGGCCTGGCCGCGCGCCTTGGGCAGAAGTTCGTTGCGGTAGGCTTCGGCCTCATTGATGATCCGGCTCTTGTCCTCACGGGCGCTGGCCACATCCTTGAAGGCTTCGATGACATCCTGCGGCGGATGCACATCCTGCAACTGCACCGCGATGACATGGATGCCCGCGCCGTAGCGGTTGAGAATCTGCTGCAGAAGCTGGGTGGCCTCGCTCTGGATCTTCAACTTGCCGTCGGTGATGGCCGAGTCGATCTGGCTGTTGCCGATGACTTCGCGCATGGCCGCCTCGGCCGCGTTGCGCACCAGCGCGGCGGGCGCGCTGACGTTGAAGAGGTATTGCACGGGATCGCTGATCTTGTACTGCACGCTGAACTGCACATTGACGATATTTTCATCGCCCGTGAGCATGGAGGCTTCCTCGGGGATAGTCCGCACCTGTCCCTGCTGGAAAGTAGCGGACTGGCCCACGGAGCGGAAGCCCACTTCGCTGCGCAGCACCTGGGTGACCTGCGGCTTGTAGACCGTTTCAATGGGCACGGGCCAGGCATAATGCGGGCCGGGACCTTCCGTGCGTTCGTACTTGCCGAAACGCAGCACCACGCCCTGCTCGTCGGGGTTGATGATATAAATGCCCGACAACAGCCAGAGCCCCACCACGGCCAGCAGCACCAGCAGCACCGCGCGTCCGTTGGGCACGCGCATCTGGGAAAGGCGCTTGAGCGGATTCGCATCCGGCCCGCTGCCCCTCTTGTTGAAGGGGGTACGCCGCGCGCGAGGCTCGTCGCGCTCGGTTTCGTCGTGATCCTGGTCCTGAGGAGGCCTAGGGGGAGGATTCTGCCCCTGCTGTCGCTGCCGCTTTTCTTGTAGTTTATCCCAATCCCAATTCATGGTAGAGGCAATACCTTCGCTTCAGAGGTGCGGGGCGCCCATAACAGTCCGCAGCGCCCACAACGTGAGGAGTAGTGTTTATAGATAGGACACGAATCCGCCTTGGTCAAGACGAAGAGAGGCATGTCAATAAGAAGAGCCGCATGAAAAAGGGCTGCATGGAGCGCCTTTTTTGCGGCCAAGAGAGAAATGGAGCCCCACAAGCGGCCTGGGACGTCGCAACAGAGGCGGCCTACCGCGCCGCCCCCGCAGCCTGCGCGTCGGTATCGGCACAGGGGCTGCGCAGGGACCTGCCGGCCAGGGGCACCACCCGCACCACCCGCACCACATCGGCCTGCACCGCAAAATTGGGTACGTAATCAGCCAGATTCGGGCGCGGCGTCCGCGCGTTTCCGCCCTGCCAGAGCATAGCGGCGAAAAAACACGCGCAGCCCAGCAGGGCGGCGCTCAACAGGGCGTACGGCGCATTGTTTCTTCCGTTGCTTCTGATCATTGCTTGCTCCTCAATATTTCGCGGCAGATTTTTCCCTGCCGCCCTTCCATGGAGAAACAAGCAATATTGGTGCCAGACGGATTTTCCGGGCAAAAAAATTCTTCGCTCTATCGCTCTCTATAGTTAATGTTACGGCCCCAAGTTTAAAATCGGCGCCGCCTCCACAGGGCACGGGAGACAGCTGAAAAAAACGCCGAAGCGCATCAAGCCCGCCGGAAGGTCGCACATTGTCGGCGTTCCCGGCGGGCTTGATGCGCTCGCGGTTGAAGGCCCGGCTGAAAACCGGCCGATGCCCGCTGGAGCAGATCGACTTTGAAATGCTCTAAACTTCGCTGATAATGGGCACCACCACCGGGTCGCGCTCCAGCACGCGGCGGAAAAAACGCCGCAGGGAGGAGCGGATGCCCTCCTGCATGCGGGTGAGCTGGCCGGGCCGGGCCGCCTCGATCTCATCCAGCACCAGGCATTTGGCGTCTTCCAGCAAATGGCTGTATTGCTGCTCGAAGACAAAGCCCTTGGAAATCATTTCCGGCCCGTGCAGCACGCTGCCCGTCTCCGAATCCACAACCAGCACCACGATGACCATGCCCTCATCGCCAAGAATGCGCCGCTCCTTGAGCACGGCGGAACCCACGTCGCCCACGCCCTTGCCGTCCACCAGAGTGCACTCCACGGGCACGCGGTCCTCCAGGCGGAAAGAATCCGGCAGAATGCTCAGGGGCTGGCCGTCCTCCAGCAGGATGATCTTTTCCGGGTCCACGCCGCAGCTTTCGGCCAGACGGCCGTGCTTGACCAGATGCTGGTATTCGCCGTGCACCGGCACAAAAAGCTCGGGCCGCACGGCCAGCAGCATTTCGCGCAATTCCTCGCTGTGGGCATGGCCCGAGGCGTGGATGGCATGCACGCTCTCATAGAGCACTTCCGCGCCCAGGCGATACATTTCATTGATCAGGCGGGAAATGGCCTTGGCATTGCCCGGAATCATGCGCGAACTCATGACCACGGTGTCGCCCTCGCGGATGCAGAGCTGGCGGTGGCCGCCCAGCACCATGCGCGACAGGGCCGACAACGGCTCGCCCTGCGCGCCGGTGACCACCAGCACCAGTTGCTCGTCCGGCAGGTCCGGCACGCCGTTGTGGGCGTTGAAAAAGGAGGGCGGCAGCTTGGCGAAGCCCAGATCCCGCGCCATTTCAATATTGTTCGCCAGGGACTTGCCGCTGATGACCACCGTGCGCCCGCGCTCCCTGGCAAGGTCGAAGACTTCCTGGATGCGCTGGATATGGCTGGAAAAAAGCGTGATGACAATGCGGCCCTTGGCCGAATCAAAGACCTTGCCCAGAGAGTCCTTGACCTCCCGCTCGGTGAGAGAACGCCCCTCGCGCATGACGTTGGTGGAGTCCGAAAGCAGCAGGCGCGCGCCTTCCGGACCGGCGAACTCCCGGAAAAGACGCAAGTCCGTGCCCGAGCCGCCCAGGGGGTGGGGGTCGAGCTTGAAGTCGCCGCTGTGCACCACCCGGCCCACGGGGGTTTCCACGCCCAGGCCGAAACCTTCGGGGATGGAGTGACAGACCGGAAAGAAATGAAAGGTCAGGTCGCCCAGGGGCAGCGTGGTACCGGCGTCCACCGGGCAGAGCTCCACCCAGTCCAGGATTTCATGTTCGCGCAGCTTGTGCTCCACCAGGGCCAGGGTGAAGCGCGAGCCGTAAATGCGCGTGCCTTTGAGTTCCCGCACCAGCCAGGGCAGCGCGCCGATGTGGTCCTCATGCCCGTGGGTCAGCACGATGCCCAGCAGCTTGTCCTTGACGGCGCTCACCGCGCCGAAATGCGGAATGACCACGTCCACGCCCAGATGGGCGTCGTCCGGAAACATCAGCCCGCAGTCCACCATGACCACGCCGCCCTCTGTTTCCCAGAGCTGGCAGTTGAGGCCGATTTCGCCGAGTCCCCCCAGGGGGGTAATGGAAAGGTAAGGTTCGTTCATGCCTGCCGTCGTATGTTGATTTTCGTCATAACAATATCATGTAGTTACAGACGGAATGGCTTCCAGGAAGCCGTCCGCGTTCATTAAATATGCCGGAAAACGCTTCCGGCGCAAACAAGGACCGAGCTTTGCCGCGGCTTGCCGCCGCCGGCGATGCGTTCCGGAGCCCGCCGCAACAGGGCGCGCTCCACAGGTATCAGCGCTGCATCAGATCGGGATGAAATTCACCCATGGCCACGTAAATCTGGGCCAGGGCCGTGAGATAATCGGCCTTGGCGCTGGTCAGCGAAGCCTGGGCCGTGGTCAGTTTGGAAGAGGCGTCCAGCACGTCGAAGTTGGTGCCCACCTGCTCCTGGTAGCGGGCCAGGGCCACATTATAGGCTTCCGTGGCCTGCTCCACGCCCTTTTCCGCCACGGAAATACGCTTTTCCGCCTCATGCACGGCCAGCAGCTTGGATTTGATGTCGTAGCCCACCTGGAGCTTCAGGTCTTCCTCTTCGTAACGCATCTTGGTCACCAGCCAGCCCGCCTGCTTGTCGGCATAATAGGTGGTGCCCCACTGAAAGACATTCCAGGTGGCGCGGGCTCCCACCTCCCAGGTGGTGCCGCGCGAGCTCCGGTCGCCCGAGCGCTGCAGATCCGGGGTATTGCCGGTCTGATTGATGTTGTAATAGGCCTCCACCTGCGGGTAGTAATCGCTCTGGGCCACGCGCTGGTCCTTGCCCGCGATTTCCACGGACTTGGCCGCCATATACAGATCCGGCCGCTGGCGGTAGGCGGCCTCCAGACACTGTTCCAGCGAGCGCCGGAAAGGCACATGGACCAGCTTGCCCGTATACGCGGCCCTGGCGGTGGCGGGCAGGCCCAGCAGGGTATTGAGCTTGGCGAGATAGGTGTCGCGGTTGTTTTCCACCTGGATCAGCTGGTTTTCCGCCTGGCTCACATTGACCTCGGCCTGGAGCACATCCAGGCGCGGGCGCAGGCCCACGTCATAGAAAGCCTTGGTAATGCGCAACTGGTCGCGCAGCCGGGCCAGGGAATCCCGCTCGCTGCGCACGTTTTCCTCGGCGCGCAGATAATCGAGGAAATAGGTCTGGACCTGTTCGGTCATGTCCAACTCGGCCTTGCGCAGGGAGGCCTTGTCGCTGTCGGACTGGAGGGCGGCTTTCTGATAGGTGGCCAACAGCCTGAACCCCTGAAAGACCGGCTGGGAAACTTCCACGGCCCAGGAATAGGTGCCCAGTTCCGGCGGGCGCGTGCTGGCGGGCGAACTTTTCCTTTCCTGTTTGACCGCCGTGTAGCTCATGCCGAGTTTGGGGCCAAAGGCCCCGCGCGCCGACTTGCGCCCCTCTTCCGAAGAGCGGCTCTGGGATTCCTGCGACCCCAGGCTGGGATTGAACTTCAAGGCCCGCTGCACGGCCTCGGGCATGCTGACGGCATCCGGCAGGCCCAGATGCGCGTCCTTGCCGTCCGGGGAACGCTGCCCCGTGTAGAGCGGCGCGGGTGGGGACTTCATGGCTCCGGCCCCGGACGCGGGCTGAGCCGCGGCCACGGGCGGATCGGCAAAAAAAAGGGCAACGCAGCCCAGCCACAGCCCGGCCAGCAGGCAGAGCGCGGGAGCGCGGCGGAAAAAGACGATTATGCGCATGGCCCATAGCATACACGTACAGACGCGGCATTGGCAACACAGACTTTATCCCGGGCCAGGGCAATCGAATGAATAGGATGAACGTGTATCCAAAGCGAAAGAGAAAAATACTCTTACGGCAGCCCTCCTGTAACTTTGCGGTTATTTTGCGAAATCCGCCTTTTCCGCGCGGGTGGCGTTATCGGCGCGTTTTTGATGCTCACATATCCGGAGATGAGGCATGCATTCAATTGCCCGGCAGCCTGAACCCGCCCGGCGGTGACGTCCGCGCTCGGAACGGGCGGTGCGGCGCTTTCCGCCTTGACGGGGCCGTGAATTCGTCTTTAACTAGCTAACTATACGTCAGCAACAGGACAATAACCATTATGGATGCAACCGCCGCGCGGTCCATTGATGCCGTCCGCCGTTTTTTCAGGGCCTATCTGCGGGAGAGAAACCCTGAAAAGACGGCGCACTGTCTTTGTGAGGATGTGCGTTGGATCGGCATCGGCGCATCCGGAACCATTGGGGAGGGTCTGGAGGCGTTCCGCGCGCTGCTGCGTGAGGAATTCCGGGCGATCCCCGGTCCACGTGATTATGAACTGCGTAATGCCCGCGCCTTTGTCTGCGGTGCGGACTGTGCCTGCGCGGGCGGCGAATTGCTGCTGTCCGGAACGTCGCCCGACGGCGAAGCCGCGCGCCTGGAAATGCGTTTTTCCGCCGTCTGCCGCTGCCTGGGAAAAGAATGCCGCATCTGCGGCATCCATATTTCCATGCCCGGCCAAGGGCGGGGCACGGACGGATTTTTTCCGGCCAGCCTCGGCGAAACCACCACCGCCGGGATGTCCTTCCGCTCCAAGGAACAAGCCTTTGAACTGCTCAAGAACAGCATCCCCGGCGGCCTTATCGGCGGCTTCATGGAGCCGGGCTTTCCTCTCTATTTCGTCAACGACAACCTGATCCGCCACCTGGATTACGACTCTTACGAGGAATTCGCCGCTGATATCCAGGGGATGGTCGGCAACGGCATCCACCCCGAGGATCGTGAACACGTCAACCATGTGGTGTCGGAATCCTTGGCGGTTTCCGACCATTACGAAGTCGTCTACCGCATGCTCGCCAAGGGCGGCTCATTCATCTGGGTGCTGGACCGGGGCTGCCTGACCACGGACCGGGGGCGCAAGGTCATTGTCAGCATCGTCATCGACATCACCCAGCAACGCCGGCTTCAGGAGCGGCTCCAACGGGGCATGGCCTCGCTGGAACGCAAAAACGCCGAGCTCGGGGCTTTTTATCAGGTGGTGGTCAGCGGCATCGCCAAAATCCTGGATGACCCCGGCTATACCCTGCTCTACGCCAACGACCAGTTTTTCGACAATCTCGGCTACACGCGGGAGGAGATCCTCTCCCTCTTCAACAACGAGTCATTGCGCATCATGCACCCGGTCGACGCGGCGGCAACGGATAAAAGCATCCGCGAGCTCAAGGAGCAGGGGCGCTTTTCCGTCAAATGCCGCTTCGTCAAAAAAAACGGCGAGAGCGTGCGCATCCGTCTGGACGGCTGCCAGACCAGCGAAAGCCACGACGGCTACAACGTCATTTACTGCTTCTATACGGACATTGAGGAACAGGAACGCCGCGACGCCGTCTACCAGCGCCAGCAGCACTTCATGTCCCTGATCAGTTCGAGCATCGCGGGCGGTTCCTTCATCGCCCGCGCCGAGGCCGGACGACCGCTGGCCTATGTCAGCGACAGCCTGCTCTCCCTGCTCGGCTACACCCGCAAGGAGTTTGAAAAGGCCTGCGGCGGCAAGCTGTCCGGCATCATCCACCCCGATGACCGCGGGCGCGTCCCGGCGGCCTGCGCGGACCCGCAGAGCGACTATTACGAGGAGGAATACCGGATCAGAAAAGCCGACGGCAATCTGATCTGGGCTCTGGAAAAAGGTCGCCTGGCCACGGACGAGGACGGTGAACGGATTTACATCTGCATTCTTCTGGACATCACCGACAGGAAACTCCGCCACGACGAACTGGTGCAACGCACCCGCCAGGACCCGCTCACCGGCCTGTACAATCACGACTACGCCCGGCAATACATCCAGACCTATCTTGACATCCACCAGCGCGGGCACGCCTCGGCCCTGCTGCTCTTCGACCTGGATAATTTCAAACGCGTCAACGACCGGCACGGCCACCTGGAAGGCGACGCCGCGCTGGTCCGCTTCGCGGAAATACTTAAAAAACAGTTTCGCAGCCGGGATTTCCTGGCCCGCACCGGCGGCGACGAGTTCATCGCCTTTCTGCAGGACATTCCCTCCGAACGGGAAGCCGAGGCCATGGCGGACGGCGTGGCGCGGCGCATGCGCGACTCGCTCGGCAGGGAATACGCGGACTGCGGCCTGGCCCTCAGCGTCGGCGTGGCTTTCACCACCGAGCGGACCTCCTACAATCTGCTCTTTCATACCGCCGACGAAGCCATGTACCGGATGAAGGGCAAGGGCCGCGACGGGTGGGAATTTGTGCTGGACCGGGCGGAACGGGCCTTCGAACGCCATCTGCTCTTCAAGCACGCCTTCGGCATCATTCTGCGCATTGATCTCGACAGCGGGCAATACCACATCCGCTACGGCGCGCATGCGGTCAGCGCCCGACTTCCCTCGACAGGCCTCTATGAGCAAATGCTGGGCGGCGCGCTGCTCCATCCTGTTCTGCCCGAAGACAAAACCATGCTGCGGAAAAATCTGGGGTTGGCGCAACTCCGCGCGGCCTGCGGGCGCGGCGAGGATGTTCTGTCCTGCGAATACCGCGTGCGCCGGACGTCCGGCGAAATCCTGTGGATAGAATCCCGCTTCCACTTCCTGCGCAACGGGGGCCAGAACCTGGCCTACAACGTCATTTCCGACGTCACCGAAAGCAGAAAACAGCGCGAGCAGATCCGCATCGCGGAAATTTACGCCTTCACCCTCCAAGACACTTCGGACGAAATTTACGAACTGGACATGGAGCGCGGACGGTATCAGACCATCCGCAGTTCGGGCGACGAATTTCTGCCCCTGCCCCCGGAAGGAACGCTGGAAGAACTCCAGCGCGCCGTCCGCGACGGCATGATCCACCCCGGCGACCGGGAGCGCTTCGACCGCTTTCATTACCGCGCGCGGGAAGCCCGAAACGGCAAGCCCGGTCGCGAAGACTTCCGCTGTCTCTGGCGGGACGGCGCGTATCACTCGGTTTCCATCAGCGTTCTGCCCGTCAAGGGGTCCGACCGGATATTCCTTGCCTGCGTCATGGGCATTGACGAGCGTAAACGGCTGGAAAATTTTTCCAGCGAAAACGAACAGCTGCGGCAAAACAGGCTGGAGGACGAGCGCTACCGCATCATTGTGGAACAAAGCCGCGGCATTGTGCTGGATCTCGATCTGGAGCGGCATGTCTACTACGCGCCCGGCCTTGAAAAGCAGTTCGTCTGCGATCCCATTGTGCGGGAAGGTCCCATGGGCATGCTGCGCTCCCTGGAGGTCCACCCGGACGACCGCCCGCTGCTGGACGGCTTTCACGCGGCTCTGCGCAACACGTCGGAAGGTGAAACAACCCTGCGCCTCAAGCGGCGGGACGGGGCCTTCATCTGGTGCCGCGTGGCCGTCACAGTGCGCCGGAACGCGGCGGGCCGCCCTACCCGTATTGTGGGCGCCGTCACTGATGTGGACGGCGACGTGCGCACCGTGCGCCAGCTCCGCTACCGGGCCGAGCATGACCCGGTCACGGGCTACAGCAACCTGGCAAAATTCAAGCTGGACGCCACGCGCCTGCTCGTCGCGCGCGCCGGGCGCAAATACGCCCTGTGGCACTGCGATTTCCGCAACTTCAAATATATCAACGACATGTACGGCTACGACGTGGGCAACCGCCTGCTCAAGTACTGGGCCGACCTCACCGCCGCCAGTTTCAGTTCCGAAGAGACCTTCGCCCGCGCCACGGCGGACAACTTCGTGATGCTCTGCGCTTACCGGGATATCGCGGAAATGGAGACGCGCTTCTGGAACGCCGCGGAGCTGCTCGGGCATTTCGAAGAACTGGCCAGCAAACGCTTCCGCGTGGAAGTGGCGGGCGGCTGCTACCTGGTGGAAGACGGCGATGCCCGCGGCATCGACGACATGCTGGACCGGGCTACCATGGCGCAGAAAAGCGTGAAACCCCTGGGCGGCAGCCGTTATGCCTTTTATTCCGAAGCCATGCGCAAAAAAATCTTCTATGAGCAGGACCTCGAGGCCTCCATGGAAAAGGCCCTGCACAACGGGGAATTCCGCGCATGGCTGCAACCGCAGATCGACATCCGCAACGGCGACAGCCTGATCGGCGCGGAAGTGCTGGCGCGCTGGCAGCGGCCGGGGCGGGGTTTCGTGCCGCCCTCCGATTTCATCCCCCTGTTCGAACGCAACGGCTTTATTGTCGATCTGGATGCCTTCATGTTCGAACAGGCCTGCGCCTATCTTGCCTCGCGCCGTTCGCGCGGCCTGCCCCCGCTGCGCCTGTCCGTGAACGTTTCGCGCATGAGCCTGGGGCAAAAGAGCTTTCTCAAGCGTTACACCACCCTGCGGGAACGCTACGCCGTCTCCCCCGGCATGCTGGAACTGGAATGCACCGAAAGCCTTGCGATCAAGGATTTTCCCCTGTTCCGCGAAGTCATGGCCCGGCTGCCCGGCTGCGGCTTCCGCCGGGCCATGGACGACTTCGGCACGGGTTATTCCTCGCTGAACCTGTTGAAAAACATCGACCTCGACGTGCTCAAGCTGGACATGGAATTTTTCCGTAACACGGAGGAGACACCCCGCGAACGCGCCGTGATCGAAAGCGTGGTCAGCATGGCGCACGCCCTGAACATGGCGACGGTGGCCGAGGGCATCGAACGGCCCGAGCAGGTGGAATTCCTGCGCGCCATCGGCTGTGACGCCGTGCAGGGCTATATTTTCTCCCGCCCCGTTCCTCCCGACGACTTTGAGGAACAAGAAGGCCGTTTCGCCGCGCCGTAAACGAGCATTTCAATCAACGTTGGGATGCTCGTTTACGGCGGGCAAAACCCGCCGACCCGCATTTTGCAGTTGAGGATTTGCAGAGCGGTTAACGCATGTTACGCGTCAACCGCTCTAACTTATTCCCCCCGCTCACGCGCCGCGCCGCGCGGCTTTTTGCCATATTTTCCGGGCCGCTGGCGGCGCGGGCCGAAGTTCAGGGGCTTGCGCGGATGCGCGGTGCCCGTGCCGCCGTCATCCACGGCGGCGCTCACCCGCGTCCCGCAGATGAACACGCCGTGATTGAGCACCGCCAGCACATGCTCGGCCACTTCCTCGGCCACTTCCACCACGCTGTATTGCTGCCGGATGCCGATGGCGCCGATGTCGCGGCTTGATATGCCGGATTCTCCGGCAATGGCGCCCACCAGCTCGCGTGGGGAAACCTTGTGCGTATGCCCCACACTGACCCGCAGCTTGGTCATGGGCGCGCTGTTTTTCCGTCCGCGGGGATTCGAGCTGTCCCCGCCCCGGGCGTCACGCGAAGGCCCGCCGTCCGGGGCGGAACGCCGGGGTGGTTCGGCAAAAACATCGGGCTCGCGCGACGCGTCCTGATTGCCGAAATCCCGCTGCATCAGGAGCTTGAGCAAAGCGGCGGCCATCTCGCGGCCGGTGACCCCGCCTTCCGGAAAACGCTCGGCCAGAAAATCTTCCACCAACGCCAGCCAGCGTTCCGGCGTTCCGGCTTCAACAGTCTGGCGCACTTCCTCCAGCAGCCGGGAAGTGCGGATATTGTCCACGTCCCGCAGGGTCGGCAGGCGGCCCTGTTTGATGCGGGCCTTGGTGCAGCGGATGATGTCGCGCAGCTTATATTGTTCGCGCATGGTGACAAAAGTAAAGGCGCTGCCCACGCGGCCCGCCCGGCCGGTGCGCCCGACGCGGTGCACATATTTTTCCACGTCATGCGGCATATCGTAATTGATCACCGCGTCCACATCATCCACGTCAATGCCGCGCGCCGCCACATCCGTGGCGACCAGAATCTCAAGGCCTTCCGTACGGAAGCGCTGCATCACCCGGTCCCGCTGCGCCTGGGCCAGATCGCCGTGCAGACCGTCGGACTGGTAGCCCCGCTGCTGCAGGTGCGTGGTCACTTCATCAACGCCGCGCTTGGTGGAGCAGAACACCAGGGCCTTGCGGAATCCCTGCGAATCCAGGACCCGGCAGAGAGCGTCCATCTTCTGGTACGGCCGCACCTCGTAATAGGTCTGCTCAATGGCCGGAATGGTAAGCATTTTATGGGCAATGGTCAGCATTTCCGGCTCGCGCAGAAAGCGCTTGCTCAACTCCCGGATGGGCGGCGGCATGGTGGCTGAAAACAAAATCCGCTGGCAGCCGTCCGGGGTTCGCTCCAGGATGGCTTCAATATCCTCGCGAAAGCCCATGTCCAGCATCTCATCGGCCTCGTCCAAAACCACGACGTCCACTTCGTCCAGGCGCAGCGTGCCGCGCTGCAAATGGTCGATGATCCGGCCCGGCGTTCCCACCACGACCTGCGCGCCTTTGGCCAAAGCCCGGAACTGCCGTTCAATGAGCTGACCGCCGTACACGGGAAGAATCGTGACTCCTTTCTTCCGCGCGGCCAGCTTGCTCAGTTCCTCGGCCACCTGAATAGCCAGCTCGCGCGTGGGGCAAAGCACCAGGGCCTGAACGCCCTTTCCGGAAATGACTTTTTCCAGAATGGGCAGACCGAAAGCCGCTGTCTTGCCGGTGCCCGTCTGCGCCTGCCCGACCGCATCCCGCCCGGCCAGCAATGCCGGAACTGCCAATACCTGGATGGGAGAAGGCTCCTCAAAGCCCATATCCTTAACGGCGTCCAAAAGGTCTTGGGACAAACCCAGTTCTTCAAAAGATGCGGTCATACTTTTCCTGTGGATAAAAAATTCGTGTAATGAATAATCATAGCCCCATCCCGCCCGATGCACAATGAGCGCGAAAGCCCTGGTACCTTTTGCACTTGCGGGCGATTCCGGAAACGGCGCCGCCCCCTACTCCACACTTGGAATATTTCCTTCCGGATTTGCAAATTTCGCATCTCAAACCGACTTCGTTCTAAAAATAATAATCAATAATTACAGTAGATTGATATAAATAATCAGCATGGCATACGAATTGCTGTTCCAGGGCATCACAATCATGGAGCAGGCTATGTTTCTTCTGTTATTCCTTGTGGCGGTCCTTGTCGGAGGGCTCATCGGCACCGTGGGCGTGGGCGGCATTCTGCTGATTCCGGCCCTCAACGTCCTGGCCGGACTTTCCACGCACACGGCCATGGGCACGGCCCTGTTCAGCTTCATCTTCACCGGCCTGCTGGGCACCTGGCTGTTCTGGCGGCACGGCAGCATCGACTGGCGCATCACCATTCCGGTCTGTCTGGGCGGCCTGCTCTGCGGCTATCCCGGCTCCCTTGCCAACGCGGCGGCTCCAGCCCGCCTGCTGGATCTGCTGCTCGGGGCCGTAATCATCTTCGCGGGCGTCTACGCCCTCTTCCCGGCCAGGGGCGGCAGCCTGGAATACCGGACCGTAAAAGGTTGGGGCACTCTCCGGCAAAAACTATTCCTGCTGGCCATAGGCGGCGCGGTGGGCTTCGGTTCCGGCCTGACCGGCGTGGGCGGCCCGGTGCTTTCCGTGCCGCTCATGGTCATCATCGGCTTCCCGCCCCTTACGGCCATCGCCACCAGCCAGGTCATCCAGATCACCGCCGCCCTGTCCGGCAGCGCGGGCAATCTGGCCCACGGCTTCATCGACACGGGCACAGCCCTCTGGGTCACGGCCGCCGAGCTGGTCGGCGTGATGGTCGGCGCGCGTCTGGCCCACAGCATTTCCCAGGCATCCCTCAAAAAAGTGGTTTCCGTGGTCTGCATCGTGGTGGGCGCGTTCATTGTCCTTCGCGCCCTTCAGGTGATTTCCACATAAAAATAAAAACTGCGTGGACGCAGTTTTTATGTGTCGGCAGCGGCGCGAACGCGAACGCGCCTTGCCTCCGAAACGCTTCCCATTTTGACGCGACATCCCTGTCGCGGATTCCGGTTCTGGAAAAACTTCAGGAATTTTTCTCTGAAACCGGAAAAACACCCGCAAACGGCACAGGAGGAACTTCCATGCCCATTCGTCTCAAGGAACGCCCCATTTTCATGATCGGCGCCGAACGTTCCGGCACCACCCTGGTTATGGCCCTGTTGGGTTGCCATTCGCGCATCGCCGTGCCCGAAGTGGTCTGGTACTACCCGCGCTTCTATCCCTATCTGCACACCTACGGCGATCTCTCGCAGGAAAAAAATTTCCGCGTCCTGGCCGAGGAAATGGTCTTCGGCCTGAAAACCCCCTTCTGGGGCATGCGGGTCAACCCCCGCACCATCGTGGACGAAGTGCTGGAACTGGCCCCGGAACGCAGCTTCGCCGGGCTCTACGCGGGCATGCATCTGCGCTTCGCCCAGTATGTGAACAAGCCGCGCTGGGGTGAGAAGACCCCGCACAATCTCTATTTTGTGGGCCCCATGCACCAAGACTTTCCGGACGCGCAGTTTATTTATATTACGCGCGACGGCCGCGACGCCTGCGTGGACTACATGGAATCCTCCTTCGGGCCCACCAACATCTACTGCGCGGCCCAATCCTGGAAGCGCTGCTGGAATGCGGTCAGGGAATGGCGCGAGCCGCTGCGGGACAAGGGCCTCTGGCTGGACGTGAGGTACGAAGAACTGGTGCGCGAACCGCAACGGGTCATGCGTGACGTCTGCGAATTCCTGGGCGAGGATTTCGAAGACGGCATGTTCGATTTCTACAAGACCGATCTCTGCAAGGCGCGCGGCGCTTCGCGCGACCACGCCCCGCTGGGCAAGCCCATCAGCGACAAGTACGTGGGCATCCACAAAGACCTGCTCTCCCCGCGTGATCAGCGCATTTTCGCCGCCGTGGCCGGCAAGGAGCTGGAGGAGGCCGGCTATAAAAACGACGTGAAGCCGGAAATGCCTTCCGAGCGGGTGATCGAGAAATATCTCGAATTCGACGGCCGCATCCGTGCCGCCACCCTGGACGGCTTTGAAGGCCATATCGTCTTTGAAAGCTACAACGACTGGCTCATCGACCAACGCGAAGAACGCCGCAAAAAAGGCGTCTGGAACCCGGCTGACGCGCCTGTGGTATTTCCCGTGGGAGATCCCGACGAGGAATACATCACAGGTCTGCGCGCCTCCGCCCGCTGGAAAAAACATTTTTCCATCAAGCGACGCTATGTGGGCGACGTGGTGCTGTAGCGGCCACGCCATATCCGTGCGGACCGCACGGGAAAAACTCTCCCCGGCGGGCCGGGCTGCGGCCCGCCGGAAAAGCCCCGGAGAAAGCTCATGTCCGACTCCCCTTCCGCGGCACGCCGCGTTCTGCTTATCCTGAGCGGCCCGGCTCTCCTGCTGCTGGCCCTCTGTCTGCCCTGCTTCGGCCCGCTCAACGCCCGTTTCGGCTTCGGCATCCTGTTCTGGATGGTCTGGTGGTGGATCACCACGGCGGTGGATATCAAACTGACCTGTCTCGTGCCCATTTTCGTGGTCTGCGTCTACAGTTACATGCCGTTGGGCAAGGTGCTGGAAGCCTATGTGCACAAAGAGGCCGTGCTCATTTTCGGAGCCACGGCCATCACCTCCGCCTGGGTGCGCTGGGGCTTCGCCAAACGGCTGGCCCTGAACTTCCTGATGCGCGTCAGCGGCAACGTGCGCGCCCAGACCGCCGGTTGGTTCATCCTCTGCGGCGTCACCTCCTTTGTGGTGGGCAACACCACAGTGGCGGCCATGTTTGCGCCCGTGGCCGTGGCCTCGCTGATGTACGCGGGTTTCAGCACGAATGAAGAGCGCTGGAACTCCAAGGCCGCGTCCAACATCCTCATTGCCGTGGCCTGGGGCGCCAGCGTGGGCGGCATGGCCACGCCCCTGGGCGGCGGCCAGTCCGTAGTGACCTACGGCCTGCTCAACAAGTATCTGGGCTACAACATCTATTTCATCGACTGGACCCTGCGCATGCTGCCTATTTCCATACTGGTGGTGCTCGGCGTGGGCGTCATGATGTACTTCATGAAAACGGACCGGGAAACCTTCGGCGGCAGCAAGGAGTTTTACCGCCAGGAGCTGGCGAAGCTCGGCCCCATGAGCTATGAGGAAAAAGTCTCCTTCTACGGCTTTGCCCTGGCCATTGCGCTGGCCGTGCTCCAGCCGCTCTACGCCCCGTATGCCAAGGGACCGCAATGGGCCTGGCTCCAGCCCACCCAGCTGTTCTGCATCATTCCCCTGCTCCTGTTGTTCTGGCCCTCCCGCACAGCCAAGGGCGAAAGCATTCTTTCCACCAGGACCTTGCGGGAACATTTTCCGATAACTATTCTCTTCATGTGGCCCGCGGCCGTGGCTCTGAGCAAAATTCTGGGCGCCACCGGGGCTTCCGCCGTGTTCGGCCAGTGGATCACGGCCTTTGTAGGCGTCAGCGACACCTTTTCCATCGTGGCCTGGAGCGTGGCGGCCAACGCCCTTTCCCAGGTCACCAGCGATACGGCGGCCGCCGGGGTCATGGTGCCGCTGGCCATAGAGGCCATGAATCACTGGCACGGCCTGCAATTCGGCGCGGTGCCCTGGGTCTGGATCACCGGCGCGGCCATCAGCTGGAGCTATGCCGTGGCCTCGGCCACCGGCGCGCAGGGCATTGTGGCCGGTTACGGAGCCAATCTGCGGACCATGTTCCTCTGGGGCCTTGTGGCGGCGGTGGTCTCCGTGGGCATCACCATCCTCTACTTCTGGCTGACCGTGGTGGTGATGGGCCTGGACTTCTACATTCTGCCGCCCGCGTAAGCCGTCCCCTTTCCCGCATGCCGGGCCTCTCACAGGGGGGAGGCCCGCCCCTCCGTTACCGTGCCCGCCCGCAAGGCGGGCGCGGTTGACCTTTTCCGAGGGCGGCGGCCACAACCGGAACACCGCCCAAAGTTCCCGGCAACCTCCTCCACGGAATACAGCCATGCGCAATGACTCCTTTCACTTCGCCTTTGTCTCCAACTCCCTGCCCGTGGCCCAAACCGTGCGCGACTACGCCGCTGCGCGCCATCTGCACATGGAAATCCGCCTGGCGACCATGGAGGAAGCCCTGCCCGTGGCCCGCGCCCTGCTGGACGACGGCACGGACGTGATCCTGGGCGGCGGAGGCACCGGCAAACTGCTGCGCCGCCATTTGCGCCGTCCGGTGGTGACCATCGCCCGCAGCCATCTGGACATCCTCGAGGCCTTGATCTGTGCACGCGAACAGACGCAGCATATCGCCTGCACCTGCTATGGCGCGATACCCCGCTGGCCCGCGCTGTTCGCCGAACTGCTGCACGTCCGCCTGCTGCCTGTGCCCTTCACCACCACTCAGGAATTGGTGGCCGGAATCAGCCAGGCCGTGGCTCAGGGCGTGGGTTGCGTGGTGGGCGGGGGCATCTGTGCTGAAATCGCCCAGGCCCAAGGCTGCCGGGGCGTGGTGGTCAAGCCGGGCGAGGAGGCTCTGGAACGGGCTCTGGACGAGGCCTTGAATATCGCCCGCTCCCAACAACAGGACCGGGAACAGACGGCCTGGCTGCGCGGCGTGCTGGAATCCCTGCACGAAGGCATTGTGGGGGTGGACACCGAGGGCCGTACAGCCACCAGCAACCGTGCCGCTGAAGCTCTGCTGGAAGGGATGTCCGCTCCGGTTGTCGACGGCACCGGCCTGCCGGAGAGCCTGGGCATCGCCAAAGCCCTGAAAACCGGCCGGGGCGAAGAGGGCATCATCCGCCGCGTCAACGGCCGGGAGCTGGTCATCAATACCCGCCCGGTACTGGTGGACGGCAAACTGCGCGGCGCGCTGGCGGCCTTTGCTCCGGCCGCGCGTCTGCGCGACCTGACCCGCAAACTCAAAAACCGCGGTCAGCGAGGCTTCACGGCCCGCCATAGTCTGGACAGCCTGTTGGGGGCAAGCCCGACCATGCACGCCTTGCGGCTTCAGGCCGCGCGTTTCGCCGATGCGGACGCGGCCCTGCACATCCATGGCGAAAGCGGCACCGGCAAGGAGCTGTTGGCGCATGCCCTGCACCAGGCCGGACCACGCAAAAACGGCCCCTTTGTAGCCCTGAACTGCGGCGCGCTGCCCGAAACCCTGCTGGAAAGCGAACTCTTCGGCTATGACGAGGGCGCGTTCACCGGCGCGCGGCGCGGCGGCAAGGAAGGCTTGTTTGAACTGGCCCAGGACGGCACCATCTTTCTGGACGAGATCGCGGATATCAGCCCGGCCGTGCAGATCCGTCTGTTGCGCGTGCTGGAAACAGGCGAAATCTTCCGCCTGGGCGGCGACAGGCCCATTGCCGTCAATGCCCGCGTCATCAGCTCGTCCTGGAAAGACCTGGTGGAGGAGGTGCGGGCCGGACGCTTCCGGGCGGATCTCTACTACCGTCTCTCCCTGCTGCGCCTGCAAACGCCGCCTCTGCGCGAGCGGCCGGAAGACATCCCCGCGCTGGCCCGGCATATGCTGGACAGACAGGCCATGGCGCGCAAAAAACTTTCGCAACGCGCCCTGCGCCTGTTGGAGGGTTATTCCTGGCCCGGCAACGTGCGCGAGCTGGACGCCCTGCTGCGCCGCTACTGCCTGCTTTCAGACGCCGACGCCTGCGACGAAGCCCTGTTAGAAAAGCTGCTCGACGACCTGCGCGTCACCCAAGGGCGCCTGGCCCCCTCCGTCCCGCCTTCCGGATCTGCCGGGGCAACAGCAGGCCTCCCGGCCCCTACGGGCGGCACGCACGGACAGGGGGGCCTCAAAGAACGCCTGGAAAACCTGGAGCAGGAAATCATCCGCGCCGAACTGGAAAAATGCGCGCACAATCGCGGCCGCGCCGCCAAAAATCTGGGCATCAGCACCAATACCCTCTGGCGTAAAATGAAAGGCGGCCCGCGCTAGTGCCACTTGGCGCCCCCCTGTGCGTGTTTCCGTTCGTGGGAATGAAAACGCGCCCGGGTTCTAAAAAAAATCTTGAAAAAAGAGCTCTCTCGTTGCATTGTTCGCCTCGAAGCCCAGTCGCGGGCTCCGGCGCTTCCGCCCCTTTGCGGTGGACGTTTTTTTGCGTCCGCCGCTCCGTCCCGCGTGCGGCTTTGATCGTGCATTGTTACGGAGAACCACATGGAATTCAGCTTTTTTTCGATGATCGCCCAGGCAAGCCTGATAGCCAAGGCCGTGCTGGCGCTTCTGGTGCTCATGTCCATCGGCAGTTGGGGGATGATGATCCAGAAGTTCATCGCGCTCAACGCCGCCAGCCGTAAGGCCCTGAGCGGCGCCGAGCGCTTCGACAAGGCGGCCAGCCTGCGCGAGGCGGTGCAGTCTCTGGGTTCCGACCCGGCCTCGCCGCTCTATTACATCGCCCATCAGGGCGTGCTGGAGTTCAACCGCTCCAAGGAGCTGGGCAATTCCAGCGAAGTGGTGGTGGACAATGTGCGCCGCGCCCTGCGCCAGGGCGTGGCCAGCGAACTGGCCCGCCTGCAGCGTTCACTCTCACTTCTGGCGACCACGGCCAACACCGCGCCCTTTATCGGCCTGTTCGGCACGGTCTGGGGCATCATGAATTCGTTCCATTCCATCGGCATGCTCAAGTCCGCCTCCCTGGCCACGGTGGCGCCGGGCATTTCCGAGGCCCTGGTGGCCACGGCCATCGGCCTGGGCGTAGCCGTGCCCGCCACAGTGGGCTTCAACATTTTCATGGGCAAACTCTCCCAGGTGGACACCCTGCTGGTCAATTTCGCGGGCTTCTTCCTGAACCGCGTCCAGCGCGAGCTCAACGCCCACCGCCCCGTGCAGCGCGCGGGCGCCACGGAGCTGTAGTCATGGGCGCGAGCCTCGGCAACAGCAAATTCGTCTCGGAGATCAACGTCACGCCCTTTGTGGACGTGATGCTGGTGCTCCTGATCATCTTCATGGTCGCCACGCCCATGATGAGCCAGGGCCTGGACGTGGATCTGCCCCAGACCAAACAGGTGGAAGTCCTTCCCACCGAGGCGGACCACATGATCCTCACCGTGCGGCGGGACGGCAAGATCTTTCTGGATGAATACGGCGTGGACAACATGGAAGACCTGGAGGGCTACCTCCAGCGCCTGGTCAAGGAAAAGAACAAGAGCCTCTTTTTGCAGGCCGACAAGGAAGTGCCCTACGGCATCGTGGTGGAAGTCATGGGGCATATCAAGGCCGTGGGCATTGAAAAGCTGGGCGTGATGGCCGAACAGCCCGAGGGCGCGGCCCCCGGCGGCGCGAAACCCGCTGCCGCCGGAACCCGGAAGTAGGTTCGCATGCGCCTGGCCTCCTACGTTCTTTCCTTCTGCCTGCATCTGGCGGCCTTTCTGCTGATCTGGTTCTGGCCCAGCCATCCGCCGGTGCGGCTGGACACGCCGCCGGTGATGATCAGCCTGGTGGAAGGCGCGCCCGGCGGCAACCGGACGCCCTCGCCCATTCTGGGGCATATGGGCGAACTAGGGGACGGCCCCCAGGCCCCCACCCCGCCCGCGCCCAAGAATGAAATCGCCGCGCCCGCGCGGGAAGAGGTCAAGGAGCCCGCGCCCGTGCCCGCGCCGCCCAAGGAGGCCGCGCCGGTCAAACGGCCCGAGCCCGTGAAGGAGCCTCCCAAGCCGATACCGGCCAAGGAAGAGGCCACCCCGGTAGCCAAGAAAAAGAAAGACCTGCCCAAGAAGGAAGAAGCGCCCAGGGAAGAACCCAAGAAGCAGGAAAAAAGGGAAGAGCCCAAGAAGGCCGACAAGCCTAAAAAAGACGAAAAGCCCAAGAAAGACGGCAAAACCAAGGAAGATCCCATTGCCGCCGCATTGCAGAAGGCCCGCAAGGCCAGTTCCCGCGCCGATTCGGGCGACCGGGGCAACGCCATTGAGCAGGCCCTGGCCCAGGCCCAGCGCAAGGCCGGGGGCAATCGCGGTGGCGGCGGCGGCGAAGGCGACGGCCCCGGCGGGGGCGGTCTGGGCGACGTCTATATGGGCCAGGTCATGTTGGCCGTGCGTCCCAACTGGGGTTTCGCCTCGGCCGGGCGGGTCAATCTGAGCTGCGTGGTCCGGGTCAAGGTGGACATGCAGGGCAAAGTGCTCCAGGCTGAAATCAGCCAGAGTTCCGGCAACTCGCAGTACGACGCCTCGGCGGTCAACGCGGTGGTGCGCACCGGCCAGGCCGGGGAATTCCCGCCGCCGCCCTCGGCTGAATACTCGGACCTGGACCTGGTATTCACCTTTGACGAACTCATGGGGCGCTAACCTGAGGAGAACGACGCTTATGCCATCCATCTTGCGTACGGGCCTTGCGGTCCTGCTCACAACCCTGCTTTTCACGGCGGTTCCGGCTGCCGGGGCAAGTCTGGCGGCGGCGGATCAGAACGGCGGCTACTCCGGCAAGGTGCTGGACAAGGTCATCGCGGTCTGGGCGCCGCCTCCGGCGCTTAAGGGCGAGTTTGAAGTCAGGCTGAAAGTTTCTCTGGACGGCCAGGGCAAGGTACTGAACTGCGCGCCCACCAAGGCCTCGGGCATGGAAGCTCTGGACAGCTCCGCCTGCGGCGCTGTGCGCCAGGCGGCTCCGTTCGGCACGCCGCCCTACGGCATGCCCCTGGACGTGCACCTGGCCTTCTGGACCGGCATGCCCAAGGGCAAGGCCAAAACCGAAACCCTTTCCAATGAAGAGGCCATGCGGGCCGAAGTTCTCGCCCGCGACAAGGCCGAGCGGCTCATGGGCCAGCAACGGGCCAGCTCCGTCGAGGAGCGCGCCCGTGAACGTGCCGAGGCCATTGCCAAAAGCGCGGGCCGGCCCCTGCCCGAGGTCGCGCCCGCGCCCGTGGCCCCACCGGCGCGCGCCAAGGCGGCAGCCGACGCCGGAAGACAGAAAAAAGCCGCCAAAGGACCGCGGGCCGGTCTGAGCCCGGACAGTCCGGCCACCGAGGCCATCAAACCCGCCAAGGAAAAGCCCGCCGCCCCCAAAACGGCCAAAGCCGAAGCTGCGCCGCCCGCGCCATCGGGCACGGGCCTCTCCGAAGAGGAAATGCGCCTGGATCTCTCCGGCGCGTCCGCCGGGCATGCGGCAGTTACGGCGCCAGCCCCGATGACGGCCCCGGCCGCTACGGACACGGTTACGACCGCGCCGCGGAGCGGACAGAACGAGTCCCGGAGTATGGCGCAGGACCAGTACGACCCGCGCTACCGTAAGTATTTTTCCACCATTACCTGGAATCTGCGCAACGCCATGTTCATTCCCGCGGAAACAGCGCCGGGCACCTATTATGCCACGGTGCGTCTGCAGGTGGACGCCGCGGGCGCCATCAAGAAATCCACCCTGTTGCAGAGCAGCGGGGACCAGCGACTTGACAAATTCGTGCTCCAGGGCATACGCCGGGCGGGCAGCGTGGAACCGCCGCCCGCGGGCCTCGGCAACACGTTGGATCTCACCTTTACACTGGTGCGCCGCTGACGCGCGCCGACCGAATGAGGAATACCGAGCCATGAAAAAAATCCTTCTTCTCCTGGCCCTGGCTCTCTCCGTGGCGCTGGGGCCGTTGCCCGGCACCCGGGCCGAGGCGGCCATGCGCGTGGATATCATGAATCCCGGCCAGAATATCGTCAATCTGGCTTTGGCCGCCCCGCTCAAGGGCCCCCAGGCTCAGGCCACGGGCATGGGCGCGGAATTGCAGACCCTGGTGGAGCAGAATCTCAGCTTCCTGCCCTTCATGCGCCTCACGGACCCCAAGGCCGTGCTGGGCGGCGTGGTGCTGGCGGGCTACGAACCGCCCGCTCTGGACTTCAAGCGTTTCCAACTGGCCGGTTCGGACATTGTGGTCACCACCTTCTGGCCCGACGGCGACAGCGGCACCAAACCCGTCCAGATCCGCGCTTTTGAAACCAATACCGGCGGCCGCCTGTTCGGCAAGGAATATCCCAAAGTCAACAAGCGCGATCTGCCTGAAGTGGCCGACCGCTTCTGCGCCGACCTGCTGGAAGCCCTGACCGGCAACGGCGCCTTTTTCCGCTCCACCCTCGCTTTTGTGAAAAAGACCGGCAAAATGAGCGCCAACGTCTGGCTGGTCAAGCCCACGGGCCGCGACCTGCGCCAGATCACCAACATTCCGGGCGAGGCCCTTTCCCCGGCCTGGTCCCCGGACGGCCGCTTTGTGGTCTTCAGCCACATCGACCCCAAATCCCACGCCCTGGGCGTGTGGGACCGCTCCACCGGCAAGGTGCAGCGCATCCGCTTCCCCGGCAACGTGGTCATCGGCCCGGCTTTCATGCCCGACAACAAGGTGGCCGTGGCC
Organism: Desulfovibrio sp. 6_1_46AFAA; assembly: GCF_000224635.1. NCBI lineage: Bacteria > Pseudomonadati > Thermodesulfobacteriota > Desulfovibrionia > Desulfovibrionales > Desulfovibrionaceae > Desulfovibrio > Desulfovibrio sp. 6_1_46AFAA. The sequence continues at coordinate 147,618 of NZ_JH114305.1, forward strand.
CTCTCCAACGGCAAGTATCCGGTCATCTTCCTGCTCAACCACGTTTTCCAGAAGGAACGCGTGCTGGAACAAAGCAACGCCATCAACGTTTCGCCCACCTTTGACAGCACGGGCACCAAGATGGCCTTCACCTCCTCCCGCCTGGGCGGCCCGCAGATCTTTCTCAAGGACCTGGGCAGCGGCAGCATCACCCGGGTGAGCAAGAACGGCACCTACAACACCGAGGCCAACCTCTCCCCGGACGGCACCCTGGTGGTCTACAGCCGGATGACCGATTTCGGCCACCGCATTTTCGTGCAGGACATGCTCACGGGCATGGAGCGCCAGATCACTTTCGGGCCCGGCAGCGACGAGCAGCCTTCCTTCTGCGCGGACAGCTACTTCATCGCCTTTGCCTCCACCCGCAACGGCGGACGCGGCATCTACCTGACCACCCGCCACGGCGGCGACGCCAAGCAGGTGCCCACCGGCGGCGGCGCGGCCTCTTTCCCGCGCTGGGGCATGCCGGTGACGCAGAAGTAATTTTTCGCTCAATGCGGCGGAAAAACGTATTTTTACCCGGTCGTCTGAAATTTTTTCAGAGGCCGGGTAAAAAAAATTTTACGAATCAGCCTTCCATACCTTGACAAAAATAGAAGGGCAGATACCATCTCTCTCGCGTGGTCAAGGGATCACGCGTTGTGCAGAAAGGAAAGGTACTTTTTTTTGGAGTATGAGCTGTTCAGGAGGACACACACATGAAACGCTACGCTCTTATTCTCGCTCTGGTTATGGCCCTGGCCGCCGGTTTCGGCTGCGCGAAGAAAACCACCGGTGAACCCGGCTACGATGACGGCCTGACCCCTGAAATGCGCGCCGCCATTCAGCAGATCACTGATGCCCGCGTGTACTTCGCTTTCGACAAATTCAACATTCAGCCCGAATACAAAGACATGCTGAAGACCAAGGCTGAGCTGATGAAGAAATACCCCAGCATTCGCGTGCGCATTGAAGGCAACTGCGACGACCGCGGCACCCAGGAATACAACCTGGCCCTCGGCGAACGCCGCGCCCGCGCCGCCTATGAATACCTGGTCACCTTGGGCGTGAACCCCAGCCAGCTTGAAATGATCAGCTACGGCAAGGAAAATCCGGCCGTTCAGGGCACCGGCGAAGCCGTGTGGGCCAAGAACCGCCGCGACGACTTCCGCGTGATTGCCCACTAGGCATCCGCTGATTCCGTCTCTTCAAGGCCGCCCGTGAGGGCGGCCTTTTTTGCTCCGGGCCAACCGTAGACGGTCGGCAGAGCAGACGCATCTAAAAAGTTTTTATTCCCCGATAGATTGGGGAACGAACAAAAAAGAGGCGAAGCCACCTTTGCTCCGCCGGAGCGAAGCGCAGGCGGATGGCTGGCGCCGGGAGAATCCTAAAAAATAAGATTTTTGCGGGCCGGCAAGGAAAATGGCACTTTTTGCGCGGAAACCGACCGGAAGGCGGCCCAAAGGGCTGTGCCCGTTGGGCGAGCCGGGCGAGCCTTACGAGCATCGAGAGCAGCGCTGTACTCAAGTGTACATGAGCAGCAAAAAGCGCCAGATGACGCAGCCGGCACACAAAAGGCTGGTTTTGACGGATCATCACGGCAAATAAAAGGCCTGCAAAACCTGGAATTAGATGCGTCTGCCTTGGGATGGTCGGCCCGGACGCTTGCGGCCCGTACCGGCTCGGGCTACACTATTTGCCCGGCGCGTCCCGAGCGCCGCGAACAGCCGCAACCCAAGGACATTCCCATGAAGATAGTCATTCTCGACGGCGCCATACTCAATCCCGGCGATGTGGACTGGGGCCCCATTGAAGCCCTGGGCGAAGTGACCTTGTACGATGAAACCGCCAAAGAGCAATTGGCGGAACGGGCCAGAGGCGCCGACGTCCTGCTGGCGAACAAAACCTGCCTGCGCCGCGACGATCTCCCCATTCTGGACAGCGTGCGCATGGTGGGCGTGCTGGCCACGGGCTATAATACAGTGGATGTGGAGGCTTTTGCCGAGCGCAATATCCCGGTCTGCAACGTGGTGGCCTATGGCGTGGACGATGTGGCCCAGCACGCCATGGCCCTTTTGCTGGAACTCTGCCGCCACACCAGCCAGCATACCGAAAGCGTCAAGGCCGGAGACTGGGAACGGGCCGAGCAATGGTGCTACTGGAAATACACACCCCTCTGTCTGGAAGGACTGACCATGGGCATTGTCGGTTTCGGCTCCATCGGCCGCCGGGTGGGCGAGCTGGCCCATGCCTTCGGCATGAGCGTGCTGGCCCACTGCCGCACGCCCAAGAATCCGCCGTCCTACAGCCCCTTCGCTTTTGCCTCTCTGGACCAGGTTCTGGCGGGATCGGACATCATTTCCTTGCACTGCCCGCTCACGCCCCAGACCCGCAACCTGATCAACGCCAAGAGCCTGGCCAAAATGCGCAAGGGGGCTATCCTGCTGAATACCGCGCGCGGCCCGCTGGTGGACGAGGCGGCCGCCGCCGAAGCCCTGAAAAGCGGACAATTGCGCGGCCTGGGCACGGACGTGCTCTCCAAGGAACCGCCCAGCCGGGACAATCCTTTGCTCAGCGCGCCCAATACCCTGATCACCCCGCATATCGCCTGGGCCACGGTTAAGGCCCGCCAGAACATCATTGACCTTACGGCGGAAAATATCCGCCGCTGGCAGGAGGGCACTCCGGTCAATGTGGTCAACGGCGTGGGCAAGGCCTAAACGCGGTCCGCATTCGCTGACACTGCCAATCCGACCGGAAGCGCCCCAACGGGGCATGAATCTCTTTGTCGCAACAGCGAGAGCGGTTCAAGTGTCACATGTTCTCATGACAAACACGCACGCCGTCGGCGACAGGCGGAGCAGAGCCAAGTTCGGGCGCGCCGCCCTGTGAGTTGCAACGTATGTTCATTGATATCCATACCCACGCCTTCCATCCCAAAATCGCATGCAAGGCCGTGGACCACCTCAACAATTTCTACAACGTGGCCTGCGCCGGCGACGGCACCATCGACCATCTGCTGGCCCGCGAAAAGCACGCCGGAGTGGACAAATGCGTGGTGCTCTGCGCCGCCACGGCCCCGGCCCAGGTCATTCCGGCCAACAATTACGCTATGAGCCTGCAAAAGGCCCATGCCGAAGTCATCGGCTTCGGCACCCTGCATCCCGGCTACGCCAACTGGGAGGCGGAACTCCAGCGGATCAAGGCGGCCGGGCTGCGCGGCCTGAAACTCCACCCGGACTTTCAGGGGTTCTGGCTCAACGACCCGCGCCTGCTGCCCATTTTTGAAGCGGCTCAAAAGGATTTTATTTTTGAAATCCATATCGGCGACAACATCAGCCCGGAGAAAAATCCTTCCTGCCCTTACAAGCTGGCGGCCATTCTGGATGCTTTTCCGGGCCTGAACATTATTGCGGCTCATCTGGGCGGCTACCGCATGTGGGAACACGCAATGAAGATCCTGGGCGGACGGCGGCGCGAAAATCTCTGGTTCGACACCTCCAGCGTCACCCCCTTTGTGACGCCGGAGGAATTGCGCGCCCTGCTGGCTGCCTTTCCCCAGGAGCGCCTGCTCTTCGGCACGGACTGGCCGTTGTACGATCCCGAGGAAGAGCTGGAGCGCCTGCAACGCATGGCCGGGCTGGACGATGCCCGGTTGGAGGCGGTCATGAGCAACGCCGAACGGCTTTTCGCGGCCCAGGGCCCGGCCCTGGCGTGAACGGCGAATGCCCGGAACTGAAAGACGGGCAAAGCACGCATTGACAGGCCGCCCCCTTTGCGGGTAAAGCATAGTTCAAGCCGGGCGGCGGCAACACTGCCAACTCCGTCAGGTCCGAAAGGAAGCAGCGGCAACAGCCGTTGCCGGGTGTCCGGCCCACAAAAAAACGCGACAATCAAAGTTGTCGCGTTTTTTGTCGTTTGCGCAACGGACTTCACACGCAACAGCGGGGCAATCTCAAATCCGCCCCCCCAGGGCCTGTTGGCGCATTTCATGCGTGAACCGCTCTAACCCGGCGCACGCTCGGGCATGCCGAACGGCATGGGCGGAAACTCCTGCTCGCCCGGCTGGGCCGGAACCGCCTGATCCATGGCGGCAAAAGCCTCTTCGCCTTCCCGAGCTTCCCGCGCGGCCATCAGGTCAACCTGATAGATGCTGCGCATTTCTTCCAGATGTGAACGCATGGCCTGTTCGGCCAAGTCCGAATTACGCTTTTTCAGGGCCTCAAAGACGGCCACGTGCGCGGTATACGAGCGCTCGCTCTGCCGCCGCACCTGCATGGAGGCGTACAGGGGCGTGATCAGCCAGCCGCCGAAGCCCTCGGCCAGCAAGCCCAGAAAAGGATTGTCCAGAAATTCCACCAGAGCGCGGTGAAAGGCGATATCCGCCTCGGCAAAAGAGCGGATTTCCGATCTGTCCAGAAAGTTCCGCTGATCGGCGAGAATATCCTTCAAGGCCTTCAACTGCTCGTCCGTCACCTGATGTGCCAGTTGCCGGGCCACGGAGGTTTCAAAAAAGAGGCGCAGGTCGTGCAGCTGCCGCCAGCCGTCCGGGGAACTGGAATAAATCTGCAAGGTGGCCCGCATCTCCCCCAGCAGGGGTTTGAGCGTCAGCTTGCAGACCCTGGCGCGCATGCCGGGCGATATTTCGATCAACCCCATACGGCCCAGCGCGGACAAGGCCTCGCGCACCGCGGGCCGCCCCACGCCGAACTCCTCCATGAGTTCCCGCTCGGAAGGCAGCTTTTGCCCTTCTTGGTAGATACCCGCCCGAATATCCTCCAGAAGACAGGTCAAGACCTCGGTATGCACCCGTGGGCGCTGAATATTACGCCGCCTGTTCCCAAGTATTTCTGTATAGTTGTTTTTCATGCGTATCGTTGGTAAGGTGTGAACAATCGGTGAAAAAAACTATGCCAGCGAGTTCAGTGTGCCCCGCTGCCACATTTTTGTAAACCCGGCTGAACAAATTCGGAAAAAGCTTTTGAGGCCGAAGTTTCTTTGTACTTTTTTTGGTATGACATGTTGACTTGTTAATAGCAATAGCCTATTCAGAATGAAACGGCAAAAAGCCGCGCCACCCGGCGATCTGCCGGGCAGGCGGGCGGGCGCAAACGGGTTTACGCGGCCGGATGTCCCCTGCGGGGGCCGGTCCGCCCCGAAGCACTTCCGCGAGGAGAGATGCGCGCCGGAACAATGTCGCCTTGGTTGACGTGGTTGAGGTAATTTTCAGACGATTTTTATCCACAGGAGTCCTCACATGGCTGTTATGCGTTCCATCTTCTATGTGCCCGGTAACAATCCCAAATTCATTGAAAAAGCGCCCACCATCCCCGCCGACATCATCACGCTGGACCTGGAAGACGCCGTTCCCCCGTCCGAGAAGGAAAACGCGCGCAAGATGATCGTCGAGAATATGCACAAGATCGCCAAGGAAAGCGTGAGCGGCGCTGAAATCTATGTGCGCATCAACAACTGGGAAACCGAAATGACCAACGATGACCTGGAAGCCGTGGTGCAGCCCGGCCTCAACGGCGTCACCCTGGCCAAGACCGGTCATCCCGACGACGTGAAGCGCCTGGCCTGGAAGCTGGAAGAGCTGGAACGCCGCCGCGGCATGGAAATCGGCTCCGTGAAAATTTCCATGCTGCTGGAAACGGCCAAGGGCATCATGAACGCCTATGAATGCTGCATGGCCAGCCCGCGCAACGTCAACGCCATCTTCGGCGCCGTGGACTATTGCCGCGACATGCACGTCAAAATCACCAACGAAGCCGTGGAGCAGCTCTGGGGCCGCGCCAAGGTCGCCATCGCCTGCCGCGCCGCCGGCCTTGTGGCCATCGACGCTCCCTTCGTCTCCTTCAAGGACACCGAAGCTTTCGAGCGGAACGTGCGCGACGGCCTGCAGATGGGCTACGGCGGCCGCATGATCATCCATCCCAGCCAGGTGGAGCCCTCCAACCGCCTGTACGCCCCCGACCCGGCCGACGTGGAATGGGCCCAGGGCGTGGTGAAAGTGTTCGAGGAAGAAGGCCTCGCCAAGGGCAAGGCCGCCGTGTCCTACCTGGGCAAGATGGTTGATACGCCCGTGTATGACAACGCCAGAGACATCCTGGCCGCCCAGGCTGAAATCGACGCCAAGAACAAGAAATAAACGCGGCGCTGCCGCTGCGGGTTCCGGGCAACGTGCCCGGAACCCGTTCAACCGGGGCCGTCTGACGCGCGAGTGCACTGCGGCATTTCCGGCTCCGCCACCCGGATTGCTTCCAAGGAGAGAACCTATGTCCCGAATCAAAAATCTGCGTGAAGAAGCCCTGGCCATGCACAAGGACTATCAGGGGAAAATCGAAGTCCGGGTCAAGGTGCCGGTGCGGGAAACTGACGATCTGACTCTGGCCTATTCGCCCGGCGTTGCCGAGCCCTGCATGGAAATCCACAAGAACCCGGCGGATGTGGATGTCTACACCAACCATTCCAATTTCGTTTGCGTGGTGTCCAACGGCACGGCCGTTCTGGGCCTCGGCGACATCGGCCCCGCCGCCGCCATGCCGGTCATGGAAGGCAAATCCCTGCTCTTCAAGACCTTCGGCGATGTGGACGCCTTCCCTCTGTGCGTCAACACCAAGGACACCGCCAAAATCGTCGAAATGGTCGAGCTGCTCGCTCCCACCTTCGGCGGCGTGAATCTTGAGGACATCAAGGCTCCCGAATGCTTTGTGATCGAGGACAGCCTGAAGAAAAATGGCGTCTTCAAGGGCCCCATTTTCCATGACGACCAGCACGGCACCGCCGTGGTCACCCTGGCCGGTCTGATCAACGCCCTGAAAGTAGTGGGCAAGAAGCTGGAAGACGTCAAGGTGGTCACCAGCGGCGCCGGCGCGGCGGGCATCGCCATCATCAAGCTGCTCATGGCCGTGGGCCTCAAGAACGTGATCATGTGCGACTCCAAGGGCGCCATATGGGAAGGCCGCCCCGAGGGCATGAATCCCTACAAGGACGAGATCGCCAAGCGCACCAATCCTGAAAAGGTCAAGGGCGGCCTGGCCGAAGCCATCAAGGGCGCCGACGTCTTCATCGGCGTGTCCGCCCCCAATTCCCTTAACGAGGACATGATCCGCAGCATGGCCAAGGACCCCATCGTCTTTGCCCAGGCCAACCCCATTCCGGAAATCTGGCCCCTGCAGCGCGCCTATGACGCCGGCGCCAAGGTGGTTTCCACCGGCCGTTCCGACTGCCCGAACCAGATCAACAATGTTCTGGCCTTCCCCGGCATCTTCCGCGGCGCCATCGACGTGCGCGCCACGGATATCAACGACGCCATGAAAATCGCGGCCGCCTACGCTCTGGCCGATATGGTCAAGCCCGAGGAACTGGGCCCGCAGATGATCATTCCCTCCACTCTCAACCCCGATGTGGCCCCGATGGTAGCCGCGGCTACCGCCAAGGCAGCCATGGACAGCGGCATCGCCCGTGTGAAGATCGAACCCGCCGTCGTGGCGGAAAATTTGCGGAAGCGCCTGGCCAAGCAAGTGCGCGCCTGAGCATGTCGCTCGCACAATCCTCTAACCCTGTTGGGGAAAATGTATGTTGAGTGATTCCCTTGCCAAGGAATTCGAGGCCATCGTCGGTAAGGAAAATGTCTTTACCAGTGAAGCTGACCGCCAGAACTACGCCTACGACTCGTGCGTGTGGGCTCCGTGCATTCCCGGCGGCGTGGTGCGTCCTACCAGAACCGAACAGCTTGGCCCGATCATCGAGCTTTGCTACAAGGAAGGCCTGCCCATGACCGTGCGCGGCGCGGGCACCAACCTTTCCGGCGGCACCATCCCGGACACCACCGACACCATCGTCATTCTGACCACCGCGCTGAACCGCATTCTTGAGATCAATACGGAAGACCTCTACGCCATTGTGGAGCCCGGCGTCATCACCGCTCCCATGGCCGCCAAGATCGCTTCCATGGGCCTCTTCTATCCCCCGGATCCGGGCTCCATGTCCGTGTCCACCATCGGCGGCAACGTGGCTGAGAACTCGGGCGGCCTGCGCGGCCTGAAATACGGCACCACCAAAGACTACGTCATGGGCATGGAAGTCTATGCCAATACCGGCGACTTGGTGCGTTGCGGTTCGCGTTGCGTGAAATGCGCCACGGGCTACGCCATTTCGCCCCTTATGGTGGGCAGCGAAGGCACTCTGGCCGTCACCAGCCAGGTGACCCTGAAACTCGTGCCCCCGCCGAAGGCCTCCAAAGCCATGATGGCCCTGTTCACGGACATGCAGTCCGCCTCCAAGGCCGTGGCCGCCATCATCTCCGCGCACGTGGTGCCGTGTACCCTGGAATTCCTGGACCACGCCACCATCAACTACGTGGAAGACTATGTGAAAATCGGCCTGCCCCGCGACGCCGGCGCCATGCTGCTGGTGGAAGTGGACGGCCATCCCGCCCAGGTCGAGGACGACGCCGCCGTTGTGGAAAAGGTGCTCAAGGAATGCGGTTCCACCGAAGTGGTCGTGGCCAAGGACGCCGAGCAGAAGAAGAACATCTGGGAAGCCCGCCGCGTGGCCATTCCGGCCCTTGCCCGCGCCAAACCCACCTTCATGATGGAAGACGTCACCGTGCCGCGCTCCAAGATTCCGGCCATGATCGCGGGCCTGGAAAAGATCGCCAAGGACCGTAACGTGACCATCGCCACCTTCGGCCATGCCGGCGACGGCAACCTCCATCCCGGCATCCTCTGCGACAAGCGCGACAAGCAGGAATGGGCCCGCGTGGAACTGGCCGTGGACGACCTCTTCAACCTCGGCCTCGAACTCAAGGGCACGCTTTCCGGCGAGCACGGCATCGGCCTGGCCAAGAAGCAGTGGCTTGAGCAGGAGACCTCGCGCGGCTCCATCATGTTCTCGCGCCGGTTGCGCAACGCCTTTGACCCCAAGGGCCTGTTCAATCCGGAAAAAATTGTCGGGGCCCGTGGGTAGAAAATCCGCCGGGGCGGCCTCTGGCCGCCCCGAACCATAAATCTCAAGCAAGCCGGACGGACGGCAGACATTTTCCGTCCGGCACAGGGGCTGGAGCATGAACGATCTTACCAGGCTTGCCAATTCGTTGATGGCTCTGGACGACAAGCTGGTCTCCTGCATGAAATGCGGCTTCTGCCAGGCCTTCTGCCCGGTTTTTGACGAAACCGGCGAAGAGGGCGACGTAACCCGAGGCAAAATCGCCCTTGTGGAAAACCTGGCCCACCTTGTCATTCAGAACCCTGAGGCCGTTTACGAGCGGCTCTCCCGCTGCCTTCTCTGCGGCGGCTGCAACTTCAGCTGCCCGGCAGGCGCGCCCACGATGGAGATCTTCCTTGAAGCGCGCGCCATTGTGGTCAGCTATCTGGGGCTTTCGCCCCTCAAAAAAGCTATTTTCCGTACCCTGCTGCCCAATCCGAAACTGCTCAACACCTTGATGAAAGTCAGCTCGCCCTTCCAGGGCCTGTTCATCAAGAAGGACAATTCGCCGCAGAATACGGCCTGTGTGCCCATGTTCAAGGCTTTCATCGGTGAGCGGCATATCCCCATGCTGGCCAAAAAGACGCTGTCGGCCAAACTGGGCGCCCGCGACACCCCGGCCGGAAAAAGTGGCCTGCGGGTCGCCTTCTTCCCCGGCTGCATGGGCGACAAGATCTACACCGACATGGCCGAAGCCTGCCTGAAGGTCTTCGAATATCACGGCGTGGGCGTCTACATGCCCGACAATCAGGCCTGCTGCGGCATTCCGGCGCTGACTTCCGGCGACCTGAAGAGCTTCGGCAAACTGGCCCGCTACAATCTGGACGTGTTCAGCAAGAGCAAGTTCGACTATATCGTCACGCCCTGCTCATCCTGCACCGCCACCATCAAGGAACACTGGCGGAACGCCGAGGGTCTCACCCCGGCCCAGCGCGACTTCGCCCGCTCACTGGGCGAAAAGGCCATGGACATCAACGCCTTTGTGGTGGACGTGCTCAAGGTCACGCCGCCTGAGGGCGCGGGCCAGGGCAAGACCAAGGTCGCCTACCATGAATCCTGCCATCTGATGAAATCCCTGCGCGTCAGCAAACAGCCCAAGGATCTCATCAATATGAACCGGGATTACCAGCTCGTGCCCATGAAGGAAGCCGACCACTGCTGCGGCTGCGGCGGCACCTTCACCCTGACCCAGCCCGAGCTTTCCGCCAAGATCGGCCAGCGCAAACGCGACAATATCGTGGCCAGCGGCGCCGAAGTGGTGGCCATGGGCTGTCCGGCCTGCATGATGCAGATCTCGGACATGCTCGCCCGTAACCGCGACTCGGTCAAAGTCAAACACACTATTGAAATCTACGCGGACTCCCTGCGCTGAAAACCAAGGCCGCTCCCCCCGCTGACGGGGGGGCGGCCTTACCGGGGCTGTTTCTAAATCGGTTCTTTTACCATGCGGCTTCGTTCGAGGCTGGCTTTATCTAAGGCGGCATAGCCGCCAACTGCTGAAACGAACCGCGCTTTTTACTCCACACAAGCCCCCGCTCCACAGGCTTTGCGCCGCATTGGCGGAGGAGCCGCAGAGCGGAAAAGCACAAAAATCAGCCGCCCATCGGCGCGGCACAGCCCTAGGCGGCTCCTGATTTCCGTCGCGCCGACAAAAGCAATGCCCGCGCCGCTTTCCACGTTGCCGGAGAGGAGCGGCAGCCCCCTGATTCCAATCTCCGGCCCAGAGACCGATAAGCGCGAACTGTCCAGGAGGCCTTTTCCGGCGGCAATGTTGCGGCTCAACGCCCGACGTTCCCTGCAATACCCGGTCATAACGCGCTTTGACGCAACCTCTTCCCTCGACAGGCAACCTTCAGGAGACAGTCAATGAAACTGAATAAAACAGGCGAAGCCGGAGCCGCTGAAAGCGGCGACATTCTCGTGACCGTCGCCCCCGCCGAGGAACCGGGCCTTCAGATCGAACTGAGCGGCAAATCGGTCATCCTCAAGCAGTTCGGCAGACAGATCAGGGAACTGATCCGGAAAACCGCCGAGGAAAACGGCGTGGAAAACGCCCGGATCAGCGCCAAGGACAACGGCGCTCTTGACTGCACCATCAAAGCCAGAGTCCGCGCCGCCATCCAGCGGGCCGTGTAAAGGAGTCGGCAGCATGAAAAGCATTTTGCTCATCAACGGCAACGACCCCAAAGCCCTGCTCAATTCCACGCTCTACGGTGCCGACGCCGTGGCCTATGACCTGCATGAAGCCGTGGGAACGGCCGACAAGGACGCCGCGCGCCTACTGTTGCAGGAAGCCCTGGCCTTTTTCGATTTCGGGGACAGCGGCGTCTTTGTGCGCGTGAATCCCCTGTCCGAAGGCGGCACGGAAGACATTGCCGTGGCGGGTAAGGGCAAGCCCCAGGCCTTCATCCTGCCGCGGGCCGATGCGGAAAGCCTGCTCAAGGCGGATGCCGCCGTTGCCGCGCTGGAAGCTGAAAACGGCTTCGCGCCCGGCTCCGTCAAACTGGTTCCCACTGTGGAATCCGTGGCCGCCGTGGAGAACATCAACGCCCTGCTGGCTTCCTGCCCCAGGATCGCCGCCGTGGTGTTCAATGCCGCGAATTTCCTGAAAGATCTGGGCGTGGCCGACACCGGCGACGCCATGCAGATTCTCCACGCCCGCAGCAAGGTGGCCCTGGCCTGCCGGGCGGCCGAAGTTCCGGCCATTGACCGGCCCTGGTACGACGCCAAGGATCGCGCCGGTTTTGAAGCCGACGCCCGCAATGCCCGAGCCCTGGGCTTTACCGGCAAGCTGGCGGTCAACGGCGGGCAGGTGCCGCTGATCAACGAAATTTTCGCCTGACGTCCCGACCTCTCCGGCGGCCCGTCCGCCCGCAGCGCGAAGCCATACTGACGCGCCCGGGCAGCAAGCATCCAGATAACGGAAAAGGGAAAAGAGCATGAAAAATATCCTCGGCCGTGAAATCCCCGAATTCATCGAGGGCTATGGTCAGGTAAAGCCGTTCAAAGGCGCCTACGCCAGCATCGATTCCAGAACCAGGACCACCATCACCCGCCGTTCGGTCAAGCCCGGCGACAAACTGGAATCCGGCGACGCCAAGCTGCTGGCCTCCATCGAGGAGGCCGTGGAAAAAACCGGCCTCAAGGACGGCATGACCGTGTCCTTTCACCACCATCTGCGCAATGGCGACTATGTGACCAACATGGTCATGAAGGTCATTGCCGACAAGGGCATCAAGGACATCCACGTGGCGGCCACCGGCATTTTCGCCTGCCACGAGCCGCTGGTGGAGTATATCAAATCCGGCGTCATCACCGCCATTTCGGTCAACTACATTTCGCCCGGCCCGGTAGCCAAGGCCATCACCAAGGGCCTGCTGCCCAAACCGGCGGTCTTCCGCAGCCACGGCGGCCGCCCGCGCGCCGTGGAAGCGGGCGACCTGCATGTGGACGTGGCCTTCATCGCCGCGCCCTGCTGCGACGATTACGGCAACATCAACGGCACCCAGGGCAAATCCGCCTGCGGCGTGCTGTCCTACATCTATCCCGACGCCCAGTACGCCGACCAAGTGGTGGCCGTGACCGACAACCTGGTGCCCTACCCGGCCTGCCCCATTGAAATCTCCCAGGATTTCGTGGACTACGTGGTCGTGGTGGATTCCATCGGCGACCCCAACGGCATCGTCTCCGGCACCACCAAGGTCACGTCCGATCCCATTGGCCTGAAGATCGCCGCTGCCGCCGCCGAACTTATTGACGCGACCGGCTACATCAAGGAAGGCATGTCCTGCCAGACCGGCGCGGGCGGCACTTCCCTGGCCGTGGCCGCGGAAATCAAGAAACGCATGCAGGCCAAGGGCGTGGTGGGTTCTTTCGGCGCGGGCGGCATCACCGCCTACTTTGTGGAAATGCTCAATGAGGGCCTGTTCCGCGCGCTCTTCGACGTGCAGGACTTCGATCTGGTTTCCGTGGCCTCGGCGGGCAGCAATCCCAAACATATGGCCATGAGCGGCTCGCTGTACGGCAACCCGCACAACTGCGGTCCGGTGGTCAACAATCTGGACATCATGATCCTGGGCGCCACGGAAATCGACACGGACTTCAACGTCAACGTGGTCACCGGCTCGGACGGCACCATCATGGGCGCTTCCGGCGGGCACAACGACACGGCGGCGGGCAGCAAGATCTCCATTGTGGTCACCAATCTGCTCAAGGGCCGCCTCTGCGTGCTGCGCGATCACGTCACCACCGTGACCAGCCCCGGCGAAACCATCGACGCCCTGGTCACGGACCGGGGCATCGCCATCAACCCCCGTCGGACCGATTTGCTGGAAAAGCTGAAAGATTCCAAGCTGCCGATCATGGACATCCAGAAACTCAAGGAAATCGGCGACAAACTGGCAGGCAAGCCCGATCCCATCGAGTTTACCGACAGGATCGTGGGCGTGGTGGAATACCGCGACGGCACGGTCATCGACGTGGTCAGGCAGCCCAAGTAAGGACAAGCCTCCCGGCATGCCGCCGGGAGCAATACCATTGCATTCCCTCCGGCCGGGCGCTGACACCCCGCCCGGTTTTCGGCACACAGAAGGCGCGCGGAATTTCCGCGCGCCTTCTGTGTTAACGCAGGTCAACTTTGAAAGTTACCTACTCCCTGAAGAACTTACTTTTTCGCGGCAGCCGCCTCGCGGGCCTGCGGGCTCATATGGCAGGGGCGGCAGCCTTTGAAATTGGGGTATTTTCCCGCCAGCTTACGGTGGCAGCCATAGCAGGAGCGGTCCGTATCCGGGGAATGATAAGCCATGAACAGACTCATGGTGTCGCGCTCGCGCGCTCCCTTGATGGAATGGCACTCCTCGTTGGTACAGGAGGCGTAACGGTCTTTCGGCAGCCCTTCATGATGGCAGGTGCGGCATTTGACGCCCTTGTGCGAGGAATGGTTAAACGTCACGAACATGCGCTTGGAGGTGCCGCCGTTGAGCTCGATGGGCTTCTTGATGTTGCTCAGATTCCCCCGGCTTTCCCCCCCTGCCTGAGCCGGACCGGCACACAGCAGGGAAAACGCAAACAGGGCGATAAACAGATACTGCATGGGATGCTCCTGTTAAAAAAGATTCCAAAAGGAAGCCTTGAGCGGGCTCAGGCCTTTGCGCGCCGCCACCATGTCCAGATGCATCATGCCCAGGGCCATGGCGTCCATGTCCGGAACCCCGCCGCATTCGCGCAGATCCACTGTGGGACAATAGCTTTTGCACTTGATGCACCAATCAAGCCGCTCGCCCCTGGACTTGCCGCTTTCGCGCAGAATTTCCATAACCCCGTTGCCCTCCTCGCCGCAGGCCGGGCAGGCCCCACGCCGGAACGTCCAGCTTGTGCCGCACAGGGAGCAATACAGATGTTTTTTCCCGCCGCCGCCGGAAAGAAAGGCGTTTTTCTCGTCAAAAGCGGGCTTGTCCAGCCAACCCATGACCGGAAAGGAAGAACAGACCGGACAATAGCCCTGCCGCCACGCCCCGGCCTCATCCCAGGGAGCGTTTTGTCCGGCCCGCCCGGCTTGGTCGGCCAAAGCCCGCAAGGGCGGAGACAGGACGAATTCCGCCACGAATTCCAACACCTCGGGAGGCAGGCCCGCTTCGGCCGCCAGACGCTGGAAAGTCGAGGCGTCCCCGGCCAGCACGGCTTCGGCCAGGGCGTCGCGCCTGTCTCTCCGGGACTGCGCCGGGGCCAGGAAAAAGGCCTCCAGAGCCGCCTTGTGGGCGGCCACATCCCCCTTGGCGCAGAGCAGGGGAAGCAGGGTCTCCGCTGTCCTGCGCACGGCAGCGCGCAGCCCGGTCAGAGGCACGCCCGCCAGAAGGCTCCGACCCTGCTCGGCCCGCTCTCCGCTCCAGTCCGGCAGGCGCGGCCCGCCGTCTTCCGCCATGCCCGCCGCGTCCGCCCGCTCCGCGCTCAATTCCGCGGCCAGGGCCGCGCGGGCGATCAGCACGTCCTCAAAAGCCCGCAGCACAGGCTCCAGTGCGGGACGGCGCGCGGCCACGGCCGCCAGGGTCCGGGCCACGTTCTGACAGGATGCTGCCATGTCTGCTCCTCAAAACGCGAAGGCTCCGGCCTTCGCCGAAGGTAAAGGCGGCGCGCGGATATGTCCGGCGCGCCGCCGTGTACGCCGCCCTACATAAAGGAGGCGTGCTCGTAATAGTGTTCTTTTTCTTCCGCCAGCAGGTAAATGACGCTTACGTCCTCCACATCGACCAGATGCGCCTTGGGGAAGCGTTCCCTGGCTGCGGCCAGCCGCTGTTGCGCCAGGGTCAGCAGGGCGTCGCGCTCGTCAAAGACCATGGCCCCGGTGGGACAGGTTTTGACGCACATGGGCGGCAGCCCCGCCTCCACCCGGTCGATGCACATGTCGCACTTGGTGATGCGCTTGGCCGCGGCGTCATAACGGGGAATGTTGTACGGGCAGGCCTCGGTGATGGCCCGCGCGTCCTCGGCGTTGAGGCCGGCGGATTTGTCCGTGGCCAGAACCGCGCCGGTCTTGGCGTCCTTGACCATTGCGCCGGGCACGGCCATATCCGCCACGTCCACGCACACGGGCGTCAAGCAGTGACGGCACTGATCGGGAAAGAAATTCCAGACCACGTCGCCCGCCGCGTTCAGATGCTCGTGAAAACGCACGATTTTGTAGTTGTAGGGATTGAGATCCGGGGGATTCTGATGCGTGCCGCGCTGTTTTGTGGCATTGGCCGGCAGATCGTGCCATTCCTTGCAGGCCACCTGGCAGCCGCGACATGCCGTGCACCGCGTGGTGTCGACTAAAAAGGCTTTCGGCATTGCAATGCTCCTTGGCGGGCGCGCCCCTGCGGACGCGCCCGCCATTCGGGTCAGGCGATTTCCGTCAACGTATCGGCCTTGCGGATGTTCACGCAACAGGCTTTGGTTTCGGGAATGGTCGTGTTCGGATCATAGGCCGTCACGGTCAGACGGTTGGTGGAGTCGCCGCATTTGGGCGTGGTCCAGCCGAAGGCAAAGGGCATGCCCACCAGGTGGACCGTTTTGCCCATGACCGTGAAGGGCCGGATACGGATGGTGACCATGGCGATGGCCTCCACGCGCCCGCGCGCGCTTTCAATGATGACGCCGTCGCCGTTCTTGATGCCTTTCTCCTTGGCCAGATCGTGGCTCATTTCAATATAGAGCTGGGGTTCGGTTTCCAGCAGGTTGGGCACATTGCGCGTTTCGCCGCCGCCGCACCAGTGTTCCGTCAGGCTGTAGGTGGTCAGCACAATGGGATAGCGCGGGTCGGCCGCTTCGGCGAACTTGTCCAGTTCGGACGAATGGAACTTGTAGACCGGGCTGCGCAGCTGGCCGGAGAACGGATGCCGGGCCAGAGGCGTTTCCGCGGGCTCGTAATGTTCGGGGAAGGGGCCGTCCAGGCGGCCCGTGCCGTAGAGCTGGGCATAGCCGTCCGTGGTCATGATAAAGGCCAGTTTGCCCTTTTCGGCGTCGGCCTGCGGCGGCCACGGGCCGTCGGGCACGTCGCCCACCCATTTCTTGCCGTCCCACTTGATCACGGGTTTTGCGGGATTAAGCGGCTGGCCGTTCAGATCCACCGAAGCGCGGTTGTAGAGGATGCGCCGGTTCACCGGCCAGCACCACGACCAGTTGGGGAACAGGCCGATGGCCGCCTGCATGGGCGTCTGGCTGGGGTCGCGGCGTTTGGACTTGTTGCCCTCCTCTTCCGTATAGCTGCCGCAGTACAGCCAGTTCAGGGAGGAGGTGGAGCCGTCCTCTTTCAACTGGCCGAACGCGGGCACCAGCTGGCCGCGCTTGTAGGTCTTGTTGCCGACCTTGGCGTCGGCCCAGTACAGGCCGTTGATGCGGCGGGTCCATTCCTCGGCGTCAAATGTTTCAGGCCAGTTCAGCTTGAGCAGCGGTTCGGGCAGCGTGCCGCCCTCGGCCGTGTACAGCGCGCGGATCCGGTTGACCAGCGGCACGAAGATGTCCGCGAAGTTGCGGGCCTCGCCGCCGGGTTCCACGGCCTTGTCGAACCAGAGCAGCCAGCGGCCGCTGTTGCTGATGGTGCCTTCCTTTTCCACGCGGTGAGCCGAAGGCAGCAAAAAGACTTCGGTCTTTTTCTCCTTGGGATCCGCGCCGGGACGCCGCCAGTTGTCCGTGGTTTCCGAATGGTGCAGTTCCGAACAGACCAGCCACTCCAGATTGTCCAGGGCCACGCGCATCTTGTTGGTATTGGGGAAGCTGTTCATGGGGTTGACGCCGAAAATGAAGCCGCCCTTGATCTCGCCGTGGAGCATCCTGTCCATGACGTACATGTAGGAATAATCGACGCCCGCTTCCCCCTTGGGCAGCAGCCCGTAGCAGAAGTCGTTTTCCGGCGTGGCTTCGTCGCCGAACCAGCCCTTGAGCAGGCTGGCAAAGTACTTGGGCCGGTTGCCCCACCAGTTGGCGCTGTTTTTCAGCGCCGTGACCGGGGTATTGGCCTTGTTGAACTCCTCCAGGGTCTGCCACTGGGCCAGGGGCAGGGCGATATAGCCCGGCAGGATGTTGTACAGCAGGGCGTGATCCGTGGAGCCCTGCACATTGGGCTCGCCGCGCAGGGCATTGATGCCGCCGCCCGCCACGCCGATGTTGCCCAGCAGCAACTGTACCAGGGTGGAGGTGCGGATATTCTGCACGCCCACCGTGTGCTGGGTCCAGCCCAAGGCGTAGAGGATGGTTCCGGCCTTGTCCGGCTTGCCCGTGGCGCAGAAGGCCTCGTACACCCGCATGAGGTTCTTTTCGGAAACGCCGGTCACGTCCGAGACGTTCTTCAGGGTATAGCGGGCGTAGTGCTTCTTCATCAGATTGAAGACGCAACGCTCGTTCCGCAGGGCGGCGTCGCGCACGGGCGCGCCGTCCGGGCCTTTCTCAAAGGCCCATTTGCTCCGGTCGTAGCTGCGGGTTTTCGGGTCATACCCGCTGAACAGCCCGTCCTCAAAGGCGTAGTCCTTGCCCACCACAAAGGAGGCGTTGGTGTAGTTGAGAACGTAATCCTTGAGATAGCTCTCCGACTGAATGATGTAATTGACCATGCCGCCGAGGAAGGCGATGTCCGTGCCCGAGCGCAGGGGCACATGAAAATCGCAACGGGCCGAAGTACGCGAGAACTTGGGGTCCACGTGCATGAGCACCGCGCCCTTGTCTTTGGCCCGCATGATCCACTTGAAGGCGACAGGATGATGTTCAGCGGCATTGCTGCCGATAATAAGCACCGCATCGGCATTCTTGATGTCGATCCAGTGGTTGGTCATAGCACCGCGTCCGAACGACTCTGCCAGAGCCGCAACTGTGGGGCTGTGTCAGACCCGGGCCTGGTGGTCCATATGGACAACACCCAGGCCGCGCATAGCTTGATGGATCACCGCGCATTCCTCGTTGGAGGCGTGCGAGGTACCCATCATGAAAATGCTTTCCAGACGGTTGACCGTCTGCCCCTGCGCGTTTTTCAGAATCATGTCCTTGTCGCGGGCATCCTTCACGCGCCGGGCGATCTGGTCCAGGGTCCAGTCCCAGTCCTTCTCTTCCCAGGTGTCGCCGTGCGGGGCGCGGTACAGAGGCTTTTTCAGCCGATGGTCGTTGGTGTACATGCTGTACAGGGCCGCGCCCTTGGCGCAGAGCGCGCCCTCGTTGACCGGAAAATCCGGATCCCCCTCCGTGGACACGAGCTTGCCGTCCCGCACATAGGCGATGACCTGACAGCAAACGGCGCAGAAGGGACAGATCGTCACCACTTCCTTGGCGCCCTCAATCTTGAGCGACCTGGAGTAGGCCAGCGCCTCATCCAGGTTGACCCCCAGTTGTCCGAGGGTCAGGCACAAGGTGCCCACGCCCGCGAGTTTCAAAAAATTTCGCCGAGAACAGCGCATAAGGCATCTCCTTGTTGGAGCATGAACGGTTCCCTTGAAAGTCATATGCGCCGGAAGCGCCCGATCTGTTCCGGGCGGTCCGAAGCGCATATTCCTCGCAATATGCCTGAAAAAACATATAGGGGTACGTTATGCCAAAATAAACAACGACGCAAGGAGGGAAGCGGATTTTACGCTCCGCCACGGTCCGTGCTCGGAACTCGGCGGGGACGACGCGGCGGCGTCAATAGACGTCAAGGGAATAGGTTTTCTTGCCTTTGTGCTTGGCCTCATACAAGGCGGCATCCGCGCTGCGATACACGTCCAGGAACGACAAACCCGGCCTGGTGACGAGGATCGCGCCGATGCTTACGGACACGCCGGCCTCAATGGAAAGAGTGCCGACTCCTTCCCTGATCCGCTCGATAATGGCTACCAAACGGCGGGCCGCCTCGTCCCTGGTAAAATCGGCGCGAAAGAGCATGACAAACTCATCGCCGCCAAGCCTGCCCGTAATGTCGTCGGAGCGGCACGCATTGCGGAGGATGTCGGCCACATACTTCAGAACTTCGTCTCCGAACACATGGCCGTGCTTGTCATTGATGGATTTAAAATCATCAATGTCTATGATCGAGAACATGTACGCGGTTTGCGAATTGATCTGATCCTCTATGGCCTGCTGCATGGCGGAACGGTTGAGCAGTTGTGTCATGGGGTCGCAACGGGATTGCAGCAGCAACTGGCGCTCTTTGCTTTCGCGCCGCGCCTCAGCGTCTTTCAGGGCCTGAATATTTTTTATCGTGCCGATGATGCGCAGAGAACGTTCATTCGACTTTTCAATGCTGCCGGCTCGTATGGCATGCCATGTCAGAGCGCCGTCAGTGGCGTGCAACTGAAGCTCCATGTCCTCAAAATTTCGCCGTTGCGCGAACTCGGCCAGAAAAATATCCACATTCCGCTGGGTCGGCGGGGCGATTTCCGCCGGATCCTCCCGCTTTCCGCCAAACAAGACCATCTGACCCGTATCAATATCATATTCAAAAAACGACTCGCTCACGAGTTCCGCAAAAGCTTTATACCGGTTGGCCTCGAGCTCAAGCTGCGTATTGGCCCAGGCAAGTTCCTCGTTAAGCGTGACCAGCTCGGTGATATCCGTATAAATCAGGTAAATGACAGGGTAAACGCCCTGATAAAATTCCTTTGCGAAAACGCCTGTCACCTTTACCCAGACATCCCTGCCGGACAAATGTCTGAGTCGGTAACGCATGTTGAAGGTCTGGCCTGAGGCGACGCTCTTGGCCATGTTTTCCCGCACATACGCCAAGTCATCCGGATGCACATAGAGGCTGCTGTTGAAGCCTTCCTTCTCAATTTTGCCGCGCGTGGTGCCGACGAGCGTCGCGAGCCCCTCATTGTAGTACAGAATGGTGAGGGTGGGATCACAGGCGAATTTGCCGATCCCGTCCGCCGCATAGCTGAGAACGGTCTCCAGCTCCTTGTCCTTCTGTTTGGACATTTCTATGAGCCATCTCAGATCCTGTTCGTCATGCATGCTTTTTTTATCGTTATCCACGGAGTCGCTCGCTCTCGTCAGTAACAATGGCCGGACGGATGAACCCAGTGCGCGCACCACGCGACACGCTTAATGAGGAAAAAGCATTCCCTCGCAAGGCGGCAATGGCGAAAAATGCCTAATGCCCGGTAATGCCGTATTTTTTCAGTTTGTACTGGAGAAGGCTTTTGGAAATGCCCAGATACTCCGCCGCTTTGACCTGCACCAGATCGGCACGCACCAGGGCCCGGCGTATCAGCGCGGCCTCGATTTTTTCCAGGGTGTCGGCCAAATCCAGCTGTACGGGCAGCAGGTCCACGGCGCTCTTGAACTGGGATTCCTCGTCGCGGATTTCCGCAGGCAGGTTGTCCACCTCAATGATCGCGCCCGGCACCAGCACCAGGCAGCTCTCCACCACGTTTTCCAGCTGGCGGATGTTGCCCGGCCATTCGTAGCCGGTCAGGTAATTGAGGGCCTCGGTGCTGAAGGTCTTGGAGGGCATGTTGTTGTCCGCCACGACCTTTTCCACGAAATGGGCCACCAGCAGGGGGATGTCCTCCCGCCGCTCGCGCAGGGGCGGCAGGGGAACCTGGACCACGTTCAGCCGGTAATAGAGATCGTCGCGGAAGGTGCCCTTCTCCACCATGGCCGCCAGATCCTTGTTGGTGGCCGCCACCACGCGGATGTCCACCTCGATCTCCTCGCCGCCGCCCACACGCTCGAACTTCCGTTCCTGCAGAACGCGCAGCAACTTGACCTGCAGGTCAGGCGTCAGCTCGGCGATTTCGTCCAGAAAAAGCGTGCCGCCGTCGGCCTGCTCAAAACGGCCCCGGCGCATGGCCACCGCGCCGGTGAAAGACCCCTTTTCATGGCCGAAAAGCTCGCTCTCGAGCACGCCGGGGTTCAGGGCCATGCAGTTCACGGACACAAAGGGCTTGTCCTTGCGCGGGCTGGTATAATGGATGGCCCGGGCCACCAGTTCCTTGCCCGTGCCTGATTCGCCGGTGATCAGCACCGTGGAGCGGCTGGGCGCGGCGCGGTCCACCATGACCAGCACATCGCGGATGGCCCGGCTGCGGCCCACGATCTTATGCACGCCGTAGCGCTCTTCCATGACTTCCTGCAGAAGGCGATACCGGCGGTGGGCGCGCGCGAGCTCCGCGGCATTGTGGATGGAGAGCAGCAGCTCGTCATTGGAAAAAGGCTTGGTTATGTAGTCAAAGGCCCCGTATTTCATGACCTCCACCGCGCTTTCGATGGAGCCGAAGGCCGTCATGATCAGCACCGGAATATACGGCCAGGACTTCTTGACCCGTTGCAGCACCTCCCTGCCGGTGACCTTGGGCATTTTCATGTCCGTCACCACCACGTCCACCTCGCTTTCGCTCAGAAACGCCAGCGCGGTTTCCGGGTCGCTGATGGCCGTGACCGTGTATCCCTCGTCCTCCAGCAGGGTCTGAAGAACCAGAAGGTAATTTTTTTCGTCGTCCAGGACCAGAATATGCGATTTTTCACTCATCTTGAACCTCAGGCGCTTCAATATCGGCGGCGGGCAGCAGCACCCGTACCAGCGCCCCGCCCTCGGGGCCGTTCTCAAGCTCGATCTGGCCGCCGTGACTGGTTATGATCGACTGGACGATGGGCAGGCCGAGGCCCGTGCCGCCGTCCTTGGTAGTAAAGAAAGGATCCAGCAGACTGGACAGAACAGCGGGATCAAAACCCGGCCCGGAATCCAAAAATTCCAGGCGCACGCGGCCAGGCCCGCTTTCCTGCGCCGGATGTTCCAACGCGCCGCGAATACGCACGATGCCCGGCCCGTCCATGGCCTGCTGGCCGTTGATCAGGATATTGTAAAAGGCCCGGTACAGCAAATCCTTGTCCCCGTGCACAAACAGACCGGCTTCGGTTTCACGCTCCACGGCCACGCCGTGGCGGCCCAATTCCCCTTCCAGAAAAGCCATCACCTGGTCCAGCACCAGATTCACATCCACCAGATCCTGGCGGGGCTGGCGCGGCCGGGCGTAGTCCAGAAAATCATTGACCGTCTGGGAAAGGCGTACGGATTCGTCATAAATGGCTCCCAGAATGCGCGCCGTGCCCGAATCGGCCTTGTCCGTGCGGCGCTGAAGCAGTTCGGCGCTGGAACGGATGATGCCCAGGGGATTGCGGATCTCGTGCGCGATGCTGGCGATGACCCGCCCCATGCCCGCGAGCTTTTCATTGCTGTGCAGCTCGTTTTCCAGCAGGCGGTTCCTGTGCATGCGCTCGGCCAGCACCCGCTCGGCGCGGTGGATGAGCATGAGCAGCAGCCCGAACAGGACCACCGAGGACAAAAGGCACATCACCACAATGATGCCCTGAAAGGCCAGCACCTGCTCATAGTCGCCGGTGATGTCCTGGGTCAGCTCCAACGCGCCCATGACCGGCGCGTCCTCGCCCGGCCGCAACGGCTCGCCGCGCAGGGGATAGAGCACGCGCAACACAAAAGTGCCCTCGCGCAGCGGCACCCGGAAAGGAGCCTGCCAGGCCGGGATGCTGGAAATAATCTCCGACTTGGGAGCCGCGCCGTGCAGCACGTCGTCCAGGTTGGGCGGAGACAGGCCCGCCCGGCCCACATCCTCCTTCTTGGTGGAATAGGCCACCAGGCGCGAAAAATCATAGATGCGCAGCCGCTCCACCGGCAGGCCCTGGATCACGGACTGTACCACCCGGTCCAGATGCTCATACTGGGTGGGCTGGCGCAGGGCGATACGCCCGCTGGCCAGAATGGTGGGCAGGGCGAAACGCCGGAAAATCTGGCTGTTGAGGTTTTCCACCAGCAGGCGCGCGAAATCCTCCTGACGGGTCAGCAGGGTTTCGCGCGCCGAATTGGAAATGAAGAACGAAAGTCCCAGGCTGGTCAGCAGAATGACCACCAGCGACAGCCAGGACAGGGTGCGGGCATAACTCAGCGGCAGTGCGCTTTCAGCAGGCGCGGCCTGTTTCCGGCATTCACAGGTTTCCGGCGAGACATGGTTTGATTCGCTCATGCGCGCCCGTCCTTACAGCGTGTTGCGCCGGGGACTTCCGCGTGACGCCGGGCAAAGTCCGGCTGCGGAAATCTCGTGGGCGTTGTTACGCTTTGCTTTATGCCGCCGGAACATTTCACCGCAATGGATATTTTCATGGACGCGGTTCTAAAAGCTCTCTTTGCGCTGCGGTGCGGCCAGATAGGCGGCCAGATCCGCCTCTTCCTGCGGATAGCCCCCCGCGCCCAGACGGGCGTTGGCCAGGCGCTTGCCCAGTTCCACGGCTGGTTGGTCCAGAGGATTGATGCCCATGAGCCAGCCGGTGAACAGGGTGGCCGCCTCCAACAGCATCATCAGCGCCCCGGCGGCACGCGGCCCGGTGTCGCTCATTTCGATATGCACCAGGGGCACGCCGCTCTTGCACAGGGCCATGCGCGTGCCCAGAGCCTCGGCCTCCAGCAGGCTGCCGAAGGGCTTGGCGCGCAGCCAGGCCCACTGCTCGGGCACGTCCATGCCGAAATTGCGGCCCTGGGCCTGGTTGCGGCTGGTCAGGAAAATGCAGCCCTTGTCGCGCGGGCCATCCAGGAACATCTGATTGATCGAGTGCTGGTCCGTCACGCCGGTGGCGGGCACGGGCATAACGCCCTTGCCGTCCTTGCCCAGGCTTTCGGCCCAGAGCTGGCCGAACCAGGGACCGTAGGCGGCCCACTGCGGGATGTAGCAAAAGAAAATCAACTGGCTGTAGCCGTGGTCTTCCAGAGCCTTGGCCCAGCAGGCCAGGGCAAAGGAAGGGTGCCGCGCGATGCTTTCGGGCTGCTCCACCAGAGGACAGGCAACTTCGGCCGCCCCGTCCAGCAGGGCTTGCCAGTCGATGCCCAGAAAAGCGGCGGGCAGCAGGCCCACGGCGGACAGGGCGGAATAGCGCCCGCCCAGATAATCCGGTACTTCCAGAGCCGTGAGGCCGTAACGCGCGGCTTCCTCACGCAGGTAGCCCTTGCGCTCGTCGGTGACCACGATCATCTGCTCCTGCCAGCATTCCCCAAGGGCGGCCTTGAGCCAGTCGCGCACCAGAAAATACTGGGCCAGGGTCTCAATGGTGCCCCCGGATTTGCTGATGCAGACCACCACGGTTTCCGAGGGACTGAGTTTGGCGAGCAGGGCTTCGAACTGTTCCGCGCAGACATTATCCGCGATCCAAAGCCAGGGGCCCTTGTGACCGGGGCCGTCCTGGCCCGGCGCGAAAGCCCGCTGCATGGCGCGCGCGCCCAGCGCCGAACCGCCGATGCCCAGCACCAGCATATGCTTGTAGGCCTTGAGGCGCGGGATCAGCGGCGCCATTTCCACTTCCAGCTTGGCGCGGTAGGGCATGGTCAGAAAAGGCAGCTCACCCGCTGCCGTTTCACGGGCCAAACGTTGCGCAAGCTCCGCGCTCCGGGCCTCGCAGCCCGCCGCATCGCTTTCGGACAGACGGGCAGTATACGCTCTGGACCACTCAAGACTATGAGGCATGACGCACCTCCCGCGTTTTGAATTTGGGCTGGATATCCTGCAACAGAAGCATGTCCGCCTGCTGTTAAAAAAGCCGCAAAGCCTTCGGCGCGAAAAAACGGCGGCGCACGGCCTTATAGGTTTGCGGCCGCACACCGAAACGGCAGTGCCAGAGCGGGCAGCTTCCGCGCGCCGGGCAGGCCCGCACCTCGCGCCGATTGCCCGCGCAGTTCATGCACTGCCGCCGCACGGCGCGCAAGGCAGCCCGCGCAACATCGCCCGCCTCGACAGCCTCCGGCGCCACAGGCGATTCGCCGGGCAGGGCCGCCATGCGCCAGGCCCACAAAGGGCACTGGTCATCAGGACAGGAACGCACCGATCTGGACGATGCCCCCTGGCATTCCAGGCAGAACTGCCGAATGGCCGCTATGGCGCCGCTTCTGGCCATGCTTACTCAGCCGCCGCCCCGCAGCATTTCTTGTACTTTTTGCCGCTGCCGCAGGGACAGGGGTCATTACGGCCCACCTTTGGATCGGGCCGCCGGTAGGCTGTGGGACGCAGGGCCACGCCGTCCACATAATAAATTTTATCGTCCTTGCGCCGGAAAAAACTTTTCTCGCCCAATTGCCGGGGAATGCCGTCCAGCTCATAAAAGGCGCGGAACTCCACGATATCGTAAAGCTCGCCGTTTTCGCCCACAGGCGCGTCATCCTCGCACCGGCCCATTTCCAGACGCAGCCAGCGCACGTCCTTGCCCTGCTCCGCCAGTTTTTCCGCGGAGAGTCCTTCCCGGAAATCAGGATGCGTGCTCTCCACCAGCCAGTCATAACGCCCCAGGGCATAGGCCGAATAGCGGGAACGCATCAGGGCTTCGGCGCTGGACGGCCAGGCCGCGCCGTCAAGACAGGGGCCGCAGCATTCCGCGAGAGACAGTCCGCTGCCGCAGGGACAGAGTTGGGACATGAAAAAAGCCGCCTTTCTTTATCCACAGCCCGGAATGGGCCGCACCGATCTCTTACAGCATAGCCTATGGCCTGACGGGCGGCAAGAGCGGGCCGGGGGGATGGCCTCAGGCGCGCGCGTCCTTTTCAGGCACCGGGGCGGCGGGAGGAACGGGATCAGCGGCGGGCCGCAGGCAGACCAGGCCACCGAGGAGCACGGGTGCCTCCTCCAGCAGGATCAGTTCCAGAACGCCCTTGTGCAGTTTTTCCGCACGGGCTTCGCCCAGGGGCCGCCCGTCAGCGTCCAGAACCATACGCAGGTCGCCTGGGCGGGGCGCTTTTGGCCCTGAGGCCAGGCACCAGATACGGCAGGGGGGGCTGTTCCGGCTGACGCGAAAAATCTCGCTGCAGCCCAGTTCCGTCAAAAGGCGCAGATAGCGGCGGCCCAGCAGATAGGTGCCCACGCCGCAGACAATCCCGAGGGCGCCGGACCAGGCAGCCAGAATAAAGGGATTCCAATCGGCGATCCGGCGGATGTAGGAAGGCGAACCCGCCCGCCGGGCAGCTTCGTCGGCCCAGACCACCAGAACAAAAGGTTGCTCGGCCTGGCCCGCGGCCCCTTTGAAGGACACGCGCAGCTCATAACTGCCCGGCTCGGCCTGGGGTTCGGCCTGTACCCCGCCGCGCCACATGCCGTTGCCGAACCAGTAACCGGTGAAAAAGCCTTCCAGATTGAAATGCAGGGGGGCGTTTTCGGGCTTGAAACGTATCAGCACATCACTGTCGAGCGGATTTTTGAGCGCTGACGGACCGGAAAGCGAGATGGCCTCGCCGGGCAGGAGGTCCACCTGATTGGAACCGGTGCGCATTTCCGCCAGCAGGCCGTCCATAAGCCCCAGCAGGGCCACGGCCAGCAGAAAGGCGCTGATCTTGCCCACAAGACGCTGGCGGCGGCGGGCCTGGCGGCAAGCCTGCCAGAGAGGTGTGTTGAGCTGTGAAAGCATATCTCTCCTTATAAGGGCAAGCGGCGGCGGGGACAAGCAAAAAGCGCGCGGAAGCCGCGCGCTTTCAGACTGATGGCAAACTCCGCTTCGCGTGGTTTGCGCCACCAACGGCGGCTTCGCCGCCGGGTGGAAAGACACGAAAATCAGTCGCTTAACGGCGCGGCAAAGCCGCGACCTGCTCCTGATTTTCGGGGCTGCCGACTTTGTCGGCAGCCTCAACGCGCGTGGAAGCCGCGCGCTTTCAATCCATCCCGGACTGCCGTGTCGTTCAGCGGGCCAGCAGGCATGTGCCCCCAGCCTCCTCCAGCACATGCCAGCGCACCAGTTGGCGGCCCTTGCGGGGCAGCTCGATCAGGCTCTCATGCTCCGCCGGAAAACGCCGCCGGATCAGGCGCGTCAGATAAAAGGCCCCGGTCCAGACCGGCACGGTGATGCCGAAAAACCAGCAGCAGAACACCGCTTCCGACGGCCATGACGACCACTGGGAGGCCCGGTACATGGACAGGAACACCGCTCCCAGCATGAGCAGGTTGGCCATAACGCGAATCAGCCCGACATACAGGGATTGTTTGTAGCTGTTCATGGCATTTCTCCGGCCTGCGCCGCCCCGTGGAGCGGGGCTTGCGCCCCGCTCCCGGTTCTACGGCGGATTTACTTCTTGAAGATGTTGGTCTTGCTCACGTTCATGATGCGGATGGCCTGGCCCTTGTCGGCATTGCGGTAGGCAATGCGCATTTCGTCGCCTGCCGTCCAGACATAGGGGGGCAGATCCAGCGCGGGCGCGGGCACCTTGAAGGTGATCAGAGCCTGCAGGCGCTTGGAGTACACGGTGACGGTCTGCTTTTCCTTGTCCACGACGGGGAAGGTCTTGCCCGCCACCTTGGGATGCTTGGCGCTGATGTTCTTCTCCACGTCCGTGAATTGCACGGGCAGTTCCTTGATGCTCTTGGAATCCGGGTCATACAGCAGCAGAGCGGACTTCTCCAGTTCGATCATCAGGCGGCCGCCCACAGTGGGGGCCGGGCCCATGTCGCGGGCTTCGGCGGGCAGCTTGAAGGTATGCACATCGCCGCTGTAATGGGGCGCGGACTGATCGTGAGTCACGTCCACCACGATGGTCAGGGTTTTCGCGGCCGGGTCGAAGGCCACACAACGGCCCTGTTCCACGCCGCCGTCAAAGTCGCAGGCCGCGAGAGCAAAGGAGAGGGCCAGGACCAGCGTAAGCAGCAAACTACGTATTTTCATGGCTTGTCTCCTTCTAGTTGCCGGCGGCTTGTTGCTTCTTGGCCGCCAGTTCCGCCTTGGCGCCCTGGACCATCCGGATGGTGATGTAAATGGAGATGGCGCTCACGAAGCCCAGTACTTCCACAGTAGCCAAGGGTCCGAGGATCCAGCCGTACACGGGGAACTGAGCCTGGAGCAGCTTGAGCACGACGGACATCAGGCAGCCGAGCACGGCCAGACCGAACACGATGCGGATGCCGTAGCCCTTGACGTACTTGGTGGCGACAGTGCCGATCTGGGCGCCGATGGCCGCGCCGCAGAGCATGATGATGGCGGCCAGCAGTTCGACGCGGCCCTTATACGCATAGGACGCCGTGCCGTACAGGCCGGAGATGGCCACTTCGAAAAGGTCCGTGCCCACGGCCAGATGGGTCGGGCAGCCGATCAGATACACCAGAGCGGGCATGCGGATCAGACCGCCGCCGATGCCCAGGATACCGGCCAGCCAGCCGGTGAACAGGCTGACGATGATAGGCAGCCACGCCGAGCAGGTGATGTTGGCATGCTTGAAGTGCACGACAGGAGGAACCTTGAAGGCCTGGAGCTTGGTGGCCCAGTCCAGACCCACGGCGGTCTTGTCCAGTTCCTGCTTGTGAGCCTTGGCTTCGCGCTCCTTCCTGCGGCGCAGGGCCACGTCATGGAAGACCAGCCAGGCCAGCAGAACAAGCAGCACCACGTACAGCCAGCGGACGACCTTGTCCACCGAGCCGATACGTTCAAGCCACATGACCATCTGGGCACCGATTTCAACGCCCACGACGGTACCGACCAGCATGGTCAGGCCCAGCGCGTAGTCCACGTTGCCGAACTTGCCGTGCCGCATGGTGGAAATCAGAGATTTACCGGCCATCTGCGCCACGTCGGTGCCGATGGCGAAGGCCATGGGGAAGCCGAGAATATTCAGACCGGGGGTCACCATCCAGGCGCCGCCCAGACCGAAGAAGCCGCCGATGACGCCGACGCCCAAACCAAGAATGACCAGACCGGGCCAGAAAATACTCACGCCGGAAATGGGCATCAAAATATACAGCCAATCCATATCTGCCTCCTTTCCGGGCTACTTTTCAGCCAGTTCGCGGTGTTTGAGGTCGATGCCGATGCGCGACATGACGACGTCGGCGAGAAGGCCGAGGATACAACCGAGAATCGGAATGATGATCATGGTCAGAATAGCGAAGAAGAAGTGGCTTTCATTATACATCTCCGCCCACCAGTACAGAAGGCCGTCCAGTTTGCGGGTGTCGGCCACGATGACCACGTCGGCCTTTTTCTTGGCCGCCAGAGCCAATGATGGCATAAGTACGGGCAGCATCAGCGCGCAGCCCATAATCCAGGTCCAAAGCCTGCGCATTTTCTTCATGACATCCTCCACATTGTTTGGTTCCCATCAGGCGGCACGGCCGCCGCATCAAACTACCTGTCAGCGCAATTGTGAAAATATTAGCAATGCCCGTGCCATTGCGTGATTTATGGTGTTTTTTTCGCGCTATACGGGCAAAATCCATTGAGGCCCTTGTCAAAAGAGCTGTTTTTTTCTATGCTCCGTCCAGGGATTGCGCTATTTTTGCGCAAATAGGGAGGAGTATGCGCGTTTTTGGCTCCGTCACCGGTGGAAGCTCCGTGGAAACCGCCCTTTTTTTTGCGAATCGCAGCCTCGCCGGCCGCATGCTGATGCTGGGGCTGCCCTTGCTGGCCCTGGTCCTGGCGCTTATCTTTTTCGCCACCGGGCGCAGCATCGAAAACATCGTCAATCGTGCAATAACGCGCAACGCGCGACTTCAGGCCCAGGCAATGAGCCTTGCGCTGGAGCAGACCCTGGTGGAAACGCGCAACCAGTTGCTGATCCTGGCCGCCGGCTCCATGGACCGGCAGGAGATGGTGCGCCGCCTCAAATTCCGCTCCCGGGCCGACGGCCTGCGCTATCGCGAAGTGGCCTTCATGGGCCTGACGCCGGAAAACCGCTATCTTCTCCTCAATTACGGCGGCGAAATCATTGCCGTGCCCCCTCACGTGGCTCTGGACGCCCCGGCGGGCCCCTTCCACAACATCAGTCCCGGCCAGAAACCCGGCAACGTCAACGTGGGCCAGCCGCTGGAAGTAACCTATTCCATGGTGCCCATCGACAAGTCGCTGCAAAGCCTGGCGTTTTATGTGCTGCGTTTTTCCACGCCCATTTACGACGCGGCGGGCAATTTTCAGGGCATTCTGATTCTTTCGCTGGATCTCAAGGCCCTGCGCGACACCATGTCGCTGTTTTCCTCGCCCGACGCACCCATCAACGGCGGCGAGGAAACCCGCGTGCGCAGCCTCTTTTTCGACCGGGACGGCTGGATGCTCTTCCAGTCCGAAAGCCTGGACGCGGATTCCGGCGAAAGCCTCTTGAGCTCCGACGCGGTACGGGCCGGTTTTCGCGGAGATTTCGGCCGCCCCGGCTTCAGCCCGGCCTTCCGGCCCGGCCCCGAGCATATCAACTACTGGACCATGGTAGCCGAGGTGCAGGCCGGCCGGTCCGGCCAGCTTTCCCTCTCGGGCACCGGACCGGTCTGGAATACCGGCCAGAATCGAGTGGAGGGCGTAAGCTACGCGCCGGTGACCTTCATGTCCGGACCGGAAGGGCCGCGTGTGGTGGTCGGCGGCCTCGGCATGCTGGACAGCAGCTTTACCTCCACGCGCACGGGCATGCAGTTGTTGAGCATTTATTCCCTGTGTTTTCTGGGCGGCACGCTGCTGTTGGGCCTGAGCCTCTGGTGGCTGGCCCACAGCACCGGCAAGAGCCTGAACAGGCTTTCCGGCGAACTGCGCAGCCGCAACGAGCACGACAGCGCCGACGCGCTCAATCTTCCCCCCATGCCGCTGGAACTGGAAAGAATCAAACGGAATGTGAACATTCTGCTCGCCAGGCTGCGCCGGGCCAAGGCCGACCAGATCTCCCAGGCGGCGGAACAGAACGCCCAACAGCAGCGGGAACCGGTGGAGGACCTACCCGATCCGGCGGATTTGCCGGTCCGCGGCCTGGTGGGCACCTCCCTGCCCATGCAGACCCTCTACGGCCAGATCCAGAAGGCCTCCCAAGTTCTGGCCGACGTGCTGATCGTGGGCGAGACGGGCACCGGCAAGGAACTGGTTTCCGAATCCATTCACCGCTTGAGCGACCGCGCCGACGGGCCTTTCATCACCATCAACTGCGGCGCGCTGGACGAGGCCCTGCTCATGGACACCCTGTTCGGGCACGTCAAGGGCGCGTTTACCGAAGCCAAGCAGGCGCGCAAGGGGGCTTTTCTGGCCGCCGAGGGCGGCACCCTGATGCTGGACGAGGTGGGCAACGCCGCGCCCAAAGTGCAGCAGGCCCTGCTCCGCGCCCTCTCCACCCGGCGCATCCGCCCCCTGGGTGCGGACCACGACGTGCCCTTCGACACCCGGATCATCGCCGCCACCAACGCCGAACTGCGCGGGGACGGGCAGGACGGCTCCTTCCGCGACGACCTTTACTACCGCCTGGCCGTCATCACCATCCAGACCCCGCCTCTGCGCCGGCGCAAGGAGGACATCCCGGCCCTGATGGTCCACTTCATGGCTGAAGCCGTCGCCACCCGCGAACAGGGCATGCCCCGGACCATTCCCAAAATCAGCCGGGGCGCGCTGGAAAAGATCATGCGCCATCACTGGCCCGGCAATGTGCGCGAACTGAAAAACACCCTGACCCGGGCCTTGACCTTTTGCGACGAGGACCTGATTCTGGCGGAAAACATCCAGCTTGATCCCGGCGTCCAGTACGAGGCCCGGCATGGAGCCGATCCGGCCGCCTCCGCCGGGGAACAGCCCGGCGACACCGCGCCGGAGAGAACACGGGACGGAGAACGGGACAAAACCCGGGACGCGACAGCCCGCCCCGCTCCGAATCAGGACAAGGTCACGGCCGGGCCGCCTGTCGCGCCGGACCCGGAACAGCTCAACCACCGCCAGCGGGAACTGCTGCCGCGCCTGGCGGCTCTGGGCAGCGTGAGCCGCCAGGAATACCAGAACCTGGCCGGGGAAGGCATTTCCATGCGCACGGCGCAGTATGATTTGCAACAGATGGTGCGGCTCGGCCTGATGCGCAAGGAAGGGCGCGGCCCGGCCCAGCGTTATGTGATCGTGCAGCCCGGCGGATACGTTCCGGCTGACAAAGGACGCTCCTGATGAACGCCGTACAGAGCCTGAAAAAACTCCTGGGCCTCAAGCCGCGCATCAGCCGCGAGCAGGCCATGGCCGCCTTTACCCGCCGTTACGCCTCCTTCAAGGAATTGCTGCAGGCCAATGCCGATCTGGCGGGCATCATGGCCTCCCTGAACGCGGCCCAGCGCGGCGAGCGCAGCCTGGAAACCAGCCAGGTGCGCAAGGAGGCCCGGCGGGCCATAGTTCAGAGCGAGCGCATGGCGACCTGCCTCAACGACATTTCCAATCAGCGCCACCAGGATCTCAATACGGCCGTGGAGGCCCTGGGCGCCCGCATTGAGCACGAGCTGGAACAGCATACGCGCGGCGACGTGACCTCCCTGACCCTGCCGCTCAGCGAGGTGGACGCCAGCATGGCCTACAGCGTGGGCGGCAAAAACGCCAACCTGGGCGAATTGCGCAACATGCTGGACATGCCCGTGCCGCGCGGCTTCGCCATCACCATCCAGGCGGGCATTTTGCTGCTGCTGCAAAGCAGCGGGCTGTTCAAAAACATTCATCTCACGCTCCGCGCCGTGGACCCTGACGACCCGGCCAGCATCCGCGAAGCCTCGGCCAGGGTGGAACAGCTCATTGTGGACGCGCCCGTTCCCGACGAGGTGGGCGGAGCCCTGCTCCGCGCCTGGGATGAATCTTTCGGCGAGGGCGACGCGGTGGCGGCCCTGCGTTCCAGCGCCATTGCCGAGGACGGCGTGCAGTCCTTCGCCGGGCAGTACCGCAGCATCCTGGGCGTCACCCGCCAAACCCTGTTGCCTTCCTTCAAAAAAGTGGTGGCAAGCCTCTTTTCGCCGCGCGCCATGACCTACCGGGCCAGCCACGGCTATACCCTGGAAGCCTCGGGCATGGGCTTGTGCTGCCTGGAAATGGTCCGGGCCAAGGCCGCCGGTGTGGCCTTTTCCCGCCATCCCGTGGATCTGCGCTCCAACTGCGTGCTGATCAACGGCCTCTGGGGCCTGGGCGAGATGGTAGTGGACGGTTCGGGCACGCCCGACCAGTGGCTGGTTTCGCGGGCTACCCGCAAGATCACGCGTGAAACCATCGCCCACAAGGAGGCGCGGCTGGTTCTGGTGCGCCGGGGCGAGACCGTGGAAAGCGAGGTGGTGGACGTGCCCGAGGCACTGCGCGACGTGCCCTGTCTCAGCCGCGAGCAGGTGGAGCGGCTGGCCGCCATGGCCCTGGAACTGGAGCGCCACTACCAGTATCCCCAGGATCTGGAATGGGCCGTGGACGAGGACGACCAGATCATTCTGCTCCAGACCCGGCCCATGGGCCTGGACAGCACGGCGGCGGAAAGCGCGGCCCCGGCCCTGAAGCACATGCGGCCGCTGCTCTCCGGCGCGGACGTGGCGGCCAAGGGCGTGGGCTGCGGCCCGGTGGTGCCGGTACAGCCGGACGAGGATCTGACCCATTTTCCCGAAGGCGCGGTCATGCTTATGCAGCACTCCTCGCCCAACGCCATGACCGCCATGCAGCGGGCTGCGGCCATCATTGCCGAAACCGGCAGCCTCACCGGGCACATGGCCTCCATCTGCCGCGAGTTCGGGGTGCCCACATTGATGAATCTGGCCGGAGCCACCAACCAGCTCACGCCGGGGCAGGTGGTGACCGTGGACGCTCTTTCGGGCCGGGTTTTCGACGGCGAAGTTCCGGAATTGCTGGCCCTGCGCCTGAGTCGCCGCCAGCCCAGGGCCGATACGCCCGCCCTGGTGCTGTTGCGGCGGGTGGCTCCCTACATTCTGCCCCTGCATCTGGTGGACCCGCAGTCGGCATTGTTCAGCCCGGCCAACTGCACCTCCCTGCACGACGTCATGCGCTACGCGCACGAACTGAGCTATTCGGAAATGTTTCTGCTGTCCGACTGCCTGTCCGAAAACTGCGCGGGCGGCGCGGCCAGCCGTCTGGTATGTTCCGTGCCGCTGGATCTCTACATCATCGACCTGGGCGGCGGCCTGAAAAATCCCGAAGCAGCCACGGCCACCCCCGAGGAGGTCACCAGCGTGCCCTTCCGGCACGTTCTGGGCGGCATGCTCAATCCGGCCGTGCAGGCCAAGGGTCCCCGCCCGGTGAACATGAGCGGCTTTCTCTCGGTCATGGGCCAGGCCATGATCGGCGGCAACCAGCACGGCGGCGAGCGTTTCGGCGACCGCAGCTACGCCATTGTTTCCGACCGCTACCTCAACTTTTCCTCGCGCGTGGGCTATCACTACGCCATTCTGGACACATGGTGCGGCGACACCTTGAGCAAAAACTACATCCGCTTTGAATTCGCGGGCGGCGCGGCGGGCAATGAGCAGCGCGCCCGGCGGGTGCGCTGCATCGGGCTGATCCTCACGGAACTCGGCTTTACCGTCGTGGTCACGGGTGATAGGATACGCGCGCGCTACCAGAAATATCCCAAACTTGAACTGTGCTCGCGCCTGGATCAGTTGGGACGTCTTCTGATCATGACTCGCCAGATGGACATGCTCATGGTCAATGACGAAGCTGTCCAGGCATATGCCGCCAAGTTTCTCAACGGCGAGTATCATTAGCGTATTTCAACTTTGAAATGCTCTAACGCCGAACACGGTGAGGCGCGCCGCGAAGACCGACCCGACGGGCGACCCGTAGGGCCGTGCCTGTAGCCCAAAGGCATACAGGCATCGAGAGCAACGCGGCGTGGATTCCGGCGAAGCAACCAAAGGCAGCCCGAAGGGCTGTCCCCGTTTGGCGACAACGGGGCCATACGGGGATCGACAGCAGCGATAACCGCGCTTTTTGACGGAATGAACCCTTTGAAACGCAAAGCGTTTCAAAGGTAATCCGCTCTGAGAGCGGATTTTGCCGGAGCAGATTCCTTTGAAAATTGACATTCTCAAAGGTTGTGCGGCAGTTGCCTGCGCGCGACGTTCCATGGGTGCGCGGGCTTCCGCGACGGCGCGCGTCCGTTGTGGGCAACGCCCAAGATAAACGAGGCCCTCATGCCCCCCTTCAGTGGACCGCAAGAACAGCCCAAGCGTTGGGACAAACCTTCCGAACCGCCGCAAAAACTCTTAAGCCGCGACTTTATCCTGCTCTTCTGCATGGCTATGTGCAGCAACAGCTACATCGCCGTGTTCTACTGCTTCGAGCAATGGCTGGAAGGTCTCAGCATCACCCCCAACTGGCGCGGCGTGCTGCTTTCCTCCCTCTTCGCCATGGTCCTGCTCTGCCGTCCCCTGGCAAGCGTGCTGCTGCTCAAGCGCGGCAAGCTGCTGCCCATGCTGCTGTCCATCATCGTTTCCAGCTGCGTCCTGCTGGCCTATCCCTACGTTCAGGGAGAGCATGTCATCGGCGTCATCTGGCTGCTGCGCACCATCCAGGGCATTGCCCTGGCCGTATATTCCAGCTGCACGGTGGCCGTGCTGGTCAGCTGCATCCCCACGGGCCAGAGCGCCAGGGGCTTTGCCCTGTTCTCCCTGACCATGCTGCTGCCCTATTCGATCATTCCGGCCCTGTCCGAGCGTATCCTGCCCATTCTGGGCGGCGAACCGCATCTCTTCGCCTTCACCGCCGTGCTTGGCCTGCCCGCCCTGGCCATGCTGATTCCCCTGGCCCCGCGCCTGCGGACGCCGGAAATGCCCGCCCAGGGCGCGGGCAGCCTTTCAGGCCGGGCTCTCTGGCAGGCCGTGAGCCATTCAGGCCTGTTTTTCATCTACATGGCCTGTCTGACCTTCAGCATCATGACCGTGCTGGCCATCTTCTTCATGAAGGGACTCTGCTCGGTCACCGGCGCGCAACCGGCCTGGTTTTTCTCCATTTACACGGTGACCATCATTCTGGTCCGGCTGTTCGGCAGCCACCGCCTGGATACCTTGCCCCGCTACCGCGTGACCACGCTCTGCTGCGCGGTGCTGGCCTGCTGCATGCTGGGCCTGGCCTGGGGGCCGCTTTGGGCCTTCATTCCCCTCACCTGCGTCTACGGCTTGGGCCTGGGCCTGCTCTACCCCCTGCTGGCCGCCGCCGTGTACGACCGCTCCACACCCACCACCCGCTCCATCAATTCCAATGTAATGATGGCGACCTTTGACGCCAGCGGCATGCTGGGCCCGTTGCTGGGCGGCATGGTCATCCACGCGGGCTACGGGTATCGCGGCGTGTTCACCGCCACCGCCGTCACCATCTCGCTCTGCGGCTGCTGCATGCTGATAGACAGAATGCGCATGATCTGGCGGGACAACGCAAATCAGCGCCCCCCCCTCTAGAACAGCTCGCCAAGCGAGGTATTCCCATGGTATATTAGAAAAAAACGGTCTGCTTTGCAGGCTCGCGCTCCTGGAGCGGATTGCCATTGAAATGCCTCGCTTTTCAATGGATTCAACCGTGCAATCAGATCAGCCACAGCGTAAGACGAAAAGGCGTTCATCCCTCCGCCGGAGCATGAAACCGGCGGTTCCTGTTTTACATGGACGCATTGCCCCTGTATCGCACTTTTATTGTGGAGTTGCCCATGACCCCGGAAATGCAACGTTGTGTCCGTAAATTTTATCTCAATGAAGCCCTGGATGCCGAGGTTTATACGATTCTGGCGGCAAGAACCAAATCAGAGCACAATCGCAAGATTCTGGAAACCATTGCGCATGACGAAAGAAACCACAAAGCCCTGTGGGCTTCCTTTCTGGACAGCCGCCCCAAGCTCAGCGCGTTCCGGATCTGGTTTTTTACGCTTCTGGCAAAAATTTTCGGCCTGACCTTTGTCCTCAACCTGATGGAATCAGGCGAGACCGAGGCCGTTGAAGGATACAAGGCGATTTCCGAGCAATTCCCCATTGCCCGGAAAATACTTGAGGACGAAAGCCGACATGAAGAGGAACTGGCCGCCATGATTGAAGAGGACGGCCTCAGTTATATCAGTTCCATGGTTCTGGGGCTCAATGACGCCCTGGTGGAACTGACAGGCGCTCTGGCCGGTTTCACTCTGGCGCTAAACGACAACAAAATGATCGGCCTGGCCGGTTTTATCACCGGCGTCGCCGCCACCTTGTCCATGGCGGCCTCTGAATATCTTTCCAAGAAAACGGATTCCGGCGAGAAACATCCGCTGAAAGCGGCCGTGTATACCGGCCTGGCCTACCTGTTTACCGTGGCCCTGCTGCTCGCCCCGTATATCATCTTTTCCGCGCCGCTTGTGTCCCTGGCCTTCTGCCTGCTGATCGCCGCCCTGATTATTCTGGGCTTCACCTATTTTGTTTCCGTGGTGCGCAAGTCCTCTTTTCTGCACGGATTCCGGGAAATGCTGACCATCAGCTTCAGCGTGGCCCTTATTTCCTTCCTCATCGGCTGGGGGGCCCGCGCCTGGTTGCAGATTGAGATCTGATGCCGCCCGCTTTCGCGCGATTCCCGCAAGGCAATGGCGCGGGTCCGGCGCCGCGCCCTGCAAATCCGGCGGACGCGCCTGTTAGACCATTTTGCGCTTGAAATTATCGCTTAACGGCGAAGTAAATTCGCCTTGCGATAATTTCGCGGTGCGGATTCTCACAGAAAATCCGCACCGAGCGTTGAGATATTTTCAATATCAAAACGCTCTATTGGCTCAGATTCAGGCTTTCGGCGCGCACGCGGCCCAGCAGCTCTTCCAGGTTCTCCACGGAAGTCAGGCGGAAGCCGTTTTCCACCGGACTAAGCCGCCCGAGCACCGGATAGCTTTCAGCGTTGCCCGCGTCATGCACCACAAAAGGTACCAGCCAGCCGTGGCCGTCGGGCCTGGCCTGGCCGATCCGCCGGATTTCCTTGCGGCCCGTGGAGGCGTCGGCAAAAAGCGGGGCCAGCATCCCTTGGGCGCTCCCGCCGCTGGGCGCACGTCCGGCAAAAGCCCCGGAGGACACGCCGTTGATCACAAAGGCACGGGCCTCGCTGAACAGCAGATCGCGCAGTTTGTTTCCCCCGGCGTCCCCGGAGGCGGCCTGGGAAAACATCACGGCCAGCAGGGGCGGCAGTTGATCAGCCACCTCCGGCTTTTGCACATCGCGCAGAAAAAGGGTCAGGGCCGCGCCCAGAATGGCGTCCACATCCACCAGGCGTTCAAAGGCGGCGGCATCCGCCGCGTCAATGGCTTGTCCCACCTCCACCAGGCATTGGCGCGGGTCAGCCGTATTCGCGGCCCGCGCCGGTGAGGGCGACAGCATCGAAAAGAGGCCCAGGCCCAAGAACAGGCAACAGAATATATAAGGGAGCAGGCCCAGCCTGCGGCACGAAGCAGGAATCAGCATATGCCCTCCGGCAACGGGCCTTTGAGCGCCAGGGGCAGCCCGCAACTGACAAAAATCACATGGGTGCAGGCCCTTGCCAGCGTCTGATTGGCAAGACCCAGCACATCCCGGTACAAGCGCCCCAAGGGCGTAGGCGGCACAATGCCCAGGCCGGTTTCCGCACTGACCAGGGCCACGGGCCGGGCGCGGCATCCATTTTCAGCTAGGCCGGCGGCCAGGGCCGCCACCCGCGCCTGAACCGCCTCAGGCGTCAGACCGGCGGCCAGCAGATTGGCAATCCAGAGGCTCACGCAATCCAGCAGAACCACTCCGGCCCCGCCAAAAGCGCTTCCGGCCGAGCTGCCGCCCAACACGGCCAAAGGGTCCAGAGGCTCCTCCACGCAGTGCCAGCCCTCGCCGCGCGCGGCCTGATGCCGAGCCACGCGGGCCGCCATTTCGGCATCCTCCACCCGGCAGGTCGCCAGAAAAAGACGCCGGGGAGACTGCGCCTCGGCCCAGCGCTGGGCCAGTCCGCTTTTGCCGCTGCGCGTGCCGCCCACAAAAAGAAGCAACGGCGCGTTCACCGGCCCTGGCCGCCCACCTGGACAGGCGCGGGCACGGTCAAGGACTGTGCGGGCGCGGGAGCCGGGGCCGCCGGAAGCCTTGTACCGGCCTGCGGCTGTGCATTCCGGGGCAGCGCATTTTGAGGCGCGGTATTCCGGGCCGGGGCCGCCGGGGCGGACAGAGCCGGTTGCGCGGCCGGATTGTCCCGGTTGGCGGGCGCGGCGGCACCGGCCTGAGCGCAACGCCGGGCCAGATCCCGCAGCACGGCGGCGGCGCTCTGCACCGAAGCCGGAGCCTGCGGCCCTTCCCGCAAACGCCGGTCCACCCAATAGGCCACAAACAGCAGGGAGTCGTCGTCCAGAGCCTGTCCGCCGCCCTTGCGAATGGCCGCCACCAGAGCGCGCTGCGCCGCCGCCCGCTCTTCAAGAGCGCGCCGGTAGCGGGCGCTCAAACCATCCACCCGCAGTTGCGTCGTGGCGATCTCGGGCTGGGAGGCCTTGTTTTCGCGCAACTGGTCCAGATCAAAGACCGCGGCCGTCATCTGGGAATTGATGTCCACCACGTTCTGGGAAATCTGCTCCAGGCCCTTGATCCGCTTACCCAGATCCGGCACCGAGGCCACGCCCTCCAGCGCGCCGGCCAGCATCACGAAGCGACCCGCCAGAGCCATGTGCATCTCCCGGTTCTGCTCCGGCGACAGGGATTTGGCCGCCGCCTCGCGGTCCAGAGCCGCCATGAAGCGGTCCACATAGAGCGCGTACAGGCTCTGGAGCATGGTGGGATGGAAGGCGTAGCGCAGAAGGCCCGCCCGGCCCCCTTCGACCTGCCCGGCCAGCTTGACGCCATAGCGCTGGTTGACGCTCTGCACGCTGACCGCCAGCGAACCGCCGCGCGGGCCGGGTTTGTAGCGGGAAACCAGATAGGCGGCCAGATCCTCCACAAAGTCCGGACGAACCTTGCTGTCCGCCGTGACCTTGGGAGCCACGGGCTGCACAGCCTCCTGTCCTGCCATGCCCGGCGCTCCGCCGCTTCCGGCGAGCCCGCTCTGCCCCGGCGGCAGGCTGGTGTCCACCGGCGCGGGCACCGTGCCCTGCACGTTCTGCCCGGCCAGAGTGCCCGGAGCGGTGCTCGGATTGGTCACCGCGCTCGGCGGAGGCGGCGGAGCGTCGCGCAGCAGATCGCCCACCCCGGCCAGGGGCGTGCCGCTGGTGGCATTGTCAATGACGCCGGCGGCCTGTTCCCGCCACTGATCGCGGGTGGAGGGGTCGCGGGTCAGCCAGAAAGCCGCGCCGCCCACGGCCAGCACCGCCACCAGGGCCAGCAGCCCGGCTTTGCGCCCCGCGCCCTTGCCGGGACGGGGTTTGGGGAGGTTCATGATGTCGGGAACCTCGGGCGTTTTCTTTTCCAATTTCATGCAGATCTCCTCATGACCATTTCCAGGTAAAAACTGCGCCCATGCCGTTTTTACCTGTCGGCTGGAGCGCGAACGCAGTCGCGCCTTCCAATGGCAGATAAAACGTACTTGAATTTTTATCTGAAATTGGAAGCACGGGGCGCGGCCCGCCGCTTCCGGCAGCGCTTTTTCCCTGTTTTCATG
This sequence comes from Desulfovibrio sp. 6_1_46AFAA, assembly GCF_000224635.1. Classification (NCBI taxonomy): domain Bacteria; kingdom Pseudomonadati; phylum Thermodesulfobacteriota; class Desulfovibrionia; order Desulfovibrionales; family Desulfovibrionaceae; genus Desulfovibrio; species Desulfovibrio sp. 6_1_46AFAA. The sequence goes on from NZ_JH114305.1 coordinate 188,382, forward strand.
GTATCATTGCTTTTTTCGGGTGTGAATACTTTTTCTAGACATTGTCTTGAAGCTCCGGCCGCATGAAATATCTAATTTCAGATATTGCGGAAAATGCATTCTCCCGCCCGGCCTCTGTCCGGCCCGGCAACCGAGGTTTTCGGCAAAAACCGGCGACGCCCCTCAGGGAGGGCCCGTCCGGCCGCGCCGGACAAGACTTTTCTTTTTACTCCCGGTCCCGCTTTGTATTGACGCACGGACGCCATATGGTTACTTGAGAGGCAATACCATCACGCATCCGCGCGATGGCCGGGTGTTTTTTTTCGGGTGTCTCATTCATTTTTGCATACAGAGGGAGTTATGCCAAACTACGTCTATTTTCTTCTGGCTGTGGCCGCGCTGATTGTCGGCTACATCATCTACGGGGGCATTGTCACCAGAGTCTTCGGCGTGCAGCCGAGCCGCGCCACCCCGGCCCAGACCCATGCCGACGGCGTGGACTACGTGGAAATGCCGGTCTGGAAAGTCTGGCTGGTCCAGTTGCTGAACATCGCGGGCGTGGGCCCGGTGTTCGGCCCCATTCTGGGCGCGCTGTGGGGCCCTTCGGCCCTGCTCTGGATCGTGATCGGCACCATCTTCGCCGGCGCGGTGCATGACTATATGTCGGGCATGCTTTCCATCCGTTACGGCGGGGCCAACGTGCCCACCTTCGTGGGCTACAACCTGGGCAGCGCCGCCAAACAGATCATGCGCGTCTTCGCCGTGGTACTGCTCATCCTGGTGGGCGTGGTCTTCGTGGCCGCCCCGGCCGCCCTGCTGGCCAAGCTGACGCCCTCCGCCCTGAACCTCACCTTCTGGGTCTGTGTGATCTTCGCCTATTACTTCCTGGCGACCATTATGCCCATCGACAAGATCATCGGCCGCTTCTACCCCATTTTCGGGGCCATCCTGATCTTCATGGCCGTGGGCATCACCGTGATGATGTTCGTCAGCGGCACGGAATTCTACAATTCCGCCCAGTGGGCCAACCAGAATCCCAAGGGCCTGCCCATCTTCCCGCTGGTGTTCATCACCATTGCCTGCGGCGCGCTGTCCGGCTTCCATGCCACCCAGTCTCCGCTCATGGCCCGCTGCATGGCCAATGAAAAGCTGGGCAAGCCCGTGTTTTACGGCAGCATGGTGGCCGAAGGCTTTATCGGCCTGGTCTGGGCTACCGTGGGCATGAGCTTCTACCACGGCCCCGAAGCCCTGGCCGCTGCCTTGGCCGCCGGTGGTCCCGGCAACGTGGTGACGGAATCCTCCTTCGCCCTGATGGGCACCGTGGGCGGCATCCTGGCCATTCTGGGCGTGGTGGTGCTGCCCATCACCTCGGGCGACACGGCCTTCCGCGCCGCGCGTCTGACCATCGCCGAAACCTTTAACTATTCCCAGAAGGCCATTTCCCCGCGCCTGCTCATCGCCGTGCCCATGTTCGTGATCGGCATTATCCTGTCGCAGGTGGACTTCAACATCATCTGGCGCTACTTCGGCTGGGCCAACCAGTCCCTGGCGACAATCGTGCTCTGGGCCGGGGCGGCCTACCTTGTCCGTCGTGACCGCTGCCACTGGATCTGCACCATACCCGCCGTGTTCATGACCGCGGTCTGCGTCTCGTATATCTGCTTTGAGCCTTCCATGGGCTTCGGCATGGGCATCGACATCTCCAACATCATCGGCGTGGCCGCCGCCATCGTGGCTTTTGTGGCCTTTATGGTGCTGGGTCGCCGCACGGTGGACGGCGCGCCTGAAAACGTCTAGAGCAGATCAACGTTGAAATGCCCCGGGGGCTGTTTCCACATCAAGGATTTTCGTTCTCTGCCGCGAAGGGACTTATTCAAACCCGACCTTCGCACGGGGCAAACCGGACGCAGACAGAGGGCGAAAGGGCAATTTAGAAACAGCTCCCGGCGGTCCAGCCGCGTATTGCGCGCCCGTCCGGCGCGGGCTATAAAGGTTCCTCCGGACAGGACGCGTTGATCAACTGATGACAAACTCCGCTTACGCGGTGTTTGCTCCGCCATCGGCTCGTTTTCAAAAAAACTTGCCGGGCGGTAAGGCGCAAAAATCAAGGGAAATGCCCGGCACGGCCGGGCACCCTTCGGGCAACTAACCGCACGGCAAAGCCGTGGCCTGCTCCTGATTTTTGGTCGCGTTGACGCTGTCAACGCTCTCCGGGCAGGGCGTCACAGCCCTGCCCTTTTTTTCAGCGCCGGAAACGGCGCAATCACATCTGCAACCCGAAACGGGAGTGCGTATGCCGACCCCCCCTAATATTCTGACCATTGCCGGTTCCGACTCCGGCGGCGGCGCGGGTATCCAGGCCGACCTGAAAACCATCATGGCCCTGGGCGGCTACGGCATGAGCGTCATCACCGCCCTGACGGCCCAGAACGGCCTGGGCGTCACGGGCATCCAGGCGCCGGAGCCCGAATTCGTGGCTCTGGAACTCGAAACCGTGCTGGCAGGCTTTCCCGTGGCCGCGGCCAAAACCGGCATGCTGTTTTCCGCGGGCATCATCCGCGCCATCAGCCCCATTCTGCGCCGCCGCGCCTTTCCCCTGGTGGTGGACCCCGTGTCCGTAAGCCAGAGCGGCAGCCGCCTGTTGCAGGAGGACGCGGTGACGGCTCTGAAAGAAGAAATCCTGCCCGGCTGCGATCTGCTCACGCCCAACCGGCCCGAGGCCGAAATGTTGACCGGCCTCAGCATCGCCGACGTGGAGGACGCCTTCGCGGCGGGCGAAAAGCTGCTCCACATGGGGGCCAGGGCCGTGCTGATCAAGGGCGGCCACATGGACAGCTCCATTGTGGTCACGGATTGCCTCTGTCTGCCCGGCGAAGCGCCCAAGGCTCTGCCCCAGGCCAAGGTGGAGACCGCCAACAACCACGGCACGGGTTGCACGCTTTCAGCGGCCATCGCCACGGGCCTGGGCAAGGGCCTGCCCCTGCGGGTGGCCGTGACCAAGGCCCAGGAATTTCTCAATCTCGCTCTGCGCAAAAGCTACAGCCCCGGCAAAGGCTGCGGCCCGGTCAATCACGCGGCGGCCCTGAACGTCTGACCGGAAGCTGCCGCAAGACGGCAGCTCCGCCTTTTGGCCCGCAGTTTGCAATTCCCTTTGGCGGTTCAGGACAGGCGTCAAAAACAAGGCGGAGTTTGCATGCCGTTTCGCTTCAAAATGCAGAAGGTGCTTGACTACCGGGAGCAGTTGGAAGAAGAGGCCAAAGTGCGCCTGGCCACGGCGCAGCGCCGCTTCCAAGAGGCCCGGGAACGCCTGGACGCGCTCCAGGCCGAACTCCGGGGCGCCCAGGACCGCCTCTGCAACGAAGCTCTTATGGAAGCCGGTGAGCGCTGGCTGCTGGAGCAATACGTCAAGGGCCTGCGCGGCGACGTGGCCGCAGCCTCCCTCCAGGCGCGCATGCTGGCCCAGATGGTGGAGGAAGCCAGAAATCTGCTGGCGGCCCGCGCCATAGACAAAAAACTGCTGGAAAAACTCAAGGAACGGCAGAAACACTACCATGCCCGCGAAGAACAGTTGAAGGAGCAACGCTTCAATGACGAAATCGCGACCCTCCGCTACAAGGCTCCGTCTTTCTAGGCTCTTTCGCTGGCTGGCGGTGCTTTGCTTTATCAAACTTGCCATTCTGGGCATGCTCATGCTGGACGTGCCCCTGCCCGCCTGGCTCGGCGGCGTGCCGAATGACACGGCGCGGCTGGATACTCAAAAAACCACGCGGGAAACCGTGCCTGAGGCTGGCCCCGTCGCCTCGGTCAGCCCGGCGGCCACGGCATCGCGCGACCCGGATTCCCGGGAAAATCTGCGAAAAAGCGCCCCGGCGGCCGCATCCTCCGGACAAGACCTTCAAACAGACCCGCTGCCCGGCGGCGACATGCCTCAGGGTTCCGCCGCCGCGCAACTGGCCGCCGCCGCGAAGCCGCGTCGGCACGCGCAGCAGGCGGGCACGGAATCCGCGCTTCCCGCACCGCTGGTGACGGCCAAAGTCCGCAGCGTCCCTGACGCGGACAGTGCCGCCTTCACGCCGCCCAGCCTGCCCGCTCCCGCGCCTCTCGGCGCTCCCGTGGCCGAGGCCGGCACTCCGGCTCCGGCCGAAAATCCCGTATCCCTGCTGGCCGCAGCACCGGCCAGACAACCCGGCCACGACGACGGCCTTCTGGACATACTGGACCTGAAAAGCCTGCCCATTCCGGGACTCGGCAGCGTTCAGGCCGCGCACGCCGCCGCGCTGGACATGCCCGTGCCCCAGGCCCCGGCCGCGTCGTCCCCCTTTGCCCCGGCGGAACAGACCGCGCCCATGGCCATGCCCGGCGCGCCCGACATTCCGGCCGATATTCCGCGAGGCCAGGGAACCGACGGAGCCCCCCTGCCTCCGCGCGGCGCCGGAGCGTCCTCGGCCCTGCCCTCGCTGCCGCAAAACGGACAGCCCGCCACCCTGCCGCCGCCCGCGCCCCGCGTGACGCCCACCGCTCCCCCCGGCGATCCCAACGATAAAGCCCAGGACCTGGCCCGCCAGCAGCAGGATATCCTCATGCTCCGGCAGCAGATGGACCAGCGCCTGAAAGATTTGCAGGACGCCGAACAGAAGATGAAGGACATGATCCGCGAGGCCAAAGGCCTGGAAGACAAAAAAATCCGCAATCTGATCCAGATGTATGCCAACATGAAGCCCCGGACGGCGGCCAAGGCGCTGGAAAGCATGGACGAGCGCGTGGCCATTCGGATTCTCTCGGGCATGGCTCCCAAGCAGTCCGGTGAAATCCTGACCTATACCAATCCGGTCAAGACCGCCAAGTTCACGGAACTGATCACCCGCATGAGGCTGCCGGACTGATGCGCCTGAAACTGCTGCTGGCCTATCTGGGCACCGGCTACAGCGGCTGGCAGATCCAGGAAAAGCCGTCGCCGCCGCCCACTATTCAGGGCGAGCTGGAAGCCGCCCTGCGCGTGCTGGCCGGCGCGCCGGTGCGGGTGCACGGTTCAGGCCGCACCGACGCGGGCGTGCACGCCCACGGCCAGGTAGCCCATTGCGATGTCCCCGACGCCAAGGCCGGGTTGCGCTGGCAGCGCAGCCTCAATGCCCTGCTGCCGCCGGAAATCCGCATACTGGCGGCCGAGCCCGCGGCGGCGGATTTTCACGCCCGCAAGGATGCCCTGCGCAAAACTTACGTGTACCAGTTCTGGCAGGAACGCGCCTTTGTGCCGCCGCAACTGGCCCCCTTTTTCTGGAACTGCGGCCCGCTGGATGTGGAAGCCATGCGCGCGGCCCTGCCCCATCTGCTGGGCGAGCACGATTTCGCCGGGCTGCAAAACGCGGGCACGGACATGGAAAGCACCACGCGCACCGTTTTCCGGGCGGAACTGGACATCCCGCCGCCCTGCGAATTCTATCCTCCGCACGCGCCCGGGCTGCGCCTGACCGTCACGGCCAACGGCTTTCTCAAGCAGATGGTACGCAATATGGCCGGGTTGCTGGCGGCCTGCGGGCAGGGAAAAATCCGGCCTGAAAACGTGCCGGACCTGCTGGCGGCCCGCGACCGCCGGGCCGTGCCCTCGGCCACGGCCCCGGCCGGGGGGCTGGCGCTGGCCAGCGTGGAATATGCCTGAAACATAAAAAGCCGTCGGTAATCGACGGCTTTTTAACATTGGCGCCTTGCTGCGCACTGAGGATTTTTCTCCTCTGCCCGCGCCGGACTGAGGAGAAGTTGTTAAATCATATCGCTGTTGGGCTGCTGCTCCCGCTCCCTGAATTTCTGCTGGAGCATGAGCGGCAGGGAATCCGGGTCCGCCGGGTCGTATTCAAACATGACGGCCGTACCGAAGCAGGAGAAATATTTGCTGCCGTCAGGATGAAAGGCCACATTTTCATTATAGCCCACAATGGCCTGGGCCCCTTTGTTCATGGCCCGGCACGCCATGCCGAAAAAGGCCTCTTCCGAGTCATAGCCCCGGCAGCAGACCAGGCCCAGCACCTTGGCGATGCGGCGGCCCTCCACCTGATGGGTGGTCACCACGGGAAAACGTCCGGCCAGAAAGACGTCACGCACGCGCGCGGTGGCGTCGGACGCCCGCGTCTGTTTCTCAGCCTTGCGGGCTTTTTTGTCATTGCCTCCCAGCAAAAAAAACATGCTGACCTCCGAACTTGGCGAAATCGGCGCACTTGGCGCTCTTGAATTGCCGGACCTGGCCGGACACGCAAAACTTTTCCGTTCTCCTTTTTGCAAACAGCTTGCCAAGCATGTTTTTATCTTAATTATTCATAGGTTGGATATAAAAAATCCCGACAACTGTCAGCGTCTTGACGGTTGCCGGGATGAGCTACTCCGCTTTCCGGAGAAGGGAAGCCGGAGCTTTGCAAAAATATTTTGCGCTACGACTGATTGGCCGCCCGCGCAAAGGCGTTATACGCCTCGCGGCTGCGACCGACGATACTATTCAGATCGCGCCGCAACGGGCTGTAAAAGCCTTCGGAGAGACCGCGCGCGAGTCCCTGGGGAAAGAGCGCGGCTTCCTTGAGAAAGGCCCGGTAAACCCATTCCAGTTCCGGCGAAGCCGGGAAAGGCGGCCGCCCGGCAAGGGCAATGGCGGATTCCAGCTCCTGACGCAATTGCTCCAGGGCTTCCTTATCCGGCTTTTCCGGGCCGAGCAATCCGGCAGCCTTGCGGAAAAGGGAAAAAATCTTTTCAGCCGCCACAATCTGCCGTTGAAGCGGATGGTCGCGCAGCAGCACGTCCTCGGCCTGCGCGGCCCGGGCCTCCACAACTTCCAGATAACTGTCGCGGGCGGCCATAAAGGTCGCATGGGCCGCGCCCAGGCTTGCCGCCAGCTTTTTCCCCTGGGCTCCGTCGTCCCGGATGCTGTCGTCGCGCACGTATTTTTCCAGGGCCTTGTAATCCGCCAACATGGCGTCCAGGGACTTGTCCATGTCCGTGACCCATTGAGCCAGATGCGCTTCCACCTCAGCCGAAAAAAGCCCCTTGGCGGGCGCGAGGCCTTTGGCCGCTTCGCCGCGCGCGCCGCGTACGGCGGGCCGGGGCGCGAGCCGCCAGTTTTCCAGATAGGCGCGCACATTGGTCAGCAACGCGTCGGGCTGGCCGTACCAGCCGCTGGCCAGCACTCCGGCGGCGGTATTGTAAAAGGCCACCATCCTGTCGGCCTGCTTCTTTTCCTCAGGCGTGGCCGGAGGCCGGGATACGGGCGCGGGGACAACGGAGGGAGCGGAAGCGGCAGCCCCCGGCGAAGACGGCACGGCGTCAGGTGAGGCGGGCGCGCTTTGTCCGGCGGCCCTGCCGCTTTTCTGGTCGTCGTCGGAACCGCAAGCCGCCAGAGCAAAGACCAGGCACAGGCAGCAGAACAAAAATAGTGCTTTTTTCATGGGAATAAACCGGGTTGTGCCTCTGTGCCGGGGCTCCAGCGGAGAGGCGGGAATGCGTACAACAAAGCAAGGAAAAATGGCTCTAATCAGTGCTTCCGCAGCCCAGAGCATTTCAACTTTGAAATGCTCTAACGCCGAACGCGCTGAGGTGCGCCGCGAAGACCGACCCGACGGGCGGCCCGTAGGGCCGTGCCTGTAGCCCAAAGGGCGTACAGGCATCGAGAGCAACGCGGCGTGGATTCCGGAAAAGCGACCGAAGGCAGCCCGAAGGGCTGTCCCCGTTGGCGACAACGGAGCCATACGGGGATCGACAGCAGCGATAACCGCGCTTTTTCCGGAATGCCCCCTTTGAAGCGCAAAGCGTTTCAAAGGTAATCTATTCTAGGGGCTGATTGCAAAAATTTCGAGCATAGCCATGCTCTCAATTTTCGCAGGATCATCAGCGAAAAACCGCGTTTTTCACTGACCCACGGAGGCTACGCCCCGCAAAACCCTACAGGTTTTGGATGTCTAATTTTTCAAATCAGACTCTGGCCCTGATCCAGTCATTGAGCCCGGTGAGATCCTCGCCCCAGGGGAAGGGGCCGCCCTTGAGCTCCTGCCCTACCCCGTAGAACAAGGTGCCCACCTGTTCCGCCGCGTCGCGGTCCGTCACGGCGTCGCCCACCATCAGGGCGTTTTCGGACTCCACCCCGGCGCTGCGCACGATTTCGGCCAGCAATTGGGCCTTGGCGGGCGGCGAACCGTGAATATCGGTAAAATAGCCTTCCAGCCGCCGTTCGTGCAGCACCAGGCGCAGTTCCTCTTCCGGCGCGCCGGAGCAGACATAGAGCGGCAATCTGCCGTGCCAGCTTTCCAGCACGTCCCGCACGCCGGGAATCAGCGGGCAGCGACGCACTTCGTCCAGGGCATACTCCGCGAAGCGGCGGCCCCATTGGGTGGATTCCTCTTGGCTGATCTCGCGGCCCAGCACTTCGCGAAAGAACCACTCGAACTTCTTGTAGCGGCTGACCCCGCCGTGCACCGTATGGTACATGACGAAGCGGTCCCGCGCTTCCGGGCCGAAAGGCTCGGCCAGCCGGGCGAAGGCCCGCGTCTTGACCGGCACGCTGTCCAGAATCACTCCGTCGCAGTCAAAAACCAGACATTGCAAAGGCATAAGTTTTCCTCAAAAAATAATGTCACGTATTGTCCCGGTTGCAACGGCGCATGCGAGAGCATTTCAAGTGTCAAACGCTCCGGGGCTGTTTCTAAATTGAGGAGTTTTTCCTTTCCAGCGAGGAAAACAAGCTTTTTGCGAAAGGAGTATACTCTCAATGGTACGCGACTGGAGCAAAAAGCGCAGGTTGACGAAGCTGGAAGGCAAAAGAACCAATTTAGGACAGCCCCTAGCCCCGGCGGCCGATAACCTTGGCCGGCACCCCGGCCACAATGGAAAAAGGAGCCACATTGCGCGTCACCACCGCGCCCGCGCCGACCACGGCCCCGCGCCCGATGCGCACATCGGGCGTGATCACGCAGTTGGCCCCGATCCAGACATCGTCTTCAATAATCACTTGGCCCGGCTGATGGCCCTGGTGCATAATGGGCAGATCCTGCCGCGCGAAGCGGTGATTGGCCGCGCGGATCACCGTGCCCGGCCCGATGGCCGTCTGCGCGCCGATCTCGATGCGGCCGTTGTCGGCCCCCAGATGGGCGCAGGGCGACACGGCCACATTCTCGCCCAGCGTCAGGCTGCCGCCCCCGGCGGTCACGAAACAGCCCCGCCCCAGGCGCACGCCCCGGCCCAGACGCATATTGCGGCACCCGGCCAAGGTCAGGCCCGTGCCGAAACGCACCGAGCCGCAGGCCGCGAACAGCCAGCGCCAGGCCAGCAGGCGCAGGGCCAGGCCCAGAGGCGTGGGCACCCAGGCAAAAAGCGCGATCCAGAACTCTTCCAGGGCGGCCCCCAGGCGGGATTGGGCCGACGGCTTGTCTACATGGCCCGGGCCGCCTGGGCCGCACGCCCCACAGGAGCCGCAAGAACCGGAAGCCCCGGAGGAATCGGAAGAGCCCGGCGCGCCCGGAGGCGTGGCGGGCGAAGCGGGCCGCGCCATTTACTTGCTATACTCCCGCATCAGGTCGTCGCCCTCCATGAGCCGGGCCACGCGCGCCAGGTCCTCGGGCGTGTCCACGCTCCAGGTGCGGCAGTCCGTGGGCACCATGCGCACTTTTTCCCCGTATTCCAAAATACGCATCATATCCACGGATTCGTAGATTTCCAGCGGGCTTTCCTCCATTTCATTGAAGCGGAGCAGATAATCGCGCCGGAAGGGAATAATGCAGACCTGTTTGCGCATGGGCACCTTATCCGAGCCTTTTTTACGGGACGGAATGGGCTCGCGCGAGAAATACAGGGCGTTATTGAAGCGGTCCACCACCACCTTGACCTCGTTGGGGTCCTCGAATTCTTCCAGGGTGTCCATCTCGGCCATGAGATTGACCACATTGATGGACGGATCGTCCAGCATGGGCTGCACGGCGGCGTCGATCATCTCCGGCCGGACCATGGGCTCGTCGCCCTGGACCATGACCACGATGTCGGCCTTCTTGCCCGTGGCCTCTTCGATCTTGAGCAGGGCCTCGGCGGTGCGCGTGGAGCAGCGCACATGGTGGTCGCCGGTCATCACGCATTTGAGGCCCGCATTCTTGCAGTAATCCTCTATGATGCTGTCGCAGGTGGCCACATAGGTATCGGACAGCACCTTGCTCATGGCCGTGCGGAAGGTCACATGGCCCACCATAGGCACATTGTGGATCAGGGCCAGCGGCTTGCCGGGATAGCGGCTGGAACCCATGCGCGCCGGGATGATGGCGATGATGTTCATTGATTCCTTCTCCTTGGAAAAGATGGCGATGTTATGTACGCGGCTACAGACGCCGCAGCAGATCTTCCAGTTTTTTCCGCGCCGCGCTTTCGGCGGCCAGCCGCTCCCGCAGGGAGTTCAGGGCCTGTTCACTTTTGCCGATGGTATCAAAGAGCCCCCGCAAAAGATAGAAGGCCCCACCCTCGCCGTAGGCCGCGTTGTCCACCGGCCCGGCATAGGGGCTGCCGCCCAGGCGCAGCCAGCGGGCGTAATCCCTCTGCCATTCGGGGAAGCAGGCGGCCGTGAGCCCGTCGTTCCAGAGCTTGTACGCGCCGAAAGCATGCACCACAGGCGCATACACGGCCGCCGGATTGCGCGGATGGCAGTTGAAGCGCCGGGGCAGTTCGGCCAGTTCGCCGGGCCGCTCGATGCGCATCCACTGGGCCAAGGCATTGAGAGCCGCCTGATCCGGATAGCGCAGCTTGGGACCATGGGCTTGCAGAAAATCCAGACAGCGTCGCTCCAGCGCCTCCGGATCGCGCAGGCCGCGCCGCCAGACCATGACGCCGGTATTCAGATTGGGCGCGTCGCCGTCCACACCGGGCACGGGCTCATAAAAATTGACAGCCGCCCCGCAGGTGCGGCCCTCGCCGGTGAATTCAGGATCTTCCACGGCCAGAGCCAGCGGGCCGTGGCTGAAGACATCCCCCACGTCGTCCTGCACCACCAGATCGGTATCCAGCCAGAGCACGCTTTCATAGTCGGCCAGCAGGCGGAAACAGGCGAATTTGGCCAGGGAGAGCGGGGAAAGAAGGCGCACGGCCTCGGGTCGAAGACCATCACAGGCCACGGCAAACGGCTCGCAACGCGCGCCCAGGCCTTCCAGCAGGGCCCGGTCCGACGGGCGCAGGCCGTCGTCGTGAAAGACGAGAATGTCCGCGCCCAGATCCGGATTGTGCCGCCGCAGGGCCAGCAGCAATGTCCCTGCCGCAAAGGCCCAGTCGCCGGTGACGCCCAACGTCACCAGACGGGAGGACTTGCGGGCAGGCGCGCGACCAGGCTCGCAAAAAGGCCGGGCGTCGCCGCCCGCCAAGGCGTCAGGCGCCGTCTCAGTCATCCGTGGGGACCAGATATCCCCCTTCGGCCTGCAATTCCGTGTGCAGTTCCCTGTGCTCATCTTCCATGACCCGCAAAATGCCCTGCCCCAGGTCCACTGTCAGCGGCGGCACCAGCTTGCGGCCCACCTTGGGCATGAAAGCATAGGGCGTGACCTGGTAATGGCCGCTGTTGGGATCGTTCTGATAGTTGATGGTCAGCTCCTTGCCGAGCATTTCGCCGATCATCTTGAACAGATCCCCGACCCGCATGGGCTGGTTGCCGGAAATGATGATGTTCTGATTCTCGAATTCCGGGGCCAGCACCGCCAGGGTGGCCGTGGAGGCGTCGTCCACGTGCACGTATTCGCGCAGGGCCGTGGGCGCGCCGTAATAGGTGATCGCGCCCGTGGTCAGGGCTTCGTAGACAAAGCGGTGGATGGCGTTGCGCCTGTCCGCGCGCGGGCCGTAGAGCGAGCCGTAGCGCAGTATGGTATACGGCAACTTGTGCATGGCCTGGTAGTTCTCGATATAAATCTCGCAGGCCTGCTTGCTGCAACGGTAAAAGCCGCCGGATTTGCCGTAGACATAGAGGGAAGAGGCGAAGACGTAACGCCTGACCCGCTCCCTGCGGCAGGCCTCAAGGATCATGACGTTGCCCAGGACGTTGATCCGCGCCGTGTCCACCGGGCGGTTGTTGGCCTCGCCGATGTCCGCGATGCCCGCGTAGTTGAAGACCATGTCCGCGCCTTCCACGCCCCGGCGCACAGTTTCTTCGTCCAGGATATTGCCGGTCAGCATGGTCTGGTCCGGACGCAGCCAAGGCGAGGGATGCAAATCCACAATGGTCACCGCGTGCCCGGCCTCGGAGAGCTTGTCGCAGATATGCGAGCCCAGAAAGCCGGAACCGCCGAAAACAGTTATTTTCACAGCTAGTTCTCCACGCCGGGGCGTTCGGCCCCTTGCCATAAAAATACCGAATCAATGCCGTAGGCGATGAAACGACTGCCCGCCGCCACCTGCCGGGCCAGTTCCGCCGGGTCCGGCTGCACGATATGCAGGCCCATGCGCGCCTTGTGCTTGCGGCAGGCCGCCTGAATGCGCGCCATGGCCGCCTGGAAGTCCGGATGGTCGAATTGCGCGGTCAGGCCCATGCTGCCCGAAAGGTCGTAGGGCCCCACCATGATGGCGTCCAGGCGGGGATGGGTCAGAATGGCGTCCAGATTGTCCACGGCCCGGATGTGCTCGATCTGGGCCACCAAGAACAGCCCCGGCGCGCGTTCTTGCCGGTAGTTCTCAAAATCCTTGCCGAAGACGTTGGCCCGGCAATAGCCCACGCCGCGATATTCCGCGGCGGTTTCGCCCGCCTTGCGCCAACTGTCCTGACCGGGATACACGGACCAGTCAATGGCCCGGTCGAGCTGTTCCCGGCTTTCGATCATGGGAAAGATCAGGCCCTGGGCCCCGGCTTCCAGCGCGGACTTGATCTGGCTTTTTGCAGCCTCGGGCAGGCGGGCGAAGGGCGCGGCCCCGCCGCACTCAATGGCCCGGAAGATATCCGGCAGGCCGGTGCGGCCGAAGGAGCCGTGTTCCATGTCCACGGCCACCCAGTCGTATCCGGCGCGCGCCATGAGCTCGGCCACGTCCGTGGAGGGCAGTTGCAGCCAGGTGCCCACGGTGGGCTTGTCGCGGGCCAGCAGGGCGCGGATGTCATGTACTGTCATATGAAAACGGCTTGCCGCCGGGGGTTGGGGTTGCGGGACGATGCAGCATAGCGCTTGGCCGTCCGGGGCGCAATATCTCCGCCGGGGGCATGCAGGGCAATCAAATGAATAGGATGAGCATTTTTTGTGTCCGGAGTGAAAAAGAAAAACACTCTTGCCCCAGCCTTCCTGTACCTTTGCAATTATTTTACAAAATCCGCCTCTTCCGCGCGGGCGGCGATATCGGCGCGTTTTTGCTGCTCACGTACTTGAGTAGCGCACCTCACGGTGGAAAAGATCGCGCGGCACAGACGGAAAGGCCGTAACCAGATCGTGAAGGCCCAGAGGCCCAGCCCGCAGAAATGACACCCCCGAAGCGGCTGCCGCAGTTCGCCCTAAAGCCAGGACCAAGGGCTCCCTTCTCCCGGTAACGAGAGCGCCCCCACTTGCGAAAAGTGGGGGCGCTCTCTAACTATGGGGGCATATTTATTATCAGGCCCCCTACTCTTTCCATTTTGAAAGACGCTGTAAAATAAAATCCATCTGCTGGAATTTTAGTCTTTCCTCATCCGAAGCCTTCTTCAAAAATCTAATCAGTTCTTTAGTCGATTCTTGTCTTATTTCACGCGGAGAACCATCATCAATTTGTACTACCAGAGAAATAGGCAATCCTACCCCTTTATATATATCGAAAATTCGATAATAAGAAGGATTTTCGCGTCCATGTTCAATGTTAGATATTGTATTTGCCGGCACGCCGGATAATCGCGATAGTTCAGCAAGCGTCAAATCGGCCTGCTCCCGAAAACGTTTTATACGCTCTCCAATACGTAACAACTCCTCTGATTCTTTATAACTATTTTTAGCCATCGAACTTACACTAAAATGTTAGGGTTACTCTTTCTCTTTCCATGAATTGATTCTTTTGGAAGATAAAAACAAGTTGATTCAGTTTCTGGCGTTCTGCATCTGTCAATTCATTGATCAAGACTAATCGCTCTTTCGTGGATTCAATATATCCCGCATCATCATGTCCTCGTGTTGAACGAAAGCTGTGATAGGCAGACCTAATCCAGCGGAAAAACCACATAACGTATCGTATCGAGGGTTTCCATTTCCCCGCTCAATCTCAGCAAGTGTAGTGCACATCAGCCATCCCGGCGAGTTGGGCGATAGTAAGCCCTGCACGCTATCTGTATATCCGTAGTTGCTTTCTAATCAGAATACACCGGCTTATATGCTTTTATAATTGATTTATATTATGTTTATAGCACAAAAAATCGTCAATGCAATCAGTTTATTACATAAAAATAAACATGATATAATTGTATATACTGCTATATTATAGATAGCAAAATTCAATAAATTTAAATAAACATTTATACAAGTAGAAAACATAGCTAAAAAAAATTCAACAAACAATATAAAAAATATATGCATAAATTGACTATAAAACCTTCGGGCATAACTAGTTGCATTATTTAAAAAGACTCCTTTCCCATCCCCAATGACAACACAACTAATTGAAATAAAAAATATTCAAAAAATGCAGATAGAATTGGGGAGGGGTCATCGGTTAACCTGCCCCTATCCGTGGACCTCGGTGGACCTCGGCGTCAGGGCTATCCGGCCGGCGTTTTTTCATGATCGCCGCCGCGCGGCCCCGCCAAAGCCCGTCCTTCTTTCCCTTTGCCCGCAAAGCGGCTATGCTGGCCGGGAACACGTTTATCCGCGCAATTGGCGCCATCGGCCCCAGGAGAAGCCCATGTCTTTCAAACGCAATGTCTATCTGAAAACCCTGCCCCTGCCCGAGGCAGTGGCCAAAGTGCTGAACGCCCTGGCCCGATCCACAGCGCGGGGTGACGCCCGCGCGCCCGCGCCGGGCAAAACGCTCTGCCCGGCCCAGGAGGCCGTGGGCCGAATGCTGTACGAGGCCGTGCACGCCCGCTACTCATCACCCAACTGCCATGCGGCGGCCATGGACGGCTACGCCGTGCGCGCGGCCGACACCTTTGCGGCGCGCGAGGGCGAGCCCGTGTTGCTGCGCGAGGGCGAAAGCTGTTTCGCGGTCAATACCGGCCATCCCCTGCCCGCGGACTGCGACGCCGTGATCATGATCGAGCACGTGGCCGTGGACGGCAAGGGCGGAGTGAGCATCGAGGCCCCGGCCTTTCCCTGGCAGCATGTGCGGCGCATCGGCGAGGACATTGTGGCCACGGAACTGCTCTTCCCGCGCAACCACCAGATCCGGCCCTGCGACGTAGGGGCCCTGCTCTCCGGCGGCATCTGGGAGGTGCCGGTATGGGAGCGGGTGCTGGTGCGCATCATCCCCACCGGCGACGAGGTGCTGGATTTCGAACAACGGCCCGATCCGGGCCGGGGGCAGGTGGTGGAATCCAACTCCCAGGTTCTGGCGGCCCTGGCCCGCGAGCTGGGCTGCCGGGTGGAGCGCGTCAAACCCGTGCCGGACCAGCCTGAGCAATTGCGCGCGGCCCTGCGGGACAGCCTGGACGCGGGCGCGCATGTAGTCATCTTCTGCGCCGGTTCCTCGGCGGGCAGCAAGGACTACACCCGCTCGATCCTGGAAAACGAAGGGGAAATTCTGGTCCACGGCATCGCGGCCATGCCCGGCAAGCCCTCGCTGGCGGCCATCTGCCGGGGGCGGCCCGTGTTCGGCGCGCCGGGCTATCCGGTGAGCAGCCTGATCTGCTTTGAGGAACTGATCACCCCGGCCATCTGCCTGCTGGCCCACCGGTCCCTGCCCGCGCGGCCCGAAATCGAAGTGGAGCTGACCCGCAGCCTGCCTTCGCGCCTGGGCCTGGAGGAATTCGTGCATCTGGCCGTGGGCCGGGTGGGGGAAAAGGCTGTGGGCATCCCGCTCAACCGGGGCGCGGGCAACATCAGCACCGTGACGCGCGCCCAGGCGGTCATGCGCATCCCGGCTGAGGCCGAGGGCGCGGCCGAAGGCAGCTTGGTGCGGGCGCGGCTTTCCGTGCCGCCCGCCCGGCTCTATGACAATCTGATCTGCGTGGGCAGCCACGACAACGTGCTGGACCTCCTGGCCGATGAACTCATGGGCCTGCCGCACGCCTTCCGCCTGATTTCCGCGCACGTGGGCAGCATGGGCGGCATCACGGCCCTGAAAAAGAATGTCTGCCATATGGCGGGCATGCATCTGCTGGAAGAAGACACCGGCGACTTCAATTTCGCCTTTCTGCACAAATATTATCCCGAAGGCAGAATCATCCTGCTCAATCTGGCCATCCGCCAGCAGGGCCTGATCGTCCCGGCGGGCAACCCCAAAGGCATTCAGGGCGTGGAGGATCTCAAGGGCCGGGGCCTGCGCTACATCAACCGCCAGCGCGGCGCGGGCACGCGCATTCTCTTTGACTGGCATCTGCGGCGCGCGGGCCTCAAGCCGGCCGACGTGGACGGCTACGCCAAGGAGGAAAGCACCCATATGGCCGTGGCCGTCAACGTGCTGACCGGCGCGGCGGACTGCGGCATGGGCATTTTCGCGGCGGCGCGGGCTTTGGGCCTGGATTTCGTGCCCCTGGCGCGCGAGCGCTATGATCTGGCTGTTCCCGAACGCTTCTGGGAAGACCCGCGCATTCTGGCCGTGCGCGACATGCTGCTGGCCGATGCCTTCAAAACCCGCCTGGAAAATCTGGGCGGCTATGAAACCCGGCTCACCGGCCGGATCATGCGGCCCGGCGTCCGATTGGGGGAATAGAACGTTATGCGCCTGGGCGGCGAGCAATGTTCAGGCGGCCCACATCACCCGGCCACCCCATGTTCCCATTATTCCACTGTTCCGCTGTAAAACCGCAGCGGTTTGCCGCGACGGCATAAAGGGCCACGGGCTCGAAGTTACACGCATATATCAGGAGGACATACCATGAAAGTCGGCATTATTCGTTGCCAGCAGACAGAGGATTACTGCCCCGGAACCACGGACTTCGTCACGGCCGCCAAAGGCAAGGGCTCGTTTGAAGCTCTGGGGGCCTGCGAGGTGGTGGGCTTCATTTCCTGCGGGGGCTGTCCCGGCAAGCGCGCCGTGTTGCGCGCCCAGATGCTCCGCGACCGGGGCGCCGAGGCCGTGGCCCTGGCCTCCTGTATCACCAAGGGCAACCCCATCGGCTTTCCCTGTCCCAACCGGGACATGATGCTGGCGGCCATCCGCCGCAAACTGGGAGACGATTTCCCGGTGCTGGAATACACCCATTAGAGCAAAATACCTTTGAAAAGGCGGCTGCGAAAACTGGCACCTTCTCAAAGGTAATCCGCTCCAAGGCGGATCGCCTTGCTTCAGATGAAAGCGGGAGCGGCGGCCGTATCGCATGTCCGGACGCCGCTCCCTCTTTTTTATCCGTCTGGGAAACCCGCTCAGGCCTTTTGCCAGGAAAATACCAGGGGCTCTCTCCGCTCCGACGGCGGCAGCTTTCCTTTGCTGTAGCCCAGGCTCATGGGGCAGACCAGGGAGTAGGACCCCGGCACGTTGTGAGCCCGCTTGAATTCGGGCGTATCCAGAACATGCTCGCCGAAGCCCAGCCAGCAGGAGCCGATGCCCATGCTGTGCGCGGCAAGCATAATATTGGCCGCGCACAGAGTGCAGTCGTAGACATACCAGTGGGACGCCGTATCGCCGTAAATAAGCAACAAGGTGTCGGCATGGTTGAACACGCTGTAGGAAGGTTTGTCCAGCCACTCCCTGTATTGCTCAAAATAGGGGTAGGCGTCGAGATTTTCCAGAAGCCAGGCCCTGGCCGTTTCGGAAAGGAAGCGGATTTCCTCCCTGTCCTGAATGACCGCGAAACCCCACGGCTGCTCGTTGGAACCCGTGGCCGCCTTGACGCCCAGCGTCAGAAGTTCGCGCAGGGTCTCCTCCTCAATATGCCTGTCCGTATATGTGCGTATGCTGCGTCGTGTTCTGATGCATTCCAGAATGTTCATATTGTTTCTCCTTACGAATAAAATGACACGCTCCAAGCATACCTCCACTCCGCACCAAAGACAAAGGGGCGCGCCGCCGTGCGACGCGCCCCCTCAGACGAAAAAACGCTGCCCCGCGCCTTACTTGGACACGGCCAGGATGACGTGCATGGCCTTGACGATGGCCGTGACTTTTTTGCCCGGAGCCAGCTGGAGCTTGTCCACGCTGCCCATGGTCACGATGGAGGTGATGCCCGCGCCGCCGGGCAGGTCCACCAGCACTTCGGCATTGACCGCGCCGGGAGTGACCTTGGCCACCGTGCCGTTGAACTGGTTGCGGGTGGAGAGCAGATAGTCCTCGGCGTCGTTCATCAGCAGGACAAAGCTGGCCTTGATCAGGGCCATGGCTTCCACGCCGGGCTTGAGGCCCAGCTTTTCGGTGCTGGCCTGGGTGATGGAAGCCACAATGGTTTGGCCGCCCTCGACGCTCAGTTCCACTTCATCATTGACCGCGCCGGAACGGACCGCAACAACTTTGCCGTGAAAAACATTTCTTGCGCTGGTTTTCATACTCTTTCTCCTTGCTGCGGCGCGAAGTCCGCATCTATGGCGACGGTTTTCCGCCGCCGCAATGTCATTATTGAATACCTGATTATATAAACGCTTTCAGATCAAAGGTCCAGCCTGTCACGCTTTCCGGTGCCCATCCCGCCTTGTCGCGGGGTAATTCCACTCCCCGCGCGCCGTCAACTCTCTGAACCCCTTTAAAATCACGTTTTCAACAAAAAGCGTGATCATTCTCACGCTTTTGCCTCCGCCGATCCTTAATCGACGGCCCCCAGATATTTTTTTAGAAAAAATATCCCGGGCATGCAAAAAGGCGGAGGGGGAGCTCCGCCTTTTGCCATCCGGATGGAGGCCGGATGTTGTATCCCGGCGTGATTGGGGCACGCCCGGCATTTGGAAATTCTGTTTCTATTTTTCAGCGGACACGCCTCAGAAGGGCCAAATATTATCCATCAGCCGTGTAAACCAGCCCGGCTTCTGCTTGTCGGCCAGCACGCCGCGTCCGTAGTATTCAATGCTCGCATCCGCGATCTGGGTGGAATAGACGCTGTTTTCCGCATCCACGTCCTTGGCGCGGATCATGCCGCGCACCACCATGTACTCGGTTTCCTCGTTGACACGGATCTCGCGCGCGCCCTCGATCTGCAGCAGGCCGCCGGGCAGTACGCGCAGGACACGGGCCGCCATGGAAGTGGTCACGTAATTTTCACGCTTGGTCTTGCCCGTGGCCGAGAGATCGCTGACCGACGAGGTGTTCAGCACCGGCGTGCCCACGCGGGCCTGTGGGCCGATGCCCACCAGGGGCACAAAGCCGGTCTTGCTTTTGCCGAACATGGCGGCGACCTGGTAGTCGTTGGAGCCGTCCTTGTTGGCCGTGGTTTCGGCCTTATTCTGGGCCTTGGTGTTTTCCACCAGTTTGACCACCACGATGTCGCCCACGCGCCGGGCGCGGCTGTCGGCAAAGAGGGTGTCCTCCTCGCTGGCGGCGAAGAGCGAGCCGGGATTGTTCGGGCCGCTGGTTTCCTGGCGGTATTCCTGCGGCGGCGTGACCGGATGCTGCAGGGCCGGGCGCTTGTGGGCGCCGCCTCCGCAGGCCGCGCAGAGCAGAAAAGCCAGCCCCAGGACCGGGACGATCAGTTGTGTCTTCATACGCTCCACTCCTCTCAGCCGCGATGAGACGGCCTAATGTATCTCCACTGTGCTGCCGTCTTTGACGGTGGCGTAGATCTGCTTTTTGGTCTGCAAATTCCGCACCGGAATCGTGGCGCCGGGCTCGCCGTCCGCCAGGGCTTCCGCCTGGGTGGTCATGCGCAGATTGCCGCGCGTGTAAATCAAGCTCAGTATCGTGCCACGCCGGACCATAAGCTGGCTGGCAAGATCGCTCTGCAGGATGGGCTCGCCCGTGATCAGGGAACGCGTCACCTGCCAGGGGCCGCCGTGGCCGTCCCAGGGCAGATCGCGCAGCTGGCTGGCGTTGATGCGCATGAAGGTCACGGCTTCGGGCGTCAGCGCGTCGCCTTTGCCCAAAGGCCGGGAAGCCGCGGGCACGGTGATCCAGAGGGTCAGGTTGACCGTGCCGGACACCCGCCGCAGCACCGTGCCGTCCGCCTCCTGCACGGCGAAGCGCAGGGGCACGCGGCCCGGCGTGAGCTTGCCGGGTTCCAGCTGGACGCGCTGCTGGCTGTGCGCCAAAAAAATGTATTCCGGCAGACGAAACTCGTTCAGTTCCGCCTCTCCGGGCATGGCGGACAGTTGCGGCGTCAGGCTTTTGACGACATAGGAACGCAGGTCGTCTTCCCTGAACACCAGGCCGCCGCGCTGGATCACCAGCGAGGTGGGCAGAATGCAGCGCGCGGCCAGCTCATTGCCCAGGCTCTGGCGCAGGGCCTGGGAGAGGCGGGAGCGGTTGATCTGAAGGGGTTTGCCCTCTTCCGGCGGCGCGGGCCAGAGCCGGCGGCTTTTAAGGTCGCCCCAGAGCGCGGGGTCCATATGCCCCAGAGGCGCGGCAATGTCGCCCAGCAGCACGCTGTCGGTATTGGTCACGGCCGCCGGGGCCACCTTGAGCCGCCACTCGCCCTGTTCCAGCATGGGCAACTGGTCTCCGGACGCCGGGGGCGCCGCCAGGGGCGCGGCATTGGCCGCGATGAGACCGCGGGTCTTGGCCGCGCGCTGGTCCTGGGCATCGTCGGCCAAGGGCAACTGGGCGGCGCGCACCTGCGGCGGACGCAACTGACGCTTGATCTGCGAGGGCGAGCGGCGATTGTTGCGCTCGCTGTCCTGCCAGACGGCCTGCGGCACGCCTCCCTGGGGCCAGGCCCGCGACGGCGCGGGCCACAGGGTGCAGAGCAAGACCAGGACCACGGCCAGAACCGGCGCAACAGCCGATTTTCGCGCCGAAATCCCTTGCATGGTAAGCATATGCCGTCCGCCCCGCATCTCCCTTCGCTCCTAATTGAAATGCCCTAACTGCGCTTGAGCTGCACAGCCATGCCCAGCATGGAGTCCGAAGTCTGAATGGCCTTGGAGTTGACCTCGTAAGCGCGCTGGCCCACGATCATATTGACCATCTCGTCCACCACCTCCACATTGGACATTTCCAGAAAGCCCTGGGCCAGAGTGCCCACGTTGTCCGTGCCGGGCACGCCTTCGGTTTCCGCGCCCGAGGCTTCGGTGGGCGTGTACAGGTTGCGTCCGCGCGCGTCCAGGCCCGCCGGGTTGATGAAGGTGTAGAGAGGAATTTCCGCGCCCGCGATTTCCTGGCCCTCGCTGTCCAGGGCCGCGATGTGCCCGGTGGAGGAAATGGAAATGTTCTTGGTTTCCGCCGGGACGGCGAATTCCGGCTGCAGAATGTAGCCGTTGGCCGTGACCACGGTGCCGTCCTGATTGAGCTTGAAGGAACCGGCGCGGGTGTACATCAGTTCGCCGTTCACATCCACCTGGAAAAAGCCGTCGCCTTCAACGGCCACGTCCAGGGCGTTGCCCGTATTCTGGAAGTCGCCCTGGGTGAAGAACTTGTGCACGGCCGTGGGCCGCACGCCCATGCCCACCTGGATGCCCACGGGCAGCCGGTTGTCGCCTTCAGTAATGGACCCGGCGATCTTCATGGTCTGGTACATCAGATCCTCAAACTCGGCCCGGCTTTTTTTGAAGCCCGTGGTGTTGACGTTGGCCAGGTTGTTGGAAATGACGTCGATGTTGAGCTGCTGGGCCACCATGCCCGTGGCGCCGGTATACAGGGAACGCATCATGGGGATTTCTCCTTCTCTCAGTCACGCGGGAGGGCCGCGCGCGGGCTAGCCCTGACGGCGCCCTATTTTTTCATTGGCCGCACGGTCCAGGCTGTCCGAGGACTGCATCACCTTTTGATAAGCCTCAAACTGACGCTGCACCTCGATCATATTGACCATTTCCGTCACCACCTGCACGTTGGCCGCTTCGGCGAAGCCCTGCTCCAACCGCGCACCGGCCAGGTAGGCGTCGCCCTCGGCCACAGCCACTTTTTCGCGCGGGCGGAAAAGGTTATGGCCCAGTTTTTCCAGGTTCTGCGGATCGTCCACGTTGATCAGCGCGATCTGGTTGACCACCGCTCCGTCGGCAATGACCTGGCCGTCGCCGCCGATGAGCACATTGCGCGTGCCCGCCGGGATGACGACATTGCCGCCCGTTCCCTGGAGCGGATAGCCCTGGGGGGTCATCACCGTACCGTCGCCGGACAACAGAAAATGCCCGTTGCGCGTCAAATAATCCCCGTTGGGCGTGGTTACCCGGAAAAAGGCGTTTTCGCCGTTGATGGCCACATCCAGCGGATCGCCGGTGAACTGCATGGAGCCCTGGGAAAAGTCGATTTTGGACACAGCGACGCGCGGGCGCGCCATGTTCTTGGGCTCGGGAAACAGGGGGTCGGAACGCAGGTTCATCAGCGGCTCACGGATTTCGTCATGCGCGTAGGAGGCCATGGTATCCTTGAATGCCAGGGTGTCGCGCTTGTATCCGTGGGTATTCACGTTCGCCAAATTATTGGCGATGAAGTTCATGCGGTGTTCTGTGGTCAGCGCGCCGAACAGCCCGCTAAACAACGCGTCTTGCATAAAAAACTCCTTTGTCCGCAGCTTGTTGCCCAAAACGGGACGAAGCCGTTGCCCAAGGCCGGAGAGGCCTTTGCCGGAAAATATGCAAGGAGCGGGCCAATCAGCGGCGGCACGGCCGCCCGTTTTGCGCGCGGTGGCCGGGACGTGAACGGAGCCCTATGGATTTGCAGACACTCCGGACCGACTCTGAGTAAATATTTTTATATTCTATATCAGTTAATTAATTATTTATTACATAGAAGTACAACAAGTAAAGAAAACTTTTCTCATTTTGAAATACGGAACATCGTCGGACCGGCAAAAACAGTAACGCAAAAATAACTTGCCTTGTATCCACACAACATGTTATGTATTTAATACAATCCGAAAAAGGAGGTGCGCCCATGCCTTGGCAGAATATGCTCAATGAAAATATGACGACAGCTGAGCAACTGCAAAAGCACATCTTCTTCCGGGAAGAGCATTTGGAGCAATTGCAACGGATTAGCAAGCGGTTTCCCTTCTCGATTCCGCCCTATTATCTGTCTCTGATCGACCCATCAGATCCTCATGATCCCATACGGAAGATGTGCGTTCCCGCCCTGGACGAGCTTGACCCGGGCGGACGCCTCGACACCAGCGGCGAAGCATCAAATACGGTGCTGACAGGCTTGCAGCACAAGTACAGACAGACGGCGCTGGTTCTCTCCACCAATGCCTGCGCCATGTACTGTCGCCATTGCTTCCGCAAGCGCCTGGTGGGTCTGGAAGGCCGGGAAACGCGGCCGCGGCGCGACAAGGTCCTGGCATATATCCGCAAGCATCACGAGATCAGCAATGTTCTGCTCTCCGGCGGCGACGCCCTGCTCAACCCCACGCCCGTGCTCCATGAATACCTGGAGGAGCTGAGCGGCATGGAGCATCTGGATGTCGTCAGGATTTGCAGCCGCACGCCGGTGGTTCTGCCCATGCGGATTTACATGGATCAGAAGCTGCTGGACCTGTTCAAGGAATACGGCGCGCAAAAACATCTCTGTCTGGTCACCCAGTTCAACCACCCGCGCGAACTGAGCCCTCAGGCCCAGCGGGCCCTGGACGCCCTGCAGGAATGCGGCGTCATGGTGCGCAACCAGACAGTGCTGCTGCACGGCGTCAACGATCACGGCCCGACCCTGGGAAAGCTGCTGAAGGAGTTGGTGCGCCGGGGCGTCGTGCCCTACTACGTTTTTCAATGCCGCCCTGTAACCGGAGTAAAAAACAACTTCCAGGTGCCCATTGCGCAAGCCTACGCCATCGTGGAAGAGGCCAAGCAAATGCAGAACGGCCTGGGCAAGGCATTCCGCTATGTGCTTTCGCACGAGACAGGCAAGATAGAAATACTCGGTCCTGTGGGAAACGGGCGCTGGCTCTTCAAGTATCACCAAGCCAAGACGCAGGAAGACCAGGGCCGTCTGTTCAGCGTGACGCTGCGCCCTGGCCAGCGCTGGCTGGGCGGGAAGGATGTGCGTGAGATTCCGTGGGAAGACGCGGAGGATTCCGTGGGCGCGTCCGCCTGAGCATGTCAACACGAGAAAATTGCGGAATGCTCCGGTGATGCAACGTCAAAGTCCGGCTGTTGGAATGGCCGGGCTTTGACGTTTTGAGTTCTTCACGGCGGCCTCCATAAAAAACCGTGCCCTATTGCAGAGGCACGGCAATAAAGTGCAGATGCAATACCCACGCTCGACTTGTGGGGCGCGTGACAGGCCATCACTTGGCGAGATAAGCCTCCAGCGGCTTGACCCTGTAGCTGTTGACGGGCATCAGATCCGTGGTCACATAGCCCGGAGCGGCATTGATCAGATCCGGGATACGGTTCACAATGGTGGCGCAGGTCAATTCCACCGTGGCCGGGCGGTTGATGACCACTTGCGTGTCCGGTTCTCCGTAAAGGGTCCAGTCGTTGCGGTCAAATTCCTCGGGCGCGTAGACCTTGCCCACGCACTCGGTTTCCAGGGTCACGCCCTCCTCGGTCTCGGTGGTGACCACAGCGGACATGCCCGTGGCATGGCCTGCGGGAATGGTCATGCCCAGGGTTTCCGAATGTAATTCCTTGTCACAAGTCTGAGGAACACATTTCTGCACCTGGCTTTTGACGGTCAGGCCCAGACGTTCGGCCAGCCAGCCGTTGACGTTCCACATATAGGAGGGCAGAAATTCGCCTTGGTCGATAAGTTTCTGCCGTTCCTCCGGAGAAATATTGTCCGCGCCCGCGATCTCTTTCTCAAAGTCGGCCAGGTTCAGGCCCGCGCCGTGGGCTTTGGCCAGGGCGATGCCGTAGTCTTCCACATTGTAGCTGGAGCTGCCCCGGATCTTGTTGATTTTGTGCATGGCCCCGGCCAATGTGGCGATAAGATTGCCCCAGAAAACATCCTGATAGCCCGAGCCGCTGATAGTGCAGCCGGTCTTTTTCGCCAGGGCGTCCACCTCGCGGGTCAGGGAGGGCGAGGAGTTCATGGGGAAAATGGCTTCCTCATTGGTGGTAATGGCATTGACGCCGTTTTTGGCGCAGACCAACAGAGCGTCGCGGATGTCGCGCATCAGGCTCATGGTGGTGATAATGCAGGCGTCGGGCTTGAGAGAGGCCAATACGGCATCCGCCTCGGCGGCGTCACGCACCTTCACGCCCCTGGCCGGGCCGCCCATGATCTCGCCGATATCCTTGCCTATAATTTCTGGATTGACGTCAAAGGCAGCCACAATTTCTCCGCCCTTTTCATATACGTAGCGCATGGTATATTTAGCCATTTTACCGCAGCCGTACTGCGCGATGCGTAACTTAGCCATGGCCGTTCTCCTTGAAGTTGAAGGTGGGAGAGACAAACAGTCTCTATCCTAGAGAGTTAGTGCCGGAAGCGGCAAAGCACAAGTGGGCAGGATACGCCGAGATACCGTCAAGGAAGCGGCGTGCAGGCGCGAAGAAGCCCGAGAGGATATCCCCCAGCGGCAAAAAAGCTCCCTGGGCAGTTTTAGAAGCGGCTCCGAGGGTTTTCCAGCCTGGCCGGTTCAAGGCAAGGTGAGGAAGGGAGGGATGAAGGAAGCGGTGGGATGGTTCGGGAATTCGCGGAGTTGGGGGGGGGCGCGAGGCGCGGCAGCATAGGGCGGACAAGAGAAGCCCCCCACGCGCTGAGAGCGGCGAGGGGGGCTTCCGAGCAATTTTTGGCAGCGGCCTACTTTCCCACATGACGTTATGCAGTATCATCGGCGAGGAAGAGCTTAACTACCGAGTTCGGAATGGGATCGGGTGTACCCTCTTCTCTATGGCTGCCAAAAAATTTGTC
>NZ_JH114306.1:0-93438 GCF_000224635.1 Desulfovibrio sp. 6_1_46AFAA
TTTCCAACTGTTATCCCGATTATGAGGGCAGATTATCCACGCGTTACTCACCCGTGCGCCACTCTACTCGAGACCGAAGCCTCTTTCGCGTTCGACTTGCATGTGTTAAGCACGCCGCCAGCGTTCAATCTGAGCCAGAATCAAACTCTCCAGTTCAAATCTGTATCAAGATTCCTGCTTGGCAGAAATCAGAATCTCAAAGACTCTTTCTTCCCACTCGCTATTCACTTGTCAATGAACCACCCGAGGGCCTCCGCCCCCTGCCGCTCTTCTCAGCGGCGCGGTGCAGATTTATGCACCATCCCCTTGGCTGTGTCAACAACTTTTTTCGTTCCGGCAAAGTTTTTTTCGCCGTGCCTCGAAAGGCCCAAAAACGTGTTGTTCAGTCGCGGGAAGTGGAAGATATCCATCCGCCCCTCATCTGTCAACGCTTTTTTGTAAAAAAGTTGCCAGGCTACCCGGAATATCACCGCAAAGCCACGCACGGCAACGGCTTGCGGAAAACTATACTTAGTCCAGGTTCACTACCAGTTTGGCTCCGGCGCGCAGGCTTTTCTCGTCCACATTGTTCCAGCGTTTGAGATCGTCCACGCTGACATTGTGTTTGCGCGCGATATTCCAGAGGCTGTCCTTGGCCTGCACCGTATAGGTAGTTTTGCGACCGGGCTTGCCCACGCGACCGCTGGAGCCGCCGGAAGACGGCGCGGCCTCGGCTACGGCCTTGCCCGGAATGCGCAGAACGCAGCCCGCCCGGACCTTGTTGGGATTGTCGATCTGGTTGCAGTCCTGCAAATCCTTGAGGCTCACATTGTATTTGCGGGCCACGCCATAAAGGGTTTCGTCCGCTTGCAGCTTATGGCTGCCGCCGACGGCCACTTCCGTGGCGCGCGCCGGGGCGCGGCGGTCGCCGCCGGGTTTCAGGCGTTCCTTTTTACCCTGCCGCGCGTCGCCGGACCCCCTGGCGTCTCTCGAGTCCAAGGCGGCCACAGCCGTGGCCGACATGTTCACCGAACGGGGCACCAGCACCATTTCTCCGGCCCGCAGCAGGTCATTGCCGGGATTGGCCGCTTTCAAACGGGCCACGGGCACATTGCAGCGACGGCTGATCTTGTCCCAGGAGTCCGCCGAGGTGGCCACCTTGACCGGACGCCAGTCCGCGTAGGCGTTGGCCTGGGGCGAACGCAGAAAAGCCGTGGCCTCCCGTTCGTATCGCGCCGGAACGTAGACAAAAGAAGCGCGCTCCGTGGAAGTGATGGGCCGCTTGTGGTGCGGGTTATAATCGCGAAACTCTTCCCAGCTCAAACGGCAGGCGCTGGAAAAGGCCATCAGATCCGTACCGGGCCGGGCCGTGAAGCGCAGCACGCCGGGGGCCTTGTCCGGATGAATGGGGTCAAAGCCCAGTAGCGGCAGGTTGCGCATAATTTTTGCCACGGCCAAAAAGCGGGGCACATATTGTTTGGTTTCTTCCCGCAGCTGGGCCTTGTCGTCCAGCTTGTGATTGCGTGCCTTGACCTCAAAGAAGTCACGGCCGCCGGTGCCCTGTTTGGCGCGGCTCATCTTGCCTTCACCGGCATTGTAAGCCGCAATGGCCGTGGGCCAGTCCCCGAAATCGCCGTAGAGTTTCTGCAGATAATCGGCGGCGGCCTCCGTAGCCTTATAGGGGTCCAGACGCTCGTCCATCCACCAGTCCTGATTCAGACCGTATTTCATGCCGGTATAGGGCATGAATTGCCAGGCCCCGGCGGCGCCAGCCGGAGATTTGGCGTCAACCCTGTAGCCGCTTTCCACAATAGCCAGATAGGCCAGCTCGTCGGGCATGCCGCGCGAGCGGAAAACCTTGCGGGCATAGGCCAGGTACTGTTCGGAGCGCTTGGAAAACACGCTCATGGTATTGCGGCCTTTGCGCAGGAAATACTTATATTGGCGGGCCACGTCCGGCATGGCGTCGGCGGGCACGTTCTTGTCGATCTGTCCGGTGGACTTGAGGGCCGCCAGTTCAGTCCGGGTTAAAGGAGAAGCGCTTTCGTCGTCGGGCAGCATGAGGGACGGGGTGGAAACCTCCGGCCCTTTGCCCTGGCGCGTGGCGCAGCCGCCCGCCAACAGCAGGCAGAAAGCCGCAACCAGCAGCCAGAACGCCCCCGGCGCGCGAAAACTTGTTGTATGTTGTGCCATATATTCACTCCCGTTTACCGCCCGGCTTGCCTTCAACCGGGAAGATGCGTACACAGGCCGGAATGCGCGCCGCGCCTTGCGGCGTCCCTTCCAACCCTGGCCGCCCGTCAGCGGCCGTCAAAATTCTCCAGCCGGAGACGCCCATGAATGATCACTCTGACGACGCCCCGCTCTTGCCGGGGCTGAAACCCGTGCTGGAACTGCTCGCCTCCGAGCCCCAGCGCGTTGATCTTGTTTTCTGCAAAAAGGGCCTGCACGGCCCTGAAGCGCGGGAGGTGCAGAACCTCTGCCGTCAAAACGGCGTACGCTTCAGCCTGGTGGACGGCGCGGCACTGGACCGCCTTTGCCGGGGCCCGCGCCAGGGGCGCGACGCCGTGGCCCACCAGGGGGTGGTAGCCCGCTTGGCCGTTACCGGCTTCTGCGGACTGGAAGAATTGCTGGCCGCCGTGCCCGACGCGCCCCTGCCCCTGCTGCTGGCCCTGGACCAGGTGCAGGATCCCGGCAATGTGGGCACGCTCTGCCGCACGCTCTACGCCTTGGGCGGAGCGGGCCTGCTGCTGCCCCGGCACAACAGCGCCTACCTGGGCCCCGCCGCCCGGCGGGCCGCCGCCGGGGCTTTGGAGCATCTGCCCGTGGCCCAGGTGACCAACTTGGCCCACGCCCTGGACAGCGCCGAGGAAGCGGGCCTGACCATTTACGGCGCGGGCGGCGCGCCCGGCCCCAACAGCCTGGACGCCTTTGCGGACAGCATGCGCCTCCCCGCAGTGCTGGTGCTCGGCAATGAGGACAAGGGTCTGCGGCCCGGCGTGGCCAAGCGCTGCGCGCATATGCTGCGCATTCCGCTGGCCCGGCCTTTTGATTCCCTCAACGTGGCCCAGGCCGGAGCCGTGCTGCTGGGCCTGGCCGCGGCGGCACGCTCTCGGGGCTCTGTAGTGTAGTTCGGTGGGGAGACAAAAAACTATAGAGCTGAGGTAAAATCAGTTCAAAATCCCTTTTTCAAACAAACACCAGCGCTAATAAACACCAAAAAAGGAGGCCTGTACAGTGGCCTCCTTTTATTTTTTACTCAATATAAATTGTATATTCTTTCTAAACTTTATCTAAATATTATTTATACATCCTTCTTTGTGCATTGTACAATAACAAAACAACTGTTAGAGCATGTTGCATTGCCACGGCGACATAACCCATGCGGGCTGAGGACACCACAACGCACGGGGAGGAAAGATGAATATCAGATTGGCCCGGTCTGGGGACAGCGCGGCGCTGCTGCGCATTTACGCGCAATACATCGACACTCCGGTGACCTTTGAGTACACCCTGCCTTCGGAGAACGAATTCGCCGCGCGTATCGGCACCATTTCAGCGGAGTATCCGTATCTGGTCTGTGAGGAAGACGGCGAAACGCTCGGCTACGCTTACGCCCACCGACAGGCCGAGCGCGAGGCGTATCAGTGGAACGCGGAATTATCCGTGTATCTCGATCCCGCCTCGACCTCGCGGGGCATCGGCGCACGGCTGTACCGCATGCTGCTGGACATTCTGCTTTTGCAGGGCGTCAGAACGGCATATGCCCTGGTCACGCTTCCCAACCGCAAAAGTGAGCGGCTGCACGCCTCTCTGGGCTTCCAGACGCTCACAATCCAGCGCAAGGCCGGTTTCAAAGGCGGCAGATGGCACGACGTTGCCTGGTATACAAAAGCCCTCGCTCCCCATGACGCCGATCCGCAGCCGATTTTGCCTGTGGACCGGATCAGTGCGGAGCGGCTGCAACAGATCCTGAACACGCGTCCGTAAGCCTGGCCGGATAGACGCCGCCGCGCACCCGCCCGGATTATCTCACATAGGTGGGGATGTTGATGAACACGTCGCGGGTGAAGGTGATCATCCGCTCCATGAGCCAGGGCAGAGCCAGCAGCAGGGCAATGAACATGCAGACGATTTTGGGGATGAAGGTCAGGGTCATTTCCTGAATCTGGGTGGCCGCCTGGATCACGCTGACCACCACGCCCACGCCCAGGCCCACGCCCAGCATGGGCAGGGCCATCATCAGACAGAGTTCAATGGCCTGGCGGCCGAAACCGATGACGAAATCAGGAGACATCTGGCTGCCCTCCTCGGGAGCGGAAGTTAGAGCATTTTCACAATGAAATTACTCTGTACTGTCAAAATGCCCGGTCTTGTGAAACAAGGACCGCGAGATTTCCATAGGCGGGCTTTGCCCGCCGTAAAGCGCAAATCTCAAGCGTAATACTCTAAAGCAGAAAACTGTTGACCAGAGAGCCCACCAACAGATTCCAGCCGTCCACCATCACAAAGAGCAGGAGCTTGAAGGGCATGGAAACCATCATGGGCGGCAACATCATCATGCCCATGGCCAGCAGCACGCTGGAAATGACCATATCCAGCACAAGAAAGGGAATGTAGATCAGAAAGCCGATGGTGAAGGCCGTCTTGAGCTCGCTGATCACATAGGCGGCGGCCAGCAGCATGGTGGGCACTTCTTCCTTGTTCTTGGGAAGTTCCATCTGGGTGATGGCATAGAAGACCGAGAGGTCCTTCTCGCGGGTGTGCTTGAACATGAAGGTGCGCAACGGGGCCTGGGCCCGGTCCAGCGCCACCTTGTAGTCGATCTGTTCGTTGAGATAGGGTTGCAGGGCCTGATCGTTGATCTGCTTGCCCACCGGAAACATGATGACCACCGTCATAAAAATGGCGAGGCTGGCAAGGATCTGGGTGGGCGGCAGCTGCTGCACGCCCATGGCCTGACGCAGAAAGCTGAAGACGATGATGATGCGGGTGAAGCTGGTGACCGTGAGCATGATGGCCGGGGCCACGGAAAGCACGGTGAGCAGAAAGAGGATTTCCAGCAGCACCGAGACTTTCGTCGGTTCCGGCGCGCCGCCGGACAGCGTGAGGGACATGGCGGGCAGGCTGAGATCCTGCGCCGCGAAAGCCAGGTCAGGCAGCAGGATCAGCAGGCTTGCCGCCAGCAGGCCCGCCGCGCCGGGCTTCCTCCATGATCTCGTGAAAATCTGCGTCGTGCGGCTCATGGTACGCGTCTTCCTCCGTCAGAAGGGTGATCTGCTGGTCAGTAACCCCCAGCAGCAACCTTCTATTCAAGAAACGTACCACCATAAGTCCTTTGCGCGGTCCCAGCGGCATCTGGGCCTCCATGACCAGCGCGCCGCGCGGCAGGGCTCCCGGACGCGGCAGAAAATTGAACCGCCCGTAGCGCCGCACCAGCCAGACCAGCAGCCAGAGCACGGCCAGCAACAAAAAAAGGATGCCCACGGCCTGCATATAGCCGCCCCAACTGAACGAGCTCTGGCCGAGGCTGGAGACGTGGCCGCCCGCAACGGCCTGATTCGCGGCATGATCCGTCGCGCGCTCCACAGCCTGGCCCATGATCCGGCCCGCCTGCTCCAGACCGCGCGCCACATGCTCACCGGCTGCCCGGACCGCGTCCTCCAGGCCCATGGGCCGCGGAACCGCCGCGGCACCGTCCACCACGCCGCGCACCGCCTGGCCCGAAAGGCCGGGGGCAGTCGCGGCGGCCGCCACTGAAACGTACCGGCTAGCCAAGCTGCTTCACCCGCTCAATGGGACTGATGATGTCGGTGAGGCGCACGCCGAATTTCTCGTTGATGACCACAGCCTCGCCGCGCGCCACCAGTTTGCCGTTGACATAGACTTCCAGCGGCTCACCGGCCAGCTTGTTCAACTCCACCACCGAGCCCTGGCCCAGCTGGAGCAGTTCATTGATCAGCAGGCGGGTACGGCCCAACTCCGCCGAGACGTCCAGCGGGATGTCCAGGATGAAATCCAGCTCGCGTTTGAGCTTGTTGTCCCTGGGCTGGCGGGACATCTCGGTCATATCCTTGAAGTGGGCGTCCGTGGTCTGGCCGCCGCCTCCCGCGCCCGCGCCGCCGAAAGTGGACGGGCCGCTTTTGTCCTCCTCATCCTCGGCCAGGGCTTCGGCCCACTGCGCGGCCAGAGTCTCGTCGTCCACGGGCGAACGCTCCTGGTCCCCGGCGGCGGCTCCGGCGTCCCCGGCCTCAGCCTCCGGCGCTCCGGTATCCCCGCCGGGCTGGCCGGCTTCTTCTTCCTCAAGCTGTGCCGCCCACTGCGCGGCCAAGGCTTCCTGATCGTCCTGCGACATGACGTACCTCGTTATCAGCTCCGTCGCGAGGGTCCGCGTTTGCGGCCCCGCCGGAGCGGCTTAGAGCGCTCTGACATTGAAAATATCCAAACGCTCTGTGCGGATTCTCGCGAAAAATCCGCGCCGCGAACGTATCGCAAGGCAAATTCATTTCGCCGTTACGCGAGACGTCCAAGCGCAAAATACGCTCGCGGAACAAGCACCGGCGCGGGCTTATTCCACCACAAAATCCGTAAAATAGACTCGGATCACGCGTTGCGCGCCCAGAATCTGATTGAGCCGCGCCGCCACTTCGGCCTTGAGCAGCACCTTGCCGTCGGGCGTGGCAATGTCCGTGAAACTCTTGCCCGCCAGCAACATGATGACGGCATCGCGGATGCGCGCATTCTGGGCTTTGAGCGCTTCCGACACGTCGGCATTGACTTCCACTTCCATGCCCAGCTTGAGATAACGCCGCCCGCCGGGGTCCGACAAGTTGACCGTGATGGGCGGCAGAGGCAGAACCAGGCCCGCGCTGCGGGGCAGATCGCTCTGGCGCTCGATGCGCGGCGCGTCGGCCGCGTTTCCGGCTGAGCCGGAGACCGGGGCTCCGGACGCGGGCGCGGACGGGACCGGTGTCGAGGCGCCGCCCGCTGCCGCCGAAGGGGCGGGGGCTTCCGTCTTGGCCGGAGCCGGCGCGTGGGCCGCGCCGCTGCCGGGCGTGCGCAGATACAGCCACCAGTACGCGCCAAGGCCCGCGCCGCTGAGCGTCATCAGCAGAATCGCCAAAAGAATGACGAGGCGCTTGGCTTTGGATTTCTTCTTGGGCTTTTCGGCCTGCCCTTCCGGCAGGGCCGGGGCTTCCCTGGCGCTGTCCTTGGCTGCCATATATACTTACTCCGGACGGGTTGAAACCGGCCTGACGGCTCAAGACCGGGCCGGTCTGAATCATGCAGGCTTTATGCCAAACAGTTATGTTCTGGGCGGGCGCGGCCCGAAAATATCCGTGCCGATGCGCACCAGGGTGGCGCCTTCGGCCACCGCCGCCTCAAAATCCCCGCTCATGCCCATGGAAAGCTCGGGCAGGGGCAGGCCCAGTCGCGCGCGCAACTCCTCACACAGGACGCGCAGACGCGCGAAGTGCGGCCGTGCCGCTTCGCCCGCGTCGAAGACCGGCGGCAGGCACATCAGGCCGCGCAGTCCCAGATGCGGGCAGTTCTCCACTATATAATCGGCCAGAACAGGCAGATCTTCAGCCATGATGCCGGATTTCTGCGGCTCGGCGGCCACGTTGACTTCCATGAGCACCGGCTGGCGCGCTTCCAGGACGGCCAGACGCCGTTCCAGGCCGTCAGCCAGCTTGCGTGAATCCAAGGTATGGATCAGGGCGAAGGCCCCGGCCACCTGGGCGGCCTTGCGGCTCTGGACGTGCCCGATCATATGCCAGCGCACGTTCCGGCAGGCGGGCTCGCCCGCCAGTTCCTCGCGCTTCTGCAGGGCCTCCTGCACGTAATTCTCGCCGAAATCTACCTGCCCGGCGCGGGCCACGGCGGCCACGTCAGCGGCCGGATGCAGCTTGGACACCGCGATCAGGGCCACGTCCTCCCGCCCGCGGCCCGCGGCCGCGCAGGCCGCGTCCAGCCGCTCCAGAACACGCGTATAACGCTCGCGCAATACGTCTTCGGTACTCATGCCCGCTACTCCGCCATAAGGCCCAGGTCGCGCAGAAAGGCCGGATCTTCCGTCCAGTGCTCGCGCACCTTGACCCAGAGTTCCAGATGCACCTTGCCGCCCACCAGCTCCTGGATGTCCTTGCGGGCCTCGCTGCCGATCTGTTTGATGGAAGCGCCCGCCCGCCCGATGACCATGGCCTTGTGCATGGGCCGGGCCACGTAAATCACGGCGTGGATCACGGTCTGGCCGCGCTCCTCGTCCTCTTCCCAACTTTCCACGTCCACGGCCACGGCATAGGGCACCTCCTGGCGCAGATGCAGAAAGAGCTTTTCGCGGATGATCTCGGCGGCCATGAAACGCAGGGAAGCGGTGGAAATCTGGTCCTCGGGGAACTGCGCGGGCCCTTCGGGCAGTTTGGAGCGGATCAGGGCTTTGAGCTCCGGCAGGCCGTCCCGACGCAGGGCCGAGGTCGGAAAGATGTCGGCCCTGGGCCACATTTCGTTCAGGCGGGTCAGCAGGGGCAGCATCCGGCTTTTATCGCTGAACAGGTCCACTTTGTTGACCACCACGATCATGGGCCGCTCGTCGCTGGCCAGGGCTTCGGCCACCGGGGCCAGATCCCGGTCCAGAAATTCCGGGTGCCGGATGTAAAGATGGGAATCCAGAATGGGCATGATCACGTCCGCCTGACCGAGGCTCTGCCAGACCGCCTGGATCATGGTTTTGCTCAAACGGCCGCGCACCTGGGTCAGGCCCGGCGTATCCATAAAGATGACCTGGGCCTCCTCGTCGGTGAGAATGCCCACGATCTGATTGCGCGTGGTCTGGGGTTTGGGCGTGACAATGGTCACTTTCTGGCCCAGCAGGGCGTTCAACAGCGTGGATTTTCCGGCATTGGGCGGGCCCATGAGCGCCACCCAGCCGCAACGATAGGTATGATCCGTCATTATCTTCTCCCCGGCGGATCGCGGGCTGTGCGGGGCCGCCGTTAGATATCGTGACCGCGCCGACGCGAAGCGGCGCGAAAACAGACTGCAAAAGGCGCCGCCCGGCATATGACCGGCACGGCAGGAAGACGGGCGCGGACAAGCCCGGCACGCCTTCCATACGCGCTTCATCTCCCATATCCCACGGCCGGGGTCAAGGCCGGGAGCGCGCGGCAAGGGGAGATTCAGGCCCCGGCGTGAACGCTGAAGCCGTCCTTGCCCCGTTTCTTGGCCTGGTACAAAGCGGCATCGGCGTTTCTGTACAACGTGGCGAAGTCCTTGCCGTCCCTCGGCGCCAGGGCGATGCCGATACTGGCGGTAATACCGAAGGCGTAGGTCTCCGACATAAAGCTCTTGCGCAGGGCCGCGCCCAGCTTAGATGCCTTCCGCTCCACCCAGGCCCTGCCGGGCACCGGCAGAAAGGCCGCAAACTCGTCGCCGCCGATACGGCCCGCGACATCCGTGTCTCTGAACTGCCGCTTTAATTCCAGGGCAAATTCGCGGATGACCATATCGCCCACGGCGTGTCCGAAATCGTCATTGACCCGTTTGAAGTCGTCAATATCCAGAATAAAAAAGGCGAAGCGGCGGTCTTCGGCCTTGCATGCGGCCAGAGTCTCGCTGATGTGCTGTTCCGTGGCCGCCTTGTTGCACAGGCCGGTCAGCGGGTCCAGCCGGGCCTGGGCGGAGAGCCTGCATTCCCGCTTTTTTTCCTCGTCGATGTTCTGGCGGAAAGAAAAAATCCGTACGGATTTGTCTTCATCCCAGAAAAAGATGCGGGCCGTGATGCGCAGCCAGTAATACGCCTCGCCGCCATCAGTGGAAAGCATGACTTCGCAGACCCGCCGATCCGTGCCGCTGGCGTGGGCCGCAAGCACATTGTCCGACAAGAAGGCGTCCAGATACCGCTGCCGGTGCTCGGCCTTGATCTGCTTTTCAGCCACATGATGCAAAAAACGGTCGTAGGCGGCATCGCCCGGCAATCCCAGACTTTCGAAATAGGCGCGGGTTTCCTCGTTGGCGGCGCAATTGTGGGTCATATCCATCTCATAGATGTTTTCATACAGACCCTTGGCGGCCTCCATAAGTATCTCCTGATACTGGTATGCCTTCCAGTGATGCTTTTCCTCGTCGATATTCTGCCGGTAGACGATCATTCGCACGGACTGGTCGAAGGGCAGAACAAAAATGCGCGCTATGATGCGCAGCCAGTAATAATTCTTGCCGTCCTCGGAGATCATGAATTCATAGCGCAGGCTGCGCACGCCCTCGCGGTAGGCCCGCAGAACCCTGTCCGGAGAAAAGGTGGCCAGATAGCCCCGGCGGTCCTCCTCCCGGAGCTGCGTGGCCGCGATATGCCGCAGGGCCTCGCCGAAAGGCGTGTCGCCGGAGATGCCCAGCCGTTCGAAATAATGACGGGTTTCCTCGCTGTCCGCCCTGTCGCGGGTGACGTCCACCTCATAGATGCTTTCGTACAGGCCCTTGGTGGCCTCAGTGATCAGCTTTTGGTATTCCAGGCTCCGTTCCATGCTTTCCTGGCGGAGCCTGGCGTTCCGGTTCCGGCTGTACGCCAGAAGAAGAAAGCCCATCAGCAGCAGTCCACAGCCCCCGGTCACAAATAAGACGAGCTGGTCTTCGTCGCTCATGGCGACCGGCGGCGTTTTGCCGGAACTGAGCAAGGAATGCGCGAAAGGGAAAAGGGCCATGCCCGCAAGAGGCAGAAACAGCAGAATAAGCAGCGTCCAACCGTGTGCCCTCAACCATGCGCTGAATCTGTCCAAGACGACGCCCTCTTTATGATGCCCTGCGGCGATCCCGGCGACCATGTCTCGCGGAAAGAGCGGCGACAGCGCCGGATACGGAAAACGGCCCCACGGAGCGTACCGCAGCAACGCCCAAAAGCCCGCTGCCGGCCGGGGCGAAATGCGCAGCTCCTTTTCCGGTCCGGGAAGGCCGCATCCGCCTCTGCAGTGTGGGACTAGAGCAGATTCCCTTTGAAAGGCTACACGTTTCAAAGGGATCCTTCCGGCAAAAACGCGGTTATCGCTGCTGTCGATCCCCGTATGGCTCCGTTGTCGCCAACGGGGACAGCCACGGGCCGCCCGTCGGGCCGGTCTTCGCGGCGTGCCTCACCGTGTTCGGCGTTAGAGCATTTCAAAGTTAAAATGCTCTAAACACCTATTCCCTATATCAGTCAGGCATATTCCTTGCCCTGTCCCTTGTCCATATGCCGCGCCGTGAACATTCGCCTCCACCAGGCTGCTGAGAAAAAAATTTCCAGCTATTCCATCTAATTGGAAAATAGATTTCATTAAATAATGTTACAGTCTTCCGCGCCGTCCGCTCTTGACGACGCGCGGCGCTCCGCATAGGCTGCGCACCATGTTCTCGCTGTTTACCTACATAGCTCTGATTGTGGGCGTTAATTACGCTTTTGCCGTGACCCCGCTCGTTCAGCTGCCCAACGGCGACCTCTGGCCGCCGGCGTCGCTGATCGTGGGTTTTGTCTTTGTAGTGCGCGATTTCGCCCAGCGCCGCGTGGGGCACCATATTCTCTGGGCCATGCTGGCGGGCTGCGTGGTGAGCTGGTATATGGCCACGCCCCAACTGGCCGTGGCCAGCGCGGTGGCCTTCGCCGTGGGCGAACTGGGCGACTGGGCCCTGTTCACCTTCACGCGCAAGCCCTTTTCCCAGCGCATCCTGATTTCAAGCCTGCTGGGCGCGCCCCTGGACAGCCTGGTCTTTCTGCTGTTCCTTGGCTTGGCGACCCCCTGGTCCATCGGCATCATGAGCCTGTCCAAGCTGGCCGGCTCCTTTCTGGTCTTTTTCCTGGTGCGCCGCCGCGAACGCCGCGAGGCCGGGGCCGAAGCCGCCTGATCCCGCCACGGCCTTTCCCGCGCCTCCCTTCCCGGAGGCTACAGTCCGTAACGGCTGAGCTTGCGCCAGAGCGAAACCCGGTTGATGCCGAGAATCTGCGCGGCTCTGGTCCGGTTGCCGTCCGCGTAGTCCAGAACCCGGAGGATATGCCGCTTTTCGTTTTCCTCCAGACTTTCCGGCTGTTCTCCCGCTTCCGGCCCGGCTCCGGCAGCGGGCAGCAATTCCCCGCCGAGTTCCTCCGGCAGATGCGCCGGGGTGATCCGCTGCCCGTCGCTGAGCACCGCCGCCCGCTCCATGAGATTGCACAGCTCCCGCACATTGCCGGGAAAGAGATAGCCTTCCAGAACGCGCAGGGCCTGGGGCGAAAGCTCCGGTACGGGCAGGCCCGCGCGCCGCGCGCCCGTCTCCAGAAAAAAATGCGCCAGCAGGGGGATGTCCTCCCGCCGTTCCGCCAGGGCGGGCATGCGCAGGGTGATCACCGCCAGCCGATAGTAAAGATCCTCGCGGAAATTTCCCCTGGACACTTCCAGCCGCAGATTGCGGTTGGTGGCGGCCAGCACGCGCACGTCCACCTCAATGTCCCGCGTGCCGCCCACCCGGCGGATGACGCGTTCCTGCAGGGCGCGCAACAGCTTGACCTGCATGGCGGGCGACATTTCCCCCAGTTCGTCCAGAAAGAGCGTGCCGCCGCAGGCCGCCTCGAAAAGCCCCGGTTTACGGCGCACCGCCCCGGAAAAGGCCCCCTGCTCGTGGCCGAAGAGCTCGCTTTCCAGCAGTTCTTCCTGCAAGGCCCCGCAGTTCACGGCCAGAAAACGTCCCCCGGCCCGGCGGCTCAGGGCGTGAATGGAACGGGCGGCCAGCTCCTTGCCCGTGCCCGTGTCGCCCAGGATGAGTACCGAGGCGTCCGAGGGGGCCACCCGGGCGATGGTCCGCTTGAGCTCGCGCATGACCGGAGCATC
The DNA here is from genome assembly GCF_000224635.1 of Desulfovibrio sp. 6_1_46AFAA. Classification (NCBI taxonomy): domain Bacteria; kingdom Pseudomonadati; phylum Thermodesulfobacteriota; class Desulfovibrionia; order Desulfovibrionales; family Desulfovibrionaceae; genus Desulfovibrio; species Desulfovibrio sp. 6_1_46AFAA. The sequence continues at coordinate 12,810 of NZ_JH114306.1, forward strand.
GCCCAGCAGCAGCGGCCCTTCGCGCGTTTCCAGCAGGGAGCGCATCCGGGCCACTTCCAGATACAGACGGCGTTTTTCCAGCGCCCTGGCCACGAGCAGGCGCGCCTCGTCCAGTTGGTAGGGCTTGGCCAGATAATGGTACGCGCCCTTGCGCATGGCCTCCACGGCGGTTTCCACCATGGGATAGCCGGTGACCACGATCACTTCAGTGCCAGGAAAACGCGCGTGGACACGCTCCAGCAGTTCCAGCCCGCCCATGTCCGGCATGATCAGGTCCGTGAGGACCAGATCATATTCCCCGTGCTGCAGCATCTCCAGCGCAATGCTCCCGCCCCCGGCCTGGACCGTCTCGTGCCCGTCATGGGCCAGAACACGGGCAAGATTGGCGCGGGCAATGGCCTCGTCGTCCACCACCAGAATTTTCGCCGCGGCTCCGTTCATCTTTATTCCCCCTTGTGCGCGTCCAGCGGCAGTCGGACGGTGAAACAGCTGCCTTCGCCTTCCCCGCTTTCCACGCTGATCGTGCCGCCGTGCCTGCGGATGATCCCGAAAGCCACGGAAAGCCCCAGGCCCGTGCCTTTGCCCACGCCCTTGAGCGTGAAGAAGGGATCGAAAATGCGTCCCAGGCTGGCCTCGGGGATGCCGTCACCGCTGTCTCGCACGCGCAGCACGGCCTGGGCGGCGGCCTCGTCACGCCGGGCCGTTACGGAAATCCGTCCGGGCAGGCGGCTGACGGCCTGGACGGCATTGAGCAGCAGATTGATGCAGACCTCCTGCAAACGGCGGCCGTCGGCGGGCAGCACGAGATCGGGCGGCACGTCGATGTCGATGCGCAGGCCGGGCGGGGTTTCACCGGCCACCAGGGACACGGCCCGCCCCACCACGTCCGCCAGGGCCACGGGCTTCAGGCTGAAGTCGGACTGGCGCGCGAAATCCAGCAGGCCGCGCACGATGTCGCGGGCGCGGAGCACCTCCTGATGGATGTTGCGCAGCATTTCCGCCGGGAATCCGGCGTCGCCGCCGTGCGCGCCGCTCTCGCGCAGCAACTGGCAGGACGTGAAAATATTGTTCAGCGGATTGTTCAGCTGGTGGGCGATGCCCGCGGTGAGCACCCCCAGGGAAGCCAGCTTTTTTTCCTGCACGAGCTGGTTCTGGCTGCTCTCCAGTTCACAAATCATATGATTGAGCGCCTCCAGCACATGGCGGCTTTCCGCCTCGGCCCCCTCCAGAGGCAGAGGGGAAAAATCGCCCTTCACGACCCTGGTGGTGGCCTTCTCGATCAGCCCCAGGGCGTGCAGAATGCGCCGCCCCATCAGCCAGGCCAGGAAAAGCCCCACACCCAGCAGCGCGGCTGTGGAGAAGACCAGTTGCCGCCGCAGCGCGGAAACGATCTCAAGAATATGACCGCGCAGCCGTCCCACGAGCAACTGGGTGTCGGCAACCAGCTCCTTGCCCAGCATGCGCACATTCTCCGCCTGCGGATCATGGGGAGAGCCGAGCGCCCGGAAACCGTCGCGGTAGGCCTCCATCCGGACGAGCAGCCCGGTCAGCCGCGCCCGGCCGGAGCCCAGAGTGCCGCCGGGCAGATCCGCCCCCGGCTTCCTGTGCAGAAGTCCACGGGCCCGGCTGATGGCCTGGTCCACATAGCGCAGACTTTCCTCCCTGTCCGCGCCGAGGCCGTACAGCAGGTAGTTCTTTTCACTGCGCCGGATTTCCAGCACGTCGCTCTGCAGGTCGTCCACGCCTTCGGCCAGGGCCAGGGTTTCCTCCAACTGCCGCAGATAATAATAGGAAACCGTCCCCAGCGTCCCCACGCCCACCAGAGAAAGCACGATGCCCAGCAGCACCTTGTGCCGTATGCTTCTGCCGAATGAGCGCAAGCGCCGCTTCATGCCCTTCATGACGTATCCCCCTGCGAGCCGGTGCGGTCCGGGTCGTCGGGCGACGCGCCCGGCCGGATGCCGTGCCCCACCGGATGCAACTTGCAACGTTCCTGCCAAAACCGCCGGGATGCCCGGTCGGGATGCCCGGCCCCCAAGCCCCGAAATCCGGCGTTTCCGAAAACCGGGGCGCCGGGCTCCACTCCCCGGCCGCCGCCACGGCGTTACACTCCGGAACAGCCGTTGCAATATTCAACATATAAAATATGTTAATATTTTCACATTATTACCTGAAGCAAATCCGCCCGCTGCGTTACATTCCGCAACGCCGCCACCGGGCCGTCCGCCCGGCGCTAAAAAATTTCTCATGGAATAACAGCTTGATACAAAAAATCCGGACTGGCACGCTCTTTGATATACCGGAAACAGACGCGCGGCGACACAACGGCCCGCCACACCGCAAACCCGGAATGACTGTCATGAGCGTGAAAAACATCCCTTCCCCCCTGAGTCTGAAAGGCATGGCCCGGCTGCGGGAACGCATGGACGACCTGAGCGAGGCGCTGGCCTATGCGGACGCCGGGGAAACGGATCTGGCCCGCGAGGCGTACACGCGCGGCAGCGGTCATCCCAGAGTGGTGCTGGCCGTTTCCCGGCATGAGCACTGGAGCCGGGAACTGGCCGCCAGCGCCCTGGGGCTGGCGCAGCGTCTCGGGGATGCCCTCGTGCTGCTGAACCTCACCCCCCGGCCCGACCGGGCCTTCATTTCGCGGGCGGATTCCGCCGCCGAGCCGTGGCTGCGCCGGGCTTCCGCCGAAGGCGTTCCGGCCCGGCACCACATCCAGCCGGGCGGCATGGACGCCGTCAGCGACGTTGTGCGGGACATGGGCCGGGTGGACATGGTCATCTGCGCCCTGCGGGACGGCGTCCGCCTGCGCGGGCAGCTTTCCATACCCGTGTATTGCGTCAGGGTCTGAACAGCTCCGCTTTCATCCATACCTCAAAGGAAGACATCATGCATACCACCGGACACGCCTCAACCATCGGCAAAACCCTGCTCTTCGGCGCCGCCAGCGCGACCCTGTACGTTCTGCTTTACTTCTATGCGGACGCCCTGGCCGCCTTCTGTTCCCAGGGCGGCGTCAGCGCCTCGGTCCCCATCGGCATCGCCCTGCTCTTTTCCTATGTGCACGGCAGCTTCGCGGCCAACCTCTGGCGGCTGCTCGGCGTGACGGCCCACACGGCCCCGGCTCCGGCCCCGACCTGTCCCGAGGAGGAAGAACCCGTTCTGTCCCTGCGCACTCCCGCGCACGCCTGACATCGGACCGGGGAGAAGATTATGGACCTGTTCGCGCTTGATTCCGCCAAATTCATCGACCTGAATCTGGTTACCGTGGGCTTTCTTTTCATTGTCGGCTTTATCGGCGGCCTGGTCAGCGGCTTCATCGGCTCGGGCGGAGCCTTCATTCTCACTCCCGGCATGATGGGCCTGGGTGTGCCGGGCACCGTGGCCGTGGCCAGCAATATGTGCCACAAATTTCCCAAGGCCCTGGTGGGCGCGCTGAAGCGCTTCCGCTACGGGCAGGTGGACGTCAAGATGGGGCTGGTCATCGCCGCCTCGGCCGGGGTGGGCGTGCAGTGCGGCATCGCCATCCAGCGGCATATCCTGGAACGCTGGGGGCAGGCCGGTTCGGACCTCTACGTGAGCCTGGCCTTTGTGGCGGTGCTGTTCAGTGTGGGCGGCTATGTGCTGTATGACGCCCTGCGCTGCAACCGGCGCAACGGCGACTGCGGCGGAACGCCCGCTCTGGCCCGCCGTCTCCAGGCCGTCAATCTGCCGCCCATGCTTACCTTCCGGCGCTCGGGTCTGCGCATCTCCCTCTGGTTCACCCTGCCCGTGGGCTTTGCCACCGGCATGCTGGCGGCCACCATCGCCGTGGGCGGTTTCATCGGCGTGCCCGGCCTGATCTATGTGCTCGGCGTGCCCGGCCTGATAGCCTCCGGCACGGAACTGGTGACCGCCTTTGTCATGGGTCTTTGCGGTTCCGTCAACTGGGCCCTGCACGGCATGATCGACATCCGTCTGGTGCTGATCATCCTGGGCGGCTCGCTGCTGGGCGTGCAGCTGGGGGCCATCGGCACCACCTATGTGCGGGAAAACATGATCAAACTTGTCATGGGCACCATCATGCTGATCGTGGCGGTCAGCCGGGTCATAGCCATCCCGTGCTATCTGGAGCGCCTGGATGTTCTGACCATGGCCCCCGGCCTCCAGACCGGGCTGAAGACCGCCAGCTTCATCTGCATGTGCCTGGGATTGCTCAGCGGCGCGGCCCTGATCCTTGCCGCCATGTGGCGGGGACGCGGAACGGTCGCGGCTCCGGCCGCCTGAGTGCGCCGCCCCTCAGCCTCGTGAGGGGAGCCTCCGCGCGCGAAACCGCCGGAATTTTCACTGCCTGTCGTGAGGATTCCGGCGGTTTTCCGTCTTCCGCAAAACGGGTTCAGACTCCGGCGGCCTGGGCCGCCTCCTCGGGATAGAGGGCTTCCATTCCGGCCAGGAAGGCTCCGAAACGATTTTCCAGCACGGCCTGCCGGGCCTCACGAGCCAGACGCAGAAAATAGGTCAGGTTGTGCAGGGAATTGAGCCGGAAGGAGAGCAGCTCCTTGCTCACATAGAGATGGCGCAGATAGGCCCGCGAAAATGTCCGGCAGGTGTAGCAGCCGCAGGCCGGGTCCAGGGGGCCGTCGTCCTCGGCATATTCCTTGCGCTTGATGTTCACCTTGCCCAGCGAGGTATACAGCGTGCCGTTGCGGGCGTTGCGCGTGGGCAGCACGCAGTCGAACATGTCCACGCCCGCATGGATGCCGTGGGCGATGTCCAGGGGCGTGCCCACGCCCATCAGGTAGCGGGGCTTGTGCGACGGCAGCAGGGGGGCCGTATGGTAGAGCAGGTCGTACATTTCCGCCTTGCCCTCGCCCACGGACAGGCCGCCGATGGCGAAGCCGTCGAAATCCAGGGCGCAGATTTCCTCCACCGAGCGACAACGCAGATCCTTGAAAAAACCGCCCTGGGTGATGCCGAAAAGCAGATTGGAGCCCGTGCCCGCCGGATAGGCGGCGCGCGCCCGCGCGGCCCAGCGGGTGGTCAGGGCCAGGGAGGTTTCCGTATAGGCGTAGTCCGCGCCGTAGGGCACGCACTCGTCCAGCACCATCATGATGTCGGAATTGAGATTGCGCTGGATGGAAATGACTTTTTCCGGGGTGAACAAATGGCGCGAGCCGTCCAGATGCGAACGGAACTCCACGCCCTCCTCGCGGATTTTGCGCAGGGAGCTCAGGCTGAAGACCTGAAAGCCGCCGCTGTCCGTGAGCACGGCTCCGGGCCAGGAGGCGAAGCCGTGCAGGCCGCCGTGCCGGGCCACCAGCTCGTCGCCGGGCCGCAGATAAAGGTGATAGGTATTGCCCAGAATGATGGGCGCGCCGATGGCCGCCAGATCGTCGGGCGCAATGGCCTTGACCGAGCCCACCGTGCCCACGGGCATGAAGATGGGCGTGGGGATGACGCCGTGGGCCGTGCGCAGCAGCCCGGCGCGGGCCGCGCCGTCCGTGTGTTGCAGTGTAAAAACGGGTTCAGACATGGCGCGCAGCCTATCCGCAAGCGCGCCGCGTTGCAAGGCCCGCCGGACTCCGGCGCGGACGGCCCCCTTAGAAGCCGCCAACGTGTACACATAACTATTGTAACGGGCTGATACGAATCATGGAGTCTCCCAGCAGCATTGAGCGGAGCCTCCTTTACTCCGCCGAAGCTCAGCGCAGGCGGATGGCTGGTGTCGTGAGAATCCGGTAAAAATAAGATTTCCGCGCGCTGCCAAGGAAGACTGTTTCTGCCGGATCATCACGACATGCAACGATGGCAGGACTCTGCCCCGCCCTCCCGCCGCAAGGCCGCGAGGCGACACGCTTTTCCTTGTGCCGCGCGGGCAATGTTGCTATGTTGCCTTTCTAAAAGTTGTCTAGTGTCTGATTGGAAAAATCAGACCCGTAAAACTCTACGGGTTTTGCGGCGGCTTGGCCGCCGTGAGCAAGCCGAAAACCCCGTTTTCGGCGAAACGATCTTACCACTTGAGACAGCGTCTTAAGTGGTACATGGTACCAGAGGTTTTCCCGAGTCGGGCGGCTTCTCCCGGTCCTGACGGACCGCCGCCTTCGCAGAGTTGTCTGTTCCGGAGCATTTCATGAGCTGCTGTGCCTTTACGCCGTCCCGCTGCCACATTGATCTCGCCGCTCTGCGGCGCAACTTCGCGCGTCTGGGCGAACCCGGTTCCATCATGCCGGTCGTCAAGTCCGACGCCTACGGCCACGGCCTGCTGCCCGTGGCCCGCGCCCTGGACGGGGCCGGGGCCCGGCGCTTCGCCGTGGGCACCGTATGCGAAGGCGTGGCTTTGCGTGAGGCCGGGCTGGGCCAGACCATTGTGCCGCTGATGGGCGCCATCAGCCGCGAGGACTGGCAAGCCGCCGCCGCCCATGATCTGACGCCCCTGCTCACGGATTTTGAGGACATCGAAAAAGCGGCGGCCTGCTGCCCGGCGGACAGGCCGTTCCGGGTGGCCCTCAAATGTGAGACCGGCATGAACCGCCTGGGCTTTTCCGCCGAGGAACTGCCCGCGGCCCTGGAAAGCCTGCGCCGCTTCCCGCGCCTCGCGCCCGTGCTGGCGCTCTCGCACCTGGCCTGCGCCGACATGCCCGGCGAAACGGCCTATACCCAGGCCCAGGCCGAGCGCTTCGCGAGCATGTGCGCCGTCCTGCGCGAAGCCTTTCCGGATATCGCGCGTTCCCTGGGCAATTCCGCAGGGGCTCTGGGCCTGCCTGAAAGCCGCTATGAGGCCTGCCGTCCCGGCTTGGCCCTCTACGGCGGCAACCCCTTTGCCGGCACCGCCTGGGAAACGCGCGGCACGGGCCTGGAGTGGGTCATGAGCGTCAGCTCGCCCGTCCTGCAGGTACGGCAGCTCAAAGCCGGGCAAAGCGTCTCCTACGGGCGCATTTTCACCGCGCCCCAGGCCATGACCGTGGCCGTGGTGGCCGCCGGTTACGCCACGGGCTTCGCCCGCGCCCTTTCCAACCGCATCGACCTGCTGATCAACGGCCGCCGCGTTCCGCAGGTGGGGCGGGTCTGCATGAGCATGCTGATGGCGGACGTCTCCTCCCTGCCGGACGTGCGGACCGGCGACACGGCCTGGATTCTGGGCGGCCCCGCCGCGCCGGGCCAGCGCCCGGTCAGCGCCCAGGAAATGGCCGACGAGCTGGGCACTATTCCTTATGAGATCCTCTGTCTGATGGGCAGCACCAACCCCCGCGTCTACAGCTGAACATTACCCGCATTGACGGCAAAGTGTAAGTATTTCCTCCGATATTTGACAAGTGGGCAGCCTGCCCATATTGTCTCTTTGATGGCGGCCCACCTCCACTGAGGAGCGTCGGCCGTTCGGGCACGGACGCCGCATCCAAGAGGAAGAACAAAATGCCCACATGGGACTCAATAAAAAATCTCTTCAAAACAGCCGCAACCCATCAGCCGCGCCCATATGCCGTTATCCACGCCGCGTTCAAGCACGATGCGGGAGTCAGCCTGTTTTTCGTGGACCGCCAACGACAATTGGAAAATGTGATCTGCTACATCAAGTCCGTCAAAAAAAACCGCATTCTTCTCAGATCCCGTAAAAATTTCCTTCCCGATATTCTTAACAATGAAAAATGCAGCATCTATTTCAAGCTGCCCTATGATGTGATCGTCAACGATCTCAAGCTGCCCTCGGCCACGGCCCGTTACGGTTTTTTGTGCAAAAGCCGGATCATCAGCAACGGCATTAATAAGGAAACCAGGGCCTGCGAGATCTCCATCTGCATGCCCGACCAGTACATTCAGCGGGAGTTACGCAAATACGAACGGGTCTATCCCAGTCTCGGCATGGTCAAGGCGGCCGGACTCTGGCTGCCCTTCAGCCGCCTGCCTGAAAACCAGCTTCAGTTCGGCACTCCGGACTTCATGTACCGTGAAGGCTGCCCCTCCCAGCTGCGCCTGGTCAATATCTCCGCCGGCGGTGCCAGAGTGCAGCTGGACAAAGTAGAATTCCTTGAAGAATTCAACAACATGGACGGCAAGCAGGTCATGCTGCTGGTCTCTCTGTGCAAAGCGGGCAACAAGCACTTCAGCGTGCTGGCGGTCTGCAAGTGCGTGGAAAGCACCTACAGCATCATTCTGCGACGCCTGACCCTGCGCCTCCAGTTCAGACAGCTCTGGGAATGCTCCGAGGAAGACCCGAACCAGCGTTGGCGGCCCGTGGACAAAGAGGGCGTGCCCGCCATTCTGGACTGGATCAATAACGATTTCTGCATCCTGATGGAGAAAAGCGGCGAGCAGATGATCTGACGCCGCACCCCTTTCCCGCCCCCCCCTCCTCCGCCTCCCGTTACCCTGCCGGGCTTGACAGCCCGCCTTGCCGCCTGTATACAGCGTGTTCCTTGCTCGCGCCGGGCGCGCGGGCTGCTAATCCAAAAGGAGAACAACCATGCGGAAATTCGAAACCCTGCTGCTCCTGTCACCGGAGCTTTCCGCCGAAAACCGCGAGGGCATTCTGAACGCTCTTGTGGCGATTATCGAGCGCGAAGGGGGCGTCATGACGGAAGTGGATCACTGGGGCATGCGTGATCTGGCCTATCCGGTGCACAAGCTGATGCGCGGCTACTACGTGCGTCTGGTCTATGACGCTCCGGCCGCGCTGGTGGCCGAACTGGAGCGCAATATCCGGATCACCGACGGCATCTTCAAATTCGTGACCGTCAAGCTGGCCGACGAAGTGGCCGGGGAGGTTGCCTAAATGGCCTTTAAAAAGAAATTTGCCCCGCGCCGCAAGTTCTGCCGCTTCTGCGCCGACAAAGAACTGCCCCTGAACTACAAGCGTCCCGACATCCTGCGCGACTTCATCACTGAGCGCGGCAAGATCATTGCCCGGCGCATCACGGGCACTTGCGCCCATCACCAGCGCCTGCTGACCCGCGAAATCAAACGCGCCCGCCAGATGGCCCTGCTCATCTACACCGCCACGCACGACTCCGTCGTCAAGAAAAAGAGCATGATCTAAGGGGGGCGCACATGAAACTGATACTTCGCGCCGATGTGGAAAATCTCGGCAATCTCGGCGATGTGGTCAACGTCAAGCCCGGTTACGGCCGCAACTTCCTGTTGCCGCAAGGCTTGGCCATGGTGGCCAGTGAAGCCAATCTGAAAGTCTTTGAACAGGAGCGTAAAAAGCTCCAGGCACGCATGGATGCCCTGCGCGCCGACGCCCAGGGCGTGCAGGCCCGCCTGGAAGCCCTGGAAGTGGTTATTCCCATGCATGTGGGCGAAAACGACAAGCTTTACGGCTCGGTGACCTCCACCATCATCGGCGACGCCCTTGCCGCTCTGGGTGTGGATGTGGACCGCCGCCGCATCCTGATGGACGCCCCGATCCGCACCCTGGGCGAACACCCGGTGCGCATCCGTTTGCACGCCAGCGTCATCGCCGTTGTGCCGGTGAAGGTGATTTCCGACCATCAGCCCGAGGAAGAGGAAGTCGTTGTGGAAACGGCCTCCGAACCCCTGGTTGAAGAAGCCCAGGCCGAGGCCGCCCAGTAGGCGCAGCGTGGCTTCTCCCCATGACAGCATGACCGCCCCCGGCCGCGAGGCCGGGGGCGGCTCGTCTTACGCAAAAGGCACAAATGGCGGAAGCGGCAGAGGCGGGCACGGCGGCCAGTCCTCGCCCGGCGCTGCCGCCCGCGCGGCGGAAGCCGATCTGCTGCGCCGCGTGCCCCCGCACAGCGCCGAGGCCGAACAGGCCGTGCTGGGCGGCGTGCTGCTGCGCCCCCAACTCATGCACAGCATTGTGGACATGCTGACCGCGGAAGACTTTTATCTGCCCGCCCACACCATCATTTTCCGCGCCTTTCTGGAGCTTTACCGCAAATCCGCGCCCATTGATCTCATTTCCACGGCCGAATATCTCAAAGGCCGCAATGAGATGGAGGACGCCGGGGGCGCGGTCTATCTCGCCGATCTGGCCCAGGCCGTGGTTTCCGGGGCCAATGCCGAATATTACGCCACCATCGTGCGCGACAAGGCCTTGCAACGCGGGCTCATCGAAGTTTGTTCCGGCATCATCAGCAACTGCTACGACGCCTCGCGCGAAGTCGCTTCCCTGCTGGACGAGTCCGAGCAGGCGGTTTTTTCCATCTCCCAGCGCACCACGGGCCGCGACTTCACGCCCACCAAGGACCTGCTGGACAAGGTCTTTGAAAATCTCTCCAAACTGGCCGACTCCAAGGACGTGATTACCGGCGTGACCACGGGCTATACCCGTCTGGACAAACTCACCGCCGGGCTGCAACCTTCGGATCTGATCATCGTGGCCGCGCGCCCGAGTATGGGCAAGACGGCATTTTCGCTGTGCATGGCACTTAACGCCGCCGTGCGACAGAATGTGCCGGTGGCCGTCTTTTCCCTGGAAATGAGCAAGGAACAGCTCATGCAGCGCATGCTGGCGGTTTGGGGCAAAGTGGACCTGTCCAAGCTGCGGCGGCCCTCCCTGCTCAGCGACGACGACTGGCAACGCCTGTACACCGCCGCCGACGTGGTGGCCCGCGCGCCCATCTTCATTGACGACACCCCCGCCCTGACCACTCTGGAGCTGCGCGCCCGCGCCCGCCGCCTCAAGGCTGAAAAAGGCCTGGGTCTGGTGGTGGTGGACTATCTCCAGCTCATGCGAACCAGCCGTCGCACGGACTCGCGCGAACTGGAAATTTCGGATATTTCCCGTTCTCTCAAAGGCCTTGCCAAGGAGATGTATGTGCCGGTGGTGGCGCTCTCCCAGCTCAACCGCAAGGTGGAGGAACGCGGCGACAAGCGCCCCATGCTCTCTGACCTGCGCGAATCCGGGGCCATCGAGCAGGACGCGGACGTGATCATGTTCGTCTATCGCGACGACGTCTATAAATTCCAGAAGCCCTCCGAACGCCCGCCCCAGGGCGTGGCGGAAATCATCATCGGCAAACAGCGCAACGGCCCGGTGGGCGCGGCGGAACTCATGTACATCTCGCCCTACACCTCGTTTGAGGACATCGCGCCGGACTGGTCGCCGCCCCCCTCGGAAAGCCAAAGCTGATCCTCTACAGTATGTAACACTTGAAATACTCTACCGCGCGATGAGCGCAGAGTCGCTTTGAAATTGTGCTGATTTCAAAGCTGACGCTGCCCTCAGCCCATCGTTGACGTCGTCATCCATAAGCCGACCAGCGGCAAAGCTGACGCGCGACGCAACCGTGGTTGCCAGAACGGGAAAGAGTGCGCCGGAACACGTAAGTTGATCACTCAAACACTACAGCAAAACTGTGATACCAGCCCGCGTTTGTCTTGCTGCTCTGTACTATAGTCCCATGCGGGCCTTTCCCCTCTCTTCTAGACTTTTCCTCAATTTTTCCGCCCGGCTTCGGCGAATTCCGCGCGAAGTCTTGCCCTATCGGCCTTTACGGACAAAATCCCGCGCGCGCGAAACGCGCAAAAACGCGCAATACCAACTTTTTCATGCCCTTTCGTTGACAAGCAGCGCAAAGCATGTTTCTGTCTCCACAAGGGCCGCGTACCGGTAATACGTTTTGCCGGATGGATGCGCGGGAAGATTGTTTTTTTTGAGAGGGTGTTTCATGTCCAAGTCCATTTATGTCGGAAACCTTCCCTGGTCGGCCAATGAAGAACAGGTTCAGGATCTTTTTGCCGAATACGGCAACGTCCTGTCCGTGAAACTCGTCAGCGACAGGGAAACCGGCCGCGCCCGCGGTTTCGGTTTTGTGGAGATGGAGGACGGCGAAGCCGATGCCGCCATCGAAGCTCTGGATAACTTCAGCTTTGGCGGCCGCACCTTGCGCGTCAACGAAGCCAAACCCAGAGCGCCGCGTCAGCCCCGTTACTAGGGCTTTCCGACGGGTCTCCAGCAAACGCCCCGGCCAGGTTCGTCCGCCGGGGCGTTTTTTATTTCCCGGCCCTGCCGAGATGTCACCCCGCACCTGTCGGTTCAGCGTGAAGACCGCACAGCAAAAACGCGATTTTTACTGTGCTTACGCCGCCTGTGGCGGCGCGCACCCACTTACGGGTTTGCGACATGCGCCGCTTGACGCGACACCACGGCCTTTCCAAGACACAGAGTCGCAAAAGTCCGCCATGCGCGTCTTGCTGTTTGCCGTTCCGGCCCCGGCTCTGCCGCCCGCCGGGCAGGCTTTGCCTTGGAACGGCAAGGTTCCGGGCAGGTCCGCGCTGACCGCCCGCCACGGCAGGTAATTCCGGAGGAAAAAGCAAATGCACTCTTGGGATTTTCAATCACCCGGCCTGATCGCCTTCGGCGAAGGCAAGGCCGCATGCGTCGGCCCCTTGGTCAAAAGCCGGATTTCCGGCAAAATTCTGCTGGTCACCGGGCCGGTTCTGCTGCGCACGGGCGCGGTGGAACCCGTGCTGCAATCGCTGCGCGAGGCGGACGTGCCCTTTGCCCTCCATGCCGAAACCAGCGGCGAACCCACCAGCCGGCATGTGGAAGACGCCCTGGCCCTGTTCCGCCGCGAGAACTGCACGGTCCTGGTGGCCTGCGGGGGCGGCGGCCCCATGGACCTGGCAAAGGCCGTGAGCCTGCTGCACGCCAACGGCGGCAGCCCGGCGGATTACGCCCGCAAGGGCGCATCCCCCAAAGCCGGACCGCCGGTATTCGCCCTGCCCACCACCGCCGGTTCAGGCAGCGAGGTTTCCGGCAATACGGTGATCATTGATGCCGCCACGCAAGAAAAACTGCTCATCGGTTCTCCTGCCCTGGTGCCGGTGGCCGCGATTCTTGACCCCCTGCTGACCCGCAGCATGCCGCCCTCGCTCACGGCGGCCACAGGCATGGACGCCCTGACCCACGCCATTGAATCATATGTATCCCGCAAGGCCACGGATATGACCATGCCGCTCTCCCTGCAGGCCGCCGCGCGCCTGGTCCGCTTCCTGCCCCGGGCCTGGAAACGGCCCGACGACGCCGAGGCCAGGCGCGAATGCCTGCTGGCCTCGCTGGAGGCGGGTCTGGCCTTTGCCAACAGCTCCGTGGCCCTGGTGCACGGCATGGCCCGGCCCCTGGGCGCGAAATTCGGGGTTCCGCACGGCTTGAGCAACGCCATGTTGCTGGAGACGGTCACCGCCTTTTCCCTTTCCGGCAATCCGCAACGCTACGCCCGGCTGGCCCAGGCCATGGGCGCGGCGACAACGGGCCTTGACGATGCGGCCGCCGCCAGGCTGCTGCCGCCCCTGCTGCGCGATCTGGCGGCGACGCTGGGCATCCCGCGCCTGCGCGAACGCGTCAGTGAGGACGAACTGGCCGCGCAGTGCGGGATCATGGTGCGGGAGGCCCTTGCCAGCGGCAGCCCGGCCAACAATCCGCGCGAGGCCACGCCCGGGGACATCGCCCGGCTGTATAAGGAAGCCCTGTAAGGGACACGGGCGAAACGCAAACAGGTCGCGACCGCCCGCGGGCTTTTCTCCGGCGAGCCGCCTTGCCGAGCGGCGCAAATTCTGCCATGATGCCCGCATTGACGCTGCCGCCTCATTGGGAGCGAATCTCCCCAATGAGAATCCGCGCTTGTGTCCGGCGTCAGATATCTTTTTGAGGAGGCAAGCATGCTTAACCCCAATCAATGTGTTCTCTACAGCGGCGGCGCTGCCGGAACGGAACAGTTTTTCGGCGCCCTGGCGGAAAGCTGGGGCATCGAGGAAGTGAACTACAGCTTTGAAGGCCATCAGATCGAGCGCAGCCGCGGCGTGCGCGTGCTCACCTCCGAGGAACTGGCCCTCAAGGACGTCAGCCTGACCTATGTTTCCAAGCTGATGAACCGCGAGTACACCCGCGCGCCCATTTTCCGCAAAGTGCTGCAATCCATCTGCTGGCAGGTCAGCAGCGGCGACCAGATCATCGTGGTGGGCGCCATCCAGCCCGACAACACGGTCAAGGGCGGCACGGGCTGGGGCGCGGAATTCGCCAAGATCTGCAATAAACCCCTGCTGGTTTTCGACCAGCCCCGCGGCACCTGGTTTATCTGGCAGAAAGACGCCTGGAGCGAAGTGGAACAGCCGGCCATCGAGCACGCCCACTTTGCCGCCACGGGCACGCGCTTCCTGGAAGACAACGGCCGCATCGCCATTCAGGATCTGTTCGCCCGCTCCTTCAAGCGCTGACGGCCGTCGGCCTTTATAAGTACGAAGTGTTTTCCGGCCGCGCCTGCCGCTTTGTCCGGCGGCGCGGCCTTTCCTTATTACCCGGACCGGAGGCCGCCCATGAGCCACCAATTCAGTGAAGCGGAACGCGCCGTCCTGCGCATCGTCCAGGCCGATCTGCCGGACACGCTTGCCCCGTATGCCGACATCGCCCGCGAGGCGGGCGTCAGTGAAGCCGAAGTGCTGGAACTGCTGGCCCGCCTGAAGGCCTCCGGCGCCATCCGCCGTTTCGGGGCCAGCATCAAGCATCAGAAAACCGGCTGGGCCCACAACGCCATGGTGGCCTGGAAGGTGAACGAGGCGGAAGTGGACGAATGCGGGCGCATCGCCTCGCTTCACGACCATATCTCCCACGTCTATTACCGTCCCTGTTCCGTGCCTGACTGGCCGTATACCCTGTACACAATGGTGCACGGCCGCAGTGAGGAGGAATGCCTCAAGGTGGTGGATGAACTGCTGCATACCAGCCCGCTCAGGGAATACGCCATCCTCCGCAGCCTCAGGGAACTGAAAAAAATATCCATGACGTATTTCGCCTGACGGCCATGCCGCCGGGCACAAAGGAGAACCGCAGATGGACGATCTTTCCCGCCAGTTGTTTGAAAAAGCCTGCGCGCTGATCCCCGGCGGCGTCAACAGCCCGGTGCGTGCCTGCCACAATGTGGACAGCCTGCCCCTGTTCATCGCCGAGGCCCACGGCTGCCGCCTCACGGACGTGGACGGCCGGGAATACATCGACTTTGTGCTGTCTTGGGGCCCCATGATTCTGGGCCATGACGAGCCCTCGGTGACGGCGGCCCTGCGCGAGGCCGTGGGACGCGGCACCAGCTACGGCGCGCCATGCCCGGACGAAGTGACCCTGGCCGCCGAAGTGGTGGCCGCCATGCCCGGCCTGGAAATGGTGCGCATGGTCAATTCCGGCACCGAAGCCACCATGAGCGCCCTGCGCTTGGCGCGCGGCGTGACCAAACGCCACAAGGTGCTCAAATTCATCGGCTGCTACCACGGCCATGCCGATCCCTTTCTGGCCGCCGCCGGTTCCGGCGTGGCGACCTTCTCCATTCCCGGCACGCCCGGCGTGCCTCCGGCCGTGGTGGCCGACACCCTGCTGGCCCCCTACAACGACCTGGACGCGGTCAAGGAATACTTCGCCCGGCACGGCGCGGACATCGCCGCGATCATCGTGGAACCCGTGGCCGCCAACATGGGCCTTGTCCCGCCCCTGCCCGGCTTTCTGGAAGGCCTGCGCCTCCTGGCAGACCAGTACGGCAGCCTGCTGATCTTCGACGAAGTGATCACCGGCTTCCGCGCGGCCTTCGGCGGGGCCCAGGCCCGCTTCAACATTGATCCGGACCTGACCACCTTCGGCAAAATCATCGGCGGCGGCCTGCCGGTGGGCGCGTTCGGCGGCAAGCGCCGCTTCATGGAACACGTGGCCCCGCAGGGCGAGGTCTATCAGGCTGGCACCCTGTCCGGCAATCCGCTGGCCATGGCCGCCGGTCTGGCGACCCTGCGCAAGCTCAAAACCCTGGATTACGCCGCCCTGGAAGCCCGTACCCGCGCCTTTGCCGAAGCCCTGCGGGATATCCTGCGGGCCAAGGGCGTGCCGGTGCAGATGCCCACCCTGGCTTCCATGTTCTGCCCCTTCTTCAGCGAGGCCCCGGTCACCAACTTTGTCCAGGCCCAGGCCTGCGACCAGAAGCTCTTTACCAGCTTTTACAAGCAGATGCGGGCCCAGGGCATTTATCTGGCCCCCTCGGGCTTCGAAACGGGCATGGTTTCCTTCGTCCATAGCGACGACGACTTCAACCGCGCGCTGGACGCGGCCCTCAAGGTGCTTTTTTGAACCAGATGCCGCCGGTGTCGGCAGCCTCAGGGGCCGCTTCCCGAAAGGAAGCGGCCCCTTCTCTGGCCTGCCACGTCCTGAGCAAGGGCGGGCTGCCCCTGGCCCGACGGCTGGCCGCGCGGCTGGCCGCCGATCCCTGGCGCGCGCCCGACGGCCGGATTGTGGCGGCCTGCCCGCTCAGCGCCCCGGCCCGACTGGCCGGGACGGCATCCGGCCCGTTCACGACCTGGCCGCTTTTCTGGCCGAAGAATACCGCCGCCATGCGGCGCACGTCTTTGTGGGGGCCGCGGGCATTGCCGTGCGCGTGCTGGCCCCCCTGCTGCGGCACAAAAGCCAGGACCCGCCCGTCGTGGTGCTGGACCCGGCCGGGCGCTTCGTCATCAGCCTGCTCTCCGGCCACTGGGGCGGCGGCAATGACCTGGCCCGGCATCTGGCCCGCCTGCTCCGGGCCATGCCGGTGATCACCACGGCCTCGGATCATGCGGCAGGCCAGGCGACAGCATCCCCGGCCCTGGATCTGCTGATCCGGGACGCGGGCCTGCGCATTCTGGACTGGGATCTGCTGCCCAGGGCCCAGGCCGCCCTGCTGGAGGGCCGGAGTCTGCGCCTCTGGGATCCCTGCCAAGCCCTGCCCGCCGTCCTGCCTCACGTTTTCAAACTCCTTTCCGGCGGGGAAGGCGACGCGCCGCCCGTCCACGCTCTTCCGGATGCGAACAGCCCGCCCCTGCTGGCCGCCCATTGGCGATACCTGCCTCCGTCTCCCGGCCTGCTGCGCCTGGCCGTGCCCCGGCTCTACGTGGGCCTGGGCTGCCGTCGGGACATCCCGGAGGACGCGGCCCTGGCCGCGCTGACGGAAATTTTCATTGCCCGGAAGCTGGAAACGCGCGCCGTGGCAGCCTTGGGCACGGTGACGGAAAAAGCGGACGAACCCGCCCTGCGCGCGGCGGCCGCCCGGCTGGACATTCCCCTGCGCGCTTTTCCGGCCGACGAGCTGGCCCGCTGCGTCACGCCCACTCCCTCCGAGGCCGCCGGGCGGCGTTTCCACCAGCCGCCGTTCAGCGTCTGCGAAGCCGCAGCCCTGCTGGCCGCGCGGGCGGACGGCCACAGCGGCCGCCTGCTTCTTCCCAAAATCGTTGTCCAGGAGCGCCTGACCCTGGCCGTGGCCCTGGCTTCACCCCCGGCAACCTCAACCCCAAACCAATCATGACCAACGCGCCTCTTTACGTGGTGGGCCTGGGTCCGGGCGACGCCCGCTGTCTCACGCCCCAGGCCCGTACGGCTCTGGATCAGGCCGCCTGCATCGCCGGTTACCAGCTTTACCTGGACCTGGTGCCGCCGGAACTGCTGCGCGGCAAGACCATCATCAGCACCGGCATGCGCCATGAGGAAGAACGCTGCGCCGCCGCCGTGGACGCGGCTCTGAGCGGCCGGCCCACGGCCCTGGTCTGCTCCGGCGATCCCGGCGTCTACGCACTGGCCGGGCTGACCCTGGAAACCCTGGCGGCGCGCGGCCTGCTGGAGCGCGTGCCCCTGACCGTGGTACCCGGCGTGCCGGCTGTCTGCGCGGCGGCGGCCCTGCTGGGCGCGCCCCTGACCCACGATTTCGCCTGCATCAGCCTGAGCGATCTGCTCACTCCCTGGGAAACCATCCAGCGGCGGCTCACCGCGGCGCTGGAAGCGGATTTTGTCTGCGTCATCTACAACCCGCGTTCCAAAGGACGGCCGCATCAGCTGGACCAGGCTCTGGCCGAAGCCAGGCGCGTCCGGCGGCCCGACTGCCCCGTGGGTCTGGTGCGCAAGGCCTTCCGGCCCGGCCAGGAAGTTTCCGTGCATGCCCTGGCCGACTTTGACGCGCGTCTGGCGGACATGCTCTCTCTGCTGATCATCGGCAACAACGAAAGCCGCCTTCTCGGCCCCTATATGCTGACCCCGCGCGGCTACGCCCGCAAACATCGGCAATAACCAGTCCCCGGCCACGTTGAAAACTGTTTTCAGCGCGCCCCATTGACACAGTATGCCCGGCAACGTAAGCTCGCTCCAATTCTCATGTGCCGCTTTGTCAAGGAGGAAGTCTGCCATGAAGAAATTTATGTTTCTGGCCTGTATCCTGACTCTGGCCCTGGCTCTGCCCGCTCTGGCGGCCCAGCCGCCCGTGCCCGACAAGCCGTTGGAGTTCAAGGGCTCCAAAAAAACGGTGATGTTCCCCCACGCGCCGCACCAGA
The DNA here is from genome assembly GCF_000224635.1 of Desulfovibrio sp. 6_1_46AFAA. Classification (NCBI taxonomy): domain Bacteria; kingdom Pseudomonadati; phylum Thermodesulfobacteriota; class Desulfovibrionia; order Desulfovibrionales; family Desulfovibrionaceae; genus Desulfovibrio; species Desulfovibrio sp. 6_1_46AFAA. The sequence goes on from NZ_JH114306.1 coordinate 31,080, forward strand.
AGGTGGAGTGCGTGACCTGTCACCACAAGGTGCAGGACAAGGAAAACTTCCAGAAGTGCGCCACTGCGGGCTGTCATGACGATCTGACCGCCAAGAAGGGCGAAAAGAGTCTCTTCTATGTGGTCCACACCAAGACCGGCCTCAAGCATCAGACCTGTCTGGAATGCCACACCAAGGTCGTGGCCGAAAAGCCCGAGCTGAAGAAGGATCTCACCGGCTGCGCCAAGTCCAAGTGCCATCCGTAGACCGGCCCTCTTTCAATGCTGAAGGCGCGACCCCACGGGGTCGCGCCAGAATGATGACAAACCCCGCGTACGCGGGGTTTGCGCCGCTATCGGCTCGTTTGCAAGAAAACTTGCCGGGCGGAAAGGCACAAAAATCAGCCGCTACGCTGCTGTCTGTTTCCCCAAGTCGCATTGCGGCTAAGCCCTTCGGGCAGCTAACGGCACGGCAAAGCCGTGACCTGCTCCTGATTTTTGGTCGCGTTGACGTTGTCAACGCTCTGTGGCGCGGCCCCTTGGGGCCGCGCCTTTTTATTTATGATCGAAAACTCCCCGCTAAGCGGGGAGTTCCAAAAAGGCGAAGCCTATAGCTGTCAAAAAAGAAGCTCTCCTTTGCTACAAAAAAGTTGTCCTGACTTCTGTAGTAGCAAAGGAGAGCGACAATGGATGATCAAAGTTTAGAGCACACGCGTTGGAATTGCAAATATCATATCGTGTTTGCACCGAAATTCAGGCGCAAAATTATTTATGGCAAATACAAGAAAGAAATTGGCCTGATATTAAGGAGGTTGTGTGAGTATAAAAAGATTGAAATATTAGAAGCGCATGCATGTATTGATCACGTCCACATGTGCATAAAAATACCTCCCAAGTATAGCGTGGCACAAATCATGGGATACTTGAAGGGAAAAAGCGCGTTAATGATATTCGAGCAGTTTTCGAACTTGAAATATAAGTTTGGGAACCGTCATTTCTGGTGCAAAGGCTATTTTGTCAGCACGGTAGGGGTGAATGAAGCCACTCTTTTGAAGTATATTCGTGAGCAAGAGATACGAGACAAAATAGCCGATCAGCATAGTTTGTTTGAACATAAAGACCCATTTATGGGTCGCTAGGAATAGCGGCGGAAGTCAGGTCTGGCCTCCTTCAGGGGGCGGACGAGTAACAGGCCCTTATAGGGCCAAATCAAACCGCCCCTTGAAGGGGCGGTGCTGATTCCCGCACTTCTCCCCCGCGCTCCTGTTCCGGCTCGGTGGTCAGTGTCTAATTTTTCAAATTAGACACACAAAACCCATAGGGCGTTGCGGCGGCGTAGCCGCCGTGGCTCAGCGGAAAACCACGTTTTTTCGCTGACGATCCTGCGAAAATTGAGAGCATGACTATGCTCGAAGTTTTTGCAATCAGACATTAGACGGTTTTCTCCGCGAATTTGCGTCTTTGCCTATAAACTGATATATTTTTTTGCCGTTTCTGTATTAGAGCGGGCCAGAGTTTCGTTTCAGCCCGCGCAGTACGGATAACGACAATAACGCCGCGTCGCCGCTGCCCGTTTTTCCAGGCGTCAATGCCGGCGGGAACGCTGTGGAGCGGTGGTCCGCCCGCTCCGGCGCACGCGCGCCGCTCCGTCAACCCCATGAGGTTCGCATGGTTGCCGAGAAAATTGCTGAGACTGATGAAGAAATCATCGACCTCACCGAACTGATAGAAAAAGGCGAGGCCCCGGCGGCTGTTGTCCCCCCGGCCGAAAGCGTCAAAGAAGACATCAGCGTGCACATGCAGAGTCTCAACGACGGCCAGGCCCGGCAGGGCGACGCGGAAATCGACGCCCTTCTGGCCCAGATGGAAGCCGGCGACGAGCAGCCCGTGCCCCCGCCTCCCGCCGCGCGGGCTGCCGCGCCGGAACACAAAGTCGATCCCCACGAAGAGCTCGACATGTCGGGCATGGTCGAGGTGGACAAGCTGCTCGACACTCTGGACATTCCGCCGCAGCCCCATGAGCGCGGGCCGGATGCCGCGCAAGACGCCGATCCCGGGGATCTGGACAATGCCGTGGATGATCTGCTCAACGCCATGAGCGGCTCCGCGCCACAGAAACCCGCTCCAGCGTCCGCGCAGGAACCAGATGTGCATGATCTCCTGGCCGCGGCCTCGCCGCAGCCGGAAGAACCGAATTTCGCCGACGACCTGGACGCCCTGCTGGCTTCAGCCGAGGCTCCCGCTCCGGCCGAAGCATCCGCTCCCGCACCGCAAGCCCGGGAGAATCCGGATCTGGCCGCGGACCTGGACAGCCTGCTGGCCGGTCTGGATGCGGAGCAGGCTCAGCCCGCAACGGCGGAATCCGCGCCGGACAAACCCGCCGCATCCTCGGCAGCGTCCGAGCCCGCGCCGGAAAAAGAGCCTGATCTTGAAATGGACCTGGACGCCCTGCTGGCCTCGGTCGACGCGCCCGCGTCACCCCAGCCGACGAAACGGTCCGGTTCCGGAGAGTGCGATGCATGCATAGATCTGGACAAGCTGCTGGCACCCGCCGGAGCGGAGGCGACGCCCGCCCCCGCGCCGGAAGCCCCGGCATCTCAGACCCCGTCTCCTGATCCGGCCCCGGAGCCGAGCGCGGACCAGAGCAATCCGCCGACCGGCCTGGACGCGGAACAGGATGCCGCCGCAACAGCGGAGCCCGAGCAAGCCCGGCCCTCCACGCCCTCGACAGCGGCGGATCACATGCCGGAGGACGTTGCGCCGGAAGCGGCTCCTGATCTTGAGACAGATCTGGACGCCCTGCTGGCGGTCATGTCTCCGGATCAGGACATGTCGCCCGCCCCCGCTGCGGGTGACGCCGAAGAGGCGGGGAAAACCGACGCCGCCCGGCCGCCCCTGGAAGCCGAGGCACTGGAGCCGGAACCGGCATTGCCCGCCGACAGCATGGAAAATCTGCCGCAAGCCGAGGAGGCGCCGGATCTCCCCGCCGTGGAAGAGAACCCGGCGGCAGAGGAACGTCCGGAATCCGAACCGGAACTGGATCTGGACGAACTGCTGCGCAGCGCCATGCAGGAAGAAGCCGATGCATCCGCGACGCCTTTTGCCGCCTCCGAGGGAACGGAACGGCCCGAGACCGAACCCGCTGTGGTGGCTGACGTCCCGGCTGTGGAAGATCTTTTGCTCATGCCCGCCTCGGAAGAAGACTTGCGAATGGAACAGGTCGCCACTCCGGCGGAGGAAGTCCAGGCCGAATTTGCGCAAAGCGAAGCCACGGCACGGGCCGGGGAGCAGGTCGCCCGGACGGCGGACATCCCGGCAGATCCGGCGGCGCTGCGGGAACTGACGGAGTTGACGGAGCAGGCCGCCCGCCTGGACGAACGCCTCCAGCGTTGTGAAAGCGAACTGGCCGAGGCCCGGGCTCGCGTCGCGGCATTGGAAAAGGCCGCCGCCGCGCCCTCGGCCTCTCTGGAAGATCTTCTGCGCGAGGGTAATCCCCTGCACGACCGTTTCGCGGCCCTGATCGCCTCCTCGGTAAGCCAAGCCCTGAAGGCCATGCCCTCGGGCGTCACGGACGCGGCCCTGGAGGAACGCCTGCAAAGCGTCAGCCTCCTGGGCAAAAGCGTGTCGGTGCGCATGGACGCGCTGGAAAGCCGCCTGGATACCTTGGAACCCCGCTTCAACCAGCAGGTGGAAAAGGCCGCCGCCGGTGCGGCGGCGCGCATTCTGCGCGAGGAAATCGCCAAACTGATACAGGGCTGATCAAGTCCCGGCACAGCCCAAAGCGGATTAACTTTGAAATTTTACAAAATTCAAAGTTAATCCGCTCTAACTGCAAGCCCCTCAAAATTCCCGTCCGGACGCCGCCGACGCGGCGTCCGCATTTTTTACATACCGGCGAGCCGCCTCATGCCCCGCCCGGCACGCGCTCTTGCCAAGGCCCGGCGGAACGCATATGCTGTTGCCCTGTTTTGCGACGCTGTCGCTTCCTGTCGAAAAAATAGAATTATCGCTGCCGCCGATGCGGCGGCCAGGCGTTTCAGCATTGAAATGCTCTCATGACGAACAAAAGGGGCGGGGGCTTGTGTTTCCGTTCTTTTACCCGTCCAGGCGACGAACCCGCTGTGGGTCATCCGGCCATTCCCCAAGGGACGGGTTTTTTATTTTCGCCGGAGCAACTCACTGATCCCGGCGGATACGGACTTTTGAGGCAGACATGGATAAGGATCGCAAGGAAGCCTTGCAGGTGGCCAAGGAACTGACCGCCAAATTCATTGAGACACGCACGGTTTCGCCGGGCAACTTCGCGGAAATCTTTCCCGCCGTCTACCGGGTGGTCTACGAAGCCATTCGCAACAGCGCGGATGAAACCGACGGGCCGCGGGCGTGAGCGCCTCTCCCACTTCCCCATCCGGCCCGGCTTCCGGTCAGTCCCGCGCCCATGACGCGGCCGTGGCCGGTATGTTCGGCCGCATCGCGCGTTTTTACGATTTGCTCAACCGGCTGTTAAGCCTGGGCGTGGACCAGTACTGGCGTAAGGTGCTGGCCCGCAACGTGCGCCTTGGCCAGGGGGGCGTTGTGCTGGACCTGGCCGCCGGAACCTTGGACGTGGCCCTGGCCGTACGCCGCCGCTACCCCACAGCCCTGGTGCCCGCGCTGGATTTCTGCCCGCCCATGCTGGCTCTGGGCCGTCGCAAGCTCAAAGACGAAAACGCCCGGCGCATCCTGCCTGTGGCCGCGGACGCCAAGCAGCTGCCCCTGCCCGACGCCTCGGTGGACTGCATCACCATGGCCTTCGGCATCCGCAACATTCTGCCGCGCGAGGCCGCGTTCGCGGAAATGCTGCGCGTGTTGCGGCCCGGCGGCCGGGCCTGCATCCTGGAATTCGGTTCCGGCCAGGAACGGATCTGGGGCGGGCTGTACAATTTTTATCTGAACCAGATCCTGCCGCGCGTGGGCCGGATGTTTTCCAAAGACCCGGCGGCCTATGGCTACCTGGCGGATACCATCCGCGCTTTTCCCACGGCCCGGAAACTGGAGGAGGAAATGCTGCGCGCCGGATTCGCCCGCGCCTGGCACCTCAAACTGACCTCGGGCATTGTCTGCCTGCATGTGGGGGAAAAGGCATAACAAACCTTGCAGGAAAAATATCAGCCCGGAACTGTCCGCAATTATGGCAACGGTTCCAGGGCTGTCTTTAGAGCATAGAATGCTTGAGATTTCAGTTTAACGGCGGGCAAAGTCGCCCACGAAAATCTCGCGGGCCCTGTTTCACAAGGCCGGGCATTTTAATAGTACAGAGTACTTGCATTGCGAAAATGCTCTAGAGCGGATTTACTTTGAAGTTGTGCCGATTTCAAAGCTGACGTTGCCTTCAGCCTGCGGCGGGAACATGGTCCATCATTGCTCTCTTTATCCGTAGCGCTGCAGTCCTTGTCTGTACGGCTCCTGCGTCGCCTACAGCTAAAGCAACGCTCGTTTTGCTCGCGAACGGCTAAAGGCTCCTTGGCTTCAGGCGTGGGCGTCCGCTCTCGCGGCCGCCAAGGCATTTCAACATTTTCAAAGTTGAACTACGCCAAAAAAATGGATTTTTCCCCCGGCAGGGAAGCGGCGATCGCGGGCCAGGGGGCAAAAAAACTTTTTTTACAGGCAGGCCAGCGCGACGACCAGCAGCCCCGCCGCCACCGCCGCCAGACCGGCCAGGCGCAACTGGCTCTCCGGGCGGGGCAGCAGGCTGGCCATGGCCCGGCGCATGCCGCCGGGAAACAGCGCCCAGCACAGGCCTTCCAGCACAAAGGCCAGGCCCAGGGCGCGCAGAAACAGGGCAAGATCAAATTGCATATTTTCTGGTGACGGAAAATCAGGCTTTTGTAAAGGAAAGAACCATGATCACATTTGAAGCGCTGCAGAAACGCCGTCAGCCTCTGGCCGTGGTGGGCCTGGGGTATGTGGGCCTGCCCCTGGCCGTGGCCCTGTCGCGGCATATGGACGTGCTGGGTTTCGACATCAATGCCGGACGCATTGCGGAACTGGCCCAGGGCCACGACCGCACTCGTGAAGTCAGCGACGAGGGGCTCAGGGCCGCTACGGTGCGCTACACCAGCGACCCGGCGGATCTGGCGCAAGCCGCGGTGATCATCGTGGCCGTGCCAACGCCCATCGACGACCACCGCTCCCCGGACCTTACGCCCGTGGTGGGGGCCACCACCACCGTGGGCCGCCATATGTCCAAAGGTTGCGTGGTGGTCTATGAATCCACGGTCTATCCCGGCCTGACGGAAGAAATCTGCGTGCCCATCCTGGAAAAGGAATCGGGCCTGCGCTTCGGCAGCGACTTCACGGTGGGCTATTCGCCGGAGCGCATCAATCCCGGCGACAAGGTTCACACCCTGGAAACCATCACCAAAATCGTTTCCGGCTCGGATCAGGCCACGGCGGACCTGCTGGCGCAAATCTACGGTTCGGTGGTCCGGGCGGGCATCCACCGCGCCTCCAGCATCAAGGTGGCCGAGGCGGCCAAGGTCATCGAGAACACCCAGCGCGACCTGAACATCGCCCTGATGAACGAACTGGCCGTCATTTTCGAGCGCCTGGGCATCGATACCCTGGAGGTGCTGGAAGCGGCGGGCAGCAAATGGAACTTCCTGCCCTTCCGGCCCGGCCTGGTGGGCGGCCACTGCATCGGCGTGGATCCCTATTACCTGACCTTCAAGGCCGAGGAACTGGGCTTTCATCCGGAAGTGATCCTGGCAGGGCGCCGGATCAACGACAATATGGGCAAATACGTGGCCGAATGCGCGGTCAAGCGGATGATCAAATGCGGACGGGTCGTCAGCGGCGCGCGGGTGGGCATTCTGGGCTTTACCTTTAAGGAAAACGTGCCGGACCTGCGCAATACCCGCGTGGTGGATGTGGTGCGCGAGCTCAGGGATTACGGCGTGGACGTGCTGGTCAGCGACGCCCAGGCCGATCCGGCGGAAGCCCTGCACGAATACGGGCAGGAGCTGGTGCCCCTGGACGAACTGCGCAATCTGGACGCCCTGATTCTGGCCGTGTCCCACCGGGAATACACGGCCCTGACGCCCGACGAGCTCAAGCGTCGCTTCGCGGATCCGGACAAAGCCGTGCTGCTGGACGTGAAGGCCTTTTTCGATCCCTCGGCCATGCGCGCGGCGGGCATCGACTACTGGAGGCTGTAGAGCCGGTGTGCCTGCTGATCTGCGCGGCCACGGGCCGGGAGCTGGCCGCCCTGGCCCCGGCGCTCTTTCCCGAAGCGGACGCTCTGGAGGAAATGCGCCTCATTCCCATGCGCCTCAAAGGTCGGGAGGCGCTGGCCTGCGTCACCGGCGTGGGTCCGCTCAACGCGGCGCTGGCCTTGGGCCATTGCCTGGGCCGGGCGGCGGCGGAGAACCGGCCCGTCACAGCGGTGCTCAACGCGGGTCTGGCGGGCGCGTTTGATCTGGACGCGCTGCCCCTGCGCACGCTCTGTCTGGTGCGCGAGGAAATCTGGCCGGAATACGGCCTGCACGACGGGCGGCATGTGACGGCCAGGGCGTTCAGTTTTCCGCTCTGGCGGCGCGGCGCGGAAGGCGCGGGGGGTACTGAGGTCTATGACCGCCTGCCCCTGCCCGGCCCGGAGGCCCTGCCGGAAGTCGCTCTCAAATCCGACGACATGGATGCGTTTACGGAATGCCGCTCGCTGACCGTGGCCGGAGTCAGCGCCAGCTTTGACCGGGCCCGCGAGCTCTGGAGCCGCTATCACGCGGAGTTGGAAAACATGGAGGGCTTTGCCGTGGCCTACGCCTGCGCCAGAGCCGGGATTCCCTGCGTGGAGATCCGTTGCGTATCCAACAAGGTGGGTCCGCGCAGAAAAGAGGAAAAGGATTTTCCGGGCGCGCTGCAATCCCTCGGCGCGGCGCTGCCCTCACTCAACCTGTTGTGAGCCATGGCAAACATTCTTCTCAAAGCACGCCTCGCCCTGGAACTGCCGCCCGTCAACGCGGCCCTGGAACGCGCCGCCCACGGCCTGCCCGAACCCGTGCGGCCGGTGGCCCTGCACATTTTTGAAGCGGGCGGTAAACGCCTGCGGCCCTTGCTGGTGGTGCTCACGGCCCGCCTGCTGGGCTATGAGCGCGCGGACATCTACGATCTGGCCGTGACCATGGAAATGCTGCACGCGGCCACCCTGCTGCATGACGACGTGCTGGACAATGCCGCGAGCCGTCGGGGCAAACCCGCCGCGCACACCATTTTCGACGTGACGCCCACCATCCTGGCGGGTGACGCCCTGCTGGCCCAGGCCAACGCCCTGGTGGCGGGCTTCGGCGATCCGCGCCTCTCCCTTTGTTTTTCCGAGGCTACCAGCCGTACCGCGGCCGGTGAGATTCTGGAAATCGCGGCCCAGCGCCGGGTGGACACCAGCGCCGAGGAATACGCGGAAATCGTGCGCGGCAAAACCGCCTGGCTGATCCGCGCCTCCTGCCAGCTGGGCGCGCTGCGGGCGGGCGGCACGGACGCGCAGGTGGAGGCGGCGGCCGCTTACGGCGAGAATCTGGGCATGGCCTTCCAGATGGTGGACGACGCCTTGGATTTCGCGCCTGAAAGCCTCACCGGCAAACCCACGGGCGGCGACGTGCGCGAAGGCAAGCTCACTCCGCCCCTGCGCCTTTACCGCCTGGGTCTGGCCGACGGCGAACGCGCGGCCTTTGACGCGGCCTTCGGCTGCGGCCTGATGACCGACAACGACGCCGCCGCCATTGCCGGACGCATCCGCGACGCCGGGCACGACCGGCAGACCCGCCTGGACGCCGACGCTTACCTGGCCACGGCCCGCTCCGCTCTGGACGCCCTGCCGGACAGGCCGGAACGCGAGCTCATGCGCCAGATGGCGGATTATGTGCGCGACAGGAAAAAATAAGGAAGTGCTGATTAATGGTCATTAATCAGCACTTCCGTTAAATTTAAAGATCATGTCCGTTCTTTTTGCGGGGCTCCGCCCCAAACCCCGCCGGGGAGAATGATTCCCCCCGCATACATAAAAGCCGCTGCGAGGAAGCCTACTATGCTCTATCGTGTGGAAACAGGCCTGCATGCCGGGCTGGACGATACCCAGGGCCGCAAGACGGCCCAGCATCTGCGCAAGGCCCTGGGCCTCAGCGTGGCGCAGGTGCGCCAGATCAAGGTTTTCACCGTGGACGGTCTGGGCGAGGCCCAGGTCCGCCGCCTGCTGGATGAAGGTGTCTGGCACGATCCCATCCTGCAACGGGCCTCGCTGGAGCCCCTGCCCCTGCTGACGCCCGAACCGGACTGGTTCGTGGAAGTGGGCTTCCGCCCCGGCGTCACGGACAACGAGGCCCGCACGGCCCGCGACACCGCCGCCCTGGTGCTGGACATCCCGCGCGACAGCCTGCGCGTCTACACGGCGGTGCAGTACCGCATCTGCAATGATCCGGCGGCCCCTCTCAGCCGCGAGCAGATGGAAGCCCTCAGCCGCGACCTGCTCTGCAATACGCTGATTCAGCGCTTCCGGGTCAAGAGCCTGGAGGAATGGCGGGCCGAACCCGGCTTTGCGCCGCAGGCCGCCAAGGTCACCGGCGAAGCCAACGACACGGTGGAAACCGTGCCGCTTTCCCGCATGGACGACGCGGCCTTGCAACAGGCCAGCCGTGAAAATACCTGGGCTCTGAATCTCAACGAGCTGCACCGCATCCGCGACCACTTCACCGAAGCGGGCGAAGCGGCCCGGCGCAAGGCCCTGGATCTGCCCGCCGACCCCACGGACGTGGAAATGGAAGTGCTGGCCCAGACCTGGTCCGAGCACTGCAAACACAAGATTTTCGCCTCGCGCATTGATTACACCAATGAAGAGACCGGCCGTCGCGAGGATGTGGACAATCTGTACAAGACCTGCATCCGCGACGCCACGGCCCTGCTGCGCGCGCGCATGGGCGACAACGACTACTGCAAGTCCGTGTTCAAGGACAACGCCGGGGTCATCGCCTTTATCAACGGCTACGACGCCTGCATCAAGGTGGAAACGCACAACAGCCCCTCGGCGCTGGACCCCTACGGCGGCGCGCTGACCGGCATCGTGGGCGTGAACCGCGACCCCATGGGCACAGGCCTGGGCGCGGAACTTGTCTGCAATACGGACGTGTTCTGTTTTGCTTCGCCTTTCTACGACAAGGCCATTCCCCCGCGTCTGCTGCACCCGCGCCGGGTGCTGGAAGGCGTGCGCGAAGGCGTGGAACACGGCGGCAACAAATCCGGCATTCCCACAGTCAACGGCTCCCTGGTCTTTGACGAGCGCTATCTGGGCAAGCCCCTGGTCTATTGCGGCACCGTGGGCATCATTCCCACGGAAATCAACGGCCGCCCCGGCTGGCAGAAAAAAGCCAATGTGGGCGACATCATCGTGATGACCGGCGGCCGTATCGGCAAGGACGGCATCCACGGGGCCACCTTCTCCTCCGAGGAACTGCACGAGGGTTCCCCGGCCACGGCCGTGCAGATCGGCGACCCCATCACCCAGCGCAAGATGTACGATTTCATCCTGCGCGCGCGCGACCTGGGCCTGTACACGGCCATTACGGACAACGGCGCGGGCGGCCTGTCCTCCTCGGTGGGCGAAATGGCGGAAGATACGGACGGCTGCGTGCTGGACATCGCCAAGGCCCCGCTGAAATACGACGGCCTGCGGCCCTGGGAAATCCTGCTCTCCGAAGCCCAGGAGCGCATGACCCTGGCCGTGCCGCCGGACAAGCTGGCGGAATTCATGAATCTCGCCGCGCGCATGGACGTGGAGGCCACGGCCCTGGGCCACTTCACGGATTCCGGCTTTTTCGAGGCTCGCTACAAGGAAAAGGTGGTGGCCTCCCTGCCCATGGAATTCATGCACGACGGCGTGCCCCAGCTGACGCTGGAAGCCGTATGGAAGGCCCCGGACATGCCGGACATCCGCGTGAACGTCGAGGGGGCGGACGAGGGCGAATTTTTGCGGCGCATGCTGGGTCGCCTGAATATCTGCTCCAAGGAATACATCATTCGCCAGTACGACCATGAAGTGCGCGGCGGCAGCGTCATCAAGCCCCTGGTGGGCGTGCTGCGCGACGGCCCGGCGGACGCGGGTGTGCTGCGCCCCCTGCTGGAGTCGGACGCGGGCTTGGTCATCAGCCACGGCATTTGCCCCAAGTTCAGCGATTACGACACCTACTGGATGATGGCCAACGCCATGGACGAGGCCGTGCGCAATGCCGTGGCCGTGGGCGGCGACCCCGACGCCCTGGCCGGGGTGGACAACTTCTGCTGGTGCGACCCGGTCTGGAGCGAGAAGAATCCCGACGGCCGCTACAAACTGGCCCAACTGGTGCGGGCCTGCAAGGCCCTGCGGCAATTCTCCCTGGCGTTCGGCCTGCCCTGCATTTCGGGCAAGGATTCCATGAAAAACGACTACACCGGCGGCGGAGAACGCATTTCCATTCCGCCCACGGTGCTCTTCTCGGTGCTGGGCGTGATCCGCAACGTGACCTGCACCCAGACCTCGGACTTCAAGCGCGAGGGCGAGCATATCTACCTGCTGGGCGGCACCTGGCGTGAAATGGCGGGCAGCGAAGCCGCCGACGAATTGGGCCTCAGAGGCGGCCGCATGCCGCAGGTGGACGCCGCAGCAGCCCTGGCGCGCTACCGCGCGCTGCACGCGCTCATGGGCCAGCGGGCCATTGCCGCCTGCCACGACTGCTCGGACGGCGGCCTGGCCGTAGCCCTGGCCGAAATGTGCATCGGCGGCCGCCTGGGCGCGGAAGTGGACCTGGACGCTGTGCCCGCCCTGGAGGAAATGAGCCGCACGGAACTGCTCTACAGCGAGTCGGCCAGCCGCCTGCTGGTCAGCGTCAAGCCGGACCTGGCCATGCTGCTGGACGCCCTGGGCCTGTGGCAGATCTGCCGCCGCATCGGCACGGTCACCGGCGACGGGAACCTGACCCTGAAAAGCGGCGACAGTACGGTGCTGCGCGAAAACGTGGAGGATCTGGCCCGCGCATTTAAGCGGACCCTGGACTGGTAACCTCCCCCGCATTTCTCTTTTATCGTTGATGCCGCCCCAGCATTGTTTATGTTGGGGCGGCATTTTTTTGGCTGCCGCAGCGGTCGGCACTTGACCGAATTTCTTTCTAAACTTTTTATAACCGATTGATAATAAAAATTTTTCACTGATTTGACAGAGGCGTTTTTTTTGCGGTATAGTCTGTGCAATAAGAAAAGGCATTCCCCTTGCAGGCGGGCGGCACACGACGCGCGGACGCGTTTCCAGGCCGCCGGGAAAAGCCCTTGGGGTCAGAGTCGCGGGCGCGACCCGTCCGGCTTTTTCAAGACGTCCAACGCGGTCGGCGGGCAAAAGGCCCGCACGCTGAATGTCTTGGCGGACAGCCTCGAACACCAACCAAGGAGTAACCATGAAGTATTCACGCTGGCTTTCCATAGGGGCGGCCCTGGCCCTTTGCCTGGCCCTGGCCGCCCCCATGAACGCCGACGCGGCTTCACAAAGCGCTCCCCAAGCCAAAAGCCGGAAATCCGGCACGGAAGCCCACACTCCCTCCGCTGGAAAAAGCAAGAAAAATGTCTCTTCAGCGCGTAAAAGCCAGGCTGTCAGCAGCAAGGACAAAAGCACGCGCAAAAAACACCGCAGCAGCGCCAAAAACAAAAAGCAGCGCAAGGCCGAGGAAGTCCGCAAGAGCGCGGACAGCCGCGAAATCTGGCTCAAGCGCGCCCAGGGCAGCGAAATGCTCACGGGCAAGGCCTCCTGGTACGGCCGCGACTTTCACGGCGGCTCCACGGCCAGCGGTGTCGATTACGACATGTACACCTTTACCGCGGCCCACCGCACCCTGCCCATCGGCACGGTGGTCAAGGTCACGGATCAGGACAACGGCAAGAGCGTCATGGTCTGTGTGACTGATCGCGGCCCCTATGTGCGCGGCCGGATCATCGACCTCTCCTATGCCGCGGCCAAGCAGCTTGACTTGAGCAAGCGCGGCGTGGGCAAGGTGGACCTGGAAGTGGTCAGCGACGAGAGCGGCACCCCGCTCAAGGCCGATCAGGCGTATTACGTGCGTTACAGCGCCGGCAAGGGCGACGAGAAGGTGGGGCCGTTCCGCGCCTTCGCCGATGCGGCCGCCATGCATGAGGCATTGCGCCAGGCCCATCCCGAGGCCGAAGTGGTGCTGGACAGCTCGCACTAGAGCAGATTCGCTTTGAAATTGCTCTACGTCCGCACACGGTGCGGCGCGCCGCGAAGACCGGCCCGACGGGCGGCCCGCAGGGCTGTGTCTGTAGCCCAAAGGGCGTACAGGCATCGAGAGCAACGCTTTGTAAAATTCCAAAGTTAATCTGTTCTAAGTCCGCCTCCGACATATTTCTGACGAACAGGCCTCCCGGACATACGCCGGGAGGCCTGTTCCATTTAGAGTCCAAAACGCCGCAATCCCGGCCCGCCCTTGCGTGGCGGCCCGATCTCCGGTATGGACGGGCCGGAGGCAGTGATGGGCTTTTTCCTGGGTTTGTTTTCGTCCGCCACGTTCGGGCTGATCCCGCTGTTTACCCTCCCGCTGCTGCACGCGGGCGTGACGGCGGAAACCGCGCTTTTTTACCGCTTTCTGATCGCCACCCTCACTCTGGGCGGCCTGCTGGCCGCACGTGGCGAGCGCTTCCGCACACGCGGGGTGGACCTCTGCAAACTGGCGGGCATGAGCGTCATGTACATGCTCGCCGCGCTGCTTTTTTTCTGGGCCTTCAACTACCTGCCCAGCGGCGTGGCCGCCACCCTCCAGTTTCTCTATCCGGTCATGGTCATGCTGATCATGATCGTTTTTTTCCATGAACGCTTTTCCTGGACCATCGCCCTGTCCATCATCCTGGCCGTGTCCGGCGTGGCCCTGCTCAGCAGCGGCCCCGGCGACGGCGGCACGAGCATCAGCCTGCTGGGCGTGGGCATGATGCTGCTGTCCGCGCTGTGCAATTCCCTGTATATCGTCGGCATCCAGACGGCGCGCATCCCGAATATGAGCGGCCTGGTGATGACCTTTTACGTGATGCTGTTCAGCGCCCTGCTCTCCCTGATCAACGCCCTGGGCACCGGCACGTTCCAGATCCTGACCTCCTGGCGGGAGCTGGGCATCGCCGCCCTGCTGGCGGTGGTCACCGCCGTGCTCTCCAACCTCACCCTGATTCTGGCCATCCAGCGCATCGGCTCCACCATGACCTCCGTGCTGGGCGTCATGGAGCCGCTCACCGCCGTCATGGTGGGCATACTGGTGTTCGGGGAACCCTTCAGCCCGGCCCTAGCGGGCGGCGTGGCGCTTATCGCCGCCTCGGTGCTGCTGGTCATGCTGGGCGGCCATATCCGGGATTTGCTGTGCCGCGCCCGGACGTAGAGGCTGTCGTCACGAGCGTCTTTTCGGTTATCTCCGCGTCGAAATTCACCTTTTATTCCGGTCGCGTTAGCCGTTCACAGCTCTGCTGTATTGCCTTAGCTGTAGCCGCAAGAAACACGGCTTCGCCGTGAACGGCTCAAGCAAGACGTTGACGCGGCAACGGCTGGCGCCCTTGGCGGAGAACAAAAATCTTCATTCCTCAACGCGTCCTTAGAACGTTTTCAAAATAAAAGAGCCCTCAACGCCCTTCCCCAGCGGGCGGCGCAAAAAAAGAGGAAGGCGCGCTGCCTCCCTCCTTTCACGTTCTCAATGCCATACGTCCACGGCGTATGCGGACTACAGGCGCTCGATGACCTTGCGGCCCATTTCCTCGCAACCCACCAGGGTTTTACCCGGCTCCATGATGTCGCCGGTGCGGTAGCCGTCGCGCAGGGTCCGGCGCACGGCGTTTTCAATGCAGTCCGCTTCGGCGGCGAGGTGCAGCCCCAGGCGCAAAAGCATGGCCCCGGAAAGAATGGTCGCCAGGGGATTGGCCTTGTCCTGGCCCGCGATGTCCGGCGCTGAGCCGTGGGCGGGCTCGAACAGGCCCGGCCCGGACGCGCCCAGGGAAGCCGAGGGCAGCATGCCCAGGGAACCGGTAATCACCGAGGCCTCGTCGGAAAGGATGTCGCCGAAAATATTGCCGGTGAGAATCACGTCGAACTGGGACGGGTCGCGCACCAGCTGCATGGCCGCATTGTCCACATACATGTGGGAGAGCTCCACGTCGGCATAGTCCTTGTGGACTTCCAGCACCACTTCTTTCCAGAGACGCGAGGTTTCCAGCACGTTGCTCTTTTCCACGGAGCAGACCTTGCCACGGCGCCGACGGGCGGTCTCAAAGGCCACCCTGGCGATGCGGCGGATCTCTTCCTCGTCATAGATCATGGTATTGAAGCCCGTGCGGCGACCGCCGCGCAGTTCCACGCCGCGCGGCTCGCCGAAATAGACATCGCCCGTGAGCTCGCGCACCACAATGAGATCAAGACCCTTGGCCGCCACATCCGGCCGCAGCAGGCAGGCCCCGGCCAATTCCGGCAGCAGCAGGGCCGGGCGCAGATTGGCGAACAGGCCCAGAGCCTTGCGGATGCCCAAGAGGCCTTTTTCCGGGCGCTTTTCCGGCGGCATACTGTCCCATTTGGGACCGCCCACAGCGGCCAGATACACGGCGTCGGCCTTGCGGCAGGCCTCCACGGTCGCCTCGGGCAGGGGCGAACCCGTGGCGTCCACGGCGGCCCCGCCAATGAGGGCCTCTTCAGAATCAAAGGTATGGCCGAATTTCTGGGCCGTGGCCGCCAGCACCGCAGCCCCCTGGGCCAGAATTTCCGGGCCGATGCCGTCGCCGGGCAGCAGGCAAATGGTTTTGTTCATGAAAAATATCCTTTTGTAAGACGATGTTGCGCCGTGGGGGAAGGAATCCCATGTAAAAAAGAGCTTCCTTTCCTCACGCCCATCCTCCCGAAAACGTTTATTCAGGTCAGCCTCCCTGGATAAACGTTTTCGGAAGAGGGGGCGGGGGAGAAATCTTTTTTCAAAAAGATTTCTCCCCCGCAAAAAATTACCCTCGCGCCAAGCGTTCCTTCACATAGCCAACCAAACCACCCTTGGACAGAATGGCGGCCATGGATTGGGGCAGGGGCGGGCAGGTGATTTCCGCGCCGTTGCTCAGGTCGCGGATGCGGCCCGTGGCGGCGTCGATTTCCAGCGCGTCGCCGTCGTTGATCTTGTCCACCTCATCGCCTACTTCCATGAGCAGCAGACCCATATTGAAGGCGTTGCGGTAAAAGATGCGCGCGAAGCTGTGACCGATGACCACAGGCATGCCCGCGCCCAGAATGGCGATGGGCGCGTGCTCACGCGAGGAACCGCAGCCGAAGTTGCGCCCGGCCACCAGGATGTCGCCCGGCGCCACGCGTTTGACCCAGTCCGGTTCCAGGCCGGACATGCAGTTCTCGCCCAGCTTTTTCGCGTCGGTGGTCACCAGGAAACGCGCCGGAATGATGGCGTCCGTATCAATATGTTCGCCCACTTTGTGGGCCTTGCCCTTGTAATTCATGCTTTGACCCTCTGGAGAGACTCTCCGGAAAGGGAAACCCCTTGGGAAAAGGCTTCTCCCTTCCCCGGCCCCCTGTCTTTCCCAAAACTTTTATGACAGTCGCGCGCTTCCATCCGTGACGGTTTTACAACGTCCCGGGGGAAGCGATTTTACCCGCCACGGCGCTGGCCGCCGCCACCACCGGGCTCGCCAGATAGACCTCGGAGGAGAGACTGCCCATGCGGCCCTTGAAGTTGCGGTTGGTGGTCGCCACCGCGCGCTCGCCGTCGCCCAGAATCCCCGTATGGCCGCCCAGGCAGGGGCCGCAGGTGCAGGGCCCAACAATGCAGCCCGCATCCATGAAGACCTCCATGAGACCTTCCTTCAGGCACTGCTTCCAGACCGTGGGTGTGGAGGGCAGCACGATGCAGCGCACCTTTTTGTCCACCTTGCGGCCGCGCAGCACTTCCGCCGCGTCACGCATATCGCTGATGCGGCCGTTGGTGCAGGAGCCGATGACCACCTGCTGGATGGGCGTATCCCCGACTTCGGACACGGGCTTCACATTGGACGGCAGATGCGGACAGGCCACCACGGGCTCCCGGCCCGTGACGTCGATCTCCACCACGCGCTCGTAGACCGCATCCGGGTCGGCGGCCAGTTCCAGACTCAGACCGGGGCGGCCGTGCTCCGCGCAATAAGCCCTGGTCTGGGCGTCCACGGCGAAGAGCCCGGCCTTGCCGCCGGCCTCGATAGCCATGTTGGCCATGGTCAGGCGGCCTTCCACGTCCAGGGCGTCAATGACAGGGCCGCCGAATTCCAAGGCCTTGTACAGGGCGCCGTCCACGCCGATGGCGCCGATGAGCAGCAGCATGAGGTCTTTGGCGCGCAGCCAGCGGGGCATCTCGCCCCTGATCTCGACCCGGATGGTGGGCGGCACCTTGAGCCAGGTCTCGCCCAGGGCCATGGCCGCCGCGATGTCCGTGGAGCCCATGCCCGTGGCAAAGGCCCCGATGCCGCCGTAAGTGCAGGTGTGGCTGTCCGCGCCAATAACCAGGTCGCCGGGGGCCACCAGCCCCTGCTCGGGCAGGAGGGTGTGCTCCACCCCGCAGTCGCCGCCCTCGTAATAATGGGTGATGCCCTGCTCTTCCGCGAAGTTGCGGCTGATCAACACCTGATTGGCCGAATCAATGTCCTTCTGGGGCGTGAAGTGGTCCATGACCAGGGCGATCCTGTCCTTGTCGAAAACCTTTTCCGCGCCCATGCCGCGAAATGACTTGATGGCCAGCGGGCCGGTAATATCGTTGGCAAGCACCATGGATACCCGGCACTGGATGATCTGGCCGTCGCACCGCACGGCCTCGTCGGTATGGGCTTGCAAAATTTTCTGCGCAAGCGTCTGAGGCATGTTCAAACTCCTTCCTGACAAATATGTATCTGATTAGCGGGCGCATTTTGCCTTCCGGCAAGAAAGGCAAGTCGCCCACGACAGGCGCGTAGCCGTCTACGTAACTGGAGTGGGCGGCGTAGCCTGACGCAGCCCGGAAGGCAAAAGACGCCTGCTAATCATGCTGGCAGTGGAGGCGTGTGCCTTCTTCCTCCCTCTTGGCCAGATGATTCAGGGCATCCACATAGGCCTTGGCGCTGGCCACAAAAATATCCGGATGCGTGCCGCGTCCCACGGCGGAATGCCCGTTCTCCTTGATGCGCACAGTCACTTCGCCCAAGGCGTCGGTGCCGCCGGTGATGGCGTTGATGGCGTACTGCTCCAGCTCCGGCTCGCGCCCCACCATATCGGCGATGACGTTGAACAGGGCGTCCACCGGCCCCACGCCGAAGCCCGCGCCGCTCTTTTCCATGCCGTCCACATCCATGAGCACCGCGGCCGTGGGCGGCACGCCCCCGGCATCCGAGCTCTGCACGCTGACGTGCCGCAGGCGCAGGCGGTCCGGGATCCGGTAGATTTCCTGCTGGACCAGGGCCATGAGGTCGTCGTCGTGCAAAGTTTTTTTGCGGTCGGCCAACTGTTTCACGGCCTCAAAGACCAGGTTGAGCTGCTCGTCGTCCAGCTTGTAGCCCATGCTCTCGAACTTATTGCGCACGGCGTTGCGGCCCGAATGCTTGCCGATGACCAGATTGCTCTCGGTGCGGCCCACAGACTGCGGGGTCATGATTTCATACGTCTCGCGGTTCTTGAGCATGCCGTCCTGATGAATGCCCGACTCGTGCGCAAAGGCATTGGCCCCGACCACAGCCTTGTTGTTGGGGATGGGCTGGCCGATGGTCATGGCGAGCAGGCGGCAGGAAGGATAGAGCTGTTCGGTTTTGATGCCGTGCTCCAACCCGTAATAATCCCGGCGCACATGCAGGGCCATGACCACTTCTTCCAGCGACGTATTGCCCGCGCGCTCGCCGATGCCGCTGAGCGTCACTTCGGCCTGGCGCACGCCCACTCTGAGCGCGCCCAGCGTATTGGCCACGGCAAGCCCCAGATCATCGTGGCAATGCACGCTGAACACAGCCTTGTCGCTGTTGGGCGTGTTTTCAATGACATAACGGATCAGGTCCGCGTATTCTTCGGGCTGGGCATAGCCCACGGTGTCCGGCAGATTGATGGTGGTGGCTCCGGCCTTGATCGCCGCCTCGGTCACACGGCAGAGAAAATCCCGTTCCGAGCGCGAAGCGTCTTCGGCGGAAAATTCCACGTTGTCCGTGTAGGAGGCACAGCGTTTGACCCCGGCCACGGCCATCTTGAGCACGTCCTCGGGGTCCTTGCGCAATTTGTGCTTCATATGCAGGGGCGAGGTGGACAGGAAGGTGTGGATGCGCGGATTCTTGGCGCACTTCACGGCTTCCCAGCAGCAGTCGATATCGCTGTCCACGCAACGGGCGAGCCCGGCCACCTGAATGTCTCCGGCCTGCGCGGCGATGGTGCGCACGGATTCAAAATCGCCGGGACTGGAGGCGGGAAAGCCCGCTTCCATGATGTCCACGCCCAGCACTTCCAGCTGATGGGCAAGGCGCAGTTTTTCCTGGAGATTCATGGTGGCGCCGGGCGACTGCTCGCCGTCGCGCAAGGTGGTGTCGAAAAAATAAACGCGGTTTTGCATGTTCGTACTCCTCTGGGTTGACAAGATATATCTGCTTGCATAACGGCCGCCGTAAAGGGCGGCTGTCCAGGGAGCGCGTCTTCCGCCCGACGGGCGGCGAACCGTTACGCAGCCTTAATCGCTCTGGGGCGATAGGGCGCGTAGTAGCTGACGGTTGCGGCGGGGAAGAATCACAAAGGTGTAGGCGAGCCCGCCCGCGATATAGATAGCGCAGAGCAGAAAGCCGAACAGGCGGGGCAGGGAAACCACCAGGGCGAGAAGGAAAAGAAAAGTCACCATGGTGCGGACCGGATGGGCGCGCAGGAAATCATATTCTTTGAAGGAGAAATAGCGCACCCGGCTGACCATCAGCACGCCCACGCCCACGCTCAGAAGCAGGGCGAAGTAAGGCGTGACGGAAGCCAGGAAATCCGGAAACAGAGAGGCGAAAAAGACAAAGGTCACCACAGTGCAGCCGCCCGCCGGAATGGGCAGGCCGATGAAAAAGCGTTTGCCCACGGCGGCGGTGCTGACGTTGAAGCGCGCCAGGCGCAAAGCCCCGCAGGCCGCGTAGATGAACGCCGCGGCCACGCCCAGGCGGCCGAAAGCCTGCAGCTGCCATTGCCAGAGCAACATGGCCGGGGCAAGGCCGAAGGCCACCAGATCGGCCAGGGAGTCGTACTGCACCCCGAATTCACTGGCGGTGTTGGTCAGGCGGGCCACCTTTCCGTCCAGGCCGTCCATGAGGGCCGAGACCAGGATAGCCATGCCCGCTTCTTCAAAGCGGCCCTGCACTGCCCAGACCATCGACAAAAAGCCGAGAAACATGCTCAGCGTCGTGATCATGTTGGGCAGGAGATAGATCCCTTTATGCGGCTTTTTCTTTTCCATAACATCCATACTGTGGCCTGATCGGCGTATCCGGCTCAATGGACCCGGGCGATCACGCTTTGTCCGGCGAAAACCTGTTCGCCGATGCGTACAGCCGCAACATAGCCCCGGGGCAGATAAAGGTCAACTCGCGAGCCGAACCGGATCATGCCGTAACGCTGGCCGCGCGCCAGGGGATCGCCGGGCTCCGTGCGGCAGACGATGCGCCGGGCCACCAGGCCCGCGATCTGGACCATGCTCCAGACCTGGCCGTCGTCGCCGCGCAGGCGGTAGGCGCAACGCTCATTGTCCGTGGAGGCCTTGTCAAAGGCGGCGTTGAGAAATTTGCCGGGCCAGTAGCGGACATCCTCCACCACGCAGTCCACGGGCGCGCGGTTGACGTGCACGCTGAAGACATTCATGAAAATGCTGACGCAGCAGCAGGTTTCGTCACTGAAAGGATCGGCCCTGTCTTCGACACGGATGATTCTGCCGTCCGCCGGGCTGACGGCCAGGCCTTCGCCCTGGGGCACGACCCGCTCCGGGTCGCGGAAAAAATGCAGGCTGAACCAGCAGAGCGCCAGCAGCGCCAGCGCCGGAAACCACCAGTCCAGAAGCGCGAAAACCAGAGCCGAAAGCCCGGTCAGGCCGATGCAGGGCCATCCTTCGGGCGTTATGCCGCAATGTGCTGGGCGCATGGCAACTCCAAGGGAAACGTCGCGCTGTCCCGCGCGGCGGTATAATTGCAGATGAAGCCAAGATTATAGTCTGAGCCGGAGCGCAAGGCAAGGACGGCGCGGACCCGCGTCGCGGGCGGACGCCTCCCAGCCAGCTTTTGCCGGCTTCTTATTTGCCGCATTATCCGTCAAAACCACGCTTATTCCTTGCCAACGCTGAAAAATCTTATTTTTATTGTGTGAACAATAACAGCAACGGCCATAAGGCGGCAAAGCGCAACTTGCCGGGGAATTGGGGAGACCCCTCAACAAGCGGATTTTGCAGGTTTGGGCCGGAGGCGCAACACAAGGAAGATCGCAAAATAAAAATTACAACTACACGCCAAAAAGGAGAATAAAATACGTTCAATTTATACTAATGATTATGACAACAAATGTTTATAAGCGCTTACTTTTCTAAATTTGCCCAAATCTTCTGTATCGCGGTATTTTCTTATCGATTCCATATCAAATACAGCATACACCAAGCCTTCAAATTCTTCGTCAGCGACGATTATGCTGTTTTCTTGATGTCCCCAAACCATAGGATGAAATGCGCAGGAACAGCCTGAATTCTCTCCTGGTGGGTTTGCCATTGCAATGCCCACCATATTCTGCATGGCCTCCACTGACAATTCTCTTAATCTGAACGGTCTGACACAATCACAATCATTTGGCACCAGTATCAGCTCTGCGCCCTGCATCATTAGCTCTCTTGCACTTTCAGGGTATTCCCGGTCATAGCAAATCATAACTCCAATACATATCCCGTCAAAGTGACATACCTTAAATTCTTTACCGCTTTCAAGATAGCGTTCCAAATCAAAATCACAAGTATGAACTTTGCTGTATTTCAAAATGATTGAACCATCTCTGTCAATTATAAATGCAGTATTTTGAGGATATTTCTTCCCTTTGGTGAGACAAGTGATCTCAACACCGATGCTTAGTTCTTTCGCGACCCGTCTTATCTTTTCAAGATAAGTGCAGTCATCGTCTAAGGCATCTTCACACCACTTGGCAAATTCATCATTAGTTTCAATCTCTTCAACGGGCTGTAATGTTTCACAGATTTTCGGAAATTGATAAGCCGAAAGGAAGCATTCGGGAAAAAGAACAAAATCAGCGCCTTCCGCTTTCGCTTCTGTGATATATCGTATCGCTAGTTCCGTGTTCTCTCCGACATTTGACGTAGGTACTTTGTGCTGTACCATTGCGACCTTAAATTTTCTCATAGCTTATTTTCCCTTTTCAAATAGGGGGCTATCAAAAGCGCCTTACCCGCCGACTGCGAACAAATGGCTCTTTGCAGATGAAGCGACTCATATGAAAAGGCAGTATTAGGGGATTGGTTCAACGTGCTGGAAAGGCCAGTACAAACAGCAATAAATCAGATACGTTAATCAGGCATTCGCTGGCAGCGGTTTTCAAGCAGCTCTGTCCTGCCGAACCCGCGTCGCGGGAACACAGGGCCGCCCCGAAAAAAGCTGGGGAAGCACAGAGTAATGAGGATTTTTGTTCTCTGCCGAACGGCGAGTTGCGGGTGGAGGAAGTATATTCAAAGCCGACCTTTGCACGGAGTGAACCGGGCGCGGGCAGAGGGCAAAAAGGCCATCAACCCGCGTTCCTATGCGTCCTCGTCCCCGTACAGACAGATCCGGTCGCGGCCCCCGGCCTTGGCCCGGTACAGGGCCTTGTCCGCGCGGGCCACCAGTTCCGCCCCGGAGCAGCCCTCCCCCCGCCGGGCCACCGCCACCCCGATGCTCACCGTCACATACGGGGCCACCGCCGAATCGGGATGCGGCAGGCGCAACGAGCGGATTCTGTCCATGATCCGCTCGGCCACGGCCAGGGCCTGCTGCGCGACGACATCTTCCAGAATCACGGCGAATTCCTCGCCGCCGTAGCGGAACAAGGTGTCGTCATGCCGGTAGAGCGTGGCCTGCATGGCCCTGGCCACGGCGACCAGACATTTGTCGCCAGCCAGATGCCCCAGAGAATCATTGTAGTTTTTGAACAAATCCACATCAATCATCAGCATGCCCACCGAAGCGCAACAGGCGCTTTGCGCCAGACGCGCGTCAAAGCTGCGCCGATTGGCCACGCCGGTCAGGGCATCCACCAGACTGAGGTTCTCGTATTTGTTCTTCTCCTGCTCCAGTGCGCCGGAACGCGCGGCCAGATCTTTCAGGTAGCCGCGCAGGCTGGGCACAAGATCCAGCAATTGCTGCAGCTCACGGATGCGCACGGGCGGCAGCGCCTTGGCCGGGCTGCCGAAGCGGATCTGGCGCAATTCCTGGGCGGCCAGGGAAATGGGCGAGAGGATATGCCGGTGCAGCACCGCCACGGTCCCCAGCACCATGGCGGCCAGCAGGGCGATGGAAATGTAAAAGCCGTTCCGCATGCTGCGGGCTTCGGCCCGCAGGCCTTCCATACCGGTATAGGCCCGCTGAAATTCCTCGCTGGAAGCGGCGTTGCTCAGGTCCTGGAGGGAGGCGTCCAGACTTCTCCAGAGCATCAACGCCTCCTGATCGGCCTCGCCCTTTTCGTTCCAGGCCTGCCCCACCACACGCAGATCACGCTGGAAGGCCGCGCAGTCCTCGCTCAAGGCGGGGGTGAGGTCCATACGGCGGCAGAGAGCCAGCACCGGCTCAAAGCTCTTCCGGGCCCGTTCATACTGGGCTTTGTCTTTCTCCCGAGCGGGCGAAGTGACGTGGCGCGAGCTGTGCGTGGGTTCAAGGGTGTGCACGTCGCCGGCGGCATGGCGCAGGAGCGCCAGCACTCCGGACAGACGCAGTTCGTTCAGATGCAGCGCGTCCGAGGCCTCGTCGCTGCGCTTGCGGGCATTGTCCAGCTTTTGCGTCAGTTCCTGCACGGTCTTGGCGAAGCCGGTGATCTCCGGAGAGCGCTCGAATACGGATTCGGCCACCAAGGCCTGGACCTTGAGCCGGGCCGCGCGCCGTTGGTCGGGATCCTCGGCCATAAAGACCACGGCGGCTTCGCTGCGCAGCACATTGATATTGTCCACCGTGCGCTGGCTGTCCAGGATGCCGGGCAAGTGCTCTTCTTCCAGGGAATCCGTGATCTGACGGATAGTGTCCAGACTGAGAAAGACCGCCAGTCCGGCCACGCCCAGCAGGAGCGCCGCGGGCAATATGAGCAGCGCCAGGAAGCGGTAGGCGCTGATGCGCCTGATTTTCCGGGATGGGGCTTCGGGCCGCCCCTGCTCTGCATCCATGCCGTGGCTCCGTCAATACAAGGTGTACGGGAAATAGTTGCGATTGATCCGCCCGAACACGCCGCTGAAACGGATGCTCCGGATGGCGCGGTTCAGTTCCTCGCGCAGCCCCTCCTCCCCCTTGCGCACGCCGATGTTCACCAGGCTGGGAAAGGAGTCCAGCGGCAGAGGATCGCCCAGCACTTCGAAATCCCGGCCCCGCTCGGAAAGCAGAAAACTGTAGCCCGCCAGGTCATTGGCCAGAACCAGATCCAGCTCCCCGGCGCAGAGCATGTCCAGCAGGCGGCCGAATTCGGCCTGGACAACCTCCGCCCGTTCAGCCCGGCGGTTTCGAAGATGGCCTATCTGCACGCTGCCCCCGCGCGCGCCGATCCTGACCACGCCGTCCTTCCCGGCCCCCACGTCGCCGGGCCTGCCGATATAGCCGGAACGCGCGCGAAAATAGGGCTTGGAGAAATCCATGAATTCCCGCCGCCCGTCAGTCTCACTGACCCCCAGCAAAAGGTCGAGCCCGCCGTTGCGCATGCTCTCGAGCAGTCCGTCCAGCGGCAGGAAGACGAATTCGCATTGGCGGCCCATGGCGCGGCACAGTTCCTCGGCCACCTCCAGGTCAAAGCCCGAGGCGTGACCGCGCCTGTCCACCAGGGAAAACGGAGGATAATTGCTGTCCAGGCCCACCCGCAACGGGGCGGCCCACGCCGGGGCCGACACGCCGAAGAACAGCAGCGACAGCGCAAGAACACCCGCAAGGCGCAGCAGATCCGGCGCTCCCCACACCCTTTCCATGGCAATCCTCACCCGGATAATTCAGATAATCTGCAATGCCGCACTGCCGGCGGCGCATATATTTCAGGGATATAGGCCCTCTTGACTTCAAATGCAACGAGCCTTTCTCCGCCACTCAGGGCAGACGCATCTAATTTCAGCTTTTGCTGACCTCTTGTTTGACGAGATTATCCGTCAAAACCAGCCTTTTCGGCGCTGGCGGCGTCATCTGGCGCTTTTTGCTGCTCATGTACTTGAGTACATTCCGCGCAAAAAGCACCATTTTCCTTGCCAGCGCCGAAAAATCTTAGTTTTTAGGATTCTCCCGGCATCAGCCATCCGCCTACGCTTCGCTCCGGCGGAGCAAAGGTGGCTTTACCCAACTCCGTAGTGTGTATTAACTATTTTAAATAATTAAATTAGAAATACACTGGCCGCGTTTTTTTAGATGCGTCTGCCCTGCTCCGCCACTTGCCGGATGGGCCGCGCATGTCTATACTGAGAACCATGAAGGTCCTGGTAAAAAAAATCCGCGCCGCCCTTTCGGCGAAGCTCGTTCCCCTGGTTCTGGCGGCCCTGCTCTTGCCGGTTCTGGCGGGTTGCGGCCCCAAGGACATCGGGGCGGGCTCCTCCTCGGACGGCGAGCGCGGCGCTCCGGCCCCGTCAACGGCGGAACAGCTGCGCTATCCCATGACCGGAGCCGGCAATACCCAGCGCATGCTCTACTATTACAACCGCCCGGACGTCATGAGCCGGATGCAGGACTGGCAGATCAGCCGCTTCAACCGCCTGACCGGCGCCCAGCCCTCACCCGAAGACCCGGCCTATCGCGCCGTGCCCAAGCAGCGCAGCCCCTTCCGGCAATAAAGGCCTTATGGATCCCATCACCCATGCCGCCAGCGGCGCCGTGGCCATGCTGGCCCTGTCGCGCCGCCCCCTCACCCGCTGGGCCGTGCCCCTGGCCGCCCTGGCCGCGGCCTCGCCCGACCTGGACCTTGTTTTTGTCTCCACGCCGCTGCAGTTCCTGCTGCTGCACCGGGGCATTACCCACTCCCTGGCCGCCATGCCCATACTGGGCCTGCTGCTGGCTCTCTGCTGTTACCCGCTCTGGCGTTCCACCACGCCGGGACGCTGGAATTTCGGCAAGGTCTGGCTGCTGACCTGCGCCATGGTATTGCTGCACATCTGGCTGGATGTGGTGACCACCTACGGCACCATGATTTTTCTGCCCTTCTCGCACGAGCGGGTGCGACTCAACGGCGTTTTCATCATTGACCTGCTGCTCACCCTGCCCCTGCTCTGGGCCGTGTGGCGCTGGCGGCGCAAACGCGGCCTCATGCTCCTAGCCCTGGCCTGGGTTTTCGTCTATCCGGCGACGGGCGTGGGGCTCAACGCCTGGCACGCGGCCCAGGCGGAAGCCCGACTGCGGGCCGAAAACCGCCAGGTCAGCCATCTGACCGTGCTGCCCGACGCCTTTTCGCCCTTTTTCTGGCGGGTATTATTTGAGGAACAGGGGCCGGACGGCATGCTGGTGCGTGAGCAGAGCCTCAACGCCCTAGGCCGACCGCGCGCGCCCGAAACCACGCATCAGGCCGCGCCCTCAAGGCTGACAGAGGAACTTTCGCGCCAGTCCGTGACGTGCGAGACATTTTTTCAGTTCACGCTTCTGCCGGTCATGACGCCGCTGCGCCCCGAGGATGCCCCAAAGGCGCCCTCCGGCGTTCAGGACGCGCAAAATCTCCTGTTTTACGATCTGCGTTTCGGCAGCGGTCTGGCCTTTGTCCGCAAAATCATGGCCCTGCGCCCCCACGCGGACATTCCCTTCCAGTTGATGGTTGAAGTCGCCCCGGCACAGGCGCAATCCGGCGCGGAAACTGCGGATATGCTCCTGCTGCGCCAACGTCTGCGCTTTTCCGACAGTCGGCGCGACTCGCATTGGCAGCTGCCGCGCGTTCCCCGGCCGCCGTCACTGGCGGAATGGCTGGTGGGCCTGCGCTGAGGATTCCGGCGACTGCCCGGCGGCTTGCACCGCGCCCCTACTTGCAGTATGTGGCGTATATCAGCACATGGCTGGTTGTAACAAAAGCATAGGTTCTCGATAAGGATTCGCAGTATGGAACATACATTTTCACATCTGGACGCCCAGGGCAACGTAACCATGGTGGATGTGGGCGACAAGGCCCCCAGCAAGCGCGTGGCCATTGCCGAGGCCGTGGTGGAGCTGGCCCCGGCCACCTTGGAACTGCTGAAAAAATCCGCCCTGCCCAAGGGCGACGTGCTGGCCTGCGCCAAAATCGGCGGCATTATGGCGGCCAAACGCACCAGCCAGCTGATTCCGCTCTGCCACAGCCTGAATCTGACCTTTGCGGACGTCCGTTTTGAAGTGCGCGACATGCCGCCCCAGGTGCGTATTGAGGCCGAGGCCCGCACCGTGGGCAGCACCGGCGTGGAAATGGAAGCCATTGTGGCGGCCCAGAGCGCCGCGGCCGTTATTTACGACATGTGCAAGGCCGTGCAGCGCGACATCGTCATCAGCCGGGTGCGCCTGCTGCACAAGAGCGGCGGCAAAAGCGGCGAATTCAACGCTCCGGAATTGCCCGCATGACCATGCCGCATATTGATCCCGTAGCCATTTCCATCGGCAGCCTCCAGTTGCGCTGGTACGGCCTCATGTACCTCATCGGTTTTGCCGTGGGCTGGGGCCTGGGCCGCTGGCGGGCGTCGCGCCCCGGTTCGGGCTGGCGTCCCGCCGATGTGGACGACCTGCTGACCTGCGTCATGCTGGGCATCATTCTGGGCGGCCGCCTGGGCTATGTGCTCTTTTACGATCTGCCGGTCTACATCCATGATCCCGTGGAAATCCTGCGCATCTGGAACGGCGGCATGTCCTTCCACGGCGGGCTGCTGGGTGTGCTCGGGGCCTTCTGGTACTTCGCGCGCAGCCGCAAAAAGTCCTTCCTGGAAGTCTCGGACTTTGTGGCCCCATTGGTGCCGCAGGGCCTCTTTTTCGGACGCCTGGGCAACTTCATCAACGGCGAGCTTTGGGGCAAAGTCAGCGACGCGCCCTGGGCGATGGTCTTTCCCGGCGGCGGCCCGTATGCGCGTCATCCTTCCCAGCTCTACGAAGCCCTGCTGGAAGGCCTGCTGCTGTTCATCGTGGTCTGGGTATACTCCGGCAAGCCGCGCAAGCCCGGCGCGGTGTCCGGGCTGTTTGCCGTGGGTTACGGCCTGTCCCGTTTTATGGTGGAATTCGTGCGCGTGCCCGACGCCCAGCTGGGCTACCTGGCCTTCGGCTGGCTCACCATGGGGCAGGCGCTCTGCCTGCCGTTGATTCTGGTGGGCTTGTGGCTGCTCTTCCGCAAGGACGACAGCCCGCACGGTTCCGCACGGACCTGAACAGGCTCTGAACGCGCCCGGAAGCGCCACGGGGCCAGGCCCGCCGCGCGATACGCCGGGCTTGCGGATGCCGTGCGCCGCTCCGGTTGACAGGTGCGGGCTTTTTTGTGAAGCTGTCCGCCGTTCAGAGCGGCTTAATTTCGGGAAGCCGGGCCGTCTGTGGGATTTCAAAAAAATCCCCACCGCGAGGGCGGCAGCGCCGCTTTGCCGTCACACAACACGTTCACGCGCACATTGCCAAATACGTTTTTTACGGAGGCCCCATGGCTAAGGAAGGTTCCATTGAAGTTGACGGCGTGGTGCAGGAAGCACTGCCCAACGCCATGTTCCGCGTGGAGCTGGAAAACGGCCACGAAGTGCTGGCCCATATTTCCGGTAAAATGCGCAAATTCTATATCCGCATTCTGCCCGGCGACCGCGTCAAGGTGGAACTCTCCCCCTATGATCTCACGCGCGGCCGCATCACCTATCGCATGAAGTAGCGCCGGGCACGGCGATTTCTTTTTTCCGCTTTTCCCTGCATATTCCGCCGGAATCCGTCGGTGCGCCCGCTTTGCGCGGCGCTCCGGCGTCATGCCGCGTGTCTTCGGAAAAATCCCGGCTGGGGCCTGTTGACGCTATAGAATTTTTGTTCGCCCGCAAGGAAGATAAGCCTGCTTTGAGGGAGTGTACTCTTTGCAACGCAGGAGCTTTAGCCGTAGGCGAACTTGTGAGCCGTACGGATAAAGACAGCAACGCCCAACTACGGATGAAGACAGCATGCGTAACGACACAGCCTTTTCCATGCAATTACTGTCGCCATCCGTAAGTCCTTCGGACAACGGCTGCCGCGCATAGTGAGCGGGCAAAAAGGCATAGTGTCAGCAGGCCCTAAACCAGCCCGACCCAGTGCAACACCCCCACGCACAGCAGGGCCCAGAGCCCGGCCAGCACGTCGTCCAGCATGACCCCGAAACCGTCGGGCAGCCAGTTTTCCGAGGCGCGCACCGGCCAGGGCTTGGCGATGTCGAAAATGCGGAAGAACACAAAGGCCGCGACCACCAGCGAGACCCCCGGTGTGGCAAACGGCAGCAGCACCAGCCAGACGCCCACCAGTTCGTCAATGACCACTTCGCCGGGGTCTTTGCGGCCCAGCAGCTTTTCCGCGCGCGTGGCGGCCAGCGCGCCCAGCACAAAGAGCAGCAGCAGCGCCAGCACGCGCCAGCCCATGCCGAGCGGCAGAAAGACAAAGGGCGCCAGCAGGCAGGCCAAGGCCGTGCCCCAGGTGCCCGGAGCCTTGGGAGCCAGCCCGGCCACGCCCAAGCGACAGAACGCCAGTACGCAGGTATCCCGGAAACGCATAGTTCCTCCTGTTCGGAATTGCCGCGCGGCGGCCTGTTCCGTGTATATTTCGTGTATAGCGGCTTTTCACTCCCAAGACCAGCCGCGTGTTGCCTAATGCCGGGCTTTGACATATAAAAATCGGCAGATTGAGGCCGCCATGGACAAAAATCGCAGTGAGGTTTTCGGGCAGTTCAGCTACGACGAAAGCCTGACCTACGAAGAACTGCTGGATGTGGAAAGCACGCTGATCGCCGACCTGGAAGCCCTGCTGCTACGGGCCGGAGCGACACACCTGGATTTCACGCCGCTGGGCGACGCGCTGATGTGCCAGTGCGCCTTTGAAGCGCACAAGCTCTACGTCTACCGCAAAATCGCCCAGGAAGCGGCGGCCCTGCTGCCGCGCGGCGTCACGGGGCGGCTGCTCTGCCTGGACAAAAGCCTGGCCGCCCTGCATGTCTACTGGATTCAGGCCGGTCAGTGGCAGGAAGAGGAGCGTCCCGTGCCCGAGGCCCCCCCCCCAGGGGCTGAAAACCTGGCGCGTGCCGCCCGCCCCGGCGGCAACGGAAGGAGAAGAGTGACGGCGGCGCGCCCTCGCGGCAGCGGCCTGATGTGACGCACTATGCCCGGATGGTGGAATTGGTAGACACAAGGGACTTAAAATCCCTCACGCACAGCGTATGTCGGTTCGAGTCCGACTCCGGGTACCAAACAAAAACACAATAAAACAAGCCTGATACTCTCCCCCTCAAAGCCTCTTCCTCAGACTTTCAAGCTCACACTTTCCACATCGAGGTTGCATTATATAACTCTCTTCCCGCAACCCCATCGGCAACCCCGTTTTCCATGACTCAGATCAGCAAAAAGACGCCCCAAACGGAGCGTCTTTTTTATTTGCCTGAAAAGCGTCTAGATTAACTTTAGACTATCATCATTAGTTAATGATACTCCCTTCCGACCCAGAGAACCTGACCAACTACCCTGAACTGCGTCGCCAAGTCCTCGCGCACATCCAACTCCACAGGCGGATAGGTGGTATTAAGACTGCGCAGCACCACTTTTCCGGGCAGCATATCAATCTGCTTGATGTAAATAGCATCCTCAAAACCGACCGCGTAAAAGCGCCCGGCCATGATACGCTGCTTGCTCTGGTCCAGCAGAACCACATCGCCGTTCTTGATTTCCGGTTCCATGCTATCGCCCGACACCCGCATGAGCACCATTGCATCGGGATTGCCCTTGCGGTGCAGAAAGTCCGAACGAAATGCATAGCGGCGCTCACTGTCCGCGCTGGTTTCCAGGCTGCCGGAGCCTGCGGACAGGCAGGCTTCCACCAGCGGAATGAAGATCATGTCCACATCCGACTGCGGGGCCTTCTCTTTTCTGGGGGGCGCATCTTCAAAGCTGTACGGCACGGATGAAGGCTTTGTGACCACCTTCCAGTCTGGAAAACCTTCCTGTCGCATCCTGCTGCGGACATAATCCGGCTGCCCCGGCATTTCCTCAGAAATCTCCGCAGCCCGGCGCTCCATAGCTTTAGCCAGCGCCACTAAGGGTTGGGAACCCTTTCCTGTCATCAGCCAGTCCAGCGACGCGCCGTAAACCTCCGCAACCGTTTTCAACCACGTGAGCGGGATGCTGCGCCGCTGCTTGGCCCCGGTCACGGAAGGCGGCGAAATGCCCAGCTTGCGCGCCAGTTCCGCATCGGAGGAACTGCCGGTGGCTTTCAGTATGCGCTCAAACTGCACGTCAAAATTGTTCGCTTTCTCTACCATGCCGACCCCTGA
This sequence comes from Desulfovibrio sp. 6_1_46AFAA, assembly GCF_000224635.1. Classification (NCBI taxonomy): domain Bacteria; kingdom Pseudomonadati; phylum Thermodesulfobacteriota; class Desulfovibrionia; order Desulfovibrionales; family Desulfovibrionaceae; genus Desulfovibrio; species Desulfovibrio sp. 6_1_46AFAA. Next base: position 62,736 of record NZ_JH114306.1, read on the forward strand.
AAATTAGTCTGTCGTGAAGCTGACTTAGCAAAAGCGCCCATAGATCATTCACTTTTTTCTCTAAAAATTACCTTGAAACTAACAACCTCCTTGCGTATTTCTTTTCGCAGGAGGTTAATCATGCACGACACAAGCTAACCACAGCCAGGCCTTTCGTCAACCGCGAAACGGCTCCGGCGGCCTGAAAATCCGCCCGCATAGAGGCTTTTCGCCCCCTTGACTGACCTTGAGTTTCGCCAAGGGGGCTTTTTTACGCCCTTTATATAAGCATAACATATTGAAATTATTAAACTAGGAGTAAAAAGCATGATCCACAGCCCTGAAACGCGCCCCTCCGGCCCCCACTTCCCCGCCTGCCAGCAAAAGGAGGAAGCTAACGGCCAAGCCTCCGGGGATTTTTGCGCCCATTGCATTAGCCCTGAATTAATAAACCGCCAGCTCGCCCTGGAGGAAGAAATGCTGACCCAAGGCCGGGCGCGCTGGCTGCACACTATCCAGGCCGCCAAGGAACGCCGGAACGAAGCCGCCACCAGCTACGGCCACATGCTGCTCAAGCGCGGCGTGGAACCACTGGCCGCCGCCATCCGGGCTTTTCAGGAGCAGGCCGCCACGGGCCGGGCGGGCCGCCGTCACGCCTCGGTGGGGCTGCTGGCGGGCATTGAACCGGAAGTGGCCGCCTTTATATCCCTGCGCAAGGCCCTGGACCGCATGACCACCCCCGACATCACCATGCAGGCCGTGTCCGTGGACATTGCCCGCGCCCTGGAGCTGGAGAAGAAGGTTCTGGCCCTGCGCGACCAGGACACCCCCCGCTACAAGATGACCAAACGGCATATCCAGGGGCACAGCTCCCAGAAGTATCGGCGTACGGTATTGTCGTATGCTTTCGGCAAATCCGGCACCGTAGCCTTCCGCCCCTGGTCAAGGCCGGACTGCCTGCACCTGGGGCAGAAAATGCTTGAACTCATCATGGAATCCACGGGAATTTTCCATCTGGTGCGACGCCCCCTGCCTGGGAGGCGGATTTCCAGCGCCGCTGATTCCTCCGGATGGGTTTATACGCTGGAGCTGTCCCCTTCCTGCCGGGACTGGCTCCAGCGCCACCGGGAAACCGCCGGTCTGATGTACCCGGACTATCTGCCCACTATCGTTCCCCCCAAACCCTGGCGCGGGGCCGGGGGCGGCGGTTATTATTCCCTGGACGACACGCGCCCGCTCTCTCTGGTCAAGCTGGGGGACATGGATTACCAGCGCGATCTGGACCGGCGCATCCAGAACGGCGAGCTGAAAGACGTGCTTATGGCGGTCAACGCCATGCAGAACACGGCCTGGAGCATCAACGCCCCCGTGCTGGAGGTGGCCCGGCGGCTCTGGGACGTGACCGGCGGCGACGTGGCGGGCCTGCCCAAACGCGACGGTTGGCGTCTGCCGCTCTGCCCGGTCTGCGGCGCGGACATTACGGACTCGGCCACGGCTTACGTCAAGCACGATTGCCTGGACACTCTGGCCCCGGAGGAACTGGCGGACTGGAAGCGCGCCGCCCTGCGCATCCATGAAAAGAACGTCGCCAACAATTCCCGGCGGCTGACCGTGGCGAAAATTCTGACTCTGGCCGAACGCTTCCAACGCGAGCACCACTTCTACTATCCCTACCAACTGGACTTCCGGGGCCGGATTTACGCCGTGCCCACCTACCTGAACCCGCAGGGCACGGACCTCGCCAAGGGCCTGTTACGCTTTTCCGAAGGCAAGCCGTTGGGCGATATGAAGGCCGTGCGCTGGCTGGCGATCCACGGCAGCAACACCTGGGGCAACGACAAGGTCAGCCTGGACGAGCGTCATTCCTGGGTGCTGGAACATCAGGAGCACATTCTGGCCCAGGCCGCCGATCCCCTGGCGGACGGCTGGTGGATGGAAGCGGACGCGCCCTTCTGTTTCCTGGCCTTCTGCTTCGAGTGGGCGGGTTATGTGCGCGAGGGCCTGGGCTTTCTCTCCCGTCTGCCTATTGCCCTGGACGGCACCTGCAACGGCCTGCAAATCTACTCCCTGATGCTGCGGGACGCGGTGGGCGGCCACGCCGTCAATCTCACGCCCACGGAAAAGCCGCAGGACATTTACGGCATCGTGGCGGAAAAGGTGCGGGCGGTCCTGAAACACGACGCGGACCACGGCGGCCCGGCACAGGGCAGAAAGAAGGATGAGGGGCCACTCTACGACAGCGCTCTCTGCGCCCGCTTCCTGCTCGGGCTGGGCATTGACCGCAAGACCACCAAGCGCCAGGTCATGGTCCTGCCCTACGGCGGCACCAACGAATCCTGCCGGAAATATACAAAGGAGTGGCTTACCGGCAAACTTGACGGTCGCGCCCTGCCGGACGGCCTTTCCCTCCATCACCTCAACCTCTATCTCTCGGGCCTGATCTGGGAGGCCATCGGGGCCACGGTCATCAAAGCCCGCGAGGCCATGTCCTTTCTCCAGGACACGGCGCTGATCCTTGCCAAACTCAAGCACCCCCTGCGCTGGACCAGCCCCACGGGTCTGCCCGTGCTCCAACGCTATATGGATATGGAAAAGCGCCGGGTCAAAACCCAACTTGGCGACAACCTGATTTACCTGACCTTGCATGAGGAAAAACAGGACAGCCTCAACGTCGCCAAGCAACGCTCCGCTGTCGCCCCCAACTTCGTGCATTCCCTGGACGCGGCGGCCCTGATGTTCACGGTGCGGGACTGTCTGCGCCGGGGCATCGGCTCCTTCGCCATGATCCACGACAGCTACGGCACCCACGCCGCCGACACGGAAACTCTGGCCGCCACACTGCGGGAGGTCTTCGTGCGCCTGTTCGGCGGCGACAACAATATGCTCACGCTCTGGCTGCGGGAAGTTTCCGCCGTGCTCACGCCCCGACAGCGGGCGACGCTGCAAACGCCCTTCCCGCCGGTTCCGGGCATGGGCTCCCTGCGTGTGGAAGATGTACGCAACTCCCTGTTCTTCTTCGCATAACCCCTGAAATCAAAGCATTAGGTTGCACTCTATGAAGGCCCCCATGCGCCCCAACGGCGTGTGGGGCTCTTTTTGTTTGCGGCCTTTCGCACACCACAACAAGGAGAATACTCGTGTCCGAAACATTTCCCCGTCACCCCCAGGCCATCCGCTGTCCGCCCTCAACTTCCGCCCTGCGCGACCTGACCGGCAACGCCCCCCTGCGGCAATGCGCCCAAGCGGCCATGAGCGTGGCCGACGCGGCGCAGTCCATCCCGCACCGGGGCGCGCAAATCCTGGGCGCGGCCTGCGCCGCCCTGCTCCTGGCCGAAGCGTCGGGCATCCGGCCTGACGAGCTCTTCGGCATGGCCCGCAACTGCATGAACCACGCTGACGGACGCCGCCCCGAGTTCGCGGCTGTCAGCGACTACATCCATAATGAGGTCTTTCATGGCTAAAAACGATAAGCCCAAACGCAACCGCTACACCTCCCCCAAGGGCGAGGCCCTGTTCGCGTCTGTGGTGAACGTGGATTACGGCACCGAGCAGTACCCCAACCCCAAGGGCGGCTACAAGCTCACCCTGGCCCTGGAATCCGCCGCAGCCGACAAACTGCGGGGCATGCTGGCCGAGGAAATCGATATGGCCCGCAACATAGCCGAGGACAAATTCCGGGAACTCAAGCCCGCCACCCGCAAGAAGCTGGGCAACATGACCTTCAATGAGCTCGGCGTCGAGGAATACGACAAGGACGATCAGCCCACGGGCCGCATTCTCTTTCGCTTCAAGACCTCGGCCTTCTATGAAAAGCGCGACGGCACGAAAATGCAGCGCAAGGTGCCGCTGTTCGACTCCATGATGCAGCCCGTGCTGCTTAAGGAGGAACCGGGCAACGGCTCCCTGGTGCGCGTGGCCTTCACCTGTGCCCCCTACTTTGTGGAGGGCCAGGGCGCGGGCGGCCTTTCCCTGTACCTGGACGCCGTGCAGATCATCAAACTGAACCTGTTCGGCGGGCGTTCGGCCTCGGACTATGGCTTTGGGGAAGAAGATGTGGATGGCGGCTTCAATGCGGCGGACGTGAAGGGCGACGAGGCGGCCCAGGCCACGCCTTCCGAGGACAGCGCCGACGACGATGACGGCGACGTGCCCTTTTAGGCCATGAACCGCTACGCCCAATACGCCCGGTGGAACGCCGTGCGCAAGGCCACGGGCTACCGCTCCGGCTTCGAGGCCGAGGTAGGGGCGGCCCTTGACCCGCACGGCGCTCTCTACGAACCCGTCCGCATCCAATATGATCTGCATCTGACCGCCGTGTACAAGCCGGACTGGCTGCTGCCCGCGCAGTGCATCGTGCTGGAGGCCAAGGGCCGCTTTCCCAAAGAGGACCGGGACAAGCTGCTGCTCATCAAACAGCAGTATCCCCATCTGGATATTCGGCTCATCTTCCAGAGCCTCACGGCCAGAACCAGCCCCAAGATCGGGCAGACCTACGCCCAATGGGCCTCGGCCCACGGGTTCCCCTGCTGCAAAGGCCCGGCTGTGCCGGAGGACTGGCTCAGTCACAAGCCTTCGGCCCGCAGCCGCAAGGCATTCGAGGCCATCCATGCTCCCCGCCGGTGAGAGCGTTTTCCTCCGGCATGAGCCCTGCCCGGCCTGCCGGGAGCGGGGCCTGGACCTGGATGGGGACAACCTGGCCCGCTACTCGGACGGGCACGGCTACTGCCACGCCTGCGGGCACTATGAAAAAACGGAAGGAGGCGAAGCCCATGCATCCCCATCGCGGGCACGGCGTATGAGCGCCAAGCCCTTCACGCCCCTGGAGACCAGCATCAAAGCCCTGAAAGTCCGGGGCCTCACTGCGGAAACATGCGCCCATTTCGGTTACGGCATCGGCAACCACAGGGGCAAACCCTGCCATGTGGCTCCCCTGTACGACAAGGAAGGCCGCTTGTGCGCCCAGCATCTCCGCCTGGAAGGCAAGGATTTCAAATGGCTGGGCGATACCGAGGCTGTGGGCCTGTTCGGCTGGAACGTCTGGCGTAATTCAGGCCGCCGGGTGGTGGTCACGGAAGGGGAAATCGACTGCATGTCCGTTTCCCAACTCCAGGGCAACAAGTGGCCGGTGGTCTCCCTGCCTAACGGGGCGCAGTCGGCGGTCAAGTTCATCCGCCGCGCCCTGGAATGGCTGGAAGGCTTTGACGAGGTGGTGCTGGCTTTTGACATGGACGAGCCCGGCCAGGCCGCCGCCAGGGAATGCGCCCTGCTGTTCAGCCCCGGCAAATGCAAGATCGCCAGACTGCCGGACAAGGATGCCAACGCCTGCTTGCTGGCTGGCAAGGGCAAGGAACTCCTGGATTCTCTCTGGGGTGCCGTGCCCTACCGGCCTGACGGCATCCGCAGCGGCGCGGACCTCTGGGATGATCTGCTCAAGCCGCCGCAGCCCGGCTACGACATTCCCTATCCGGGGCTCAACGCCAAGCTGCGCGGCCTGCGGCTCCGCGAACTCTACCTCTTCACGGCGGGGTCCGGCATCGGCAAGTCCACCCTGGTCAATGAAATCGCCTACCACCTCAAGATGGTCCACCATCTGCCGCTGGGCGTCATGGCCCTGGAGGAAAGCCCGGCCCGCAACGCCCGCCGTTACCTGGGCATTCACCTGAACAAACCCCTGCATCTTCCCGAAGCCCATGCCGCCGTGCCGGAAGCCGACCTCAAGTCCGCCTTTGAGGCGGTGATGGGCAAGGATTGGTGGATCTATGACCACTTCGGCAGCTCGGACATCGACACCCTGCTGGCGAAAATCCGCTACATGGCTGTGGGCCTGGGCTGCAAAGTCCTGGTCCTGGATCATATCAGTATCGTGGTGTCCGGCCTGGACGAAAGCGCGGGCGAGTCGGAACGCAAGGTCATCGACAAGCTGATGACCAAACTCCGGCAATTGGTCGAGGAAACCAACGTCATGCTTCTGGCCGTGGTCCACCTCAAACGCCCGGACAAGGGCAAATCCTACAATGAAGGGCGACAGGTGTCGCTCACGGATATGCGCGGCTCCGGCGGCCTGGAGCAGATGAGCGATGCGGTGATCTCCCTGGAGCGCGATCAGCAGGGCGATGACCCCAACGCGGCCCTGGTGCGGGTGCTCAAAAACCGTCCCATCGGGGACTGCGGCGAAGCCGGGTACGTGCGTTACGTTCCGGAAACCGGGCGTCTGCTGGCTGGAGACGGCGGGGAGTACGGCTTTGGGAAAGAGCGTCCGGAAAAGGAAAAAACGGAGGGACAACGTGAAGACTTCTGACCCATTCGCCAGCCCTTCGGTGCCCCCCAACCTCCACGATCCCGGCCTGCCGGTCCTGCTCTTCGACATTGAAACCAACGGACTGCTGGAAGACTGCTCCGTCATTCACTGCATCTGCGCCCTGTCCCTGCCGGACGGCAAGCGCTACTCCTTCGGGCCGGGCCGGATCAGCGAAGGCCTGGGCCTGCTGGCCGCCGCTCCCCTGCTGGTTGCGCACAACGGCCTGTGCTTCGACATTCCGGCCATTACCAAACTCCATCCGGACGCGCCGCTGCCGCCACTCTTCGACACCCTGACGGCATCCAGGTTGATCTGGACCAACCTCAAGGAACTGGACTTCAAACGCCTGCGCAAGAAATCCAACCGTTTTCCGGCCAAGCTCTGCGGCTCCCATTCCCTGGAAGCCTGGGGTCATCGGCTGGGCGCGCTCAAGGGCGAGTACGGCAAACAGGACAACGCCTGGGAAGCCTGGACTCCGGCAATGCAGCGGTACTGCGAACAGGACGTGGAAGCGCTGTACGCCCTCTGGAAGCATATTCTGTCGCGGAATTACAGCCTGCGGGCGCTGGCCCTGGAGCACGAGTTCCAGAAGGTCATCTTCCAACAGGAACAGGCGGGCGCACCCTTTGACGAGGGGGCCGCCGTGGGGCTGTACGGCGATCTGGCCGCCAGACGGGAAGAACTGAATGCCGTCTTGCAGGCGGCCTTTCCGCCCGTCCGGCATGAGGAAACCTTCATCCCCAAGGTCAACAATAAGACGCGGGGCTATGTGAAGGGCGTTCCGGTCATCCGGGAACATTTTGAAACCTTCAACCCCAACAGCCGGGAACAGATCGCCCGCCGTTTGCGGGAGCAGTTCGGCTGGCAGCCCGGCGCATTCACGGACACCGGCCAGCCACAGGTGGACGAGGACGTGCTCAAGGGCCTGCCCTACCCGCCCTGCAAGCCCCTGGTGGAATACCTGGAACTGGCAAAGATCATCGGCATGCTGGCCGAGGGCACGAACGGCTGGCTCAAGCTGGTCAGAAAGGGACGCATCCACGGGCGGGTGATCACCAACGGGGCCGTCACCGGGCGCTGCACGCACAGCAGGCCCAACCTGGCCCAGATTCCCGCGCACGGCACCTACGGCAAGGACTGCCGCGCCCTGTTCGCCGCGCCGCAAGGCACGGTCATGGTGGGCGCGGACGCCTCGGGCCTGGAGCTGCGCATGCTGGCCCATTACATGGCCCGCTACGACCACGGGGCCTACGGCAGGATCATTCTGGAAGGCGACATCCATACCGAAAACCAGAAGGCCGCCGGGCTGGAAACCAGAGATAACGCCAAGACCTTCATCTATGCTTTCATGTACGGCGCGGGCGACGCCAAGCTGGGCTCCATCGTCGCGCCTCTGGCGACCCCGGCGGCCCAGGCCCGCAGAGGCACGGCCCTGCGCGCAAAATTCCTGTGGGCCATCCCGGCCCTGAAACGCCTGACCGACGCCGTACAGGCGGCCCTTGCCCAGCGCCCCTATCTCAAGGGCCTGGACGGGCGGCTGCTGCACGTCCGCTCCAAGCACGCGGCCCTGAACACCCTGCTGCAATCCGCCGGGGCCGTGCTGATGAAAGCGGCCACGGTCCGATTTCATCAGATAATTCTGGAGGAACGCCCGGAATGGTTAGGGAAGTATCAGCAGATACTGCACGTCCATAAACCTCTTCATTGTGGACGTTAAACCTCGTTAATTCGGTGAAACCCTAATGGGGCAATACCGAGCCAAGCCACCAGGGGGCAATATGGCAAAGAAAGCTCTTGTTCTGATGAAGGATGAGAAGACAGGCTGCATTGTTCCCGTTTCTCATCGCCTTAATCATGATGGTTACTTCCGTAAGCGTATAAACGGTTCCTTTGTCATGTATCATCGTCATATTTGGGAACAGACCCACGGGCCTGTCCCGGAAGGATATGAGGTACATCATAGCTGCGGAAATAGAGCATGCTGCAATCCTACGCACTTGGAATGTTTGGAAGGAACGGAGCATGTCATTCAAACCAATCGGGAACGCTACGCGGCACGAAAGCATCAGGCAAAAGAACTTTGGCGCAGCCACCATTACACCGGGACAGAGCTAGCTTCTATCTTTGGTGTCAGCATCAGCCAAGCCTGTAGATGGGTGAGAGGGTGGAAGGTGTAGAGACTAGGCGAAAGCCGTAGGGCCTGCGGTGAGATTCCGTAGTCACCCGAAACACGAGGCACAAGGTAGCATCCTTGTGAAGATATAGTCCGACACCCCCAGTAATGGGGGAATACAGAATGGATGAGGCCCAATGCCTCAGTGATCCTGAGATTGCCGAGGAGCTGGGTCAAATGTTCGTGCGGGCCATTGAGGAGACGGGAAGCCTGCTGGGCCTGCGCTGCCCGGTCACCGGAGAATATAAGGTGGGGCGAACGTGGGCTGAGACTCACTAAGGGGAGGGGGTGATAAGATTGATTTATCACCCCCAAACCCCTAGCTGAGTAGAATTTTGATAGTTGCTGCCAGTTGGAGAACCAGGTTGATGGTCTTCAAAGTGCCGCGCCACTCCCGCCAGCATTGGCGCATCATAACCCACCTCCACAACTATCTCGATAAACCCACCTCGCTTTCAATGAAGCGGACATTCCCAGTTTCGCGGGGGCTACAGCACATGCTGACTCCTCTTCTGGGGGTTTGTTTTGAGTATACCTGACTTGCAAAAATTTTCAAGCAAAACCTAACAGGTTGTAAGGAAATGAATCAAAGGGAAATACATCCCACCTCCCCATCCCACTACACCCGCTGGGACATCCAACCCCTGGACTTCATTGCCCGAAACAATCTGGATTTCCTGCGGGGCAACATCATCAAGTACATCCTGCGCTTCGACGCCAAGGACGGCCTGCAAGACCTGGAAAAGGCCCGCACCTACCTGGAGCGCCTGATCGAGCGGGAAAAATCCAAACCCGACAAGGGCGACAACCTTAACAATATGGAGAATGAAAATCATGGCAAAAGCAAAGGCTGCTACCTCCACCTCCAAGACGCCCGCCCCTTCCCCCGATACTGACAACGGCCCTGACGGTTTCACCGCCGTGCCCATCCGCCGCGCCGGTCCGTCCCGCGCCATGCCGCCGGTCAGTGCGGCCCTGAACGTCAAAGGCGATCTGGTGCTGGTGTTCAGCCCGGCCTTCATGGCCGAGCACGTTTCCCAGGCGGAAGTCCAGGTGTCTTGGTCCCCGGCGCGGCTGTTGCGCCTGGCTGCCGCTACCGGCTCCGGCGCGCGTAAAATCCGCTCCCGGCCCTCGTGCCCCGGCGCGGGGGAGCTGCGCCTTTCGGCCCTGTCCCTGGCGGACCTGGAAAACTTCCCGGCCCTGGACAGGAAGCGCCGCGCCTTGGGCATGAGCGCGGCGGACGGAACCGTCCTCATCGACTTCGCAGCGGAGGCGGATGGTCATGCATAGGCACATTATCGAACTCACCCCGCAGAGCACCGACCCCCGCGACCCGCGAGGCAACATTGTCACCTTCATCCGCCGACGCCGCAACACATTCGGCATCTGGGTGGAAGAGCATAAACGGTCGCTGAGCTTCCCGACCCTTGTGGAAGCCCGAGCCGCCTGCATGGCTCTGATCCTCGCCCACACAGATGCCGATGCGTGACCGCCGCCCGATATTGGCCCTGGTGGACGCGGACGTGCTGGCCTATCAGGCTGCCGCCGGAGCGGAGAAGACCATCAGCCTGGACGGAGAGGTGGCGGCCCCGGTCTGTCGCCTCTCGGACGCTTTCGAGGTCTTTGAGAACAAGCTGTATGCGTTGCTCATGCACGTGGACGCCTCGGATTTCCTGCTCTGTTTCAGCGACAGCACAAAGAACAACTTCCGCCGCGCGGTCTGGCCGGGCTACAAGGCCAACCGTGAAGGCAAACCCAGGCCCATCATTCTCTCCCGCCTCAAACAGTTCTGCATGGAAGAATATCCGGACCGGCACATTCTTCGCCCCGGCCTGGAGGCCGACGACTGCCTGGGCATCCTGTCCACGCGGGCCTCGTTCCGTCCGGACCGGCGCAAGGTGATCTGCTCCATCGACAAGGACCTGCGTGGCGTGCCTGGAAACTTCTTCGACCTCGGACACCCGGAAGGCGGCATCCTGCGCATTACCCCGGAAGCGGCCAATCTCTGGTTCATCACCCAGACCCTGACCGGCGACCCCACGGACAACTATCCCGGCTGCCCAGGCATCGGCCCGGCCACGGCCCGCAAGCTGCTCAAGGACGCCGGGCCGGTCATGACGACGCTCTGGGCCGTGGTCCTGGCGGCTTACGAAAAGGCCGGGCTCACCGAAAGCGACGCCCTGGCCCAGGCCCGCGTGGCCCGTATTCTCCGATCTGTGGACTATGACTTCAAACAAAAGAAGGTGAAATTGTGGAATCCCCCAAAATCCTGACCGGCACCCAGGCCACGCTGCACGTCATGCTGGGCCTGCCCGGCTCCGGAAAATCCACCTGGATCGACCGCCATCTTGTGCCCCAAGGCTGCCAGGTGGTCTGTCAGGACGATATCCGCCGGGCGCTGGGCCACGGTTTCTACGGCCCCCTGGAATCCCTGGTGCATGCCATGGCCTGCCTCCAGGCCCGGCAGCACATAGCGCGCGGCCTGGACCTGGTCATTGACGAGTCCTGCTTCGACATGAATGTGCTGCGGCGTTGGCGCAGGCTGGCCGAAGAATCCGGCTACACGCCGCAGTTCATTTATATGGACACTCCTTTCGCGGTCTGCCTGGAACGCCGCCTTGCCACGGACTTTCCCCGCGAGGTGCTGGGACATAAGGAATTCTCCCGCCAGCACAACTGGCCTTTCATCCTGGAGGAATGCGCCCCGCTTCGCGTCATCTCCTATACCGAAAAGAATCAAGAGAGCGAAACATGCCCGAACAACTGATCCTTCCCGACACATACGATCCCCGCTTCAAGGCCCTGATGGAAAGGCTCTGGCAGAAATATCCGCCGGAGCTTTTTTCTTTGTCCGGCATCCACCCGGACCAGCTCAACATCGACCTGATGAGCAAGGCCTTCTTCAAAAGCCGTTCCGAGAACAGCGCCACGGCTGACGTGTCCATCGACCCCAATGCCAACGTCACCGGGCGGGACTGCATCACCTATAACTACGAGCTGCCCAAGGCGGCCCTGCGCCTGAACAGCCTCTACAACCTCTGGAAGCAACTGGAGGCCGAGGTGGGTGAACGTCTTGCCGACACGGCCATTGAAGGCGATCTCGCCGGGTACATCTACATCAACGACAGTTGGGATTTAGGCCGTCCCTACTGCTTCAATTACTCCGCTCTGGACGTGGCCCTGGAGGGCCTGAAAATGGGCGGACGGCTGCGTATCGACCCGCCCAAGTCCCTGGATTCCTTCTTGCGCCAGATGGAGCAGTTCACGGTCTACGCCGCCAACTCCACGTTGGGGGCCTGCGGTTTCGCGGACATGCTGCTGGTGGCCGCATGGTATGTGGAGCAAATCAAGCTCACCGGCATGGACCACAAGGTCAAGGTCTTTGACCACGACTACACCTTCGGGGACGGCGATCTGGAATGGCGGCGGCTGAAAACCTATGTGAAGGAAAAGCTGATCTCCTTCATCTACACCCTGAATTGGGAATTCCGGGGCAACCAAAGCCCCTTCACCAATATCTCGGTCTATGACCGCCCCTTCCTGGACAAACTGCTTCCCGCCTATGCCATCCAGGGCAAAGCCCCGAACGTGCATGTGGTGGAGATGGTGCAGAGCTGGTTCCTGGAGGCTTTCAACGAAACCCTGGCCCGCACGCCGGTGACGTTTCCGGTGGTCACGGCCTGCTTCTCCGTGACGCAGGATGAGGAGGGCCGCCGCAAGCTGTCGGACCAGGCTTTCCTGATCAAGATAGCCGAGGCCAACAAGGCGTTCGGCTTCATCAACATCTACTGCGGGGAATCCTCCACCCTGTCCTCCTGCTGCCGTCTGCGCTCCCGCATCTCGGACCTGGGCTACTCCAACACCTTCGGTTCCGGTTCCACCAAGATCGGCAGCCTGGGTGTGGTCACCCTCAACTTGCCCCGCGCGGCCAGACAGGCCAACACGGACCACCCCGGTTCCCGCGAGGCGGCCTTTGAAGCCTTTCTGGAAAACGTGGGGGCAGCGACCCAACTGGCCGGGTACACCAACCACGCCAAGCGCCGGTTCATCAAGGACCGCATCCGGCGCGGCTCTCTGCCGTTGTACAGCCTGGGCGTTATGGACCTGGACCGCCAGTACAGCACCTGTGGTTTTACCGGCCTGTATGAGGCTCTGGAAATCCTGGGCCAGGACATGCGCACGGACAAGGGCCTGGAGCTGGCGGCGGATGTGCTGCGCCGGATCAATGACGTTAACTCCATGCTTTCCAAACTGCTGGGCGAACCCTTTAACATGGAACAGGTGCCCGGCGAGTCCTCGGCGGTGAAGCTGGCCCGCAAGGACGCCATCCTGGGGCTCAACCCCGAAGGGTACGAGCTCTACTCCAACCAGTTCATTCCGCTCTGGGAGGAAGGCACGGACATGCTGGACCGCATCAGGGCACAAGGCCGCCTGGACAAGTTCTGTACCGGCGGGGCCATCCTGCACCTGAATGTGGGCAATCCCATTGAGGACGACAAGACCATGCGGGCGCTCATCGCCCACGCCTGCGCCGCCGGGGTGGTGTACTTCGCGGTGAACTACGCCATCAACCGCTGTGAAAACGGCCATATGAGCGTGGGCCGCGATCCCGCCGAATGCCCGCAGTGCGGCGGGGAAATCACGGATACCTTCACCCGCGTGGTGGGCTTCCTGACCAACGTCAAGGGCTGGCACAAAACCCGGCGGGAACACGACTGGCCCAAGCGCGTGTTCGCCGCGCCGAAAGGGGCCGCGTCGTGATCCACATCATCGGCTCCGAGCCGAACCTGGCCCACGCCGCGCTGGAGATCTACGTCTCCGGCTGCACGCGGGCCTGCCCCGGCTGCCACAATCCCGAGGCCCAGGGCTACGGCAAGGGTCTGAAATGGCCGCGCTGGCTGGCTCAGAACGCCTGGAAAATACGGCAGGGCCTGGATGAAAAACTCTTTCGGCGGCTCTGGATTCTGGGCGGCGACCCGCTCTGCCAGCCGGAGCACGAGATCGTGGAGCTGCTGCATTCCCTGCGGCGCATCGGCGGAAAGGGTATGGAACTCTGGCTCTGGACCGGCGCGGGGACTTTGAGCGATGTGCCCGGCTCCATCCGGTCCCTGGCGGACTTCATCAAGACCGGGGCCTACCGGCGGGAGTTGCCCGTCAGGGAAGTGGACATCTACGGCGACGGGCGGGAGTTCCTGACCCTGGCGACCGACAACCAGCGGCTTTGGAGAGTGGAGGAAAAATCATGCCTGACCATAACGCCCGCAAGAACGCTGTAACCCTGTTGGCCGTGCGCGGCCTTTCCCCGGAGCTGCTGGACGATCTGGAAACGCTCTTCCCGGAACGCTGCCCGGAGATGGACAGTGCCGACCGGGATATCTGGTTTTACGCCGGTAAACGCGCCCTGGTGCGTGATCTTCGGCAGGCGTTGCAACAGCAGCAACGACAGGCAAACGGGGGCAGGCACAATGCCCCCATCCCCCTGGCCCAGCTGCAATAACCACAAGAAGCAAGCAACCAAGGAGGTTTTATGTGCGGAAGCAGCATTTTCGGCGGGGGCGGCGGTTCACCCTCAGTGACGGAAGCGCCCACCCCCACTGTGGCGGCCACGGCCCCGCCGCCGGAGAGTACGGCGGAGGCCCCGGTGGTCAATGAAGGCACGAAACGCCAGAACCAGGCGCAGGCCCAGCGCAAGGGCACCAGTTCCCTGCGCATCGGCCTGACCCTGGGCGGCGGCATGGGAGGGGCCAATGGCGGAAGCCAGGGCGTATCCATCCCGCGCTGACGACGATTCCGGAAACGACAACAACACAAACGACACTCCCCACGGCCCGGCGGAAGCCCGCTATCGACGGCTCTCCCAAGAGCGTGAGCCCTGGCTCCAACGCGCCCGGCAATGCGCGGCCCTGACCATCCCCCTGCTGATCCCCCCTGACGACGCGGCCAAAGGCGCTGATCTGCCCTCTCTCTACCAGAGCGTGGGCGCGGGCGGCGTCACCAATCTGGCCTCTAAACTGCTCCTGACCATGCTCCCGCCCAACGAGCCCTGCTTCCGGCTGCGGCTGAACAACCTCATGCTGGAGAAGGAACAGGAGGATGTGGACAAGGAATTCCGCACCCGCATTGAAAAGGCCCTTTCCCGCGTGGAGCGGGCCGTGCTGGCCGACATCGAGGACAAGGGCGACCGCTCGGTGGTCTATGAGGGCAACGAACATCTCATCGTGGGCGGCAACGTGCTCTACTACGATGATCCCCAAAAAGGCCTGCGCCTCTTTCCGCTCTCCCGCTTCGTGGTGCGGCGCGATCCTTCCGGCAATGCCGTGGAGATCATCACCGAGGAAGAGGTGGACCTGGACGCCCTGCCCCCAAAAACCGCCGAGGCCATTCGCGCGGCGGACAGCGGGGAGAGCCCCACGCCCGAGGGCCGGTCCCGCGTGGGCGAGGAAGCGCGCCGGGATCACCGGGAACGCCAGGTCCGCATCTACACCCATCTGCGGCGCAAGGACCGCTTGTGGAAAATCAAGCAGGAATGCCGGGGCATCACCTTGCCCGGCTCGGAGGGTTCTTACCCTGTGGACGCCTGCCCCTGGTTTCCGGCGCGCATGTATTCCGTGGCCGGAGAAGCCTATGGGCGTTCCTTCGTGGAGCTCCAACTAGGCGATCTCGCCAGCCTGGAATCCCTGAACCAATCCCTGGTGGAGGGCAGCGCCGTGTCGGCCAAAGCCGTGGGCCTGGTCAATCCCAATGGGGTCACCTCGGCCAAAGCCGTGGCCGAAGCCGCCAATGGGGACTTTGTGGAAGGCAACCCCAATGACGTGGCCTTCCTCCAAGTCCAGAAGGGCGCGGACTTTCAGGTGGTGGCGGCCCAGATTCAGGTTCTGGAACAACGCCTGAAAACCGCCTTCCTGATGATGGACGGCGTGCGGCGGCAGGCGGAACGGGTCACAGCCGAGGAAATCCGCGTGCTGGCCCAGGAGCTGGAAACCGGACTGGGCGGCGTCTACACGGTCATCTCCCAGGAATTCCAGATGCCCTTTATCCGCTCCCGCATGGCCCGCATGACCAAGGAAAAACGCCTGCCGCCCCTGCCCGGCGACAGTGTGCGGCCCTCGGTGGTCACAGGCTTCGACGCCCTGGGCCGGGGAAACGACAAGGCCAAGCTGGTGGAGTTCCTGCAATTCTGCGCCCAGACCCTGGGCGAGAACTTCCTGGCTATGGTCAATCCCCACAACGCGGTCATGCGTCTGGCTACCAGCATCGGCATCGACATGGAAGGCCTGATCAAGGACGAACAGACGCTTCAAGCCGAGCAGGCCCAAGCCCAACAGCAGGCGCAGCAGCAACAGATGCTGGAGCGCTTGGGGCCGGAAGCCCTGCGCCAGTTCGGCGGCATGGTCCAGAACGCCCAACAGCAACCCCAACCCGACAATAAGGAGGCCGCCAATGGCGGACAGGAACAGCAAGGCTGACACGCAGCAACAGGAGCACCAGGACAAGAACCTGACCCTCTCCAAGCCCGGCGAACCCACTCCCAGGAAGAGCACCGCCGGAGAACCGCAGTCCATCGGCTTTTCCGGCAAACTGACCCGCATCGACCATTAATCACAGTACGCCAAAGGAGCGCAAAAGATGAGCCAGATTGAAATTCCCAGCCGGGAAACCGGCCCCGAAGCCCCGGAACAGGCCGCCATCCATCCCGATGCGGAAAATCCCGCTGTCGTCGCCGATGGCAGCATCAACCCGGCGGAGTCCCAGGAAAAACCCCAGGAAAGGGAAACTCCGCCCCAGCAGCCTGAACAGCCGGAAAAGAAGGCTGACGTTCCCCCGGCTCCGGCGGACCAGGAGCAAGCCGCCGATCTGCTCAAGGGCAAGAGCCTGGACATAGCCGACTTTGAGCGGGAGTTCATGGCCCAGGGCACGCTGTCCGAAGAATCCTACAAAAAGCTCACCGAGGCAGGCATCCCCAAAAGCGTGGTCGATTCCTACATCGACGGGCGTATGGCTGTGGTCCAAACCTTCATCAGTGAAATCCAGGGCCTTGCGGGCGGCCCGGAACAGTACGCGGACATGGTGCAGTGGGCCGGGCAGAATCTTCCGCCCGAGGAAATCCGGGCCTTCGACTCCCTGTGCTGCTCCGGCAAGAAAGACATGATCACCCTGGCCGTCAACGGCCTGGTCGCCAAGTGGCGCGGGGCCGAGGGCGCTGAACCGGCGCATCTGGCGGGCGGCTCGGTGTCCGGCGGCGGTTCCCGCGACGTGTTTGAATCCGCCGCCCAGGTGGTGGAGGCCATGCGCGACGGGCGCTACGGCTCCGACCCGGCCTACACCCGCGCCGTGGAGGCCAAGATGGCCCGCTCCCCGCACGTCTTCGGATAGTGCTGTGGGCGCTGATTCTGTTCATCCTGCTCACTTCCCACCAAGGAGGCTCTGCCATCACCCGCTTCGAGGACATTTTCAACCACCCCATGACTGAGGCCGTCAAACACTACGAAGGCCTGCGGCTCGTCCCCTACAAGTGCCCGGCTGGCAAATGGACCATCGGCTACGGCCATCTCTGCCCGCCGGATCAGCGGCCTATCAGCAAAGAAGAGGCCGAACGCCTGTTGCGGTGGGACATGCTCGACGCCTTTGGGGCCATGCTGCGGCAGTGGCCCGAGGGGGCGGACGCGCCCGCGCACCAACTGGCCGCCCTGACCTCCTTCGTCTTCAACCTGGGCGAGGGCAACTTCGCTTCCTCCACCTTGCTCCAGCGGCTCAGAGCGCGGAAATTCTCGGACGTTCCGGCTCAGATACGGCGCTGGAACAAGGCCACGGTGGACGGCGTGAAAAAGCGCCTGCCCGGCCTGGTCAAACGCAGGCAGTGCGAGGCGCTCTGTTTCGAAGCCGGGGAGGTCGTCATCATTAAATAACAGGAGGCTGACATCTTCTCCTTTCTCTCGGAAATCTTCGGC
This sequence comes from Desulfovibrio sp. 6_1_46AFAA, assembly GCF_000224635.1. NCBI lineage: Bacteria > Pseudomonadati > Thermodesulfobacteriota > Desulfovibrionia > Desulfovibrionales > Desulfovibrionaceae > Desulfovibrio > Desulfovibrio sp. 6_1_46AFAA. The sequence goes on from NZ_JH114306.1 coordinate 80,134, forward strand.
AAGGTCACGGACCGCCTGCTGCCGGACAAAAAAGAAGCCCGCGCGGCCCAGAGCAGGATCAACGAGGCCGAAGTGTCCGGCGCTCCGCCCAGCCGTCTGCGGCTCTGGCGCTCCTTTCTGGGCTGGGCGCTGACCCTGGCCTTTCTCTGGGAAGTCATGGTCCGCCCCGTCATTCTCACCTATTGGCCCGATACCCCGCTGCCCCCCTCGGTGCTCAAGGAAATCACCAGCCTGCTGCTGGGCATGCTGGGCCTCGGGTTTTAAACCGCAACCCTCATCAAGGAGTCTTCATTGGCTGACCAGAATCTCATTCTTTCGCGCCCCGCCCAGGTCAACAAAACCGGCGACGCCGACGCTCTTTTTCTCAAGCTCTTCGCTGGCGAGGTGCTGACCGCCTTCAAGGAGGTCAACATCATGGAGGGCCTGCACAAGACGCGCACCATCTCCCACGGCAAGTCCGCCTCCTTCCCGGTGCTGGGCAAGGCGTCGGCGCGCTACCACGTGCCCGGCACCCCCATCCTGGGCTCCAACCAGATCGCCACCCATGAGCGGGTCATCAACATTGACGATCTGCTCATCGCGGATGTGGCGATCTACGACCTGGAAGACGCCAAGAATCACTATGACGTGCGCGGCGAATACTCCAAGCAGCTCGGCTGGGCGCTGGCCCGCGAGTTCGACCAGAAGACCATGCGCGTGGCCGTGCTGGCCGCCCGAACCGCCGGACTCATTGACGACGAGCCGGGCGGCTCGGTGATCAAGGGCGGCCCCACGGTCGCCACGGACGGCGAAGTGCTGGCCGAGGCCATCTTCTCCTGCGCCCAAATTTGGGACGAGAAGGATGTTCTGGATTGGGAGCGCTTTCTGATCCTGAAGCCCAGCCAGTACTACCTGTTGAACCAGACCACCAAGGTGCTGAACAAGGACTGGAACGGCGGCGGTTCCTACAAGGACGGCCAGATTGAGGCTATCGGCGGCGTGAAAATCCGCAAGTCCAACAATGTGCCCTCCACCAATATCGCCGCAGCCACCTCGGGCGAAAAGAACACCTATCACGGCGACTTCACCAATACCGTGGGCATCGGCTTCCAGCGCGAGGCCATCGGCACCGTGAAGCTCAAAGACCTGGTGGTCCAGCAGTCCGGCGCGGATTTCAACGTCATGTACCAGTCCACCCTGATGGTGGGCAAATACGCCATGGGGCACGGCATCCTGCGCCCGGCCTGCGCCATTGAGATCAGCAAGGAGACCGCGTAGCCGTCACAACCGAAGCATAAGCGCACAACAGGGAGGGGCTGCGGCCTCTCCCTTTTCTTTTTATGGAGGCTCATGAACAGCACCGTACTCAGCGGCATCCGGCCCACCACGGAACTGGAGGCCGTCAACATCATCCTTTCCGGCATTGGCGAGGCTCCCATTTCCTCCTTCGCGGAAGTCACGGCGGACGTCTCCCTGGCCCGAAACATCCTGGCGGAAATCTCCCGCGAAACCCAGACCGAGGGCTGGCAGTGGAATACCGAGGACGACTTTCCCCTGACGCCCGACGCGGCCAAAGGGGAAATCAAGCTGCCCCCCACAGCCATCCGGGTTCACTTCCGGGAGCCCGACGACCGGGAGCTGACCATCCGGGGCCAGCGCGTTTATGACCGGGTGAACCACAGCTTCATCTTTTCCCCCGGCGTTCGCATCCTGGTCACCCTGACCCTGCTCCTGCCCTTTGAAGACCTTCCCGAAGCCGCCAGGCGTTACATCACGCTCAAGGCCGCGCGTGTCTTCCAGGAGCGCACGGTGGGTTCCGGCACCCTCTACGACTTCCAGCAGGCCGACGAGGCCCGAGCCCGCGCCCTGATGCTGGCCGATGAACGCCGCCAGGACCGCCCCAACATTCTCAAGGGCACTTTGCCGCCTACCGGCACCTGGAGACCCTGGCTGACCCTGCTGCACCGCAACCGGAGGCTCATCTGATGGGCCGCCTGGTCACCACCACCATCGCCAACCTCATCTCAGGCGTGTCCCAGCAGCCCTGGAACGTGCGCCTGCCCACCCAGGCCGAGGAACAGATCAACTGCTATTCCTCGGTGACGGACTTTCTCAAGCGCCGACCGGCCACCCGCCATCTGGCCGAGCTGCCCGCGCCCGAAGGCGACGCGGCGGCGGGCGTGGCGGCTCACGTCATCAACAGGGACGAGGATGAAAAGTATATCGCCCTGTTCTCCACAGGCGGCATCATTGTCCGTGATCTGGACGGCAACCCGAAAAGCGTAACCATCCAGGACGGCGCGGCGGCCTATCTGGCCCAGGCCGCCAATGCTGAACGTGATCTGCGATTCCTGACCATCAACGACTATACCTTTGTGCTCAACCGCCGGGTCACTGTGCGCAAAAAGGAGGACAGCCTTTCCCCCAAGCGCCAGCCGGAAGCCTTGGTTTTCATCAAGCAGGCCAGCTACAACACCACCTACAACGTCACGGTGGACGGCAAGGCCGCCTCCTTCACCACCCTGGACGGCGTGGCCCCGGCGGACCAACCGGCGGACAAGCTCTCATCCTCGGAAATCGCCCAAAGCCTGGGGGATCAGATCACGGCGTTCGGTGGCTACACTGTCGGCTATTCCAACGCCACGCTCTGGATTCGCAAGGCTGACGGCACGGACTTCAAGGTCAAGGTGGAAGACACCCGCTCCAACACCCATATGGTGGTCTGCAAGGGCCAGAGCCAGCGTTTTTCTGATCTGCCCACCGTGGCCCCGCGCGGCTACGTGGTGGAGGTCATAGGCGACCAGTCCTCCAGCTTCGACAACTACTACTGCGTCTTTGAACCCACGGACGAGCAGGACGACTTCGGGGAAGGCTACTGGAAGGAAACCGTGGCCCCCGGCATTCCCTGCGAGCTGGACCCGGCCAGCATGCCGCACGCCCTGATCCGGCAGGCGGACGGCACGTTCAGCTTCAGGCCCCTGGAGTGGGCCAAGCGCGAATGCGGCGACGAGGATTCCGCGCCCTTCCCCTCCTTTCTGGACCGGACGCTGGGCGGCATCTTCTTCTATCGCAACCGCCTGGCCTTCCTGGCCGGAGAAAACGTGATCATGAGCGAGGTGGGGGAATTCTTCAACTTCTTCCTGACCACCGTGACCACCCTGGTGGACAGCGATGTGATTGATGTGGCGGCCAGCCATGTGAAATCCAACATCCTGGAGCACGCGGCGGTCTTTTCCGGCGGCCTGCTGCTTTTCTCGGAACAGAGCCAGTTCGTGCTGGAACATGACACCGTGCTCTCCAATGCCACGGTATCAGTCAAGCCCGTAACCGAGTTCGAGGCCAGCATGACGGCCCAGCCGGTCAGCGCAGGCAAGACGGTCTTCTTCGCTTCCGGCAGCGGGGAATGGGCCGGGGTGCGCGAATACTTCACCATGCCCGATTCCACGGACCAGAACGACGCGGCTGACGTGACCGCGCATGTGCCGCAGTACATCCCCGGCGCAATCCGCCGACTCTCCTGCTCCACCAATGAGGACATTTTACTGGTTCTCTCGGATATGAAGCGTGACTCCATCTGGATTTACAAATACTTCTGGAACGGCAACGAAAAAGTGCAGTCCGCCTGGTCCCGCTGGGACATGGCCGGGGAAGTGCTGGCCGCCGTCTTTGTCAATGCCGACTGCTATCTGGTCATGCGCTACGCAACGGACGGCCCGCTTTTTCTGGAAACGCTCTCCGTGGCTCCGGGACACCGGGACGCAGGCGAAGAATTCGAATATGCCCTGGACCGCAAGATTACCGAAACGGCCTGTGCCGTGGAAGTTTCCCAGGGCGCGCGGCCCAGCGAACGAACCACCAGCGTCACCCTGCCCTATGCCCTACCCCAAAACATGGAACCGCTTTTCGTCACCCGCACGGCTCAGGGACAAAGCGCCGGGCGAGTGCTGGACGTGCTTTCCCACGGGTCTGACGGCAGAACCTTCACCCTGCGCGGCGACCTCTCCGGCGTGAGTTTCTTCGCCGGGCTCTCCTACACGTCCTCCTACATTTTCACCACCTTTGCCCTGCGCGAAGACAACGGCAAGGGCAATGCCGTCATGGAAGGCCGCCTGCAACTGCGCTCCCTGACGCTGAACTGCGCCCGCACCGGCTACCTGGAAATCCACGTCAGGCCGCAGTTCCGTAACGAAAGCACCTATACCTTCACCGGCTGGGAGCTGGGCCACGGCTCCAATATCATCGGGGCCATCCCTCTCTACACCGGCAGCATCAAGGCCCCGCTGCTCTCGCACAACACCTGGATACAGGTTGAGGCACGCAGCGCGTCCTTCCTGCCCTTCTCCCTGGTCAACGCCAGCGTGGAAGGCTTTTACAACAGCAGAAGCCAAAGGATGTAATGACCATGCACGAAATCCCCAAACACTATGATGATCATATCAGGCCCATGCGGCTTGACGACATCCCCTTGCTGGCCGCCCGGCTGGCCCTGGTGGAACAGCGGGAAATGGACGTCCTGCACGGCTTTCGGGTCAGCCCTTTAGCGGCCCTGCGCTACTCGCTGCAGGCCTCCGAAGGCCGGGCGTTCACCCTCTGGGACAACGGCAATCCCTTGGTGGCTGGCGGGGTCTGCGGTCGCGGCCCGCTGCAAACCGCCTGGATACTGCGCACGGAGGACGCCCTCCAGGAATCCCGCTTCTGCCGCTGGTTGTTCACAGGCGGATCGCGGGACTTCATGGCCTGGTGGTTCCGGCTCTCCGGCGCGCTGGCCTTCATAAATTACGTGGCCGAGTTCAACGCGCTCTCCCTGCGCTGGCTGCAACGTCTGGGTGCGCGCTTTCAACCCGCGCCGGAAGTGCGGCCCGGCATCCTGCGCTTCACCCTGCCCAACCCTGAATACATCCAAAAGGAGGAACAGCTTGTGTAACGCTCTGACGATGGGCATCGGCTCCCTGGTGATCGGCGCGGCTCAATCCGTGGCCTCCGGCATCCAGGCGAGTCAGCAGGCCCAGGCCCAGAAGGAATACGTGGAAGCGCAGTCGGCGGAATATGCCCGAGCCGCCACGCTCAACAATCAGGCCGCCGTGACCGAGTACACGGAACAGTCGGCGGCGGAACGCATCTCCCAGATGCAGGAAAAAGAAGCGGCGGCTGAATCCGCCCAGGCCGTCCAGCGTGAGGCCCTGCAAAAGAAAGGCACCATGCTGGCCTCCACCAACGCATCGGGCATGGCCCTGGACTATCTGCTGGCCGACTATGAACGGGAAGAGGCCAACCGCCGCGACGACATCCGCCATCAGTACGAGATGCGCTCCGTGAACTCCGAGCTGAACCTCGGGGCTTTCAGGGAACGCGCCCAGAACCGGATCAACAGCCAGCAGCGCTATGTCGCTCCGGGAAGTACCTATTCCTCGGGCATGAATATCCTCGGCACGGCGCTGGGCATCGGCGGGGCGGCGGTGAATGCGTGGGGTAACTATGAAAAATGGAAAAATAAGGAGAAGAGTATCGCCTAATGAGCACTACACGCGAACGAGAAGCCCGCACCATCCGGGAACGCCTGGACAAAGGCGCTAATCTTTCCTCCCCGGTCAATAGTCAACGCCTGGACAGCTTTGCTAAATTCTTTCCCGGCACGGTAGGCCGGGATTACAGCGCCGGGGGCGCTCTGGGCCGCGTGGCGCATGCCTTGGGGATGTTTGAACCCGGTTTTGAAAAGGCCGCCAACGCCCTTATCGACCGGAACGTCGCTGAGAGCGGTGCGGAAGGCATTCAGTGGGCCAGAGAAAACCCGGAAGCCTCCAAAACAATGGAAGCTCTGCGGCAATACAGCCTGGCACACCCTGAATTTCAGAATAAAAGTCCTATGGTAAAACGCGCTATTGAAGCCGCTATTCTGGAAAATCAGGCTCTCCAGCTCAAAGCCGGAGCCATTGACTACTACAATACCTCCGGCCTGCGTAACGAGCGAGATGCATCCAAGGTTCAGAGTGCCCTGGCCGAGTGGACCAAAAACGAAATTGAACGCTCCGGCTTGAAAAACTACGAAGACAAGCTGCTTTTGGCCCAACACTTCATGGCCCCGGTGCGCCAGATGGAGTCAGCCCTGCTGGCCCAGCACAACCAGGATGTGGAAAGCCAGAACGTCAATCTGCTCTTTGAACAGTACAGCCAGAAGTTAGACAACACCCTTCTCAGCCAGACCAACATTCTGAACGGCGGCAAGAACGTCAACATCCCACGGGACCGGGCCACGGTCAACGATGTGGCAGTCCGGACCTTTCAGGCCTTTAATAAGGAGCTGACCAACCTCGGCGTCCGCGATGATCAGATCATGCCCTTCTTCCAGGCCCAGCTTCTGAGCGGCAAGTTCACAGCCTCCCAGGCCGAGGCCATCGGCAAAGCCGTCACCTTCGACCGCAACGGGGAGAAGGTCAGCCTGGCGTCTCAGCCGGGATTCGCCAAAGCTCTTTCCAGGCTCAAGGACGACGAAATGGATCGGGCTTGGAAAGGTGAGGTCAGAGGCCGTCAGCGCGCGGCCTGGGCGCGTGAGGATGCCGCCAGAAATTCTGCCAATTGGGGAATAAAGGACGCTTTCAACGGCAAACCCCTGATGCTTAATCTTAAGGAGCGTGGGCTTACCAACGCAATGGACATCAAAGCCTACCAGGATGCTTTCAACCTCGCCAGCTCCGTTCAGTTCACTTCGGCTTACAGCACTCCCGGAAGGGCCGCCGACGCCTTACAGTTTCAGTATGATCTGCTTACCGGCGCTGCCGGACCAGCGGAAGTCATTGCAAAGGCTTCATCAGGCGGAATGTCCCCCACCGAGGCGCAGTCGTTTATCTCCATTGCCGCCAAGAACAACTCAGATGAAGGGCGGATGCTTTCCGCCGCCATGCAGGACGTTGCGGAAGTCACCCTGGCTGACACCCTGAACATCACGCGCTCCGAGGCGTCAAGGCTGATGCAACAGGGGATCAAAGACCTTCCTGAACATATCTCCGCAGCACGAGAAAAGGCGCAGGCGGAAGCAATGAACTTCTACGCTGCCTACGAGAAAGAGAAAGCGGCTTCCGGAAAAGACAGCTATACAGCTCTTGATATAACACAACTCAAACAGAAGCACATTGCCAGCAGCTCCAGTACACGCGGCAATAAAGTGGTTGAGGAACGCGCCGCCAAGAAGTCCGGCGATCTCACGAGGGGCATCATCATGGGCGTGGGGAAGAAGATTTCTCCCAACTTCATGCAGCCCGCCGGTGCCGGTGTGGATGTGCAATTTCCCGGTGTGTCTCCTCTCACTGAACGTGATCAGAAGATCACTCATGTCTATCAGAGTGCGCTCAATACGCTCAACACCTTGTTCCCGGATTGGAAGACCAGGGAACCGGACGACCCGGATGCGCTTGAAAAGCTGCACAAGGACTCTTCCGGGAATTACCGGATTGACGACCTTGCGGACATGCTGATGCTCGGACAAGGCCTTTACGGCAAAGCCTTCACCGCAGATAAGGCCGCATCCATCATTCTGGGCCGGGTCATTCCCGAAGATTCCATGACCAAAGTGCAACTGCAACAGGCTATGGAAGCGCGCATCACGGAACTGAACAAGTTGTTTCGGAAATAAAGGGTAAGGAGGTTTTATGTCACAAAGCGTTCCGGGAAGTCTGTCAACCCCGGAGAATACAACCACACTGAACATAGTCCCGGACACCCCACAGGACGATGAACACCTTAACCAGCTCTTTCAGGCCGGTCTCAACGGACAGGCCGCCGGAGAACTTCCCACCAATATAGATGTCGATGTCAGCACTGATCAGGGAGCCGGGAATCCCTATGCCGCCTCACCTTCCCCGGACGGTTCGGACGATGACGTGGGGATTCTGGGCACGATATGGGATGGGATTAAAGGTATTGGTAACGGCATAGGCAACGCGGCGGGAGAAACCATCGACTTTGCCGAAGAGCTTATCACTGGCAAAGATAATGATCGCCTGCATAATCTTTTTGGCGACCAGAAAACCGCCGCCGGACAATTCACCAGTGATATTACCACCTTTATCGCCGGGTTCTGGACCGGCGGAAAAATCCTCAAGGGCATGAAGCTCCTTCAAGGGGCTGGCAAGGCTGCCGCTTTCGCACGTGGGACGGCCCAGGGGGCTTTCTCCGACTTCTTTACGGAGGACGGACAGGCTGAAAACCTTTCGGCGCTGATCCAGAAAAACGACACGCTTAAGAATATCATCACGGAAACCTTCGCTACCAGCAAAGACAGCAATGAGTTCACCGGGCGGCTCAAGCACGCCTTTGAAGGCGTGGCATTGGGCGCTCTTACTGAGCCACTGGCCATTATCCTGGGCACCGTCAGCAAGCGTATCTATCGCGCGTTCCGTAAAGGGGATGCCGCCGTCCTGGAAAATGGCGTTGAGGAAGGGGTGCTCAAAATCACCTCCGAGGACATGCGGGAGGCTTATGAGCAGCTGGAAAAGCTGCCCCAGGAAACCAAAGCCGCCTTCATGGACAGCCTGGATCAATCTGACGGCCTGATGGACAGCGCGGGGAAGAACATTGCCGGTGAACCGAAGAACGCGGCCCCATTCGCCGTTGATCCCGATAACGCCTTCCTGGCCCGCAATGCCGATGACGGCACGGACCCGGCCATGCGCGGCATTCCCAAGCGCCTGGCCCCCAATGTCGAAGGCTACGAGCCACCTACGGTCATGCTCCATGAGGAAAAAGGTCTGGATACCCTGCGGAAGATTACGGAGACGATCAACAAAGCTCCGGACAGGGAGAGCGCCATCAGGGCCTTGCAGGAGGATGTGACACTCTCTGATAAAATACTCAATGATCCTGACGCGCTGAGGCTTCTGGAAAAAACCCATCGTGATCTGGAAGCGAAGACAATCAAGGCCCGTGGTCCGGAAACCCTTGAGATGCTCAAGGAAGAGACAGACCGCATGGCTTCCGAGTACGGCATGCTTCCCATGCAAGACCTGTTCAAGAAGGCCGTCTCCGGCGAGATTCCGCTCAAGGACGTTCGTTACGCGGCTCGCTTCATCCAGATGAGCACGGACTTTGTTGCGAGCGCCCTTGCCCGCATCGCCCGACAGTACAAGTTAAACGGCGGGGAAATGCTGCTCCAGGATTGGGCGCGGGTGGATGTGCTCAAGACCAACCTTGACAACCTCTATCTGGCCCAGCGCAACCTCAAGACCCTGTCCGGGCGAAATCTGAACGCCTTCAAATGGCTGGCAAGCGTGGATTCAGCCGGAAATGTGCGGACTGCGGAATGGGTGACCCTTCCTGTCGGGCGTCACAAAGAAGACATTGCGACTGATCTCGCCGCCCGTGGCTGGACCACACAGAAGCGAGAGCGCCTGATGGCGGACATCCTTGCCAATGCCAACAATCCGGCCAAGATCGCCAAGCTGACGAATCGCTTCGATACAGCCAGCAAGCTCGGCATCCTGAACGAATTCCGGATCAACAACATGCTCTCCGGACCCTTCACTATCGGAGCCAATGTCATTGGCAACGCACTGAAAGCAGCCGTCATGCCAGCCGAGCGTTACCTAGCCGGGGCCATCTCCGGCAATGCGGCCATGCGTCAGGAAGCCTTCGATATGTTCTCCGGGCTTGTCCAGTACACCGGCGAAGCCTGGCGGTTGGGCAAGAAAGCGGCCAAGATCGGAAACAACATCCTGGACAACGCCTCCGGAAAACTGGAGGCCAACGCCACAGCCCAGATGACCTATGAGAACGTCCGCAAACTCTTTCTTAAAGGCCAGGAGCGGGAACTGACGGATGTTGAAGAAATGCTGGCGCGCGGGATGGGCTGGTTTGGCCCCTACGCCCGCATCCCCTCCCGCCTAATGGTGGGCACGGACGAGTTCTTCAAACAGCTCAACTTCCGGGCCTCCTATTCAGCACGCCTGAAACGCTTGGCCGGGGAGCGGGGAATCGTTGATCCGGCTGAAATCGACGCCTATGTCCGGAAGGAAATGGATCGGGCCTTTGATCCGAAAACGGAAGGCAAGCTGATGGGCGATGCCCTTTCCGATGATTTGCTACAGGAACACATCCAGTACGCCCGTGAATCCACATGGACCCAGAGTCTGGGCCACGACACTATGGGCGGCTGGATGCAGCAGGGCGTCAATCAGCACCCGATGCTGCGGATTGTCGTGCCTTTTGTCAAAACCCCCGTGAACCTTTTTCGGGACTTCACGGACCATACCCCGCTGCTCTGTCTGACGTCGCGCAGGACCAGGGAGGCTCTGGCCGCCGGGGGAGAACAGGCGGCGATGGCTAAAGCGCGCGTCGCAGTCGGCAGCCTGACCATGATTACGGTCGGCACCCTGGCCGGAGCCGGATGCGTCACCGGCAGCCCACCGGTTGACGAAAAACAGCGCAAGGCCCTGGAAGCCACCGGCTGGCAACCCTACAGCATCCGCGTGGGAGACCACTATTTCTCCTACCGACGCCTGGACCCGGTGGGGATGTTCTTCGGCATCATGGCTGACCTGAACGTCGCCCGGCAGTATGTCGCACAGGCGTCCTATGAAAAGGCCCTCAAGGCCGTAACGGCGGCTTTCGTCAATAATATCACCTCCAAAACCTACATGCAGGGCGTCTCCGAGTTCATTGATCTGATGAATGATCCGGATCGCACCGCAATCCAGTACCTGGGACGGTTCGGCAGCACTTTCGTTCCCTTTGCCTCCGCCGCCCGCTTCATGCGCCAGCAGATGGACGATCCCATGCGGGAGGCCCGCAGCATCACGGACTATCTGATGAATACCGTACCGGGATTTTCACAGGCCCTTCCGGCCCGGCGCAGTTGGGTCACAGGCGATGTGGTGACCTATGACCTTTTTCCGAGGAACAAGAAAGACATGGTGCTGGATGAGCTGAACAACATGGCTGAATCCATCCAGGGTCCTCCAGCGAAACGGCTCAAAGGGATTGAATTGTCCTCCGCGCAGTTAAGCCGCTTGCAGGAACTGCATGGAACCATCCGCGTAGGTGGGAAAACCATGTACGAAACTCTGGAAGAATTGTTCAACAGCTCTGACTACGATCTGCACAGACGCCTCCTTGCAGACCCCCCGGACAAGGAAAACGGCCCGCGCTCCCTGGCGATCCGCAGGATCATCAACACCTACCGGCAGGCGGCCCAGGACGCACTGATAGATGAAGATGCGGAGCTGGAAGCCCTGATACGCCAATCCGACTTTCAGCGCGTGGCCTCCAGACGTGGGAAAATGACAACACTCAACCAGCAGCAATTGCTGGACGCCTTGAAGGACTATTAATAATGCCCCTCACCTACATCAACTACACCGGGGACGGCACGACGCGCGACTATCTCGTGCCCTTCCCCTATCTGGACACGGCGCATGTCCATGTCTCCCTCACACCGGAGGGTGCGGATCAGGATGCTGCGGACCTGATGGAAGGCACGGACTACATCTTCCAAAGCGAGAATATGATCCGCTTTACCGAGCCGCCTCCCACGGGGGCCAACATAAACCTACGTCGCCTGACCGCACGGGAAGACCCACTGGTTGATTTCCGCGACGGCAGCACCCTTACAGAAGCTGACCTGGACACCGAAGTCCGTCAGCTTCTTTTCATTTGTCAGGAAGCCTTTGACGCCCTGGACGGCGAAACGGCAGTTGAAGCCGCCAACCGGGCCTGGGAAACCTTGAAGAAGTGCCTGGAAGCCCTTGCCGAACTTCTGGAGAACAAGGCTGACTTTGACAAAACCGTGGCGCTGTTCCGCAGCATGGGCTGCACAGTAGTTCGCAGCAGGGACAGTCCCGGTTACGCGGAATACGATTTCGATACCGGCATGCTGTACATCGGCGTTCCCGAAGGCCCCACCGGGCCGCAGGGGCCGGAAGGCATTCAGGGTCCGCGCGGGCAGGATGGTCTGCAAGGGCCCCAGGGTATCCAAGGCGTTCCCGGCCCGCAGGGAGAACCAGGCCGGAAAGGCGACACGGGGGAGCGCGGAGAAAAGGGCGAACAGGGACCGCAGGGCGATCCCGGTCCCCAAGGCCCGCAAGGTCCGCAAGGCCCCAAAGGCGAACCTGGCGACATTACCAGCACAGTGGTCAATGCGGCATTCCTGCGTTTTCACGTCTCCGATGACGGCTACCTGACGCTCTCCCACACAGGTGATCTTTCCACTGTTGGAGATTTCAGCATCAACAAAACAACCGGCGAACTGGAGGTTAGCTTTGGCGACAGTTAAGTTAGGCCGGGTCCGGACTGTATTCAAAGGCGATTATGATCCGGATCTCTCCTATGAGGCGATGGATTGTGTGCGCCGCAACGGCAACGCCTATCAGGCCGTCCGGGAAGTTCCGGCTGGTGCGCTGCCGGAAGCGCCGGACAGCATTTACTGGATATGCATCGGCATGAAAGGCGCTGACGGCCAGGACGGCAAGGATGGCGCTGACGGAGCGCCTGGCCCGCAGGGGGAGCCGGGTCCACAGGGGATTCAGGGTGAACAGGGGCCGCAAGGCCCGTCTGGCGCTGACGGAGCGCCCGGCCCGCAGGGACCATCTGGACCGCAAGGCCCCAAGGGCGATACCCCGCCGCTGTATTCCGGCGTGGACAGCACGGCAAAGGACGTGGCGGCCACCGCCTACGCAGTGAAGGCGGCCTATGACAAGGCGGTGGAAGCAACGAATGCAGCCGCGCTAGTAGGTAACACCCCGGCCACCCCGGACAAGCTGGGCATGGTGCAGATCGGCCAGGGCATCAGCGTTGACGAAAACGGCGTCATCTCGACTGAGCCTGTCACTTTGGCTACGCCCGACGCGCCCGGCATCGTCCAGGTGGGCGAGGGCCTGGAAGTTACCCTTCCTACCGAAGCCGCCGAGGGCGAGGAAGCGCCGACGCCAGGCATTCTCTCCCTTGGTGTGCATGCCTCGGAAAATCCCGATGCCTACGGCAAAGGCAATTTTCAGTTTTACGGGCATGTGAAGCTCACGGATGATTTTGAGGAAGGGACGGCGGCCAAGGACGGCGTGGCGATTTCTGCCAAGGGCGTGAAAGATGCCTGGGACAGACTGCTTAACTTGCAGTCGGAAGTGGTGATCACCTCGTCCGGAAATTGGATAGTACCTGAAACCGCTACCTACGCCGTTACTTGTATTGCCGGAGGTGGAAAAGGTGGTAATGGCTCGACGGGCGTCGCAACTGAGTGGACGGCATATCAGGATAATAATTCCGGAGGGTACTCTTACGGCAAATATCAGAATCATGGAGGCAACGGAGGCGGCGGCGGAGGCGCTGGCCAGACGATAACGCAAA
>NZ_JH114306.1:93831-113645 GCF_000224635.1 Desulfovibrio sp. 6_1_46AFAA
TAGCGGTTCCGGAGTCGTGGAGGTCAGGCTCCCCCTCAAATCGAGGTGCCCAAGCGGGAGGTAGTGGTGGTACGGGCGGGACTTCGACGCATGGAACATATGGCAACGGCGGCATTGGCGGAAATGGTGCCCCGGTAAACAATACCACTGTTGGCTCAGCCTCCAGTGGAGGCAACGGCACTCAGGGGGCTGTCATTATTGTTATCAACGCTCTATCGACATAAGGAAAAAGCCATGCCTGTATTTTATTCTCCCACCGGCAATTGTGAAATCTGGGAACAGAAACCAGACGGTTACATTACGCAAGAAGAATGTGATCTAGCCCGCGCTGCCGAGGAAGCCGCCGCCGAGGCTCAGCGCGCCGCCGAGGAGGCCGCAGCCGAAGCCGAGCGCCTGGCCGAGTACAACAAGCCGGAAAACGCCCGCGTCCGCAAATACGCTGAGATCAATGAAGGATGTCAGGCGGCCCTGGCAGCCCTCACCGCCACCTATCCCGACCGCGAACTGCTGACCTTTGAGCGGCAGGAACGCGAAGCACGCTCTTTGCTGGCGGGGGACAGCGCGGCGGATGTGACCCATATCACGGCCATCGCCCAAGGGCGCGGCATCCCGGTGGAAGAACTGGCGCAGAAGATCATTGCCAAGGCCGACGCCTTTGCCCTGGCCTCGGGCGCGCTCATCGGCCAGCGGCAGTGGTATGAGGATGCTCTGGAATCGCTCGGTCCGGACGCGACCACGGCGCAGATCGAGGACATCACGGTCAGCTACAGCCTGCCCGGCGCTGGTGGGAGTGCGTCCTGATGAGCTACGGCAAGGCTTTGCTCATAGCCCTGGACCAGTTCCTTAATGCGCTCTGCGGCGGGTGGCCGGATGAAACCCTGTCTTCCCGCTGTTGGCGCATGAGCCTCGCCGGGTGGGACTGGCCTCGGTGCGTGGTGGATGCCCTGTTCTTCTGGGAAGCCAGACATTGTCAGAAGAGCTATGAATCAGAGCGCCTGGGACGACAATTGCCGCCTGAGTTACGCCCTTACAAAGTCAAGGAGATTTGATCGTATATGACCCAGCCCTGCCCTCATGCGGGCGATCTTTCCAGCCTGACCGCCACGGTCAATGAAATCAAAATCACACTGAGCCGCCTTGGCGACATCCTCGCTTCCAATGCGGTCTTGGAAGAAAAATCCACACAGTTCCGTAAGGACATTAACGATATCTATCGCAGACTGCATGTGGTTGAGATCACCGTCGCCACATATTCAGGCTCCAGCCGCTGGGTGGAGCGGGTTATCTGGCTTCTCATCAGCACAGCCCTTGGGGGGATGTTGGTGGCGCGGATAGTCTAATTCTCAAAATATCTGGCTGAGATATGTAGAATTGGCATGGAAAGTTGCAAACTTTTCCAAAAAGTCTTAGAGTTTTGGAAATGAAAGGCGAGAAGTGCGCTAACACTCCCCGCCCCGGCAGAGATTGTGTGGTATACCCTTCCACTACGGAAGCCGCTCCTCTGTCAGCTAAGCGTTCTTAACCAACATGGTCTAGCCCCTGATAGCGTGCCCCGCCGTCAGGGGCTTTCCATTTCCACACCAATTCAGATGCACATGACGGCTACAGACCGTGCATGAGCAGATAACCGAAGATAAGCACCGTCAGTCCTGCAAGGACTTGAACAGCGTAATCTCTGAGAAACTGCTTCATGGGCATCCCCTCCTTCTACTTATGTGTCTCTGCCTTTTGCACACGACAAAGGAGCGGTTGATACCGTTAATGATTCTACACCTAAATCCCGACAATACCAAGGAGGTTTTCACACTGTGTCTTCCACAGGCCACGACCCCACATCCTCCCGCGCTCCTGAACAGGAACTCGCAGCCTTGCACGGTGCGCTCGCCAAGCACATGGCGGATATGCTCAAATCCAAAGAACCGGTTCCCCCGGCCACCCTCAACGCCATCCGCCAGTTCCTCAAAGACAACGGCATCGACTGTCATGGGATAGAGAATCCCGACATCAACGACATTACAAAGGCCCTGCCGACCTTTGAAGGAGACGGCGAAGACGTGGAGGAACGCCTTCTCCATTAACCTGTAAGCACACACAATTCAGCCCCGGAAACAAACGCGCCCGACCTTAGTGTCGGGTTTTCTGTTTTCGGGGCTGTTTTCGTATTTCAAGCCCCCGTGGCTGGAGGAAAGAATCATGGCATCGGCATTAAAAGCTATCCGGGAGCACTGCGTCCTCTGCGTCAATGGGAAAGCCCAGCGGAGCAACCTGGAGATCATTGAAACCTGCGAATACCCCGCCTGTCCTCTCTGGCCCTATCGCATGGGAACACGGCCCACTGACGGGACGCCACACCGTCCCTTGAAGGCATGCCGTCGCTTCTGCGTGGAGGAATGCCAAGCCGAACAGGCTCAACAAGTTAAAGACTGTCAGGGTGATACTTGGGTCGTAGGCCCCTGCCCCCTCTACAAATTTCGGATGGGTAAAAGCCCTAACGTCTCGCTGGAAGCCCGCACAAAGATGAAAGGGCGGGTCAGCCGCCTCAAGTCCTCCTGAAAACGCCCAGCCACGCCCCCCTCTAATCGCAAAACAGCCGTGAGAATCTTTGAGACGAACATCTGGGCGTCTTGGGAAATAACGCGGCTGTTTTTTCATTTCACACACATCTCAGCCAAGGAGGCCCATGCCTAACATCATCCTCCCCCCGCTGCCTGAAAAGCTGCGGGACTTTCGTGTGTTCCTCACGTTGGTCTGGCGGCACCTCGGCCTGCCCGACCCCACGCCGGTCCAGCTTTCCATCGCCTACTATCTGCAACACGGCCCGCGCCGGAAAATCACCGAAGCCTTCCGAGGAGTCGGCAAGTCCTGGATCACCTCCGCTTATGTGGTCTGGAAACTGCGCCTGGACCCCAATCGAAAGTTCATGGTGCTCTCGGCCAGCAAAGACCGGGCCGACAACTTCACCACCTTCTGCCTGCGCCTGATCCAGGAAATCCCGGTGTTGCAATGCCTCACCCCCCAGGACAGCCAACGCTGTTCCAAGCTCTCCTTTGACGTGGCCCCGGCCAGAGCCGACCAAGCCCCCAGCGTGACCAGCAAGGGTATCTTCTCGCAAATCACAGGCGGACGAGCTGATGAGATAATTGCGGACGATATCGAAGTTCCTAATAACTCTTATACACAGATGATGCGGGATAAGCTGAGCGAAGCGGTAAAGGAGTTCGAAGCTATCATCAAACCTGACGGCATCATCACCTACCTGGGAACTCCTCAGACCGAGCAGAGCCTATACAACGCCCTGCCTGATCGAGGGTATGCCGTGCGTATCTGGCCCGCCCGCTACCCGGATGAAAGCCAGCTTGCCAACTATGGAGAAGGCCGCCTGGCTCCCTTCATCCTCGACAGGATACGTAGGGGAGCCGTCACCGGCACTTCCACCGACCCGGACCGCTTCACCGACGACGATCTGCTGGAACGTGAGCTTTCCTATGGCCGGGCCGGGTTCCAGCTCCAGTTCATGCTCGACACCAGCCTCTCGGATGCCGAACGCTATCCCCTGAAACTCCGCGACCTCATCATCATGGGCCTCTCGCCCACCGACGCCCCGGAGAAACCTATCTGGGCCGGGGGAACGACCAACATCATCAATGATCTGCCGTGCGTGGGCCTGAATGGGGACCGCTACTTCTCACCGGCGTTCCTGCACGGAGCCTGGATTCCCTACACCGGGTCCGTCATGGCTATCGACCCCTCCGGCAGAGGCTCTGATGAAACAGCGGTGTGTGTGCTCAAGATGCTCAACGGCTATCTCTACCTCACAGCTATGAGGGCATTCAGGGATGGCTACGGCGAACAAACCATCAAAGACATAGTGGCCCTCGCTAAACAAGAGCAAGTCAAGCAAATCATCGTGGAGGCCAACTTTGGCGATGGTATCTTCACCAAGCTCATTGAACCTCACTTCGCCAAGGACTATCCCTGCGCCATTGAAGAAGTAAAGCACTCCCGCCAGAAAGAACTACGAATCATCGACACCCTGGAGCCAATCATGAGCCAGCACAAGCTTATCATCAACAGGTCCGTGGTGGAATGGGATTATAACTCCACCAAGAATCTGCCGCCTGAAAAGGCCCTCAAGTACCAGCTCTTCTACCAAATGTCCCGCATCACACGGGATAAGGGCGCACTGGCCCACGACGATCGCCTGGACTGCCTCTCTATGGCCGTACGCTACTGGATTGAGCAGATGAACCAGGATGTGGACAAGCGAATGGCCCAGCGCCAGGAACGACTGCTGGAGGAAGAACTGAAAACCTGGACCGATGCCACAGGGGGTAGACTGCTGATCGGGAAAGACGGTGGCATGCTCTTTGGCTTCACTGGCCTTGAGGCTGGCTATGGAAAGATCAGTGATATGAAAAGCTCTATAACTATGAGAAATAACAGGGCTAACAAAAGAGTAGGAGTAGGAATAGGAAGGAAGACCTGTGCATTCAGGTGATTAAGGGAACCAAGGGGGAGGGAGAGGATGAAGACCTCCCCCTTGGGTAGACCTGTGTATATGGTTCCTCCGGTCATTTGCTAACTTGTCGATTTTATTCCATTTTTATTATGCTGATTTTTCTGATCAAAATCACATTTTTATTTAAATAAATCAGCTTGTTATTTAATTAAGTTGCACTCTATGAAGGGTACCTAAAGGGGCCTTAAGGTATTCTTAGGGGGATATAAGGGGGTATATTAAGAAATAACTTAAGGGGATATTAACAACAATCTGAACAACCTTTAATAAAGGTGTCTAGTAGTTATCACATGTTTCTACTCATTGATTCTACTCCTTCTGATTGTTATAATACCCCGGAGATTTTGGCCGAAAAATGTGAGCACCCTACCGCTATCGTATTATTTCAATTTACCCCCGTGCCATCTTCGCCGCTTTCTTACCACGGATCAGCAAGGAGCGAGAGGGAGAAAGCCCGGCCCTGGCCTTATATAAAGGACACAGCGCAACCCACGGCGCAACCTGACGCCGCAAAGCCTTATAGCGCGCGACATTACAAGGGATAAAATATCTGTGGGTATCGTTTTTAGGACTGGAAAGGGGGTAAAAAGGCCGGTCTGGGCGAGTGCAATGGGCGCTACTGGGGTGGGAAATCGTAGCACGATTTTTGTTTTTAATTCACAAATCGTGTTACTAATTTTATAAATCGTGTTACTATTTTAGAATAATCAATTCGGGAGGGACTAAGTGCAAAATGATCCAGGAAAAAACATTCATAAGATAATAAATGAATCCACAACACTGACCAATGATGAGAAAAAGATATTCTTTGATATTGGAAATGGCTTATCTGATGTCAGAGAAGCAATTAACACCACGCGCGTTGACGCCTCAAAGGACCTTGAAGCGTTTAAACTTACCGTATCTTCTGAATTCCACAGGGTTGAAAATACAATAATAAACCTTGACAAGAATTTATCTAAGAGGATTGAAGAAAAAGGAACCAATACAATAAAATGGTGTGTTGGTGTTATGATTGCATGCACTCTTAGCATAGTTGCAACAATTATAGCTACAGTTATCATATATATAATGAAAATAGGTCAATGAAAACCACCACAAGCAGATTACTTTGTTTGACATTTGTCCTTATCGCGGCCCTTACCGTGCCTAATGGTGCGGTAGGGGCTGGGGAAACGCAAACAAGCGGAATAGATTTGTCAGGGAATGAAAGATTAATTCAATTAAATACAGAATACCATAATTTACGGCTTGCGCACGATCAAAAAATGCAGAGATTTCTATACGATTTGAAAGAAGTTAACAAGCGGGCTTCTGTAATCGGTAATTTTTTAATAACACAAAAGAAAATATTAGGAGATAGGGATCTTTCTCCTTCTGATATGCTTACTGTACATAGGATGATTATTACATTTTTTTATGATGTGGAAAGGCTAATTAAATTTTTTTATGACGTGGAAAGCGAAAGAGATGAGCTATATAAAAAGCTCGATGAACTAGAAGTAGAAGTACATTCACATGTTCAAGAAAAAATAGTAAAAGACATCCTCCAATAAATAACAGAAAAATAACATTCCTACCCTACCAGGATACTACACGACTAAAGAAGCTGCTGAGAAGTGAGGTAGATATGCTTGCATCCATCAAAAATAATTTTCAGGTATTCGTATTTTTATGTTTTGTTGAATTTCTTCTATATATTTTAGCACGGGACCAGTTAGATCATGATGATGTCGTAAGAATAACATCATTACTTATGTTCCTTTTAGCTGGTGGGTTTATATTACTTTGTAATGCTCTAGATGAATTACGTGGTATAAAACTTCTTGTAGAATATCAGAAGAATAAAATAAAAGAACTTGAAAATAAACTTACAGCGTAAACCTAAATAATAGGACACGGAGCTATGCCTGCTCTACCGGGATATTATACAACAACGGAAGCCGCCGAAAGATTAGGCTATAGAACGGGTGACGCTTTGCGAATGAAGTGTGCAGCGGGTGAAATCCCTGCGTACAAAGTCGGTAAAACTTGGCTTATCCCTGAAGCATGGGTAGAAGACGCAGAGAGGGAAACTATTTCAGGAAAGGGAGAGCGCGGTAAACCACGAAAATAGCACATAAAAATATTTTCTTTCTTTCATCAGAAATATATTGACTTTCTTTCTGGTATCACTTAGAAAGGACTTGCAAGCGGGAAATACCAGGACGCAAGTTCTTTTCTTTTCCTCTTTTCTTTCTGATAACAGAAATAAAGCTCTTTCCCATAGGGACCGCCGGGGAACCGGCCTAACCCACCGCGCCAGACCACAAGGCGAAAGCCCAGACACGGCGGACCAATAGAGAATCTAAGGAAACCCAAAGAAACTCAACAAGGGGATCTATAATGGAATCTAATCTTGAACTGAGCCGCATTGCGGACGCTCTCAAGGCGCATCTTGACTATCTCCAATTCGCCCACGCGCACTATGGCCGGTATCTTGGCCCGCTCGATTGGGAATACACAGAAGAAGAGGTGCAGGACATGAAAAAGATGGTCGCCCGCCTTGACGAAATGCTCTTTGCTTAAACCATCATAGGCCCCGCAATCCTCACAGCTTACCACTTACCACCATCACCACCACGCACACTTGCCGTTAACTGCCTACTGTGTGGCCCGGCCTGCGCTCTACGGAGCAATGAACATCCGGGCGTGACTTTGCATAGCATCCGGCGCGGTGACGGTAATGATGATTGCGGTGAGGTATTACGGGGCCACTTGATGGCTTAAGAAAAGATGGTTAGTATCTAAACAGGAGAAAAGGTAATGTCCCTACTCAACAGGTTAAGCGACTTGGGGAAATCTCCGGAGGATCGCCGATACTGGTCAGCATATTGTGTAATGGCCGGAGCTGCTTGTATTGCAGTCGCATTTGTAACCGTGGATATTTTAGCCCTGATTTCAGGCGTCTTTTTCGGCCTGTTGGGCTTGAAGCTGGATAGGGGGTCAAGATAATGCAGACTATAATTTTTTATGGACTTGTGGCACTGATAATCATTGCTGGATTCTATATTGCGTATAGAAATGGCAAGCCTGGAAAGAATGAAAAGTAATGAGTGCCGCAATAATGACACAGTATGTCATCATGGGAATCGTAATTGTAGCCGTGGGCCTTGTTGGTTTTTGGGCCGCAACGCCAAAAAAGAAGACTGAAAACAGGTAAGATTTAACTCTACTAAATAAACAGAAAGCCGCTTGGGAAAATAACCTGGGCGGCTTTTTCATATCCAAAGCGTGAGCCCTGACGTTTTCCAAAAGAACGCCGGGGCTTTTCTATTTCCGGAGTCTAACGCACCCAAATAAAAGAGCAAAGAGATGTTAGTGACAAAGATTGTTGAATCAATCGTCTATTTTATCGCCTCCATACTTGGCGGATTTGTGACATGCGAAGTCTACGCCCAAGTAGCACAAATTAACACTTATGCCGAAACAGTGGCCGCTCTGGTCATGTAGCGGGAGGGGGAAGCCATGTACACAAGAAGCGAATACGTAAAAGAAAGAAATCGCCAAGAAGAGTATATTCACGATCATTTTCATATGGAGTATTCATGCAAGTCTTTAGGCCGGTGCGTCCGTGATGGCTGGGAATGCTTCGCGTATTCAGTCACCTTGACCGGCACCATGCATCCGAACCCCGCAAGTTTCACTATAAACTTATATAGCGGCATGGGGAATGTTTTTAAAGAAACTGATGAGCCTTATGGCCCGCTTCCTTTCAGCGTTTTAAATCACATCTATCTTGAGGACACCAAAGGGGCGTCTTTTGAAGCCTGGTGCGCTGATCTTGAATACGACACGGACAGCAGAAAGGCTTTAGCCGCCTATCTCCAGTGCCAAGAACAGACAAGCAGATTCAAGAGGGCTTTTCCGGATGTGAATTTAGAAGATTATGAAGAAATAACGGAATATTAGGAGAATAAGCAATGACACCCGTAGAACTTAAATGCAAAGTCTTGCAAGCTGACCCCGATTCTAAATTTTTTGATCGCGAGACTATGAACTTTTTCGGGGATACAATGCACAATTATGGTGTGCTTTCTTACGACGAAAAGACGTGGATGCTCTACCGGAAAAGACCCGTAAAGTACGGGCTTCAATCCCCGGCCTTTTTCGATAAGGAAACATTCAAAAGAGTATTCCCTGATTACAGGCAGGGCGGGCAACAATGAAAGACTTCATAACCGCCCTAGTCAACGTCGCCTTGCTGGCCTCAGTGCTCTTCTTGGGCCTGTTCGGCGGCATGTTGTTTAATCTTGACAAATAAAAAGCGGGCTTGTCGTAAAGCGCCAACGATACGACAAGCCCCAAAACAAACAACACGATTACATAATTAGCCAAAAGGCAAAGCCCGTCAAGCGTTCAAAGGATGCTGGCGGGCCTTGTTTATGGGGTAAAACCATGGCTGTGATTGAATTTAGCGAATTCGGTTTCTATATGCATCTAACTGCCCGTCGCTCTTTTATTCCCTACACTGCCCCAAAGTCTTTTATCAATGATTTGTTCCGGCGGACAGATGATAGCACTAGCTGGCCTATTTGTGGGCGCTTTAATGCCACAGAACGCGCCATCCGGCGAATCAGGCGCTTGGGTGCGTACATGGGAAAGGAGTATGATCCTGTAGCTTACGCAATGGCTCTTGATCGTGAAATATCATACATAGTCAATAACTCTGCATAGAAATTATGATGTTCAAACACCCTCAAAGAGGTGTCCTTTGTGTGTCTTAAAACCACAATAGGACACCTTTTTCATTGGTGGTTGAAAGCACATTATCAACAAATAAAGGGGATCAATCATGGAATATCGAGATGAAAAATAGATCAAGGCCCATATGCTCCCCCGCTTTTGTGCGGAGAGGCTAACAAATAACGAATTCTGAGAAAAGGAGTCTTCACCATGTCCAGTACCATCATTATTGACTCGGTATCAGGCCCCACACCCTCCACCCCGTATCCCGGCCTTGAACCGGCATACGCCGCAAGCGCTCCCGCCTTGTTCACCTTCCCGGAAACCGGGCAGCGGGTAAGAGTGGTGGAAGGCCCGGACGAGGAACCGTGGTTTGTGGCAAGGGATGTTTGTGATTGCTTGGAACTGGCAGACACAAACAAAGCTCTTCTCGGCCTGGATCACGACGAAAAATGCGAACACGAAAATTATTCGTGTTCAGGCCGCCGCCCTCTCATCATCTCCGAGCCCGGCCTTTATTCCCTGATCCTCCGCTCCCGCAAACCCCAGGCCCGCACGTTCAAGCGCTGGATCACGCACGATGTCTTGCCCGCCCTGCGGCGTACCGGTCATTATTCCATGTCCGCACCGTCTTCCGCCTCGACCGCCGTCGATGCCGACCTTGCCCGCCTCATGCTGGACCGCCTGACCATTATTGAGCAGCAGATTGCGCCCCTCAAGGAAAAGGCGGGACGCTTTGACGCCTTCCTTTCCGTTGACGGCACGGCGTCGCTCACCGAAGCGGCCAAGATGCTCGGCATGACCGCCATCAGTCTGGCGAAATTATTGCGCGGCGACGCTCTGCGTTGGCTGTTCAAAAAGAACGGCAGCAATGCCGGTCCCAACATCCCCACAGCGGAGGTCATCCGCAACGGCTGGATGGTGCTTAAGGCCGCGCGCAGCCCCTATGACGGGCGTTTGCACAGCTCGGCGCGCTTCACGGCCAAAGGTCTGGATGCGCTGTATGGGATTATTGAGGAGATGAAAGAAAGTCTCACGCCGGTGAATAAGGCGATATACGAGGCCTAAGGGAGATACATGTCATACCTTGCTATGCTGAAAGGCTATCTCATTGGCATGTTTGTGATGATGACAGTTACTTTAGCGCTTTCTGTATTTATTATAGGGAGCATACTTGCGCTCATTCTCAATGAGGCTGTCTTACTCACGATCATCACCATCTCTATCGTCTATATGGCGTTCTTCTAATAGCGTATAATATATACAGCCACAAAGGCCGCTTGGGAATCGGAAACTTCCAGGCGGCCTTTTCATATGGAGAAAACCATGAACACTGCCGCAATACCTGACGATTATTCCCTGGCTCTGCCCTACCCTGTGACCGCCACTATTATTGACCAGAGTATGACGGACATCCTTGAACCTTTTGATCAGTGGCAACGGTCTGAACATACGGAGGGCACCACCTATGCCCCGTGCTGCTAAGAACCAAAAGGAGCTTCTGCCTCGCGGCATTCGGCGTCATAAGTCCGGCGGCTATATTGTTGACGTGACCTTTAACGGCGAACGCCGCACCCAGACCGCGCCCACCCTGGAACAGGCTATTATTGTCCAGAACAATCTCCGAGCTCAGCTTGTTCAAGCGGTACAGGTTCTGACGAGCTGGACGCTCAAGACCGCTGTGGGGAAAACCATAGATCTGGTTTGGGCCGGAAGGGGAGGTGAAATGTCATCACGCCGCAACGCCAAAGCAGCCTTAGATTTCTTTGGGGAAGACTGCCCGTTGCCTCATATCACCACGGATCGCATTGACGAGTATGTGCAGTTCCTGCTGAAAAAGGGCAATTCCGGGGCCACCATCAACCGCAAGCTGGCCGCCCTGTCTCGCTGCCTGCGCACAGCCCTGGAACGCGACAAGCTGGCTGCCATTCCTCACATGCCGCGCCGTCCGGAAGGGGAGCACCGCATTCGCTTTCTGACAGAGGATGAAGAGGAAAAGATGCTCTCCATTATTGAGCGGCTGGGCTATGCCCCTTTGCTCAAGGATGTGATACTGGTGATGATATACACCGGCTTCCGCTGTGGGGAAGTCTGGAACATGCAAGCCAAGGACATTAATCCGGAAACCGGAACCATCACAGCCTGGAAGACCAAGAGCGGCCATCCCCGCACCATCCCCATTGTGGACAAGATTCAACCTATTATTGAGCGACTGCTTGGATCATCCGGAGGCGGCAGGCTGTTTCCCGGCTGTAACAACACCTGGCTCCGGCCCCGCTGGGAAAGAGTACGCTTTCATATGGGCATGGCTGACGATGCCCAATTCGTTCCCCACATGCTGCGACATACCTGTGCCACTCGCCTATCCCGTGAGGGTGTCAGTATGCCGCTCATCAAAGAATGGATGGGGCATTCCACTATCCAGGTCACAGCCCGGTACGCGCACTTCGCTCCGAGCGATTTATACAAGGCCGCCAAGGCGTTAAGTAAAAATGCAACCTAGTTGCCGGTGGTTGCGGAGGGTCTTTCAGCACCTTGATTTTAGATGTATAATCAAGGTGTTACCCTCCGCCTCCATCTTAAAATCCCTCACGCACAGCGTATGTCGGTTCGAGTCCGACTCCGGGTACCAGGAAATCAACAAACATCCCGGATTCGTTCAGATGGCGAATCCGGGATGTTTTACTAATCCTGAAAATGCGCCGGCCGGTTTATCCCCGCCAAGCCAGATACAGCAGAGGATAGGGCCGTCCCGCGTTGTCCAGGGCTGACCGCCCTGTCACCGCAAAGCCTTGGCGCTGATAAAAGGCCAGAGCCCGCGCATTCTGCTCGTTGACTTCCAGGCTGAGCGCGCCGTGCAGGTCCCGGGCGTGCCGCAGCAGGACCTTGCCCACGCCGCGCCCGAAATATTCCGGTTCCACAAAAAGCATTTCCACATGCGCTCCGTCACAGCCCAGAAAGCCCACCGGGCAGCCTTCTTCTTCCGCCAGCCAGACTTCATCCACACCCGGCAGATAGACGTCCGCCACTTCCGCGTAAATCCGCTCCAGATCACCGGGCAGCAAAAAGTCATGCGTGGCCTCCACGCTGCGCCGCCACAGTTCAGCCAGGACCGGGAAATCATCGGCCATTGCCCGGCGGACGGGCCAGGACGGATTGCCGGAAGCGGCGGAAGCGGAATGTGGCGGTACGGACATGGCGGCCCTTCCATTATACGGCACAGGCGGCGACGGACGGATCAGTAATTGTACTTCCAGCGCACGCCGCCCCAGGTATCCTGCTGTTCGGTGCGGAGTTCCAGATTGATGCGCGGGGTCAGTTCCAGCTGGATGATAAAGGCCGTGCTGTCCGGCTTCATGCCCTGCTCCACGCCCACATAGATCAGGTCGCCGATGTACTTGCCCATTTCCAGGGTGGTGCCCCCCGCGGTCTGGTCACCGGGTTCTCCGGCGGCCCCGGTGGACGAGGTGCCGAGGCGCAGCACGTCCACGCCCAAGGCCTTGCGCGTGAAGTCGAGCATGCCTCCCCCGCCCGAGCCGAAACCGGCCAGCTGGGCCACGGCCCCTGCCAGCTGCAGGGCCTCCAGGCGGCTCAGCTCATTGGCGCTGCGGCCAAAAAGAATCCGGGAGAGGATTTCATCCTTGGGCAGGCTGGGCTCGCTGCCCAGGCTGAGCTTCATCTTGCTCACCGTGCCGCTGATGGTGATGTGAGCCGTGAGGTCCGGCGTTTCATTGGTCATCACAATATCCAGCAGGGGATTGCTCAGGGAACCGCCGCCAAAGGTGATGACCCCGCGCGTGAGCGCGAAATTCTTGGTCAGGAAATCGAAATTGCCCTTCACGGCGCGCAGTTCCCCGGTAATCAAGGGCGCGGCCGGGCTGCCGCTGACCAGCAGATTGGCCTGCCACTCGCTGGTCAGGCCATGCCCCTCAACGATGAAGCGGCCCGGAGCGCGGATGCGCAGGTTCAGGGAGCCCTGTCCTTCGGCGGCCGCCGCGGGTGCCGCCGGGGCGGCGTCCGTCACGGTAGCGGCTTCCTGAATGGGCAAGGTGGTGATGCTGCCGCCCACGGCCAGGTTGTTGAGCAGCAACGCGCCTTGGTTGATGATGATTTCACCGCGCACGTCCGGAGCCGTGGCGCTGCCCGTAACCTGGGCCTGGCCGGAAAGATTGATGCGCAGATCCCGGCGGCGCAGAGGACGCAAATGGTCCAGCACAGCCCGCAGATCCAGATTGCGGCCGTCCAGCCCGCCGCCGCCCGTCAGGCGCAGGCTGCCGCCCAGGCCGTCGGCCGCGCTGAGTTCCAGATGCATGCTTCCGGCCAGCGGGCCTGTGCCGCCTGCCGCATTCTTCTTTCCGGCCTCTTTCCCGTTCAGGTCCAGGCGCAGATTGATGTCCGTGAGCAGCACGCCCAGCACCAGGTCCTCATAACGGGCCTTGTCCACGCGCAGGCCGCCGGTCACGCGCGGCGCGGCCAACGTGCCCCCCAGATCGAGATTCAGGGATATCCGGCCGTTGAGACGGCGGTCCGCCAGGGGCAACAAGCTCCAGACGGGACCCACGGCCCCCTCCCAGCGTACCTGCCCGGCCAACTGCCCCCGGGGAGCGGGTTTGGGCAGGCCGTCCGGACCGAAAAGCAACGGCAGGCGCAGGTTGAGGCGGGCCTCGCTGCCGCCCAGGGCCTTGACGGCCTGGGGGTCCAGCTCCAGCCGCGCAGCCAGCGCACTGCCTGAGGCGCCGCGCTCAATGCCGCCCACCAGGGCCAGATCCAGCGGGGCCACGGGACTGCCCGGCACGCGCAGACGGCGTACGCCCAGCCGGAAATCCCCGCCGGGCCGGGCCGGGCTGCCGCTGAGCCGCACGCGGGCCTCGGCCGTGCCCAAAGGCAGAGCGGGCACCAGCGCGCGCCAGGGTTCCAGGGCCAAGCCGTCCAGAACGATCCGCAAATCAAGTTTCTCCGGCGCCAGCGCGCCCTGGGCCTGCAAGCGGCCCGAGGGCGACAGGGCCAGATCCAGGCCGGAAACCGCCAGCCCGGCGTCGCCGTAGCGGATCTCCGCGCCGC
The DNA here is from genome assembly GCF_000224635.1 of Desulfovibrio sp. 6_1_46AFAA. Taxonomy (NCBI): domain Bacteria; kingdom Pseudomonadati; phylum Thermodesulfobacteriota; class Desulfovibrionia; order Desulfovibrionales; family Desulfovibrionaceae; genus Desulfovibrio; species Desulfovibrio sp. 6_1_46AFAA. Next base: position 108,137 of record NZ_JH114306.1, read on the forward strand.
GCGTGGCGCGCAGTCCCAGAGCCCGCCCTTTGCTTCCCTTGCCGCTGTTGCCCTCGGCCAGCGCCGCGTTCAGGCGCACTTCCAGGGTTTGCAATGCCACCAGGCCGGGCCGCCACTGGATGTTGAGCCGACTTGTCACGCCGCCCGAGCTTTCCAGATTGAGGTCCAGGGGCCCCTGCAAGGGCCCCGAGGCCCGCGCCCGCGCGCTCAGGCGCAGATCGCCCCAGCTCACCCCTTCCAGATCCAGACGCGCCGCCAGCGCCGCCCGGCCGAAAAGATCCGTGAGCCGGGCCTCGCCGTCCAGGCCGCGCACATGCAGCGCCGCATCCCCGCCTTGCGCGGAGCTGAGATTGAAACGGGGAATCTTCCAGCGCAGCAGGACCTGCTGCGCGCCGGGCCCGGAACCGTTTTGCGGCGCTTCCGCGCGTAATTCCAGATCCAGTCCGGCTTCGCCGTCCAGACGCTGCCCCGGCACAAAGGCGGACAGAGCCTGCCAGTCAGCCACGCGCAGCCGGATCGCGCCGTCCAGAACGGGCGCTTTGCCCGGCGTGAGCACGGCGGTCACGTCGCCCGTGCCTTCCAGGCCCGCCGCGCCCAGGCGCAGCTTGCGCAGACCGGCCACAGCCGCCTCCGGCGCGACGCCCGTCGCGTTTTCCGGGCCGCTCCTCAGGTCCGGCCCGTAAAAAAGTTCCGTCGTGAGGCTGAGAGGACGCTGATCCAGCTCGGCGCGCAGGTCCAGCACCAGCCGGGCCTCCCCACGGGCGCCGTCCAGGCCGAGCGCGTCGCCCCAGGCCAGGGGCGCGCCCGTGAGCGCCAGCGTCGTATCCTTGAGGGCATGGCCGTTGCTCTGAATATCCGCGCAGGCCAGACGCAGGTCCACGTCCGGCCGCCGCAACGCGCCCTTGGCGGTCAGCGTGAGGGAGAGCGGCGCGCGCAGCATGGCCAGCACATCCCCGGCCTCTTCCGTGCCCTCTGCGGTTTTTGCCGGAACGGCGGCCGTGTCCGTCGCCGGACTTTGCAGATTGACGTTCAGACTCAGGTCCAGAGGGCCGTCCGGCCAGCCTTCCCGGCCGCTGTGCCACTGCCCCTGCCCTGTGGCCGTCACACGGCCCGCCGTCAGATTCAGGTCGGCCAAGGCCAGCCGCGCCGAGGACGCCGGGCCGGATTCCCTTGCGGTCGTCCCGCCTGCAAGGGCCAGGTTCAAGCGGGCTTCGGAACCCAACAGGTCCGGCGGCAGAGCGTCCACATGGAGCACAGGCCGCCGCAAGACCGCTTCCAGGCGGCTGTCCACGGCCAGGCCCGGCCCCAGTTCCGCTGCGTTGCCCGGCCCTTTGTCCGTCCCCCTATTCGCCCTGGCCGATGGTCCGGCCTGGGCTTCCAGGCTGACTTCCGCCGCCGCGCAACTGAGCACGGACACGGCAACTGGCGCATCCTCCGCGCCGCTCAGGCGCGCCCGGACGTGCAGCTTCGCGCCCTCTTTTCCGGCCGTGAGCCCGGCGTCCAGATCGGCCCTCAAGGCTTGCACTGCGGGAGCCGGAGCAGGCGCGTCAGCAGTTTTCCGCTCTGGCGTCTGTGCTTTTGCCGGGTCCGGCGTTGGCGGCATCGCCGCGCCGCCCAGCAATTCCGACGGCAGCAGGGCGTTTTCCACGCTCAGCGCGTCCAGACGCACCGCGGGCAGCCAACCGGGCAGGTCATTCAAAGCGCGCGCCGCGTCGCCGAGCATCACGCGCAGGCCCTCCACGGTCAGGGGCTGCCCTGGGGCGGGCGATTCCGGGGCGGGGGGCAGATCGGGCAGACGACGCATTGCCGGATTGGCGCTGTGGATGGACGCAATACGCACAGTGCCGGGCAGGGCATGCCAGTCCCAGGCAAAGCTGTTTTCCGGAGCCGTAAGCCAGACGCCTTGGGCGTCGGCGGCTTCCAGGCCGAAGGAGCAGGCAAAGGGCAGCGGGCCGGAGAGGCGGGTCAGGCGCACCTGCAGGCCGCTTTCCCGCAGGGAGCTTTCCAGAGCGGCATTGACGGTTTCTGTCAGCCAGGCCTGGCCGCTTTCACTGCGCAGCACCCAGGCCAGCCCCCCCAGCGCCGCCAACAGCAGCACCAGCAGAACGGCCAGCGCGCGGCGCAGCCAGCGCGTCCTCCTTTTGGGATGCCTGGGGCGTCCGCTGTGCCCGTCCTGCACGGCGGCCGAAGATTGCGTCGCCGGGTTCGCCGGCCGCTCTTCCTTTATCCGCGCCATCAGAAGGACTGCCCTATGCTGATATAGACCTGCACCGGCGGATCACCGTCAATGCGCCGCAGGGGCGTGGCCACGTCCAGGCGTACCGGCCCGATGGGCGTGTAATAGCGCAGGCCCAGGCCCACGCCCCAATCCATGTCGCCGATGATGCGCGGGAACTCGTCCGTATAGACCATGCCGCCGTCCAGAAAAGGCACCAGGCCGATGTTTTCAGTCACTTTGAAGCGCGCCTCCAGATTGACGATCTGGTAGGAGCGCCCGCCCAAGGGGTCGTCCTTGCTGTCGCGCGGCCCCAGGGCCTGATAAGCATAGCCGCGCACCGAACCCGCGCCGCCCGCGTAATAGCGCATGCTTGACGGGATGCTGTGCAGCGGCGAACCGGCCATGGCCCCGCCTTCCACCCGGCCCGCCAGCACCAGGCGGTCGTCGGGACGGCCCGTCTTGTCGCGCATGGGCGCGTAATAGACGCTGGCCGCCAGGCTTCCGGCCATGGCGCTGAACGACTCCTGATAAAAGCCGCCGAAGGGCGTGAGCTTGATCTCCATTTCCGAGCCACTGCTGGGATTGAGCACATTGTTGCGGCTGTCGCGCCGCAGGCTCACGCGGGGGCTGAATACGCCGTAAGGGTGCTCGCTGTTCTCATTATCCTTGAGGGAACCGCTTTCCATGAACACGCCGACGCCGCCCCACCACTGGCGGGCCAGCTTCCGGTCCAGGCCCGCCGAGGCGTTGCCCGCCATTTTGCGGTAGGCGCTGGTATCTTCGCGCAGGGCCGAGGCCGAGGCCAGCAGGCGCTGCTCGCGCACCAGAAAGGCGGGTTTTTCAAAAGCCGCCTTGATGCCCTGGATTTCCGTGGCCAGAGGCGCGGTGACCGTAAGTTTTTCCCCGTTGTGGAAAAGATTGCGGTGCTCCCAGACGCCTTCCAGGCCCAGACCCGTATCCGTGTCATAGCGGGCGCTGCCGCTGATGGAACGGAAGGGCGCTTCGGCCACGGTAATGTCCGCGGGCAGCACGGCCACGCCGCCGCCCTCGCCGCTTTTTTCCAGATCCGCCGAGGCCGGGGCCGCCTCCACGGAGCGGAACAGACCCAGGCCGCGCAGGGTATTGGCGTAATCGTCCAGCAATTCGCTGTCCCAAGGCTCGTCGCCCGGCGTCCAGGGCGTCAGCCGTTGCAGATATTCGGCGTTGACATCCTGCGCGCCGTGCACGCGGATGGCCCCCATGAGCGCGGGCGGTCCGGTCCGGACCAGGATATCGGCATTGAGCGTGCGGGCCTCGCGGTTCAGGGCATAGCGGGCGTCGGCCACCTTGGCCAGGGGATAGCCCTCGCGGCGGAAGCGTTCCGGCAGGGCGTCCACGGCGGCCAGCATGGCGTCGGCGGTCACCGGCTGCCCCACGTTCACGCCGGGCAGGCTTGCCGGAAAGGACGGCGGCGGCACCGCCTCCCGCTCCAGGCCCCAGAAGCCCGTTTCGCGGCTGCGGTTCTTAAAGGATTCCGGCACCACGGGCGCGGGCTCGTAGCGCACGTCGGCCCGGCCCAGCGTGTAGCGCGGGCCCGGTTCCAGCAGCAGCGTCACCTTCACGGGGGATGCGGCCTCGTCCATGCTGAAGGAAGCCTTGCCGTCATAATAGGATTGGGAATGGAGCAGCTTGAGCGCGGTTTCCGTATCGGCGCGGGCACGGCGTTCCAGGGCCAGCATGCTGTCCGGCGGCTCCTTGGCGAGCTGGGCGAGCTGGCTGGCGGCCTTCATCTTGCCCTCCAGGGAGGACGGCCCGTCGCGCACCTCAATGCGCAGGGCATAGGGAATGGGCTTGCCCTGCCAGGCCGGGTCCGGCTCGGCGCCCTGTCCGGAGTCCGCCGCCTCGGGCCCGGCATCGCCGTTCCTGGCCAGCAGGCCGCAACCGTTGAGCAGGCCCGGCAGAACCAGCAGGGCGGCCAGCATCAGAACACGCGCCGACTGCCCGGCCCGTGGGCGAGGCCGGGCGTCGATAAAAAAAAGCCGTCCGCCGACGGCGTGGAAAAAACATAAAAGAGTAACGAATGCGCAACGCATAGTATATTCCATATACGCTTGAGCGTCAGCGCGCGCAAGCCGGGTTTCACACGAGGGCGAAAAAAACGCCGCAGCGCAGGGCAGACGCATCTAAATTCTGAGAGCCTGAAGGAGAAAATCTTCACTCAGCGCAATCTTGAACCTCTTGCCCTTCAAGCTCGATTTCCCCGGCATGCGCCGAAGTAAATTGAGGCAGATACTTCGCAAAATTCCAAGATTTTTGCCCGCATTACGAATCCGTGCTCGACTTTGATCTTCATCAAAAACTACATCAAGACACCAGTGCAAGGCGTTTTCTATCTGCCAATGAGCTCTCACGCTTTTAGCGGCACGCACTTCATCCTGAGCTAAACTACTTATGTAGTAACGACGGTTTGTCTCGATTTTTCCTCTACTTTCACGCACTGACTCAATAAGTACAAAACTTTGCAAGCCAGCCCACTGCTCCTTATCGCTATACCAATCTATTGAAGGTGATTGCCAACACCGCCGGGTTTCAATACGGCCATGTTCTTTCTCAATTTGTTCAAATCCCGGTGGAACGTCACAGGATAGAGCATCCATATGCATACGTACTTCCTCGTAAAACATAGGATGATTGCTCTTCAATGCCAAAAGGTAAGCAGCCTGTTTCTCGATGGCTTTAGCCGCTACAACTTTTTGGCAGTTGAGCGCATCGGCCGTTACTACACACCCTTTCAAGTCCAGCATATCCATTAATTGGGGAATGGCTGTAATTTCATTACTCTTTTCTTCTACGGCCAGTTGTCCGAGAACCAAACGATTTTCCACGGACCAAGCGTTGAGCATATGTAAAGCTGTCCCATTCTTCTTGGTAGTGCGCCGGTGTGTTTTTCCGTCAAAGGCCACTATGTCGCCGGTCACTTTCTCCCGAAGACGTCGGGATAATTCAAGGAGACATTCGCCAAAGCAACTCGGGGAAATTGCCTGAAATACGCGGTTGAAGGTATCATGACTGGGAATGCTTTGCATGCCTATATGGCTGCTGAGCCAATCCTGCCTGGCATGGGCATAATCTTCCATGTCATAAAAGCCGTCACCGCCTGACAAGTACGAACATAAAGCAATAAACATAATAGTCTCAAGACTATGTATCTTTGTGCGCTCTACTCGTGGGTCAGGCAGGTCACGGAAAATAGCCAATGTGATTTCAATAGGGTCTTCCATAGCCCCCAGTCTATAGATCTTTTTTTAGATG
>NZ_JH114307.1:2500-5835 GCF_000224635.1 Desulfovibrio sp. 6_1_46AFAA
AGGCGAAGAAAGACGTGGTAAGCTGCGATAAGCCTCGGGGAGAAGCTAAACATTCTGCGATCCGGGGATGTCTGAATGGGGAAACCCGGCGGGAGTCATGTCCCGTCATCCGCAAGTGAATACATAGCTTGCAGGAAGCCAACTCAGGGAAGTGAAACATCTCAGTACCTGAAGGAAAGGAAATCAAACGAGACTCCCTCAGTAGCGGCGAGCGAAGGGGGAAGAGCCTAAACCGGTTGGATTCGTCCAGCCGGGGTTGTAGGGCCGGCATACGTGATTCATGAGTAGGCAGGGGAAGGAAGCTGGAAAGCTTTGCCAAAGCGGGTGATAGCCCCGTACCCGAACCTGAAAGTGACGCAGCCGGTACCTGAGTACCGCGGGGCACGTGAAACCCCGTGGGAATCCGGGAGGACCATCTTCCAAGGCTAAGTACTAACCGACGACCGATAGTGCACCAGTACCGTGAGGGAAAGGTGAAAAGAACCCCTGTCAGGGGAGTGAAATAGAATCTGAAACCTGATGCTTACAAGCTGTGGGAGCCGTGCTTGCATGGTGACCACGTGCCTTTTGCATAATGAGTCAGCGAGTTAATCTGTACTGCGAGGTTAAGCGTAAGTGGAGCCGTAGCGAAAGCGAGTCTGATAAGGGCGATAGTAGTGCGGATTAGACCCGAAACCGGGTGATCTATCCATGAGCAGGTTGAAGCACGGGTAAAACCTTGTGGAGGACCGAACCCATACCGGCTGAAAACGGTTGGGATGACTTGTGGATAGGGGTGAAAGGCCAATCAAACCCGGTGATAGCTGGTTCTCCCCGAAATATATTGAGGTATAGCCTCGTGGATTGTCTACCGGAGGTAAAGCACTGACAGAGCTAGGGGTCCTACCAGATTACCAAACTCTTTCAAACTCAGAATGCCGGTCAGATGTACCACGGGAGTCAGACAGTGGGTGCTAAGGTCCATTGTCGAGAGGGTAAGAGCCCAGATCAACAGCTAAGGTCTCCAAATATATGCTCAGTGGTTAAGGTGGTGACGTTGTAGAGACACCCAGGACGTTGGCTTAGAAGCAGCCATCGTTTAAAGAAAGCGTAATAGCTCACTGGTCTAATGACGTTGCGCCGAAAATGTAACGGGGCTAAGCATATTACCGAAGCTTTGAATTCCGCGTATGCGGTCTGGTAGGGGAGCGTTCTTCATGGGCTGAAGGTGTGTTGTAAAGCATGCTGGACTGTGGAGAAGTGATTATGCTGACATGAGTAACGATAAAACGGGTGAAAAACCCGTTCGCCGTAAACCCAAGGTTTCCTGGGTAAAGGTAATCTTCCCAGGGTTAGTCGGCCCCTAAGGCAAGGCTGAAAGGCGTAGCTGATGGGAAACGTGTTAATATTCACGTACTTGTGTGTTCGCGCGAAGGAGGGACGCAGGAAGATAGGCGATCCGGGTGTTGGATTACCCGGTGCAAGCGAGTAGGCATGGGAAGCAGGCAAATCCGTTTCCCTTTATGCTGAGACGCGAGTCCGTGGGCGTAAGCCCTGAAGTCGCTGAGTCTATGCTGCCAAGAAAAGCTTCTAAGTTTAGAACACGCAAACCGTACCGGAAACCAACTCAGGTGGGTGGGATGAATAATCCAAGGCGCTCGAGAGAACTCTGGCCAAGGAACTCGGCAAAATAACCCCGTACCTTCGGAAGAAGGGGTGCTCCTTTAGGTGAAGCGATTCACTTGTTGAGCCTGAGGGAGCCGCAGAGAAATGGTGGTGGCGACTGTTTACTAAAAACATAGGTCTGTGCGAAGTCGTAAAGACGACGTATACGGACTGACGCCTGCCCGGTGCCGGAAGGTTAAAAGGAGGGGTCAGCGCAAGCGAAGCTCCGAATTGAAGCCCCGGTAAACGGCGGCCGTAACTATAACGGTCCTAAGGTAGCGAAATTCCTTGTCGGGTAAGTTCCGACCTGCACGAATGGCGTAACGATCTCCACACTGTCTCGGCCAGAGACTCGGTGAAATTGAAGTCGCGGTGAAAATGCCGTGTACCCGCAGAAAGACGGAAAGACCCTGTGCACCTTTACTATAGCTTGACATTGGGATTTGAACCTGCATGTGTAGGATAGGTGGGAGGCTGTGAACTCTGTACGCTAGTATGGAGGGAGCCATTGTTGAAATACCACCCTTGTTTTTTCAGGTCCCTAACCCTCAGCCGTAAGCCGGCGAGGGAACAGTGTCTGGTGGGTAGTTTGACTGGGGCGGTCGCCTCCTAAAATGTAACGGAGGCATGCAAAGGTTCCCTCAGGCTGATTGGAAACCAGCCGTCGAGTGCAAACGCATAAGGGAGCTTGACTGCGAGAGAGACATCTCGAGCAGGTACGAAAGTAGGTGTTAGTGATCCGGTGGTCCCGAATGGAAGGGCCATCGCTCATTGGATAAAAGGTACGCCGGGGATAACAGGCTGATCGCATCCAAGAGTTCACATCGACGATGCGGTTTGGCACCTCGATGTCGGCTCATCACATCCTGGGGCTGAAGCAGGTCCCAAGGGTACGGCTGTTCGCCGTTTAAAGTGGTACGCGAGCTGGGTTTAAAACGTCGTGAGACAGTTTGGTCCCTATCTTCTGTGGGCGTTGGAGAATTGAAAGGGCCTGTCCCTAGTACGAGAGGACCGGGATGGACGCACCCCTGGTGGACCTGTTGTCGTGCCAACGGCATAGCAGGGTAGCTATGTGCGGAAGGGATAACCGCTGAAAGCATCTAAGCGGGAAGCCTGCCTTAAGATAAGTTCTCCCTGACGCAAGTCCTGAAGGGCCGAGGTAGACTACCTCGTTGATAGGCTGGGGGTGGAAGCGCCGCGAGGCGTGGAGCTGACCAGTACTAATAGCCCGTGAGGCTTGTTCTCTTGAAAAACTCCTTCCTTCCCTGTCAATTATATTTTTGACAAATTTTTTGGCAGCCATAGAGAAGAGGGTACACCCGATCCCATTCCGAACTCGGTAGTTAAGCTCTTCCTCGCCGATGATACTGCATAACGTCATGTGGGAAAGTAGGCCGCTGCCAAAAATTGCTCGGAAGCCCCCCTCGCCGCTCTCAGCGCGTGGGGGGCTTCTCTTGTCCGCCCTATGCTGCCGCGCCTGCGCCCCCCCCCAACTCCGCGAATTCCCGAACCATCCCACCGCTTCCTTCATCCCTCCCTTCCTCACCTTGCCTTGAACCGGCCAGGCTGGAAAACCCTCGGAGCCGCTTCTAAAACTGCCCAGGGAGCTTTTTTGCCGCTGGGGGATATCCTCTCGGGCTTCTTCGCGCCTGCACGCCGCTTCCTTGACGGTATCTCGGCGTATCCTGCCC
>NZ_JH114308.1:0-1644 GCF_000224635.1 Desulfovibrio sp. 6_1_46AFAA
AAGGGGCTTTAGCCAGTTGAGCGAGCGTTTGCGAGCGAAACAGAAATCCACCCGCTATCGGGTGGAAATAATTTGTTATACAAAAAACACCTTTCCCATACGATAGAGTTGTTCAAGCCCATCGTAATTTTTAAGGGAAAGGTGTTTTTATATGGGAACTCGAGTTCAAAGTTTAGCCCACACAAAATGGTTGTGCAAGTATCACATTGTCTTTTCTCCAAAATACAGGCGGAAAATAATATTTGCCAACATTCGAGAAAGTATCGGAGAAATTCTTAAGGACTTATGCAAATATAAAGGTGTTGAAATTATCGAGGGCCATCTCATGCCGGATCTGGAGTAGCCCCCATTTCGACCGGACACCCCTCTAACTAGGGATGAGGTGCTGGAACTATGGCTGGAACTAGTGCTAAAACAAGTTCAACGGTGGAGATAGTAAACATAACGCCCCGTCGCCGTTGGTCTGTCGGCGAAAAAGTTCGCCTGATAGAGGCCAGCATGGCCCCAGGTCAGTCGGTTTCCCTGGTGGCACGAACGTATGGCGTTGCTCCGAATTTGCTTTACCGCTGGAGAAAGCAGATGAGTGAAGGCGGCAAAACAGCCATTGAAGCCAATGACGAGGTTGTCAGCGTTGCCGAAGTAAAGGCCCTGAAAAAGCGAATCCGGCAGTTGGAACGCGTCCTCGGTAACAAAACACTGGAAGTTGAAATCCTTAAAGAAGCTGTTCGCATTGGCCGCGAAAAAAAACTCATCTCGCGGCTGCCCTTGTCCGGCGTGGAGGATTTCCAGTGAAACGGGTCACAGACGCCCTGGCGGTGTCCCGATCCAACACCTATGAGCGTAGCCGCAGCCCACGGCCTCGCCCGGAACGATACAACAAAGCGGAAGACGCATTTCTTCTACCGCTGATCGTCGAACTTTTGGGCGGACGACAGACCTATGGCTATCGGCGTATCCAGCGGCTGCTAAATCGGCAACTGATTGCCGGTGGGCGCACCCCGGTCAACCATAAACGTGTATACAGAATAATGAGGCAGAACAACCTGTTGCTGGCACGGTTTACTGGCAGCCGACCTGACAAGCCCACACGGGCAAGGTTTCCACACTACAAAGAAATCAGCGTTGGTGCTCTGACGGGTTTGAAATTGCCTGCGACAACGGTGAGCGGGTGCGCGTTATTTTTGCCCTAGATACTTGCGACCGAGAAGTGATGGCCTATTCCGCCACCACTGGTGGGTACAGTGCTGACATGGCGCAAAGCGTCATGCTGGCATGCGTTGAAAAGCGGTTTGGGGATGTCAAAACATTGCAGCCAGTTGAATGGTTCTCCGACAACGGATCCTGCTACACGGCGAGAGAAACAATAACTTTTGCCGCCGCGCTGGGCATCGTCAGCAAGTTTACTCCATCTCGCAGCCCCCAAAGCAACGGTATGGCTGAAGCTCTCGTCAAAACATTCAAACGGGATTACGTCTTCTGCAACGATCGATCGGATGCCGAAACTGTGATGGCGCAGCTTTCCGGTTGGTTTGAAGACTATAATGAAAATGCCCCACATAAGGCCCTCCGGATGCTCTCACCTCGTGAGTTTATCCGTTCATTGCAAAACGTTGGAGTGTCCGGTTTAGCAGGGGGCAACTCCAA
>NZ_JH114309.1:0-1147 GCF_000224635.1 Desulfovibrio sp. 6_1_46AFAA
GGCATTCTCTCCCTTGGTGTGCATGCCTCGGAAAATCCCGATGCCTACGGCAAAGGCAATTTTCAGTTTTACGGGCATGTGAAGCTCACGGATGATTTTGAGGAAGGGACGGCGGCCAAGGACGGCGTGGCGATTTCTGCCAAGGGCGTGAAAGATGCCTGGGACAGACTGCTTAACTTGCAGTCGGAAGTGGTGATCACCTCGTCCGGAAATTGGATAGTACCTGAAACCGCTACCTACGCCGTTACTTGTATTGCCGGAGGTGGAAAAGGTGGTAATGGCTCGACGGGCGTCGCAACTGAGTGGACGGCATATCAGGATAATAATTCCGGAGGGTACTCTTACGGCAAATATCAGAATCATGGAGGCAACGGAGGCGGCGGCGGAGGCGCTGGCCAGACGATAACGCAAAATGTAACGCTCACCAAAGGTGATATCATTCCTGTAACCGTTGGCGGCGGCGATGGTGGATCAACTGCGTTCGGGGAACATCTCACCGCTTTGGGCGGCGGTACTGGCGGCAATGGAGTGGCTCCTACCTATCGGGGGGTGGATCCTACAAGCTCCCTTGGTGGGACCGGCTCTTTCTCGGGCGGACCTGGTTCGGGGGGAGCTGCCGGGTTTTCTTATGGCAGCTCCCCAAGCGTCGGAGGTATGGGAGCTAGCGGTTCCGGATCGTGGAGGTCAGGCTCCCCCTCAAATCGAGGTGCCCAAGCGGGAGGTAGTGGTGGTACGGGCGGGACTTCGACGCATGGAACATATGGCAACGGCGGCATTGGCGGAAATGGTGCCCCGGTAAACAATACCACTGTTGGCTCAGCCTCCAGTGGAGGCAACGGCACTCAGGGGGCTGTCATTATTGTTATCAACGCTCTATCGACATAAGGAAAAAGCCATGCCTGTATTTTATTCTCCCACCGGCAATTGTGAAATCTGGGAACAGAAACCAGACGGTTACATTACGCAAGAAGAATGTGATCTAGCCCGCGCTGCCGAGGAAGCCGCCGCCGAGGCTCAGCGCGCCGCCGAGGAGGCCGCAGCCGAAGCCGAGCGCCTGGCCGAGTACAACAAGCCGGAAAACGCCCGCGTCCGCAAATACGCTGAGATCAATGAAGGATGTCAGGCGGCCCTGGCAGCCCTCACCGCC
>NZ_JH114310.1:0-1135 GCF_000224635.1 Desulfovibrio sp. 6_1_46AFAA
TTTATGTCCTGCCCGGCGGCCAGAGTCATGTCGGTGCCCGCTGACAACTGATCCGGCACGGCGGTGGCGCTGTGGCTTTGGCTGCTGCTCCAGGAGGAGCTTACGCCCAGGGTCAGACTTGCCGAAGCATTTGGATTGGCCAGAGCTTGCGCGCTGTTGTAGGCGTCATAGGCTTTTTCTCCGGCACCGATGATATCCTTGTTGTTCAGATTGCTGACGGCTTCATTGCCGGTCGTGTAGGCCTTCTTAGCTGTGCTGGTCAGGTTTTGAGTTAACTCAAGGCTCAGGCCCGCGCGCAGTGTTTTTTCATAGGCGCTGGCGCTGGCCGTGTCCGTGGCTTGGAGGAGGTTAATATCCTTGCCCGCGGCCATGTTCAAATCCTGGGCCGCGGCCAGCCGGGAACCGGCCATGTTGACGTTCTGCCCGGCATTGACCGTGATGTCGTTATTGGCCGTGATCTGGCTGGCCGCGTTTTGCGTGTTGGCCTTGGCGTTGCCCTTGGCCGTTTCCTGATAACCCATGAAGAAGCTGGTCTTGTCCAGGCCCAGGATGCCTTCCACGCCGAAGCCGGAGGCAAATTTTTCCTTGCTGTGGGAGGAGGTGTTGGCGCCGCCGAGAATGTTGGCGTCCCGTCCGGCATTGATGGTCACGTTATTGCCCGCGCTGAGGCTGGAACCCACAATGGCCGCGTCGCGCGAGGCCGTGAGCGTGATGTCCTGTCCGGCGGCCAGTGCCGAGCCCTTGCTGGTGCTGCCCGCGCTTTGCTCTTTTTTGCCCTCGGTGCCGTAGAAGCTCGTAAAGGAGCCGCCCCCGCCCAGGCCGAAGCCGGTCTGCTTTTTGTAATACCAGGACGTGGACTGGTTTTTGCCGTCCACAACGGCCACGTCGCCGTCGCGGGCCGTGAGGTTGATATTGTCCACGGCGGCCAGGTTGGAGGCCGTGACGCTGACGCTCTTGCCTGCGTCCAGGGTGACATTCCGGCCGATGAGGTTGGATTCCACCTGAGTCACGGTGGCCTTACCTTCCTTTTTGGACGAGGAACTCAGTCCCAGCGCGCCGGTGGAGGATTTGGAATAACTGTAAAAGTAGGTGTCCTGGGCCGAGGCCACGTTGACGTTGCCGCTGGCGGCCACGG
>NZ_JH114311.1:0-1122 GCF_000224635.1 Desulfovibrio sp. 6_1_46AFAA
GCCTTTTCCGAGCTTGGGTGCTTGGGACAGATCGGGAGGCCGGAGGCTGGCAAGAAGACGCGTTACAGGGGCATGTACACGGATACGGTGGTGCGTCAGAACGCCAGAATTATGTAAACGTGCCCACCATGCTGTCAGTGGTGCCGATAGATAACAACAGCACTGTCAGCATGACCAACGCCCAGAAACAGGCATATGTATCTGACGGCGCACACGGTACGCCGCGCATTGCAAGCGACACCCGCCCAGAAAACACCATAGTCCCCGTGATCCTTTACCTCGGGTGGCCCAGATAGAGGATGATGGGCTGACAAACGTGCTGGGGGACGTTTTGTGGACCGGTGGGCACGACGCGACTCGCATCAAATGAAGCTGCTCCATTTTCATGGCGTACCATTCCTTGGCTTCCAAAAGTATCGGCTGTGACAGACTGAATTTTAAATGCGCCGGATGCCACCTTGCCAAAATATTCGACGCCCCCAACGACACCAGAAATATTTCGTATCTCATCCCGGCCCCAAGCCCCGGCCTCCCGATCTGTCCCAAGCACCCAAGCTCGGAAACGCGCACGGCTCTTTGAAAACTCCATAGGGATAAAAGGGTTTTTCCCCTGCCTCCGGCCTTTCCGAAATTGGGTGCTCGGAGCGGATGGGACGGCGGGCGCGTGGGGAAGAGATGAAATTCGGGATGCTGAAGGTCACTTCGCTGTGCTCCCTGCGCCGGGTAGTACAGGATACGGTTTTTATGGAGACGGGCTTTGGGGGAAGGATCCCTCGAGGAAGACTGTCGTTGCCTCTGTGGATAGTGTGGTATCGGGCAACTATTTATTGCCCAAGTTTGCTTTTTCCAATGCCGTCCCGACCGGCCCCAAGAACGTACCGGAGCATATTTGGCAGCCGATCATCCTATACCTGGGCCGCCCGGCCTAGATAGATGACCACGGGCTGATGGACGTGGGGCGGCACGTTCTGCGGGCCGGTGGGGACAACATTGGAAAGCATAAATTTAGGGCTAGGATTGTTGCCCGTGGGAAAGCCCGTGCCATAAGAAACATTAATTTTTAGATTGGGGTCAGGCCCCCAAGCACCATCACCGTATAAGAACCATCCGCCACCGCTTACA
>NZ_JH114312.1:0-899 GCF_000224635.1 Desulfovibrio sp. 6_1_46AFAA
CGCCCGGAAATACGCCGCAAGGCGCGCACAAGCCCGTCCTCACGTGCCGTCAATGCCAGGCGCGCGGCCAGGCGTATTGTGGCGGGCAGCAGCAGAAAGGCCAGCGCGCCCCATTGCCCGCGGCGGGTCAGATCGCTGGCGAACAGGCGGCGGAAGCCGCGCCCCATGCGCCGGAACTCCTTAAGGTAGCTGAAGATTTCCACCTTGTGGTGCCAGCTTTTGGGGTGCAGCCGCCAGCGGGTGAGCTTTTCCGGCACAAAGGCAAAGGGCGCGAGCGCGGCGAGCTGGGCCCAGACCCACCAGTCCAGCCAGCGCGGCACGGGCGTTTGCAGGGAGATACGGCGCAACAGGCCGGTTCTGGCCATGGCGCAGGAAAAGGTGGGGATTTTGTTTTCCAACAGAAAGGGGCGCACATCGCAGTGCGCCGGGGCAAGCCGGGCATGCCAGCGCATGACGCGCGGCACATAGCCCTCAAACCAGGCCATATCGGCTCCGGGCATGGCAAAGGGGGCTATGTCGTTGCAGACCACGCCCGCGTTGTTTTTTTCCGCTGTTTCCAGGCGGCGTTCCAGACACAGGGGATGCCAGAGGTCGTCGGCCTCCAGAAAGGCCGTCCAGCGGCCCCTTGCTTCTGCCAGCGCCAGAGCCAGGGCGGCGGGCAGGCCGTGATTTCTGCCGTCCGCATGGGTCAGCAGGCGCACTCTGGAGTCGCGCGCGGCAAAGCTCCGGGCCACGGCCGGGGATTGGTCCGTGGAACCGTCCTCCACCAGCAGCAGCTCGAAATCCGCCATGCTCTGGCCCAGCACGCCGCGCAGCGCGCCCGGCAGATAGCGGGCGTAGTTGTAGCTGGGCACGATGACCGTGACGGCGGGAGCGGACATGAAAGATCTCCCGGAAGG
>NZ_JH114313.1:0-898 GCF_000224635.1 Desulfovibrio sp. 6_1_46AFAA
CGCGGCCGCAACCGTAATCGCCGAAGGCACGGCCAGTGTCAGCGGCACGCTGCCCGTGCCCGTGGATGTGGATCTGCACGATGTGCTGACTTTTCTCCCGCAGACGGACAAGGCGGGCTTGTACGGCACGCTCACCCTGGACGCCAACGGCAACTACACCTACGTTCTGAACAACGCCCTGCCCGCGGTGCAGGGCCTGGGCGTGGGTGAAAAGCTCACCGACACCTTCAGCTTCACGGTTTCCGACGGCCACGGGGGCACGGTCTCCAATACCCTGACTCTGACCATCAACGGCACCAACGACATCCCCACGGTCGGCGCGGCCACGGCCGTGATCGCCGAGGATACGGTCTCTGTCAGCGGCGCGCTGCCTGTGCCCACGGATGTGGATCTGCACGATGTGCTGACTTTTCTCCCGCAGACGGGCACAGTGGGCCTGTACGGCACGCTCACAGTGGATGCCTCGGGCAACTATACCTACATTCTGAATAATGCGCTGCCTGCGGTGCAGGGCCTGGGCGTGGGTGAAAAGCTCACGGACACGTTCAGTTTTACAGCGTCCGACGGCCACGGGGGCACGGCTACCAACAGCCTGACCCTGACCATTAACGGCACCAACGATCTGCCCAGCGTGGGCGCGGCCGCAACCGTAATCGCCGAAGGCACGGCCAGTGTCAGCGGCACGTTGCCCGTGCCCGTGGATGTGGATCTGCACGATGTGCTGACTTTTCTCCCGCAGACGGACAAGGCGGGCTTGTACGGCACGTTCACAGTGGATGCCTCGGGCAACTATACCTACGTTCTGAACTAACGCCCTGCCCGCGGTGCAGGGCCTGGGCGTGGGTGAAAAGCTCACCGACACCTTCAGCTTCACGGTTTCCGACGGCCACGGGGCACG
>NZ_JH114314.1:0-848 GCF_000224635.1 Desulfovibrio sp. 6_1_46AFAA
TTGTGGGACATCAGCAGGATAAAAATTACCGCTGGTAATTGCGGATACTCGCCAGGGCAACGCCGCGCGGCGTATGCCTGAACAAAACTGAACAGCGGGCCGGATTTTCCGGCCCGTTTGCGTAAGGGGCTTTAGCCAGTTGAGCGAGCGTTTGCGAGCGAAACAGAAATCCACCCGCTATGCGGGTGGAAATAATTTGTTATACAAAAAACACCTTTCCCATACGATAGAGTTGTTCAAGCCCATCGTAATTTTTAAGGGAAAGGTGTTTTTATATGGGAACTCGAGTTCAAAGTTTAGCCCACACAAAATGGTTGTGCAAGTATCACATTGTCTTTTCTCCAAAATACAGGCGGAAAATAATATTTGCCAACATTCGAGAAAGTATCGGAGAAATTCTTAAGGACTTATGCAAATATAAAGGTGTTGAAATTATCGAGGGCCATCTCATGCCGGATCATGTGCACATGCTGGTGAGTATTCCTCCAAAAATCAGTGTATCAAGTTTCATGGGGTACCTGAAAGGAAAAAGCTCATTGATGATTTTCGATAAGCATGCAAACCTGAAGTACAAATTTGGCAATAGGAAATTCTTGGCGGAAGGATATTTCGTCAGTACGGTAGGACTCAATGAGGTAACGGTCAAAAAATACATTCAGCAGCAAGAGAAGCATGATATTCTGCAAGATCGAGTAAGTACCCGAGAATACCAAAACCCCTTCCAGGGGTAAGCCAAAGCGGCAAGGGCACTGGGCTTGAACAAAGTGAAAGCCAGCGCCTTTAGACGCTGGCCGGTAACAAGCCCTTATAGGGCTGGAGCAAACCACCCGCTATGCGGGTGGTTTTGA
>NZ_JH114315.1:0-810 GCF_000224635.1 Desulfovibrio sp. 6_1_46AFAA
GTTAACACTATTTGACAAAGAGCGAGTATTCCGTAAGAATGTCTTATGCAAATTACTCGCGAACAATATGAGAGAATCGCTGACTGCTTCCCGCGCCAAAGAGGTAATGTCCATTTTGACAATCTCCAGGTGTTGAATGCGATTCTGTACGTTGCGGAGCATGGGTGTAAATGGCGTGGACTGCCGAAAAATTTTGGCTGTTGGCACAGCATCTACACGCGCATGAACCGCTGGAGCAAGAACGGAGTTCTTGACCGTATATTTGAACGCCTTCAACAAGAGCAGATACTCCGCCTTAAAATAGAAGCAGTTTCTCTCGACAGTACTATTGTTAAGGTTCATCCCGATGGAACAGGGGCCTTAAAAAAACAGGTCCGCAGTCCATCGGAAAGTCCAGAGGCGGCTGGACGACCAAGCTTCATATGGTTGCCGCGAATGCTGAATGCGCGTTGAATTTCAGCCTCACTCCCGGCAACGCCGGCGATGCCCCCGAGGGGCGCAGGCTGCTTGTCCAGTTGGGGCCGATGCCAGCGCCGTGCAGCTTGCTTATGGATGGCGCATATGAGGGTAATGAAACGACTCGCTTGGGACGTGAGTTGGGCTTCACTCCGGTGGTGCCGCCCAATCCCAACCGACTGAAACCGTGGGAGTATGACAAAGAGCTATACAAAAGACGTAATGAGGTAGAACGGCTTTTCAGGAGGCTCAAAGGCTTCCGCCGTGTTTTTACTCGGTTCGATAAGCTCGATGTCATGTTCCTGGCCTTTGTCGTCTTTGCGTTAATTGTTATAGCTCTGAAATAGTGTTAAC
>NZ_JH114316.1:0-595 GCF_000224635.1 Desulfovibrio sp. 6_1_46AFAA
TTTCCGAAATTGGGTGCTCGGAGCGGATGGGACGGCGGGCGCGTGGGGAAGAGATGAAATTCGGGATGCTGAAGGTCACTTCGCTGTGCTCCCTGCGCCGGGTAGTACAGGATACGGTTTTTATGGAGACGGGCTTTGGGGGAAGGATCCCTCGAGGAAGACTGTCGTTGCCTCTGTGGATAGTGTGGTATCGGGCAACTATTTATTGCCCAAGTTTGCTTTTTCCAATGCCGTCCCGACCGGCCCCAAGAACGTACCGGAGCATATTTGGCAGCCGATCATCCTATACCTGGGCCGCCCGGCCTAGATAGATGACCACGGGCTGATGGACGTGGGGCGGCACGTTCTGCGGGCCGGTGGGGACAACATTGGAAAGCATAAATTTAGGGCTAGGATTGTTGCCCGTGGGAAAGCCCGTGCCATAAGAAACATTAATTTTTAGATTGGGGTCAGGCCCCCAAGCACCATCACCGTATAAGAACCATCCGCCACCGCTTACAGGGAAAACACCGAAGTGACCTTCAACATTCCGAATTTCATCTCTATGCCAGGCCCCGGCCTCCCGCTCCGCCCCGAGCACCCAATTTCGGAAAAA
>NZ_JH114317.1:0-590 GCF_000224635.1 Desulfovibrio sp. 6_1_46AFAA
CGGGCACGAATGGGGAGCAGACAAAAGTGGCAGCATTTCAGAATAATTGATGAATTGCGGACGCGGCATTCGTTGTCAATTTTGCTGTCTTATTCGGGATTATCCAGGTCTGGATACTATAAATGGAAGAAGAGTGTACCCAAGCAAGACAACAATGAAGGTATCTTGGAGTACATTAAAGCAATTCACTCATTACGCCCCTTCTACGGATATCGTCGTATAACGACAACTTTGCATCGTGAAGGGCTTATCGTAAACCATAAGCGAGTTCATCGCTTGATGCAAAAACTTGGCATTCAATCGGTTATCCGTAAAAAACGCCGTTACGTTGGCAAATCGGGCAGTATTGTGTTTCCGAACCTCCTTGGCCGTGACTTCAAAAGCGATGTTCCCGGTAAAAAACTTGCGACAGATATCACCTATCTGCCGACAAGCTCCGGTTTTATTTACTTGTCGGCAGTGCAGGATTTGCACAACACCGAGATTATCGCATACAGCCTCTCAGCCAGAAATGACCTTGAACTGGTGCTTGCCACACTGTCTAGACTTCCGGCCATGCCTGGAGCCGTGTTGCACTCTGATCAGGGCTT
>NZ_JH114318.1:0-576 GCF_000224635.1 Desulfovibrio sp. 6_1_46AFAA
GAGAGAGAGAGAGAGTAACTCCTCAATTTTTTCGTTTTTTATCGACTGACCCAGTCTGACGGCGGTATGCCGCGTGTTTTGCGCGCGGTATGCCGCCGTTTTTTGTGTGCTTTTTCCACCGCCGCACTGTTTCATGGTCGGCGGTGGAAACATTATATTGGAATTAAAAGCCGGGCTTCCGCCATGGAAATTGAAAGCCGCCCGGTTCAGACATTTGCGGCGGGGGGTTAGCGCATCTCCCGGCCGCAAGCAGGCGCGCATGGACAGCACGCGCCTCCCCGGCACGCCCCGAAGTGGACAGCGGGGCGCGCTTCTGGAAGCGGGGTGTTCTCCTGACGCCCCGCTTCTTTTTTATGGGCTTTTCGTGTCCTGATTGCCGGATGGCATGGGCAGCGAAAACTCATTTCAATAGCAGGAATGACTATACTGTGGGCATAAAAATTTTTCAGGATACTTCAATGAACAGGCCAAATAACATGCATCGTTTTTCCTGTTGCGGGGCGTTTGACCCCTCTTGTCAGCTTTCCACTACAGAGAGAGAGAGAGAGAGAGAGAGAGAGAGAGAGAGAGAGAGAA
>NZ_JH114319.1:0-500 GCF_000224635.1 Desulfovibrio sp. 6_1_46AFAA
GCGCGTTGGCCGGCGCCGGTGTGGGCGCGCTGGCCGGCGGCATTGTGGGACATCAGCAGGATAAAAATTACCGCTGGTAATTGCGGATACTCGCCAGGGCAACGCCGCGCGGCGTATGCCTGAACAAAACTGAACAGCGGGCCGGATTTTCCGGCCCGTTTGCGTAAGGGGCTTTAGCCAGTTGAGCGAGCGTTTGCGAGCGAAACAGAAATCCACCCGCTATGCGGGTGGAAATAATTTGTTATACAAAAAACACCTTTCCCATACGATAGAGTTGTTCAAGCCCATCGTAATTTTTAAGGGAAAGGTGTTTTTATATGGGAACTCGAGTTCAAAGTTTAGCCCACACAAAATGGTTGTGCAAGTATCACATTGTCTTTTCTCCAAAATACAGGCGGAAAATAATATTTGCCAACATTCGAGAAAGTATCGGAGAAATTCTTAAGGACTTATGCAAATATAAAGGTGTTGAAATTATCGAGGGCCATCTCATGCCGGAT